>NZ_JAOWCV010000013.1:0-213 GCF_030336805.1 Citrobacter sp. Cb023 | reverse complement strand
GTAAGCGTAGCGATACGTTGAGCTAACCGATACTAATGAACCGTGAGGCTTAACCTTACAACGCCGAAGATGTTTTGGCGGATGAGACATCGAAATTCAGCTTGATTACAGATTACATCGACAGACCCGAGAGGTGTGTTGATAAACAGAATTTGCCTGGCGGCTGTAGCGCGGTGGTCCCACCTGACCCCATGCCGAACTCAGAAGTGAAAC
>NZ_JAOWCV010000012.1:0-219 GCF_030336805.1 Citrobacter sp. Cb023 | reverse complement strand
GTTCCCGAGCGGCCAAAGGGAGCAGACTGTAAATCTGCCGTCATCGACTTCGAAGGTTCGAATCCTTCCCCCACCACCATCACTTCATAAAGCACCAGCATCCAATCCCTCTGTTATGCCTCATATTCTGCCCAAGCGGGAAGGATGAGAAGCTTCGACTAAGGTTCGATTCGAGCGTTAGCGAGAAAGCGTTGCCGCAGGCAACGACCCGAAGGGCGA
>NZ_JAOWCV010000011.1:0-312 GCF_030336805.1 Citrobacter sp. Cb023 | reverse complement strand
AAAACACTGCCGACGGTGCAGGCTCCACCGGTACAGACGTGACCGGCGACGGCAACGACATTAACAACACCGGTGACAACGGCGCCACTGGCGGCGGCACCGGCACTGACGTGGACGGCAACGACAACACCATCAACAACGGTGGCAAAAACACCGCAGACGGTGAAGGCTCCACCGGTACTGACGTGACTGGCGACGGCAACGACATCAACAACACCGGTGATAACAGTGGCACCAACGGCGGCACCGGCACCAGCGTGGACGGAGACGGCAACACGGTTGATAACGGCGGTAAAAACACTGCCGACGGTG
>NZ_JAOWCV010000010.1:0-233 GCF_030336805.1 Citrobacter sp. Cb023 | reverse complement strand
AGGTCGGGTGTGTAAGCGTAGCGATACGTTGAGCTAACCGATACTAATGAACCGTGAGGCTTAACCTTACAACGCCGAAGGTGTTTTGGCGAAAGAGACATCAAAATTCAGTTTGATACAGATTACATCGACATGCGAAAAGCGTGTTGATAGACAGAATTTGCCTGGCGGCTGTAGCGCGGTGGTCCCACCTGACCCCATGCCGAACTCAGAAGTGAAACGCCGTAGCGCCG
>NZ_JAOWCV010000009.1:0-281 GCF_030336805.1 Citrobacter sp. Cb023 | reverse complement strand
CACACTACCATCGGCGCTACGGCGTTTCACTTCTGAGTTCGGCATGGGGTCAGGTGGGACCACCGCGCTACAGCCGCCAGACAAATTCTTTTCTAAGTGCCAAACTTTAACCGAAAAACTGGTGCTGATACCCAGAGTCGAACTGGGGACCTCACCCTTACCAAGGGTGCGCTCTACCAACTGAGCCATATCAGCACACTAAATTTGATGCCTGGCAGTTCCCTACTCTCGCATGGGGAGACCCCACACTACCATCGGCGCTACGGCGTTTCACTTCTGAG
>NZ_JAOWCV010000008.1:0-211 GCF_030336805.1 Citrobacter sp. Cb023 | reverse complement strand
CTCAGAAGTGAAACGCCGTAGCGCCGATGGTAGTGTGGGGTCTCCCCATGCGAGAGTAGGGAACTGCCAGGCATCAAATTGCAGTAAACCGGGATGAATAATCCGGGTAGTGACAAAGAAATTCGGTGGAGCGGTAGTTCAGTTGGTTAGAATACCTGCCTGTCACGCAGGGGGTCGCGGGTTCGAGTCCCGTCCGTTCCGCCACTTATTA
>NZ_JAOWCV010000007.1:0-357 GCF_030336805.1 Citrobacter sp. Cb023 | reverse complement strand
GGCTTGTAGCTCAGGTGGTTAGAGCGCACCCCTGATAAGGGTGAGGTCGGTGGTTCAAGTCCACTCAGGCCTACCAAATTCGCCTCCGTGCTGTGTTACGGCGATGCTCGCATACTTCAGTATGCTTCGCACCACCGCGCCTTGCCCGGAAACGAATTAGGGTACAGAGATTAGCATTTACGATGGGGTTATAGCTCAGCTGGGAGAGCGCCTGCCTTGCACGCAGGAGGTCTGCGGTTCGATCCCGCATAGCTCCACCATCCATTACTGCAAAAACACAAGAAAACTTCAGAGTGTACCTGAAAAGGTTCACTGCGAAGTTTTGCTCTTTAAAAATCTGGATCAAGCTGAAAATTG
>NZ_JAOWCV010000006.1:0-256 GCF_030336805.1 Citrobacter sp. Cb023 | reverse complement strand
TCGCCCTTCGGGTCGTTGCCTGCGGCAACGCTTTCTCGCTAACGCTCGAATCGAACCTTAGTCGAAGCTTCTCATCCTTCGCGTCTGGGCAGAATATGAAGCATAACAGATGGATTTGATACAGGTGCTTTATGAAGTGATGGTGGTGGGGGAAGGATTACTCAGCGCGGTGCGCTTCGCCCTTCGGGTCGTTGCCTGCGGCAACGCTTTCTCGCTAACGCTCGAATCGAACCTTAGTCGAAGCTTCTCATCCTTC
>NZ_JAOWCV010000005.1:0-262 GCF_030336805.1 Citrobacter sp. Cb023 | reverse complement strand
CGAGATAACAGCAAAACTGTTGTTTCATGGTCTGCGAGATAATCGCGAGCACCAGGGAGGATAACGTTGCTTCAGCAACGACCCGCAGGGCGAGGCGCAGCCGAGTAATCCTCCCGGATGCACCATCTCTTACTTGATATCGCTCATTACGATATCAATATCGGCAGTGAAGCAAGTTTCCCGATGCATCCGTAGCTCAGCTGGATAGAGTACTCGGCTACGAACCGAGCGGTCGGAGGTTCGAATCCTCCCGGATGCACCA
>NZ_JAOWCV010000004.1:0-211 GCF_030336805.1 Citrobacter sp. Cb023 | reverse complement strand
GTAAGCGTAGCGATACGTTGAGCTAACCGATACTAATGAACCGTGAGGCTTAACCTTACAACGCCGAAGATGTTTTGGCGAAAGAGACACGATATTCAGCTTGATTACAGATTAATCGACATGCGAAAAGCGTGTTGATAAACAGAATTTGCCTGGCGGCTGTAGCGCGGTGGTCCCACCTGACCCCATGCCGAACTCAGAAGTGAAACGC
>NZ_JAOWCV010000003.1:0-334 GCF_030336805.1 Citrobacter sp. Cb023 | reverse complement strand
AAAACACTGCCGACGGTGCAGGCTCCACCGGTACAGACGTGACCGGCGACGGCAACGACATTAACAACACCGGTGACAACAGCGCCACTGGCGGTGGTACCGGCACTAAAGCTGACGGTAACGGCAACACCATCGACAACAAGGGTAACAACACTGCCGATGGCGCAGGCTCTACCGGTACGGATGTAGACGGTAACGGCAACAAAATCATCAACGAAGGCGACACCAGCGCAGCCAATGGCGGCACCGGCACTAGCGTGGACGGCAACGACAACACCATCGACAACAAAGGTCAAACTACGGCTGATGGGACTGGCTCCACCGGTACTGACGT
>NZ_JAOWCV010000002.1:0-215 GCF_030336805.1 Citrobacter sp. Cb023 | reverse complement strand
AACGACAACACCATCGACAACAAAGGTCAAACTACGGCTGATGGGACTGGCTCCACCGGTACTGACGTAACCGGCGACGGTAACAAAATCAACAATGAAGGTGGCACCAGCGCAGCCAATGGCGGCACCGGCACCAGCGTGGACGGCAACGACAACACCATCGACAACAAAGGTCAAACTACGGCTGATGGGACTGGCTCCACCGGTACTGACGT
>NZ_JAOWCV010000041.1:103758-197102 GCF_030336805.1 Citrobacter sp. Cb023 | reverse complement strand
ACCGTGTTGCCGTCTCCGTCCACGCTGGTGCCGGTGCCGCCGTTGGTGGCGCCGTTGTCGCCGGTGTTGTTGATGTCGTTACCGTCGCCGGTCACGTCAGTACCGGTGGAGCCTTCACCGTCTGCGGTGTTTTTGCCGCCGTTGTTGATGGTGTTGTCGTTGCCGTCCACGCCGGTGCCGGTACCGCCGTTGGTGCCGCTGTTATCACCGGTGTTGTTGATGTCGTTGCCGTCGCCAGTCACGTCTGTACCGGTGGAGCCTGCACCGTCGGCGGTGTTGTTGCCACCGTTATCAACTGTGTTGCCGTTGCCGTCCACGTCTGTGCCGGTGCCGCCGTTGGTGGCGCCGTTGTCGCCGGTGTTGTTGATGTCGTTGCCGTCGCCGGTCACGTCTGTACCGGTGGAGCCTTCACCGTCTGCGGTATTTTTGCCGCCGTTGTTGATGGTGTTGTCGTTACCGTCCACGCCGGTGCCAGTGCCGCCGTTGGTGCCGCTGTTATCACCGGTGTTGTTGATGTCGTTGCCGTCGCCGGTCACGTCTGTACCGGCGGAGCCTTCACCGTCTGCGGTATTTTTACCGCCGTTGTTGATGGTGTTGTCGTTGCCGTTCACGTCGGTGCCGGTGCCGCCGCCAGTAGCGCCGGTGTCACCATTCACATTAATATCGTTACCATCGCCGTTGATAATCGTCCCGGTATCGCCCGGGCCGCCTGCGGTGGAGCCACCATCAACTGTTTTCTGCTGCCCGTCGCCGTCAATAACCGTGGTGTCTGGCCCCGCAAGAGTAAGCTTTCCTGCGCGGTTGTACGACCAGAACAGGTTGTTACTGCCGTACGTTCCCTGCATCACCAGCGCATTGCCCATCACGTTCAGGCTGGTCACGGTCAGGGTTTTGCCGTCCGGCGCGGTCAGCAGGTAGCCGTCGCCCTGCTTGGTAATGGCGAAGGTGGTATTGGTATAAGTGACGCCGTTCACCACCAGCGAGGCAAAGGTCAGGGTTTTCGCGCCCCGGTCAAGGGTAACGCCATTGTCATAAACGGAGGGGGGGGTATCAGGTGTAACGGGGTCCACCGGATCGACAGGTGTTACCGGGTCCACAGGTGTTACCGGGTCCACAGGCGTTACTGGATCAACAGGCAACCCGGAGGACGAATGGCTGCTGCCGCCGCCGCCGCTCGCCGCGATACCCACCGTGGCGGCCACAGCAGCGATACCGCCCACCGCCCATGCCCAGCCCTGCTCTAAAACGCTTTCCGTGGCTTTCTGGCACTCCGGCGACAGTTTGGCCAGCTCAGCCTGAGAAAGGCTGCTGATATTTTCGGGACACTGCTTTTTTTTGTCTTCGTTGTTGTTAAGATCGGCGGCAAATGTATTACCGCTTAATGCCAGGGCAATACAAAATGAAATAGCTTTCCTTTGCATAATGTGAGTCTCTCTGATGTGAGCGAAATGATATAGATAAAACGACATAGCGACGAAACACGCCGCCGCAGATTCTCCGAATCTGTAATACAGCGGCACCATATAAATAAATTTATATAGAAGCGAGTATATCCAAAGACATATTTCATAACAACGAATCACCGCCATGAATATATATCTCAACGCATTGTTTTTATTGGGATTGATAAAAATAAGAATAAAGGAATCATTAAAAAAAAACATAAAATACAACATGTTGCAATCATAGATTTTTATGTAAATTTTTTAATTCTCGATATTTTGCGGAATGAATGGAGGGGGAGTGCTAAGGCATATCTTATAAATTATAATTTTTAATGTATGAATATTAAAAAACAATATTCTACGTGAATTTATTCACTTATCATTCACATTTATCGAATTAATTATCTTTTAACAGAAATAATAATACGCATGAATTTTCTGCGGCACGAATCATCGGGCGATACCGATATTCCTCCTGCGCCAGGTTACAGCTGCGTTGGCTTTTTAAGGGGCCAACGCAGCCGATATCTTGTGCTTACTGCCAGCCGTAGCGGCGGCTATAAAAACCTTTCACGAGCTGGGTTAATGTCATGTAGCCCGCCAGAATCGCAATCAGCCACGGGAAGTAGCTCAGCGGCAGCGCCTGCAATTGCAGATAGTTGGCCAGCGGGGAGAACGGTAATGCAATGCCTACCACCATGACCACCAGCGTCATCAGCATCAGCGGCCATGCGGCGCGGCTTTGGATGAACGGCACGCGGCGGGTACGGATCATATGCACAATCAGCGTTTGCGACAGCAGGCCTACCACGAACCAGCCAGACTGGAACAACGTCTGATGTTCTGGCGTATTCGCATGGAAGACGAACCACATCAGGCAAAATGTCAGAATGTCGAAGATCGAGCTGATTGGTCCAAAGAAGATCATAAAGCGCCCCAACTCGCTGGGATTCCAGCGCTGCGGCTTTTTGATCTGCTCTTCGTCGACGTTATCAAACGGAATCGCCACCTGGGATACATCGTACAGCAGGTTCTGAATCAGTAAGTGCAGCGGCAACATCGGCAGGAACGGTAAGAAGGCGCTCGCCACCAGCACGCTAAACACATTACCGAAGTTAGAACTGGCCGTCATTTTGATATACTTCAGCATGTTAGAAAAAGTACGGCGTCCTTCGATCACCCCTTCTTCCAGCACCATCAGACTCTTTTCCAGCAGGATGATATCAGCCGCTTCACGCGCAATATCAACCGCGCCGTCAACGGAGATACCAATGTCCGCCGCACGCAGCGCCGGGGCATCGTTAATGCCATCCCCCATAAAGCCAACCACATGACCTTCGCGCTTGAGCAGCGTGACAATGCGCTCTTTGTGCATCGGCGTCAGACGAGCAAACAGCGTGGTGCGCTGGGCCAGCGTTGCCAGCTCATCGTCGCTTAACCCTTCAATGCTGCTGCCGATAACCACATCGCCCGCATCCAGCCCTACTTCATGACACACTTTCGCCGCCACCAGCTCGCTATCGCCAGTCAGGATTTTCACCGTAATACCGCTGGCTTTCAGCGCTTTGAGCGCTGGCGCGGTGGTCTCTTTCGGCGGATCGAGGAACGCAATATAGCCTTCGAGGATCAGATCTGATTCATCAATACGCTGGTAATCGCCCTCACGCGCTGGCAGGTATTTCGTCGCCACTGCTACCACGCGCAGCCCCTGGCGATTCAGCGTATCCGTGACGCGCTTCACCCGACGCAGCATGTTGTCATCTAACGGGACAACCTCACCGCTGTAGCGCACCTGGGTGCAGACGCTGAGGATCTCCTGCAGCGCGCCTTTGCACACCAGCTGATGCACATCGGTTTCTTCAGCGACCACCACCGACATGCGGCGGCGTTCGAAGTCAAACGGGATCTCATCAATTTTCTGCCAGCGGGTAGAGAGCTGGCGGGCTGATTCTTCGTCCACACCTTCCAGCACTGCCGTATCCAGCAGATTCTTCAACCCGGTCTGGTAATGGCTGTTCAGCCACGCAGAATGCAGGACGTGCTCGCTGGGTTTACCAGATATATCTGTATGATTCTCAAGTACAATTTTGTCTTGTGTCAGGGTACCCGTTTTATCAGTACACAGGATATCCATCGCGCCAAAGTTCTGAATGGCGTCGAGGTGTTTGACGATGACCTTTTGTTTTGACAGCTTCACCGCCCCACGCGCCAGCGTCGAGGTGACGATCATCGGCAGCATTTCCGGGGTCAGCCCCACCGCGACAGACAGGGCAAACAGCGCCGCTTCCCACCAGTCGCCTTTGGTATAGCCGTTGATGATGAGCACAATCGGCGCCATCACCAGCATAAAACGGATCAGCAGCATGCTGACGCGACTGATCCCTTTCTGGAAAGCATTCTGCTCGCTTTCCTGCTCGCTGACGCGGCCCGCCAGTTGCCCGAACCAGGTATTGGCTCCGGTCGCAATCACGATGGCCTGCGCCGTGCCGCTCACCACGTTGGTGCCCATAAAGCACAGGGTATCGCATTCGAGCGGGTTGCTTTGCTGCGGGTCGCGGCTGGTTGCGACTTTCTCCACCGGCAGCGATTCACCGGTCAGCGAAGCCTGGGCCACGAACAGGTCACGAGCCTGCACCACACGCAGATCGGCCGGGATCATATCCCCTGCCGCCAGCTTAATGATATCGCCGGGAACTAACTGGTCGATCGGCAGTTCAACCCAGCCGTTCTCTCCTTTCTCGTTGATAACGCGCAGCACCGTAGCGGTGTTACTGACCATCGCTTTCAGCGCATCTGCCGCTTTGGTGGAACGCGCCTCCTGCACAAAATTCAGTAACGTAGAGATGACGACCATCAGAGCAATGACGCCAGCGGCAAACAGATCTTCGGTGGCATAGGAAATCGCACCGAGGATGGTCAACAAAATATTAAACGGGTTGCGGTAGCAGACCCACAGATGCACCCACCACGGCGACGGCTTCTGCGCCGGCAGTTGGTTCTCGCCATGTAATTCGCGAGCGTTTTCCACTTCTGCGGCGTTTAATCCTTCCGGGTGCGCGCCAAACGTTTTCCACAGCGCGGCTTCGTCAATCAGCGCCATTTTCAGACAATGTTCGCTCAGCGATGGCGGGATCGGCGTGCTGGCAACGGTCTGGGCATTAGGCAACGGATCGCGATGCACCAGACGGTGTGGTAAATGGCGGTTTAGCCGGGCAAATAGCTGGCGAGTGATATTTTTGAACATAGGCAGTCCCTCTGCGCCAGTCTCAACAGGCGCAGTAAATCCTTCAGGCGTGGCAAAGCCTTACCTGATGGCAATATTAAAATCACAACAGGGACGTCAGAACGTCACTGTCTTACTGCTCCGGTAAGACAGTGAAAGACAGGCTTACCGGAAAGGGGAGTTTCTCCATCTCGGGAGAGGGGTGGGATCGGGATCCATATAGCCTCCGGTAAGTGAATGATTTGCGCTGCGGATTATACGCAGAAAACCATAAGGTTTGTGGCAATTATGGCAGTATGATAAACCATGGAAACTAAACCAAACGTATACCAGACTTTGCCCATTGCGCTGCGCTTGAGTAAAGTTATTCTCTATTTGGCATAACTTCACACGCAACACGGGAAAACAGGATGCAAAACCGGCTGACAATTAAAGACATCGCCCGCTTAAGCGGTGTGGGAAAATCAACCGTTTCCCGTGTGCTTAACAATGAAAGCGGCGTGAGCGAACGCACCCGCGAACGCGTTGAAGCGGTGATGAATCAGCACGGTTTTTCCCCTTCCCGCTCCGCACGCGCCATGCGCGGACAAAGTGACAAGGTGGTGGCGATCATCGTCACGCGTCTGGACTCGCTTTCGGAAAATCTCGCCGTACAAACCATGCTGCCCGCCTTTTATGAGCAGGGTTACGACCCGATCATGATGGAAAGCCAGTTCTCGCCCGAGCTGGTTGAAGAGCATCTCGGCATGCTCAGACGCCGCAATATTGACGGCGTGGTGCTGTTTGGTTTTACCGGCATAAGTGAATCCATGCTCGCCTCCTGGCAGGATTCGCTGGTGCTGCTGGCAAGAGATGCCAAAGGCTTTGCCTCCGTCTGCTATGACGATGAAGGCGCCATTCGCACCCTGATGCAGCGTTTATACGATCGCGAGCATCGCCATATCAGCTTTCTTGGCGTTCCCCATAGCGACGTGACCACCGGTAAGCGCCGCCATGAAGCCTACCTGGCGTTCTGTAAGAAACACAAACTGCATCCTGTAGCCGCGCTACCGGGGCTTGCCATGAAGCAGGGTTATGAGCAGGCCGCCAACGTCATCACCCCGGAAACCACTGCCTTAGTCTGCGCGACGGACACCCTCGCCCTTGGTGTCAGCAAATATCTGCAAGAGCAGCGAATTGAGAATCTACAGCTGGCGAGCGTGGGCAGTACGCCGCTGATGAAATTCCTCCATCCGGAAATTATCACCGTCGATCCAGGATATGCCGAAGCCGGACGACAAGCGGCCTCGCAGCTGATCGAGCAGATCAACGGCCGTAGCGAACTACGACAAATCGTTATTCCTTCCACCCTCTCCTGATCGCTTTCTGAGCGTTAATTTGTGATCTTCGCTACGTTTCGGGAACGTTCCCATTTTTAAAAAATCATCGACGATATACTCTGGCCACAGCAACGAGAGAGTTGCCAGATGGCGATGCTAAAACGTCTTATCCGGCCTACGGGGAACACACATCATCATGAGCAAAATAAAACAAGCAGACATCGACCGGCTGATTGAGCTGGTAGGCGGGCGCGACAATATCGCCACGGTAAGTCACTGCATTACTCGCCTGCGTTTTGTGCTGAATCAGCCTGCGAATGCCAGGCCAAAAGAGATCGAACAGTTGCCGATGGTCAAAGGCTGCTTCACCAACGCCGGGCAGTTTCAGGTAGTGATTGGCACCGAAGTGGGCGATTACTACAAAGCGCTGCTGGCGACAACCGGTCAGGCCAGCGCCGACAAAGAGCAGGCGAAAAAAGCCGCGCGGCAGAATATGAAATGGCACGAACAGCTGATTTCTCATTTTGCGGAGATCTTCTTCCCGCTGCTGCCAGCGCTGATTAGCGGCGGCTTGATCTTGGGGTTCCGTAATGTGATTGGCGATCTGCCCATGAGCAACGGGCAGACGCTGGCGCAGATGCACCCTTCGCTGAAAACCCTTTACGACTTCCTGTGGCTAATTGGCGAAGCGATCTTCTTCTATCTGCCGGTCGGGATCTGCTGGTCAGCAGTGAAGAAAATGGGCGGAACGCCGATCCTCGGTATTGTGCTGGGTGTGACCCTGGTTTCACCGCAGCTAATGAACGCCTATCTACTCGGTCAACAGGTACCGGAAGTGTGGAACTTCGGCCTGTTCAGCATTGAGAAAGTGGGCTATCAGGCACAGGTTATTCCGGCACTGCTGGCCGGTCTGGCGCTCGGGTTTATTGAAACACGCATGAAACGCATCGTCCCGGATTATCTGTATCTGGTGATCGTCCCGGTGTGCTCGTTGATCCTTGCGGTGTTCCTCGCGCACGCCTTTATCGGTCCGTTTGGCCGCATGATCGGCGACGGTGTCGCGTTTGCGGTCCGTCACCTGCTGACCGGCAGCTTTGCCCCGATTGGCGCGGCGCTGTTCGGCTTCCTGTATGCCCCGCTGGTGATAACCGGCGTGCATCAGACCACGCTGGCTATCGACATGCAGATGATTCAGAGCATGGGCGGTACGCCGGTATGGCCGCTGATCGCACTGTCGAATATCGCTCAGGCCTCTGCGGTAGTCGGGATCATCATCTCCAGTCGCAAACACAATGAACGTGAAATCTCCGTTCCTGCCGCGATCTCCGCCTATCTCGGGGTCACTGAACCGGCCATGTACGGGATCAACCTGAAATACCGCTTCCCGATGCTGTGCGCGATGATCGGTTCCGGTCTCGCCGGACTGCTGTGCGGCCTGAACGGTGTGTTGGCGAACGGAATTGGCGTCGGCGGTTTGCCGGGCATCCTCTCCATCCAGCCGACTTACTGGCAGGTATTTGGCATGGCAATGGTCATTGCGATTGTTATCCCCATGGTACTGACCTCATTCGTTTATCAGCGTAAACACCGTATGGGCACACTACAAATTGTCTAACTTTTCTTCGGGGCGCAGTTGCGCCCCATCGTATTTCCAGGAAACAACCATGAATATTCCCCACTGGTGGCAAAACGGCGTCATCTATCAGGTTTACCCCAAGAGTTTTCAGGACACCACCGGCAGCGGCACCGGCGATTTACGCGGCGTGACGCAGCGCCTCGACTATCTGCAAACGCTGGGGGTTGATGCCATCTGGCTAACGCCGTTCTATATTTCGCCGCAGGTTGATAACGGCTACGACGTCGCGGATTACATGTCTGTCGATCCGGCCTACGGAACGCTTGCAGACTTTGACGAACTGGTGGCGCAGGCGAAAGCGCGCGGTATCCGTATTATTCTCGATATGGTGTTTAACCACACTTCAACCCAGCACCCCTGGTTTCGCGAGGCGCTGGATAAAGACAGCCCGTATCGTCAGTTTTACCTCTGGCGCGACGGTACGCCAGACAGTCTCCCGAATAACTGGCGCTCCAAATTTGGCGGCAGCGCCTGGGGCTGGCACGCCGAAAGCGAGCAGTACTATCTGCACCTCTTTGCTCCGGAGCAGGCAGACCTGAACTGGGAGAACCCGGCGGTCCGCGCCGAGCTAAAAAAAGTGTGCGAGTTCTGGGCCGATCGCGGCGTGGACGGACTGCGTCTCGACGTGGTGAATCTTATCTCTAAAGATCAGGACTTCCCGAGCGATCCCGACGGCGATGGGCGGCGTTTTTATACCGACGGCCCGCGCGCGCATGCGTTTTTACGTAAAATGAATCGCGACGTCTTCACGCCCCGCGGCCTGATGACGGTCGGAGAAATGTCCTCCACCACGCTGGAAAACTGCCAGCAGTACGCCGCACTCGATGGCAGCGAACTGTCGATGACCTTCAACTTCCACCACCTGAAAGTGGATTACCCCAACGGTGAGAAGTGGACGTTAGCCAAACCCGACTATGTGGCGCTCAAAACCCTGTTCCGCCACTGGCAGCAAGGCATGCACAATCAGGCCTGGAACGCGCTGTTCTGGTGTAACCACGACCAGCCACGCATCGTGTCGCGTTTTGGCGATGAAGGTAAATACCGCGTTCCGGCCGCAAAAATGCTGGCGATGGTGCTGCACGGTATGCAGGGCACGCCCTACATCTACCAGGGTGAAGAGATCGGCATGACCAATCCGCACTTCCGCCAGATTACCGATTATCGCGATGTGGAAAGCCATAACATGTTTGCCGCCCTGAACGGCCAGGGGCGCGATGCGCAAGAGCTGCTGGCGATCCTCGCCAGTAAATCGCGCGATAACAGCCGCACGCCGATGCAGTGGGATGCCAGCAAACACGCGGGCTTCACCCAGGGTGAGCCGTGGATCAATCTGTGCGACAACGCAGCGGATATCAACGTGGCGGCAGCGCTGCGCGATACCGACTCGGTGTTCTATACCTATCAGAAGCTGATCGCATTGCGTAAAGCAGAGCCGGTTATTACCTGGGGCGACTATCAGGATCTGCTACCGGAAAGCCCGCATCTGTGGTGCTATCAACGTAAATGGCAAGGACAGCGGTTGCTGGTCATTGCTAATCTGAGCGATACCTTCCAGAGCTGGCAGCCGACCCAGACCGACGGCAACTGGCAGGTGCTGATGCACAACTATGCCGAGGTCGCCAGCCAACCCGCAGACATGACGCTGCGTCCTTTTGAAGCCGTCTGGTGGTTGCAAAAATAGCTTGCAATTATGTTCAGGCCCGGTACGCATAACGCTGCCGGGCTTTGATGCATACGCTCAGCTTACCTTTCTGTTTTTGTTGAATAATTAATCAGAATTTTCTGCCCACAATTTACAATCGGCTGTAGTGCCCGTCATCTGTACGCTCCGATTTTTACTTTGCGCTACATCAAATAAATCGTAAACATCCTTGATGCAAATCACTACATATAGAACTTAAAATGCACGCCGACCCAATATGTTGTATTAATCGACTACAATTGCTACAACTACAGTGCACCGCTTCACGGTGGAATTGTGGATAAAGTGGGTCAGGATTGCGGGAAGTCATTGGCAATAGAGATGAATAAAGCCCTGATGGCTTCCCCAACCTCTGTGGATAACCTGTTCTTATAAATATGGAGTGATCATGACACCGCATGTGATGAAACGAGATGGCTGTAAAGTGCCGTTTAAATCAGAGCGCATCAAAGAAGCCATTCTGCGTGCAGCTAAAGCAGCGGGAGTCGATGACGCAGATTACTGTGCCACCGTCGCAGAAGTCGTTAGTAGCCAGATGAATGAGCGCAGCAAGGTCGATATCAACGAGATCCAGACAGCGGTAGAAAACCAGCTAATGTCTGGCCCGTACAAACAACTCGCCCGTGCGTACATCGAATATCGCCACGACCGTGATATCCAGCGTGAAAAACGTGGCCGTCTGAACCAGGAAATTCGTGGTCTGGTTGAGCAAACCAACTCTGCTCTGCTGAATGAAAATGCCAACAAAGACAGCAAAGTGATCCCGACCCAGCGCGACCTGCTGGCCGGTATCGTTGCCAAACACTATGCGCGTCAGCACCTGCTGCCGCGTGATGTCGTCCAGGCGCACGAGCGTGGTGATATTCACTATCACGATCTCGACTACTCTCCGTTCTTCCCAATGTTTAACTGCATGCTGATCGACCTGAAAGGCATGCTGACGCAGGGCTTTAAGATGGGTAACGCGGAGATTGAACCGCCAAAATCCATCTCTACCGCGACCGCCGTCACCGCGCAAATTATCGCGCAGGTCGCCAGCCATATTTATGGCGGCACCACCATTAACCGTATTGATGAAGTTCTCGCGCCGTTCGTCACCGAGAGCTTTAATAAACATCGTAAAACCGCTGAAGAGTGGCAAATCCCGGACGCCGACGGTTATGCCCATTCCCGTACCGAGAAAGAGTGCTACGACGCATTCCAGTCTCTCGAGTATGAAGTGAACACCCTGCATACCGCCAACGGTCAGACGCCGTTCGTGACCTTTGGTTTTGGCCTGGGAACCAGCTGGGAATCGCGTTTGATCCAGCAGTCCATTCTGCGTAACCGTATTGCCGGCTTGGGTAAAAACCGTAAAACCGCAGTGTTCCCGAAACTGGTGTTCGCGATTCGTGACGGTCTGAACCACAAGTTTGGCGATCCGAACTACGACATCAAACAGCTGGCACTGGAGTGCGCGAGCAAGCGTATGTATCCGGACATCCTGAACTACGATCAGGTGGTCAAAGTGACCGGCTCGTTCAAAACGCCAATGGGCTGTCGCAGCTTCCTCGGCGTGTGGGAAAACGAGAACGGCGAACAGATTCACGACGGGCGTAACAACCTCGGCGTTATCAGCCTCAACCTGCCGCGTATCGCGCTGGAAGCGCATGGCGATGAAGCCACCTTCTGGAAGCTTCTCGACGATCGTCTGGTGCTGGCGCGTAAAGCGCTGATGACCCGCATTGCGCGCCTGGAAGGCGTGAAGGCCCGCGTGGCGCCAATTCTGTATATGGAAGGGGCCTGCGGCGTGCGTCTGAAAGCGGACGATGATGTGTCAGAAATCTTTAAAAATGGTCGTGCATCCATCTCTCTGGGCTACATCGGTATTCACGAAACCATCAATGCGCTGTTTGGCGACAAGCATGTGTATGACAGCGAGCAGCTGCGCGCCAAAGGTATCGCCATTGTGGAACGCCTGCGCCAAGCGGTCGATCAGTGGAAAGACGAGACTGGCTACGGCTTTAGCCTGTACAGCACGCCAAGTGAAAACCTGTGCGACCGTTTCTGCCGTCTGGATACCGCCGAATTTGGCGTGGTCCCGGGCGTGACCGACAAAGGCTACTACACCAACAGCTTCCACCTCGACGTGGAGAAGAAGGTTAACCCGTACGACAAGATCGATTTCGAAGCGCCGTACCCGCCGCTGGCAAGCGGGGGCTTCATTTGCTACGGCGAATACCCGAATATTCAGCACAACCTGAAAGCGCTGGAAGACGTCTGGGATTACAGCTATCAGCACGTGCCCTATTACGGGACCAACACGCCAATCGATGAATGCTACGAGTGCGGCTTTACCGGTGAGTTTGAGTGCACCAGCAAAGGCTTTACCTGCCCGAAATGTGGTAACCACGACGCCGCGCGCGTATCGGTCACCCGCCGCGTCTGCGGTTACTTAGGCAGCCCGGACGCTCGTCCGTTTAACGCCGGTAAGCAGGAAGAAGTGAAGCGCCGCGTTAAGCATTTAGGGAACGGGCAGATCGGTTAATTTAGACGATTTTATTGCCCGGCGATGCGACGCTTTTCGGGCCATTATTTCCGCAACGCAATTCACGTCATAGCAAGGCAGCAAATGAGTAAGTCCCGGGGAGCTTACATAAGTAAGTGACTCGGGCGCACGAACGCAGCTATGGCGCGAATTGATAAACGGATGAGAAGCGCAAATGAATTACCATCAGTATTACCCTGTCGACATCGTTAACGGTCCCGGCACTCGCTGTACCCTGTTTGTTTCAGGATGCGTGCATGAATGCCCCGGTTGCTATAACAAAAGCACCTGGCGGCTGAACTCCGGCCAGCCGTTTAGCAAAGAGATGGAAGACAAGATCATTGCCGATCTGAACGACACGCGTATTCACCGTCAGGGGATCTCGCTCTCCGGCGGCGATCCGCTGCATCCACAAAACGTGCCGGATATTCTGCAACTGGTGCAGCGCATTCGCGCTGAGTGTCCGGGAAAAGACATCTGGGTGTGGACCGGCTACAAGCTCGATGAACTCGATGCCGCGCAAATGCAGGTTGTCGATCTCATCAACGTGCTGGTCGATGGCAAATACGTGCAGGATCTTAAAGACCCGGCGCTAATCTGGCGCGGCAGCAGTAATCAGGTTGTACATCACTTGCGTTAATTTCCAGCAGTAGAGGTTCTGTTTTCCGCCCCTCAAAAACGGCTCACACACTCCATTGCAACCGTTTTGAACTCGCTGAAATTCCGGCATGCGCAGAGTCGCGTCATCGCGCGCTCGCGCAGGAAGGTGACGAAAATATCGTAGATCGCCATCGCTTCTTCGTATTCGCTTTTGCTGATGGCGAGCAGGAAGATCACATGCGCCGTTTCATCCCCCCAGGCGATACCCTGCGGGGCGAGGATGGTGTAGACCACCGTTTTCTTTGCCAGCAGACCGAGGGCGTGCGGCAGGGCAATGCTGTCACCCAGCATGGTGCTGACGATGGCCTCACGTTCAACCACCGAATCAAGAAACTCCGCATCGACAAAGCCTTCATCCTGCAACTGGCGACATAAAACGTTGAACAACGTTTGTTGATCCATTGGCTCGTCGATCACACGAAAATGGGCGGCATCGAAGAATTTGTTCAACATCCACGGACGGGTTCTGTCGACCAGCACCAGTTTGCCAATTTGCTCCAGTTGATAATCGGTAGGGAACGGTGCAATCATCACCACAGGCTTATCTTTTTCACCAACCCGCGCGGTAGAGATGACGAAATCTTCGCTGATGCTTTCCCGCTGTTCGTAGTCGCGTAGCGTCACGGTATCAACGATTTCTATCTGCGGATACTTACGCGCCAGCACCGCCTCAATCATCCGCAGCATCGCATTTCCAGCATCGCATACCAGCAGAACTTTCGGCTGCCTCTGGTAACCGATGTTGTAACTACGCTCCAGCCCGACGCCAATATGCAGCACAAGGAAGCCAATCTCATTTTCACTGATGGTGTACGGCGTATATTTTCCCCATCCCGAGACGGCGGCCAGCGTCATGTCCCAGGCCATCGGGTAGTGCTGTTTAATATTTTCCAGTAGCGGATTGGGGATCATTATCTGGTAACGCACCCGGGTGATCATCGTCTTAATATGCGTCAGCAGATCAGCATGTAACTGTTTGTCATTCAACAGGTTGTAGTTGTACTGGCTGTTGATAAAACGCAGGATGTAATTGACCAGCGCTTCGTCATCATCCGCATTGATGGCGCTGGGGGCGATCTCTTGTACCTGGCGGGCGGCGATATGCACCTGCAGCCAGTTCTCTTCGGAAACGGTAAGCGGTTTATCCGCCAGTCGGTGCAATACCGCTGCGATTTCCCGCGTGGCCAGGCACACTGATTGCTCGGCTTCTTCTGCGGCAAATTCCGGGAGGGGATACCCTTCGCTAATCCGCCGTACCGCCACCGCGCAGTACAACCGCAAAAACAGCTCACCCTCATCGGTCAGGCGAATGTGAAAACGGGCAAAAATATCCTGCAAAACAGGTTGTAGCTGTTCAGGGATCCCGGCATTTAGTGCCTCTTGCGTCACTAGCGGGTGCTGTGGATCCTGCTGCGCCAGCGTCCATAGCAGATCGGTCAAACAGGCGCGGATCGCCATCTCGCTGCCAAACAGCTTCATACCGTGACGGGGGCGCGTTTCCAGCGTCAGATGATAACGTTGCAGATGCTCGCGCACCTCAGCCATATCGTTTTGCAGCGTCGCGCGGCTGATAAACCATTCATCAGCCAAATCCTCCAGCTTCAGCGAAAAGGCCGACGTCAGAAAACGAACCACCAGCCAGTGCACCCGCTCCTGGCTGGTGCGAGGGATGCGCAGCAACGCGTCTGGTCGCTGCGTTTGCAGGGCATGATAACGTGCCGGGTCGTCAATTTTGAGTTGATAACCGTTACCCCGGCTGAGGACAAACTGCGCGCCGTACTGGGTGAGCAGCGCGTTTAGCGCAGTGATATCCGCCCGTACGGTGCGTGTGGAAACCGACAACCGCTGCGCCAGCTCGTCCTGTGGAAGCGCTTCGTTTTGCAGCATGCCAAACAGCTGCGCTAAACGTTGGTTGGGGAATCGCACGTCAGTTTCCTCATCAGTCAGTTAGCCTACGCAGGCCCGGGTCATCGCCATCAGTTGGCGCACGTCGTCCGGTCGGGTGTTACCACTCACCTTATCAATAATCGAACTATAGATGTGAGGAATGATTTTGCTCACTCCGGCATCCAGGGCGATCTGCAAAATTTCAGTGAAATTATCCAGATCGATACCGCCAGTTGGCTCCAGCCAGAAGTCATGACGGGCGCAGGCCTGGGCGACTGCAATGTACTCTTCACGGCACTTCAGGCCACCCATTGGGAAGTATTTAATCGAGCTCCCCCCCATGTCTTTGAGCAACGCAATCGCGGTTTCTACCGGCACAATGCCGTCCGGCGTCTGGCTGCTCAGCGGACCGGTGGAGATTTTCACCCTGCCCGGAGTGCCGGTTGGCGAGACCAGACCGTTGACCACCGTATCCTGCTGACCCAGCAGCGCGCGACTGGTCGCCACGCCGGTAAAGACCTGATTAACATGCTGTGGCTGCACCTGACGGGAGATTTCACTGACCATCGCCGACTGGTTTGGATCGCCCGCCCCCAGCCCCACGGAGAGGGCATTGTCGATAAGCGCTGCGTATTCACGCATATCCGCGACCGCGCTTGCGACATCCGGGTAATTTTTTGACAACACACCGACCAGCACGTGTCCTTCCGCCGCCGCGTAAATATCCCGGGCATTTTCTTTGGAGCCCGCCAGCACGTTCAGGCAGACGCGGTCGCGATAAAAGTTAGGGGTCAGTTTCATGCTTTTTTCTCCTGCGAAATCACTTCACCAATTCGACGGGCCACAATCTCCAGTTGCGCGCGATCCACGCTGCGCACATCGGCTTCGATAATGCCTTCGTTAGCTTTGTAACCACGGAAGTAAATCGCGTACTCTCCCTGCTTGAGCGCGTCGACCAGTTCACCTGTGGCGATCCCGGTTACCGCTTCGTCAAACTTAATTTCCGTGCGCGCGATGTCGCGCCCTGCGCTGTCCCACACCACGCGGGCACTTACGCCGTGAAGCTGGTTTAACGCATTAATGAACGGCGTCATTTTCTCGACCATCTCCGCGCCGCTCTCTTTCTGCGCGTTCAGATACAGTTCGATGGCGCAGGTCAGGCCAAGAATCCCCTCTTTACCCACCTTCATCGCCCGGCCAATCCCCGCGGTCTGGCGCTTCACCCACTCAACGTATTGGGTTTTGCCAATCACCAGGCCGCTGGTTGGCCCTTCAATCGCTTTCGCACCGCTATAAATCACCAGATCCGCACCAACCCGGTAGTAGCACTGCAAATCCTCTTCCGCCGCCGCATCCACGATTAGCGGCAGATTATGCGTACGCGCCACCACCGCAGCCTGTTCCACGCTGAGCATACTTTTCTGGACGCAGTGGTGAGATTTGATATACAGAATGGCCGCCGTGCGTGGCGTAATGGCCGCCGCCAGCTGAGCGGCGGAACATTCGTTGGCATAACCCGCTTCCACTAGCTTGCCGCCGCCGAGCGCCACCATGGTGCCAACCGGAGCGCCAAAGTTGACGTTGTGGCCTTTGGGCAGCACGATTTCGTTGTTCTCGATCGGCGCGGCGTGCAGGTTCTCCAGCAGCCAGTCGCTGTCCTTAACCAGCACTCCAGCCACTGACAGGGCGATTCCGGCCGAAGCGCAGGAGACGACGGTAGCCCCTTCCACCTCCAGCAATTTCGCAATGTAGTCACCGGTCTTATTGACCAGGTCTTTCATCTCAAAATATTGATTCATCCCCGCCATTGCGGCCTCAACCACTTCTGGTCGTGGCGTAGAAACGCCGAGCGCCGTCATGCGGCCTGAGGTGTTAATCACCTGTTTTAAATTGTATTTCTCAAAAATCGAAGGCATGTTCCGCGCTCCCTTGTTCGGTCATATAGCCCTTGCCCGCACGTATTGCGGCAAGCGGCACCAGCAGTTGTTCAGCCTGCAGGCTGTCGTTTTCTGCATCTACCAGCACGGTTGGCTGGCGCTTAAGCGTAAAGAGGGTTAAATCGGCATCCAGACCAACCTGCAGTCGCCCTTTCTGTTTCAGGCGCAGACCATCGGCGGCATTGGCAGTAACGCACTCAATGACCTGCGGTAGCGACATCCCAATGGCGAGAAATTTCGACATCACATTCGCCAGGGAATACACCGGGCCGCTGATACGGTTGCGACAATAAATATCGGAGCTGATGGTGTGCGGCAAAATGCCCAGACCAATAGCGCGTTTTGCCACCGCAAAGCTCAGGCTAGCGGTGCCATGCCCAACGTCCAGACGCACACCGCGTGAAATCGCCCGCGTCACTGACGCTCGCAGCTCGCCTTGCGGCGTCAGAATACGATTCGGCTTACCGTTGTAGCAGTGGGTAATGATGTCGCCCGCGGTCAGGCATTCGACGATCTCATCCAGATCCGGCGGATTGTTGCCGATGTGCACCATCAGCGGCAGGTCACCGTTCTGCGCTTGCATCGCTTTGGCGCGCTCCAGCGGCGTAATGCCGTTTTCACCGACCACGCTGCTGCTCATGCGCGCCTTCAGGCCGACGATAAAATCAGGATGGCGCTTCACCGCCTGTCGCACCGCATCGGCGTCAATGTTGGCCATATTAGCCAGCTCGTTCTGGGCGATAAGCCCAACGCGGGAAATATTCAGCAGCGCATACACTTCGGTGGTCGCTTCCCGGGTCAGGGTATAAAAATCATCGATATCATCCGCCCCGGTACTACCCGCATCCACCACCGTGGTAACGCCGGTAGCTATACCGACGCTGTCCGGCTGGTCGTGATAAATCGGGGATTTCGGATAGCAGTGAACATGGGAATCAATCCAACCTGCGCTGACGTAGTACTCGCCGCCCAGTTCGATGGTTTTCAGCGCCGGGCCATCAACGTCGCCCAACGCCGCAATTTTGCCGTCTTTGAGCGCAATATCGCTCACCGTATCGTCAACGAGGCGCGCACGGCGCAGGAGTAAATCAAACATCGCACTCTCCTTTGCCGGATGGCGGCGCAACCGCCTCATCCGGCCTACAAATCAACAGTTAGCTAATGGCAATCGGGAAGATGGACCCGAGGATCATCGCCCCAAGGATCGCCCCGCCGGTGATCGGTTTCTGCCACAGGTAAAACAGCAGCGCGCCCGCCAGTGAACCGATGCCGATAGGGATAGACGCCGTCATCGCGCTGAGGATAATCAATGGCCCGAGGAAGCGGCCGGAGGCATTACCGGCCCCCATCATGACATCCGCGCCGTAGGTCGAGTCGCTCTGATTGATGGTGAACTTACGCGCCAGAATAATGATGTAGCCAATCGCCAGACCAATCACCAGACCGGTAACCAGCGACGCTGCGAAGTTGGCAACCGGGAAGATAATACCTGCGCCCAGCAGCAGCGCCGGAACACCTAACCCGACCCCGGTCTGAATAGCCCCGCCAATATCCAGAATCCCCACCAGCGAACCTTCAATGATGCGGGCAAACAGGAAGCTTGCACCAAATGCCGCCACCGCCCCGTAGGAGCCGGTGTCCATTCCCGCCTTCAGCATCGCCACAAAAGCGACTTCGTTAAATGCGCCAATACCGTACAGGTAGTACATGTGCGTTCCGGCAAATACGCCAGAGGAGAGCAGGCCAACGAAGATCGGGAACGACCAGTCAGCGAACCAAAAACCTTTATTCTGTTCCATGATGGCCTCCGTTATTTACCGCTGAGCGAGTTGTGGATCAGTTCGAGCCAGTTAGGCACGGTCAGATGGAAGGATTCGATCATCTTCATGTCGAAGCCGCGGAAGAAGCCGCTCAGGACAAACAGCGCGACGATAGCCACCATCATCACTTTAGTGACGTGGTTCCAGCCGCTCTCTTCCACGCCTTTACCGATCAGAATGCCAAGGACCAGACCCGGAACGGCGTTGCCCATAATCAACTGCGCCGCGCCGCCAAAGACGGTGGCCCAGAAGCCTGATTTTTTACCGGCATCGATCGCCGCCAGCCAGAAGATCACTGGCATCACGGTGTTAACCAGCAGGTTAGCCGCAGGCACCAGCACCTTGACGGCAGTCACCTGCAACGCTTCCGGTACGGATGACGCCGTGAGGTTCAGGAAGGTCACGACGATCATCCCGATAACGCCGCAGGCAATCGCCATGCGCTTGGGATCGTGCAGCGTTTCACCGACGTTGCGGTTTTTAACCATCAGCGCAGCAGCGCCCCAGTTGGGGATGATGCGATGGTCGACGTCCTGAGTGAACGCCCCCGCCGCAACGGAGGAAGCCCAGGCGTTAAAGAAGAAGCCCAGGCCGAACGAGAAGTGAGAAGCCGGATCCCCTTCGCAGGAATTCAGTTCTCCCAGAGTACGAAACGCGCCCATCCCTTGAGTGGTAGGCGCATGAAACATGCGTGCAGCCCCAGCGCCGACACCGACGCCAACCAGGCCGCCGATGATGAGCGATTTTATTAATATTATCAGGAACATAATTATGCCTTTTAATAAAGAATCAGCGTTGCGTAACGAAATCCACCTTGTCGAGATTGATGGCAGTTACGTTGACGGTCACGTCCAGCTCCACGCTGAAGGTGCGTCTTTCCCGGCGCAAAAAGAGGAATAAAAATGCCTCTTTGCGCACCGATTCACGCGCTTGAACAACCTGCACATCCTGTGGCTCAATACGCAGTAAGATATGCGGCGACGCTTTCATCACCGCAGCCTGAACGTGGTTCAGGGCATCGGCAAAGGCGCGCGCTTTGGCCTCGCCCTTGCCAGTGACTCTCACCGTGGTGGTGAATTGTTCTTTCATGCTTAAGCGCCGTGTTTCTTTTGCCACGCCTGTACCAGGCGCTCACCGAGTTCTTCTTTGTCCATAAAACCGAACCCCAGCACGTTGCAACCTTCGTTGATGGCAGTGACCCCTTCATCAACCGAGCGCATGCCGTATTTCGCCTTGTAGCCGTATTTGGTCTGCGCGGTAATCGCACCCGCGCCGCCACTGCCGCAAAACGAGATGCCAAAGGTGGCGTTTTCCGCTTTCATCACGTCACCCAGCTTCATATCAGCCGCAACGCCCGGCACCACAACCGCACGGCCGCCCGCTTTCTCAACGCCTGCCGCCACTTTCTGGCCTTTACCCAGACGATCGCCAATCACTACGGTAATCTGTTCCATCTTTTGCTCCTTAAAGGTTGTCTTTCGCGACTTCGAAGTGCACCGACAGCAGCCAGGCCTCTTCCTCAGGAAGATTGCCAAACTCAGCGACCACGTCACGGGCAAGCGCCATTGATTCGGCAGAAATTTCATCAAACAAGCTGGCATCGACTTCTGGTAAGGGTTCACCCGTTACCGAGCGGTGCGCCATGGCGCGAACATGCGACGTCAGCATCTGTTCCTGTACAGCGTTGGGAATAATGTGGCGTTCACGCAGCAAGGCATACACCTGCGCCAGCATGCGGTCGGCCAGTTCCACCGATTCCCCCATGTCATTCATTACAGCTCCGTTATTCACTCGTCTTACCCCACTAGTGGCTCTGAGGGTAACTTAGCGGTGGGGGTTAAAAGTTTGTAGCGAGTTGTTTTCCACTTCGAAGTGGAAAGGGGCGCAGCGATAGTGATCTGTGCCGCAAAAAGGGCCGGGACCACGATTAATCACTGGAAGAATGTGATTGAGATCGCAAGAGTGAGCAGCAAAATGGAAGGAAATGCGAACAATGAATGGACGATAAAAATGAAAAAATGTGATGGGGATATCGTTTACTTATGGGATGCAGGGGGGCAGCGTCTTATCCGGCCTACGGTTATGCAGGCCGGATAGAGTAGATTAGCGGAACTTCTTGTGGTTTTCGTTGCGCGTTTTTTTCAGGTCTTCCGCAACGGCTTTCGCCTCTTTGACTTTACCTTCGTTCGCCAGTTTAAGCGCGCCGTCAATCTGACCGATCAGCGTGTCAAAGCCGTGGCGGAAATCTTTCATCTCCGCACTGTCCGGGGATTTGCTCTCCAGCTTCGGTGGCGTTCCCTTTTGAGCATCCAGCGCGGCTGCACGCATTTTGGTCAACGCGTCTTTCAGTTCAGTCGCATTGTCCGTTTTTTCGACGATCTTCAGGTTGTCGTTGAGGATCCCCATGTCATCTTCGAGATCGGCTGCAAACGCAGAAGAACCAAGAACCAGCGTTGAAGCCGCGACGATCGCTAACAGGTGTTTACGCATTGCTCACTTCCTTTTTTATTATTAAAAAATTAACGCCTTAACGAGTATCATTGCCCGGCGATTTTCATCTCCGGTAACAATACCGAACCACACTGTATATTACTGCGTGTTTCAATATCGTTGCCTACGGTCACAATATTGCGCCACATCTCTTTTAAGTTACCGGCGATGGTAATTTCACTCACCGGATACTGAATTTCGCCGTTTTCGACCCAAAAACCCGCCGCGCCGCGCGAGTAATCGCCGGTAATGCCGCTTACGCCCTGCCCCATCAGCTCGGTAACCACAAGACCTGTGCCCATCTCTTTGAGCAACTGCTCGAAGCTTAGACCCTGTCCTGGAATTCGCCAGTTGTGGATCCCGCCCGCATGACCGGTGCTCTTCAGTCCCAGCTTACGTGCGGAATAGTTGGTCAGCAGCCATTGGGTCAGCACACCGTCTTTAACAATGTCACGGCGTTCGGTCCGTACGCCTTCGCTGTCGAACGGCGACGACGCCAGCCCTTTCAGCAGGTGCGGATGTTCTTCAATAGTCAGCCATTCCGGCAGAATTTGTTTGCCCAGCGAGTCGAGCAGGAAGGTGGATTTACGGTACACCGAACCACCGGCAATCGCGCCGACCAGATGTCCGAACAGCCCAGTCGCCACTTCGTTGGCAAAAATCACCGGCGCTTTCATGGTGGAAAGTTTACGCGGAGAGAGGCGAGATAAGGTGCGGCGAGCACAGTCTGCCCCCACCCATTCCGGCGTTTGCAGATCGCCCATCGCCCGGCCAATGGTGTAGGCGTAATCACGCTCCATATCGCCATTTTCTTCCGCGATGACGCAGCTGGAAAGAGAGTGACGCGTGGAGCAGTAGCCCTGCAGCATCCCGTGACTGTTACCAAACACTTTGATGCCGTAGTGGCTGTTAAAACTGCCACCCTCGGTATTGGTGATACGCTTATCGGCCTGTAGCGCCGCCTGTTCAGCGCGGGCTGCCAGTTCGATAGCTTCGTCAGGGGAAACTTCCGCCGGGTGGAACAGATCCAAATCTGGCGCATCAAAGGCCAGCAGTTCTTTATCTGCCACGCCCGCGCACGGGTCCGGTGAGGTGTAACGTGCAATATCCAGCGCGGCCTGCACGGTACGTGCAATCGCCTGCGGGCTTAAATCGGTGGACGATGCGCTGCCCTTACGGTTTTGGTGATAAACCGTAATCCCCAGCGCGCCATCGCTATTGAATTCTACGTTCTCCACTTCACCATAACGGGTGCTGACGCTAATACCCGTGGTCTTGCTCACAGCGACTTCCGCGCCATCCGACTTACCTGACGCTAATTCCAGTGCCGTCGAGACCGCTTCTTCCAGAATCTTACGCTGCGCTTCAACTTGTGAGATTACTTTCATCGCAAATGCCATAATGTAGAGAGAGTTTCTCTGAAGTCTAACAGAGAACCGTTTTTCAGTGCGCATCTTAACTGGTAACATTAGCCTCTTTTTTTAAGGAGCCTGACATGACTAAGCAGCCCGAAGACTGGCTCGACGACGTTCCCGGTGATGACATCGAAGACGAAGACGATGAAATTATCTGGGTTAGTAAAAGTGAAATAAAACGTGACGCCGAGGAGTTAAAACACCTGGGTGTGGAACTGGTGAAACTGGGGAAAAACGCGCTGGATAAAATCCCGCTCGACGCGGATTTACGTGCCGCGATTGAGTTGGCCCAGCGTATTAAGATGGAAGGTCGCCGCCGCCAGCTGCAGCTGATTGGCAAAATGTTGCGCCAGCGCGATGTTGATCCTATCCGTCAGGCACTGGACAAGCTGAAAAACCGTCACAACCAACAGGTTGTACTGTTTCACAAGCTTGAGCAACTGCGCGATCGCCTGATCGCCGAAGGTGATGATGCGGTAGCGGAAGTGCTGAACCTGTGGCCAAACGCCGATCGCCAGCAGCTTCGTTCTCTGGTTCGCAATGCGAAGAAAGAGCAAGAAGGCAACAAGCCGCCGAAATCAGCACGTCAGATTTTCCAGTATCTGCGTGAACTGGCGGAAAACGAAATCTAATCTCTTCGTCTGCAGAAAGTGCCGGATGATGTAAATACTTCATCCGGCCTGGATTCTGTGCTCTTACTGCTGGGGCTGCATTTCGCCCATAGCGTTCTCTGACTGACTCTCTTCATGCAGATACTGCTTATCTAAAATCTTCACGAACGGTGTATAAATCGCGGTGGCGATAACCAGATTCGCGGCCTGTAAAACAATGCCTGAAATCCCGGTGGTGAGGAAACCAGAAATAAAGATCGGCGTTGTCCAAGGAATGGAGATACCAGAGGTGGGGGGAACCCAGCCGAATGCGATAACCACATAAGTAACCGTACACAGCACCATTGGGGTAATGATAAACGGGATAAGCATCAGCGGATTAAGCACGATTGGCAAACCAAAAATAACCGGCTCATTAATGTTAAAAATTGCCGCCGGTGCCGCCAGCCGTGAGAGCTGCTTTAATCGCGTACTTTTGGCAACCATAAAGATGCTAATCAACAGTGCCCCGGTAAAACCCGTACCGCCGGCAATCAAATAGACATCCCTGAACTGCTGAGTAATGATGTTGGTCGCTACCAGCCCGGCCTGAGTTTGCGCCAGGTTCTGCGCACTGAGCGTTTGCCAGATAGGCCCCATTACGGATGTCATGATAGAGTCGCCATGGATCCCAAAGAACCAGAAGAAACTGATCATCATCTCAGCAATCAGTTGCGATAAGAGGGAATTCCCCAGATACAGCAACGGCTGTTGCAGCATGACGCTGATAAATTTCCCCGGTGTACCAAAAGGCGTGTTCTCAAACAGCACCTTGACGATAATCCAGAACAGTAGCACCAAGAAGATAGGTACCAGCGATTTAAACGACCTGGCAATCTCTGGCGGGACACTCGCAGGCATCTTGATGGTAAAAGCCCTGTTTTCCAGAAACTGAACCACCTTGATGGTGACCACAGTGACGATAATCCCTAAGAACATCGATTCAGAGCTAAAGTCGAGCAACGCGTAAGCATCGGCGACGATTTCTCCCGATCCTGTCGTAATATGACCAGGCGACATTAAGAAAAAGATCGCCACCGGTAAAATAGCGGAACTTTGGCTGAGATTAAGCTTTTCAACTAACTCCTTTGAGAAGGTGATAATCACCAGCAGCGTCATTAATCCGTAGCTGGCGTTAATCCCGTAATTGAGCTTATCCAGCACGCCTTCCCCTAACAGCGAACTCATAAACTCGTGATAGCCGTTAACAGGAAAGTTGGTTAACAATACGAAAAATGAACCGACAATCAAAAAGGGAATCAGGGCAATAAACGCATTTTTTAGTGCGGTCAGGTAGATGTTTGACGAGATTTTCTCGGCCAGTGGCAACATCTTTTGTTCGAGTAGAGAGGTTATGCTCATGCCCGCTTACCCTATAAGGTTTTTTGTCACGTAATAATTAACCTGCGGGAACTGCTTGATATAGATGGCAGGAACCTGAGTGTGGTGCGCATCGCCGTTAACAATCTCCTGATAAATATCCTTTTTCGTATCGTGGTTGATGATGACAATCACTTTTCCAGCCTTGATGATTTTATTCAGCCCGACGGTAATACCTTCGGTGAGGGTGACATCTCCGGAGAAGTATTTATGGCTGGCGACGTTAATTGTTACGTCATCCAGTTCAGTTTGTAGATAATCCTCATCAAACGGCACGCCCGGCTCGTTTAAGCCGATATGGCCGTTCATTCCCACGCCCAGAATTACATAGTCAAACTCTTCACCGTTGAGCACGGTTTGGTAATGGGCAATATTTTGTGCCGTAGAGGCAAACGGATTGAAATGGACTAACCGCACCGGATAGGCACATTTGTGCACAAAGTCCTGATTAATCATGTTCAGGCAGCTGCCATCTGATTCGCTGGGCACGTTGACCCACTCATCCAGCGCAAAGAAGGTAAGGCGTTCGGCAAACGGTGTCGCTGCCAGTGCTTCGTAAATCCAGTGAGGCGTGCTACCGGAGGGGATCAGCACGCGAGAATGTGGTTTGAGCGCGGATAGCTCACTAACGACCTGTTCAGCCAGCGCGGCATTGGTATCAAACGTTGTACATTTCATCCGTTTCTTCTCGCTATTAAAGTGATTCAATCTTTTTGGCGAATAAAGGAAGATACTTTTTATTGGCCAGCAGCATCTCTTTGACTAACGCCACCCCCGAAGTGTCGCTTGAGCATAATGGGTTGAAAATAAAGCCTGAAATAAGCGCTTGATAATCGCCGGTGGCGGCGGCTTTGACGATCTGCGCTTCATAGTCTTTCATCATGGAAACAATCCCTTTCGCAGGAGATGGGATCTCGCCAGTACAAATTGGAATCGGACCATTACGGGTAAGCACACAGTTCACTTCAACTACCGCCTCTTCCGGTAAATTAGTGATAGCACCGCCGTTACGAACGTTGACGGTTTGAATGCTCTTATCGTCGAGGTAAATAGCGCGAATAACGTTCAGCGCGGCGGTGGAATAAAGCGCACCGCCGCGGGCTTCCAGCTCTTTAGGCTTATCCTGAAGCGTAACGTCGCTGTATTTTTTAAACAGTTCGGCTTCGATATTTTTGACGATCTCACCTCGTGATTGCTCGGCTGCTTCCTGCTCGGCCAGCATTTCAGTCGTCTTGAGGTAGTATTTTAAATAGGAAGAGGGGATCAGATTGGTGGCGGCCAGCAGCTCTTTATTAAACTGCTCATTGCTGATGTTTTTAAAGCTCAGTGCATCGACGTCGGCGGCGTTGATTATCTCGATGGTTTCGCGGGTACGGTCGACGCCGTTATGCAAAATTTTGGTAATAAAGTTCATATGATTGGAGCCTTTGAACTCGACGTATAAATCCTCTACGTTGGCATTCAGCAGCCCGGCCACCTGATGGGTCATATTGACAGGACCATTGCACAGGCCGATGACCCGATTGTTGTGGCTGTATTTGAGTACCGCTTCTGTCACCATGGAAGCTGGATTGGTGAAGTTAATCAGCCAGGCGTTTGGACAAATCGCCTTCATTTCATTCGCTATTTCAATGATGACCGGAATGGTGCGCAGAGCTTTGAACATCCCGCCCGCACCGTTGGTTTCCTGGCCAATAAAACCGTATGACTTCGGCAGTTTTTCATCAACGATTCGGGCATCAATACCACCGACGCGCAGTTGAGTCACCACGAAGTCGGCACCTAGCAGCGCTGTTTTGCGGTCAAAAGTTTGGATGACATCAATTGGTAAATTTGCTTTGGCAAGCATTCTTTTGGTGAGATCGAAAATGATGTTCATTTTCTCTTTACCCATTTCAACGTCGACAAAAGCGATGTGAGAGATGGGAAGCTGGTGGTAGTTTTTAATTACACCTTCAATCAGTTCTGGCGTATAGCTGCTACCCGCACCAATCACCACGAGTTTTAGTTTTTTCATTAGTCTTCTACTTTTGAATTAAATTTCAACGACACTTTTCTGACATTGGATAAATGGAAAAGCATAATATCTACGATGGCTATCTGGATCGGATAGCTTATATTTTCGAAAGCAGTATCTTTAATAATGGCGTTTTTGTAGATCAAGACCGCATCGGCCTTAAGCGCCAGCGTAGAGTTTTCCCGGCTGGTAATCGCGGCCACCTTGATGCCGTTTTTTCTGGCATTAAAAATTATCTCTTCCAGCATTTCTGACTCACCGCTGTTGGAAACAATCAGCATACAATCGTTAGCGGTCAGAAAGCGGCTGCGGACATTACAGTTGGTGTAGTCTGTTTCATTGAGGATATTAAAGCCCAGCACCATCAGATTATAGCTAACATAGTTCGCCACGCTATCTGATGTACCGTATCCCCAGGTGATAATCGTATTGCAGTCGGACAAAAAATCACAAAAGACTTTGACTTTATTCTCAGACACTCTGGTTAAAGCATCCTGCATTTCTTGTATATATTCGCTAACAAACACGTTATGGTGCTGCGAGTTTTGCGATCTGGAGAATACGTCCCGAATGTTGACCTTAAACTCCTGGAAATTATTAAAGCCTAATTTCTTTACCAACTTAGAAATAGATGGCGCGGTAGTATAAACGCGATCTGCCAGTTCATGAATTTTCATTTTATAAACATCAGCAGGATTCTCCTGACAGAATTTATAAACTCGCAGTTCATTATTGGTTAAATTTTTTCGCATGGAGCGCACCTTTTATTATGTGGCACTTACGCCACATTGGCTCTCGAGGGGATATTAGCAAGGGAAAAGCGGAAATAGATTTTATGATTTAGAAATTAATTTCTGCGATCTGAGTTATAAATTTCCATATGGAGGCTTCCCATTCCGTTGAGAAGTATGGCGTAACCAGAAGGCCGGATGGCAACGGAGATCGTGCTCCTGAGAAAGTGCCGGATAACGGTGTAAACACCTTATCCGGCCCACAACGGATCGTAAGCCCGGTAAGCGTAGCGCCACCGGGCATTTTTTACTCTTCTTCTGCCTGGGCTTTCTTCGCCAGGCCATCCAGCAGTTTTTGATGGATGCCACCAAACCCGCCGTTACTCATCACCAGGATGTGATCGCCAGGCTGTGCGGTTTTCACCACCATATCTGCCAGTGCATCCACATCGCCGCTCCAGTGCGCAGGCTGAATGCAGGCTTCAGCGACTTCTGCTACCTGCCACGGAATATGCGGGGGTTGCAGCAGGAACACTTCGTCCGCACGCCCTAACGACGGCGCCAGGTCATCTTTGCACAGGCCCATTTTCATGGTGTTCGAGCGTGGTTCCAGCACCGCGATGATGCGCGCCGTGCCACCCACTTTACCGCGCAGCGCCGCAAGCGTTGCCAGAATGGCCGTTGGGTGATGGGCGAAATCGTCATACACCGTCACGCCATTGGCTTCGCCGCGCAGCTCAAGACGACGACGGGCGTTGATGAACGAGCCCAGCGCATTGGCTGCATCCGCAGGCACGACGCCAACATGGCGCGCGGCAGCAATCGCCATCAGACCGTTGTGCATGTTGTGCTCGCCTACCAGGCCCCACTTCACCACGCCAACATTTTCACCGTCCAGCCACACTTCCCATTCGGATGCATCAGTGGTCAGCTTTTTCGCCTGCCAGTGACCTTGTTCACCAACCAGCTCTTGTTCGCTCCAGCAGCCCATCGCCATCGTCTGTTTCAGATTGATGTCGTTTTCCGGGTAGATAATGCGTCCCTGGCCCGGCACGATACGCACCAGGTGGTGGAACTGTTTCTGGATCGCTTTCAGATCGTCAAAGATATCAGCGTGATCGAACTCAAGGTTGTTGAGGATCAGCGTACGCGGGCAGTAATGTACGAATTTAGAACGCTTATCGAAGAAGGCGCAATCGTACTCATCCGCTTCAATCACGAAGAAGTCGCTCTCACCCAGGCGCGCGGAAACTTCAAAGTTCCCCGGTACGCCGCCGATCACAAAGCCAGGCTTATAGCCGCAGGCTTCAAGGATCCAGGTCGCCATTCCGGCGGTGGTGGTTTTGCCGTGCGTCCCCGCAACCGCCAGTACCCAACGATCGCGCAGCACAAAGTCATGCAGCCACTGCGGGCCGGACATGTACGGAATATTCTTTTCCAGCACTGCTTCCACACACGGATTACCGCGGGTCATGGCATTGCCAATGATCACCAGGTCCGGCTGCGGATCGAGCTGGCTGGCATCGTAACCCTGAATCAGATCAATGCCTTGCTTCTCAAGTAAGGTACTCATCGGCGGATACACATTGGCGTCCGAACCGGTTACTTCATGACCGAGCGAGCGCGCCAGCATCGCCAGACCGCCCATGAAAGTGCCACAAATTCCCAAAATATGAATGCGCATACGTCACTATCCTTTTTTAATCTGGGGGCCATTTTACGCACATGTCCGGCAAGTGAGAAACGCATTTCAGGATATTCCGTAGTTTGCTGGCGCGATTCACCTAAGCGCGACAATGGAAATATTTGTTAATATTGTTGCGGTCGCTTTACTCCACATAAATTGCAGGGAAAGTGTTATGAAAACGTTAGGTGAATTTATTGTCGAAAAGCAGCACGAGTTTTCTCATGCTACCGGTGAACTCACTGCTTTGTTGTCGGCAATAAAGCTGGGCGCCAAGATCATCCACCGCGATATCAACAAGGCCGGTCTGGTCGATATCCTGGGTGCCAGCGGTGCTGAGAACGTGCAGGGAGAGGTTCAGCAAAAACTCGATCTGTTCGCGAACGAAAAACTGAAAGCTGCACTGAAGGCGCGCGACATTGTGGCGGGCATTGCCTCGGAAGAAGAAGATGAAATCGTCGTCTTTGAAGGCTGTGAACACGCAAAATATGTTGTGCTGATGGATCCTCTGGATGGCTCATCCAACATCGATGTTAACGTCTCTGTCGGTACTATTTTCTCTATTTATCGCCGCGTAACCCCAGTCGGCACGCCGGTCACGGAAGAGGATTTCCTGCAACCAGGCAACAAGCAGGTTGCTGCGGGCTACGTTGTTTATGGTTCTTCCACCATGCTGGTGTATACCACCGGCTGTGGCGTACACGCCTTCACCTACGATCCATCTCTGGGCGTATTCTGCCTCAGCCAGGAACGTATGCGCTTCCCGGCGAAAGGCAGCACGTACTCCATTAACGAAGGCAACTACATTAAATTCCCGAACGGCGTGAAGAAGTACATTAAATTCTGCCAGGAAGAAGATAAGTCAACTCAGCGCCCGTACACCTCGCGCTACATTGGCTCTCTGGTTGCGGATTTCCATCGTAATCTGCTCAAAGGCGGGATCTACCTGTACCCAAGCACCGCCAGCCACCCGCAAGGGAAGCTGCGTCTGCTGTACGAATGCAATCCGATGGCCTTCCTGGCCGAGCAGGCGGGCGGCAAAGCGAGCGATGGTAAAGAACGCATTCTGGATATCACCCCGGAAAGCCTGCACCAGCGTCGCTCCTTCTTCGTAGGTAACGACCATATGGTTGAAGATGTAGAACGCTTTATCCGCGAATTCCCGGACGCGTAATACGCTTTGCCGGATGAGACGTGTTAACGCCATCATCCGGCAAATTTATCCCCTACGCCGTTTGTACTTTAAACGCCGCCATTGCTTCGAGCAGCGCATGTGACTGCTCTTCCAGTGAGCGGGTAGCCGCTGAAGATTGCTGTACCAGCGCCGCATTTTGCTGCGCCGTTTCATCCATCTGAATCACAGCGATATTCACCTGCTCGATGCCGCGACTCTGTTCCTGCGACGCGCTGGCAATTTCACGCATCAGTTTGGTCATGCGCATCACTTCATTGGCAATCTCATCCATGGTTTCGCCCGCCTGCTGCGCCAGCTCGCTGCCTTCTCCCACGTGGGTGTGTGAATCGCTGATTAACGTGCGGATCTCTTTTGCCGCCTCGGCGCTGCGGCTGGCCAGATTACGCACTTCACCTGCAACGACCGCAAAGCCCCGCCCTTGCTCACCGGCACGTGCCGCTTCAACAGAAGCATTGAGCGCCAGGATATTGGTCTGGAAAGCAATACCGTCGATTACGCTGAGGATGTCGGCGATTCGGCTGGAACTGCCGGAAATATCGCGCATTTTCTCAATCACATAGCACACCATCTCACTGCCGCGATCGGCGGTATCCGACACCGATTTTGCCAACTGGTGTGCCTGTTCCGCGTTCTGCGCATTCTGTTTCACGGTCGCCGTGAGTTCTTCCATACTGGCGGCGGTCTGCTCCAGCGAAGTGGCTGTCGATTCAGTACGTTGCGCCAGATGCTGGTTCCCGGCCGTCAGCTCACGGCTACCAATATCAATTTGCAAACTGGCATCACGGACACGCTGTACCGAGTCGCCCAACGCATGGCGCATTTCATCCATTGCCGCGTTCAGACGGTTGAATTCGGCGCTGGCCGACAGCGCGGTAACCGGCGACAAATCCCCCGTCGCCAGGCGTTCCAGTTGCTCAACCATATTATCCAGCGGCTTGAGAAACTTATTTCGCAGCATGAACCAAATCACCGCCAGCAATGCGAGGGCAGCCAACATCGAGGCACTCATAATACCGTGGTAAATCAACGAAGTAATGATACGGGTAGAGGCATATAGCCCCATACCGCCGGTCAGCAACAGAAGGAACGTCAGCAGAGACAATAACACCAACAAACTTGATCGAATTGAAAGGGATTTTGGCATCGTTATATTTCCGGTTGTAGGGTTAAAACAGACCTGTACAGAACCTATCGACTACAACCGGAAAAAGTTTAGGTATTTAAATGTTTAGTGAAAAATCAGGATGTTACTTTGGTGTTGCCGCCGTCCCCACTCTGGTTACTGGCGAGCTTTGACGATTTTCCCAAAGTACCGTCAGGCCGCGCTGTAAGGCAATAAAAATAAACAATAAAATGCCAATCGCGATCTTCGTCCACCAGGAACTTAATGTGCCATCAAAATTAATGTAGGTCTGGATCAACCCCTGAATGGCGACACCAAACAACGTTCCTAACACCGTACCGACCCCGCCGCTCAACAGGGTTCCGCCAATCACGACTGAGGCAATCGCATCCAGCTCAACGCCGACGCCCGCCAGCGCATAACCCGCCTGGGTGTAAATTGAAAAGACAATGCCAGCAAGCGTCGCAAGCCCGGTCGACAGCATATAGATACGGATGGTCGTGCTGCGGGTTGAGATCCCCATCAGGTTGGCAGAGGTGGCGTTGCCGCCAATCGCGTAAACCTGATTACCAAAGCGCGTACGGTGCGCCAGGAATATGCCAATGACGACTACCGCCAGCATCAGCAATCCCATTGCACTCAGGCGACCGCCGCCGGGAATTTTCCATGCCAGGCTTGAGAGCATGTCATAAACCGGATGGTTAATTGGGATCGACTCTTCAGACACCAGATAGCTGACGCCGCGCAGGAAGAACATTCCCGCCAGGGTAATAATGAATGCCGGGATCTTCAGCGCATCAATCAGTAACCCCATAAACGCGCCAAACGCGCAGCCCATCAGCAGAATCAGGGGAAACGCCAGCAGCGGAGATATACCCCAGTAGCCAATGGCCTTCGCCAGAAATACGCCGGTAAACGCGATCACCGAGCCAACGGACAGGTCGATCCCGCCAGAGAGAATCACGAAAGTCATGCCCACGGCGATGATGCCCAGAAAAGCGTTATCGGTCAGGATATTGCAGATAACTCTGGTTGAAGCAAAGGCCGGAAACTGTGTCAGGCAGTAGAGGTAACCCAGTACAAATACGCCGAGGGTGATCATCAGCGGTAAATTACGTTTTATCATGACCACGCACTCCTTTTATCAGGCTGATAAAGCGTTGTGATTGCACGACCAGCACACACAACACCACCACGGCTTTGACCACTTGATTTAGTTCTGGCGGGAAGCCCGACAGTAAAATCCCGGTGTTCATGCCCTGAATAATCAATGCCCCGACCACCGACAGCAGCAGATTAAAGCGCCCGCCCATCAGCGAGCCGCCGCCGATAACTACCGCCAGGATGGCATCCAGTTCCAGCCACAATCCGGCGTTATTGGCATCTGCCCCGCAGATATCCGCCGTGACGATAATGCCGGCGATAGCCGCACACAGACCGCTCAGCACATAGGTGAGCATCACGATAATGCGCGTGTTCACCCCGGCGTTTTTTGCCGCACGAATGTTGATGCCTACCGCTTCAATAAACATCCCCAGCGCCGTTTTACGCGTCAGTAGCCAGAACACCACCAGCGTTAGCAGGGCAATGATCACTGGCGTGGGGAACAGTAAGAGCGAGCCGCTGCCAAACCACGACAGTTCGGGCGAATTGAAGGTGACGATCTGCCCGGAGGTGATAAGCTGCGCCACTCCGCGTCCGGCCACCATCAGGATTAGCGTGGCAACGAACGGTTGGATCTTGAGGATTGCCACCAGAATCCCGTTCCATAACCCTGCCAGAATGCCGGAGCCTAAGGCGGCAAGCAGCACCACCGGCAAACTGTGCCCGGCCACCGTCATCGCCGCGGTGGTGGCACCGGCAATGGCCATGACGGCGCCTACGGAAAGGTCGATGCCGCCGGTGGCAATCACCAGCGTCATGCCAATCGCTAACAGCGCCACGGGGGCGGCACGGTTGAGAATATCAATCGGGCTACCGAACAGCCGACCATCTTGCAAAATCACCTGATAAAAGTGCGGTGCGACCAGGCTATCCACCAGCAGCACCAGCAGTAGCGCCACCAGTTGTGGCATGCCTTTTGGCCAGCGGAATCGCCGTTGCGGCGGAGTGGATTGAGGGAGAGATTGAGGCATCACCATAGTCTCCTTAGGCCGCAATGGCGTTCATGATCGCCGGTACGGACAGTTCAGCCAGCGGGATCTCGGCCACCTGTTTGCGATCGCGCATAATAATGACCCGATCGGCATAGCCCACTAACTCTTCCAGTTCGGATGAAATCACCAGCAGCGCCAGACCATCCGCGCACAGCGTTTCGATCAGGCGGATGATCTCGGCATGCGCGCCGACGTCGATCCCACGCGTAGGTTCATCGAGGATCAGGAACTGCGGTTTGGTCAGTAACCAGCGCGAGAGCAATACTTTTTGCTGATTGCCGCCGGAGAGGAATTCGATCGGCTGTTCAGCGTTGGGGGTGCGAATTCCGAGCTGGCGGATAAAACGCTCGGCAATCTCATTTTGTTCTTTCCGCGGAATAGGCCGCAGCCAGCCACGCTGCGCCTGTAATGCCAGAATGATGTTTTCCCGCACCGAGGCGGCGGCGATAATGCCATCCGTTTTGCGATCCTCCGGACAGAAGCCGATCCCCAGACACGAAGCCTGATGCGGCGATCGCAAGGTCTGCGCTTTGCCTTTGATCAGCGCACTGCCGCTGTCGGCGGGTTTAATACCGAAGATCACCTCCGCCGTTTCCGTTCGCCCGGATCCCAGCAGTCCTGCGAGACCGACGATCTCACCAGGGCGCACCTGTAGATCAAACGGCGCAATGGTGCCTTTCTTGCCAAAGTCGCTAAAGGCCGCCACTGGTTTATCACTCAGCAACGTACGGCCCGCACGCTGTAGCGCATGGGTATCCAGTTCGCGACCCAGCATCATTTTGACCAGTTCGATCTGTGGCAGGTCGCGGGTTTCACGGCAGCCAACGAAGCCGCCGTTACGCAGGACGGTAATGCGATCGCTGACCTGATAGACCTGATCGAGGAAATGGGTAACGAAGATCAGACTGACGCCCCGATCGCGCAAATGCCGCATCAGGCCGAACAGCATTTCTACTTCCTGGGTATCAAGACTGGCGGTGGGCTCATCGAGGATCAGCACTTTCGCGGAGAGATCGATCGCCCGACAGATGGCGACGATCTGCTGCATCGCCACGGAAAAGCGGTTCAGCGGCTCGCGCACGTCGAGGGAAAAACCGTATGACGCCATCAACTCCGTCGCGCGTTTTTCCATCTGCTTGCGCAGCAGCAGGCCAAAACGCCGCGGTTCACGGCCAATAAACAAGTTATCCGCTACCGACATATTGGGCAGCAGATTCACTTCCTGATACACGGTACCGATCCCCAACTGCTGGGCATGGGCGGTATTTTTGGGGGAGATAGGCTGGCCTTCGAGCCAGATCGTGCCGCGATCGGCATGGTAAACGCCGGTCAGCGCTTTGATCAGCGTCGATTTACCGGCTCCGTTTTCTCCCAGCAGCGCCATAATCTCACCGCGACGCAAGCTGAAATCCACGTTATCCAGCGCTTTGACGCCGGGAAAGAATTTGCTCAATCCTTCGGTGCGGAGGATTTCCTGATGGGGGTCGGTGGTCATGGCATTCCTCCGGTACGAAATCACGGCCTTTTCGTAGGCCTGATAAGCGCAACGCCATCAGGCCTACGGAAGACCGGCAGCAAAACTAGTAGCCCATGTTTTTCTTCTTCTCTAACTCTTCTTTCGCGGTATCCGGCAGATAGAGGATCGACTTGGTAATGGTCAGCTTTTCAGGCATCGTGCCGTCTTTTTTGAATTTCTCCAGCGCGTCGAATGCCGGGCCTGCCATATTCGGCGTCAGCTCGACGCTGGCGTTGGCTTCACCGTCAATCATTGCTTTGTAGATATCCGGTACACCGTCGATGGAACCGGTCAGAATATCTTTGCCGGGTTTCAGGCCTGCTTCTTTAATCGCCTGGATTGCCCCGATCACCATGTCATCGTTGTGGGCGTAAACCATGCAGATGTTCTTGCCATTGTTTTCCGCTTTGATAAAGCTCTCCATCACTTCTTTCCCTTTACTGCGGGTGAAGTCGCCGGACTGTGAGCGGATAATCTTAATGTTTGGCGCGTTGGCGATGGCTTCAGCAAACCCTTTTTTACGATCGATGGCCACGCTGGCCCCGACGGTCCCTTGCAGCTCAACGACGTTACACGGCTTGCCGTTCACCTGTTTAATCAACCAGTCGCCGATCAATTTACCTTCCAGCACGTTGTCGGCGGTGACCGTGGTCATATAGAGAGATTTGTCTTTTACATCGATGGAACGATCGAGCAAAAAGACCGGAATGTCGGCATCTTTAGCTTCTTTTAAAACCGGTTCCCAACCCGTTGCCACGACCGGCGCAATAAAGATGGCGTCAACGCCCTGCGCAACAAATGAGCGAACTGCTTTAATCTGGTTTTCCTGCTTTTGCTGGCCGTCAGCGATTTTCAGCGTAATACCACGCTTTTCAGCCTCGCTTTTCGCAACGTTGGTTTCTGCGGCGCGCCAGCCGGATTCAGAGCCAACTTGCGAAAATCCTACGGTTAAAGGGGCTGCCATTGCCATAGACGACATGGCTGCCGAAACTGCTGTGACTAAAAGTAAGCGCTTCCACATAAGTGCGTCCTCGTAGGGTGATTATTGTTGGTTAATAAACCGTCGCGAAAAAACTATAGACAATTGAGCATGTAACGAATTGCGTTACATCACACTTCAAAAAAGTAAATAAAACGTTAATCACAACTTTGTAATCGCTTTCATCCCGCTATGAAAAATGCGGCTGAAGATATGGATTTTTCTGTCACGATAGAGGGGTAAAAAGAAGAAAATGAGCGCAGAGAAAGCGAAAACAAGCGGAGACATTCAGCGCGAGTTGGCTATAATACCCGCCACTTGTTTGCCATAGCTTATTTAAAGGAAACAGACATGAGCTTACTCAACGTCCCTGCCGGTAAAGACCTGCCGGAAGATATCTACGTTGTTATCGAGATCCCTGCCAACGCAGATCCGATCAAATACGAAGTTGACAAAGAGAGCGGCGCCCTGTTCGTTGACCGCTTCATGTCCACCGCGATGTTCTATCCGTGCAACTACGGTTACATCAACCACACCCTGTCTCTGGACGGTGACCCGGTAGACGTTCTTGTCCCGACTCCGTACCCGCTGGAGCCAGGTTCAGTGATCCGCTGCCGTCCGGTTGGCGTACTGAAAATGACTGACGAATCCGGTGAAGATGCGAAACTGGTTGCGGTTCCGCACACTAAGCTGAGCAAAGAATACGATCACATCAAAGATGTGACCGACCTGCCGGAACTGCTGAAAGCACAGATCACCCACTTCTTCGAACACTACAAAGATCTCGAAGCGGGCAAATGGGTGAAAGTTGACGGTTGGGACAACGCTGAAGCCGCTAAAGCTGAAATCGTTGCTTCTTTCGAGCGCGCGAAGAAGTAAGTTCGCGTTAGCTTAAAACCCTGAACGCCAGTCTCTGGTTAGTAAGGGTTTTTAAATTTCTACGTTCTACCACCTCTCCCCTTCGCTGTTTTCTTTTTGACCTACCAGAATGGGTAGTCACATTTCATTTATCTTAATTGCGAATGAGATTAGATCTCATTATCATTCTCGGCATGTAAATAAATGTGAATAAAAGTCAATGAACCTCCACAATGTGAAGTCCCTGAAACGCTATTCCTGCGTGGCACTCGCCACAGCGCTGTTATTTACCAGCCTGTCCAGCGTGGCGCAGACGCTACCTGAGAAAGATTTTCTGACCCGCGATGTCGGTAACGGCGTGTATGAACTGGCGGTAGATAGCCAGCAGAATGCACTTTTTGTCGCCTCGTCGCCGTCGTTTGATAAAGATAAAACCAGCGGGCTTATCTATAAACTCGATCTAGAGAAACTCACGACGACTGAAGTCATCGACACCAGCCGTCGTGCCTTTGCCACCGTGCTGGATGAAGAAAACCAGGTGCTGTATGTCGGCAACACGCTGGAAGGTTCAGTAACGCTAGTCGATACCCGCAGCGGTAAAGAGCTGGCGATACTGCAACTGAGCGAAGCCAAAAACCCGAAAGATATTGTTCATACGCGTGAAATGGTGCTCGATAAACAGCACCACCGTCTGTACGTTTCCGGCGTGGCTGAAAAGGGCATAGTCTGGGTGGTGGACACACAAAAGCGCGAGAAAATCGCCACCCTCGAGAACATGGGCCAGTACCCGACCGGCATGGCCGTGGATGCAAATAAGAACCGCCTGTATGTTGTGAATGGCCGAAACGAGCTTATTACGCTGGATACCACCAACCATCAAATTATTAATCGCTTTACCATTGAGCCAGATAAAAAACATTTTTTCCTGAATATTGCCCTGGATGCAAAAAATAACCGCGCATTCCTGACCGATCCGGATTTAGCGGACGTACTGGTTGTTGATCTTAATACCGGTAAGGTTATTGCACCAATTAAGGTTATTAACTCGCTGGCAGTGATATATAACGAAAAACGCCAGGAAGTTTATATCACCCACCGTAATGCTAAACGCATTAGCATTGTGAACAGCAAGACCTACCAGGTAAAACAACGCATTGAAACCAATGCATTACCTAACAGTCTGGCGCTCTCGGCAGATGCTAACACCCTGTACGTCAGCGTCAAACAGTCGGAAAAAATGACAGGTGTGAAGCCCGACTACGTGCTGAAAATCGATCTCTCTAAATATTAATAATTAAAAAACTATCTGCACCTTGCAGCTTTTTTGAGCTGCAAGGTGATGTTTTTATTTTTTACTTTTCAGGTATCTATATTATGAAAACGCGTCAACTTATTACGCTGACAGGGATCGTTGCATTCTCAGGCGGTGTTATTTTCCCCACCCAGGCAGAAGAACTCACCGAGACCTCACGCACTAGCGAAGATGAAATGGTGATCACCGCATCCGGATTCTCGCAGCAAAAACGCGAAGCGCCGGCCACTATTTCAGTTATCGATCGTAACACGCTGGATATTCAGCCGGACCGTAGCATCGGTGAAGCCATTAAAAACCTTCCCGGCGTCTCGGTCACCAACAGCAGCGGTATGAACGCCGGCAGCATTATGATCCGCGGCATGGACCCGTCCTATACCGCTTTTATGGTCAACAGCGTCAAACAAAATACCGGTGAATCTCGCCCTTACGGACATGATATTGGTACTGAAGCCAACTTCTTACCGCCAATGGAGGCCATTGAGCGTATTGAAGTTATCCGTGGGCCGATGTCCTCGCTGTACGGTTCAGACGCCATCGGCGGTGTGGTTAACGTCATTACCAAAAAACCGTACGGCGCAAAAGAGTGGACCACGGCAATTGCTGCCAATACCTGGCTGCAGGAACACCAGTATTTAGGTAATACCAGCCAGATGAATTTGTTTACCATGGGGCCGATTGTGCCCGATGTTCTCGGCCTTAGCGTGGCGGCCGACTGGCTTGACCGTCGCGATGACGATCGCAATAACTATTTTGGCAAACACAATCGTAAATCCGTTGATATGACATTGGGCCTGGCCGCCAGCGAGAATAACCTGTTCGATCTCAACGTGGTCACCGGTGAGCAGGAAAAAAACCGTACCCAGAAACGCGGTGCGCCGTGGTCATGGCTGTTCGATCGTAACGCCGCCACCCTGACGCATACCGGCTGGTATGCAGACGACACCATCGCGACGACCAACTACATAAACTATGAAAAAGGCCGTTCGAAGTACGTTTATGACGGACAGTCCCCGCAGTATGTGCAGATGGAGAACTACGTCGCCAATTCGCAAACCACTTTCACGCTCGACACCCATAAACTGACCGTTGGGGCGAATTTCACGCGCGAAGAGCTGAATGACCGCTTTGATGTGGCCAACAAAACGCTGCCCGGATCTGACCCGGTGACCAAAATCAGCCGTAACGGTTGGGCATTGTTTGCTGAAGACGGTTGGAGCATTGGCGATTTCATCCTGACCACGTCAGCGAGGATGGACCAGGATGACAATTTTGGCACACATATTACGCCGAAAATGTACGGTAACTGGGCCTTTAGCAATGACTGGGCGCTGAAAGGCGGCGTTTCCGCAGGCTATAAAAAACCGGAGCTGCGTGCGACGTCCAGCAACTTCGTAACCCCTTACGGCTCAACCGTTCCTTATCCCTTCCTCACCGTTGGTAACGACGACCTGAAACCTGAACAAAGCGTTAACTCTGAACTGGGCCTCTACTGGACGGGAGATGCGCTATCGGTCGACAGCACCGTCTTCTATACGCAGTTCAAAGACAAAATTGCTGAACAAACTATTTGTGAAACCACGTCGACGAACCAGTGCTCCGTCAACGGCTACAACGCGGATTCCGTCAGTAAATACTTCAACGTCAGCGAGGCGGATGTATACGGTATAGAACTGAATGCCGACTGGCAGATTACCGCCGATGTAAAAGCCAACGCTAACTACACCTGGAACCACAGCGAACAAAAAAGCGGCGTTAACAAAGGCTACGCGCTAAACGATTATCCGCGCCATATGGCGAATCTGTCGCTGAACTGGGCGGCAACGCAAAGCCTGGACGTATGGAGTACGGTGAATTATCGCAGCAGTAACCGCAACAGCGGCAATAACTATAAATACGATGACTACACGATGGTGGACGTAGGCGTACGTTATCAGCTCAATAAGCACACGCAACTGATGGCTGGGGTCTACAACGTGTTGGATGAAGATCCGAAACTGACAACCGCGTGGAACGAATCCGCACAGGTGGAAGGACGCCGCTATAACCTCGGCGCGCGCGTGGAGTTTTAAATCCAGAATAAAACAACGCCACCCGAGGGTGGCGTGTTCATATCAGTACTGGTCTCGGTCTAACCAGTTACCGCTTTCAATCAGCGTTAAGCCATCAACCGGACGTTGGTACACGTACATCCATGCACTTCCGTACGGCGTTTGAATTAACTGGCGTGCGTATTCACCGCCGCGGGTACGCAGAGCATCAAGCTCTGCCAGCGTGGCGTTATCAATACGATAAACTTCCCCGTGTACTGTTCCTTTTCCCGGAACGGCGCCTGGATAGTGGCCCAGGCTATACAACTGGTAGTTGTCGATACTGAAATTTCCCAGCAACAGGGCATTGGTCATCCAGTGGCTGTTGCCTTGTTTGGTTCGTAAACTGCCGTAGACAAATATTCGCATTGCTAAAACTCGAACTGATAGAGCAAATCAAGTGCCTGATCTACGCCAGACACTGCTTCCAGATATAGCTTAGGCATCAGACGATAACGTAGCGTGAGTGTCGCTAAGGAGTCAAATATACCCACACCATATTTCACCTGCAGACCTGGCAGTACGTATCCGCTGACAACCACCTGAGATGAATCACCCACCCCTTGTGTGTCCAGTGCCAGATTGCTTACGCCAAATGTCTCCCCGATTTTACCCACAACCTGACCACTTTGTGCAACCCCCAGACCAATAAGCATTGAAGTCATTGCCGCACTGTCGCTCTGTTCGCTATCCAGCCCTTGTCCGCGTAGCAGGTAGGAAAGCGCCATTTGCTGCGACATCGCCGGGTCGGAGAAGATCTCCGCCTTCGGTTCATCGGCGGTGCCCGTGACGCGAACCCCGGCGATCACGTCGTCTTCGGTGGCTTCCGGGTTACGAATTGCTTCGATGTTGAGTAACGGCTGATCAGGCGGACCGGAGAACAACAGCTCGCCCTTACGCACAATCAGATCCTGACCATAGGCATGGAAACGCCCACTCGGAATATTAATTTGTCCGTTCAGCCCCAGCCCCTGCTTATCCTGCACCACTTTCAGATCGCCCGTCAGACGCGCTTTCAGACCAAAGGCGTCAATACGCACGTTGTTACCGACGTGGATGTTCAGATTGCTGTTGATCGGAATACCTGCTGTTTGCGGTTTCTCCGGTTGCAGATTGTTGTTAAGCATGACCATATCGCTGGAAACCCCTACCGCGCTCTCCGGCAGGTCGTGTACCACGATACGCGCCCACGGCACATCCACGTTGCCATCAAGGGTAAACAGGCTCGGCGTGGCTTCAAAGACCACGTCCGGCGATACGTCCAGGCGGACCATCGGCGGCACGGTAATACGAACCCTGCTGCCTTTAGCCGCAACGCGCGCCCGCCAGTTGTCTATCTGACTCCAGTCGGCATCGCCGCTCAGGTTAATTTCGCCCTGCTGCGTACGCACCACGCCCGCCAGCGTTGAGCGTGTTCCGGTGAAGTTAACGGCTAACTGGCTTGGCTGCATGTCAAACGGCATAAAGTTACCGTCGATATCCAGACCGCTCAGCTGCAGCTGTCCGAGCAGTTGCGGGCTTTGCACATCACCGCCCAGGCGTAGGTTGGCGTTGATCACCCCAGCCGCTTTTTCACCGCGCGAGAAAATGGGGTTCACCATCGCCAGATTGAAGTTGCGGATGTTGACGTTGCCGCCGAGACTGCGGCGTCCTTGCGGATCCGTTACCTGCACCTGGCCGTCAAACTGCCCGTTGTTGGTCAGGCGAATCAGCCAGCCCAGCTCGGCACGGTTATTGTGCAGGTCGGCGGTCAGATTCAGCGTTTCAAACGCCACAGGGAGCGGCGCATCGTTCACGCTTTGCGTGACCTTCACATTACGTCCGCTCAGCGTAACCTGCCCCTGCGGCAGCCCCTCTTTGGTGGTGTCCCAGCTCACATCTGCTTTGCCAGTGAAAACACCGCTGGCCTGGGTTGTATCCGGCATAAACGGTTTTAGCATCGCCAGGTCAAAGCGGTTAAGGTTCACCACCGCGCGTCCTTGTGCACCGGCATCAATGGTTTGCGGTACGCACAGTTCCGCATTCGGGTTGTTCCAGCAGTGCGGCCCAATGCTGATTTTCTGTTCCTGATTGCGATAATCCAGCGCGACAGGGCGGTTAAGGGACCACGGACCGACCGGCGTCTGGAAGCGGGTATCGCTTAACGCACCTTTCCAGCGCTGCTCTTTGCGATCAAAGCTACCTGCCAGGGAGAGCTGCCCGGAGACCGGTTCCCCCTGAATGCGCAGCTGCAGCTCATGCTGCTTTTCGCTACCTTTGGCATTGAGCGTCACCAGGCCAATATTCACGTCAGGCTGTACAATCCGCTCTACGCGAACGTTGAGATTACCAGCGATTTGCTCTGCCGATTTCACGTCGCCTTCGACGCGCACCTGAGCGACGGACAGCTCCTGCCAGCGCAGACCCCGGGCGGTGATATCCGCCAGCAGCTGTGGCGCTTCAACCGTACCGCGAACTTTTACCAGCCCTTTCGCCGTACCGCCCAGTCCCGGCAGCGCGTTATCCAGGCTCGGGGCATCAATCGTCGCGTCGAGATTGAGGTCTTTGACCCCCAGTTCCCCTTTCACATCCGCGCTGTTGCGTCCCAGTTCCAGATGCAGGCCCGGGATCGTCCACTGCAGGTAGCTGTTACCCTTCAGCGAACCGTGCACATTAACCTTGTTCTGCTTCACGTTGCCGGTCAGCTTCAGCTCGGGCACCTCCATCTGCCAGCTTCCGCCGTACAGACTGCCGCGAGTTTTCACCAGGCCATTCAGTTTTGATGGCCACTCCGGGATCGCTTTCGCCGTGTTGATGCCATCCAGCGTTAGCTCCCCGCGCCAGCTGATCGCCTGCTGCCAGTCCACCAGCGCTTTCAGCTCAGTTTTCCCTTCCAGCGCCGCAACGCTGAGTTTGTCGAGATTGATCTGCTGTTCGTTGCCTTTGGCGTCCAGCGTGATGGTAGCCGGAGGAATATCCTGCCCTTTCACAGCGGTACGCATCGACAGCGTATAGTCGGTCATCTTACCGGTCAGTTTGAGCTTGATGTCATCAGCCTGGAACTGCTTGTCGCCAGTAAACGGCCAGTAAACCTGCTTACTCACCACCTCAAGGTTGAGCGGCAATCCGGCTTCCGCCAGACGCGCCTGCGCCCGCAGGTCCATATCCACCGGACCAGACAGATTTACGCCGACTTCCAGCTGTTCACGCAGCGCGCCGCCGACCTTCAGCTTCACCTTTTCGCCTTTTAACGGGTCGACGTTGAGCGTGCTGTTTAACGTAATATCGACCGGCCACGTGTCGGTCAGTTGCGCCGTGCCGCTGGCTTTTACCGTCCCCTGATTCGAGTCGATATCCAGTGCATCGAGTTTCATGTTGCCGTCAATGCTGCTCACTTTCAGCAGCATGTTATGTACCGTTAAATCCGTATCCCCGGTCACGCGCAACTGCTCGCCGCGAAACGCTTCAATGTTGAGATTGAGCGGCAGATGGACATCGGTCATTTCCGGCAGCACCGGCTTTGAGAACAGATCTTTTAGCGTTTCGCCGAGCGGTTTTTCATCCGGTTGCGGATTTTGAATCTTTGGTTCGACAACCTCTTCCTGCGCCACTTCCGCCACTTTAGGCAGGGCAATCAGCAGCCCCTGTAATGACGTTGGCTTCAGGGTTAGCGTTTTTTCTTGCCAGTTCAGGCCGGAGGTAAATTCCAGCACCGAAACCGTGGTGTCATCGATTTTGATATTGATGTTGTTCAGCGCCACGCGCGAAAGCGTGATTGGGTAAGGTGTGGAAAGGTTAAGCGGACCGCTCTCTTCCTCTTCAACCGGCGCTGATGGCGGCATCTTTATGCTGTCGATCGCCACGTTGATATTTTTCAGCGACAGATCGTTGACGCACAGGCTGCTGTCCCACAGGCAGTTAAGCCCCACGGCCAGATGCACTTCGCCAGCATTCACCGCCACGCCAGGTTGGTCATAACGAATATTTTTGAGCGATAAATCCCGCCAGCCGCCGGTGACCTGACCAATCTCCAGCCCCGGAACCCAACGATTCGCCGCTTTGAAGATCAGATGCAGGCCCGAAGTGGTGCCGACGAGGAACGCCACCGTGCCTAACAACAGCAGGATAAAAATCAGCACGCCGAGGCTTATCTTCTTCCATAAACTCATAATTCAGGCCCCAGACCGATGTAAAACTGTAAACCATGTTCATCTTTGTCGCCCACAGGGACAGCAAAGTCGAGCTTGATGGGTCCCACTGGCGATTGCCAGCGTACGCCGACCCCGGCACCGGTTTTGAAATCGCTTCTGCGGATATCGCTGACCGCTTCGCCGCTATCGACAAACATCGCGCCCCACCATTTTCCGGTCACGTTGTACTGATATTCCAGCGAGCCGGTCGCCAGCTTCGAGGCCCCTTTCAGCTTGCCGTCGCTGCCTTCAGGCGAAATAGATTTGTATTTGTAGCCGCGAATGCTGCGATCGCCCCCGGCGAAGAAACGCAGATCCGGCGGTACTTTGTCGAAGTCCCCGGTTTCGATCCAGCCGAGGTTGCCGCGCATCACAAAGCGATGACGATCGTACAGCGTGCGGATCCAGACGTTTTGCGCCTGGAAGACGGAGAAATCAACGTCTGAACCCCAGGCCGTGTTGGAGTAATCGATAGAATAACGTTGGGAGTCGCCCCAGACTGGCATCAGACCGCCGCGCGAGCGCGTCCGGCTGATCATCACGCCCGGATAGAGCAGCATGGTGGTGTTAGTGACGTTACCCTGGGTAAAGTGGTCGAGGCTCCAGCGCAGGTTAATCGCGCGCTGCCAGCCGCTGGAGAGATCCCAGTAGCGGGAAACCGCAAGCGTAGTGGAGTCCTGCTCGGTATCGTTTAAATCGGTACGCTTAAAGCCCCCCTGCACCAGGTAATACTGCTCCAGCGGGTTCTTTAATAGCGGCATTTTATAACTGAAATCAAGAACCTGCTCTGGCGCAGAGATGCTGGCGCTGGTGGTCAGGCTGTGGCCATAGGAGTTCATCCACGGCTTTTTCCACGAGGTCTTCACCCGTGGACCGACGTCAGTTGAGTAACCGACCCCGGTTTCGATGGTATTTTCAGTTCGCGGCGACACCACGCCTTTCAGCGGCAGCACTTTGGTTTCACGGGCTTTATCAAATTCCGGTGCGACGACCACGGAATTAAACCATCCGGTCGCCGACAGACGACGGTTCAGTTCGCCCAGATCTTTCGACTCGTACTCTTCACCCTCTTTAAAGGGCACCAGATTTTGCAGGTACTCATCGCGAATTTGCGAGCCTTCAAAAGTGACATGGCCAAAGCGATAGCGTTCACCGCTGTTGTAATCGATATCCCAGAATGCCTGGCGGCGTTCGAGCGCTATCCCAAGCTGGCTTTTATTAAATTCACTGTCGAAATAGCCTTTGCGCAGCGCCACGCTGGTGAGTGACTTTTTGAAGTTATCATAGTCCCCCTGATTCAGCACGGTGCCGATTGCCGGTCGCGTTTTCAGCAGATCCAGGTAATCTTTATCCGTACGTGCGCCACCGCGCAGAATCACTTCGGTGCCGCCAATCAGCACCGGCTCACCAGGGGTCACTTTGGCAATCAACACCTGGCGTCCTTTCGCCGGCGGCGGACGCAGCTCAAAATCAATGGTGGGCTCAAAGTAGCCCAGCGCTTTTAGCCCTTCGCGGATGGCATCATCAACGCGCGCACGAAAGCGTCGGTCTGGAGTGACTTCATCACTTTGAATCGTGGATAGCTGCGCACGGACGTTTTTCTCCAGCGGTCCTGATAATCCCTCGACCTGTAAGCGAACATTCGCTGCGGCGGCGGAGCCACTTAAGCACAGTAATCCCACCCAACATAACTGACGGATATGTGGCACATTTTCTCCTGAATATCCTTTTTTCCCACCCCTGGAAAAAAATACTATGCCGTTCCTCGGCTTAACAAAAAATCAACAATAAGAGTTGAAAAACAGACGACAACCCAAATATTTCTTATGTTTAACTCTAGACGTATTCACGCCGTTTATTGTGGGCAAAGACGCGTCTCGTTACAACCTTAACCCAAATGACTGATTTCGGGAGAACGGCCATGAGTTTATTTGATAGAAAGCATCTTGTTACTCAAGCAGATGCCCTACCTGGACGCAACACCCCGATGCCAGTGGCAACGCTGCATGCGGTTAACCAACATTCGATGACCAACGTGCCCGACGGTATGGAGATAGCCTTTTTCGCCATGGGATGTTTCTGGGGCGTTGAACGTTTATTCTGGTCATTACCCGGGGTATACAGCACGGCGGCTGGATATACCGGCGGCTACACCCCTAACCCAACCTATCGGGAAGTGTGTTCCGGCGATACCGGACACGCCGAAGCGGTACGCGTCGTCTATGACCCGCATGTTATCAGCTACGAGCAACTGCTGCAGGTGTTCTGGGAAAATCACGACCCGGCGCAGGGCATGCGTCAGGGGAACGACCAGGGGACGCAGTATCGCTCCGCCATTTACCCGTTAACGCCGGAGCAAACCGTCGCGGCACGGGCAAGCCTTGAGCGTTTTCAGGCAGCAATGACCGCCGCTGGCGACGAGCGCACCATTACAACGGAAATCACTACCGCAACCCCGTTTTACTATGCCGAGGACGACCACCAGCAGTATCTGCATAAAAATCCTTATGGGTACTGTGGCATTGGCGGGATTGGCGTTTGTCTGCCGCCACAAGGATAATCGCCACCCTCTGGCGGCTTTACAGTACCTTACGCTATACTAGCTCCTGAAATTGCCGGTCCACTCCCTTCGGACCGGTTTTCAATGTGTATTTCACACGGATTTATCAATTTATCCCTTCCGAGGATCTGGCCTTAACGGTCGGATAAGATATGTTAAACAGTATTTTAGTCATTCTCTGCCTGATCGCCGTGAGTGCGTTTTTCTCGATATCCGAGATCTCGCTTGCTGCATCACGCAAAATAAAACTTAAACTGCTTGCCGATGAAGGCAACGTAAACGCACAACGTGTTTTGAAGATGCAGGAAAACCCCGGCATGTTTTTTACCGTCGTGCAAATTGGCCTTAACGCGGTCGCTATTCTCGGTGGTATTGTCGGTGATGCGGCATTCTCCCCGGCGTTTTACAGCCTTTTCTCGAAGTACTTCACTCCAGAGCTGTCCGAACAGTTAAGCTTTATTCTGTCGTTCTCGCTGGTTACTGGCCTGTTCATCCTGTTCGCGGATTTAACTCCGAAACGCATCGGTATGATTGCGCCAGAAGCTGTGGCTTTGCGTATCATCAACCCGATGCGCTTCTGCCTGCTCGTCTTCCGCCCACTGGTGTGGTTCTTTAACGGTCTGGCAAATAACATCTTCCGTCTGTTTAAGATCCCGATGGTGCGTAAAGACGACATCACCTCGGACGATATTTACGCCGTGGTCGAAGCGGGTGCGTTGGCAGGGGTTCTGCGTAAGCAGGAACATGAGCTGATTGAAAATGTGTTCGAACTGGAATCCCGTACCGTACCGTCTTCCATGACCTCGCGCGAGAATATTATCTGGTTCGATCTCCACGAAGATGAGCAAAGCCTGAAGAACAAGGTGGCGGAACATCCACACTCCAAATTCCTGGTGTGTAACGAAGATATCGACCACATCATTGGCTATGTCGATTCAAAGGATCTCCTCAACCGCGTACTGGCGAACCAAAGCATGGCGCTGAACAGTGGCGTACAGATCCGCAATACGCTGATTGTGCCGGATACGCTGACGCTCTCTGAAGCGCTGGAAAGCTTCAAAACCGCAGGCGAAGACTTTGCCGTCATCATGAACGAGTACGCGCTGGTGGTGGGGATTATCACGCTCAACGACGTTATGACTACGCTGATGGGCGATTTAGTCGGTCAGGGTCTGGAAGAGCAGATCGTGGCGCGCGATGAAAACTCATGGTTAGTCGATGGCGGTACGCCGATTGATGACGTTATGCGCGTCCTGGATATCGATGAGTTCCCGCAGTCCGGCAACTATGAAACCATCGGCGGCTTTATGATGTTCATGCTGCGTAAAATCCCGAAACGCACCGACTCGGTGAAGTATTCAGGCTACAAATTTGAAGTGGTGGATATCGATAACTACAAGATCGATCAGCTGCTGGTGACGCGTCTGGACAGTAAACCTACCGTACTGGTACCGAAACTGCCGGATGCAAAAGAAGAGGCAAAGGCGTCTTAACGTCCTGCAGAAACATCAACGGCTCCCATCCAGGAGCCGTTTTTTTAACTACCGCATAGCACTTTGATCAAGCCATCTCAGTTTGCAGACGCAAGACCTGACGGTTAACTTCGGACATCACGGAAAAATGCAGTTTGTCCTTCACTTTTGGGATAAGAATCTTACCCTTATCAAATTCAAAAGCGCCTACATCCTTGATATATAACCGTCCACGAAACAGGATCTTCACGTACTTCGCCACCTGCAGCGGGTTGTATCGTTGGAAAATTTTCATTGTTGTCTCCTGCTGAGCATTACGCCTTTGCGGTACCACAATCGGTCCGACAATCCTCAGGCGCAAATTTTAATGCCCTATGACTATAGACTATCTCGCTCATGTTTCCAGCGTGTATAAGTTTATTTACCTTCAGGTTACAAATATTCAGAATTATCTTTTCAACGCTTCGCTGTCTTCAGTATAAGCCTTCATTTTTCGCAGGATTTGTGCGCCCGTCCGCAAACTGGCATCGCGCTTGCGGGAAAAAGCATCAATCGCACATATGATTAAATTCCAGACCCAAGTGGTCGGATCACCTGCAAAATAAAGAAAGAAGGAAAACCTATGACCTTACAAAAACTGCTGGCGCTGTCGTGCCTGCTGCTGCCGATGATTGCCTGTGCGCATTCGTTTGAGACTAACCAGCGCGTACCGCCGGTGGGGATCGCCGATCGCGGCGAACTGATTCTCGATAACGATAAGTTTAGCTACAAAAGCTGGAATAGCGCGCAGCTGCCAGGGAAAGTGCGAATTGTGCAACACATTGCCGGACGCACCTCCGCCAAAGAGAAAAATGCTACGCTGATCGAGGCAATCAAGGCGGCCAACCTGCCGCACGACAAATACCAGACCACCACGATCGTCAACACCGATGACGCCATTCCTGGCTCCGGTATGTTTGTGCGCAGCAGTCTGGAGAGCAATAAGAAGCTCTACCCGTGGTCACAATTTATTGTCGACAGCAATGGCATTGCGCGTAAAGCCTGGCAACTGGATGAAGAGAGCTCCGCTATCGCCGTACTTGATAAGGACGGACGCGTTCAGTGGGCAAAAGATGGTGCGTTGACGCAGGAAGAGGTGCAGCAGGTTATTGCCCTGCTGCACAAATTACTCAGTAAATAGCAACGCGGAAGCCGGGGTTGAGGAATGATTCACGTGGGGTGTAATCCAGAGATTTCCCCTGCCAGTCGTGAACGTGCGCCCCGGCTGCGGCGGCAACGGCGTGGCCAGCGGCGGTGTCCCATACGTTAGTTGGCCCAAAACGTGGGTACAGTTGTGCCTGCCCTTCCGCCACCAGGCAGAACTTCAGCGATGAGCCAATCGACGTGGTCTGGTGCTCACCCAACTGTTGCAGATACTCTTTTAACTCATTGTCAGCATGCGAGCGGCTAATCACCACCAACGGCGGACGCGCGTCACGAACATGGATTTGTTTGCGCACGCCGCACTCTTCTTTCCACGCTTTACCTTCTGCCGCGCTGTACATCACTTTCATCACCGGCGCGTAAACCACGCCCAGTACCGGCTTTCCTTGCTCGATAAGCGCAATATTGACGGTGAATTCACCGTTACGCTTAATGAACTCTTTGGTACCGTCCAGCGGGTCTACCAGCCAGTAGCGCTGCCAGTGCTGGCGAACATCCCAGCCAGGAGGCGCTTCTTCAGACAGGACCGGAATATCCGGCGTCAGCGCCAGTAATCCTTCGAGGATCACCGTATGCGCGGCGATATCCGCCGCCGTGACCGGAGAATCGTCCTGCTTGCTGGTAATCTCCATCGGTTTGATTCCATCGTAGACCTGCATAATGGCATCGCCCGCATTCCGTGCAAGCTGGCATACATGTTCTAACATTCTCCACCTCGTTTCTGTCGTGGTGTTAACTCGTTGTTTTACTTATACCCGATCGCCAAAGGATCCGCCAACTGTGATAGCGTCTGCGGTTTTAAACGCTATATTCATGTCATGATTCACAGTTCTGTAAGCAAGAAGATTTATATACATTTTCTTTTGTGGCTTAGATCTTAAAAGGATGCCCCTGATGATTAAGTTTAGTGCAACGTTTCTGGCCACGCTGATTGCAGCCAGCGTCAATGCCGCGACCGTCGATCTGCGTATAATGGAAACCACTGATTTGCATAGCAATATGATGGATTTCGATTATTACAAAGATACGCCGACTGAAAAATTTGGCCTGGTTCGTACGGCAAGCCTGATCAACGCAGCACGTGGTGAAGTCAAAAACAGCGTGCTGGTTGATAACGGTGATCTGATTCAGGGCAGCCCGCTCGGGGATTATATGGCGGCCAAGGGGCTGAAAGCGGGCGAAACGCATCCGGTATATAAGGCACTGAATACGCTGGATTACGCCGTGGGTAACCTTGGCAACCATGAATTTAACTACGGTCTTGAGTATCTGCACAACGCGCTAGCCGGGGCGAAGTTCCCATACGTTAACGCCAATATCATCGACGTTAAGACCAAAAAGCCGCTGTTTACTCCTTATCTGATCAAAGAGACTGAGGTTGTCGATCAGGAAGGAAACAAGCAGACGCTGAAAATTGGCTATATTGGGTTTGTGCCGCCACAGATCATGACCTGGGATAAAGCCAACCTCAGCGGCAAAGTGACGGTGAATGACATTACGGAAACCGCACGTAAATACGTGCCGGAAATGCGAGCCAAAGGTGCCGATGTCGTGGTGGTGGTTGCTCACTCCGGGCTTTCTGCCGACCCATACCAGGCGATGGCGGAAAACTCCGTTTACTACCTCAGTGAAGTTCCGGGCGTGGATGCCATTATGTTTGGTCACGCTCACGCCGTTTTCCCGGGGAAAGACTTTGCCAACATCAAAGGCGCAGATATCACAACAGGCACGCTCAATGGCGTTCCTGCGGTGATGCCGGGCATGTGGGGCGATCACCTGGGGGTGGTGGATTTAGTGCTGAATAACGACAGCGGTAAATGGCAGGTTACGCAGGGGAAAGCGCAGGCGCGCCCGATTTATGACGCCGCGGCCAAAAAATCACTGGCTGGCGAAGACCAAAAAATCGTTGAGATCCTAAAAGCCGATCACGATGCCACGCGTGAATTTGTCAGCAAGCCAATCGGTAAATCTGCCGACAACATGTACAGCTATCTGGCGCTGGTTCAGGACGACCCGACCGTGCAGGTGGTGAATAATGCGCAGAAAGCCTATGTGGAACATTTTATCCAGGGCGATCCGGACCTGGCGAAACTACCGGTACTTTCCGCCGCTGCACCGTTTAAAGTCGGTGGACGCAAGAACGATCCGGCCAGCTTTGTCGAAGTCGAAAAAGGTCAGCTTACCTTCCGTAACGCCGCTGATTTGTATCTCTATCCCAATACCCTGGTCGTGGTGAAAGCCAGCGGTAAAGAGGTGAAAGAGTGGCTGGAATGTTCTGCCGGGCAGTTTAATCAGATTGATATCCACAGCAGCAAACCACAGTCGTTAATTAACTGGGATGGCTTCCGTACCTATAACTTCGACGTGATTGACGGCGTGAATTATCAGATTGATGTTTCACAACCCGCTCGCTATGACGGTGAATGCCAGACGATTAACCCGCAAGCGGAGCGTATTAAAAATCTGACCTTTAACGGCAAACCGATCGATCCGAACGCAACCTTCCTCGTCGCGACCAACAACTACCGCGCCTACGGCGGTAAGTTTGCCGGGACCGGCGACAGCCACATCGCGTTTGCATCACCAGATGAAAACCGCTCGGTGCTGGCAGCATGGATAGGTTCCCAGACAAAGAGCGCAGGCGAAATTCATCCAGCGGCAGATAACAACTGGCGTCTGGCGCCGATTCACAGCGAGACACAACTGGATATTCGCTTTGAAACATCACCGTCTGATAAAGCCGCTGCGTTTATCAAAGAGAAAGGCCAGTATCCACTGAAGAAAGTCGCTACCGATGACATCGGCTTCGCCATTTATCAGTTGGATTTGAGTAAGTAAGACCACGCCGGGTGGCGCTGCGCCATCCGGCAAGCCCGACCAGGTCGTTTACGCTGATGCCGGGACGTCTTCGTTCTTAACGGTATGATTTGCCAAAACCTGCGGCAAATTCACCTCTATCCAGTCCGCCAGCGCTGCGACTTTTTCGCTCACCTGCTCACCCAACGGTGTCAGGCTATACTCCACATGCGGCGGTACCACCGGATATGACACCCGATTGATAAACCCGTCCTGTTCTAACGCCTGCAGGGATTGCGCCAGCATTTTTTCACTGACGCCGCCCATCTTACGGCGCAAATCGCTGAAACGGTGCGTACCGTCGCGCAGCGCCACCAGAATCAATACACCCCAGCGGCTGGTGACGTGTTTTAACACCTCGCGGGAGGGACACTGCTCGGCAAACAAGTTGCCATCACGTAATTGCTGGGAGAGCGTCAAAGCTGTCATTTTCATACTAACCTTTTTGTACGTACTTACTAAAAGTAAGTTTAGGTGTTAATGTGATTAAACACAAGACCAATACCAAAGGAGTTATCCTATGATCGCGATTACTGGTGCCACTGGCCAACTGGGCCAACACGTTATTGAAACGCTACTGAAAACCGTTCCTGCCAGCCAGATTGTGGCTATTGTGCGTAATCCTGCTAAAGCGACGGCGCTTAGCCAGCAGGGCATTACCGTTCGGCAGGCGGATTACAGCGATGAAGCTGCCTTTACCACGGCCTTACAGGGGATAGACAAGTTACTGCTAATCTCCTCCAGCGAAGTGGGACAACGTGCCCCGCAGCATCGCAACGTGATTAACGCGGCGAAAGCGGCCCACGTGAAATTTATCGCCTACACCAGCCTGCTGCACGCCGATCGCTCCCCGCTGGGGCTGGCTGATGAGCATGTCGCAACCGAGAAGATGCTGGCTGAATCCGGTATCGCGTACGCGCTGCTGCGTAACGGTTGGTACACCGAAAACTATCTCGCCAGCGCACCAGCCGCGCTGGAACACGGCGTGTTTATTGGGGCGGCGGGAGAAGGCAAAATCGCCTCGGCGACCCGTGCCGACTATGCCGCTGCCGCTGCGCGCGTCATCAGTGAAGACGGTCATGCCGGTAAAATCTATGAACTGGCGGGCGACGCAGGCTGGACCCTGAGCCAGCTGGCGGCCGAACTGGCAAAACAGAGCGGTAAAAAAGTGGTGTATCAAAACCTGAGCGAAGCTGATTTTGCCGCCGCGCTGAAAAGTGTAGGTCTACCTGCCGGACTGGCGGACATGCTGGCTGACTCAGACGTTGGTGCCTCTAAAGGTGGCCTCTTCGACGACAGCCATACGCTGAGCAAACTGATTGGTCGCCCAACCACGTCGCTGGCAGACAGCGTCAAAGGCATCGTGTAAGTGTTAAAAATTAGTTAATTGTGGTGGCATCCCCGCGCATCCTCTCTGATAATGACATGATGATGCGTGGGGAGAGAAGACGTGCAAGGTGTACCTGAGCAGTTTATTGATGAGAAAGACAGCGCCCGCTTTCGCCATCTGGCACAGGTGCCGGGCGTTGAGCTGTATCATGCGCATATCTCGCGTTACGCCTTTGAACCCCACACCCATGAAGCGTTTGGTATTGGCGCGATAGAAGCCGGAGCCGAGCGTTTTCGCTATCGCGGCACGCAGTACGTGGCCCCCGCCCATTCTGTCGTCACCATGAATCCCGATGAGCTACATACCGGCGAAGCGGAAACCGCCGACGGCTGGCGCTATCGGATGATCTATCTTGAGCCCGATCTTCTGGAAGAAGTCACCGGGATCCGCCACTGGTGGTTTCATGACGTAACGCGTCACGATCCGCTACGCTCGCGCCAGATCTGCTCGCTGATCCATGGCCTGTGGAACACTGAGGATCCGCTGGCGCAAAAAGGGCTATTACTCGATCTGATCGACACGTTCCAGCCGCTGGCCCGCCATGCGCCGGTATTACCGGAGGGAGCGCATCGCTTTGAGCGGGTACGCGAGTATTTGCACGATAATTATATGCACCCGGTCACGCTCGACGAACTGGCGCGGGTTGCAGCGCTGAGTCCCTGGCATTTTCAGCGCCAGTTTAAATCTCATTTCCACGTCACGCCGCACCAGATGCTGATGGCGATCCGCCTGTGGCGAGCCAAAGGTTTTCTCACTCACGGAATGCCCGCCGCGGAGGTCGCTGCCGCAACCGGCCTCACCGACCAGTCGCATCTCACCCGCGCGTTTACCCATCGCTACGGTATTACGCCGGTACGTTATCAGAAACAAGTCGTCCGGCGTTGAACAGCAATCTCATACAATACGGCTGCATTTTTCCTGCCTACACTCGACTTATTGTTAAGCGATGTGGATGTCAAAAATGATTAGCGGCGTGTTGTATGCCCTGCTGGCTGGGCTGATGTGGGGATTAATTTTTGTTGGGCCGCTGATCGTACCGGAATATCCGGCGGTATTGCAGTCGATGGGGCGCTATCTGGCGCTGGGGCTAATAGCGTTGCCGATTGCCTGGCTGGGGCGTGTGCGCTTGCGTCAGTTGACGCGCAAAGACTGGGTCACTGCGCTGGCGCTAACGATGATGGGTAATCTGATTTATTACGTTTGCCTGGCAAGCGCCATCCAGCGCACTGGCGCGCCGGTTTCAACGATGATTATTGGTACATTGCCGGTTGTGATCCCGGTCTTCGCTAACCTGCTCTACAGCCAGCGCGACGGCAAATTATCATGGTGGCGTCTGTCGCCTGCGCTGGTGCTGATTGGTATCGGTCTGCTGTGCGTGAATATCTCGGAGCTGAATCAAGGCTTACCCGACTTTAGCGGCTGGCGTTATGGTTCTGGAATCGCGCTGGCGCTGATCTCGGTAGTGTGTTGGGCGTGGTATGCGCTGCGTAATGCCCGCTGGCTGCGCGAGAATCCAGATAAGCACCCGATGATGTGGGCGACGGCCCAGGCACTGGTAACGTTGCCTGTTTCTCTGCTCGGTTATATTGCAGCCTGCCTGTGGCTGAACGGGCAAACGCCGGACTTTGCCCTGCCCTTCGGCCCACGTCCGGGCGTGTTTATCGGCCTGATGATAGCGATTGCGGTATTGTGTTCGTGGGTTGGCGCACTGTGCTGGAACGTCGCCAGCCAAAAATTGCCGACGGTGATCCTCGGCCCGCTGATTGTCTTCGAAACGCTGGCTGGCCTGGTGTACACCTTTATCCTGCGCAAGGAATTTCCACCGCTGCTGACGGTAAGCGGCATTGCGCTGCTGATTGTTGGGGTGGTGATAGCCGTCAGAGCCAAACCACAGAAACCAAGCGTCGTCGTGGTTCCACAATCATAATGGCCCAGACGGCGCTGCGCTAATCCGACCTACAAGATATTATTTTGTAGGCCGGAGTAGACGTTAAACTTTAAACACCGCTACGGTCTGATTCAGTCGTGCTGCCTGCTCTTCGAGCGCGGCGGCGGCGGAAGCTGACTCCTCCACCAGCGAGGCGTTTTGCTGCGTCACGCGATCCATCTCGGCAACCGCCTGACCTACCTGATCGATACCCCGGCTCTGTTCATCAGAAGCCGAGGCTATCTCGCCCATGATGTCGGTCACACGGGTCACGGCGCTCACAATTTCCGCCATCGTTTCACCCGCTTCATGCACCAGCGCCGTACCGGCATTTACCCGATTCCCCGAGTCATCAATCAGCGCCTTAATCTCTTTCGCCGCCTGAGCGCTACGCTGTGCCAGTGTACGGACCTCGCCAGCGACCACGGCAAACCCACGCCCCTGCTCGCCCGCACGTGCCGCTTCTACTGCCGCGTTCAGCGCCAGAATATTAGTCTGGAAGGCAATGCCGTCGATAACATTGGTAATTTGCGCGATTTTGCTGGAACTGGTGGCAATTTCATCCATCGTACGCACTACGCCATCAACCACGGTTCCGCCTTTCTGCGCCGTCTGTGAGGCATTTTTTGCCAGACTGGTCGCCTGACGCGCGTTATCCGCGTTCTGCTTCACGGTAGCGGTGAGTTGTTCCATGCTGGCAGCAGTCTCTTCCAGAGAGGCGGCCTGCTGCTCGGTACGTGAAGAGAGATCGTTACTGCCGGCGGCAATTTCACCTGCGCCGGTATAGATGGTGTCAGCCCCGTCACGCACCACGCTGACTGTGTTCGCCAGCGCCTGCTGCATGTCGCGAACGTTGACTGCCAGCAGCGCCATCTCATTGCTGCCATCGGCGTTGATGCTGTGCGTCAAATCACCCGCAGCAATGTGGCGAATATGCCCCATCACTTCGTGGAGAGGCTTGAGCAGCACTCGCTGCATTGCCAGCCAGCTGGCGATAATCACGGTGACGACAATCAGCATCACGGCGGATAACAGCCAGATTATCTTCTGGTAATCACTCTCATTGTCCTGCACTCCGGCAGTGGCCAGCGCCGTTTGCGCGCTACGCCATTCCCGATAGACTTCCTGCATGGCCGTTTGCTTTTGCTCGGCATTCTGCTTGAACATCTCTTCCAGCTTACCTTCAGCCAGCAGCGCGTTCATTTTAGCCAGCGTCGCAGAATAGATGCCGTACTGCTCTTCCAGTCGATCGGCCAGATGTTCATCAAGCCCCGGCGTTTCCGGCAGGGCGTAGTATTTATCGTAATGCTCTTTCGATTCGGCCAACAGGCGATTTGCCGTGTTCACCAGTTCCTTCAACTGACCGCCGTTAATCTCGCTAGCCATCGTTCCCTGTAAACGCAACATGCCCCGGTTGAGCGTGACGCGAGCCTGGTTCAGGCTAATCCACGCATCGGTAAACTCGGCCACGTTCTGGCTGGAAAGCTGAGAGACGTTAAAGTTTTGCTTATCGTTATTGAGCGCGCCAATAAAGACGCCCGCGGAGATGAGCTGCATCGCGCCCAGGGCGAGTAACACGGTGATAAGTAAGGTTATCACTTTGATTCGTTTAAACATCTGTAGCCTTTTATTATGCAGGTATTGTCTGAGGTCTAACTATCGGCAGCGGCGTGCGCTTATTTAATCCTGTCGCGCGGCTTTTTTCGCCGCCCCTCTCCTTTCTAATAAGATTCAGCACCTTAACGAAACAAGAAATTTTCGTGACATTCCTTACAAAACACCCCACCCCGAAAGGGTTATATCCTTCGCTATAAGTTGCATTTAATATACATCTTATATTATTGAGAATGAGGTAACGGCAATGTCTTATCGCGATCAACCTTTAGGTGAACTGGCGCTCTCTATTCCTCGCGCTTCGGCCCTGTTTCGTAAATACGATATGGATTACTGCTGCGGCGGTAAGCAAACGCTGGCACGCGCTGCTGCGCGTAAAGAGCTGGATTTAGACGTTATTGAGGCACAGCTCGCGCAGTTGGCTGAACAGCCGCTGGAGAAAGACTGGCGTACCGTGGCACTGGCTGAAATCATCGATCATATCATCGTGCGTTATCACGACAGACACCGCGAACAGCTGCCGGAACTGATTCTGCAGGCCACGAAAGTTGAACGCGTTCACGCAGATAAACCGAACGTACCACGCGGTCTGGCGAAAAACCTGACCATGCTGCATGAAGAGCTGTCCAGCCACATGATGAAAGAAGAGCAGATCCTGTTCCCGATGATCAAACAGGGCATGGGTAGCCAGGCGATGGGACCAATCAGCGTGATGGAAAGCGAACATGACGATGCCGGTGAACTGGTCGAAGTGATCAAACACATCACCCATAACGTGACGCCGCCGCCAGAAGCCTGCACCACCTGGAAAGCCATGTATAACGGCATTAACGAGATGATCGACGACTTGATGGAACACATCAGTCTGGAAAATAATGTGTTGTTCCCGCGAGCTCTCGCCGGGGAGTAAAGATATCGCCGGATAGCGCTAACGCGAATCCGGCCTACGGAATTCAGGCCCGGTAAGCATCGCGCTACCGGGCACTAAAATTAACGCATACCAGCCATACGTTTCTTACCGATAAACAACCAACCCAGCCCCAGCGCGATGAACCACAGCGGCGTCACGATCAGCGCCTGGCGGGTATCATCTTCCAGCGTCAGCAATACCAGTACGAAGACGAAGAACGCCATACATACCCAGCACATCAGCTTGCCTAGCGGCATCTTGTAGATTGATTTTTCATGCAGGTGCGGACGCTGCTTGCGGTACACCAGGTACGAGCAAAGAATGATGGTCCAGACGAACATGAACAGAATCGCCGACACGGTGGTGATCATGGTGAACGCGCCAATCACGCTCGGGTTCACGTAAAGCATCACCACGCCGCCCAGCAGACAGATACAGGAGAAGGTTAAACCTTTCGCCGGAACTGCGCGTTTAGACAGTTTGGCAAATGCTTTAGGCGCTACGCCTTCCTGTGCCAGGCCGAACAGCATACGGCTGGTAGAGAACACGCCACTGTTTGCGGAAGAAGCAGCTGAAGTCAGCACCACAAAGTTGATCAGGCTCGCCGCGGCAGGCAGCCCGACCAGCACAAACAGTTCAACGAATGGGCTCTTGGTTGGCACTACCGAGCTCCACGGTGTTACAGACATAATCACGATCAGCGCAAAAACGTAGAACATGATGATACGGATCGGAATCGAGTTAATGGCGCGCGGCAGAGATTTCTCCGGGTCCTTGGTTTCCGCTGCGGTCGTTCCCACCAGCTCAATACCCACAAACGCGAACACGGCTATCTGGAAGCCAGCAAAGAAGCCGCTCAGACCTTTCGGGAACCAGCCACCGTCATTCCACAGATGCGTGAACGATGCCTGAACGCCGGTTGGCGACTGGAAGTGCGTCAACACCATCACCAGACCAACGACAATCAGGCCGATGATGGCGACGATTTTGATCATCGCAAACCAGAACTCCATCTCACCGAACATTTTTACAGTGGCAAGGTTGAGGCTCAGCAGCAGCACGATCACCGCCAGCGAGGCGACCCAGTCTGAAAGTTCGGGGAACCAGAATTGCGCATACGCCGTAATGGCGACAACGTCTGCCATCCCGGTAACAACCCAGCAGAACCAGTAAGTCCAGCCGGTAAAATACCCGGCCCATGGCCCGAGCAGATCAGAGGCGAAATCACTAAAAGATTTGTACTCCAGATTCGAGAGCAGCAATTCACCCATTGCACGCATCACGAAAAACAGCATAAAACCGATAATCATATACACAAAGATGATCGACGGTCCGGCGAGGCTGATGGTTTTACCAGAGCCCATAAACAGGCCGGTACCAATAGCACCACCAATGGCAATAAGTTGAATATGACGGTTTGTGAGATTGCGCCGTAGCGACTGTTCAGACGAAGCCTCTTCAGCGGCGTCGACTTTTACCTGATCTACCATGTTTTTTCTTCCTGTACCTGTCTGTGTTGTTCAGGCTCTACGGCCTTTAGTGTGTCTATGATACGACGTTCCTGATTATCAGGACTCATCGATATTAGGTAAGAATTGGCGGGATGAATACTAAGATTTAGATATAATGTTAATTTAATGTTTAAAGTGAGTGTCATATCACTCTGATAGCGCGAATCAGCTCACAAAAATACACGCTAACGAGGCATTTGCAAAATAAAATATCGACAACCACGTAACTATAGCTTTTCACGCTATTTTTTTGTTCCCCCCGGCCTCGGAGGGAACAGAAGTCACTGCTTACAGGATCTCAAGCAGCTCAACGTCGAACACCAGTGTGCTGAACGGAGGAATGGACGCGCCAGCGCCACGCTCGCCGTAAGCCAGTTCCTGAGGAATAGTCAGTTCCCATTTGGAACCTACCGGCATCAGGGTCAGCGCTTCAATCCAGCCAGGGATCACGCCGTTAACCGGGAATTCAGCCGGTTCGCCGCGTGCGACAGAGCTGTCAAACACGGTACCGTCGATCAGTTTACCGGTGTAGTGCACGCGAACGCGGTCAGTACGCGCTGGAATAGCACCTTCCCCCTGAGTCAGAACACGGAACTGCAAACCGGATTCAGTGCTGTTCACACCGTCTTTCTCACGGTTTTCTTCCAGATATTTGACGCCATCAGCCGCCATAGCCTGGAAACGCTCGCGACGTACTGCATCAGCGCGTTCGTGGATTTCACGCAGTGCGCGATGCACAACATCAACCGGCACTGCCGGGTGCTTACCTTCCAGCGCGTCAGCGATACCCGCTACCAGCGCTTCAGGCAACAGTCCTTCCAGTCCGGATTCACTCAGCTGTTGTCCTACCTGCAAACCAATGCCGTAGCTTGCTTGCGCTTCGATAGTGTCAAAAGTCGGGTTAGCCATCATATTTCCTTTCATCGGATGTAAAGTAGCGGGCAGCATATCAGCCATGCCGCATCCGGTAAAACTTTGTCTCGGGAACAGATGACAAATCGCGAGGAAACATAAACAATAGGAATACCCCGCGTTGACGTCACGAAAGCGGGTAATATGACGAACATCATAGCATTAGCCATCTATACTCTATGATCGAGGAACGAGACGCGGAGCAGGAGGAAAGCCATGCCCGGGCGCTTTGAATTAAAACCAACCCTGGCGAAAATCTGGCATGCACCGGACAATTTTCGCATTATGGATCCGCTACCGCCTATGCACCGACGCGGCATTATAATTGCTGCTATCGTGCTGGTGATAGGCTTCCTGCTGCCCTCCAGTGACACCAGCGATGCCCCTGTGGTTACGCGTACTGCCCAGCTGGATTTACAGTCACAGTCGCAGCCGCCGACCGAAGCTCAACTGCAGGCACAGTTGGTCGCCCCGCAAAACGATCCGGGCCAGGTCGCTCCGCTTGCGCCTGAGCCAATCCAGGAAGGAGAACCAGACGCGCAGCCGCAGGCTCAGCAATCTCAGCCGCAGACGCAACCTTTCCAACAGGATAGTGGAATTGAGCAGCAGTGGCGCTCCTATCGCGTAGACTCGGGCAAAACGCTGGCGCAGGTATTCCGTGACCATAACCTCCCGCCAACCGATGTATACGCAATGGCGCAGGTTGAAGGTGCCGGAAAACCGCTGAGCAACCTGAAAGACGGCCAGATGGTACAAATCAGGCAGAATGCCAACGGCGTGGTAACGGGATTAACCATTGATACCGGTAATGGTCAGCAGGTACTGTTTACTCGGCAACCTAACGGCAGTTTTATTCGCGCCCGTTAACCGGCACACCTGTAGGCCTGATAAACACAGCGCATCAGACATTAAGGTGAAGCGTCAGCGCTTCACCTTGTTCACCCACCAGATCCCGGAACAGACCAGCACCAGCGCCAGCGCATATTTCCATTCGAGAATGTTTTCGCCGAGGAATATCGCCGACAGAACCGCCCCCGAAACCGGGATCAGGAAGTTAAACGGCGCAATCATCCCCACGCGGTTATGCTTGAGCAGAATACTCCACAACGCAAAAGCGACCGAAGAGAGTAACGTCAGGTAGCCCAGAATCGCCACTGAAGACGCGCCGTGTACGGTCAGCGTGCCACCAAAAGCGTAGCCGCCGATAACCAGCGCCAGACCGCCGACACCCAACTGATATCCTGTCATTACCGTCGGGTCTACCGTCTGAGAAATGCGTTTACCGTATAACGTGGCGGCAGAAAGAATAAAGGCCGCCATCACCACTGAACCGTCCCCTAACAGGCTGAAGTTAAAATCCAGTCCGCTGCTAAAGTTCACCACCATTACGCCGGTAAAACCCAGGATACAGCCCAGCACTTTGTTGTAGCTCAGCTTGTCGTTCTGATAGATAAAATGGGCCAGCAGCACGCTGAAGAAGGTGCCGGTCGCGTTCATGATCGACCCTTTCACCCCCGTCGTGAACGCCAGGCCAATATAGAAGAAGATGTATTGCAGCGAGGTTTGCGTCAGTCCCAACAGCGTGAGCTGACCGTACTGACGCGGGCTTAACCGGCCAATCGGTTTACGCTGCGCCACCGCCAGCAATAGCAGCAATAATCCAGCAAACAGGAAGCGATAACCGGCAAAGACAATTTTTGAAGGAATGTCATCCGTGGCAATCTGGAAGATCTCATATCCGCTTTTGATCGCCGGATAGGCGCTCCCCCACAGCAGACAGCAGAACGCTGCGCTCAGGTAGACAACATTTTTACGCGCAAACAGAGGTTGGTGCGTTGGTTCCATTCCATCACCATTTTAAAATAATGTTTTATTTTTATGATTATCCCGAAAAGGATAAAGAATAGCCAGAGCGAAAAGCGGAGGGAACAGAAAAGCAAAACGCCGACACAAGGCCGGCGCTTTTACGCGGTAATCAGAATAAAAACTTATTCTGCAACTACGTTTACAGTCAGCTTAGCAAACACTTCGCTGTGAACCTGGAAGCTCACTTCGTGCTCACCAGTGGTACGCAGAACGCCGTTCGGCAGACGAACTTCGCTCTTAGCTACTTCAACGCCAGCTGCAGTTACAGCGTCAGCGATGTCGCGAGTACCGATGGAACCGAACAGTTTACCTTCGTCGCCAGCTTTAGACGCGATGGTTACGGTTTCCAGTGCGTTGATTTTCTCAGCACGAGCTTCAGCAGCGGACAGAACGTCAGCCAGTTTAGCTTCCAGCTCAGCGCGACGCGCTTCGAAAAATTCAACGTTTTTCTTGGTAGCAGGAACAGCTTTACCCTGTGGTACCAGGAAGTTACGAGCATAGCCCGCTTTAACGTTAACCTGATCACCCAGGCTACCCAGGTTTGCTACTTTATCAAGCAGAATAACTTGCATTACCTTATCCTCTCAAAGTCGTATTAATGGACCGTGACCGATTACTGATGACGATCAGTGTACGGCAGCAGGGACAGGTAGCGAGCGCGTTTGATAGCGCGAGCCAGCTGACGCTGGTATTTTGCACGGGTACCGGTGATACGGCTTGGGACAATCTTACCGCTTTCGGTGATGTAGTTTTTCAGCGTAGCGATATCTTTATAGTCGATCTCTTGAACGCCTTCCGCGGTGAAACGGCAGAACTTGCGACGACGGAAATAACGTGCCATATGGCTAGTCTCCAGAATCTATCAATTCAATCTGCTCGGCATGCAGAACCATTTTGCTCAGGCCGTTCTTTGCCTTGTGGCAAGAGATGAACCCCTGAACGGTCACTGCGCTACCGACCGTTATACTGTGAGTAATGGCCTGGTTTTCGTGTCCGCTAATAATAACGGGCATTTGGCACCACGCCTGCCGGTGAAACCCGGCTTCCTCCTGCACAGAACGATGCTCAAGCACGAACTGGCAATGAGGAATTCCTGATGGACTGACCTTTCGAAGGGGAGCCCTGCACACGGTGCCGGACAACGCCAGACGGTTGGTCATCAGAAATTACTCTTCAGAATCCCCAGCTTCAGCATCATCTGCGGTTTCGTTAGCGAAATCATCGCGACGTTCACGACGCTCGTCTTTCGCTTTAACCATCGGAGATGCTTCGGTAACAGCGTGTTTAGTACGCATAACCATGCTGCGGATAACGGCATCGTTGAAGCGGAAGGTAGTTTCCAGCTCATCGATCACTTCCTGCGGCGCTTCAACGTTCAGCAGAACGTAGTGAGCTTTGTGCAGTTTGTTGATCGGGTAAGCCAGCTGACGGCGGCCCCAGTCTTCCAGACGGTGGATCGTGCCTTCTGCACCAGTGATGGCAGCAGTGTAGCGTTCGATCATACCCGGAACCTGTTCGCTCTGGTCAGGATGGACCATAAAAACGATTTCGTAATGACGCATCGAATTGCTCCTTACGGATTATTCAGCCTCCTGTCTGGGTCAGCCGAGGCCCGGGGAGGCAAGGAACGTGTTAAAGGTCGGCTGAAAAATTGACGCGTCATAATACTGGCGCCTGCCACTAAACTCAAGGTAATTGTACGATTATTTATCATGTCGCCATTAATACATATCCAGCAGCATTTTGACGCTGATGCAAATGGAGACAATGACAATCATGGGTCGGATAACTTTCTTGCCGCGCGTTAGTACGACCGTCGCGCCAAGACGTGCGCCGAGGGACTGCCCGGCAAACATCACCAGCCCCAGTGACCAGATCATTTTACCGCCAAAAATGAAGAACAATATCGAGGCGATGTTGGATGCCAGGTTAATAAAATTCGAGTGAATTTGCGCCTTATCGATGCTGTATCCCCACAGCAGGATATAGCTGAGGGTATAAAAGGAGCCAGCCCCGGCACCGAGAAAGCCGTCATAAAAGCCAATGCATCCCCCGCCGATCAACGAGAAGAGAAACAGGGATACTTGCTGCTTTCTTTTCGGTTCGCTGAGATTTGGCGCAAAAATAAAGTAGATAGCGACCGCGATAATCAGGATCGGGAGCAGTTTCTTCAGCAGTTCCGGTTCAATGAACTGGATAAGCGTCGTTCCCATCGCAGAACCGATAAAGGCAGATAAAAACACATACTTGTGCTCCTGCACGTTGATATGCCCCCGGCGTAAAAAATAAATCCCGGAGGTCAGCGAGCTGCCCAGCGCCTGAATTTTATTGGTTGCCAGCGCATTCGCCGGGGGTAAACCAGAAATTAACAGTGCGCCAATCGAGAGAAAACCACCGCCTCCCGACACCACGTTAATAAAGCCTGCCACCAGCGCGACCATAAACATAATCACAAAGTAGCTGAAATCCATGAATGAAGTATCCATAAGTTTTTGCCTTATTATCATAAAGTTATATTAATTATCCGGCTCACTATAAACGGCGTACTCACCCGATTAAATTGACTATTTGGTAAGTGCTTATGCGCGAAAGACAGGTATTTTTCACCGCAGCGGTACACACCAGCGGCCTGTTAATAAAAGAAAAGATGGCTATGCGGTAATTTTTTGAACAACTGCATCAGAAATGGTCGCTATCGACTGCGCCGGTAGCGGTTAAAATTACATCAGAAGCTAATCACTCACAGGAGAGAGGCAACCAAAGACCGCAGTCGAGGAGGTACATATGCGAGCCCGTGTTTTGACCCTTCTGGCTATGCTTTTGCTTAGTGCAAATGCAACGGCAGCCATCAAAATTGACAATCATCAGGCCAGAAATATGGATGATGTGCAGAGCTTAGGCGTCATTTACATAAATCATAACTTCGCCACTGAAAGTGAAGCCACTCAGGCCCTGAATGAAGAGACCGATGCGCAAGGCGCAACCTACTACCACGTGATCCTCACCAGGGAACCCGGTAGTAACGGAAATATGCACGCCAGTGCAGATATTTACCGCTAGCACCAGAAATAACCAACGAGAACATTGCCGCAGTTTAATTTGCCCCCTTCACAGGGGGCTTTTTTTGCAAAAAAGTCCCGAAACCAGATCGATAACATCCCCTGAATGATTGGGCTCCAGGACTTAGTCGTTACTTCTGTCCGTAATAGGCGTTTGGGCCGTGCTTACGCATGAAATGCTTATTCATCAGATAGCTGTCGATGGGGCTAAGAGCCGGATTAATACCACGCGCAATCCATGCCATTTTTGCCACTTCCTCCATCACCACGGCGTTATGTACCGCATCGTGAGCATCCTTGCCCCAGGCAAACGGGCCATGCTGGTACACCACTACGCCAGGCGTATGCAAAGGTTCCACCTCCCCCAGCGTTTCGACAATCACCTTACCGGTATTTAGCTCATACTCGCCCTGAACTTCAGCTTCAGTTAACGCCCTGGTGCAGGGAATATCGCCAAAGAAGTAATCCGCATGCGTCGTGCCAAGCGAGGGAATTGCCAGACCCGCCTGCGCCCATGCCGTCGCGTGGGTTGAGTGGGTGTGCACCACGCCGCCGAGAGAAGAATAGCGGCGATACAGCTCCAGATGGGTGGCGGTATCAGAAGAAGGACGATAGCGCCCTTCCACTACGTTGCCGGCCAGATCCACAACCACCATGTCATCTACCTGCATCGTTTGATAGTCGACGCCGCTAGGCTTAATCACCACCAGACCGCGCTCGCGGTCAATGGCGCTGACGTTCCCCCAGGTGAACGTCACCAGCCCGTAGCGCGGCAAATCCATATTGGCCTCAAAAACCTGCTGTTTAAGTTTTTGCATTACACCGCCTCCACCAGACCTGCGCTGGCCATTCGCGCCTTCACCCAGTCGCGCGCCTTCGCGACTTCACGTGCCGGGTCGTCCGACGTTTCACTCCACATCTCAATCAGGTATGGTCCGCAGTACCCACTCTGTTTGAGCGTCGCAAAACAACGTTCGAACTCAACAACCCCTTCACCAAACGGCACATTTTTGAATACACCAGGTTTGGTATCCTTCACGTGTACGGCAACGATATGACCCATCCCAGCCTGCAGCTCCATCTGCACGTCGTTATCCCACGCCGACAAATTGCCAATATCGGGATACAACTGGAACCACGGATTGTTGAGATAGTGGGCATAACCCAGTGCCTTGCTGATCGAATTCATCAGCGGATAATCCATGATTTCCATCGCCAGCGTCACCTGCGCGCGGCTCGCCATCTCCACGCTCTCTTTCAGCCCATCGCGAAACCGACGACGCGTTTCGTTATTGGCCTGCTGGTAATAGACGTCGTAACCCGCCAGTTGAATAACGCGAATACCGATATCCTGCGCAAACTGAATGGCTTTACGCATGATCTCCAGCCCCTGTTCGCGCACCGCATCATCTTCACTGCCAAGCGGGAAACGACGATGAGCGCTCAGGCACATGGACGGTACGCGTATCCCTGTCTCAGCGATAGCGGCCACCAGCGCCAGTCGCTGCTCGCGGCGCCAGTCAAGACGCGCCAGGCGATCGTCGGTTTCATCAACCGATATTTCGACAAAATCAAAGCCCAGTTCCTTCGCCAGTTGCAAGCGTTCCAGCCAGCACTCCCCGCCGGGGAGCGCTTTTTCATAGATACCGAGCGGGACCTGTTTCGACAGCATAGTCGCTCCTTATCCCCACAGTTGGGCGATGGAACGTTTGAACTGACGCGCAGCGTCTACCGGAGAGGCGGCATCGCGAATACTACGTCCGGCAATAAAGACGTGGATAGGGATCCCCTGGAACAGCGGCAGATCCTCCAGCGCCAGGCCGCCGGTGACGGTGACCTTAAAGCCCATATCAGACAAGCGTTTGATGGCGCTGATATCTGCCTTTCCCCATGCCACACCCGCCGCCTGCGCGTCACGGCTGCGGTGATATACCACTTGCCCAATGCCCGCGTCACGCCACTCCTGCGCCTGCTCCCAGGTCCAGTAACCAGTCAGTTCAATCTGCACGTCGCCGTTAAATTCTTTCGCCACCTCCAGCGCCCCCCTGGTGGTGTTGATATCCGCACAGCAGATGACGGTAACCCAGTCAGCGTTGGCTTCGAAACACATGCGCGAGAGGATTTTACCCGCGTCGGCGATTTTGGCATCCGCCAGCACAATTTTATGCGGATAAAGCGCCTTCAGATCGCGTACGGCGCGCACCCCCTCTGCCACGCAAAGAATCGTGCCCACCTCAATGATATCGACCTCTTCGGCAATCAGACGCGTCGTTTCATAGGCGGAAGACATTGATTGGTTATCCAGCGCAACCTGCAACATAGGTAATGACATTTTGGTATCCTTTTAAACAGCCGCCGCAGTGGCGTTATCAATTAAATCCAGCACTTCCTGCGCGGTACGGCAGGCACGTAAACGGTCGAAATTGGCTTCGTCGTCAAAGAGATTCACGATCTGCATGATGCCGACTTCCTGATGTGTATTGGCGTCTACTGCCGCCATGGTGATCAGGATGTCGACCGGGTCGTTATCTTCGTGGTTAAACACCAGCGGTGTTTTCAGCGTCACCAGCGCAAAACCGGTTTTCTTGACCCCTTCCTCCGGACGGCCGTGCGGCATCGCCAGGCCGGGCGCAATCACAAAATACGGGCCGAACTGTTCGACTCCGTCGAGGATGGCCTGGTAGTAGCGTGGTTCAACCACATCAGCCTTAACCAGCAGATCCACGCTCAGCTTTACCGCTTCCTGCCAGGGGCTGGCCTCGGCCTGTAAAAGGATGGCGTTATTGTCTGCCAGCGAATCACGTAATTTCATAGGCCGCCTCCTTACTTCACGTCCTGAGGGAAATGCGCGTTGATCACTTCCAGCAGTTTTGGTCCAAAATCGGCGGGAGACAGCATGTTGCGTACGCCAACAACATATTTATTGCCCGATACGGTAATCTCACCGGCGATATGGGTAGAAGCGATGATGATATCCGCGCCGCTCAGTTCACTTTTGTATTCGCCTACTGCGCAACTGTTTACCGTATGGTCAATATTTGACTGGGTTAAAAACTGATCCACCTTCATCTTCATGATCATGGAACTCCCCTGCCCATTGCCACATACAGCCAAAATACGTACGGTCATAATCGGAACTCCTTATTAAGCAGAGTGTTCTGCCAGTTGTTTTTCTGCGTCTTCCTCAGCGCGCAAGGTGCGTCCTGCGAAAAACATATAAGCCAGTGCAATCAGAATAATGACGGCCATAAACACGATGCCGATGGAGGCAAAGCCCTGCATCATCGGCGGCGCCAGAATTGACCAGTCCGCCATGCCCATCCAGGCGCTCATCCCGGTGAGCTTCACCGCCCAGACGCAGCCGAAGATTTCGATCATCCCCATCACCAGGCAAATCTTGAGCGCCGCGCGCCAGCCGCCAAAGTGGTTAGCAAACACGCCGATAGTCGCGTTCGAGAAGAACATCGGAATAAAACCAGGGATAATCAGAATAGAAGAGCCGCAACCCACCAGGATGCCCACCGCAATCAGTTGGCCGATGGTGCCCCACATAAAGCCCCAGACCACCGCGTTGGGCGCAAAGCTATAAATCGCCGCGCAGTCGATAGCCAGCACTGCACCCGGGATCAGACGTTGAGAGATACCGTTGAACGCTTCTGAAAGCTCAGCAACGAACATACGTACGCCCTGAGTGATAATGAAAATAGCGACGGCAAACGAAAAACCGGTCTGCAGAATATAGACCGTCCAGTGGGTTTTACCCGCCATCGCCTGAACCACATCAATACCGAAAGAGAGCAGGATCGCGCCGAAGAAGAGGGTCATAACAATCGCGGTAGAAACGATGTTGTCATGGAAGATATTCAGCCAGCCCGGCAGCTTCAGATCTTCAACACTCTCCTCTTTCTTACCCAGATAAGGCGCGACTTTGTAGGCAATCCATGAAGCGAACTGCTGCTGGTGACCGATGGAGAAACCGCAGCCGTCGGTCACTTCCTGCGTCGGCTTGTACATCATATTGGAGGTAATGCCCCAGTAGAGGGACACCAGCACAGCGGTGCAGATGATGGTGGTCCACATCGGGTAACCGAAGATGAAGAGAGAGACGGCAATCAAGCCCGCCTGCTGGAACATAATGTGGCCGGTCAGCATGATGGTGCGAATGCCGGTAATACGCCGTAGCAGTACGTAACAAATATTCAGCGCCAGCGCCAACAGCACAGCATAACCCACCCAACTATAGGCATCGCCCATACGTTCGATGGTTGCCATCATGGAGGCATAGGTATCGGAAATCGCACCATTGATACCGTAAACTTCGGACATCTTCGCCACCACCGGTTTAAACGTGCTGGTCAGAATGCCCGATCCCGCTTGCAGCAACATAAAACCGATAATCGTTTTGATCGTGCCTTTGATAATAACGCTGACGCTTTTACGCAGCAGGATGTAACCAAGACAGGTCACAATACCCAACAGCAAGGGCGCGTTGGTCATAACCTGATTAAAAAAGACGGTAAAGATGTTGTAGAGGATCTCCATAACGATCTCCAGTAGACGAAGTTGCTGAACATTCATTACAGATGCCCAGGATGTTGTGCCCTCACTCTAATTTTCAAAAGTAATCACAACAAGATTGAATTTGATTAAATGTGATGCAGTACGCAAATAATTCACACACTTGCAGAGTGGCTTTACTTCTAATTCATCGCTTCCAAAATAAACTCTATTAAAACAATAAAATACAAAACCAACATTCAAGTAGACCATCCTGTCACGCTGTGATTTGATCACATTTCCCCGTTGAACAGCGAAAATCAACGCATTGCCTTCTTGAAAAAATGATGTCAATATCAATCAAAACAAATCATAAATTGACTTAATCTGAATAAATATGAAGGTAAATGCGATGAGTAAAGTAAAAAGCATCACGCGTGAATCATGGATCCTGAGTACATTCCCGGAGTGGGGAAGTTGGCTGAATGAAGAGATCGAACAGGAGCAGGTCGCCCCGGGCACATTCGCTATGTGGTGGCTTGGCTGTACCGGCATCTGGCTGAAGTCGGAAGGCGGGACGAACATCTGCGTCGATTTCTGGTGCGGAACGGGTAAACAGAGTCACGGTAACCCGCTAATGAAAACCGGCCACCAGATGCAACGCATGGCTGGGGTGAAGAAACTGCAGCCAAACCTGCGCACCACGCCGTTTGTTCTTGATCCGTTTGCAATTCGACAGATCGATGCGGTGCTGGCGACACACGATCATAACGATCACATCGACGTGAATGTCGCGGCCGCCGTCATGCAAAACTGCGCCGATGACGTGCCATTTATCGGGCCGCAAACCTGTGTGGATCTGTGGATCGGTTGGGGTGTGCCAAAAGAGCGCTGCATCGTGGTAAAACCAGGCGATGTGGTGAAAGTGAAAGATATTGAAATTCATGCGCTTGACGCGTTTGATCGTACGGCATTAATCACGCTACCTGCCGATCAAAAAGCGGCAGGTGTGCTGCCGGATGGTATGGATGCACGTGCGGTAAACTACCTGTTCAAAACACCGGGTGGAACGCTGTACCACAGCGGAGACTCGCACTACTCTAACTACTACGCAAAGCATGGCAACGAGCACCAGATCGACGTTGCGCTCGGCTCCTACGGTGAGAATCCGCGCGGGATTACGGACAAAATGACCAGCTCCGACATGCTGCGCATGGCGGAAGCGTTGAATACGAAAGTGGTGATCCCTTTCCATCATGACATCTGGTCAAACTTCCAGGCCGACCCTCAGGAGATCCGCGTACTGTGGGAGATGAAAAAAGATCGACTGAAGTATGGCTTTAAGCCGTTTATCTGGCAGGTGGGCGGTAAGTTCACCTGGCCGCTGGACAAAGACAACTTTGAATATCACTACCCGCGCGGCTTTGATGACTGCTTCACGATTGAACCGGATCTGCCGTTTAAATCCTTCTTGTGACCCCTACAAAATGCCGGGCTATTCCGGCATTTTTTCCCATTTACTTTAGTATTTCCAGGCTATTTCAAATATCATCTTTTCAAATCAATTTGTATCGGAATAGCTCATGACTGAAGCACAAAGACATCAAATATTGCTGGATATGCTGGCGCAGTTGGGCTTTGTTACCGTTGAGAACGTGATTGAGCGTCTGGGGATTTCACCAGCCACAGCACGCCGGGACATCAATAAACTCGACGAAAGCGGCAAACTCAAGAAAGTCCGCAATGGCGCAGAAGCCATCACCCAGCAACGTCCGCGCTGGACACCTATGAATCTGCATCAGGCGCAGAACCACGATGAAAAAGTTCGCATTGCCAAGGCCGCATCCCAACTTGTAAATGCGGGTGAAAGCGTGGTGATCAACTGTGGATCAACCGCCTTCCTGCTTGGTCGTGAAATGTGCGGCAAGCCGGTGCAGATCATCACCAATTATCTGCCGCTGGCGAACTATCTGATCGACCAGGAGCATGACAGCGTGATCATCATGGGAGGGCAATACAACAAAAGCCAGTCCATCACGCTTAGTCCGCAAGGCAGCGAAAATAGCCTGTATGCCGGACACTGGATGTTTACCAGCGGTAAAGGGTTGACCGCGGACGGACTGTATAAAACCGATATGCTAACCGCGATGGCTGAGCAGAAGATGCTTAACGTAGTGGGTAAACTGGTGGTGCTGGTCGATAGCAGTAAGGTCGGTGAACGCGCGGGGATGCTGTTCAGTCGCGCCGATCAAATCGATATGCTCATTACCGGCAAAAACGCTAACCCTGAGATTCTGCAACAACTTGAAGCTCAGGGCGTAAACATCGTGCGCGTTTAAAGGTGCTGGCGAAAAAACGTTACCGTCGCTGCCAGCGCCTCTGGCGTGATGCGGTGGCGTACGCCCGCTTCCCACAGGCAGGTTAAATTGTTATCCAGCCCTGCCTGAATCAGCGCCTGCTGTAAGCGGAAGGTTTCAACCGCGGGCACCACATCGTCCTCCTGTCCATGCCACAACAGCAACGGTCTGTCGGCCAGGCGTTGTAGCTGATGCGTAACGTCCCATTCGGCGAGCGGTGCGATAACGGCATCGAACTCTGCCTGCTGCTCTGGCGTCTGGACTCGTAAAGGGGGAAAAAGCGTCTGTGCAAGACGGGTAAAATAGCCCGAACCCATCAGGCTGGCTACACATTTAACCTCGGGATGGCGGGCCATAATGCCCAACGCCGTCATGCCTCCCATCGACGCCCCCGCAACAGCAAGTCTTTCATCTGATAGCCAATTTTCCGCCACCAGCGCCGCACGTAACGTCGTAAACTCCTGCATGTTTTGCTGCAATATATGCCAGAAGCGAAACATTCGCTCCTGAGCATCACCGTTGAAGCGGGCACCATGGTCGGGCGCATCTGGCATGACAACCCGGAATCCGGCCTGAGCCAGAGCAACGGCAAAATAGCTATAGACCAGGCTTGAAGATGTAAACCCGTGATAGAAAATAATGCAAGGGAGTGAACACTCGCGTTTGCCAGCCGGAACGGCGTGCAAGACAGGGATACCAGCCAACTGTCGTGTTTCAATTTCGATCATTTGTCGCCTCTTTTTTTCTGGTATGCCATGCAGCAATACTTAACGCAAGCGAATGTGTTCGGCAATGATTCATAATGTTGAGAACTGGGTTACGCTTTCGCAACATTTTCATTCGAAAATCGCGTGAGAGATAACACTTCGGGAACATTCCCCTAAAGGGAAATTGATAAGGCACTACACTATGGCTATCAGGAAACGAGATAGAGTTATGCGTCGGTTTGCCTCTTTATTGCTGGTGATGCTTTTAAGCGCCTGTAGCGTGCTACAGGGAACGCCCCAACCCGCACCGCCCGTTGCCGACTACCCGCAGGAGATCCGCCGTGACCAGAGTAATGGGTTACAGCGAATAGGAACGGTCAGCGCGCTGGTAAGAGGCTCTCCGGATGATGCGCTGGCAGAGATCCGTGACAAAGCCGTCGCGGCTAAAGCTGATTACTACGTGGTTTTATTAGTGGATGAAACCATCGTGACAGGCCAATGGTATTCACAAGCTATTTTGTATCGTAAATAACATTGGGTTGGAATTTAGTCAGCTTTACATTGCTTTGCGCCGCTATGCGTTTACCTGTGCACAATAAACCAACAGCAGGAAGCTTGAGGTTTATGATCGCGATGGAATGCCCTGCCGTGTGTAGGGGTACGAATAATGGAGCTGACGATGAAACAATCACTTTCCTTATCCTCACTGCTGCTTTCTGCCGGACTGGTAGGTACTACGGCGCAGTCTGCCGAGTTCGCCAGTGCTGACTGCGTTACAGGCCTGAACGAAATTGGCCTGATATCTGTCAGTAACATTGCAGGGAATCCGCAGGATGTAGAACGAGTAGTCGCGTTAAAAGCGGATGAACAGGGTGCCTCATGGTATCGGATCATTCAGATGTACGAAGACCAGCAGCCCGACAACTGGCGCGTACAGGCCATTCTCTATGCTTAACAGATTGCCGGATGGCGTAAACTTATCCGGCCTACATTGAATGTAGGCATGATAAGGCGCGCCAGCGTCGCCATCAGGCATATTATTACCGTAATCCCCCCGTTGCCCGCAGGAGCAAGTCGTTCAGCACCTGTTCGGACAATCGTAGTCCACCACGCGTATCGAGCATCATTTGACACCAGGCCTGCGCCACTGGCGGAGAGGCATAGCGCAACATCTGCGCCCCGCAACCGAGCAGGAAAAGCTGCTGTGTAATCTCCCGTCCCAACTCCTCGCTGGGTTTACGTAAACGCTGCTGTAGTTGACGTACCATTCGATCGTAATGTCGGTCTTGCCCTTTTACCTCAGCAAAGGCTTCGCTGAGCATATCGTATATGCCGGGTTGTTTTGTCAGCACCCGCAATACATCGAGGCACATAATGTTGCCAGAGCCCTCCCAGATACTGTTTACCGGCATCTCACGATACAGGCGCGGCAACTCACTCTCCTCGCAGTAGCCAATCCCGCCGAGCACTTCCATCGCCTCTGCAACAAACGGCATACCGGCCTTGCAAACAGAGAATTTCGCTGCTGGCGTGAACAACCTGGCCCACAGAGATTCTTTGGTATCAGCGCGACGGTCCCAGGCCCGCGCCAGTCGGAACAGTAACGCCGTCTGACCTTCCAGGTGGAGCGCCATCCGACCTAATACCTGGCGCATCATCGGCTGTTCGATCAATGGTTTGCCAAAAACCTGTCGCTGGTGCGCATGGTAAATCGCGACAGAAAAAGCACGTCGCATCATGCCATGACTGCCGAGCGCACAGTCAAAACGCGTCATCCCACCCATTTTCAGGATATGACGTATACCTTCCCCTTCTTCACCCAATAGCCAGCCAATCGCATCGTGGAATTCAACCTCGCAGCTGGCGTTGGAGCGATTGCCTAACTTATCTTTCAGCCGCTCCAGACGGATAGCATTACGCTGCCCGTCGGGTAAAAATCGCGGTACAAAAAAGCAGGATAAGCCTCCCTTTGCCTGGGCCAGCACCAGATGGGCATCGCTTTGCGGCACGGAGAAAAACCACTTATGTCCCACCAGCCGATACGAGCCGTCTGTAAGACGTTCTGCCTGAGTGGTATTGCTTAGCACATCTGACCCCCCCTGCTTCTCGGTCATTCCCATGCCGATCAATAACCCACGCTTTTGCCCTCCGGGCAGTAAATGCGAGTCATAACGGTCGCTTAGCAGCGGCGTAAACCAGTCGTGAAAGGGAGCAGGTAACATCTGAAGTAACAACGGCGTGGCGGCAAAAGTCATGGTAACCGGACACAACGTGCCCGCTTCCACCTGCGCATGCAGCATGAAACGGGCCGCCCGGGCAACAAATGTTCCCTGCCTCGCGTCTTCTTCCCAGGCCAGATTATGTACGCGATTGGCGCACAATCCCTGCATCAGTAAATGCCAGGCAGGATGAAAACGCACATCATCCAGCCGCTGCCCCTGCGAGTCGTAGCGCAACAACTCGGGTGGAAAAGCATTGGCCAGACGGCCAAGCTCGAGCGACTCGGCAGTCCCTAGCTGCTGACCAATACTGGCGAGAAGATCGCTATCCCAGCCAGCGCCTTCACGGATAACCGCTTCACATAGCGCGCCATCGGACAGATATAAGTTGCTGTTATTGAGCGGTACAGGTTGGTTAAAAACGGTATGCGTTTGCCAGTGCATTGTGTCTCCCTCCGTCAATGGCCGTCACCTTAAGTATGGTCAGGCAGAAGGCAGCACGCATGGGACAACGGTCACAAAAAAGCCATCCCGAGGGATGGCTTGAGAGAAGAGAGAAATGAGGGAGATAGTTTAGCCGCGCTGGCGTACAGCCTCAAACAGGCAGATGCCCGTCGCAACTGAAACATTCAGCGACGAAACGCTCCCAGCCATCGGGATGCTGATCAGTTCGTCACAGTGTTCGCGGGTCAAACGACGCATACCTTCACCCTCTGCGCCCATCACCAGCGCCAGACGTCCGGTCATTTTGCTCTGGTAGAGAGTATGGTCAGCTTCACCTGCGGTTCCGACGATCCAGATATTCTCTTCCTGCAGCATACGCATAGTGCGCGCCAGGTTGGTCACACGGATCAGCGGTACGCTTTCTGCCGCGCCGCAAGCCACTTTTTTCGCCGTTGCATTCAACTGCGCAGAACGATCCTTCGGTACGATAACAGCATGGACGCCAGCAGCATCGGCGCTACGCAGGCATGCCCCCAGGTTATGCGGATCGGTAACACCATCGAGGATCAAAAAGAACGGCTGATCGAGCGTAGCAATCAGATCCGGCAGATCGTTTTCCTGATACTGACGACCCGGCTTCACGCGAGCAATAATTCCCTGATGTACCGCACCCTCGCTTTTCTCATCCAGGAACTGGCGGTTAGCCAGCTGAATGACAACACCCTGTGCTTCCAGTGCGTGGATCAGCGGCAGCAGGCGTTTATCTTCACGACCTTTGAGAATAAAGACGTCCTGGAAGCGCTCAGGCGCACGTTCCAGCAGAGCCTGCACCGCATGGATGCCGTAAATCATTTCACTCATGAATGTACTCGTTAATAGTTTATGCGTAACGCGGGCAACGCGAGGTTGCCCGACTTACTGTTTATGGCTGTTATTGCGCGACTTTCTTTTTCGTCGCGCGTTTAGCTTTAGTGGCGGCAGCGATTTTAAGCGTTTTTGCCGATGGCTTTTTCGCTTTTTTATCGCCTTTCTTCTCAGCCGTTTTTTTATCCGCCTGAGGTTTGGCTCTGCCTTTCTTCTCGCCGCGGAAAGCGCTATCCGGCTCGAAATTTACTTTTTTGCCCATCTGACGACGCTTACCGGTATTTTTACCCGCATCGCCTTTTTTCGCTTTTTCACGCGCGGTTTTACCTTCATTGCGCGGTGCACGTTCGCTGGAGATCAAACTGAAGTCGATTTTACGCTCGTCCATGTTGACCGCTTCCACGCGAACTTCCACGCGATCGCCCAGGCGATACATTTGACCGCTGGATTCCCCCGTCAGACGCTGCCCAACCTGGTCAAAACGATAGTAGTCGTTATCCAGGGAGGAGACATGCACCAGACCGTCGATAAACAGCTCATCAAGACGGACGAAGAAACCAAACCCGGTAACGCTGGCGATCACGCCTTTGAAGATATTACCTACCTGATCCAGCATGAAGTCGCACTTCAGCCAGTCAGAGACGTCGCGTGTGGCTTCGTCAGCACGGCGCTCGGCCATCGAACAGTGTTGACCCAGCTGCAGCATCTCTTCCATCGAATAATGGTAGCCACCCGTTTCCGTGGTGTTGCCTTTATGGCCCTGCTCCTGCGCCAGCAGATACTTAATCGCCCGGTGCAAGGAGAGATCCGGGTAACGACGGATCGGCGAGGTAAAGTGAGCATAAGATTGCAACGCAAGACCAAAGTGACCGCGGTTTTCCGGATCGTAAATCGCCTGCTTCATTGAACGCAGCAGCATAGTTTGCAGCATTTCTGCGTCAGGACGGTCAGCAATCGACTCCAGCAGTTCAGCGTAATCACGCGGTTCGGGTTTATTACCGCCGGGCAGCTCCAGCCCCAGCTCCGCCAACACCGAACGGAACGAATTAATCGCTTCGGTCGTCGGCTTATCGTGAATACGGAACAGTGCCGGCTCTTTGGCTTTCTCAACGAATCGCGCCGCTGAGATGTTCGCCATGATCATGCACTCTTCAATCAGTTTGTGCGCGTCATTACGCTGCGTCTGCTCAATACGCTCAATACGGCGTTCAGCATTGAAGATAAACTTCGCTTCTTCACTTTCAAACGAGATACCGCCACGCTCTTCACGCGCTTTATCCAGCACTTTGTAGAGGTTATGCAGCTCTTCAATGTGTTTAACCAACGGCGCGTACTGCTCACGCAGTTCCTGATCGCCCTGCAGCATGTGCCAGACCTTGGTGTAGGTCAGACGCGCATGGGAGCTCATAACCGCTTCGTAGAATTTAAAGCCTGTTAAGCGGCCTTTCGACGAAATGGTCATTTCACAGACCATACACAGCCTGTCCACCTGCGGGTTGAGCGAACACAATCCGTTAGACAGCACTTCCGGTAGCATCGGAACAACCTGCGATGGGAAGTAGACGGATGTGCCACGGCTGCGCGCTTCCTGGTCCAGCGGAGTCGGCGGGCGAACGTAATAGCTTACGTCAGCAATCGCCACCCATAAACGCCAGCCGCCGCCGCGCTTCTTCTCGCAGTAAACCGCATCGTCGAAGTCACGCGCATCTTCGCCATCGATAGTGACCAGCGGCAGGGAGCGCAGATCGACACGTCCGGCTTTCGCTTCCTCCGGCACTTCTTCTTTCAGGCCAGCGACCTGTTTTTCGACCGCCTGAGGCCAGATATACGGGATTTCATGAGTACGCAGCGCCATATCAACGGCCATGCTGGTTCCCATGTTGTCGCCCAGGACTTCAACAATTTTACCCACCGCTTTAGTGCGACGCGTCGGACGCTGGGTCAGCTCAACCACGACCACAAAGCCCATACGAGCACCCATCACCTCTTCCGGCGGGATCAGGATATCAAAGCTCAGGCGGCTGTCGTCAGGGACGACAAACCCAACGCCAGCGTCGGTGAAGTAGCGACCGACAATCTGGCTGGTTTTCGGTACCAGTACGCGCACAATACGCGCTTCGCGACGACCTTTACGGTCCGCGCCCAGCGGCTGTGCCAACACCTGATCGCCATGAATACAGGTTTTCATCTGCTCGCTGGACAGGTACAGGTCATCTTTGCGGCCTTCAACGCGCAGAAAGCCGTAGCCATCACGGTGGCCAATAACGGTACCTTTCAGCAGGTCAAGACGCTCCGGCAGCGCATAGCACTGACGACGAGTGAAGACCAGTTGCCCGTCACGCTCCATGGCGCGCAGGCGGCGACGCAGCGCTTCTTGCTGCTCTTCACCTTCAATGTTGAGTTCAGCGGCCAGCTCATCGCGGTTGGCCGGTTTTTCACGTTTAGTTAAATGTTCGAGGATAAATTCCCGGCTCGGGATAGGATTCGCGTATTTTTCTGCTTCGCGTTCCTGGAAAGGATCTTGTGACATCGAGGTTCCTCCATTGTCAGCTCTGATGAAGATTTTCGTCACTCCACCAGCAATAATTTATAAAGCGGTTGATTCTCTTCAACCAAATCAGCAAGTGTGTAGTTGTCCAGTTCCGTGAGAAAACTTTGCACTGCCTTAGAAAGCGCCTGTTTAAGTCGACAGGCTGCGGTAATGTGGCAAAACTCGCTGCTACAATTGACCAACGATAGTGGTTCCAGCTCGCGAACCACATCACCAATACCAATATCCTTAGCTGGTTTACCCAGGCGGATACCGCCATTTTTTCCTCGAATAGCAGTAACGAAGCCCGCACGGCTAAGTTGATTGATTATTTTGACCATATGATTACGGGACACGCCGTAGACTTCTGTCACCTCAGAAATACTGGTCATACGTCCTTCGGGAAGTGACGCCATGTAGATTAGCGCACGTAATCCGTAATCGGTGAAACTTGTTAACTGCACATCAACCTCAGGAAAAGGGATAAAACGGATAAACCTGGTGGTATTAATTACATTGATGATAAACCAGCCACCAGCCAGGTCGCTAATTTATTTCAGTTCAGGAAGGAAAAAAGCGAGGAACTTACGTGATTTTAAGCCGGATTATGATGCAAAGCGCCTCATCCGGCCTAAGATAGTGCAAGCGCAGCGCCATTCGACGCCACGCTATAACCAGAATTATGCGTCGAACGGGTCGCGCAGGATCATGGTTTCAGTACGGTCTGGGCCAGTTGAGATAATATCAATCGGCACACCGGTCAGTTCTTCAATACGCTTGATGTAGTTCAGTGCTGCCTGCGGCAGACCGCTACGTTCCTTCACACCGAAGGTGGATTCAGACCAGCCCGGCATGGTTTCGTAGATCGGCTCGATACCTTTCCAGTCGTCTGCAGCCAGCGGGGTAGTCGTTACTTCACGGCCATCCGGCATACGATAAGCGACACAGATTTTCACCTCTTTCAAACCGTCCAGTACGTCCAGTTTGGTCAGGCAGAAGCCAGACAGGGAGTTAATCTGTACTGCACGGCGTACCGCAACGGAGTCCAGCCAACCGGTGCGACGACGACGACCGGTGGTCGCGCCATACTCGTTACCTTGTTTGCACAGGAACTCGCCAACGTCATCAAACAGCTCAGTCGGGAACGGACCCGCGCCTACACGTGTAGAGTAAGCTTTGATGATACCCAGAACGTAATCCACATAACGTGGACCCAGGCCGGAACCAGTCGCCACGCCACCTGCGGTGGTGTTGGAAGACGTTACGTACGGATAGGTACCGTGGTCGATATCCAGCAGGGTACCCTGTGCGCCTTCGAACATGACGAAATCGCCACGCTTACGCGCCTGGTCCAGCAGATCGGAAACATCAACAACCATAGAGGTCAGGATGTCGGCAATCGCCATCACATCATCCAGCACTTTCTGGTAATCAACTGCTTCAACTTTATAGAAATTCACCAGTTGGAAGTTGTGATATTCCATCACTTCTTTCAGTTTTTCAGCGAAGGTTGCTTTATCAAACAGATCGCCAACGCGCAGACCGCGACGAGCTACTTTGTCTTCATAAGCCGGACCGATGCCACGACCGGTAGTACCGATCGCTTTCTCGCCACGCGCTTTCTCACGAGCATTATCCAACGCAACGTGATAATCAAGGATCAGCGGACAAGCTTCAGACAACAGCAGGCGCTCGCGAACCGGGATGCCACGATCTTCCAGTCCTTTCATTTCTTTCATCAGCGCGGACGGAGACAGTACAACACCGTTACCGATGATGCTGATGACATTCTCGCGAAGAATACCTGATGGAATAAGATGGAGGACGGTTTTTTCACCGTTGATTACGAGAGTATGGCCTGCGTTGTGACCACCCTGGTAGCGCACAACATATTTAGCCCGTTCAGTCAGAAGATCGACGATCTTCCCTTTACCTTCGTCACCCCATTGGGTGCCCAGTACGACGACGTTGTTACCCATTTTTCAAAATCACCGTTTGCTTAAAAATGGATTCTACCACCGCTTTTTCAGATATACAGCACTTTTTGCATGCGAAAATCCGCAAAATAGGCTACTTATTGATCAGCCAATCGTTTTCCTCAACATGTAGTAGACCACAACGCCCGCAACCACAAGACCTCCACCAAAACGACGCAAAGTATTTTCGGGAAGTTGCGCCATTGCGGAAATCATTTTCTTCCACGCGCGGGGATAAAGCATAGGGCCCAGGCCTTCCAGCACCAAAACCAGCGCGAGCGCCAGCAAAATTGTTGAATTCATCCATCGTCCTTTTATAAAAAGAAAACCACCGCATCCCTGGGGATGCCGGTGGTTTTGCTGGTTTAAAACCGCTGGAACTTTATTAGCGTGTCGTAGTGCTCGGTGTCTTCATGTAGCGGAAGAAATCGCTGTCCGGGCTCATGACCATCACGTCCTGGTTGCCTTCGAAGCTCTTCTCGTAAGCACGCAGGCTACGGATGAAGGCGTAGAAGTCAGGATCCTGGCTGAACGCATCGGCAAACAGTTTAGCGGCTTCTGCATCGCCTTCACCGCGCATGATGCGGCCTTGACGCTCAGATTCTGCCAGCGTTTTAGTCACTTCATAATCCGCCGTGGCACGCAGTTTTTCCGCTTCTTCCTGACCTTGTGAACGATGGCGACGCGCTACCGCTTCACGCTCAGCGCGCATACGGTTGTAGATAGCCTCAGACACTTCAGCAGGCAGGTTGATTTGCTTGATACGCACGTCAACCACTTCGATGCCCAATGCCGCCATACTGTTCGGGTTGATGACCGGTACTTTACCGTTTGTTTCAGCCTGAACACGCTCAGCAGCTTCGGCAATCGCGCTATCTGCCGCCGGAGTCGCGACTTCATCTTCCGTGCCAGCAGAACCGGAGTTCAGCGCATCACGAACTTCCAGCGTCAGACGACCGCGGGAATCGGTAACGATGTCTTTCACGTCCAGACGACCAATTTCAGAACGCAGACGGTCAGAGAACTTACGTTTCAGCAGGACTTCTGCCTGAGAAACATCGCCACCGCCCGTTGCCAGGTAGTAACGGCTAAAGTCACTGATGCGCCACTTAATGTAGGAGTCAACGATCAGGTCTTTCTTCTCTTTGGTAACAAAGCGATCGGCCTGGTTGTCCATGGTCTGAATACGCGCATCCAGCATCTTCACAGATTCAATAAACGGAATCTTGAAGTGCAGGCCTGGTGCAACAACCAGCGGCTTGTTTTCATCGTCACGCAGAACTTTACCAAAGCGCAGAGTAATCCCGCGCTCGCCTTCTTTGACCACAAAGACAGACATGAACAGAACTACCAGAACGATGATGATAATCGCAATAACTGACTTACGCATCGTTATTCCCCCTGACGCTGGTAGTCGTTACGCTGCGCGTTCGCGCGGCGTTGGTCCATAATATCGCCCTGACTGGTGGACGAGGTATTGCTTGCTCCAGTGCCGGACGTCGTTGCTGGCGGCAGACGCAGCAGGTTTGAACTGCTGTCACTCTTTGCTGCTGGCGCACTACCGCCTTTCAGCATTTGATCCAGCGGCAGAACCATCAGATTGCTGCCCTTATCGTTAACCAGGACTTTGCGGGTATTGCTCAGCACTTTTTCCATGGTTTCGATATACAGACGCTCGCGAGTAATTTGCGGTGCGGCTTTATATTCCGGCAGAATTTTTGCGAAACGAGCCACTTCACCCTGTGCTTCCAGGATGGTTCGCGTTTTGTAAGCACGCGCTTCTTCCAGAATACGCTGCGCCTGACCGTTAGCACGTGGCTGAACTTCGTTGGTGTACGCTTCTGCTTCACGGATGTACTGCTGCTCGTTTTCACGTGCTGCAATGGCATCGTCAAACGCGGCTTTTACTTCTTCCGGCGGACGTGCTGCCTGGAAGTTGACGTCCAGCAGGGTGATACCCATGTTGTACGGACGGATCGTTTCTTCCAGTTCACGCTGGGTATCGCTACGAATAACGGTACGCCCTTCGGTCAGGATACGGTCCATGGTGTATTTACCGATAACCCCACGCAGGGCGCTGTCGGTTGCCTGACGCAGACTGTCATCCGCGCTGGTTACGCTAAACAGGTAACGCTGCGGATCGGTCACGCGGTACTGCACGTTCATTTCAACGCGTACGACGTTTTCGTCAGAGGTCAGCATCACGCCGGATGCGGCAAGTTCACGCACGGCTTCCACGTTGACCGGGGTCACTTCGTCGACAAAGGTCGGTTTCCAGTTCAGACCCGGTTCAACCAAATGGCTGAATTTACCGAAGCGTGTCACCACGCCGCGTTCCGCTTCTTTAATGGTGTAGAAACCGCTGGCCGCCCAGATAATGACGATAGCTGCCGCTGCGATAGTAAAAACTCGACCACCCAATTGCGGACGCGGGCCTTGCGATGAGCTACCGCCGCCAGAACCAGCACCTTTACCGCCACCCAGACCACCGAGCTTTTTACTCAGTTTGCGGAAGATATCATCCAGATCGGGAGGTCCCTGATCGCGACCACCTTTGTTTCCATTTCCCTCAGGGTTGCCGCCAGGTTTGCTGCTTCCCCACGGGTCGCGGTCTTGTCCGTTATTACCGGGCTGATTCCACGCCATTTTTGTGCTCCATATTTGTTATGCGATGCTATACCTGCGTATTTTGCGCTGCCGATGCGTTGGCTACGCCCCTTAATCTCAGTCACATAGTTGACTATGCTCCTGAAGATTTCAGGACTTGCCACCTTCATGCTGCACAAAACCCACAAGGTATAGAGGCGAAAAAATCTTCAGGCCATATCCGTCAGGTCAGACAATATAGTCTTCCAGTGCCGGTTCTTGTTTACAGAGGCGACGCCAGTCTACGATCGGCATACGAACCTGCAGACCTACGCTGCCGTCCTCCTCCATCCACTCTCTTTCTATTGCCTGAAGTTGGTAAAACCGGCTTCTCAGACGCCCTTCCTGCGGCGGCAAACGCAACGTATGCTGCGCCACCTCACCGGAAAGTCGCTCAGTCAAAGCCTGAAAAAGCTGTGGTATACCTATTCCCGTTTGCGCTGAAACCCAAACGCGAATGGGTTTATTCTCTTCATCTCTGTCGATACGTGGTTCAAAATCATCCAGCATATCGATTTTATTCATCACCAGCAGAGTCGGGATCTCATGCGCATCGATCTCTTCGAGCACCGTGTCGACGGCCTCGATGTTTTCCTGCACACGAAAATCTGCAGCATCAATAACATGCAGCAGCAATGTCGCCTGACGCGTTTCCTGCAGGGTGGCTTTAAACGCCGCCACCAGGTCGTGCGGCAAATGACGGATAAACCCTACGGTATCCGCCAGCACGGTTTCACCGACGTCCGCTACGTCTATACGGCGCAGCGTTGGGTCCAGGGTCGCAAACAGCTGATCCGCTGCGTAAACCCGGGCTTCGGTGATCTGGTTGAACAGGGTGGATTTTCCGGCGTTGGTATATCCCACCAGTGATACGGTTGGGACATCCGCTTTCTTGCGCGACTGTCGCCCCTGCTCACGTTGCTTTTCAACTTTTTCCAGGCGCGACTGTATTTGCAAAATGCGATTACGCAGCAAACGACGGTCGGTTTCGAGCTGGGTTTCACCCGGACCGCGCAAACCTATCCCGCCCTTTTGCCTTTCAAGGTGGGTCCAGCCACGGACCAGACGAGTAGCCATATGGCGCAACTGCGCCAGCTCAACCTGCAACTTACCCTCATGGGTGCGCGCACGCTGGGCAAAAATATCTAAAATAAGACCTGTCCTGTCGATAACAAGACACTGGCACAACTGTTCCAGGTTACGTTCCTGGGCGGGGCTTAGAGCATGATCAAAAATCACCACCGCAGCGCCAGTCGCTTTTACGGCTTCCGCAATTTCGATTGCCTTACCTTCACCAACAAAATACTTCGGGTGCGGTGCTTTACGGCTCCCGGTAATCACCTGCATTGCTTCGACACCGGCGGAAGAAACCAGAGATTCAAACTCCTGGAGGTCTTCCATATCTTTGTCTTGCGAAAAATAGATGTGTACCAGTACCGCCTGCTCACCGGCATCATAACGGTCAAACAAGCGTCAACCCCTTAATATATATCAACGGGGAACGCAGGATCGCTGGCTCCCCGTGTGTAAAACAGCTAACAACCTTATTCGGTTTCTTCGCTGTCCTGTTGCGCAGATGAACCTTGCGCGTTGCTACCGTGATGGTAGTTGCTGCCAGTGCCGCCGGTGGCATTATTGCTGTGATGAGAAACCGGGCGAGACGGGACAACAGTAGAAATCGCGTGCTTATAAACCATCTGGCTGACCGTGTTTTTCAACAGGATCACGAACTGATCAAAAGACTCGATTTGACCTTGCAGCTTAATACCATTCACCAAATAAATAGAAACTGGAACACGTTCCCGACGCAGTGCGTTCAGGAACGGATCTTGTAAAGATTGCCCCTTAGCCATTCTCTCTTTTCCTTATATGCTTATTTGTACTTTGAACCTTTCGATTCTGAAAAATTGCGCACGATACGTTTCAATTGTACACATTCAGTTCGCGATAGCACCAACAACCTGTAATACTTCGTTTCGCGCCTGGTCAGGCTTTTCACTGTCAAGCCAGTGCACCCCTTCCCAACCACGCAACCAGGTTACCTGTCGTTTCGCCAACTGCCTCGTGGCGCAAACACCTCTATAAACCATTTCATCGTATGAAATTTCGCCTTCAATGTATGACCACATCTGGCGATACCCTACACAACGAATGGAAGGCAAATCCGTATGCAAATCTCCACGGGCAAATAGCGCCCGGACTTCTGCTTCAAAACCTGAAGCCAACATCTGATGAAAACGCTGCTCAATTCGCTGATGGAGCAGTTCACGGCTCGCCGGGGCGATAGCAAACTGATGCACCTGATACGGCAAAGCATCTCCTGACGTTTGCGTCAGCTCCGTTAAAGTTTTACCCGAAATGAAAAAAACTTCCAGTGCCCGGGAAAGTCTTTGCGGATCATTTGGATGAATACGCGCCGCAGCCACCGGATCTATTTCCTGAAGCTGTCGGTGTAACGCGTCCCACCCATGCTCTGCCGCCTGCTGCTCAATTCTGGCCCTGACTTCCGGATCTGCCGACGGTAACGGCGACAGCCCTTCAAGCAAGGCTTTGAAATATAACATTGTGCCGCCCACCAGCAGCGGAATACGCCCCGCGGCGGTGATATCGCCCATCTCGGCTAACGCATCGCGGCGAAAATCCGCAGCAGAGTACGCCTGGGACGGATCGCGGATATCCAGCAACCGGTGCGGCGCGGCCTGTAATTCATCTGCATCAGGCTTGGCTGTACCGATATCCATCCCCTTGTAAATAAGGGCGGAATCAACGCTTATCAACTCTACAGGCAAAACTTTACGCAATTCAATTGCCAGTGCCGTTTTACCGGAGGCCGTCGGCCCCATCAAAAAAATCGCCTTTGGCAGGCTCGCCTTACGGGTATCACTCATGTTTCAGGGCATTCATTACCGAATGTAAATCAACAGGTTGTAACAAACCACCCGGCGGCGCCTTCACGAGTTGTGGGCAAAGCCGCTCAACATCCGCTAACAGCGTAATCGCCTGAGCCATGCTCCACTGCGGATGCTCGCTAATCAGATTACGTGCAATCCACTGTGCAATATTGCCCGGTTCGAATTCGGACTGCTGCGCCAGGTAGCCTATCAGTTCAGGAATCAAGATTTGTAAATTTTGTTGGCGTAAGGGTAAAGGCACCGCCCGGATGGTCACATGCTGTGCATCCAGTTGAAATTCAATACCCAACTCAGCCAGTTGGCTCTGCCCTTTTTGCAGCGCCGCTTTTTCATCAGCGGTCACTTTTAGACGTAAAGGGATCAGTAACGGCTGAGCGCAAACGACGCCCTGGTCCGGCGTTAACTGCGCCTGACGTAGCCAACGTTCCGCCACCGGCAATGCCAGCAACCGAATATGACCATTGCATTCGAGTAATGCGCAGTCCGTACCGACAATGGTTAGCACCCGCCCAAAGCCCTGGCTGTTGCCGGTCAGAGGTGCTGATGGCGTTTCAGAAACCGGCGTTTTACGCGGCGGAACCGGCGTCTGTAGCAGTTGCTGATAAATCTCACCCTGCTGCTTTTGATATCCAGGCTGGGCATGAGGCCAACTGGCCCCCATCTGACGGCCACCACTGCTGCCAGCGCCAGCAGATGCTGAGTAACGCGGTGTCGCAGGTTCACGCGCCGGGGCCGGTTCGGCAAAATGGTTACGCCCGGCCGCGACGCGGTTTTCTGGGATGTGCCTTGGCGCGGGCTCGTCGTCATCAGCCAACGGCAGCGGCGTTTCAAGCTGCTGTTGCAGGACGCTCAACACGCCCTGGTAAATAAAATCATGCACCAGGCGTGATTGATGAAAACGGACCTCATGTTTGGCGGGATGTACGTTAACATCCACCTGATGCGGGTCGATTTCCAGATACAGCACAAAAGCGGGCTGCTGATCGGCTCCCAGCTTATCTTCACAGGCCTGGCGGATAGCATGGTTGATCAACCGGTCGCGCATCATCCGGCCATTCACATAGCAGTACTGGATTTCCGCCAGCGCCGTCGTCGTGTGGTTAGGATCGGCCACCCAGCCGCGCAGCGTTAAATCGCCATGCTGCCATTCAATCGCCAGCGCATGTTCCAGAAACGGCGTGCCGCAAATCGCGCCCAGTCGGCGCTCCTGCTGCCCATCCGCGGCCACTGCCCGGTACTGACGCACCACTTTGCCGTTGTGCGACAAATTAATCGTCACATCAAAACGTGCCAGCGCAATGCGGCGGATTATTTCGTCGATATGATTAAATTCCGTTTTCTCGGTGCGCATAAACTTGCGCCGCGCCGGGGTGTTGTAGAACAGATCTAACACCTCCAGCGTGGTTCCCACCGGATGCGCAGCGGGTTTAACCGTCACATCCATGTCGCGCCCTTCGGCATAGGCTTGCCAGGCTTCAGGTTGTTCTTGCGTACGCGACGTCAGGGTTAAACGAGAAACGGAGCTGATACTGGCCAGCGCTTCGCCGCGAAACCCGAGGCTCACGATGGCTTCGAGATCGTCAAGCGAGGAAATTTTACTGGTGGCATGACGCGCCAGCGCCAGCGCCAGCTCGTCTTTTTTAATCCCGCAGCCGTTGTCACGAATACGGATAAGCTTCGCGCCGCCGCGCTCAACATCAATATCAATGCGCGTCGCACCAGCATCAATACTGTTTTCCACCAGCTCCTTCACCACTGACGCAGGCCGTTCTACCACCTCGCCTGCGGCAATCTGGTTCGCCAGCTGTGGCGGTAGAACCTGAATCGGCATGGCTAATCCTTAATTTGTTAACGTGTTGCCAGGCGATACCGCACTCGCGGTTTGCGCCGGTGTGCCTTGAGGCCCGGTTTGCATCGGGTGCGCCTGGAAATAGTTACGCAATCCTTTGTAAATTGCCTCGGCCAGCTGCTGCTGGTAGTCATCACTCGCCAACAGACGTTCTTCGCTGTTGTTACTGATAAAGCCGGTTTCAACCAGCACTGACGGGATATCAGGCGAACGTAATACCCCAAGGCTGGCGTGTTCCGGACGACGCTTATGCATCGAGCCAATACGTTCTAACTGGCCGATCATGCTGGTCGCTACATCATACCCAACGCGTTGCGAATGACCGAACTGCAGATCCAACACGGCCTGGCTGAGATAAGGATCGGACTGGCTGTTTGCCAGAACATCGCCCGCCCCACCCAACAGTTCCGATTGCTTTTCGTGCTGTTCCAGCCAGCCGGCCATCTCACTGTTTGCCCGACGGTTTGACAGTACCCAGACGGAAGCACCAGTGGCATCCCGGTTTGGCGCAGCATCCGCATGAATAGAGACCAGGAAGTTGGCGTTTTGTTTACGCGCAACGTCTGAACGCCCCATCACCGAGATAAAGTAATCGCCATCACGGGTGAGTACGCCTTTAAACATCGGGTCATCATTGAGCAAACTGCGCAGTTTGCGCGCTACGGCAATAGTGACGTTTTTCTCACGTGTGCCACCGGGACCAATAGCGCCAGGATCCTGCCCGCCGTGTCCGGCATCAATGGCGATAACTACTTTTTCGCCGTTACTGGTACTGGCGCGCGCCGCAGGTCGTGTGGAGGTATTACTGTTGGTTACCATCGTGGTGCGATCGTTTTCCGCTTTAAACGGATTACGCGCAGGCTCGGCAGGGCGCGGGGCGATAACCGGCGCTTCAACACGCTTCGCAACCACTGGAGGTGGTGGAGGCGGCGGTGGCGCATCAGCTTTGATGGTAAACACGACGGTATAATTGCCGCCGTTCTGGCGTTTTACGGCTTCGGCTTTGCCGTTCTCGGTTAAATCCACAACCAGGCGCAGAGACTGCGCATCTTTTGGCGTGCCGGAACGGATAGATTTCACCAGATTATTGCCGCTAAACAGCAGCGGTAACCCCTGAATCACACCGGTTTGTTTAATATCCAACGCGACGGTTCGTTTCCCGTCCTGCGAAACTGCGTATTCAGGATCGCCAATAAAGCTCAGCGTAATCCGCGCTTGTTGATCGCCATTGGACACCTGAAGATCGGAGAGGCTGGCGGCCCCTGCCTGCGCGCACAGCAGGACCAGTGTTGCCATCAGCCAGTTTCTGATGCGATAAATCATCCCGCCACCCTTAAGGTTAATCGGCTAAACGCGCCAGCAATAAATCACCCGATGAGGAGACTGCGCTTATGCGCGCCTCTCGACCTTGCGCCTGATATTCAATGTGTATTTCGACGTCCGGGTCTGGCAGTACACCTTTACCTTGTTGCGGCCATTCCACCAGGCAGATGGCGTCATTGGCAAAATAATCGCGGATCCCCATAAATTCCAGCTCCTCTGGGTCCGCAAGTCGGTACAGATCGAAGTGATATACCATCAAATTATCGAGCGAATAGGGTTCAACCAGCGTATAGGTAGGGCTTTTTACATTTCCTTTGTGACCTAACGCCTGCAGGAATCCCCGGCTGAAAGTGGTTTTACCCGCCCCCAGGTCGCCGTACAAATAAATTACCGTCGCGCCATCACAGGCTTTGGCTACCCGCAGTCCCAGGTCTAAAGTCGCCTGCTCATCAGGTAGTGGAATTACTCGATTCATCATGATAAACGTCAATCACATCAGGGTTAACAATACGCTGTAGCGTGGTAAAGAGATCTGTCGCCAGCATGCCGCGCGTACCAAAACGCGCCGCCAGCACATCCGCCGCCGCACCGTGTGCGACACATCCCGCACATGCCGCATCATACGGGGTAAGCTTCTGTCCGAGCAATGCGCCAATAATACCGGAAAGCACATCACCCATTCCGCCGCTGGCCATTCCAGCATTGCCGGTATCAATAATACCCAATTCGGCCTGTTCGGCAGCAACAACCGTACCCGCGCCTTTCAGCACGACGACGCCTCCGTACCGTTTTACCAGACGTTGTGCGCAAAGTAATCGATCGTCTTCAATTTCTGCAATGGAACAGCCCAGAAGTCGCGCGGCTTCACCAGGATGCGGCGTGATCACGCGATTGTGACGTTTATCAGGGTTGATTGCCAGCAGGTTCAGCGCATCCGCATCCCAGAGCATCGGTTTGCGAAAATTCTCTACCTTTTGCAGCGCTTTTTTACCCCATTCCTGCTGACCAAGCCCTGGTCCTATCACCACAACATCCGCCCACGCCAGGCTCTCTTCCAGAGTCTGCGGCGTCAGCGCATCGACCATCAGTTCCGGTCTGGCAGTCAGAATAGGCGCAATATTTTCACTTCGGGTTAGCACTTTGACCAACCCGGCTCCTGCACGCAGCGCCGCTTCACCGGCCATGCGTATTGCGCCAGCCGTGCCGTGGTCACCACCGATGATCACCAGCCGACCGTGGGAGCCTTTGTGCGAGGTGGGTCGACGCGGCGTTAACCAGTGTACAAGCTGTTGAGCATCAAACCGTTGCAGCGGCGCGTTCTGTCCCGCCAGCCAGTCGTCCAGTCCGAGTGCGTTAACATGCAGGCGTCCGGTGACATCGCGCGCTTTACCGGTTAGCAGACCAGGCTTTAACGCAATAAAGGTCACGGTGTGCGCAGCATTGATAACCGCACCCGGCGCCGCGCCCGTCTGCGCCAGCAGGCCGGATGGAATGTCTATCGCCACGACAGGGGCAGGATGGTGATTGGCACGTTCGATCAATGCCGAGAGAGGCTCACGCGGCGCGTGTTTTAAGCCCGTGCCTGACAGCGCATCAATAATGACGTCCACGCGATCTGGCCAATTGATATCCGCAGCATGAATGACGCCACCGGCGTTAAGCCAGGCGTCGCGCGCCTGCTGTGCTTCCTCGGGGAGCGCTTTATCACTCTCCTGCGCCAGCAACGTAATATCAAGCCCCTGAGCTTTGGCAAGCCTTGCCACCACGTAACCATCACCACCGTTGTTGCCATGACCACATAGCACCAGCCAGTGCTGAGCGTTTGGATATGTCTCGCGGGTGACCTGAAACGCCGCCTCTCCCGCCCGTTGCATCAGCTCGTACAACGTCAGTCCTAAACTGTCTGCCGCCTCTCGCTCCATCCGCCTGATGTCATCGGCGTGCCAAATGGAGTGTGGTATACTTGCGGGGTTTTTCTTCATTGTATGGTCCGTCATGTCAGAGCCCCTCGATCTCAATCAGTTAGCGCAAAATATTAAGCAGTGGGGGCTGGAGCTTGGCTTTCAGCAGGTCGGTATTGCCGATACCGACCTCAGCGAAGCGGAGCCCAAACTGCAGGCCTGGCTGGATAAACACTATCACGGCGAGATGGACTGGATGGCCCGTCACGGCATGATGCGCGCCCGACCTCACGAATTATTACCCGGTACGTTACGTGTCATCAGCGTACGTATGAACTATCTTCCTGCCAATGCGGCCTTTGCCAGCACGTTGAAAAACCCCACTCTGGGTTACGTCAGCCGTTACGCGCTTGGGCGCGACTACCATAAACTGCTGCGTAACCGCTTAAAAAAGCTGGGAGAGAGGATTCAACAGCACTGCGTTTCGCTGAATTTTAGACCTTTTGTCGATTCTGCGCCCATTCTTGAGCGTCCATTAGCGGAAAAAGCCGGGCTTGGCTGGACAGGTAAGCACTCACTTATCCTCAATCGCGAAGCTGGTTCATTTTTCTTTCTCGGGGAATTACTGATCGATTTGCCCCTGCCGGTCGACAACCCAGTAGAAGAAGGATGCGGGAAATGCGTCGCCTGTATGACCATCTGTCCCACCGGGGCCATCGTTGAACCCTACACGGTAGATGCGCGCCGCTGTATCTCTTATCTCACTATCGAACTGGAAGGCGCGATCCCGGAAGAATTTCGTCCCCTGTTGGGGAATCGAATTTACGGCTGCGATGATTGCCAGCTCATTTGCCCGTGGAACCGATACTCGCAGTTGACGACAGAGGATGACTTCAACCCACGCAAACAACTTCATGCTCCAGAGTTAATAGAGCTGTTTAGCTGGAGCGAAGCGTGGTTTTTAAAAGTCACGGAGGGGTCTGCTATTCGTCGTATTGGCCACCTGCGCTGGCTGCGAAATATCGCCGTTGCGCTGGGTAATGCCCCATGGGATGAAGCCATTATTCACGCGCTGGAAAGTCGCAGAGGTGAGCACCCACTTCTCGACGAACACATAGAATGGGCGGTTGCTCAGCAAATCGAGAAGCGAAATGCCTGCGTAGTTGAAGTGCAGTTACCGAAGAAACAACGTTTGGTCAGGGTCATTGAAAAGGGTCTGCCGCGTGACGCTTAAGTCATCCACAGCTTGTGTATAAAAATAAAAACACATTGATATTCAAGAGGGAAAAAATCGTCAAGTGATCGCATTAACAATTTGAAATGATAATTAATTCAATATTTTCAAAGAGTTAAAATGATACTATTCACCCGACTAAGTTTTTTGCAATCCAGGAATAATACCCGAACCTGTGGATAAGTCTGTTTACAAGAGTATGTCAATGACGAAACAAAACGTCCCCAACGTATTTATTCGCTGTGGATATTTTTATTGGGGTAAGAATTTGGAGCGGGAAACGAGACTCGAACTCGCGACCCCGACCTTGGCAAGGTCGTGCTCTACCAACTGAGCTATTCCCGCTTGGGTGTGTCTGTGCTTTGTAGACATAAGCACTTTCAAATTTTGGAGCGGGAAACGAGACTCGAACTCGCGACCCCGACCTTGGCAAGGTCGTGCTCTACCAACTGAGCTATTCCCGCTTAATCTTCGTCTTTCGAACCACTACTGCGTTGGCTGCCTTCATTCGCCTAAGTCACTTACTTCGGTAAGCTTCTAAGGACTCATTCAGTTGCCGCCTTGTCGCAATTCGAAATTCTGCGATTGGTGGTCTGTGCTTTACAAGCACTTTCAAATTTTGGAGCGGGAAACGAGACTCGAACTCGCGACCCCGACCTTGGCAAGGTCGTGCTCTACCAACTG
>NZ_JAOWCV010000041.1:0-103708 GCF_030336805.1 Citrobacter sp. Cb023 | reverse complement strand
TTTGGAGCGGGAAACGAGACTCGAACTCGCGACCCCGACCTTGGCAAGGTCGTGCTCTACCAACTGAGCTATTCCCGCAAATTTGTACTGCTTTTGCTGCTGCCGTAACGTGTAATTCTCTGTCGTTACGGGAGGCGCATTATACGAGAAATCCGTTTAGCTGCAACCCCCCTAAAAGCGATTTTTTCGTTTTTCTGTTTAAGTGCTGAATTTATCGGCAAGTCGTCTAATTTAGCGACAATCCTACCTCAGTGCAAGCACGCAGGAACGATATTCGTAGGCCGGGTAAGCCGCAGCGCCGTCCGGCCATCCACAAAATCAAAGCTTAATAAAATGTTCGCGATAGTAAGCAAGCTCAGCAACAGATTCACGAATATCGTCCATCGCCTGATGCGTTCCCTGCTTGGTGAAGCCAGCAAGAATTTCCGGCTTCCAACGACGCGCCAGCTCTTTCAGAGTACTGACGTCAAGATAGCGATAATGGAAATACGCCTCCAGCTCCGGCATGTATTTAAACAGGAAACGACGATCCTGACCGATGCTGTTGCCGCAGATAGGTGATTTCCCTTCTGGAACCCACTCTTTCAAAAAAGCCAGCGTAGCCAGTTCAGCTTCACGATTCCCCATGGTGCTCGCCTTCACGCGATCCACTAGCCCACTACCGGTATGCGTACGTACGTTCCAGTCATCCATTAATGCCAGCTGTTCGTCGGACTGGTGCACCGCAATTGTCGGTCCTTCAGCCAGAATATTCAGGTTGGCATCCGTCACCAGCGTGGCTATCTCAATTATGCGATCGCGCTCGGGATCCAGACCTGTCATCTCCAGATCGATCCAAATCAGGTTGTTTTCATTGGCACTCATGCTATTTTCCACCCTTCAGCGTCACATTCAGTGTGACTATATTCATCTAAAATTGCGTGTATCATAAATGTTTTGCCCATTATGGGCGACCAGGAGTCAGTCCGATTGAGTAAGAATAAACTCTCCAAAGGCCAACAGCGCCGTGTGAACGCCAATCACCAGCGTCGTCTGAAAACGTCCACGGAGAAGCCAGACTACGACGACAACCTGTTTGGCGAAACCGCTGAAGGCATCGTTATCAGCCGTTTTGGTATGCATGCCGACGTGGAATCTGCTGACGGTGAGATTCACCGCTGCAACATCCGCCGTACAATTCGCTCGCTGGTGACCGGCGATCGCGTTGTCTGGCGCCCGGGAAAAGCAGCAGCAGAAGGCGTGAATGTCAAAGGCATCGTTGAGGCGGTACACGAGCGTACCTCGGTACTGACACGTCCCGACTTTTACGACGGGGTAAAACCCATTGCCGCCAACATCAACCAGATCGTTATTGTCTCAGCCATCTTACCCGAGCTGTCACTCAATATTATCGACCGGTATCTGGTAGCCTGTGAAACGCTACACGTTGAACCAATTATCGTCTTGAATAAGATCGATCTGCTGGATGACGAAGGCATGGCCTTTGTTAACGAACAGATGGATATTTATCGCCACATTGGCTATCGCGTGTTGATGGTATCAAGCCGCACGAAAGACGGCCTGAAACCGCTTGAAGAAGCATTAACCGATCGCATCAGCATTTTTGCCGGTCAGTCGGGCGTTGGTAAATCTAGCCTGCTCAATAATCTTCTCGGTCTGCAGGAAGAGATCCTGACCAACGATGTCTCCGACAACTCCGGCCTTGGACAGCACACCACCACTGCCTCTCGCCTGTATCATTTCCCGCACGGTGGCGACGTTATCGACTCCCCTGGCGTACGTGAGTTCGGATTGTGGCATCTGGAGCCGGAACAAATCACACATGGTTTTGTCGAATTCCATGACTACCTGGGCCACTGCAAATACCGCGACTGCAAGCATGATACCGATCCAGGCTGCGCTATCCGTGAGGCCGTAGAAAAAGGGGCAATAGCCGAAACTCGGTTTGAAAATTATCACCGCATCCTGGAAAGCATGGCGCAGGTAAAAACACGTAAAAACTTTTCTGATACAGACAACTGACAACTAAGCTAAGCATCGCTAGAATCGTCCCCCTTTTTTCAGGATCCGGCCCGTATGCCGGATCGGGAACAAATTATGGCCTGGAGGCTACCTTGTTAAACTCATTTAAGCTTTCGCTACAATACATTCTGCCGAAACTATGGCTCACTCGCCTGGCGGGTTGGGGTGCGAGCAAACGAGCAGGATGGCTGACTAAACTGGTTATCGATCTGTTCGTGAAATATTACAAGGTCGATATGAAAGAGGCGCAAAAGCCGGATACCGCCAGCTATCGCACCTTTAACGACTTCTTTGTTCGCCCACTGCGCGACGACGTTCGCCCGATTAACACCGATCCAAACGTACTGGTCATGCCTGCTGACGGCGTGATTAACCAGTTAGGAAACATCGAAGAAGACAAACTGCTGCAGGCCAAAGGGCACAGCTATACCCTTGAAGCACTGCTGGCCGGCAACTACCAGATGGCGGACAAATTCCGCAACGGTACGTTTGTGACCACTTACTTATCTCCACGCGATTACCACCGTGTACATATGCCGTGTAACGGTATCCTGCGTGAAATGATGTACGTGCCAGGCGATCTCTTCTCTGTAAATATCCTGACTGCGCAAAACGTTCCAAACCTGTTTGCACGCAACGAACGCGTAATCTGTCTGTTTGATACCGAATTTGGCCCGATGGTGCAGATTCTGGTCGGCGCGACCATCGTCGGCAGTATTGAAACCGCATGGGCTGGCACCATTACCCCACCGCGTGAAGGCGTCATCAAACGCTGGACCTGGCCGGAAGGTGAAAGCGAAGGGTCGGTGGCGCTGCTGAAAGGTCAGGAAATGGGCCGCTTTAAGCTCGGTTCCACCGTTATCAACCTGTTCGCGCCTGGCAAAGTTAACCTGGTTGAGCAGTTGCAGGACCTTTCAGTGACCAAAATCGGCCAGCCAATGGCCATCTCGACCGAGACATTCGTGACGCCAGCGGCAGAACCTGCCCCGCTTGCGAAAGAAGAGATCGAAGCAGAACACGACGCCAGCCCGCTGGTTGACGACAAAAAAGACGAAAGTTAAACATAGGAATCGCTGCTGTGCGCCTGATTATCACTTTTCTGATGGCCTGGTGCCTCAGCCTGGGGGCGTACGCTGCGACGGCCCCCGATGCCAAACAACTCACCCAGGAACTGGAGCAGGCAAAAGCGGCGAAACCTGCTCAGCCAGAAACCGTCGAGGCGCTCCAGTCCGCGCTGAATGCCCTCGAGGAGCGTAAAGGTTCTCTCGAGCGTGCCCAGCAATATCAGCAGGTTATTGATAACTTCCCCAAGCTGTCCGCAACATTACGCGCGCAGCTTAGCAACCTGCGCGACGAACCGCGCAATGTGCCAACCGGACTCACCACCGATGCGTTAAACCAGGAGATCCTCCAGGTCAGCAGCCAACTGTTGGAAAAGAGTCGTCAGGCCCAGCAGGAGCAGGATCGCGCCCGGGAAATCGCCGACTCGTTAAGCCAGCTTCCTCAACAGCAAACCGATGCCCGCCGCCAGCTAAATGAGCTTGAGCGACGTATTGGTACCGCCAACTCTAATCCCGCGCAGAATCAGGCGATGCAGGCTGAATCCGCCAAACTCAAAGCCCTGGTCGATGAACTGGAGCTGGCGCAGCTTTCCGCTAATAACCGCCAGGAGCTGGCGCGTATGCGCTCAGAGCTGGCGGAAAAACAGAGCCAGCAGCTCGATACTTACCTGCAGGCTTTGCGCAACCAGCTCAACAGTCAACGTCAGCGTGAGGCAGAGCGAGCGCTGGAAAGCACCGAACTGTTGGCGGAAAACAGTGCGGGACTGCCGGAAGGTATTGTCGACCAGTTCAAGGTTAACCGCGAACTGTCTCAGGCATTAAACCAGCAGGCGCAACGTATGGACCTGGTCGCCTCGCAACAGCGTCAAGCCGCCAGCCAAACGCTACAGGTGCGCCAGGCATTGAATACGCTGCGAGAGCAGTCTCAGTGGCTTGGGGTCTCAAATATGCTGGGAGAAGCACTGCGCGCGCAGGTATCCCGTTTACCGGAAATGCCCAAGCCTCAGCAGTTGGATACCGAAATGGCGCAGCTTCGCGTGCACCGTATGCGCTATGAGGATCTCCTCAACAAACAGCCGCAGTTGCGTCAGATTCATCAGGCCGATGGACAACCGCTGACCGCTGAACAGAGCAGCATTCTCAACGCCCAGTTACGCACCCAGCGTGAGCTGCTGAACTCTTTGTTACAGGGCGGCGATACGCTGATCCTTGAGCTGACCAAGCTCAAAGTCTCTAACAGCCAACTGGAAGATGCGCTAAAAGAGGTCAACGAAGCAACGCACCGCTATCTGTTCTGGACCTCGGACGTTAGCCCCATCTCCCTCTCCTGGCCTGTCGACATCGTCCAGGATCTGCGGCGTCTGATCTCATTAGATACGTTTAATCAGTTGGGCAAAGCCAGCATCATGATGCTGACCAGCAAAGAAACGCTGCTGCCGCTTTTCGCGGCATTGGTGCTGGTTGGCTTTAGCCTCTCTTCGCGCAAACACTTCACCCGTTTTCTGGAGCGTTCATCTGCGCGGGTCGGGAAAGTCACCCAGGACCACTTCTGGCTGACGATACGCACGGTGTTCTGGTCGATACTCGTCGCTTCTCCGTTGCCGGTGCTGTGGGCAACGCTCGGTTACGGATTGCAGGAAGCCTGGCCTTATCCATTAGCTGTCGCTATCGGGGATGGCGTTACCGCCACGGTGCCCATGCTGTGGGCAGTAATGATTTGCGCCACCTTTGCGCGCCCCAACGGTCTGTTCATTGCCCACTTTGGCTGGCCGCGTAACCGCGTCGCGAAAGCCATGCACTATTACCTGATGAGTATCGGGCTGATTGTGCCGCTGATCATGGCGGTGATTATGTTTGATAATCTCAATGACCGGGAATTCTCCGCCTCACTGGGGCGTCTGTGCTTTATTCTGATTTGCGGTGCGCTGGCGGTCGTGACCCTGAGCCTGAAACGCGCCGGGATACCGCTGTACCTCGATAAAGAAGGCAACAGCGATAACATGGTCAACAGCATGTTGTGGAATATGCTGATGGGCGCACCGCTGATTGCCATTCTCGCTGCGGCAGTGGGCTATCTCGCCACGTCGCAAGCTTTATTGGCGCGTCTGGAAACGTCCGTAGCTATCTGGTTCTTGTTACTGGTGGTGTATCACGTTATCCGCCGCTGGATGCTGATCCAGCGCCGCCGGCTGGCGTTTGACCGCGCCAAGCATCGACGTGCCGAAATGCTGGCGCAGCGCGCACGGGGTGAAGAAGAACCAGCGCATTCCACCAGCCTTGAAGGCACGATTGATGTTGATGAAAGCGAAGTGGATCTGGATGCTATCAGCGCGCAATCGCTGCGCCTGGTGCGCTCTATCCTGATGCTTATCGCCCTGCTCTCGGTCATTGTGCTGTGGTCAGAAATTCATTCTGCTTTCGGCTTCCTGGAAAACATCTCGTTGTGGGATGTCACCTCCACGGTGCAGGGTGTGGAAAGTTTAGAGCCGATAACGCTGGGCGCGGTGCTTATCGCAATCCTGGTGTTTATCATCACTACCCAGTTAGTGCGCAACCTGCCCGCGCTGCTGGAGCTGGCGCTGCTGCAACATCTCGATTTAACCCCCGGCACCGGTTACGCCATCACCACCATCACCAAGTACCTGCTGATGCTGATTGGCGGTCTGGTTGGCTTCTCAATGATCGGTATTGAGTGGTCCAAACTGCAATGGCTGGTAGCGGCTCTCGGTGTCGGTCTGGGCTTTGGTTTGCAGGAGATCTTCGCCAACTTTATTTCCGGCCTGATTATCCTCTTTGAAAAACCAATCCGCATTGGCGACACGGTGACGATTCGCGATCTTACCGGTAGCGTGACGAAAATTAATACCCGCGCCACGACCATCAGCGACTGGGACCGCAAAGAGATCATCGTGCCCAACAAAGCCTTTATCACCGAGCAGTTTATCAACTGGTCGTTATCGGATTCGGTCACCCGTGTGGTATTAACCATCCCGGCACCGTCGGAGGCTAACAGCGAGGAGGTTACGCAGATCCTGCTTACTGCCGCACAACGCTGCTCACTGGTTATCGATAACCCGGCGCCAGAAGTCTTCCTGGTTGACCTGCAGCAAGGGATTCAAATCTTCGAACTGCGTATTTATGCCGCTGAGATGGGGCATCGTATGCCGCTGCGCCACGAAATCCACCAGCTGATTCTGGCAGGCTTCCGCGAGCACGGTATCGATATGCCGTTCCCACCGTTCCAGATGCGTCTGGAGAGCCTCGGCGGTAAGCAAACGGGAAGAACCTTAAGTTCTGCGGGCAGAAGCAGTCGCCCGGCGGGGAGTTTGTAAACAACAATGATGCCGAATGGCAGCTTCGCCGAATCCGGCCTACGAAGAATCATTTTTGTAGGCCGGATTCAGCAGGAAGTTTACTCCACCGCCCACTCAGGCTCGTTGGCCGTGCGACGGCTGTAGTTCTGATAAATCGCCATTGCCAACAGCGAGAAGAAGATCGGGCCTCCGGTCATCCACAATGCGCTGTTCCAGTCCCCAGCTTCAATCACCGGCTGGATGATGGTGAACACATTGGCAAACGTCACCACCAGCACAACCACCGATGTGGCCAGCAACGTCGCCGCTCGGGTTTTAAAGACAACAAACGGTCTTTCCAGGCCCGTACGGGCTTTAAAGAACGGAAACGCCAGCGCGAGGAACAGATACGGCAGCGTCATCGAGACGTTCGCCATCAGCGTCAGTTTGTTATAGAACGCTGAAGCCGTATCGCCGCCAAACGAAACCAGCAGGATAAACAGGCTCACCAGCAGGCACTGCAACCACATTGCCGTCGTCGGCATCCCCACGGCATTTAGTTTGGTCATTGGCGCTGGCCACAGCGCCTTCGGCGTTCCCTGAATAATCGCTTTCAGTGGCGAATAGCTGAGCGTGAAAAAAGCGCCGGTATAAGCGAGAAACATAGAAAGCCCGGTGATACGCGCGAACCACACCCCCGTCACCATCGCGGTTTCAGGAGAAAGATGCAGCGCGTTACCTAACGTCATCCCGAGGCTTTTCATCAGGATATACGTTATATTGCCGAGGTTGACCGAGCTATTGCTTAATACTTGCTGCCAGTTGGTGCTAACGCCCCATAAAAATATGGCCAGTGAATAACCGACAGAAATGACAATCGCGGCAAAGACAATGCCTTTCGCAAAGTTCTTTTCTGGCTTCTCTGTTTTATCAACTAATCCACCCACGGCTTCTATTCCGCCGTAAGCAAAAATGGCAAACACAACAAATGACAACATGGCCAGACCGGACTGATATCCCGGATTAGGTGAGGAGATGAAATTAATATCCTGCGCAAAGTGACCACCAGTTAATAACAAAATAGCGACACTCACTAACAACAGAACTAAATTAAGACACATTACGGCAATTCCGCCTACAGCCGTAATACGAGCAATCCTATTAATACCCCGGGAGGCCACGCAGGTTACCAGAATCATCCAACCGACGGCGAGCAACCCGACGACCTGCGTAGGCTCAAGCCCCGCAAAACGCCAGTGCTGCGTCATGTCTGCGCCAAATAAGAAGGTTGAAAAAGGTACCCAGACTTTCGCTGCGGTACTTACCATCCATATTACATAGGAAGAAAACCACATAAACGTGCCGATAAACGCATAGCGTGGCCCAACGCTATTATTCATCCACGAATAGATTCCGCCCTCTTCTTTCCGATAGGCAGCCCCCATTTCCGCCATCATTAAAGCAAATGGGATAAAGAATAATAATGCAGAAAATATATACCACGGAATCGCGCTATACCCCATTAAATAGAATGCGGAGGGGCTATTCGCAAAACCGAAAACAGACGTAAATATCATGAGGATGAGACCTATTAGGCTCATCTTTTTTATTGTTTGGGTCATTAAACCATCCCTTACTCTGGCAAGCGTTTAACAAACGCCACTCACCGGTTGGCACTGCCCTCTTTTCAGAGTTCAGCGATAGAAAAATCAACACAGAATTGATACCTGAACGATATCAAATATCCAGGAGTAAATTGTGGCTATTAGAGGGTAAATGAAAAAATATGCTACAAAGTGGCTATTTCACCGCCACTTTGCATTGAAGGAGAGTACGTTACGCGCGATCGACGGTAAATGCGATAACCTCGGCCAGGCTCTCTGCGCCCAATGCCAGCATCACAAGACGGTCAACGCCCAGCGCCACACCAGAGCAATCCGGCATACCCACTTTTAACGCTTCAAGCAGGTTGGTGTCGATAGGCTGCTGCGGCAAGCCACGTGCGGCACGTTTGCGGTTATCCTGCTCAAACCGCTGCTGCTGTTCGCGCGCGTCGGTCAATTCATGGAAACCATTCGCCAGCTCAATACCTTTGTAGTAAACCTCGAAACGTTCAGCCACGCGGTGATCTTCGGTACTGATTTGCGCCAGTGATGCCTGGCTGGCCGGGAAATGATACACAAACGTCGGTTTGTCTTTGCCAATATGCGGCTCAACGCCCATCGTAAACAGCAACTGCAGTAAGGTGTCCCGGTCTTCTTCGGTATCGGCGATATTACTGAGATCCAATTTCGCCGCCACTTCCCGCAGTTGGGTTTTATCCGCAGACAGCGGGTCTATCTCCAGATGGCGCTGGAAGGCTTGCTGGTAAGAGAGACTTTCCGCAGGTGAGCAGTCCAGCACCTGCTGGAGCAAATCATCCACTTCATTCATCAGGCGATACATATCGTAGTGCGGACGATACCACTCGAGCATGGTGAATTCAGGGTTATGATGACGCCCCATCTCTTCATTACGGAAGCTGCGGCACAATTGATACACCGGGCCGCATCCTGCCACCAGCAGGCGCTTCATATGGTATTCCGGGCTGGTCATTAAATAGAGATTCATTCCCTGGGAGTGTCCAGGGCCGACGAAACGCGTTTCGAACGGGAACAGATGGATGTCCGTTACCGTTGCCTGACTCATACAAGGGGTCTCAACCTCAAGCACGCCACGATCGGCAAAAAAGCGGCGAATCTCCGCTATAATTGCTGCACGTTTTAACAGATTGGGGATGGACGCGCTCGGCTGCCAGGTTGCCGTTTCGCTCATGGTTGTTTCTCCGATTTAAGACAAGGGCACGAAGTCTACTCGTATCGCGTTAACGAGACAAATTTCGCGCGCCAATAATCCACACTGGCAATTGGATAAAAAAAGCGACATGGGGTGGTTTAGTAATTAAATTAATCAAATTCAATGATAATTCCCCCCTTTGACACGCTAAAAAAATCGAACACGTCAAATTTCCCGCACATCCCTGAGACTATACTATTGTACCTATAAAGGAGCAGTGGAAACGCGTTCATAACCTGTTTGAAGCCGATGAAGCATCTGATTTCAGGCAGGAATGAAATAACAACAATCTGGAGGAATGTCGTGCAAACCTTTCAAGCCGATCTTGCCATTATAGGCGCCGGTGGCGCGGGATTACGTGCTGCAATTGCTGCCGCACAAGCAAATCCCAACGCTAAAATCGCACTGATCTCAAAAGTGTACCCAATGCGCAGCCATACCGTTGCTGCCGAAGGCGGCTCTGCTGCTGTCGCGCAGGATCATGACAGCTTTGACTACCATTTTCACGATACGGTAGCAGGCGGAGACTGGCTGTGTGAGCAGGATGTCGTGGATTACTTTGTCCACCACTGCCCAACTGAAATGACGCAACTGGAACAATGGGGCTGCCCATGGAGCCGCCGTGAAGACGGTAGCGTCAACGTACGTCGCTTCGGCGGTATGAAAATCGAGCGTACCTGGTTTGCCGCGGATAAAACCGGCTTCCACATGTTGCATACGCTGTTCCAAACATCTTTGCAGTTCCCGCAGATTCAGCGCTTTGACGAACACTTCGTTCTGGATATCCTGGTTGATGATGGCCATGCTCGCGGCCTGGTTGCCATGAACATGATGGAAGGCACGCTGATGCAGATCCGTGCTAATGCTGTTGTGATGGCAACGGGCGGCGCAGGTCGTGTTTACCGTTACAACACCAACGGCGGCATCGTAACTGGCGACGGTATGGGCATGGCGCTGAGCCATGGCGTTCCGCTGCGTGATATGGAATTCGTTCAGTATCACCCGACGGGTCTGCCAGGCTCTGGTATCCTGATGACCGAAGGCTGCCGTGGTGAAGGCGGTATCCTGGTCAACAAAAACGGCTACCGTTATCTGCAAGACTACGGCATGGGTCCGGAAACCCCGCTGGGCGAACCGAAAAACAAATACATGGAACTCGGTCCGCGCGACAAAGTTTCTCAGGCTTTCTGGCACGAATGGCGTAAAGGTAACACCATTTCCACCCCGCGTGGCGATGTGGTTCACCTCGACCTGCGTCACCTCGGCGAGAAAAAACTGCTCGAACGTTTACCGTTCATCTGCGAACTGGCGAAAGCCTACGTGGGTGTCGATCCGGTTAAAGAGCCGATCCCGGTACGTCCTACCGCGCACTACACCATGGGCGGTATCGAAACCGATCAGCACTGTGAAACCCGCATTAAAGGTCTGTTCGCTGTGGGCGAATGTTCCTCTGTTGGTCTGCATGGCGCTAACCGTCTGGGTTCTAACTCCCTGGCGGAACTCGTGGTCTTCGGTCGTATGGCCGGTGAACAGGCTGCAGAACGTGCTGCAACGGCTGGCGCTGCAAACAGTGCCGCGCTCGATGCGCAGGTTGCTGGCGTTGAAAAACGTCTGAAAGATCTGGTTAACCAGGAAGGTAACGAAAACTGGTCTAAGATCCGTGACGAAATGGGCCTGTCCATGGAAGAAGGTTGCGGTATCTACCGTACACCGGAACTCATGCAGAAAACCGTTGATAAACTGGCGGAGCTGCAGGAACGCTTCAAGCGCGTACGTATCACTGATACCTCCAGCGTCTTCAACACCGACCTGCTGTACACCATCGAACTGGGTCACGGTCTGAACGTTGCTGAATGTATGGCGCACTCTGCTCTGGCGCGTAAAGAATCCCGCGGCGCGCATCAGCGTCTGGATGAAGGCTGCACCGAGCGTGACGATGTGAACTTCCTCAAACACACCCTCGCCTTCCGCGATGCTGACGGCACGACTCGTCTGGAATACAGCGACGTGAAAATCACCACTCTGCCACCGGCTAAACGTGTTTACGGTGGCGAAGCGGAAGCAGCCGATAAGAAGGAGAAGGCGAATGGCTGAGATGAAAAACCTGAAAGTTGAGGTGGTGCGCTATAACCCGGAAACCGATACCGCGCCGCACAGTGCTTTCTACGAAGTTCCTTATGATGAAACCACGTCACTGCTGGATGCGCTGGGCTACATCAAGGATAACCTGGCACCGGACCTGAGCTACCGCTGGTCCTGCCGTATGGCGATCTGCGGCTCCTGCGGCATGATGGTCAACAATGTACCTAAACTGGCGTGCAAAACCTTCCTGCGTGATTACACCAACGGCATGAAGGTTGAAGCGCTGGGCAACTTCCCGATTGAGCGCGATCTGGTCGTCGACATGACGCACTTTATCGAAAGCCTGGAAGCGATCAAACCGTACATCATCGGTAACCCGCGTACACCGGATCAGGGTCCAAACACCCAGACTCCGGCGCAGATGGCGAAGTATCATCAGTTCTCCGGTTGCATCAACTGTGGTCTGTGCTACGCCGCGTGCCCGCAGTTCGGCCTGAACCCAGAGTTCATTGGACCGGCTGCGATTACGCTGGCGCATCGTTACAACGAAGATAGCCGCGACCACGGTAAGAAGGAGCGTATGGCTCAGTTGAACAGCCCGAACGGCGTCTGGTCCTGTACTTTTGTGGGCTACTGCTCCGAAGTCTGCCCGAAACACGTCGATCCGGCTGCGGCCATTCAGCAGGGTAAAGTTGAAAGTTCAAAAGACTTTCTTATCGCTACCCTGAAACCACGCTAAGGAGTGCACGATGACGACTAAACGCAAACCCTATGTGCGACCAATGACGTCCACCTGGTGGAAAAAGCTGCCATTTTATCGTTTTTACATGCTGCGCGAAGGCACGGCGGTTCCGGCAGTCTGGTTCAGCATTGAACTGATTATCGGCCTGTTTGCACTCAAGCATGGTGCAGAGTCCTGGATGGGCTTTGTCGCCTTTTTGCAAAACCCGGTGGTGGTGATCCTGAATATTATCGCCCTGGCAGCAGCGCTGCTGCATACCAAAACCTGGTTTGAGCTGGCGCCAAAAGCTGCCAACATCATCGTAAAAGACGAAAAAATGGGGCCAGAGCCGATCATCAAAGGTCTCTGGGCAGTTACTGTGGTTGCGACAGTAGTAATACTGTTTGTTGCCCTGTTCTGGTAAGGAGTCCGGAATGATTAATCCAAATCCAAAACGCTCTGACGAACCCGTATTCTGGGGCCTGTTTGGTGCAGGCGGTATGTGGAGCGCAATCATTGCGCCGGTGATGATCCTGCTGGTCGGCATTATGCTGCCGCTGGGCTTTGTTCCTGATGCTTTCAGCTATGAACGCGTACTGGCATTCGCTCAGAGCTTCATCGGACGTGCGTTTCTGTTCCTGATGATCGTTCTGCCGCTGTGGTGTGGTTTACACCGTATGCACCACGCGATGCATGACCTGAAAATCCACGTGCCTGCGGGCAAATGGGTATTCTACGGACTGGCAGCTATCCTGACCGTTGTAACGGCTATTGGGATCCTGACCATCTAATCGCATGCGTTAATTATCAGGCCCGCCAATGGCGGGCCTTTTTATTAGTGCAGCATCCCGGTCAACCAGCGGGAAAACTCACGCATCGCGGGCGTCTCCGGACGAGATTGTAAACGCGTTATCCAGTAACTCCCCAGATCAATCTGCGTTAGAAAAGGCTGCACGATACGTTCACTACTGAGCAAATGCGTGAACATTCTTACCGGTGCAATTGCCACACCAATCCCCGCCTGCGCGGCTTCCAGCATTGAGACGGACGAGTCAAACACCACCACGTTGTGCGTCGGTGACGGAGGCGCTTCTCCGGCGGCCTGCATCCAAAGCGTCCATTCATCACGCCGATACGATCGTAATAACGGAAATTTCAGGATGTCCACAGGTGCTTTAATCTGCGAGGCCAATGTCGGTGAACACAGCGGAGACATCAGCGCGCTACACAAATATTGCGCATCGGTATCGTGCCAGGCTCCTCCTCCGTAGCGAATAGTATAATCCAGCCCTTCGGCAGCGGGATCCACACGGTTATTGTGGGTGGAAATATGCAAATCAATATGCGGACAGTGGCGCTTAAAGTCGCTCAACAGAGGGAAAAGACAACCGACCGCAAAGGTCCCCACCACGCCAATTTTTAGTTTTTCCTGAGTCTGTTTAGTGGCAAAACGATCCAGCATCCCCGCCATACGATCGAAAGAGTCATTAAGTACAGGTAACAGACTTTCCCCTTCAGTCGTCAACATTAACCCTCGAGAACCACGCACAAAAAGCTGACAATTCAGCTGTTGCTCCAGCGCTTTCACATGTTGGCTTATTGCAGAATGCGTCACGTTGAGCTCAATTGCAGCGCGGGTAAAGCTGAGATGTCTGGCCGCTGCTTCAAAAGCCCGCAGCGAGTTAAGGGGGATATAGCTACGCGTCATTATCTGGCCTGTTAGAAAAACTTATATCTGCTGCTAAATTTAACCGTTTGTCAACACGGTGCAAATCAAACACACTGATTACGTCTGACGGGCCCGGACACCCTTTCGCTTTTAATTACGGAACTGATTTCATGATGAAAAAATCGATATGCTGCGCGCTGCTGCTGACAGCTTCGTTCTCCACGTTTGCCGCCGCAAAAACAGAACAACAAATTGCCGATATCGTTAACCGCACCATCACACCGCTGATGCAGGAGCAGGCTATTCCGGGTATGGCCGTTGCGATTATCTATCAGGGGAAACCTTATTACTTTACCTGGGGTAAAGCCGATATCGCCAATAACCGTCCAGTCACGCAACAAACGCTGTTTGAACTCGGATCGGTCAGTAAAACGTTCAACGGTGTGCTGGGCGGCGATGCTATCGCCCGCGGCGAAATTAAGCTCAGCGATCCGGTCACGCAGTACTGGCCTGAACTGACTGGTAAGCAGTGGCAGGGTATCAGCCTGCTGCACTTAGCCACCTACACGGCAGGCGGCCTGCCGCTTCAGGTTCCGGACGACGTTACGGATAAAGCCGCGTTACTACGCTTTTATCAAAACTGGCAGCCGCAATGGGCCCCAGGCGCTAAACGTCTTTATGCTAACTCCAGCATTGGTCTGTTTGGCGCCCTGGCGGTGAAACCCTCGGGCATGAGCTACGAAGAGGCGATGACCAAACGCGTCCTGCACCCCTTAAAACTGGCGCATACCTGGATTACGGTTCCGCAGAGCGAACAAAAAGATTATGCCTGGGGTTATCGCGAAGGAAAGCCAGTGCATGTATCCCCTGGCCAACTTGATGCCGAAGCCTACGGGGTGAAATCGAGCGTTATCGATATGACCCGTTGGGTTCAGGCCAACATGGACGCCAGCCAGGTTCAGGAGAAAACGCTCCAGCAGGGCATCGAGCTTGCGCAGTCACGTTACTGGCGTATTGGCGATATGTACCAGGGCCTGGGCTGGGAGATGCTGAACTGGCCGGTGAAGGCCGACTCGATAATTAGCGGTAGCGACAGCAAAGTGGCACTGGCAGCGCTTCCTGCCGTTGAGGTAAACCCGCCCGCGCCTGCCGTGAAAGCCTCATGGGTGCATAAAACGGGCTCCACTGGCGGATTCGGCAGCTACGTTGCGTTCGTTCCAGAAAAAAACCTTGGCATCGTGATGCTGGCAAACAAGAGCTACCCAAACCCTGTTCGCGTCGAGGCCGCCTGGCGCATTCTTGAAAAACTGCAGTAACGGACAAGGAGGCCCTGGATATTGGGCTTCCTTTCTTTCTCTTTTTTTCCTGCTGTCATCTACACTTAACAAAAATCCAGCAAGGAAAATCCCATGCGCATTCTGCCCGTCGTTGCTGCAGTTACGGCTGCATTTCTGGTTGTCGCTTGCAGCACCCCAACACCCCCGAAAGGTGTTACCGTAGTAAATAACTTTGATGCCACACGCTATCTGGGCACCTGGTATGAAATTGCGCGTTTCGACCATCGATTCGAGCGCGGACTGGAAAAAGTGACTGCTACCTACAGCCTGCGCGACGACGGCGGTATCAATGTTATTAACAAGGGCTATAACCCGGACAGAGGAATGTGGCAGAAAACGGAGGGGAAAGCCTACTTCACTGGCGACCCAAACCGCGCTGCGCTCAAGGTCTCGTTTTTTGGCCCCTTCTATGGCGGGTATAACGTGATTGCCCTCGACAGGGAATATCGTCACGCGCTGGTTTGCGGGCCGGATCGCGACTACCTGTGGATCCTTTCACGGACCCCTACTATTTCAGATGAAATGAAACAGCAAATGCTGGCCATCGCGACCCGGGAAGGGTTTGAGGTGAATAAGCTGATTTGGGTAAAACAGCCTGGCGCTTAGTGGGTGCTCAGCTTGAGGCCAATAATACCGGCCACAATCAGCCCGAGGCTCAGTAACCGCGCCGGGCTGGCAGATTCACCCAGCAGCAGAATCCCTGTAATGGCCGCCCCGACTGCGCCGATACCGGTCCATACAGCATAGGCGGTTCCTACAGGCAACGTACGCATTGCCCAGGAGAGCATGGCGATACTGACGATCATTGCCACAATAGTGATAATGCTTGGCGTCAAACGCGTAAAACCGTGGGTATATTTCAGGCCAATCGCCCAGACAACTTCGAGCAGACCTGCAATTAATAAAACGATCCAGGACATATCAGGCTCCAGAACAATGGGGCCGTCCCCGGTGAAAGAAGCGTTTGCAGGTCGTCCTGCAAAGCTGATGTGTGAAATGGCATTTTTGCCCGAGAGAAAATGAATTTCAACCTTTTTATTCGCTGCCCGCTAAAAGCAAGAATTAAGCATAATTAGCGGCGTAGTTCCCGCATTTGGCACTCATCGGAGTTCTCTATGATGAAGGGCTTTCTGAATCCGGAAAGTCGATTGCCTCTCTTCTGAATGCGAAAAGGTTATGCTTAAAATTTTAGTGATTGACCGGTGCCACTTTACCCGCACAGGGATTGAGGCCTTGCTTAATCATTCTGGCAGGTTCAGCTCCTCATTTCTTGTGTCAGGGATCAATAATCTCCTGTTAGCAAAAGAGCATATTTTGCAGTGGAAGCCGCATCTGGTGATCGCGGATTTATACAGTTTTATTAGCGAGACGCATACCAGTCCGCCAATTAAACCCTTTTTCATGAGCTGCGGCGTCATCCCGCTGATTTTACTGCAATCAGTTGAAAGACAGCACGCCTCAATTGCTTCCTCTCAATCCGTCGCCTATTCGGTCTTAACCAAGCACACCACGCTGAACGCGCTCTCACACACGATTCAGGAGGCGCTACAGCTTCGCCCCACATTAGAAATAGCCGAAAACGCGACTCCGCTGCTTACGCCGCAGGAGGAAAAAGTATTGTCGATGTGGATGGATGGTGTGAGTAACAATGCGATAGCCGCCGCACTCAGCATTCATGGCAAGACGGTCTACACCTATAAACGGAATATCCGCATGAAACTGCACATGGGGAACCGCTTCTCGCCGTTTCTCTCACTCCCCGGGAAGGGGAATTAACGGTACGACGTGACGTCGTACCGTTCATGATTATTGTTGAGCTTTTGTCGCTGCACCAGAGATTGCGCTACCGCCCTCAGAGATATCCTGCCCAACACCTTTCGTGGTATTGCACGCAGTCAACACTGAAGAAAGAACCAACACAGAAAAGATCGCAGCAATTGTCTTTTTAACCATAACGTCTTCCTTTTCTAGCCAATATTGTTTGTGTATAGCTCATTAATAATAGACAAGATCCGCAAGTTTGATGGATAAACAACCGTTTTTAAGACTATGAGAGAGTGTTAGCTGGCGGCGTGAGAGATTGAATTGCCAAGATGTTTGATGTCTTCACCGAAGCCGCGCGCGGTATTACAACCCGCCAGGAGAGTGCTGGTGAAAAGGATGAGCATTACAAGACTGAGAAGACGTTTCATCATTCCTGCCCTGGAAAAAGTATGGCGCAGCAACCTGCGCCATAAGATCAAATAGATATCTTATTTTACGCGAGAAACGTATTCGCCGGAGCGAGTATCCACTTTGATCACTTCACCGATCTGTACGAACAGCGGAACTTTAACGACTGCGCCAGTAGACAGAGTAGCCGGTTTGCCGCCAGTACCAGCGGTATCGCCTTTCAGACCTGGGTCAGTTTCAACGACTTCCAGCTCAACGAAGTTTGGCGGAGTCACGGAGATCGGCTGACCGTTCCACAGGGTCACGATGCATTCAGCCTGGTCCAGCAGCCATTTAGCGTTATCGCCTACCGCTTTCTCGTCTGCAGCCAGCTGTTCGAAAGTGGTGTTATTCATAAAGTGCCAGAACTCACCGTCGCTATACAGGAAGGTCAGGTTCATGTCGGCTACGTCTGCGCCTTCAGCGGAATCGGTAGACTTGAAGGTTTTCTCTACGCGAGTACCGGTCAGCAGGCGACGCAGCTTAACGCGCGCAAATGCCTGGCCTTTACCTGGTTTAACGAATTCGCTGGCTTCAACCGCATAAGGTTCGCCGTCCAACATGATTTTAAGACCAGCACGAAAATCGTTGCTATAGTACGTTGCCATAAGGCCCTCTGAAAATTGTTAACTGGTAGCTAAGCCACAAAATGGCGCATATTGTAACCCTAAATACCCCATCCAGAGAAGATTGGTTATCGCAACTTGCCGATGTTGTGACCGATCCTGATGAACTTCTGCATCTTTTGAATATAGACGCAGATGAAAAACTGTTGGCCGGACGCGACGCGAGACGACTTTTCGCCCTGCGCGTACCGCGCGCCTTTATTGCTCGTATGGAAAAAGGCAATCCGGACGATCCGCTTTTGCGTCAGGTACTTACTTCCCAGGAAGAGTTTGTTGCTGCACCTGGCTACTCGACCGATCCGCTGGAAGAACAGCACAGCGTGGTCCCCGGTTTGCTGCATAAATATCGCAATCGGGCGCTGTTGTTGGTTAAAGGCGGTTGCGCGGTAAATTGTCGCTATTGCTTCCGCCGACACTTCCCGTATGCCGAAAACCAGGGCAATAAGCGCAACTGGCAGGTCGCCCTGGACTACATTAGCGCGCATCCTGAGCTGGATGAGATTATCTTCTCCGGTGGTGATCCGCTAATGGCCAAGGACCATGAACTGGACTGGTTACTCACGCAACTGGAAGCCATCCCGCACATTAAGCGTCTGCGCATTCACAGCCGTTTGCCGATTGTGATCCCCGCGCGCATTACTGAAGGACTGGTCCAGCGCTTTGCGCGCTCCTCCCTGCAGGTTCTGCTGGTCAACCACATTAACCACGCCAATGAGGTCGATGAGGCGTTTCACCAGGCGATGGTCCGACTGCGTACCGCTGGCGTCACGCTACTCAACCAAAGCGTTTTGCTGCGTGGCGTGAACGATAACGCACAAACGCTGGCGAACCTGAGCAACGCCCTGTTTGATGCGGGGGTGATGCCCTATTACCTGCACGTACTGGACAAAGTGCAAGGTGCCGCCCACTTTATGGTCAGCGACGATGAGGCACGTCACATTATGCGTGAACTGCTGACGTTGGTTTCCGGCTATATGGTCCCCAAACTGGCGCGTGAAATTGGCGGTGAGCCAAGTAAAACGCCATTGGATCTGCAACTACGCCAACAATAACCATTATTGAGTGTCCGATTCCGGACACTCACCACGATTACTTATTATTTAAATCCTCACAAGTGGAGCCACGCTTTTAATCTGTGCTATTTTAATTAGCGCTATAAAATCATTAATTCATAATTTGTATCATTAGAACCAAATTCATAATATTAATAAATATATGGTTAGGGAGAACCTTTTATGGTTATAAGTATTAAGGGCATTAATACCGGTGTTATTCGTCAAAATAATGAATTTATTGCTTTAGCATTAAAGATAAAAGAACCAAGGAATAAAACGTCGTTATTTTTTCTTTCTCCGCTTGGGCTAAGAGATCTGCTGATCGCCCTGGAAAGCAGGCTATCCGCCAAACATCAGCTTAGCGAAGACGAGCATGCGCAATATGAGAAGGAATGCGATAAAGTCAGCAAAAAGATGCACGAAAATATTCCTTTGATTCAGGAAGATGAGCTAAAAAATGCCGACATTAATCGTCGCATAAATTCGCTGATGTTAGTGGATGACAAAGGCGAAAACTTAACATTTTCTCTGACACTGCATGATGGACAAACGTGTGAATTACTGGTTAATGAACTACAGATTCGGGTGCTGGTCCATGCTGTTATTCATGCAATAAATAATGCTGGCATGCGGGAATTAGCGCTACGAATTACATCGCTGCTGGATTTCCTGCCGCTGTACGATGTTGATTGCCAAGAAAACGACAATCTGGAATACGACTCTTATACGCACCCCGAATGGAAACAAAGCCTGTTTCATCATTATCTGGCGATTATTTACCGCTATACAGATGATCAAGGAAAAGCCCAGTTCTGTGGTTCGGTAGTAAAAACTCGCGCCCCTTCCGGCAGCAAAGAGGCCGAAGCCATTACTCGCCGTCTTCTCGATTTCAGCCCACGGCTGAAAAAGCTTGCTGGTGTACCGTGCCAGGTGTTTGTCAGAACGTTGACGGGTGATAAGGCGCAAAAGCTCAATCAGGATCAGTGCCTGCGCGCGCTGCATCATTTACGCGCTCAGTCTGTGCATAACGCTCAAAATGCCTGATGTTTCTGCGCTTATCAGGCCGACGAATTTGTATCGTAGGCCTGATAAGACGTTGTAGCGTCGCCATCAGGCATCAACAGCATTTATCAATTTGGGCACTTATAAACCTGCCCAGTCATTTCACTGGCAGTAGGAACAAAGCTGGACAGCATTCCCTGTGATGGGCTGCTGACGCCATAAATCACGTTACCACCCATTGCCGCAGCCTGGTTACGCAGATCGTTTGCTGCGCCACGCATAGAGCCACCCTCTTCGCCGTGCTGGCCAGAAAGCCAGTTGCTTTGCGTACCGGTTGCAGTGCCAATCAGTTGACACTCTGCGCCAGGCTTCTCTTCGACGAAGCGTACGCTTTGCCCGGCTGAACTCAGTTCGTTGCTGGAGCTACAACCCGCCATCAGTAGCGCGGCACCAACGATCCCTGCTAAATATTTCACGTGCATGTCATTCCCCATAATCAATGAGCTGGACGTTATGTCCGTAGCTGAATCATATACTAAAAAGATGACCAAAAGAAAAACCCCCGGACATTTCTGCCCGAGGGTTTCTCATTTTTCGCGAGATACGTATTTAATCAAATAATTCAAGTTGCAGGCAGGCGGCAGGTTCATGAATCCCCCAGTGCTTACATGAGTAAGTGACTGGGGTAAACGAACGCAGCCAATGAACCTGCGGCTTGAAGTATGAAGATTAAATTACATCATGCCGCCCATTCCACCCATGCCGCCCATACCACCAGCAGCACCTAAGTCAGGCGCATCGCCTTTCGGCAGGTCAGTAACCATGCACTCGGTGGTGATCATCAGACCCGCAACAGAAGCCGCGTACTGCAGAGCTGAACGCGTTACTTTGGTTGGATCCAGGATACCCATGTCGATCATGTTACCGTATTCTTCAGTTGCAGCGTTGTAACCGTAGTTACCGTCACCCGCTTTCACGGTGTTAGCCACTACAGACGGCTCTTCGCCGCAGTTCAGTACGATTTGACGCAGCGGAGATTCCATTGCGCGCAGCGCAACTTTAATACCTACGTTCTGGTCTTCGTTCTGACCTTTCAGACCGGCAATCTTAGACGCTACGCGAATCAGCGCAACACCACCACCAGCCACCACGCCTTCTTCTACCGCAGCACGGGTCGCGTGCAGGGCATCTTCAACGCGGGCTTTCTTCTCTTTCATTTCAACTTCAGTCGCAGCACCAACTTTGATAACCGCAACGCCGCCTGCCAGTTTCGCTACGCGCTCCTGCAGTTTTTCACGGTCGTAGTCGGAAGTTGCTTCTTCGATCTGCTGACGAATCTGAGTCACGCGCCCCTGGATTGCAGCTTCGTCACCCACGCCATCAATGATGGTGGTGGTGTCTTTGTTGATAACAACGCGTTTCGCCTGACCCAGATCTTCCAGAGTTGCTTTTTCCAGCTCCATACCGATCTCTTCAGAGATAACGGTACCACCGGTTAGGGTAGCGATATCCTGCAGCATCGCTTTACGACGGTCGCCGAAGCCAGGCGCTTTAACCGCCGCGACTTTCACGATACCGCGCATGGTGTTAACAACCAGAGTTGCCAGCGCTTCGCCTTCAACATCTTCAGCGATGATCAGCAGTGGTTTACCCGCTTTGGCTACTGCTTCCAGCACCGGCAGCATTTCGCGGATGTTGGAGATTTTCTTGTCAGCCAGCAGGATGAACGGGCTTTCCAGTTCTACTGCGCCAGTTTCCGGCTTGTTGATGAAGTAAGGAGACAGGTAACCACGGTCGAACTGCATACCTTCAACCACGTCCAGTTCGTCCTGCAGACCGGTACCGTCTTCAACGGTGATCACGCCTTCTTTACCGACTTTGTCCATCGCTTCAGCGATCAGTTTACCTACGGTTTCGTCGGAGTTAGCGGAGATAGTACCAACCTGAGCAATCGCTTTAGAGTCAGAGCACGGTACGGACAGTGCTTTCAGTTCTTCAACGGCAGCAGCGACAGCTTTGTCGATACCACGTTTCAGATCCATCGGGTTCATGCCCGCAGCAACGGCTTTCAGACCTTCAGTGATGATGGACTGCGCCAGTACGGTTGCGGTGGTGGTACCGTCGCCTGCAGCGTCGTTCGCTTTAGAGGCAACTTCTTTCACCATCTGCGCCCCCATGTTTTCGAACTTGTCTTCCAGTTCGATTTCACGGGCTACGGAAACACCATCTTTAGTGATGGTCGGTGCACCGAAAGATTTATCCAGAACTACGTTACGGCCTTTTGGACCGAGGGTAACTTTCACTGCATCTGCCAGTACGTTTACGCCGCGCAGCATTTTCACACGAGCGTCGTTACCGAATTTTACGTCTTTAGCTGCCATTTTCTCTTTCCCTTAAATTCGTATGTTCAGTGTCGTTCGCGGATTAGGCTTCAACAATTGCCAGGATGTCACTTTCAGACATGATCAACACTTCTTCATTGTCGATCTTCTCAGATTTAACACCGTAGCCATCGTTGAAAATAACGATATCGCCGACTTTAACGTCCAGCGGCTGTACGGTACCGTTGTCCAGGATGCGGCCCTTACCGACAGCGATGATTTCGCCACGAGTTGATTTACCTGCTGCAGAACCGGTCAGTACGATGCCGCCAGCAGATTTAGATTCAACTTCTTTACGTTTGACGATCACACGATCATGTAACGGACGAATACTCATTGATAGCTCTCCTTTGAGAAAGTCTTTATCAGTTATGGGTGACGCCGGCCCGTGAACGGTTTCCCGGCTAGTGACCAGAGAAATGGGGATGGGGCTTTGTACCTTCAAGGGGGCAAGCGAAAAAAAATTTATATCAGCAGAAAATTCCGGCAAAACGCCGACGCGCATCACATTTTATAACGATTTCAGTCACGTCGTCATAAGCAAATACGATTGTGATACCATCAAAAATCTGCGCTGTAGCCCGGTCAATGGGCATAACCGGATAACAACTTATGAGCGGACTGAAACAAGAGCTGGGACTGGCTCAGGGCATTGGCCTGTTGTCGACATCATTACTAGGTACAGGCGTTTTCGCCGTCCCTGCGCTAGCCGCGCTGGTGGCTGGCAACAACAGCCTGTGGGCCTGGCCGGTGCTGATTGTTTTAGTCTTTCCCGTGGCGATTGTCTTTGCCGTACTGGGTCGTCATTTTCCCAGCGCGGGTGGCGTGGCGCATTTTGTTGGTATGGCCTTTGGCCCACGCCTGGAGCGCGTCACCGGATGGCTATTTTTGTCGGTGATTCCCGTCGGCTTGCCTGCGGCATTACATATTGCCGCCGGATTTGGTCAGGCAATGTTTGGCTGGCATGACGAACAGCTTCTGTTGGCAGAGCTCGGTACGCTGGCATTGGTTTGGTATATCGGCTCCCACGGTGCCAGCTCTAGCGCTAATCTGCAAACGGTCATTGCCGGATTGATTGTTGCCCTCATTGTCGCCATCTGGTGGGCAGGCGATGTGAAACCTGGCGAAATCCCCTTCCCTGCGATAACCGAGATTGAGCTCCCCGGACTGTTCGCCGCGCTGTCGGTGATGTTCTGGTGTTTTGTTGGCCTTGAAGCGTTTGCCCATCTGGCATCTGAATTCAAAAACCCGGAGCGGGATTTCCCGCGCGCGCTGATGATCGGCCTGCTGCTTGCGGGCTCTGTTTATTGGGCATGCACCGTCGTCGTGCTTCATTTTGGCGCCTACGGTGAGCAAATGGCGGCGGCGGCCTCACTGCCAGAGATCGTCGTGCAGTTATTTGGCGTACAGGCACTGTGGGTCGCCTGCATCATTGGTTATCTGGCCTGTTTTGCCAGTCTCAACATTTATATTCAAAGCTTCGCCCGGCTGGTCTGGTCGCAAGCGCAATATAAGCCGGAAAGTCATCTGGCGCGTCTGTCTCCCCGTCACCTTCCGCGCAATGCGCTAAACGCCGTATTGGGCTGCTGCGTGATCAGTACGTTGTGCATCTATATGCTGAAAATCAATCTCGATGCGTTAATCGTCTATGCTAACGGCATCTTTATTATGATTTATTTGCTGTGCATGCTGGCGGGATGTCGATTACTGAAAGGGCAGTATCGCATGCTGGCGGTCATTGGCGGTCTACTGTGTCTGCTGCTGTTGGCAATGGTTGGCTGGAAGAGCCTGTATGCACTGATTATGTTGGCAGGGCTGTGGCTGTTTTTACCCCGCAGGCCGGATAAGGCGACGTTGACACCGTCATCCGGCAGATAAGCATTTTGCCGGATGGTGCTCACGCTTATCCGGCCCGCATACTGATGCTTAATCCCGAGGATCGTCTTTATGATCAATACGGTTGCGATCGTCGTCTTTGCGCTGAAATTCGCCATCAAAGGTCTCACCGCCACCGGTTCCGGCGCTGAAACCACCGCCCGGCATACGCGAAAAACGCAAATGCGGCAGTAGTTTCATCGTCAGATGTTTTTGCACCGGGGGTAATAAAAGAAGAAGACCGAGGAAATCGGTGAAAAAACCGGGCAGTACCAACAGCAGACCAGCAATGATCAGCGACACGCTCTTGATCATTTCTGCAGCAGGACTTTCACCAGCCGCCATTTTTTGTTGCATCAGTAAAAAATTTTTAAATCCCTGGTTACGAACCAGAGACATACCGATAACCGACGTAAAAATAACCAAAATCAGCGTCATCAGGACACCCAGGACATGGGCAACCTGAATAAAAATAGATATCTCTATGTAAACATAGAGAAAAATGGCAAGTAATGGTATCCAGCGCAAAGGGTTCTCCTGTCAATAACAGTCGTTTTTTTCAACGCCTGTCCGATGAATTATGTGACTCGCATCAATTAGATGTTGAGGTGGTTAGCAAAATTTCAAGTCGCTTGTACACTTATTTTTAGTATTAATCCTAAAGGGGTGATCCATTTCACAGAATAATAAATAAGGGGTAAATTCCACGCTTTAAGTGATCCAGATTACGGTAGAAATCCTGAACCAGCATATGATCTCGAGTATCAGACCGATGCAGGGGATAATCGTCGGTCGAGAAACAATCGAAATCACATATATCCTGTGTGTTTAGTCAAATCATTGGCAGCTTGAAAAAGAAGGTTCACATGTTAAACAACATTCGTATCGAAGAAGACTTGTTGGGTACCAGGGAAGTTCCAGCGGACGCCTACTACGGTGTTCACACTCTGAGAGCGATTGAAAACTTCTACATTAGCAACAACAAAATCAGCGACATTCCTGAATTTGTTCGCGGTATGGTAATGGTTAAAAAGGCAGCGGCAATGGCCAACAAAGAGCTGCAAACCATTCCTAAGAGTGTGGCAAATGCCATCATCGCGGCGTGTGATGAAGTCCTGAATAACGGAAAATGCATGGATCAATTCCCGGTAGATGTTTACCAGGGTGGTGCGGGTACCTCCGTCAACATGAACACCAACGAAGTGCTGGCCAATATCGGTCTGGAACTGATGGGTCACCAGAAAGGTGAATATCAGTACCTGAACCCGAACGACCACGTTAACAAATGTCAGTCTACCAACGACGCTTACCCAACTGGCTTCCGTATCGCGGTATACGCATCCATCATCAAACTGATCGATGCCCTGAACCAGCTGCGTGAAGGCTTCGAACAAAAAGCTGTTGAATTCCAGGACATCCTGAAAATGGGCCGTACCCAGCTGCAGGATGCTGTACCGATGACCCTCGGTCAGGAATTCCATGCTTTCAGCGTACTGTTGAAAGAAGAAGTGAAAAACATTAGTCGTACCGCTGAGCTGCTGCTGGAAGTTAACCTCGGTGCAACTGCAATCGGTACGGGTCTGAACACGCCGAAAGAATACTCCCCGCTGGCAGTACAGAAACTGGCTGAAGTCACTGGCTTCGCCTGTGTTCCGGCAGAAGATCTGATTGAAGCAACTTCTGACTGCGGCGCATACGTTATGGTTCACGGCGCACTGAAACGTCTGGCTGTTAAGATGTCCAAAATCTGTAACGACCTGCGTTTGCTCTCCTCTGGCCCACGTGCTGGTCTGAACGAGATCAACCTGCCGGAACTGCAGGCTGGTTCTTCTATCATGCCAGCAAAAGTGAACCCAGTTGTTCCAGAAGTCGTAAACCAGGTTTGCTTTAAAGTCATCGGTAACGACATCACCGTTACTATGGCATCTGAAGCTGGTCAGCTGCAGCTGAACGTAATGGAGCCGGTCATTGGCCAGGCAATGTTTGAATCCATTCACATTCTGAGCAATGCTTGCTACAACCTGCTGGAAAAATGCGTTAGTGGTATCACTGCTAACAAAGAAGTCTGTGAAGCGTTTGTATTCAACTCCATCGGCATCGTTACTTACCTCAACCCGTTCATCGGTCACCACAACGGCGACATCGTCGGTAAAATTTGTGCCGAAACCGGTAAGAGCGTACGTGAAGTTGTCCTGGAACGCGGTCTGTTGACCGAGTCTGAACTGGACGATATCTTCTCTGCACAGAACCTGATGCACCCTGCTTATAAAGCAAAACGTTATACTGATGAAAGCGAACAGTAATCGTGTAGGGTAGTACCGGAGAAGGCACGTCATGATGACGTGCCTTTTTTCTTACTCGAAGTTACTTAAAAACAACAATTTAATATCAACTTGTTAAACAACAAGGAAGGCTAATATGATAGTTTTAGAACTTATCATCGTTTTGCTGGCAATCTTTTTAGGTGCCAGACTTGGGGGTATCGGTATTGGATTTGCAGGTGGGCTGGGTGTTCTGGTTCTTGCCGCTATTGGCGTAAAACCGGGTAATATTCCGTTCGATGTTATTTCCATTATCATGGCGGTTATCGCTGCCATCTCTGCCATGCAGATTGCCGGTGGTCTGGACTATCTGGTTCATCAAACTGAAAAACTGCTGCGTAAAAACCCGAAATACATCACGATCCTTGCACCAATCGTGACCTATTTCCTGACTATCTTTGCCGGTACCGGCAACATCTCTCTGGCAACTCTGCCGGTTATCGCTGAAGTCGCGAAGGAACAAGGTATCAAACCTTGCCGTCCGCTCTCTACCGCAGTGGTTTCTGCACAGATTGCGATTACGGCGTCGCCAATCTCCGCAGCCGTGGTTTACATGTCTTCCGTAATGGAAGGTCATGGCATCAGCTACATTCACCTGCTGTCCGTGGTCATTCCGTCCACTCTGCTGGCCGTTCTGGTGATGTCCTTCCTGGTAACGATGCTGTTCAACTCCAAACTGTCTGACGACCCGATTTATCGTAAGCGTCTGGAAGAAGGTTTGGTTGAACTGCGTGGTGAAAGACAAGTTGAAATCAAAGCTGGCGCGAAAACCTCCGTTTGGTTGTTCCTGCTGGGCGTGATTTGCGTAGTTGTATACGCCATCATCAACAGCCCAAGCCTCGGCCTGGTTGCTAAACCGCTGATGAACACCACCAACGCAATCCTGATCATCATGCTGAGCGTCGCGACGCTGACTACGATCGTCTGCCGCGTTGAAACTGACTCCATCCTGAACTCCAGCACCTTTAAAGCGGGTATGAGCGCCTGTATTTGTATCCTGGGTGTTGCATGGCTGGGTGATACCTTCGTATCTCACAACATTGACTGGATCAAAGATACTGCAGGTAGCGTAATTCAGGGTCATCCGTGGTTGCTGGCTGTCATCTTCTTCTTTGCTTCTGCGCTGCTGTACTCTCAGGCTGCAACCGCTAAAGCACTGATGCCGATGGCTCTGGCTCTGAACGTTTCCCCACTGACTGCTGTTGCGTCTTTCGCAGCTGTTTCTGGCCTGTTCATTCTGCCAACCTACCCAACTCTGGTTGCGGCGGTGCAGATGGATGACACCGGTACAACCCGCATCGGTAAATTCGTCTTTAACCATCCGTTCTTCATCCCGGGTACTCTGGGCGTGCTTTTGGCTGTCTGCTTCGGCTTCTTGCTGGGCAGCTTCATGCTGTAAGACTTTACTGCAGGGTGCCTTCGCGCCCTGCAGTTCCTCCTCCTCATCATCCCGCTTTAACTAACATCCTTCCCTCGTCCGTTGTATAGTGACCACTCTTTAGCTGGTTACTCTGTTCTTTCGAGGTGTTTATGCTTGATGTAAAGAGTCAGGATATTTCCATCCCCGATACCGTTGTGGTGCTCTGTACCGCCCCGGATGAAGCAACCGCCCAGGATCTGGCCGCCAAAGTGCTGGCGGAAAAGCTGGCTGCCTGCGTGACGCTGCTGCCTGGCGCGACCTCCCTCTATTATTGGGAAGGTAAGCTGGAGCAGGAATATGAAGTCCAGATGATTTTAAAAACCACCGTCACACACCAGCAAGCCCTTCTCGATTGCCTGAAGTCACATCATCCATACCAAACGCCTGAACTTCTGGTTTTACCCGTCACTCACGGAGACTTTGATTACCGCTCATGGCTCAACGCATCCTTACGCTGATCCTGCTGCTGTGCAGCACATCTACCTTTGCCGGATTATTTGACGCGCCTGGCCGCTCGCAGTTTGTTCCTGCCGATCGGGCGTTTGTTTTTGATTTTCAGCAAAACCAACACGATCTGAACCTCTCATGGCAGGTTAAAGATGGCTACTATCTGTATCGCAAACAGATAAGCATTACGCCATCTCAGGCCGATATCGCCGAGGTAAAACTACCGCCAGGCGTCTGGCATGAAGATGAGTTTTATGGCAAAAGTGAGATTTACCGTAAACAATTGACTATCCCGGTCACGGTCAATCAGGCTAAATCTGGCGCAACATTAACGGTCACATACCAGGGCTGTGCCGACGCCGGTTTTTGCTATCCGCCTGAAACTAAAACGGTGCCATTAAGTGAAGTGTCTGCCGATACCAGGGCGACACCTGCGCCAGTTCCTGCCACCGATACTTTGCAAGAGAGACCACAACCCGCAACCCAGCTTCCCTTTTCCGCGCTATGGGCATTGCTAATCGGAATTGGCATCGCGTTTACACCTTGCGTATTGCCGATGTATCCACTGATTTCCGGTATCGTGCTAGGCGGCAAACAACGCTTATCAACCGGACGCGCGCTGCTGCTGACGTTTATCTACGTCCAGGGAATGGCGCTCACTTATACCGCGCTGGGTCTGGTTGTTGCGGCCGCCGGATTGCAGTTCCAGGCTGCGCTACAGCATCCTTACGTCCTGATTGGCCTTGCCGTCGTCTTTACGCTGCTGGCCCTTTCAATGTTTGGCTTGTTCACGCTGCAGCTCCCTTCATCGCTGCAAACACGCCTTACATTGTTGAGTAACCGTCAGCAAGGCGGTTCCCCCGGTAGCGTCTTTGCGATGGGTGCGATTGCCGGCCTCATCTGTTCTCCTTGTACAACGGCCCCGCTAAGCGCGATTTTGCTGTATATCGCTCAGAGCGGGAACATGTGGCTGGGAGGCGGCACGCTGTATCTGTACGCGCTAGGGATGGGATTACCTCTGATGCTAATTACCGTATTCGGTAATCGTCTGTTGCCTAAAAGCGGCCCATGGATGGAACATGTCAAAACCGCTTTTGGCTTTGTCATTCTGGCGCTCCCCGTCTTCTTACTCGAACGCATCATTGGCGACGACTGGGGCGTTCGCCTGTGGTCGCTGTTGGGCGTCGCATTCTTTAGCTGGGCATTTATCACCAGCCTGCAGGCAAAGCACGCCTGGATGCGCATCGTGCAAATTATCCTGTTAGCTGCAGCGCTGGTAACCGTTCGGCCATTGCAGGACTGGGCGTTCGGCGTGCCGCATGCTCAAACCCAGACACACCTTAACTTCACGCCTGTGGCTTCGGTGGATGCGCTAAATCAGGCGCTGGCACAAGCTAAAGGCAAGCCCGTGATGTTGGATCTGTATGCTGACTGGTGCGTGGCCTGTAAGGAGTTTGAGAAGTATACGTTTAGCAATCAGCAGGTTCAGCAAGCGCTAGGCGACACGGTGCTTTTGCAGGCGGATGTGACTGCAAATAATGCCCAGGATGTCGCTCTGCTGAAACATCTACAGGTTTTAGGTTTGCCGACTATTTTGTTCTTTGACGCCGAGGGGAAAGAGCATCCGGAGGCTCGGGTAACCGGCTTTATGGATGCCGCGACCTTCAGCGCACATTTGCGCGATCGCCAACCGTGAGCGACACTTGCAACAGGAAATACGGAGGAGAATACCGTGCAACGTGAAGATGTCCTGGGAGAAGCCCTGAAATTACTTGAGGTTCAAGGGATAGCCAATACCACACTGGAAATGGTGGCCGAACGTATCGATTATCCTCTTGATGAACTACAACGCTTTTGGCCCGACAAAGAGGCCATTCTGTACGATGCGTTACGTTACCTCAGCCAGCGGGTGGATATCTGGCGGCGTCAACTTTTGCTGGATGACACCCTGAGCGCTGAACAGAAATTACTGGCACGCTACACCGCGCTGTCCGAATGCGTGAGCAATAATCGCTATCCAGGCTGCCTGTTTATCGCCGCCTGTACGTTTTACCCCGATCCTGGGCATCCGATCCATCAGTTAGCCGATCAGCAAAAAAAGGCAGCACATGACTTCACCCATGAGCTGCTGACGACGCTGGAAGTTGACGACCCTGCAATGGTCGCCAAACAGATGGAACTGGTGCTGGAGGGCTGTCTGAGCCGCATGCTGGTGAATCGTAGCCATGCTGATGTCGAAACGGCACACCGCCTGGCTGAAGATATCCTGCGCTTTGCTCAGTGCCGTATGGGCGGTGCGCTGACCTAAGCAAGCATGCCCGCCAGGCCGAAATGAGTAAACAAAAACGCACCATCGCCACGGTGGTGCGAAATACTCTGTTAAACGCCCGCCCAACTCATTGCCCGACACACCAGCGGGTCCTGCCGCAGCAATTGCACCGTTAGTTACTGGAAACGTCGGAAAGGTTTGTGCACAACTTGCGGTAGTGTGCGGGAGTAATACAGGCCGCGTAACCTTTTCGTCAGCCTTTGCTCATATAGAAGGTCAGATAGGTAAATTGCCTGGAAGTTTTGTGCAAACTTCAGGCATAATCGCACAGATTGCCGCAATATTAAGCGGTTGAACATCTTTTCCCGAAATTTGATTGACTGGCAGACGTGAATACGGTTTAATGCGCCCCGTTGCCCGGATAGCTCAGTCGGTAGAGCAGGGGATTGAAAATCCCCGTGTCCTTGGTTCGATTCCGAGTCCGGGCACCACTTTCACTTCCAGATTCATCTCCCGAACTCCACGAAACTCAAGTATAATCACATCGTTACAAGCAATCTGAACATCCTGAACTCCACCGAACTCTACTGAACTCTCTCTCAATCAAGCGTTCATTGGGGGCACCGGTGGGGGCTCATTGTGTTCAGTCAGTTTCAGGAGCCCCCATATGGCACTTACAGCCAGACAGGTCGAAACAGCCAGACCTAAAGAAAAAGACTATAAACTCTCTGACGAACGTGGTTTATATCTGCTGGTAAAAACCACGGGTGCCCGCTACTGGCGGCTTAAATACCGGATAGCAGGAAAAGAGAAAAAACTGGCCCTCGGCGTCTATCCCGACGTCTCCCTTGCTGAAGCCAGAATCAAACGCGACGATGCCCGAAAAATTATCTCCGAAGGTGGCGACCCGGGCGAAAAGAAGCGAAAGGAAAAACTCACTCAGAAAATCTCTGCCACCAATACGTTCCATGCCCTTGCTACGGAATGGCATCAGCATAAATCTTTGTCATGGTCTGAAAGTTACGCCAGAAGCGTACTGGAGGCTCTGGATAAAGATATTTTCCCGTATCTGGGCAAACGAAGCGTTACTGATATCCTCCCGCTGGAAATGCTGGAAATTCTGCGCCGCATAGAAAAACGTGGCTCGCTGGAAAAACTTCGTAAGGTGCGTCAATACTGTAATCAGATTTTTCGTTATGCCATCGCCACCGGACGAGCCACTGTCAATCCGGCATCTGAACTGACCAGTACGCTGGCGGCGCCAAAAGCTGCACATTTCCCCCACCTGAGAGCAGATGAGCTCCCTGTTTTTCTCCGGAAGCTCGCTGAATATCATGGCAGTCCTGTTACCCGCATGGCGACAAATCTGCTGCTTCTGACAGGCCTCAGAACGATTGAACTACGGTCCGCTGAATGGTCAGAAATTGATTTTGATAATGCCCTGTGGACAATCCCTGAAAGCCGCATGAAAATGCGACGTAAACATGTCGTACCACTGTCACGACAGGCCACTGACATTCTGCTGCAGCTCAAAACTTTCTCCGGACAATACCGGCTGGTTTTCCCGGGACGTTGTGATATCAACAAGCCAATGAGCGAAGCCAGCATCAATATGGTGCTCAAACGTATCGGTTACGATGGCAGGGCAACCGGTCATGGTTTTCGTCACACCATGAGTACCATTCTGCACGAACAGGGCTTTAATTCTGCCTGGATTGAAATGCAGTTAGCTCATGTGGATAAAAATTCCATCAGGGGTACCTATAATCATGCCCTGTATCTCGATGGTCGCCGTGAAATGATGCAATGGTACGCTGACTACATTGATTCACTTTCCATCCAGGAGAGTTAATTACACTTTGTCCTGAAATTATTCTCACAATCAATAACCTTTCCCTCTGATCTGTAAGATCAGAGGGATTCCGTTAACTTACAATAAGTGATATTGGTTGTCTGGAGATTTAGGGGGACGGTCTACTATAATAATTAGCAGGAGATAATATGTCACTTAAGGCGATTGCCACTGCACTCGGAGTTTCTGTCACCACTGTCAGTCGGGCTCTTGGAGGCTATGCAGATGTGTCAGCTTCCACCCGTGCACGGGTGGAAGCTGAAGCTCGTCGACGCGGTTACCGTCCTAATACTCAGGCAAGAAGACTCAAAACCGGTAAAACCGATGCTGTCGGTCTGGTTTATCCTGGACGTGATGTGCCATTTAACAGTGGTGTTTTTATGGATATGGTCAGTTGCATCAGCCGGGAACTTGCTCACCATGATATTGACTTACTACTGATAGCTGATGATGAGCATGCCGATTGCCACAGCTATATGCGGCTTGTTGAAAGTCGCAGGGTTGATGCTCTCATCATTGCACACACTCTGGATGACGATCCCCGTATCACACACCTTCATAAAGCAGGTATTCCATTTCTGGCTCTTGGTCGGGTACCATCTGGTCTGCCCTGTGCGTGGTTTGACTTTGATAATCATGCCGGGACTGGACAGGCAACCCAGAAACTGATTGCTTTGGGACATAAACGTATTGCATTGTTGAGTGAAGACACTTCACATAGCTATGTTGTTGCAAGACGTCAGGGATGGCTTGATGCACTGAATGAGCATGAACTGGAAGATACATGGCTGCGGCTGGTTTCTCCCACACGGCGAGCAGGATATCAGGCCGTGATGGAGTTAATGTCACTACCGATACCACCAACAGCTATTATTACTGACAATGACCTGAGTGGAGATGGTGCTGCCATGGCACTGCAGTTGAGCGGTCGTCTTTCAGGAAAAGATGCGGTATCTCTGGTTGTATATGATGGTTTGCCACAGGACAGTATTATTGAGCTGGATGTGGCTGCAGTTATTCAGTCAACACGAAGCCTCGTTGGTCGCCAGATTTCCGAGATGATATATCAGATAATTACTGATTCATCATCAAAACCACTACAGGTTGTCTGGAACCCGGTATTTTATCCGGGAAAGACGATTCATCCTCCTTGCTCCTGATTTTTTTATCCAGCTCACATATCCGAAACGTTTTGGTTGATACCCGAAACGTTTCGGATCAACAGTAAGGCATCCCTGAGAAAGGAGAATGTCTTATGGTTTCAAAGTACTGCAGACTGAGCAGTCCTCGCTCTGATTTAATTATTAAAACCCGTCCACATGCAGAAATTATCTGGTGGGGCTCTGCACTGAAACATTTCTCACCGGATGACTGTGCCAGCCTGGAAAGACCGGTTGCGAATGGTCGTCTGGATATTGATACGCCACTAACACTGATGGCTGAAAATGCCCTGGGACTTTTTAGCTCTCCGGGACTGGAAGGACACAGGAATGGGCTGGATGCATCTCCTGTTTTTTATACAGTTGACGTGGAACATACCGAAAACACTCTGAGACTTACCAGTGAAGATTCGGTAGCCGGCCTGCGTCTGGTCAGCGAGCTGGTGATGACGCCATCAGGAATTCTGAAAGTTCGTCATGCACTGACCAACCTCAGAGAGGGGGACTGGCAGATAAATCGTTTCGCCATCACTTTACCTTTAGCGGAACGTGCGGAAGAAGTCATGGCTTTTCACGGACGCTGGACTCGTGAATTTCAGCCGCACAGGGTACGTCTCACTCATGATGCTTTTGTTCTGGAAAATCGCAGAGGGCGGACATCTCATGAGCATTTTCCGGCGCTGATTGTCGGCACGCCAGGCTTCTCGGAACAACAGGGAGAGGTGTGGGCTGTGCATCTGGGGTGGAGTGGAAATCACCGCATGAGATGTGAGGCAAAAACTGACGGCAGGCGTTACGTTCAGGCTGAGGCTCTGTGGATGCCGGGTGAGAAGGCTCTCAGGAAGAATGAAACCCTGTACACCCCGTGGCTATATGCCTGCCACTCTGCGGATGGCCTGAATGGAATGAGTCAGCAATACCATCGTTTTTTGCGTGATGAAATTATCCGTTTCCCTGAGCAAAAACCCCGCCCTGTACATCTCAATACCTGGGAAGGTATTTATTTCAATCACAATCCTGATTACATCATGCAGATGGCTGAGCGTGCAGCAGCACTGGGCGTTGAACGTTTCATTATTGATGATGGCTGGTTTAAAGGACGTAACGATGACCGCGCGGCTCTGGGCGACTGGTATACCGATGAACAGAAATACCCGAACGGGCTGATGCCGGTTATTAAACATGTGAAATCTCTCGGTATGGAATTTGGCATATGGGTTGAGCCGGAAATGATTAACCCGGATTCTGACCTGTTTCGTCTTCATCCTGACTGGGTATTGTCAATGCCTGGATATTCCCAGCCAACCGGAAGATATCAGTATGTTCTTAACCTGAATATTCCAGAGGCCTTTGCTTACATTTATGAACGTTTCTTATGGTTACTGGGAGAACATCCGGTTGATTATGTGAAATGGGACATGAATCGTGAGCTTGTACAGGCAGGGCATGAAGGCCGTGCGGCAGCAGATGCACAGACCCGTCAGTTCTATCGATTGCTTGATCTCCTCCGTGAACGTTTTCCACATGTTGAGTTTGAGTCCTGTGCTTCCGGTGGGGGGCGTATTGACTTCGAAGTCCTGAAACGCACACACCGGTTCTGGGCATCTGACAATAATGATGCCCTGGAGCGCTGCACCATACAACGTGGCATGAGTTACTTTTTCCCTCCTGAGGTGATGGGGGCGCATATTGGCCATCGCCGCTGCCATGCAACTTTCCGGCAGCACAGCATCGCTTTTCGTGGGCTGACGGCATTGTTCGGCCATATGGGGCTGGAGCTGGATCCGGTGGCCGCAGATGCGAAGGAATCTGACGGTTATCGCCGGTATGCCTTGCTCTATAAAGAATGGCGACAACTGATTCATACAGGAGTTCTCTGGCGTGTGGATATGCCAGATCCTTCGATACAGGTTCAGGGAGTCGTCAGCCCTGATCAGTCTCAGGCACTTTTTATGATCAGCCAGCTTGCAATGCCGGATTACACCTTACCAGGCATACTTCGTTTTCCCGGTCTGGCGGCGGAAGTGCGTTACCGGCTTCGGGTTATTGATCACCCGGACCTCCAGGTGGTTGGTGAAGGCGGTCATACCATGCGCAAATTACCTGTCTGGATGAATCAGAGCCTTGAGGCCAGTGGTGAATGGCTGGCACAGGGAGGGATTCAGCTCCCCGTACTGGATCCGGAGAGTGCGATTTTGATAGCACTTGAAAGAGCTGTGTGAAGAGAGGTACGGAGCCTCAGCTCCGTCCTGTTTCTCAATATTATCCCGTGAGGGTAAGAATAATGAATTCTGCAAGTACGCATAAAAATCCCGATTTCTGGATTTTCGGTCTGTTCTTCTTTCTCTACTTTTTCATCATGGCAACCTGTTTTCCGTTTTTGCCTGTATGGCTGTCCGATGTGGTCGGACTGAGTAAAACGGATACAGGTATAGTCTTTTCATGTCTTTCTCTGTTTGCCATCAGTTTCCAGCCATTGCTTGGGGTCATATCAGATCGCCTGGGACTGAAAAAAAACCTGATCTGGAGTATCAGCCTGTTACTTGTATTTTTCGCCCCCTTTTTTTTATATGTATTTGCGCCCCTGCTGCGCTTCAATATCTGGGCAGGCGCACTGACTGGCGGTGTCTTTATTGGTTTTGTGTTTTCTGCAGGTGCCGGAGCTATTGAAGCTTATATAGAGCGGGTCAGTCGCAGTCGTGGATTTGAATACGGTAAAGCGAGGATGTTCGGGTGTCTGGGCTGGGCGTTATGTGCGGCTATGGCTGGAATGCTTTTTAATGTCGATCCTTCTCTGGTTTTCTGGATGGGGTCAGGAAGCGCATTATTGTTGCTTCTTCTGTTGTTTCTGGCGCGCCCCAGTACCAGCCAGACGGCAATGGTTATGAATACACTGGGTGCCAATTCTTCCCTGATTTCGACCAGAATGGTCTTCAGCCTGTTTCGCATGCGTCAGATGTGGATGTTTGTTCTCTACACGATTGGTGTGGCCTGTGTCTATGATGTATTTGATCAGCAGTTTGCCACATTTTTTCGTTCATTCTTTGACACTCCTCAGGCAGGAATAAAAGCATTCGGATTTGCTACCACTGCGGGGGAGATTTGTAATGCCATTATCATGTTCTGTACACCATGGATAATTCATCGCATTGGTGCCAAAAATACCCTGCTTGTTGCGGGGGGAATTATGACCATCCGCATTACCGGTTCTGCTTTTGCCACCACCGCGACAGAAGTGGTGATTCTGAAAATGCTTCACGCTCTTGAAGTTCCATTTTTGCTGGTTGGGGCGTTCAAATATATTACGGCAGTGTTTGACACCCGACTGTCAGCGACCGTTTATTTAATAGGTTTTCAGTTTTCCAAACAACTTGCTGCAATACTTCTCTCTACCTTTGCCGGCCACCTGTATGATCGTATGGGATTCCAGAATACGTATTTTGTGCTCGGGATGATTGCTCTGACTGTTACCGTGATATCAGTTTTCACGCTGAGTTCTTCCCGCGGGAGCGTACACCCTTCTGTAGAAAAAGCCCCTGCAGCGCATTCGGAGATTAACTGATGAAACAGCGTCTTGCTTTGGCACAGTCTGCCCTTGAAAAACTTTGCGCACGTCGTGGTAATGCCTGGTACCCGATTTTTCATCTGGCTCCACCTGCCGGCTGGATGAATGATCCAAATGGCCTTATTTACTTCAATGGGCGTTACCATGCGTTCTTCCAGCATCATCCTGCAAGCGCATATCAGGGGCCAATGCACTGGGGGCATGCCACCAGTACCGACATGTTGCACTGGCAACACGAACCTATCGCGCTGGCACCCGGAGATAAATATGATCGTGATGGCTGTTTTTCAGGGAGTGCCGTGGATGATGATGGCGTGCTATCACTTATTTATACTGGTCATATTTGTCTCGATGATCGTGGTAATGACAGCATTATCCGTGAAGTACAGTGTCTGGCTACAAGTCATGATGGTATTCACTTTGAGAAGCAGGGCTGTGTGCTGACACCTCCGGAAGGTATAATGCATTTCCGTGATCCCAAAGTCTGGCACGAAGACGGCTCCTGGTGGATGGTCATTGGTGCCCGGGACGCTTCTGACAATGGGCAAGTTCTGTTGTATCGCGGGACATCTTTGCGGGACTGGCATCTGGAGCATGTTCTTGCTCATTCCGCAGCCGGAAAAAGTTATATGTGGGAATGCCCCGATTTCTTCAGGTGTGGTAATTTTCACTGGCTGATGTTCTCACCACAGGGGATGCCCCCTTCCGGTTATCGGTTCCGTAACCTTTTTCAGAGCGGTGTGTTGGCAGGGAGCTGGAAGCCTGGTTCTGTCTTTGCGCTGAAAGGGGGATTTGAAGAGCTGGATTATGGTCATGACTTTTATGCTCCACAGTCCATGCTGGCTGAGGACGGCAGGCGTATCATTATGGCATGGATGAATATGTGGGATTCACCCGTGCCCACCCGCAGTGAAGCCTGGGCAGGATGTCTGACGCTGCCCAGAGAGGTTTTTGAGCGCGATGGCCGGCTGTGCCAGCGACCTGTGCGTGAAGTCGAATCTCTGCGCAAAAAATGCCAGCCATTATCCCCTGTAAGGTTACAGGGTTTGCAATTACTGACCGAAAATGTACAGGCCGCAGAATTATTGGTGACGTGGCATACGGTTGACAGTCATGCGGAGCACTATGGCGTCCGCCTTGGAGACGGTCTGCGACTTTATGTGGATAATCAGGCCGGGCGACTGGTACTGTGGCGCTATTACCCTGAGGAAGGGTTGGATGGTTACCGCAGTGTTGAACTTCCTGATACAGAATATCTGACTCTTCGTATTTTCTTGGATCGTTCATCTGTTGAAGTGTTTGTTAACGATGGTGAGGCAACCTTATCAAGTCGTATTTATCCGCAAGCGGACTCGAGACAATTATCGTTATATGCCGCTCATGGCGATGCGATATTAACTGATGGCACTTTATGGATGCTGACCTGAGACATATCGATATCAGTATTTTTTCTGACATTATCTGTCATTACTTTGCCAGTACACATTAATTATCTTTGCTGTGTGCTTTTGGTAATGTGTTGCGATTATATATACCAGTCTGGTGAAGAATATGAATGGTATTTTGTGTTGATACAGAGAATATAAGAGTACCCACATTTGTTTTTATTTAAGGGGGTAAAATGAATAAGTTACTTTTGGGTTTATCTCTTTTTTTATTACTGGAATACAATGCGTGTGCAGCAAAAACAGGGGGGCTAACGCTTGAACAAAGAATGGCATTGCTGGAAGAACGCCTGGAAGCTGCAGAAAAAAGGGCGGAAAAAGCAGAAAGAATGTTAAAGAGTTTTGATATAGAACAACATTCTGAAATACGTCAAATTAGTTCAGAGCAGAATAAAAAAGATGCTAACAGCTATGCAGTAGTTGAGTCAACAAAAGAAAAAACATCTTCTCCAGGTTTTCTGCTCTCTGGTTACAATGATTTGAAGTTTTATGGTGATGTGGAGTTTAATATAGATGCTGCCAGTAAACCCGGTCAGTTAGTAATGATAAGTTCCGGGGCGAACAGTGAGTCAGTGAATGAACGGTGGGACCTTAATGGCCGTATTCTATTAGGTTTTGACGGTACCCGTAAGCTTGATAATGGTTATTTCGCTGGATTTTCAGCACAACCACTGGCGGATATGCACGGTTCAGTGAATATTGATGATGCATTATTCTTTTTTGGAAAAGATGACGAGTGGAAAGTGAAAGTCGGTCGTTTTGAAGCTTACGATATGTTCCCTCTAAATCAGGATACTTTCATTGAGTATTCCGGTAATACAGCTAATGATATTTATGCTGATGGCCGTGGTTATATCTATATGATGAAAGAGGGACGCGGTCGTTCTGACGCTGGTGGTAATTTCCTCATCAGTAAACAACTCGATAACTGGTATTTTGAGTTAAACACGTTACTTGAAGACGGAACATCTTTATATAATAACGGTAATTATCATGGACGATATATGGAGCAGCAGAAAAATGTCGCTTATCTGCGCCCGGTAATTGCCTGGTCGCCAACGGAAGAATTCACAGTCTCCGCAGCGATGGAAGCGAACGTGGTAAAAAATGCTTATGGCTATACCGATAATAAGGGGAATTTTGTCGATCAGTCCAATCGTTCCGGTTATGGTATTAGCATGACATGGAACGGTCTGAAAACAGATCCGGAAAATGGCATCGTGGTTACTCTTAATACCGCCTATTTGGATGCCAGTAATGAGAAAGATTTCACTGCCAGTATTAATGCTCTGTGGAAACGTTTCGAACTGGGTTATATCTACGCACATAATAAGATTGATGAATTTAGTGGTGTCGTGTGTAATAATGGTTGCTGGATTGATGGTGAAGGAATATACAACATTCACACCATTCATGCATCTTATCAGTTTGCTAATGTGATGGATATGGAGAACTTTAATATTTACCTCGGGGCTTATTACTCAATTCTGGATAGTAACTGTAGATATAGTAATTGTGACATTACCGATGATCGTTACGGTGCCCGATTACGTTTCAAATACTTTTTTTGATGCATAGTAACAAAGTATTGTTCCACACTTACATTAACGCGTTTTTCGGGCGCGTCATCAGCGATGCATACGAATGATCGCAGTCTGCCAATGGTCGATTTATCTTGGTTGCGCAGGGGCGAGCACCGGGCAGGTACCGGCGGCTGACTCTGAAGCTCTGAGTCGGGTAATTGCGTCAGGTCACGAAGGACTGACACGGGTATTGGTGGCAGGTGATGAAGTACTGAGTGTGGTAATTTCGGGGATGCAATGCAGGAGCTGAGTCAGGTTTGCACTGAGCTGAGGACCCGTAGCGAGCGGGTTCCTGCTATTTTTCGGTGTCAGGGGCGCAAGTCCCGACGTCGGGACTTGCCGGGAGATTGTCAGGTCATTGACCGGGTGTGAGCGGCTCGACGTAAGCGGTAGATATGCCCAATTCCCCCCGATAAATTCATTACCAAACACATTATTCAATTTGTTTTTATTTTTCCGCTTTCAGTCATTATCGCTATCGCTTCGTCGGTAATGACTCCAACTTATTGATAGTGTTTTATGTTCAGATAATGCCCGATGACTTTGTCATGCAGTGGATTTGCCCCTATATTTCCAGACACCTGTTATCACTTAACCCATTACTGGCCCGCTGCCGTAGATATTCCCGTGGCGAGCGATAACCCAGTGCACTATGCGGATGCCATTCGTTATAATGCTCGAACGCCTCTGCAAGGTTCTTTGCTGCCGTTAACCCGTCTGGTTTGGGCATGATACTGATGTAATCACGCTTTATCGTTTTCACGAAGCTCTCTGCTATGCCGTTACTCTCCGGACTCCGCACCGCCGTGTTCTTCGGTTCAAGTCCCAACATCCGGGCGAACTGGCGCGATTTAGCCCCGACATAGCCCCACTGTTCGTCCATTTCCGCGCAGACGATGACGTCACTGCCCGGCTGTATGCGCGAGGTTACCGACTGCGGCCTGAGTTTTTTAAGTGACGTAAAATCGTGTTGAGGCCAACGCCCATAATGCGGGCTGTTGCCCGGCATCCAACGCCATTCATGGCCATATCAATGATTTTCTGGTGCGTACCGAGTTGAGAAGCGGTGTAAGTGAACTGCAGTTGCCATGTTTTACGGCAGTGAGAGCAGAGATAGCGCTGATGTCCGGCGGTGCTTTTGCCGTTACGCACCACCCCGTCAGTAGCTGAACAGGAGGGACAGCTGATAGAAACAGAAGCCACTGGAGCACCTCAAAAACACCATCATACACTAAATCAGTAAGTTGGCAGCATCACCCGCTTTGAAGTGAACAATAACCAGGGTCGTTTCGTATTTCCGGATACCTGGTTTGGCCCATTACTGGGGGAGTTTGAAGAAGTGCTTGATGCATACGACACTGATGAAATCAGTGAGACGGGTTATATCAACAAACTCAGACGCCTTGCTCAACAGGAGCCTGACTTTATTGATATACACGCTCATCTGGCATATGCATTTCTGGAGCAGAATGCCCCGCGTAAGGCACTGAACGCCGCTCTTAAAGGACTGGCGGCAGGTAATCGTCTCATCCCGGAAAGTTTCAGTGGTGAAATCATCTGGATGCATCCCGAAAACCGCCCTTATCTGCGCGCGCTTTATGCAACAATTCTCGCAAATGTGCACTTACAGCGTCATCAGGATGCGGTTATGCTCACTGATAAAATACTGGCATACAATCCTGAAGATAATCAGGGTGCCCGCTGGTTGTTGGGCTCAGAACTGTTACGAACAGGCGATCATAAGCAAGCCTTCAGTGTACTGAAAGAGCATGCTGATGAATTTTCACCTTACTGGTATGAACTTGGTCTTCTGCATTTTCTGAATGGGGAACATGTTAAGGCTGCCACAGCTTTTCGTCATGGCTTTGCTACAAACACTTACATCGCGGAAATGCTGTGCGGAAATTTGCATCCATTTCCACTTGCTGTGCGGCATAACTTCTCCGGCTCTCTGGATACGGCAGAAGATTACTATGCAACATACTCACCATTATGGGGACAATATCCGGAAGCATTGCTGTTTGTAAACTGGCTCTATAACCATTCCTCTGTGCTGCATGAACGAGCAGAAATCATTAAATGCGCCGAAATGCTGATGCAGGAAGATGATTTCGAAATATGCGAAAGCATTTTAAGACAGCAGAAGCTGTTGCGGGAAAGAATTGATGAGACACTTTCTGAGGAAATTGTACAGAAATGCAGAAATATTAACGGTGAATATGTCTGGCCCTGGATATTGCCGTTTTCAGCAGCAGGAATGAAACACTCAAGCATCCAGCATCAGTAGATATTGCATTAGTGTATCTTTCAAACAAGTAATAATTTATCCACCAGTAATAACACAGTCCCCCTTCCCCAGGTTATCGCCCTGGGGGCATTTTCTGAAAGTTTCCTTTAAAAAAGAATAGAGTCGTAAATTACTTTAACGAATTATTCCTGGAGTTCATTAAAGTTCTTTCGTAATACTTTGTAATCAAACACGTTATGACTGGCATCAAAAACCACGGATTTCCCCTGCCAGCGGGTAATCACCTCCTCCGGCGTTTTCGGTTGAGCCGGTCTGGTTACGCCCATCCATGCATTAATCAGATAATCATTATACGCAGTGGAAAAAACGCTGTTCACCGTCTGGCGATCGACATGCTCTCCCAGTGCCGGGCTGTACCAGATAAACATCGGAACATGATAAGCCTGCTGACTGGGTTTTATTCCACCATGAAAATAGGCATGTTCTTTTGTCGGGTCATACTCCAGACCGTGATCTGAAAAATACATGACGGATGCCTGACGCGTTTCCAGCATGGTGAAAACCTGTCCCAACAAACTGTCGGTATAATGAATGGAATTATCGTAACAGACTTCTTCTGTATCCAGCGGTTTAAACACGGCTTTATCTCTGGGCCAGTTACTGCAAACCGGTTCATGGCTGCCCGTCAGATGCAGAACAATCAGTTTCCTGCTCCCCGGATTACTGTTCAGTGCTTCAGCCAGGTGTGGGAGCAGTAACTCATCATAGCCTCTGACATAAATTCTGTTTCTGGCCCGCATGGCGATACTGGCCACAGCCGTTCCGTTCTGTCGGAAAGCGGACTGCGCACTGAGCCACCAGGTATCGAACCCCGCCTGATTCGCCATGTTGATAATGTTATCAGGGTAATTACGGATATCATGATGCAGTACACTATCGGCAGATAACGCCAGTGGAACAGCCAGCGCGGTGTAAGGTGCGCCACTGATTGCCTGAGTGAACAGTTTCAGTCGTGATTTCTGTTTCTGAAGCTCTGGTGTGGTAGGGCGCGAATACCCGTAAATGGACATGTTATCAGTCCTTGCAGATTCACCAATCACCAGAACAAATACGTCAGTGTTGTTATCCGTAATCACCAGATCGTAGTGAGGTATGGTATCAGCAATCGTCATTAATCTCTGATGCTCCTTTGCGGCCAGTGCAAAATAGTTCAGATTAAAGAAAGGGGTATATGTGGCAAACCGGGAAGCGACTATGTAAGGATCAACTTCATTTATTTGATACTGTTTCTTCAACGCAAACTGGAAGGAAGAATATAACGTTACTGTAATTAACAATAAAAATGTAATTACCGTGACCTTTTCCGATGGCAATGAGGACGTTTTATTTATTGCTGAACAGAAGAACAATAAAAAGAGGATAATAAATGCGATAACATAAACAACATACATCCTGAACATTCTTATTACTTCATCAGGATCTGTCTGAAGGATACTGATTGCAAAACCATCATTAAATGTTGTGCCAAATGTACACCATGAATACAGGCTGATACTGATATCTGCAGCAGTCAGTAATGTGAACGGGAAGGCAAGAATCAAACGCAACGTAATCGATTTCATTGCCTTAATAATAAGAAGTGCCAGGATAAAGAATAATATCCGGTAAATCAGATGCGCTCCTGAGGATACAAGGAGATTAGAAAGGGTAAAGACAACCACTGATAACACGAGGCGCTTATCATTGCTAATCCGTGACCAGTGTATGAACGGAAGATTAATTTTCATAATAATTGAGAAAAAGCGATATTTCTGTCCGGCGCTGGTCGCTGAACATGCCGCGACAGGTGAATTCATTATTCTGAATAATCATAAAGCCACCACAAATGTAGCGGCGTAAACAGGAACGTCATGATGTTTTCTTTCGTGACAGAAGAGAACCGCACATACCACCCGCAATCATTATCATCAGGAATAACATCCCCAGGCCAACGATTACTCTTAATGCCGGATGAACCCGATCGGCGAGAAAAAATAACTCCATCCCGAAACCAATAACAAGCCAGGCCAGCGCCATTCCGACGAGCCCTTTTAACAGCAATCTCACGCTCCTCTCCTTCTGCATTCTTAACGAAAATGCCTTACAATAACAGCAGCCGGGGAAGGCAACGCTGGCTGCTGAACGGTATGACATTTTACTGCTTTATGTTCTCTCAGTTTCTGTACTGACGCCGCCATTAATGGTATTACAGTTTATTCAGAATAAGGCATGCGGCCTGGTTTAATGCAATAAACTCCTGCCAGCTGTACTGAGACTGATAATTCAGTAAATACTGGTCTTCAACCCGGCAAATCTGTGGGCGTTTATCATAAATTGCACACAAATGAGAATCAGTCTGATAGTAACGGCAAATACCGTCACCACGATCCAGACATTGCGTTTCACCCGCCCTGTTGACATGACGACAACAGGCCCCACACTGGTTACAGGGAAATGGAGGGTGTAATTTCATCGCTTATTTAACCAGTCACGAACAGAAGCCACATTTCCTGACTCAAACGGCAACGCAATCCCTCGTCGGCGGACTTCTTCTCTCAGCAGAAGTCCGCGCTCTATCTCACTGTTTACGCTATCCAGATGAAGTGAAAAATGATTTAACTCGGCAGCATCAACAGAAAATTCCAGTGCAGTAAGTTCCACAAGATAGCGATCAAGTTCAGCATTGACTGCCTGAAAGTATTCCAGTGACCGCTGGAATTTGTCCTTAAATTTGTCCAGAAATGCCCATACCCGCTGCATAACCTCGCTATATTCGAGATAATAATTCATCACCAGCCCGAGAATACCTGTCGTCAGCGCACCACAAAAGGCAGCAAGCTCTGAACCAAATGGGAAAATAAGGATCTGCGCCATCGCCTCATTTATCATCACCCCTCCGGCAACAGCCACACCTGCTGCTATCAGTTTAGTGACCGCTTTGGCTAACTGCCCCGGCGATAATCCCTCCGGATTAAATACCAGGACTTTAAAGGCCTGAACGAGATTGTTCCACATTTCCCTGATAAGCCGGACAATCATTCTTTCCGTTGTCAGGAATATATTTAACAGCGTTGTGGTAATACCTGACAGTATCCCTCCGATGACACCATCTTTAAAGGCAATTAAAAAAGAACTGAATTTTTCCTGTACTCGTTCCTGGCAGGCACGTAATGCTGACGTTATTTCGGACAGGCATTTGCCGGCGCTGAATGAGTTCCGTTGCTGCCTGATAATATGCGGGATTCGTTCCCTCAGTTCGAACCAGATCTCGGCAAGAATAAGCCCCAACATCTGTCGCGTCCCCATACGAAAACCGGAATTAAGCGAAGCACTGGCGACAGCAGTAGCAAACTTACTACTCAGGTAATAGCTCTGATTAATCGTGGCCTCATATTTTTCCCGGGCATATTTATCAGCCCTTTCCATACGCTCAGTATCTGCATCAGCTTTTTTTCTCAGACTTATCAGACGTTTCTTTTCCTTTTCTGTCAGCGTTGCCTGAGATTCAAGCTCTGCTATCTGCCTTAACGTATCTTCTCTGTTTTTCTGCAGCGTGCAAATAAACGCATCCATTGAGTCTGCTTTCTTTGATTTATTGAGCGACTCATGAGTGAATGCCAGATTTGAAGCGTCATTTGCCAGTTCTGCACCATCCCGTTCAGCAAGAATTCTCCCCGGATCATCATGAATTTCTTTAGCGGAAATAATATGATCCAGATTTTTTTTGTCGTCAGAAGCAAACACCTCGCCTGTATATGCATCAGTAAGAGTCCCTGCCTGATGCGCACGCTTTCCTTCCCGGTTCGTCGCGATATAGTTCTCATGGCTGTGGTAATGATGAGAATCATATTCGCCACGACCTTCATACCGCTGTCGCTCAGCCTCCGTGGCATAAATGCCATTACGCACATTATGGATAGTGTCAACATCACCACCCTTACGATCATTTAGCAACAGAAAATCCAGCCCGAATGATGTAACCAGGCTCTTCACCATGGTCTGATGTAACTCTTCTGTCCAGTCAAATTTTTCCACATTCATGTTATTTCACTTCTTGTAAAGCCGGGCTTTAACGCCCGGTAAATCATTAACTCTGGGATGAAAAATCATCAAATTTCACAACCGAACTGGCCAGTACATCATCCAGCTCATCCTTATTAATAACGTTCATTCCATTATCATCCGTTTCCATTTCAATAACGTTATCTTTTATCACTGCCTCACCATTTTCCTGTTTCCGCGGTTTAAACAGTGGCGTTGTAATAATATCCGTCATAATAGCGGCCAGTGAATATCCATGGTCAATAAGCACAATGACTTCATCTGATACACTGATATCCTGTTGTTCTGTAATAACAGAATGCATGGATTTAAGCGGCTCAAAATAGTGTTTAATAAATACAGCATGCATTCTGTTCAGTGCAGCGAGAATTTCATCAACGTATTGATTAACTTTTGCAAAATGCTCCCGGGCCAGATTCATTTTCTTAACTGCCCGTGCAACATCGCAGGCACACTGATGGGCATTTTCAAGAGCTTTCGTCGCATGTCTGTCGTAAGCCCAGCCCGCAATGGCAATCAACGGTGCAGCCACTGCGGTGCCTAATACCATTGCGCCGCCGGCCATTCCCATGCCCCCTGCAGCCAGTGAGCCCCCACCAATTGCCGCCATCGTCGCGTTATAAGCCGCGGCACCAGAAAGCGCTGCAATGGGTGTACCTGTAGAAGCCGCAGCAAATGCCATCACTCCGCTATACACAGCAAAACCCGCAGCAGCCCCGGAAACTCCGGCAGCAACGACCGTACTGAGATATTCTGTCGCTGAAATGGCCAGGTTCTGAATCTTATTGATGTTATGTTGCGGGACACTCAGTTTCAGGTCTTTATTGCCCTCTTTTTCCAGACGCGCCAGGAGCTCAGCAGCAATCCTGTCGAACTCACTGAAATCTTTACCAATCTCAAGCTCTTTATTTCCGAGCGTTGTTAATTTTGATGATGTCTGAGCTTCAGCCTGCTCAAATTTTTCTTTATGCTCCTCGTAACGCTCTTTTGCTTTTTCGAGGATATCCTCTGCTTCTGACTTTTTTTGATATCCATCGTAAGCTTTTTTTCCGCCGAATGCCGCAGCGCCGGCAGCCACACCCAAAATAATAAAAGGTAACGCCATTCTTTTCCTCCTGTACAGATTGCTTTATCATCAGTCAACTGAAATATTTCAGGAAACATTCTCAGCAGTAAGGTATTTTCCTAACATTGTTAACACGGCTTCTTTCAGCCATACTGGTTCAATAATTTCAACATTCGGTAGCCAGTATAAAATCAACGGGACAATTTGATTTTTATGTGCAGCCTTGCATGACAGCGTAATGCCATTGTCATGTTTGTGTAGCAATTGCTGGTAAGGAAGTAAGTCCCGTCGCAAAAAATAATGGGCGATATTACTGTAAATGAACAACACAACATCAAATGTTTTGTCGCTCACCCACGGGTCACATGACTCACTTACCAGTGACTGGATTTCATCACTCTTTGCAAACTTTTCTTTTTTTATATCCAGCCATTTTATTTTAGCTAATGAAAACGACTTTAACTTGTTCTCTTCAGTAGCCAGCAAATACCATATACCTCTCTGATTAGTTAATTTATAGGGATGAACGATTCTGGTCTTACCGGCATATGCAATCTGGCAAACATTACTGTTGCAGATCGCTTTTTCAAGAACATCAAGATATTTTCTTAAATCATCCCTGATGGTGTGCTCAGGGTTATGAAACTGAACACGAATATGCCTTTCGGTTGCCCTGTTTTCTAATTTCTGCCAGAAACCTTCATCCCGTTCAGGAAAAATCGCATCAGTATCCAGTAACCTGGCCAGAGATTTGTGCAGTGATTCTTTGCTCTGGTTTCCTGCTCTTGCCGAAATAAGCCGGTATTTTCCATCGCCACAGGCTTCAATAAAGGGAGAAAGCATATTCAGATCACGATATGCTGTTCGCTCAGTGATGTTGTATTTTTTCATCAAATTATAGCGACTGACCACGCCATAATTTTGTAATTCAACAAGGATATCAATCAAACGCTCCGCTGAGCGATTTCTCGTTGAGTCAACCATAAATCACTGCACCTGTAGTATTACTCTTGTGTAAGTGAATTATATAAATACTCCTGACATCATTTGTCAGTTCCACAAAACTACGCCCTCCGGCAACAGATTTTTATTTGATTATGTTCAAACTTTAAACCAGATGTCCGGGAGCCTCCTTCGTAATACGGTTTATTGTTTCCGGAAGGGCTGATATGACAAAAAACAACGTGTCCCAACAACAGTCCTTTTTCATTTAACAGACTGACAACCATACTGCGCGCTACCTGCCCCCTGTAAAAAATCAACGAAAGTAATATTTTTGCTCTATTTATATTTCATTCATCTGAAATTATTAGTTGCCAGAGGGAGAATATCATCAGGATATCTGTTATTGATTTGTCATACCTGCACTTTACTGTGCTCCAAAGCGCAGGCAGAAATGGCTGTCAGAAGTTATATGTTGCACCTAACATAAACTCGTTACTTCTGACATCAACAGAGGATTTATATTTAGCACCATCCTCATCTTTATAAGTCAGAGTGGAATCCCCTGCATCCAGATACCGGTAGCTGAGGTCAAGGCTGAAATCCTGCGTCACATCGTATTTAACACCGGCACCCAGGCTCCATGCCAGGTTGTTTTCGTATTTTGACGCTGAAGCTGAATAAACTTCACTGCCTGCCGGGCTGTTATCGGTATATATGTACGAAGTTTTATGATGAACCCGTGCATAACCCAGACCAGCAGATATCCATGGCGTGAATGCACTGCTGTTTCTGAAATCATAATACGCATTCAGCATCAGCGTGTTTACACTGAGCTTGTTCTGTGCATCATCGAACTCGGCACCACCGGCACTTTCCCAATAACTCAGACGATATTTTGATTCAGCGTTACCGCGGCCATAAAACTCCACTTCAGTACGCACCGGCACATTGTAGTGCTGATAAAAATCGTATCCCACCGCAAGGCCTGCGCCAAAAACCGTATCACTTTTGTCACTGCCTTTGTATTTATCCGCCCATGCCCCTTCACCATCAACGAAACGTTGCTCTGAAAGTGACATAACAGAAACACCGGCTTTACCGGTCACATAAAAGCCAGTTTTGTTCTCATCAGCCAGAGTCTGGGCCGAAAACATGCCTGCCATTGCAAGTGTTGAAACAGCAATAACCTTTTTCATTTCAATCATCTCCGTTGGTTCTTACCCCACCCGATAAAGAAGGTTGCTCATTTTAAAACCATGCAAAAGACAAGGTAAAAAGAGAAAATTCGATCGAATCGATCGACAAAATCGATCATGAATGATGAAGATTTCTTATCGAAGACATGAAAATGATAAGGAATGGTTTAAGAGGTAATTGCAACGGCATGGAAGTATTGAGACCAGAACAGCACGAGATAAAGCGGCTGAACGTCAGATGAGCCACATGGACGTAACTCAGTGCAGGCAGCGTATATCCATAAAGCGGAGCATCTGGATGAGCGCAAGCTGATGCTGCAGTGGTGGGCAGATTTTCTGGATGCCAATCGGGAGAGAGCGATTACGCCGTTTGACTATGCGAAGATCAATCGGGGTAATGGCGAGTGAGTTGTTTATCAAATTTGCTAAATTAAAACTATTTAACCTGCCTTATAGGGACGATTGGTTGGCTATTTCACTAGAAGTAATGTAGATAACAGAAGCCTGGTCTATCATTTTGATAGACCAGGTCAAGATTAATAGAATTAGATTTTTTATTGGCGTGTTGAATAAATTTTAAAGGGTCCTAATAAGTTTGTAGGATTTAATTGAAAACAGTAAGGGAAATACTTAACATATAACTTCACGCTCTTCTATTAAATCAAAAACATTATTCGTAGTGTAATGTTCCCATCTTTTATTATATCCCTCTTTCGACAAAATTGAGACATCATCCGTTCCTTCTCCCTCATCTAAACCATGCATGAAACAAACTCCAGCAACATTAGAAAGAACATATCTATTATGCAGACATTCATTACCCTCGCGAGAAGTTAAAGACTTAAATGTTACTGATAATTTAAAATCGTCTGGAAAGACAAGGTTTTCGCGGTTCAACTTATTAGCCAAATAATTCACCGTTGGGGAGTTTTCTTTACTCCCATCAAATATAACATCTATCTTTAAATTTTTTTTATAAGAGTTATTAGCACTAACGCTAAGTAATGAAATAAATACATTCCACCATCTTTGTTTGTCACTAAAGTATGGGTCAACTATAATAATATGCTCTGATGTTTTTAATAAGCGTGAGATTATAGATATCATATCCTCAGCAATTCTAGCAACAATTTTTTGCCGAGCATAATTTAACCCAAAGAAATCATCTATATTAGTTACATCAAGGTTATCACAAGGAGTAGAACTCACTACATGATCAAATTGTTCAATTCGATTTACAGCAGAGATGTTATCTGACCATGACATGTCACCAACATAATCATAAACCCTACTAACCTTATTATTTTTCAAAAAAATAATAAGGTCCTCTAATCGTTTTTTTTGAAGTTCACTATGATTAGCATTTAATAGCCCAAGCAATTGTTTTTTATTTCTCTTCAGCTTTGGTAATTCACTATAGAGAAAGTTACCGCCCGTAGAAAATCCTTTTATGAAGTCACGATAATTTCTCCGATCAATTGCGATCTCAAACAAAGCCTCTGGTGAAATGGCGCATTCGTAGAACATTAAAAAAGCTCTCCCCTTCTTTCTTCGAAGAAACCTTTGGGCCATTTTTGTTTGAAGTCACCATCATCAGTAATATCTATTTTCCTAGTAACAGTCGAACCATTATTATCCTCGAAAACGATCACTGATATAAAATCAGGTTTTACTGGGTAATTTGATTCAGGTAATTCATTGTCCGTTGTTTGTCTAATTCTTTTTAAAATTCGAAGCAAAATGTGCTCACTATGTGTTTCGACTAAAAACATAGGTCTTTTAACATCAAGGGGATATTGGGTAAACAGATCACCTACAGCGAGTTGTAAAGCGGGATGAATATGTAGCTCAGGCTGCTCTATAGCAATTAATCCATCCTGAACTATATTGGCTGCAATAATAAGAGGTGCTATCTGAGTTAATCCGACACCGACTTGATTTGGAAATAACATTTGGCTTGAATCTATTTTACAGAAGTAAACATTATCTTTCAGACCTAAAAGTTGAGGGGAGGTTTTTATATCAAATTCTCCTCCACTAAATATATTATAATTAGTGTTTAGTTTATCTCTATTGGAAAACCAATCACTTACTTTTTTAATCAAATCACTATCATTTTGTTGAGATAAACACAGCTTATCCCATGCTGATGTACCATCAAACCATCCATTTTGTTCTGGATAAGGATTTGGCGTAAATGAAGAATCAGGTATAATTCTTAACGGTCCAATAGATACGCTAGCCTTTAAATAATTATTTAATTTATCTAACGGAGAAGTAAAAACTTGCGTTAGCACTCTGGTGATTATATCTCGATTAAAATACTCAACTGGCTCGGATATATCAAAAACTTTCAAATTTGTATCAACAGTTCTTCCCAGTTGAGGTAACGCACCAATTTTCGTCTTTAAAAAAACAGGAAACATTGGTTTTTCTTTATCTTCTTCAAATATATAATCAACAGTTTTTACTCGCTCTGTTGCACCACTTTTATTACGTTCTAAGCCAGGAATTAAGTCATTTAAAGATATTTCAAATTCACTGGCAATCGTATCTAATCCTTCCTTATCAATAGATTCAAGCCATAAATTATAATCAATAGGAAGAAGCAACGGATGAGTAAAGTTCAATCTATTTACTAAAGATGATTTAGTATACTCATCATTACTTAGCTCTCCAATAAATTCATTATTTATAGAAACAGCATAGTTCTTTATATATGCTGCTCTGTGCAATTGTGACCATGCGATTTTAAACTCTACATAAACCTTTTCAGTTTCATCTGCAATGTCTTTCATTTTTATAAAATGAATATCGAAAATATCACCAAGTTCTTCTAAATATGTTTTATATTCTACACCTATTGTTTGTTCAGGATCGAAACCGATACCAATAGTAATTACATTATTCAGATCCCCATTATGGACTAGAGATCTAAATCCATCTATGCGCCTGTTCCCCATAGCTTCTAAATATATAGGATCACACTGCTCACGGTCTAATATTTGTTGAAGATAAAATAATGCAATTAAAATAGTAGTCTTGCCCGCGCTGTTTGGCCCCAATAGTAATGTTACAGGTGCAAAATCAATTTCCTGCCGCTCTCTAACAGATCTGAAATTTTCAAGTACAAGTTTAGTTAATTTCATAATGAACCTTACATGAAATATTTATTCGATAGGTTTGATGCTAAAAGTTGAAGTTGCATTGCGCTTTTATCATAAATGCTTAGTCCTTTTTTTATTTTTTTATAAATAATCTCATACTCATCTTGTAGATGCTTAGGTGGGATTAATATCTCTATATTCTGCAATTCCTGTGCATTAATATTAGCCATGCCAACAATACTTTTACACATATTCATCAATGTGATTTTGCCATGGATGGAATTAAGATACCCTGAAATATAGTAGTTATTTCCGATAGAATTAGGTCTAACGCGGATTAAATATCCAGCAAATGCCATAGGCCTGTCTTCTTCATACACAGCTGTTTTACCAACAAGTTCCTTACTGTTAGTACGATTGAAAAGAAGATCGCCTTCTTTAACCAAATATTTATCCTTTTCTTTTACACTGAGATCAAGATATTTTAAATCTGTAAAATCCCACCTACCTTGATATGTTATATTACCCATCCGTAATATAGGATATTCACCAGAATCAATAGAGGCTTTTGCTGAAGTTCCATAATTTACTGAATCAACCAAGTCGCGAATCGTTCCTTTCGGGAAACGATGTATGTTGTTTGCAGGAGTTCCAAACATCTCTAGAAACTTAGCCCGCAAAAAATCATCAGCCAGTTTGATGGCTTGTTCGCGCTTTTGGCGTATAGCATCAGCTTTATCAAGAATAGCAGCAATGCGTTTTTGTTCTTTTAATGAAGGAAGCCTAATTTTAATATCTTGTATCTTTTTTACAGACAAATGTTTTACAGTCACAACATCTGTTGTAGCATGAATTTTATCCAATTCCTTTTGCAAGAAATGATATAGAAAATTTTTATCAAGTGTTTCAGGATTTGGCGTAATTTTACATACCCGTTGATTTAACAACGCATCAGTACCTTTCCAATACTCACGGTTGAAATCTCCATCCATCCCAACTAGTAAATCACCTTTTTTAATAAGATATTTTAAGTCATAACTGCCTTCATAATAAGTTTCGGTTTTTCCTGAAAGAATATCTCTAATACGGATTAGTGGAACACCATTGTTCCTATTGAATCCACTTGAAGGGAATGCACACCCGGACAATATGTCTATATGTTTGCCAAGTGTGACCAATTGATTTTTTTTCACAGCATCCCCTCCAGCTCATCCAGATCCGCCAGAATCTCTTTTTCCAGATCTTTTAACCGCTTCAATATCACCTTCGGATCTTCATACTCCTCAGCCTGATACACCACTTCTTTATAACGATTAATAGAGAGATCGTATTTCTGGGCAGCAATATCTTCTTTTGGCACTATAAACGCCGCCTGAGTGCGATCTTTAAAATCAACGCCAGCATCAATCCCTTCCGGGTACTGCTGTTTCAGCAACGAGGCTAACTTCTCACCCATAAAGTTATCAACCGGCAGCCCGCGTAAAGTACGGTAATGCTTCCAGCTTGCCAGCAGATGCGGCAGGTCGTTGTCTTTAATTGGGTTACGCTTGTCATCCAGGCTGTAGCCATCATTTTGCAGATCGTAGAACCAGACCTCGTCCGTCTGACCGCCTTTGGTAAAGATCAGGATCGCCGTCGCCACGCCAGCGTAAGGTTTAAATACGCCGGAAGGCAGGTTGATCACCGCTTCCAGTTGGTTATCTTCCACCAGCGTTTTGCGAAGTGACTGGTGCGCCTTACTGGAGCCAAACAGCACGCCCTGCGGCACGATAGTGGCACTGCGCCCGCCCACTTTCAGCATTTGCAGAATACGCGCCAGGAACAGTAGTTCGGTTTTTTTGGTTTTCACCATTGCCGACAGCGTGGAGTCGATATCTTCTTCGTCCAGTGAACCGGTAAACGGCGGGTTTGCCAGAATCAGGTTGAAAGCGTTTTTACTGGCCTGCGGGAAGTTTGTGCTGAAGCTCTGGCTCATGGTGTCCTGATAGTGGATATCCGGCGCTTCCACGCCGTGCATAATCAGGTTCATGGCGGCGATACGTAACATTGTGGTGTCAAAGTCGTAACCGTGGAACATATTGTTATCCACATGGTTACGCCACGGGGTCAACAGATCGCCGGTAAAGATTTTTTGCTCTTCCAGCTCACCACGTTCGTTGGTGCCAATCTCGGTATGAATGGATTCCAGCGAGCTGTACTTCTCCAGTAGATATTCATAGCTGGTTGCCAGAAAGCCACCGGTGCCGCAGGCCGGATCGCAAATCGTCTCGCCGCGGGCGGGGTTCGGCTCCATCATTTCAACCATCGTGCGGATAATGTGGCGCGGTGTGCGAAACTGGCCGTTGATTCCGGCAGTGGTCAGCTTGCTTAACAGGTATTCGTAAAGGTCGCCTTTGGTGTCGCCGCGATCCAATGGCAGGTTTTTGATCACCTCAACCGCTTTGGTCAGCAATGAAGGCTTAACAATCTCCAGACGGGCATCTTTCATAAAGTTGCCCAGCAGCGTTACCTTCGACGCATCAGCCTGGCCGAGCTGACGAAAATGCTGGAATACACCATCGCGCACCACTTCCATCATCTCATCCGAGCCAAGATTGCTATAGTGACTGAAACGGAACTCCTGCTGTTCTGGTGCAAAACGCGGTTTAAAATCAATACCCGCGATTTGTTTACGCTTCTCGTCGCGTTGTTCCTGAGTATCCAGCATCCGGGAATACATTAGATAGGTGATCTGTTCGATTACGGTCAGCGGGTTGGTGATACCACCCACCCAGAAATCTTCCCACAGGCCGTCGATTTTACTTTTTAAGTCACCAGTGATCATTGTTAGCTTTTATATCCTGTTTTAAATACAAAAGCCCCGCTGCCGGGGCTTGTCATGTGCGTATTATACCGTTGCTGCGTCGGTCACAACACCCAGCTCTTCGACTATCTTTTGTAGGCGGGCGATCTGCTCTATATCAGGGAACACACCGGTAACGCCTTCGTTGTGGATATGCGTAAAAGGCTGTTCAAAGAGCTGCCGCATTTCAATGGTGCCGTAATCGCGAATGTGGTTTTTCAGCAATGACAGGAAGCGCAATTGCTGGCTGGTCAGGCTGTTATCAGCGGCGAACTGAGCAAAGCGCACTTCCACCGCGTCGCTGTCCATCCCGATGATGGTACGCAATAGTTTATCCAGGCTGGCGGTCGCCTGCGGGTAGAACTCTTTCAGTGCCCGGATATCAACGTTAGGGTTCTGGATCAGCACCAGTTTAGCCAGTTCATCCAGCTCGCTTTGCGTCACAGGCTCGCCGTTGCGGATTTTCTTCAGCACCGGATTTTGCTGGAACAGCGGCTCCAGCGCTCCCTGCACCTGCTGGCGATAGAGTTTGAAGTCAATCGAGCGGATGTTGGTTTTGCGGTTTTCCGTCTGAATCAGGTTCGCATCTTCGGTAATATCCACCTGTATCGAACCAAATTTCGGCGTCGCGTCTTTTTCCATCAGGTGCATGATGCCGCGCAGATGAATGCGGATATCTTCCAGCTCTTCCAGGCTGGCCTGCTTCCACCAGCCTAAATCACGAAGCTGATTGATCCGCGGTCCTTGCTGTTGGACCTGCGCCAAATGCGGCGGCAGGCGCTCCACTTTTTCGACGATGACCGGCCAGAGCACATCCAGCTCTTCCGGGTTGGTATAACGGGCAGTTTGCGCCGCCAGAATATCCATATCAAAGCGCATAGCGTCGCTTTGCCCGCGCACGTCCAGCCACTGCATCAGCGGGGCCAGGACAGATAGCAAATCCTGCTGTGTTTTCGGGGAAAGCTGGCGCAGCACTTTTTCATCGCTGTACTGCGCTTTTTGATGCCACTTTTCCTGGACGGCAATCGACTTTTCATCCAGTGCATTGATTTGCTCGCGTAGCTGGTGAGCAACTAAATCCACCGCCTGTTTGTCGAATTTACGTTGCGCAGCGGCCCCCAGCATAACCCACGCTTCGAAGCGTTTTTGTGCAAGCGATTTTGTCGCTGTGACTTCGGCCTCTTCGGTATGCAGTTCGTGATACTCAAAATTGCCCCAGTGATCGAAAATGCGGAATTTCTGTTTATCCAGAGGTTTGCCGTTATCGTCGTAACCGTACAACCCCGGACAGAGGCGCGTACCACGGCCAATCATCTGCCAGAACTTCACTTTTGATTTGACCGGTTTGGCAAAGACCAGATTCACAATTTCCGGGACATCAATACCGGTATCGAGCATGTCAACGGAGATAGCGATGGTCAGCTCTTTGTTGGTGCTTTCATCCAGCCCTTTAAAATCATCAATCAGTTGCTCGGCGCGGGGATCGTAATTGTCGATGACCTGGCAGAAGCGCCCGGCAAACTGCGGGTACATATCGTCGAATAATTCATTCAACAGCAGCGCGTGTTTGTGGTTACGGGCGAAAATGATGGTTTTACCTGGCAACTGGCCGTCCCGATCTTTCAGGCCATTTTCCATCAGGTTACGCAGGATATAGCGGTTGGTGTCTTTGTTGTAGATCGCCTCATCCAGCGCCTTGCCATCAAACTCCAGCGTATTGGGATCTATGCCTTGTTCTTCCAGCTCGCGGATTTGTGCGTCGCTTAATTTCTCCCGTTTGATGCCTTCGCGCAGGAATTCTGTGGTGTGCGTGACAACCTCATAGGGAACCAGATTGTTATCGGCGATGGCATCTTCCAGGCTGTAGTTGGCGGTAGGAATACGTCCTTCACAACCAAACAGGCCGAAAGTGGTTTTACTCACCATGTCAATCGGCGTGGCCGTCAGGCCAATCTGGAGGGCATCAAAATACTTAAACAGATCGCCGTAAACGTTGTAGATAGAGCGATGGGATTCATCGGCGATGATCAAATCGAAATAACCAACATCGAAATGGTCCATGATTTTCATCATACCAGGATAGGTGGCGATGTAGATCCTAGCATTCTGCCTGTCTGCTTTTTTCGATTTCCCGACCACATACAGCGGCTCATTGGTGAATTGATTAAAGGCATTCGCCGCCTGTTTACGTAGTTCCTTGCGGTCGCAAAGAAACAGGACGCGTTTTACCCAGCGGGCATCAATCATTAGTTTGCTTAGCGCTATTGCCACGCGGGTTTTGCCTGTACCCGTAGCCTGAACAATTAGCGATTGCCGGTATTTGTTGGTAAACCGCTCGCTGACACGGGCAATGGTTTCAAGCTGGTACAAACGTCCGGCAACGGCCTTACCTTCGTTATCTTTTACGTGCGGCACACTGTTCAGCGGAAGACGGGTTTCACGCTGTTGAATAAGATATTGCAGGCTTTCCTTGCTGTAGAAGCCAAACACCCGACGCGGGGGATAACCATGAGTTTTATGGTCATCCCACAGCCAGATATCATAGCCGTTGGTGTAGAAGATGATCGGACGCTGGTCGTATTCTTTTTCCAGCCAGTCTGCATACAGCCGGGCCTGAATTCGTCCTTGCTCGGCATTGACGCTGGTTTTTTTTGCTTCCACCACCGCCAGCGGTTTGTGTGCCTCATCCCACAAGACATAGTCCGCATAACCGTCTCCGGTCGCGGTAGGTTGTTCTTTAACGGGATGTTCCTGCGTAACCTGATCGGTATTTTTAAGGCCTTCGCCTACATTCCAGTCAGCAGCAAGCAGGCGAGAGTCAATCAGGCGACGGCGGGTTTCCGCTTCATCAATAGAGAGAATATCGGCAACATGCTGGTTACGCGCTCTGGCTTCATTCAGGCGTTGAGTGAGGTGTTCGGCCTTTTCCTGTTCTTGCTGTAGTGCGCGTTGCAGCGCCAGTTCGCGCTCACGGCTTTCATCCTGAGCCCTGATTGCATCTTCCAGACGTTTTTCATCTGCACGACCTGAAGATTGTGTTAATGGAGGGAGTGTAAATTTGGGGCAGTCATCAACATTACCGTGGGCGTAGCGAACATACAGCCAAATTCCCAACAAATACGCTTCTTTGAGCAGCCAGTAAGTATCTTTAGCTTTGATACGTCCGCCGTGCGCGGCACGGTTGCCATGGATACGCAGCGCATCCATTTTCATGATGATGGCTTCCGGCATCATGCTGGTAAAGACATCAGCATTCATTAAATCGTAAAGATTAGCCTTAATACCTTCCGGCAACCGCTCCTGACGATACAACCAGCGCACCATCAATTCGGTGTAGTTGCGCAGCTTGACCAGACAACTTTCCGGATCGGAGTGAACATAGCGTTCCGCCATACACGCGAGTTCAGCCAGTTCCGGCCACTGGCTGCGCAACATTTCAAAATTGAGAGACTGCTCCATCAATCATCGCCTTATGTCGTGGATACAACAGCATTTCTGGAAAGAATATCACACTAATTTGGCCGACGAAGTGAGCCGGATGGCATATGGTGGTGATGTGTTTAACGACATAACTGCTCTAACGGTCAGATCCTTGGTTTTCGCCCATCAATGGGCATCTTCAGCCATGGCTACTCACAGGATACCTTGCTAACCAATGAAGGTATGGCTGATCATCTATGGGATATGTTTTTTGAGCCAATAAAACGATGGAGCTTTTCTCCAAGTTCATCATTAATGAATTTTGTTTCAATGCATTAATCAACTCTTCGCATTTTCGCTATCTTTTATCCACTTCCCTTTTGAAAAGGTGGGTATCTACGTTACCAATACTGGTTTAATGGCTACATACGGCGGTCCGTTTACGCTTACGGTAAAGATAAGCGATAAGCTCCCAGCGCTAGGACCGGGAGCTCTGCATAGCTACCACCATTTAGGATAGTCGTTAAAAGCACGTAATATTGATTGCCTGGCAGCAGGCATCAAGCTTTTCACTTCCTTTTGAAAGGGAGATACCACCATTGATATCTTCCTTCATACATGACCAATTCAGCACACCAGCGACTGGATATGGCGGGAAATGGTGGCCCGGGGGTTACAGGCAGTGAAACCATCGTCAGGGATGCTGTTGCCAAATGGCGTAAAGGCTGGAACCCACCAGTTACTACTGCCGCCAGACTTCCTTCAGTGTCCCGGGTAAGCCGCTGGTTGATGCCCTGGATAATAATCAGGGGTGAAGAAAATTATGCTTCCCGATTTATTAGTCTGATGTGTGAAAAAGAACCGGCGCTGAAAATAGCGCAGCAACTAGTACTTGAGTTCTACCGTATTCTGAAAACCCCAAATAAATCAAATCTAAGCAGTTGGTTCACTCGAGTCCACGAAAACGGTTCAGCAGAACTTCGGCGCGTGGCTGCGGGGATGGAAGCTGATGCTGCGGCTATATGTGAGGCAACCAGCAGCCGCTGGAGTAACGGTGTTGTCGAAGGTCATGTAAATCGCCTGAAGATGCTGAAACATCTGATGTATGGTCGAGCCGGATTTGAACTACTTAGGCAGAGGGTAATGAGTCCACTGGCATGAAAATCTCCACCTAGGTTGCGGAAGAGCCACTTTTGCACCGTTCGTGATAATACCGTAAATAAGCCTCTGAAAGTTATAGGATATGACACAACTAAAGAAGTCTGTGTGAACCGCGTAATACCAAGTGAATTGCTTGTTATATCTGTTTAATTAAACCTAATCGACCAGCCTTACTGGAGAGGCTGGTTAGTGATTAACTGGGAGTATTGCAATTAGATGTGTTCTACAGGCCCACGAAGGTAGATGGCTGCCAGAGTTCATCTTCGCGTGTAAAAGACTCTTAGTTGATTAATTCTAATTTATCGATCTATTACGCGATCATAATATTCGATGATTTGCAGTGCAACAGCAGCAATTTGTACTGCTTCCTCCCTACTGGTACCGGCTGCTTTACCACCAAAACGATCATGGAGGACAGCCTGATGAAATTCTCCCACCTCTTCTCCGAGAATCGCTCCCCAGATAAAAGGATCTTGATTACGGTCTGCCCCCCATTTGGCATCCTGCCGTTGCATTTCCGCTAGCACGTCAGACAGGGCTTTAGTGTCTTGATGTTTACCTTTCATGTTTCCCTTACGAATCCGTGATTTTAAGTCCATCATTAACATTTAATATGTGCAGAGTCCATTAATTCGCTACATCTCATTTTGTGAATGAGCGTTGAGTTTGCTATAAACGTAGCAACCAAGAAAAATAAAAGTGGATAATTTTGTTCATTACCTTTCAAAGCAAGAAGTTAAGGACTATTTGCGAGAGTATGCATGAGGCAAATGAGATCTTTGGTGACAAAGTGGCATCAAGACTACGCTCGCGACTTTCCGATCTTTCCGTGACAGACAACATATTACTGTTGCCCGTAGGTTCGCCGGAGGTCTGCTTTGAGGATGGGGAAGAGTGTATTACAATTACCATTCTCGGTGATGTAAAAATGGGATTTGTCTGTGGGAATACAGTTCAGCCCAAAAATCAAGATAATACAATTAACTGGTCCCGAGTTAGCCGGATACGGTTAGTGTTCATAGGTGACGTGAAATGATAGTTACGCAGGACTTCCAGCCTGACTGGGTATCTCCACCCGGTGATACAATTATAGATCTAATGGATGAACATGGGCTTTCTGGTGAAGAACTGAGTAAGAGGATTGGATTGTCTCTTATCCGGGGTCAGCAACTTCTTGAAGGAAAAATCCGACTCAATGAGTCTCTGGCTTGTAAGCTTGAGGAGTTATTCAACGTATCGACAGACTTCTGGATCAAGCGCGAAGTCGCTTATCGCCAGCAAATTGGATACCTCGAGAAAGTGAATAATGATTGGCTCGAATCATTGCCTGTACGTGATATGATGGAGTTTGGTTGGATCCCCAAAACTACAACTCGGGAAAGTAAATTCCAGCACTGCCTATCGTTTTTCGGAATAAATTCCGTCAATGATTTTTTTTATAAAATTCAGTCAGATGCTCCTTTGGTCGCTTTTCGTAAATCTCTTAATCTGGCAACCGAGCCTATGGCCGATTTGGTGTGGCTGACTAGGGCTGCACAACTTACCTCAAACCAAAACTGTGCTGTATGGGATAAAGAGGGGCTGATAGCATTGTTGCCAGAACTGCGCAAAGCTACAAATGAACCCGACATGAGGATTTTTATCCCTTACATTCGCGACCTTCTCGCCACTGCTGGAGTTTCTCTCGTTGTGTTGCCAACGCCAAAGGGATGTCGGGCAAGTGGTGCTACCTGCTTTTTTACACCAGATCGCGCAACCCTAGTCATGAGTTTCCGTTATCTGACCGATGACCATTTTTGGTTTACGCTGTTTCATGAGATTGGGCATCTCATCTTGCATGAAGCTGTCCGAGTTCGCGTAGAAGGTAAAGATAGTCTTTCGTCGGAAGAGGAAAAGGAAGCAGATAAATTTGCCGTTGATGTTCTTATCCCAGAAGAATACCGGCAGCAACTTAGTCGCTATGGTGTCCGGCATTGGAAAGAGATCATCCGGTTAGCTAGGAAAATGGGGGTATCCAAAGGGATCGTACTGGGATATTTGCAGCATGAAGGTAATATACCTTTTTCTCACCTTAATCGGTTTAAAGTGAGATTCCGTAAAGAAGATATCGTCTGATATCAGCCGCCGAAATAGACATAACGGTCAGGTGATTTCTGCCAGTTGCACAACGCATCTTCAATAACCTGCATTCTCAAGTAGGGTGCAGGAATAATTGCCGCAAGGTCAGCTAGTTTTTCATTCAATACGTCTATTGTGTCACCAGCAGTCCGGCTATTGCTGAAAAGTAGCCGGCTTCCTTGAAGGGGCCCGGTTGCTCCATTCAGAAAAGCATGACCCGGCTCTACATCCAGAAGTCCCGTTTTCTTGAGCATAGTTAGGTAATCAAATTTTGCGGTTCGTCCAAATGAGATCACGGCATTTAGCCCTGAATACAATAGTTCGAATAAAGATTCTGGTGAAGATGAAAAGCTCTTGGCCTCTGCAAACCTAGCCTCATGACTGTGTGTAGCACCAATGAATCCGATGTAAGAGCGAAAAACCGCAGGTATTGAACGACGAGAGTGATATTTCTTCGTTTCATATTTCCGATGGTTACCATATTGTCTTAGGCTACTGTTAGCTGTCAACTCATCAGAGACGCTGGCGAACCATTGTTCAAAAGCAGCAAAGTCATCAGTTATCGTATCCCATGTCCACGTTTGTGTACCGAGTCCACTGTATATATCTCGACACAAAATCCAGCCGGTTTTGTTACTCTTGCCGAAATGTGTGGCAAGGAAAACCAGCCAGCAGGCTTCATCGTAATTGTTGTCACGAAGATAAAGGCAGGCAGCGCGGAGAGGATCAAAAACATCAGAATTCGGCTCTTTTCGTAACGGAGTCATATAATCGGTCCGTAATGCAAGAGTTTCCACATAGCGTATACGACGTATACTGTCGATAATCTGACAGGCTAAAACATCAAAGCAGGCAGGAGAACTTAGGCCATTTAGGTTGTGTTCATTGCGGCTAAAATTTTGCAAATTACTAACCAGCTGACTGATTTGATTATGTCTTTTCATTGTAGTCTTCCTTCAAAAATAAACCGATATTCCTGATTTTTCATTGCAGCCAACTCTTGGAAGGCTAGTCCTTTGTGGTTGGGTGTATGTGAACGTAACAAAAAGTGGATTTTTAATATACGCAATAAATCCTTCCAGTAGTCATTCAAGGAAGTAGTGTCAATATCAAATTCCTTATTCTCTCGAAGAGCTTTTTCTGCCTCAAGCAGGGGTAAGATATCATCTAAGGAATGCATTTCAGGCATCGATCCCATGACTGGTAGGGTGCTCATGAACCCCTCTTTCTGAAGAGCCTTCACTTTTTCTAAATCATTTTTATAGAGATGTAGGCTGGATACAAAGTGATGATAGTGACCCAATTCGCATCCTATCAAGCGGGCAACTAATTCCTGTAGCATCGTGAACGCAAATACATCATGAGGCAGCCCCATAAAGGCATCGTTAGAACGCATACAAACAAATAGATGCAGCTCTTCACATCTGACAATAAACTGCATAGATATTGTACAAGGAATATCTACGTATTCTCGCTGTTCAGTTTTTGAGGGCACCAAGTCTGAGGCATCGAAAAGCTGTATTACTGCACGTCTGGTAGGTTTTTTCTCCTGCAAAAGGTTGATAACATTTTTTAGCTGATTATATAAACCACGCATATTAAACAACCGTGGCCCGTAACCACCATGTATTTTCCCATCTGACTCAGCGGATTCAGCGTAACGTGGTATGAAGTGTTTTATAAACTCAAGATCGTTCTGAGCTGAGAGATACCACAGAAATTCACCTAAGCAACTAATTAGTTTTCCTCGGGATTCTGTTCTACTTATTCTTCGGCGGGGGTCGGTAAGGACAAGATAGGCACCAAGAATCTCTAGAGTTGATCCTTTTGTAGGATCGTTACTGAGTCCATCCGCTAGGATAGCTTGATGAACATCGTTTATCAGATCGTCAACACACTCAGCCGTTACCAAAAGAGTCATTTTCTACCTTTTCCTGTATGGTAGTAACTAATCATTACCACCTGTATGGCATATAGTCAATATAGTATCAATATCAACATGGTTCACAGGGTAAGTAAGACTTGATCTTACCCAGCAATAGTGGACACGCGGCTAAGTGAGTAAACTCTCAGTCAGAGGTGACTCACATGACAAAAACAGTATCAACCAGTAAAAACCCCGTAAACAGCATTCGCCTGAATTTCTCAGTGAAGCCCTGAAACTTGCTGAACGCATCGGTGTTGCTGCCGCAGCCCGTGAACTCAGCCTGTATGAATCACAGCTCTATGCGTGGCGCAGCAAACTGCAGCAACAAATGAGTTCGTCAGAGCGTGAAAGTGAACTGGCCGCTGAAAATGCCTGCCTGAAGCGGCAACTGGCGGAGCAGGCAGAGGAACTGGCTATCCTCCAAAAGGCCGCGACATACTTTGCGAATCGTCTGAAATGAAGTATGTCTTTATTGAAAAACATCAGGCTGAGTTCAGCATCAAAGCAATGTGCCGCGTGCTCCGGGTGGCCCGCAGCGGCTGGTATACGTGGTGTCAGCGGCGGACAAGGATAAGCACGCGTCAGCAGTTCCGCCAACACTGCGACAGCGTTGTCCTCGCGGCTTTTACCCGGTCAAAACAGCGTTACGGTGCCCCACGCCTGACGGATGAACTGCGTGCTCAGGGTTACCCCTTTAACGTAAAAACCGTGGCGGCAAGCCTGCGCCGTCAGGGACTGAGGGCAAAGGCCTCCCGGAAGTTCAGCCCGGTCAGCTACCGCGCACACGGCCTGCCTGTGTCAGAAAATCTGTTGGAGCAGGATTTTTACGCCAGTGGCCCGAACCAGAAGTGGGCAGGAGACATCACGTACTTACGTACAGATGAAGGCTGGCTGTATCTGGCAGTGGTCATTGACCTGTGGTCACGTGCCGTTATTGGCTGGTCAATGTCGCCACGCATGACGGCGCAACTGGCCTGCGATGCCCTGCAGATGGCGCTGTGGCGGCGTAAGAGGCCCCGGAACGTTATCGTTCACACGGACCGTGGAGGCCAGTACTGTTCAGCAGATTATCAGGCGCAACTGAAGCGGCATAATCTGCGTGGAAGTATGAGCGCAAAAGGTTGCTGCTACGATAATGCCTGCGTGGAAAGCTTCTTTCATTCGCTGAAAGTGGAATGTATCCATGGAGAACACTTTATCAGCCGGGAAATAATGCGGGCAACGGTGTTTAATTATATCGAATGTGATTACAATCGGTGGCGGCGGCACAGTTGGTGTGGCGGCCTCAGTCCGGAACAATTTGAAAACAAGAACCTCGCTTAGGCCTGTGTCCATATTACGTGGGTAGGATCACATAACCTGAAATGGCACTAATGGCCAGAGCTTACTAATACATAATCCCTACAGGATGTAGCCACCAGTTTTGTTCATCCGGTATTCTGATTTGGTAACATGCTCCAGAAAGGAAGAAATATGTACTGCAATGAATTAAAAGAATTTGCGCAAGAGCAGGAACAAAAACTTATCAGTGCGCTTGCTGATACCAGAGAGCACCCGTCCCCCGATGGTGAAACAAGAAGCCGGGATAATTATCAACGGGATTACGCGCGTATTCTGTATTCATCATCATTTCGCAGGCTGCAGGGAAAGATGCAACTTTTTGAAATTGATCCTGAAAAATTCAACAGAAACAGATTAACGCACAGTCTTGAGGTTGCTCAGATCGCCCGAAGTATCGCGTCAGACCTCAAACTGATTAACCCGGTGGTGGTTGAACTGGCAGCGCTGGCGCATGACATCGGAAATCCTCCTTTCGGTCATTCCGGTGAAAAACTGCTTAATGAACTGTCTGAAGAAATCGGCGGCTATGAAGGTAATGCACAGGCGCTACGTATCCTGAGAAAACTGGAGAAGAAATTTTCATACTGCAACGGATTAAATCTGACTCACCGTAGTTTACTTTCGGTTGTTAAGTATCCCATCCCCCGCGCTGCAGCTACTGCCGGCAAGTTCATTTATGATGATGATTACTATTTTTACATTAACCTGCTTGCTGAAAATCAGCTCGATCTGAATCCCGGAGAGAAAACGATTGATGCGCAGATAATGGATCTCGCGGATGAGATTGCCTACGCCGCGCATGACCTGGAAGATGCCCTTAGCAGGAACATGGTCACGATTGAAGATATTGAATATGAGTTTCAGATTTCTGACGAATTCCAGGGAGCGAGGGAACAGTTCAGGGAAATCGTTACTCAGTCGAGAAACACCGCTTTTCAGGCTAACTTACTGAAAACCTCAGAAGAATTTGCCATCATATTCCGCAAGGAGTTAACTTCAAATATTGTCAATCGCCTCGTTGCAGATATTTCTGTAGTAACGAACCTGAATGGTTTTCAGGAACTGGGGTTCGGGAAACTGAATGCGTTATCCGAAGGACTCAAAAAACTTCTCTTTAAAGTCATCATGCGAAAACGTAATATCCTCACCTATGAGTTCAGGGGAAATAAAATAATCAGGGATTTATATGACTTTTACAATGAAGGAGAGAATTATAAATTTCTGCCTCCTGAACTTAAATTCACCTTACCCCAACCAGATTCCTGTATATTTGAAATCAGCAAAAAACGAGCAGTGGTTGACTATATTTCAGGTATGATGGATACATTTGCAGTCAAGGAATGGGAAACTCACTGTCTGAAGTAACACTGCCGATTACCAGAGGCGCATATTTTCCCGTTATGGTTATTGCGCCTTTATTCCGTTTCGGTGACAGGTTATTTTAAATATTCTGGAAATGCGTTGATGGGCAAGAACAATTACCCTGAAAATAAATACAGGAAATGGTTTTCCACAGCAATAACATATCTTATTACAGGTGGTTTGTGCTGGTATATGTTGTGGGCATCCGCTATATCTCATTATACTGTTTTACAAAATACGGTACCTGAATGGACAACATATTTTTGCACCGGTATAATCACCGGATCTCTTTCTTTTATTTATGCATTTTATATCCGCACCTTTAACAGAACATTAAAGTCTTTATTAAATGCATTCACGGGGGGATTTTGTCTTGGATTTATACTGAGTCCTGATGAATCCCCTAATGATTTTGATAAAAATCATTAGGGGATTCATCAGTGCTTGACCTTGTTTAAAAGCTGTAATATCGCAATTTACTAACTCAATATCTAAATCCATTGGCTTGGATGTACCTCCTGCCTCAAGGAAGCTTTTTGAAAGCTGTCCAAAATCAATAGACTGATCAGCTGATTTCTGAGAAATGCTGCATGGAGCATCAACAACAGTTCCGTTAAAAGTTACTTTACCCTGCCCCTGTGGAATAGTTGGAGCAGCATTTACACCAAAAGACACCACTGCCATAGCTACCGCACCGGCAATAACCGACTTAATCATAAATAACAACCTCTTTTTCATTACTGAACACACCAGAGATATCTGGCAATTTAAAATGACCCGATTACCTTTAATAACCAGATCAATACAAATAATATTCTCGTATTTTCAGGGCAGGTTATTTATCGACAGAATACTGATATAACCTGTCTGCTTTCTGATAAGGACTTCTTTTTATCTGTAAGATAACTCCGGAATGCCATCATTCAGTCAAATGCCGACGACTCATCTGTATAATAAGGTGCAAGCCTTGCTGCAAGAGCATTCAGCCGTATAAGTCTCCCAAGTGTTGTACTGAAATACCCATTATTCATCTGGTATTTCTCGCAGACCTCCTTACGGGAGTGCCCACCTACCAGATAGTCCTTCATAGCCAGAATGACCCTGTCACTGTGAATAGAAGAAATACCTATCAGTAAAAAAAAATGCATTTCAGACATAGAGCCGGGCAACAGTACGCTCTCGCGTATATTCAGCAAAAACGCATTTCCTGACCGACTGATGACTTCATGATGCGCCATGTTTCCCCCTTCTGTCGGGCCCCTGGATATATGCTTCCGGCCCGGAAATACTCTTCACGCAATAAGTTAAATTTAGTTTTTTATGTTGTAAATATTGATTTAAACGATCTTTTAACCCACAAAATAAAATTAAACTAGAATAAAACACTAATAATAAGAATGCGCTCAGATAAAAACATCATAGTAAATTGAATTTACAGCATAAAAGATCGTCTAAATGCATTTTTACGGACTTTCTTTTCACAGAAAAATAAAACGCAAAATGTGATACATATCAAATAAAGCAAATAAAAAGCAAATTCACTAAATTGCACAAATAAAGCAAACACAGCAAACACAGCAAACACAGAGAATAAAAATACCTTTCCGTTGATAACAGAAAGCATGATTTTTATTATTCGAAGAAACTTTGTTACAGTGAGATGAGTGAATATATGAAGAATGAAATACTGGAATTTCTGAACAGGCATGATGGAGGGAAAACGGCAGAAATTGCGGAGGCGCTGGCGGTAACGGATTACCAGGCCCGCTATTACCTGTTATTACTGGAAAAAGCAGGTATGGTTCAGCGCTCACCATTAAGACGGGGCATGGCAACATACTGGCTTCTGAAAGGAGAGAAGCAGGCGGGGCAGAGTTGTTCACTTTGCAAACTCTGCCGACCAGTGGTGATCCGTTCGGTGACGGGATTGGCAAGGTAGCCGGGTCCAGCCTGCACGCCGGCGTGGCGGCCAGGGCCGATGAACGCAAGAAGCTCGAACGGCTGTGCCGGTACATCAGCCGCCCGGCGGTATCCGAGAAGCGGCTGTCGTTAACACGAGGCGGCAACGTGCGCTACCAGCTCAAGACGCCGTACCGGGACGGCACCACGCACGTCATTTTCGAACCATTGGATTTCATTGCAAGGCTGGCCGCCCTGGTACCGAAGCCCAGAGTCAACCTAACCCGCTTCCACGGGGTGTTCGCACCCAACAGTCGGCACCGGGCGTTGGTCACGCCGGCAAAACGGGGCAGGGGCAACAAGGTCAGGGTGGCTGATGAACCGGCAACACCAGCACAACGGCGAGCGTCGATGACATGGGCGCAACGGCTCAAGCGTGTTTTCAATATCGACATCGAGACCTGCAGCGGCTGCGGCGGCGCCATGAAAGTCATCGCCTGCATTGAAGACCCTATAGTGATCAAGCAGATCCTTGATCACCTGAAGCACAAAGCCGAAACCAGCGGGACCAGGGCGTTACCCGAAAGCCGGGCGCCACCGGCTGAGCTGCTCCTGGGTCTGTTTGACTGACGAGCCTGAAGGCCAACGATACCAATCAAAATGCTGCGTTCACAGCGCCGCGGCAGGGATCCGCCGTGCTGGTTGTCGGAAAAGGAGCCGCTAGTGGGAAAGAGGAGGGTAAATTTTCAGCGTTGCTGGCTCCCCGTCAGCCGGATTGGGTTGCATCGCAGGGGTGTCGAAAGAGTCAACTGCGGTCCAAAGCTGTTGGACTTGGGTGAAAAGGGCGTTTATTCTTCCTATACGTGCCGCGTTCCAGGCGGCGACTATGAGGGCTATGTCGATGCCCATGTGCGCCGGCTGGAGGCGCTACGCCGGGCCGGTATCGTCGAGCGGATCGACGCCGACCAATGGCGCATCCCCAATGATCTGGTCAGCCGTGCCGCCGCCCATGACGCCGGCCGAGACAGTCAGGCCAGCGTTCGCGTCCTTTCCCCGGTCGATCTGAACAAACAGATCGGATCGGACGGCGCGACCTGGCTGGACCGGCGGCTGATCCACGGCGAGACGGCCGACCTTGCGCCAACCGGCTTCGGGCAACAAGTCCGCGAAGCCATGGACCAGCGCCGCGAGCACCATATCGAACAGGGCGACGCCACCCGCAGCCGGGACAGCCGCGTCTTCTACCGGCGCAACCTTCTCGCCATCCTGCGGGAGCGCGAGGTAGCCGGCGTCGGATCGGATATGGCTTTGAGTAAGGGCCTGCCGTTCCGCGCCGCCACGGACGGCGAGAGCGTCAGCGGCAAGTTTACCGGAACCGTGCATCTATCGAGCGGCAAGTTCGCCGTGGTCGAGAAATCCCATGAGTTCACCCTTGTCCCGTGGCGGCCGATCATCGACCGCCAACTCGGCCGCGAGGTTATGGGCATCGTGCAGGGCGGGTCGGTGTCGTGGCAGTTAGGGCGGCAGAGGGGGCTGGAACGCTGAGTGCGCCCATGCCGCATTGCGAAGCAAAAGATAATCGGATAAAATGTAGCAATTCATATTCGTAAGCGTGGAGTAATCAGATGGGAAATTCCAAGTCAGCAGACAAGTAAGCCGCAACAACCAGTATTGTTGTTGCGGCGCTCTGTAAGGCTAGTCTCATCTGATTGCTGACGAGCAGACGTCGCCCGGTATTCCTTAATCGAGGGTTGATTCGTCATGACCACCACACGCCCCGCGTGGGCCTATACGCTGCCGGCAGCACTGCTGCTGATGGCTCCTTTCGACATCCTCGCTTCACTGGCGATGGATATTTATCTCCCTGTCGTTCCAGCGATGCCCGGCATCCTGAACACGACGCCCGCTATGATCCAACTCACGTTGAGCCTCTATATGGTGATGCTCGGCGTGGGCCAGGTGATTTTTGGTCCGCTCTCAGACAGAATCGGGCGACGGCCAATTCTACTTGCGGGCGCAACGGCTTTCGTCATTGCGTCTCTGGGAGCAGCTTGGTCTTCAACTGCACCGGCCTTTGTCGCTTTCCGTCTACTTCAAGCAGTGGGCGCGTCGGCCATGCTGGTGGCGACGTTCGCGACGGTTCGCGACGTTTATGCCAACCGTCCTGAGGGTGTCGTCATCTACGGCCTTTTCAGTTCGATGCTGGCGTTCGTGCCTGCGCTCGGCCCTATCGCCGGAACATTGATCGGCGAGTTCTTGGGATGGCAGGCGATATTCATTACTTTGGCTATACTGGCGATGCTCGCACTCCTAAATGCGGGTTTCAGGTGGCACGAAACCCGCCCTCTGGATCAAGTCAAGACGCGCCGATCTGTCTTGCCGATCTTCGCGAGTCCGGCTTTTTGGGTTTACACTGTCGGCTTTAGCGCCGGTATGGGCACCTACTTCGTCTTCTTCTCGACGGCTCCCCGTGTGCTCATAGGCCAAGCGGAATATTCCGAGATCGGATTCAGCTTTGCCTTCGCCACTGTCGCGCTTGTAATGATCGTGACAACCCGTTTCGCGAAGTCCTTTGTCGCCAGATGGGGCATCGCAGGATGCGTGGCGCGTGGGATGGCGTTGCTTGTTTGCGGAGCGGTCCTGTTGGGGATCGGCGAACTTTACGGCTCGCCGTCATTCCTCACCTTCATCCTACCGATGTGGGTTGTCGCGGTCGGTATTGTCTTCACGGTGTCCGTTACCGCGAACGGCGCTTTGGCAGAGTTCGACGACATCGCGGGATCAGCGGTCGCGTTCTACTTCTGCGTTCAAAGCCTGATAGTCAGCATTGTCGGGACATTGGCGGTGGCACTTTTAAACGGTGACACAGCGTGGCCCGTGATCTGTTACGCCACGGCGATGGCGGTACTGGTTTCGTTGGGGCTGGTGCTCCTTCGGCTCCGTGGGGCTGCCACCGAGAAGTCGCCAGTCGTCTAACCGACGACTGGTAGCAGGCCCGCTCCGATGCGGCGCACTAACCATCGAAACCTCGTGAATGTCGGTATCCTGTCTGGCAGGATACCGCTCATTTCCCTTGTTCAGTTCATCGCCGTCGCCGAGCATCTGAATTTTCGGCATGCGGCCAAGGCACTTGGTATCAGCCAGTCGAGCGTCAGCGCGCGTGTGAAAGCGCTGGAGGATAACCTTGGTGTCCTGCTATTTGAGCGCCATGCGCGGGGCGTTCGGCTAACAGACGCAGGCAGGCACTTCATGGAGCGTGTCACGGCGGGTGTCGATCAACTCGATCACGCAGTGAAGACCGCGGAGTGACGGGCACTGGCTGGCAATGTCTAGCAACGGCAGGCATTTCGGCTGAGGGTAAAAGAACTTTCCGCTAAGCGATAGACTGTATGTAAACACAGTATTGCAAGGACGCGGAACATGCCTCATGTGGCGGCCAGGACGGCCAGCCGGGATCGGGATACTGGTCGTTACCAGAGCCACCGACCCGAGCAAACCCTTCTCTATCAGATCGTTGACGAGTATTACCCGGCATTCGCTGCGCTTATGGCAGAGCAGGGAAAGGAATTGCCGGGCTATGTGCAACGGGAATTTGAAGAATTTCTCCAAAGCCCGCGACGCAGCGCCGGCAGGCAGAGCAAGTAGAGGGCAGCGCCTGCAATCCATGCCCACCCGTTCCACGTTGTTATAGAAGCCGCATAGATCGCCGTGAAGAGGAGGGGTCCGACGATCGAGGTCAGGCTGGTGAGCGCCGCCAGTGAGCCTTGCAGCTGCCCCTGACGTTCCTCATCCACCTGCCTGGACAACATTGCTTGCAGCGCCGGCATTCCGATGCCACCCGAAGCAAGCAGGACCATGATCGGGAACGCCATCCATCCCCGTGTCGCGAAGGCAAGCAGGATGTAGCCTGTGCCGTCGGCAATCATTCCGAGCATGAGTGCCCGCCTTTCGCCGAGCCGGGCGGCTACAGGGCCGGTGATCATTGCCTGGGCGAGTGAATGCAGAATGCCAAATGCGGCAAGCGAAATGCCGATCGTGGTCGCGTCCCAGTGAAAGCGATCCTCGCCGAAAATGACCCAAAGCGCGGCCGGCACCTGTCCGACAAGTTGCATGATGAAGAAGACCGCCATCAGGGCGGCGACGACGGTCATGCCCCGGGCCCACCGGAACGAAGCGAGCGGGTTGAGAGCCTCCCGGCGTAACGGCCGGCGTTCGCCTTTGTGCGACTCCGGCAAAAGGAAACAGCCCGTCAGGAAATTGAGGCCGTTCAAGGCTGCCGCGGCGAAGAACGGAGCGTGGGGGGAGAAACCGCCCATCAGCCCACCGAGCACAGGTCCCGCGACCATCCCGAACCCGAAACAGGCGCTCATGAAGCCGAAGTGCCGCGCGCGCTCATCGCCATCAGTGATATCGGCAATATAAGCGCCGGCTACCGCCCCAGTCGCCCCGGTGATGCCGGCCACGATCCGCCCGATATAGAGAACCCAAAGGAAAGGCGTCGTCGCCATGATGGCGTAGTCGACAGCAGCGCCGGCCAGCGAGACGAGCAAGACCGGCCGCCGCCCGAAACGATCCGACAGCGCGCCCAGCACAGGTGCGCAGGCAAATTGCATCAACGCATACAGCGCCAGCAGAATGCCATAGTGGGCGGTGACGTCGTTCGAGTGAACCAGATCGCGCAGGAGGCCCGGCAGCACCGGCATAATCAGGCCGATGCCGACAGCGTCGAGCGCGACAGTGCTCAGAATTACGATCAGGGGTCTGTTGGGTTTCACGTCTGGCCTCCGGACCAGCCTCCGCTGGTCCGATTGAACGCGCGGATTCTTTATCACTGATAAGTTGGTGGACATATTATGTTTATCAGTGATAAAGTGTCAAGCATGACAAAGTTGCAGCCGAATACAGTGATCCGTGCCGCCCTGGACCTGTTGAACGAGGTCGGCGTAGACGGTCTGACGACACGCAAACTGGCGGAACGGTTGGGGGTTCAGCAGCCGGCGCTTTACTGGCACTTCAGGAACAAGCGGGCGCTGCTCGACGCACTGGCCGAAGCCATGCTGGCGGAGAATCATACGCATTCGGTGCCGAGAGCCGACGACGACTGGCGCTCATTTCTGATCGGGAATGCCCGCAGCTTCAGGCAGGCGCTGCTCGCCTACCGCGATGGCGCGCGCATCCATGCCGGCACGCGACCGGGCGCACCGCAGATGGAAACGGCCGACGCGCAGCTTCGCTTCCTCTGCGAGGCGGGTTTTTCGGCCGGGGACGCCGTCAATGCGCTGATGACAATCAGCTACTTCACTGTTGGGGCCGTGCTTGAGGAGCAGGCCGGCGACAGCGATGCCGGCGAGCGCGGCGGCACCGTTGAACAGGCTCCGCTCTCGCCGCTGTTGCGGGCCGCGATAGACGCCTTCGACGAAGCCGATCCGGACGCAGCGTTCGAGCAGGGACTCGCGGTGATTGTCGATGGATTGGCGAAAAGGAGGCTCGTTGTCAGGAACGTTGAAGGACCGAGAAAGGGTGACGATTGATCAGGACCGCTGCCGGAGCGCAACCCACTCACTACAGCAGAGCCATGTAGACAACATCCCCTCCCCCTTTCCACCGCGTCAGACGCCCGTAGCAGCCCGCTACGGGCTTTTTCATGCCCTGCCCTAGCGTCCAAGCCTCACGGCCGCGCTCGGCCTCTCTGGCGGCCTTCTGGCGCTCCTGCTGCGGCGTCCGCTCGTGGGCCGTGGCGCGGGTCCGCGCGCCGGCCTCGTGCGCCTGGCGCTCGCGGGCGAGGTCCAGGGCGGCCGTCTTCACGTTCTGCCTTGCGCAGATGAGATAGATCTAGCGTGGACTCAAGGCTCTCGCGAATGGCTCGCGTTGGAAACTTTCATTGACACTTGAGGGGCACCGCAGGGAAATTCTCGTCCTTGCGAGAACCGGCTATGTCGTGCTGCGCATCGAGCCTGCGCCCTTGGCTTGTCTCGCCCCTCTCCGCGTCGCTACGGGGCTTCCAGGGGTCGTTTGCGGGAAGGGGCGGAATCCTACGCTAAGGCTTTGGCCAGCGATATTCTCCGGTGAGATTGATGTGTTCCCAGGGGATAGGAGAAGTCGCTTGATATCTAGTATGACGTCTGTCGCACCTGCTTGATCGCGGCCGCGATAGCTAGATCGCGTTGCTCCTCTTCTCCATCCGCGTTCCAAGCTGCGGAAAGGCACCCATAAGCGTACGCCTGGTCGAGCAGGCGACGCGGATCGACGTCCAGCGCACGAGAGAATGCGTCCGCCATCTGTGCAATGCGTCTAGGATCGAGACAAAGGTCGTCTCTGTCAGCCGGATCGTAGAACATATTGGCGGCGCCAAAGCCCACTTCACCGACCAGACCGACGGGATCTATCACCAGCCAGCCGCGACTGGAGAACATGATGTTTTCATGATGCAGATCGCCATGTAGCCCACGCAGTTCCGAGGCATTGCTCATCATTTGATCGGCTATAATCGCCGCGTGGACGTAGTCAGTTTGACAACCTGCGTTTTGATCATCGCGCGCCCGCTGAAACAAAGCTGCAAAGCGATCCCGGATCGGGAGAAGGGCAGAAGGCAGGGGTTCCTCAGATGCGGCATACAGCTTCGCCATTAGTTCCGCTGCAATTTCGGTCGCCTGGTAGTCGCCGTGCTCGGCAACGATGTGAGAGAGCATTCGCTCCCCGGCATATTCGAGCAACATCAGATTGTTCTCACGACCGAGCAACCGGACTGCTCCCCTCCCATTGCGCCATACCAGATAGTCGGCCCCGCGCAGTTCATCAGCAATGTCTTCTATAGGTTTCAATCCCTTGACGATTGCAGGAGTCCCGTCTGGCAATGAAACTTTCCAAACGAGGCTGGAAAAGGTGTCCGCAATGAGAACAGGTTGCGAAACGTGCCAATGAGCAGGAAAAACAGGCGGCATGAACATCAACCCCAAGTCAGAGGGTCCAATCGCAGATAGAAGGCAAGGCGTTCGCGGTCGGGGGCTTCGATCCCCAATACATTGAATAGGACAGCGAAGGCGCGCTCTGCTTCATCTGGCGCTGCCCAGTTCTCTTCGGCGTTAGCAATCATGAGTGCCAAATCGGCATAGCGATCTGCTGTTCCGAGCCGCCCAAGGTCGATCAGACCCGTGCATTGAAGAGTTTTAGGGTCCACCATGAAGTTCGGCATGCAGGGATCACCATGGCAAACAACCATATCGGTGCGCTCTTGGTCGAGCCGCACCGGTAGCTCTCGTTCGACACGAGCCAAAAGATCGAGCTGCGGCGTACTCTTGTCCTCGTCCGGTAAGAAGTCGGGATTGACGGCATTGCGGGACACCACATCAACGGCGCGTCCGAACATTCGCGACAGCCTGCGCTCAAACGGACATTGATCAACCGATAGGCTGTGAACAGCGCCAAGTTGCTGCCCCATTGACGGCCACGCTTTGAGCAAATCCGCTCCAGACAGATCAGCCGCCGGTACTCCCGGAATTGCCGTTATCACCAAGCATGCACCCTCCTGTTCCTCCTGCCAGTTGATGACCTCGGGGCAAGCCACACCTCGACCTTTGAGCCAAATGAGGCGGTCACGCTCTCCAGCGAGCTCACCGCGGCGGGAAGCAGGTGCGATTTTCGCGAAGGCATGCCCGTCACCACGTCGAAAAACAAAATCACCAGATTCTCCGCCTCTGACAGGCAACCAGTCAGAATGCGATTCACCAAAAAAAATATTAGTTCGATTCAATGGAGGTTCCTTCAGTTTTCTGATGAAGCGCGAATATAGAGAAATATCCCGAATGTGCAGTTAACGAATTCTTGCGGTTTCTTTCAGCGCCGCCAATACCGCCAGCCCGTCGCGCAAGGGGCGCGGCTCGTGTGTGCGGATGAAGTCAGCTCCACCTGCGGCGGCGGCAAGCTCTGCAGCGAGTGTCGCGGCCCCGACATCCCCCGGACCACGGCCTGTGAGCGCGCGCAGAAAGGATTTGCGCGAAACAGACAGAAGCACCGGCAAATCGAAGCGCAGCCGCAATTCATCGAACCGCGCCAGCACCGAGAGCGAGGTTTCGGGAGCAGCCCCCAGAAAAAACCCCATGCCGGGATCAAGGACAAGGCGGTTGCGTTTGATACCGGCTCCCGTCAGCGCCGCGATGCGCGCGTCAAAGAACGCCGCAATGTGATCCATGATGTCGCCAGCGGGTGCCTCGCGCCGATCTGCCTGCCCGTCTTGCACCGAATGCATAACGACGAGTTTGGCAGATGATTTCGCCAATTGCGGATAGAACGCAGCGTCTGGAAAACCGCGAATATCATTGAGATAGGCCACACCACGCGACAAGGCATAGGCTTGCGTCGCGGGTTGATAACTGTCGAGCGAGACGGGAATGCCATCTGCCTTGAGCGCGTCCAGCACCGGCGCGATACGCGCGATTTCTGTGTCGGACGAAACAGGCGCGGCGTCGGGATTGCTGGATGCCGGACCGAGGTCGATCACATCTGCCCCCTCGGCCATCAGCTTACGCGCCTGCGCAATGGCTGCGTCTGGCGCCAGATACCGGCCTCCATCGGAGAAACTGTCCGAGGTTATGTTGACGATGCCGAAAATGATGAGCGATTTATTCATGGGGGCTTCTATAATAATAATAATCGAGCATGAGTCTCATACGGATGCTCGGGTCGAAAGGGAATCCCCAGGCGAGTAACCTGTTTGCGGTGATCCATTAGCTGCAGGAGCGGAATAGCATACATCTGGAAGCAAAGCCAGGAAAGCGGCCTATGGAGCTGTGCGGCAGCGCTCAGTAGGCAATTTTTCAAAATATTGTTAAGCCTTTTCTGAGCATGGTATTTTTCATGGTATTACCAATTAGCAGGAAAATAAGCCATTGAATATAAAAGATAAAAATGTCTTGTTTACAATAGAGTGGGTTTCCGGTGCTCCTTTGACACTCTCTCCATATCCCTCAGGTCCGGCACCAACAGATACCACGTTATTTTCTCCCGACACCTGTGAGCCATGGCCCAGAGCTACAGAGCCTGAAGAATTTTCTATTCCAGCCCATCCCCCAATAGCAACACTCTGCTGTGAATTAAGTACCTCAGCGCTCTTACCTATGGCAACACCATATTTTGACTCAGCCTGACCGGCATCCCTTCCCAGGGTGACACTGTGTGGAGAATTATACACTCCCGAAAAAGAGCCAAACTGAAGACTTCCTGGTGAATCCATGTTAAAAGCGCCACCTCCCAAAAGGAAAGTGTTATTAGCTGTACCAGTTGAATTCGTAATAAAAGAGTTTTCTCCAATCAGTAAGCTGGAAGAATTAGCATCAACAGGCCCTGTCAAAACAGCCTGAGCCTGAGCCGAGAGCAGCAGGGCCACACTCACTGCCAGCGCGCTTTTCTTTAAAAAAGCATCACGTCTTTTAAGCATTCTGTTATTCTCCTGTATTATTACTTCACCAGCCAGAACGGTAGTGCGGAGCAAAAATACAGTGATAAGAATCCTCTTTTATTAATTTAATAATGCCAGGAATATTATTGTGTATAATATGCGACCTCAATTTAAGCAGCAGAAAACGACTGGCATTAAAATCATTAAATTATAAACATATACAACTTTGTAAAGGTGGTTATAATAAACCTGATTACTTTAACGTCTGTATACCTGCACTGCTGATATCACAAAACAATAAAAATCCTGGTTAATATCTCTGATGATTGAATGAGAAATTCACGATGTCTGGTGAGAATTCTGTTCAAAACGAGGAATGCAGACGTACATGTGGCAGGCATGGACTTCTACCAATTTAACTTTTTTCCTTCCTTGTATTTACACATTGCACATTTTGCGCTACAAAAATTTCACGTGGCACGCACCACGTGATCCGTAGAAAAGCCTCTTGTTACGAATTTCGTAAACCGCACGTCTGTCTGGTCGTGCGGATTTTTTATCCGTCAACTTCACATGAAACCCGCCAGAGCACTGTTTCCGGATTCAGACATCAGGCATATTATTATCCACGATGTCGTGAACAAGATCACACTTTTGCAATTCCTTTATTGATCGAAAGCAGTTAATCACGGAAATTAATTACCGGAGTGAAAGCATTTGCTATATAAACATTCCCAGAAGACATCTTCATGTTGAATATTATTCCCTTATTGACTAGCCCCTCTGACAGAATTTCAGAGGGGGTTTTTTATCAGTTTCACCATCCAACCCTGTACGCCAGAATGGTTTCACTGTCACTCAGTTCTGCTATTGCCTTTTTCATCTCCCTTTACCTTACGTTCTGCCAGAGTCTGAGCCATTTGAACAGGAGGTTATCATTGATATCGTGTTCCCGGGCAATACGGGCAACAGAGGCTCCTGGTTGCAAAACCAGTTTAACCATTTGAAGTTTAACTCATTTGAAAATGATCTGCGGGGTTCTGCGGATAATGTTTTTGCTCCATAACAGGCGCCCACCAGTTTGAAAAGGTGGGCACCTACGTTACCAATACTGGCTTAATGGATACATACGGCGGTCGGTTCTTACGGTAAAACGACACAACCAAACGCTTCTTATCCTGCAATGAACTGCTTTATTACCGAGTTTAGTGACCGCACAGACACTCACTTTTAAGAAAAACAGAATGGTAAACAAACTCCATGAATTACAATAGCTCTCTGGCTGCCGCCACAATAGCTTGCGCGGTTAACCCGTACTCTCTCTGTAAAAAGTCCTGAGTTTCAACCTGGCCATACCGCTCTTTAACCCCCACCCGACGCATGGGCACAGGACAAGTTTCTACAAGCACTTCAGCAACTGCTGAACCTAATCCATTATGAATACGGTCATGACTCCAATTAGTTGAATTAGGGGTATAATAGCCACTTTTAAGGTTCTTTCATGGTCACAGTTAACCTTCATTGCTCCTGTTGCCAGTCCGTTCAGGTTTACCGTCACGGGAAGAACCCAAAGGACATGATCGATTTCGCTGCCGTGACTGTCATCGAGTGCTTCAGCTCACTTACCGTTACGAGGCCCGTAAACCGGGAGTTAAAGAGCAAATCACTGAAATGGCTTTCAACGGTGCCGGAGTTCGCGATACTGCCCGTACGCTGAAAATCGGCATTAATACTGTCATCCGGACTTTAAAAAACTCTCGCCACGAAGAATAACGTCATACCCGGTCGCTCATGCTGATATGGCTCTCATCTGCGAACTTGATGAGCAATGGAGTTTTGTCGGCAGTAAAGCGCGACAGCACTGGCTCTGGTACACGTACAACACGAAAACTGGTGGCGTTCTGGCCTACACTTTTGGCCTACGGACTGATTAAACCTGTCGTGAATTGCTGGCGCTGCTTGCCCTTTTACCATCGGTATGTTGACCACTGACGAATGGGGTAGTTACACCAGAGAGTTACCGAAGGAGAAGCATCTGACTGGTAAGATTTTTACTCAGCGCATTGAGCGCAACATCTACCTCTGAGAACCCGAATCAAACGTCTGGCCCGCAGAACTATCTGTTTCTCGCGCTCTGTAGAACTTCATGAAAAAGTCATCGGTGCCTTTATCGAAAAATATATGTTCTACTAATTGGAGTCACCACCTTCGTTTGTTTAAAGAACCTGCTGGTCCTGCCATTAATATTACCTGCTGATTGCTTCACATCCGGATTCCTCGCACTGCGCGCGGGTTATTGTTTCGTTTTCGGCCACGGGGTCGCCAGGGCTCTGTTTGCAGGCCATGATGGCCTGACCTGTACTGTTTCTCAGGCACTGAGATGTCCGTTTACGCCATTTGTTCCCGGATATCCTTAACCTCTGACGTTTGTTCCCTGCCCCTCTGTCTGATAACGAATACGCTCACAACGCACAGTACTGAACAATACCGACAACAACATGTCTTACATGAAATTCGCTGTAACATCCACCGGAAAACATTTTCAGATATCGGATGAGGTACTACTTCCATTGACAGCGCGAGGTAACAAAATTGATGGTAACTCTGACCATTAACCGTAAACCGCAGGGTATTTTCAGTAAATCACCGGCAACGCCGCTGCAGGATAAAACGGACACAGCATACAAAATGAAGGCCGGTGACCAGATACCACAGTTGAACGATAAACAGAAACCTGCTGATAAAACACCGTGGCGACATGACAAAACGCCAGAGCAAAAACCGTAAGCGCATTATTCGTCTTGTGGAACTCTGGCCTGAGTCATTCAACCGGGAAAAAAACAAAACCACTTAAAGTGGGGATACCTGACGACCTGATACAGGATATCGCCATCCGAGAACTGGCGTTTGGCGCTGGTACATTACATGCAGCAGTGGCGTCTTATGTGCAGTCTCCGCGCTATTACCGTGCGTTAATAGCAGGTGGCGCCCGTTACAACCTGAACGGTCAGCCGTGCGGGGAAGTGACACCACAGGAACAGAAAGAGGCAGAGACCCGTTTAATGATGCTGAATGACCGACGAAAAGCCAGAAAACCTCGTTGACTGCACAACTGCGCTGATTCACTGAGCTGTAATCAATGTACAGCGCTGTACCGGACGATGGGTAATGGCGATCACAACCGGTAACCCCAGAGACAATGCGACTGTTTTTAACGCAACATACTGGCCAGATGTATCACCCCGGGCAACCCGAAAACACCTTTCAACCTGGCATTGTCCGCCAGCGCTTATCACCTTCCAGGTCTGTTGCAATAAATCCACCCGTTGCGAACATTCTTCATCAACCGTGGCACTGGCCCGCGGATGGCAAATGCTCGTCTGGCTGAGCAGCAACAGGCATCGTATTGTTGCTCCTCCATGTTGTTCCCGCAACCAGCGTAATACCACCGGCGAGGATGGACAGGCAGTGTGATTACGCTCAGTAATACGTTCGTGCACCTGTCGGTAAAAGGAAGTACAGAATGCCTGAATCTGTTGCCCGTTGATGTTTCCTTCAGCCGAATGGAGCGTGAAGTGGACTGCCAGCAGACGCGGCCAGTGGTCCACCGCCTGCTGAACAAAACGCCGGATGTCTCCCGGCTCTGAAATTAAGGCTTCGGTTATTTGCACGAAATGTTCCTTTTCAAACCCTGTTGAATTTTGTTAAGCCGGTGCAGACACACGGGAAGGTGCGCATCAACACCGGTGTAATGCCAGTTATAAACAATGTGAATGGAATGACGAATCAGTCAGGAAAGAGCTACAACCTGCTGGCTGACCGGAGAGGGTCAGCAGGAAAATGAACGGTAATGTCGCCAGCACCAGGGACAGGGCTGATTTCCGCAATACCAGCGCCGGCATTTTGCACATTGCCAGCGTACCGGCATCACAACACGTTTCATGCTGCTGCTCCTCGTGATTCCTCAATTCGCTGCTGCATCCACTGCTCCACTTCACTTTTGTACCAGCGGCTGCTGCGGCCCAGCTTGATGGGTTTCGGGAAATGGCCTTCACTGATCAGCTTGTAAAACCATTTGTCGGTCATACCGGTGAAACTGGTGATGTAGTTCATGTCGATCAGGGGATCGTCAGCACGCAGCAACACGCTGTCGTGGCCTGTCATTGAGGTCAACATGGTCAGAATGTCCTTTATGAGATTTATGAAGGTTGTGCAAATGCGGATTAATCTGCTGAACGGTGTTTTCAGAGCTGGCCTGCTACGGGATACCAGGGATTACCGGCGAGGTAACGGGCTTCCGGATCGCGCACACCACGACGATCGCGGGCGAAATCACTGAACGCCCATATCAACTCTTTGAGGATGTCTTCGCAGTCCGGTGAACGACTGTCCAGCACCACATCCCGTGTTATCTGCTTCTGGTACGGTGCCGCTTCACCCGGTGACGCGAAGCCCAGTACGTTGCTCCAGGCATCCAGAATCAGCCGGTCCAGTTCAGGGCCATCGAAATACTCCTGTCTGACGCATAACACCACGTGGTATTCCGGTTTTTCAGGATGACGGGTCAGGAGCCAGCAGAGGTCACGTCCGGGTGTTGCATTCATCAGCGCACTGACGGTTTCGATAAAATCCATACCGAACCAGATTTTTCTGTCACTGAAGGCGTTGTCATGTTCCCACGGCAGACGAAGCAGGATCCGCCGTACCCGGGAGCAGGACTGTTCACGCAGCGCACGGTTGAGAACACCGATGATTTTGTTCTGATAAGACGGCCAGAAGGGCGCCAGGCTATAGTCGAAATGAGGGATACCATTCATAAGATATGCTCCATATGGAAACGCACGACGCATCCCCGCCAGCGAAAGACGAGCGTATGGTGAAACTGAAGGCGTCGTGTACTGAGATTGTTGATGTGATAACCGTGGAACCGGGGATGGCAGATGTCGTATGCCAGGACAGTCAGGAGACCAGACAGGTGTAAAATTCCTGAGGTGGGTTTAAGGTGAATGATCTCCGTTGACTTCAGTTCACATCATTAATCAGGGCGGTAGATTTTTACCGACGGAGTGTTTCCAGGAGCGGAGGCTCAGGCCTTAAGCTTCAGAAGTGAGGCTTACGAGGACGCCCTGCAGCAGGACGCTCAGGAACTTCACTGCAGCCGTAGGCACACAGCCCGTCTTTTTGCTCTTCTTTCGCCAGATAATGCAGGGCACCGCGAATATTATCGATGCTTTCAGGATCGTTGTGGCGCACAGGAATGTTGATGTTGTATGTATAATGCGGCTGATATGTACAGCGGTGTGCCGAACCGCTGTTATGCGTAATAGACTGCCAGCATTCCGTAATCCGCTCCGCAAAGGGATATATTTTTTTAACCCTCTGACGATCGAGCCAGAAAACCGCATGCGCATGAAAACCATGATCAGCCGTCCATTCAATCACCCAGAAGAAACCAACGATATTTTCAAATTGTTCCACCTGCTCCAGCAGCATACGCAACTGCAATTCAAGCCAGCGATGATCAGGTTGTAAGAAATCAGGCGTATCTTTCCTGTAGAAGAAATCCATGCGTAAGGCCCGCAGACGGGAATAGCGTGCGACCAACTGATTGATGTGATTGTCAAGTAAAGCGGTAAAAAACCAGTTTGGTGTGTAAGATTTAGGCATGCTGATGACTCCTGAAAGTTAATGACGTTTTAAGTGCTGTAAACGAATTAATGCTTTCGCTCATAATCAGATCTAAAACGGTAATAACTTACAGACGGTATTTATCAGGCATGCTGTAACAGAATGGATACGTCGGTTATTAACGACACGTAGCGTTGTGCAGAAATAAATGGATTATCTGATGGTATTAGCTAAAGAGATGAGATAAACGAGGAGTGAATAAAATACAGAATCAATAAACATCACGAAATACTGCAAAATATGCGATAAAAACCCACGATCAGAAGTTCAAGAAACATATTACGACTAATCACCATCATAAATTACAAACTTGCTCTCAATGGTTCTAAAAAACCGTGTACAAGGCCAACACGATACCTGTAACCCAATAAACTTACACGCACTCATTTTATCTGTTAAAAACAACTCATGTTCAAGATATGAACGTTAACGGGTACACGGTACCAGAATGAAACATACCATGGATGGATAATTTTCATTTTATTTAAAATACAAGATAATCAGGAACGAACAAACACAATCAGAAATTCACTCTATTAATTCTGTTATTTACCCTGCTCGGCTAATCGTTACAGAATAATGGATACCTTATTAAAGAGTAAGCATTCAGTTAATCAGTGATGACAGAAGTATTGATATTTACCAGAATGGTTAAAACATATCAGATAAACAATCATTGTTAAGCAAATACAGCTCATGATGGATAAAATTAAAATAAATTATTATTTTACTGAAAACAGGAACAGATGGATATCAGCAATAGCGTAGTAGAGAATAACTTATCTGAGTATCATATGAGTTACAGTAGTTATGATTGAGGAATGGAGAAGGTGGATACCATGATAATGGTGACAATGAAGATTAGACAAGGAAGGGAGTGAATATAACTGGATGAGAATAAGAGTAATGGAATGTGTAAAGACAGAGAGGGAAAATGAAGGGCAGAGATGGATGATAAATAAAGGGGTAGATACTAATTATAGTAATAAACCTAAATTAAAATTATCCATGTTTGATGAGTAAAAATAAGAAATCATCCGTTCTGAATACGAACATGACAAACCATTATCTTACAGAAAAAATATCAAATCATTTTTCTTCACTCTCCTATTGAAATGCAAACTTGAACAGCATCTCTTTTCAGTAACAGTGATAACCATTCGTTATTCAGGCAGAGACCGACATTATCATATACACCTACACTCATCACGACGAAAATCAAACGAAGTTATATATGAAAACTCACACAATATGGTTAATGATTAGCTTTAATCTATGTTAAAAATAATCTTTCGATTCACTTTCGATCAATAAAAAACGAAAGCCATGCTTCCACCAGTGCGCACACTCCTGTATTCAACCAGCTCTGACAGCAGGTCATTATGAAAACAAAATTAAATCACAGATGTGGTGCATGTGCTGCTACTGTTGCTACCGTAGCGGTTTTTTCAGAGAAATTCTCATTCCCCCCCCATAATTGGTGAACATTTGCATAGGTGCAGGATATGCAAAACGCCTTATCACCAACCTCCGAATGAAGGTTGGTTGATTTTGTTTTATCTGTGTAAGGTTATTTCAAAATAAGCTATACTCTGAAAAAGGTGACGCAAATGACGGAATTAATTCCGGTGGAATATTAACGTGATATGCTTTCGCTTTATGAATATTCTCGGGTAGAACAATATCAAACTGTTCGTAATACATTGCGCCTAAAGGAAGGAGGTAACCATTGTTACAATAAACAGAAACATAAAGTGCCTGATGCGATCGCATTCTGATGATACATAAATACCCCTGACAGATTAACTGATTGAGTACAGGTGTAAGTTTTTCTGCTCTTCTCAGTCGATTGGGACCATATCTTTCAATGTCTGTTTTCCTGATAGCACGCCAATTATTCTGCCTTATTCGGGTCATAATCCATGCATACAGTTCACAGGCATCCTGTTCAAACTGGCATCGTGCAGACATGGGATAAAATATTGTGCTCGCCTCCTCCAGATACCAGTCCATGAGATGCATAGCTTTAAAAAGCGCAATTGATTCAATTTCCTCAGCATCTTTATAGCAATAGCAGGTGAATATTCCAGCTATCCTCAGTATATTAGAACCTGCTTTCAGAACAATATCTCTGATGTGTTCCCACTCCCCGCCTGCAAGCGCTTTTCTTTCAATCTTAATCTGGTTTTCCTGCCACTCCCCCAACGCTTTCTTCGCAAGTTTTAATGTCTTCCTTTCGGTGCTCATGCCGGGGAAATTAATGTTGTGGTTTAACAGGAATCCGTTAATCTTTTTATGAAAGTTCTCCAGGGTTGATATTGTTCTGAACTCACCTCTCGTATAATCACGTATCCAGGAAGAACTTACAACCTGACTGAACAGAAACCGGGAAAGAAATCCGCTTCCCCACGCCAGTACGTCATTTTTATTTATATAATTCGTAAAGACATCCGGCTGAGACATTAACGAAAATGTCAGACGTGGCGCGATATGGTATTTCTCGTCAGCCCGTCCAAAATCAAACGGTTGCCCACTCCATGCTTTATTCAACAGGCCCGGATAATTTTTCAGATAGCTTCTGAAAAAAGTGACCGCCTCATCAGAAATAACCCCTGCCTCAGGATGTTCATTGAGCCCTTCCACAAGCGCTTTAAGCGAAACATCTTCATAGATAAAATTCGGTCGAACCGGACGTGTCGGTTTATTTCTTTCGTGATTACGCAGCGCCTCTTCTTCCTGTTCCCCCGGATACCCCCGGTTAACAACCTTTCTTAAATTGGCAGCAAGCGCTTTCTGCCGGGTATTCCAGATCTGTAGTTCAGTCTTATAATCTTTGTTTCTCTCTTCGTATTGTTGAATGAGTCGATCGGCAAATTCGTAACAGGGGTTCATCACCAGTCTGTTTATCGTTGTTTTTCCCGCGCCTGGCTCTGCGATTGCCAACAGATAAAGTGAGCAGGGTTCCGGCATGTTGGTGTGAGGATGAACAACGTCAACCAATGACTGACAGGAGAGTGAGAGCGTTGCCAGTACAGTATTAAAAATGAGCTCCAACGGAAGTTGGGTACTTTCATATAAGTCGTCAATGAGATACGCAAGCTCACTAGGAAATAATCTGTAGGTTAAATCAGCTGGGAAGTGGTGGGATGTCTGCAAGGATTGCACATAATCGGGATTCATTGTAATGGACCTCCTTCGCATACTGTAATCAACGCAAAACTTACTGTTCAGTTCAGAAATATACCGACATTGTGAGTATGTTCGCTGACGTCGATAATAAAATGGCTTGTATCCATTCACCAGTCCCGACGCATTTATGATGCTGACAAAAGCAAAACGACATGGAGGTGCCTCAGAAGTCTGGCACCACAGCAACAAACGATGGGGGCATGAAACACAGGGAACATTGCGCCCCTGAGCGTTGAGGATCTTCCACCTTGTATCCTGGTTCTTCGTTATCATGAGCAGCGAACAGATTTGGCAAAGCGTATGCAGCCTGGGGCCCCTTAGGGTTTAAGCCCATATGTAAGCAAATGGCGCATACGCTGAGCCACTCATCTGAAACCCGAACAGTTGTCCGTACTCCATAACGCATTAGCAAGAATGGGCAATAATGAGTCTGCCAAATCCACTTTGTGTTGATACCGATGTGTCCAAAACAACGCTGGATATTGCCGCCAGCAACACTATTGAACGGTTTTCTGTTGCCAGTGGTGCTGACGGCGTTGATTTCATCATCGCTGAACTGAGGCAGCACGATATGGCCTTTGTGTTGATGGAAGGCCGCCATAACCTGTGCGTTTCAGCCCGAAGGTTTTGAGATCGCCGTAGTTAACCCCAGGCAAGCTCGTGACTTTGCCCGTGCGATGGGATATCTGGCGAAGACTGACCCGCATGATGCGCGGTTTTTTTGCCCAGATGGCTGCAGTTATTAATTACCATCCGGAACGAGACCGCTTTATCCGGACTTTGCCGGATGCAGAACGTCAGGTTCTTAATGCCATAGTCGTTTGCAGACACCAGTTGATCGCAATGCCAGTTACTGAGCAAAACAGGTTGTACCCGGCTCACCCGCAAAGCAAAAAAAAACATTAATATCATCAAAGCGCTGGAAGATGAACACCCACATCCGGAACCATTTTAAAGAACCAGCTGAGCACCTGAGCAACATTAAAGGCATCGGCGTAATGACTACGGCGGTGCTGGTAGCCTGTATGCGCAAACTGCTGACCATCCTGAATGCGATACTCAGAAAGAACAAAGAAATGTAATGAATCCTGCCATCAGGTTACTCCATAATTTTGTTGGTCAAGACAGTTAATTACGTGACGTATGCTCAGGCACCGGATGCCGTTTTACAGGGCTCACCTGCCATCCAGTAGACGCCCCGGCCCACGACTGCAACCATAATTACGTTGCCCAGAACCGTCATGCTGCTTCGTCTCATACTTCACGAGATAACAGGCTCTCTCCATGGCTTTCTGCATCGCTTCCACATCACCACGCTTGACCCAGAGAACAGCGGCTTCACCCGGCTTTTTGTCTGAAGCCTTCCTGGTTTCAGAACATCCACCCGACAAAGGCGTATCATCGGAAGAAGGGCGAGCATCAGATGATGTCGGTTTACGGAAAGGCGTCCGCCTGGAAAAATGAACCAGTCCATTACCCTGCCAGGGCTCGAGATGCAGAGCACTGCACCATGCCAGCTTGATCAGCGTCGCCAGCGAAGAAGGAACGGTGAAATCCCCTGGCGAGCACCAGGTATCTTTGTTGAGCAGTAATATCACGTGATAATGTTTCCTGCCTTTTTCCTTGCCAAACTCCCGACACCAGAAATAACGCAGAGTGGTTGCACGCACACGCTTGTTGGCACGTCGTTTTTTCCGCTGGTAAGCCTGAATTTTTGCTTTCAGGGATTCGAAAAAACGAGAAATCACTGCTGAATCTAAATCGGTATCCATAATAGTGGCAGGCATATACTCAGGAAAACGTAAATCCACCCGAATTAACGAGACGGCACGGTGCTGCACTAGGGCACTGTCGAGAAGGCTGTCAAAACGGGATAACCAGTAAGCATTGTGTATTGGTTGATTCATGATGAGAGATCTCCGTTGATTTGGATTGACTTCACATCATTAATCACTGCGGTAAAACTTTACGGCATCCCGCCATTGAGCAACGCCAATGGCTCCTGATTAAAACAGAATGAATCCCCCACGAAGAAAAGATAAACCTACACGCAGGGTAAAACACACAACAACGGCATAAATGGTTTTTAAAAACTACAAAGCCCGAAGGGAAACGGATCAACAGAACGTGCAAACAAAACACCAAAAACGCAATCAGAACGCTTTCTGCTGCTGTGAATCAACAACAATACCAAAACCTACAGCTTAACCACAAAACTCAATCACAGAGCCGAATAGCGCGTTTAAAACCTGTTTACAGATAACCCTGCCCCGAGAACAAAAACCACCAACATCAGAATCGATTTTCTTATCCTGAAAACGTTACTTTTCAACACACCATAAAAACGATTAACCATCGATAACGTAAATCTCATCTGAATCAAAACACCAGAACCAATCATCACGCTTTTTCTGAAAAGAGCCTTATGATGAAGATAATCACCTTGCACTGAGAAAAAACACCAGGGCCAGTTAATCATCTCATCAATCTTATCGCTACAAAATCATCCATAAAACCATTTAACAAAATCATCGTAAGCACACAGTAAATCACGCCAGGTTATCTCAGCCGGATTTGCGTTTTACATAAAAACACTTGTCTCAGGTTAACGACTAAAAACACGAAAACTCATAAAAGGTTAAATGTAACATCAGAAAAATAGAATATCATATTGATTGCTTAAACAGGAAAGATTGTTTTGTAGTAGCATTAAGCTGATTTTAGTTAACGTAAAAACAGGACTGACAGGTTTACTAAACTGGATGTGTATCAGACAAAGCAATGTGTATAACAATACTTAATGAAAACACTTGTAGAATTGTTTATGAAAACATGTGTATGTCTGGTAAAACACTTAGTAGAAAATACGTGTATAACACTTACTGAAATGCTTAGTAAAAACACTTAGTAAAATATGTGTAGAATTATCTATTTAAAAAGATATGTATATAACACTTAATAAAAACATGTGTATATAGTATCATACCGACATTCTCAACATCTTCAGACACTCATGCAGACTGAATGTTCGTTTCAGTTTTTCACGGCCAGCATGGGGATTTTTGTTCTGAAAACGGAGCAGATTTACTCTGGAATTATTTTTCTGTCCCCGTATTTCAGGCCCCAGAAAAGACAATCCGAAGCAAACCGTTTGTCAGCTTCCATATCATCTTTTACCCCCGGAAAGTGATCGCGTTTTACAACCAGAATGACAGCCATACTGATTATGTCGTCTCCCGGCCCCCTTCACATATAACATGCATGCCTGTCATTGCTTACTGCTCCACATGACAGGATTTCACATACAGGATGCGCATTCAGTGTTTTTATCGCCACTATAACAGACAGATTACTGTCGCTTTTACTCTTCAGATTGTTAATCTGACCACAAGAACAGTCGAACAGTACAACGACACACCCAAGGAGGATATGAGCAGTAGTTGATAGCATGTTTTAATTTATTATGAATAGATCAAGAATAGATCGTGAATAGTTAGAGAATAGTTCTTCAGCATCTCACAGAGTGATCAAGCCTTGAAGTGATTGCTTTTTGAACACAAGTCCGGATGCAATGTTTTTTTGTTAACTTCCTTGCATATTCGATTTCCATGTGATAGTGAAAATCACCAGAAGAGAATGCGATTGAGGCGTAATCAGATGAAACAATATGAAGATGGTTATAACGTGAATGGATATAGCTGGGAAAATGAAACAATTGAGTATTTGTTGAATGATAAACAACTGACAGATAATCACATACCTGAATGGGTTAAAAAAAATGAAATTGCAGCATTCTGGTTCTGGTTAGTTATAATTAACACAGATCCCAAACTCCTTGGGGTTCGTAATGAATTAGGGTTCAATACAGCCATGATGGGGCTGATTCCTGCGGGGAGTATACCCATAACAACAATTCCTTCAGATCATGAAATGAGACTGGATGTTATAAGCAAATGGATTAATGCATTAATCCTTGACAATCAATCAGATTGCTTCATCTCAACAATGCATCAAAACTGGCTGCAGATCGAAAAGAGAAACGAAGCCAAATGGCTTAAAAAGAATACAGAACAACTCGAATGGGCATGGAAATATATCAATGCACGCATCCCGCACACGTATCTTTCCTGGTTTTATCCTGTAAGTGATAACGAAAGATACATTGCTATCGTAGTTTTACTAAAAATTTTATTCCCCGCAGATACACCATACTTACAGCAGCCAAAAGTACTTCACTATGGGGTTGCCGCAAAAGAAAAATTTTTCGACAAGATGCACAATGCATTCCGAAAACAGTTTACCGACGGAAAAAAAGATAAGCGGGTACAAATCAACGTTAAAATATCATCAGATGCAAAACGTACTCTGGACAGACTGACCAGAGAACTGAAAACAACACAACAGGCTGTCCTGGAACATCTGATTCAGAACCACAGGCTGGTGATTCAGAACCACAGACTGTATTAACTTTCACCACTTCTGCTCCTGCCGATTTTCTTCTTTTGGTAGTGTCTCCTGGCTGCGGATATCAGATACTTTTCCGTCATTTTGTTGCAGAACTCTTCAATGTAGTTAATCATTTTCTGGTGTGCTTTCAGCTTTTCTTCCCCGGGGGACGCTTTCAGATAAATGTCCTCCTTTTCCACAAGCGCATTGACAAACTCCCCTAAACATCCCTGGTTATAAAGCGACGTGAAAAACAACACATCCCCCAGTCTCTCCAGTAACTGTGGTTTATCCCCGAAATGTTTTTTTATACTTTCAAAAGGTTTTCTATTTTCCGGATCAAAAAAAACACTTAATCCCAGTCGCTTATATTCCTGGTAAAAAAGTTCAAACGTCGGGGATGCTGAACGGCAAATAAACGAAGACTGCGCCCATGGATTAAAATCTGTGACACGCCTCCCCTCCCGCACTTCCTGTCGTGTCAGCGGTGGTTCAGCAAACCAGGCGTCCAGCTCAGCCGAATCGTTATCCCTGCTCAAAACCTCATACAAACTGCCCGTGAACGGTTGAGCCGTTTGTTTTGTTGCTTCGCCTTCTGATTGTCTGAATCCATCCACTTTTCTCCGGATATTACGCGGAATCAGCATAAAAGGCGGGACATTAAGTGATAAACGTTTACCCGTCATGCGATACCATTGACCTACCTCAACCTTAATCCGTGTATCTGACTTTAGCTCAAGTGCCATTATGTTAAGCAGGTACAGATAACGCACCGTATAACGATTAAAATGTTTCTCCGGATCAAACGATTCTGACCGTTCTCCTCTGTACACGAGTCTGCTGCGCTTCAGTATTCGCAGAGTATATTTCCAGGCCGGACTTTTACAAATGGCGGTAACTCTGGCCTTATTAACAATGTCGCGTAATGCATCAATCTGTTGTGCAGTCATCTCTTCCCTCCACACTTTGTCACTCCAGATTTTTTCACGCCCATATTACCTGAATGATAAACCGGATTAGTGTGATCCGGTTCAGTGAAATCAACAGGATACCGGTATGTCATTCAGCCATTCTTCCCTCTCCGCACAAGTGAAATCATATCTGACGTTTCTTCCTGAAGAAATTCGCCAGAAAATCCTTGAACATCTCCACGGTGTTATTCATTACGAGCCCGTGATTGGCATTATGGGTAAATCCGGCACCGGCAAAAGCAGTCTGTGTAATGCCATTTTTCAGTCCCGTATCTGCGCCACGCATCCCCTGAACGGCTGCACCCGCCAGGCTCATCGCCTCACCCTGCAGATTGGTGAACGCAGAATGACGCTGGTCGATCTGCCCGGCATTGGTGAAACACCGCAGCATGATCAGGAATACCGGGAGCTTTACCGTCAGTTACTGCCGGAACTGGATCTGATTATCTGGATCCTGCGGGCTGATGAACGTGCGTATGCTGCTGATATTGCCATGCATCAGTTTTTACTGAATGAAGGTGCAGATCCCTCGCGTTTTCTGTTTGTTCTCAGCCATGCCGATCGCGTGTTTCCTGCTGAAGAATGGAACGACGCAGAAAAATGCCCGTCCCGTCAGCAGGAACTCTCACTGGCGACAGTAACAGCCCGGGTGGCCACCCTGTTCCCGTCATCATTTCCGGTACTCTCCGTTGCAGCGCCTGTCGGCTGGAATCTTCCGGCACTGGTGTCACTGATGATCCACGCACTGCCACCACAGGCAACCAGCGCGGTTTATTCACATATCCGGGGGGAAAACCGCTCTGAACAGGCCCGGAAACACGCACAACAGACTTTTGGTGACGCCATCGGGAAAAGTTTTGACGACGCCGTTGCCCGGTTCAGTTTTCCGGCCTGGATGTTACAGCTTCTGCGTAAAGCCCGGGCCCGCATTATCCACCTACTGGTCACACTGTGGGATCACCTGTTCTGAGCGCCCCGGAGTCCCCCGTGGCAACCGTATACCTTTACACGACAACGGATTACGGTAACCACTGCCGTATACCGTCTGTCATTATCAATAACACGCTCTTTAATTTCAGAGGTCAGTCATGAATACCAGAATGCTTTTTCCCCTGCTGTTCACTGTGGCATCCTTCTCCACCTCCGCCGGTAACTGGGCTGTCAAAAACGGCTGGTGTCAGACCATGACGGAAGATGGTCAGGCGCTGGTAATGCTGAAAAATGGCACGATTGGTATTACCGGCCTGATGCAGGGATGCCCGAATGGCGTACAGACGCTCCTGGGCAGCCGTATCAGTATTAACGGTAACCTGATCCCCACATCACAAATGTGTAATCAGCAGACAGGATTCAGGGCTGTTGAGGTGGAAGTCGGACAGGCGCCGGAAATGGTCAAAAAAGCCGTTCACTCCATAGCAGAGCGTGATGTGTCCGTTTTACAGGCATTTGGTGTACGAATGGAATTCACCCGCGGTGATATGCTGAAGGTCTGTCCGAAATTTGTCACATCACTTGCCGGTTTTTCCCCGAAACAGACACCCGCCATTAATAAAGATTCCGTCCTGCAGGCTGCCCGGCTGGCATACGCCCGGGAATATGACGAGGAAACAACAGAAACCGCTGATTTTGGCTCTTACGAAGTAAAAGGCAATAAGGTTGAGTTTGAAGTGTTCAATCCTGAAGACCGTGCGTACGACAAAGTGACCGTCACGGTTGGTGCTGACGGTAATGCCACCGGTGCCAGCGTTGAATTTATCGGAAAATAGCCGGTATGTCGGACTGTCACCCTGTTTAATTGCCCGAAGGCCCTTTCTCACGCGAACAGGCGGTTGCCGTCACAACAGCTTACCGCAATGTGCTTATTGAAGATGACCAGGGAACGCATTTCCGGCTGGTTATCCGTAATGCTGAAGGTCAGTTGCGCTGGCGGTACTGGAATTTTGAATCCGATGCCGGAAAACAGCTTAATGTGTGGCTCGCCAGTGAAGGGCTTCTCAGACAATAAACGTCATTCATTTCATCCATCAGGCCGCGTCTTCTCCGGGAGGCGCGGCTTTTTCATTTATATCGCTAACTCATTCATAAGGAGCAAATCATGCGATTAGCAAGTCGTTTTGGTTATGCGAACCAGATACGCCGTGACCGCCCCTTAACTCGCGAAGAACTGATGCAGGTCGTCCCCAGCGTATTCGGGGAAGATAAGCACACATCCAGAAGCGAGAACTATACCTGGATCCCCACCATCACCGTGCTGGAAAGCCTGCAGCGGGAAGGCTTTCAGCCCTTCTTTGCCTGCCAGACCCGCGTACGTGACCCGGGCCGCCGGGGGTATACCAAACACATGCTGCGTCTGCGCCGTGACGGGGAGATAAACGGACAACATGTCCCTGAAATCATCCTGCTGAACTCCCATGACGGTACCTCCAGCTACCAGATGCTGCCGGGTTACTTCAGGTTCGTCTGCCAGAACGGCTGCGTCTGTGGTCAGTCTCTGGGGGAAGTGCGTGTTCCGCACCGGGGAAATGTGGTGGACAGAGTCATTGAAGGGGCTTACGAAGTGGTGGGCGTTTTTGACCGGATTGAGGAAAAGCGTGATGCCATGCAGTCGCTGGTCCTGCCGCCACCGGCACGCCAGGCGCTGGCACAGGCGGCACTGACTTACCGTTATGGTGACGAACATCAGCCCGTCACCACCGCCGACATTCTGACGCCACGACGCCGGGAGGATTACGGTAAGGACCTGTGGAGTGCTTATCAGACCATCCAGGAAAATATGCTGAAAGGCGGGATTTCTGGTCGCAGCGCTAAAGGAAAACGTATCCACACCCGTGCCATTCACAGCATCGACACGGACATTAAGCTCAATCGCGCATTGTGGGTGATGGCAGAAACGCTGCTGGAGAGCATGCGCTGATGCTGTTTCCCTGAAAGTGCAACCCTGACTCACGTCTGTACCAGTCCCCGGGCATTCTTCCATTCATTTACTTTTTATAAGGAATCATCTCATGACAACCTTTTCGCATAGCTCCACCACGCCTTCTGTTTCCGTAACCACTGCACCAGGGAATAACCAGTCTCAACTGGTTGCCACTCCCGTCCCTGATGAACAGCGCATCAGTTTCTGGCCGCAACATTTTGGCCTCATTCCACAGTGGGTGACCCTGGAGCCCCGTGTCTTCGGCTGGATGGACCGTCTTTGCGAAGACTACTGCGGTGGTATCTGGAATCTGTACACCCTGAACAACGGTGGGGCATTTATGGTACCCGAACCGGATGACGATGATGACGAAACATGGGTACTGTTCAATGCCATGAACGGCAACCGCGCTGAAATGAGCCCGGAAGCCGCCGGCATTGCCGCCTGTCTGATGGCGTACAGTCATCACGCCTGTCGTACAGAGAATTATGCCATGACGGTCCATTATTATCGGTTGCGGGATTACGCCCTGCAGCATCCGGAATGCAACGCCATTATGCGCATCATCGACTGAATGGAGAGAAGCACAATGCAACAGCTTTCCTTTCTGCCCGGAGAGATGACGCCCGGCGAGCGCAGCCTCATTCTGCGGGCCCTGAAAACCCTGGACCGCCATCTTCATGAACCCGGTGTGGCCTTCACCTCCACGCATGCGGCACGGGAATGGCTGATTCTGAACATGGCGGGACTGGAGCGGGAAGAGTTCCGGGTACTGTATCTGAACAACCAGAATCAGCTGATTGCCGGTGAAACCCTCTTCACAGGCACCATCAACCGCACGGAAGTCCATCCCCGGGAGGTAATTAAACGTGCCCTGTACCACAATGCCGCTGCCGTGATACTGGCACACAACCACCCGTCCGGTGAAGTCACCCCCAGTAAGGCAGATCGCCTTATCACGGAACGCCTGGTACAGGCACTGGCCCTGGTGGATATCCGGGTACCGGACCATCTGATAGTTGGTGGCAACCAGGTTTTCTCCTTTGCGGAACACGGTCTGCTTTAACCCGTCACCGCCACAACCATATCACACCTGTTTTCACTTTTATCTTCTGTCTTCAGAGGTATCCCACTATGAAAATCATCACCCGTGGCGAAGCCATGCGTATTCACCGTCAGCATCCGGCATCCCGTCTTTTTCCGTTCTGTACCGGCAAATACCGCTGGCACGGCAGTGCTGAAGCGTATACCGGTCGTGAAGTGCAGGATATTCCCGGTGTGCTGGCCGTGTTTGCTGAACGCCGTAAGGACAGTTTTGGCCCGTATGTCCGGCTGATGAGCGTCACCCTGAACTGAGTCTGGAAGGGCATTCAGAAGAGCAGAATTATCGCCACCACCGGACCATTCTTAACCAATTTTCTGTGAGGATTTTATCGTGTCAGACACTCTCCCCGGGACAACGCATCCCGACGATAACAACGACCGCCCCTGGTGGGGGCTACCCTGCACCGTGACGCCCTGTTTTGGGGCACGTCTGGTGCAGGAGGGTAACCGGTTGCATTACCTTGCAGACCGCGCCGGTATCAGAGGCCGGTTCAGCGACGCGGATGCGTACCATCTGGACCAGGCCTTTCCGCTGCTGATGAAACAACTGGAACTCATGCTCACCAGCGGTGAACTGAATCCCCGCCATCAGCATACCGTCACGCTGTATGCAAAAGGGCTGACCTGCAAAGCCGATACCCTCAGCAGTTGTGGTTACGTTTATATGGCTGTTTATCCGACACTGGCACCCGCAACCACCTCATAACCCCGAATATCTCACCTTTAGCACTACCAGTTACAGAGAACTTAAGATGAAAACATTACCTGACACACACGTACGGGAGGCATCGCGCTGCCCGTCTCCCGTCACCATCTGGCAGACACTGCTCACCCGACTGTTGGACCAGCATTACGGCCTCACACTGAATGACACACCGTTCGCTGATGAACGTGTGATTGAGCAGCATATTGAGGCAGGCATTTCACTGTGCGATGCGGTGAACTTTCTCGTTGAAAAATACGCACTGGTACGTACCGACCAGCCAGGATTCAGCGCCTGTACCCGTTCTCAGTTAATAAACAGGGGAAACCTGTACGGTGCTGGAGATGGCCGCAGGAACCTGGCATGCCGTGCTGTCGCTGGATACCGGTGGCATAATTTTTGAAGTAAAACACGGTGGCTATCAACCCGTGGCTGCCGATGACTATGCGCACTGGGCTCCAGCGGAAGGAGAACCAGGAACCACGGAGCTTATGGCCTGGTATGCGCAAGCGCAGGTGGGCGACAGCACTTTTGCCGTCTAAGGCGATAAACAAAAACGGAATGAGTTTCCCCATTCCGTTTCCGCTATTACAAACCGTCGGTGACGATTTTAGCCGCCGACGCTAATACATCGCGACGGCTTTCTGCCTTAGGTTGAGGCTGGGTGAAGTAAGTGACCAGAATCAGCGGCGCACGATCTTTTGGCCAGATCACCGCGATATCGTTGGTGGTGCCATAGCCACCGCTGCCGGTTTTATCCCCCACAACCCAGGAAGCAGGCAGTCCAGCCTGAATGCTCGCTGCACCGGTGGTATTGCCTTTCATCCATGTCACCAGCTGCGCCCGTTGGCTGTCGCCCAATGCTTTACCCAGCGTCAGATTCCGCAGAGTTTGCGCCATTGCCCGAGGTGAAGTGGTATCACGCGGATCGCCCGGAATGGCGGTGTTTAACGTCGGCTCGGTACGGTCGAGACGGAACGTTTCGTCTCCCAGCTGTCGGGCGAACGCGGTGACGCTAGCCGGGCCGCCAACGTGAGCAATCAGCTTATTCATCGCCACGTTATCGCTGTACTGTAGCGCGGCCGCGCTAAGCTCAGCCAGTGACATCGTCCCATTGACGTGCTTTTCCGCAATCGGATTATAGTTAACAAGGTCAGATTTTTTGATCTCAACTCGCTGATTTAACAGATTCGGTTCGCTTTCACTTTTCTTCAGCACCGCGGCCACGGCCATCACTTTACTGGTGCTGCACATCGCAAAGCGCTCATCAGCACGATAAAGTATTTGCGAATTATCTGCTGTGTTAATCAATGCCACACCCAGTCTGCCTCCCGACTGCCGCTCTAATTCGGCAAGTTTTTGCTGTACGTCCGCCGTTTGCGCATACAGCGGCACACTTCCTAACAACAGCGTGACGGTTGCCGTCGCCATCAGCGTGAACTGGCGCAGTGATTTTTTAACCATGGGATTCCTTATTCTGAAAGAGACGAAATAACAACAACATGAATACCTAAATTCCACGTGTGTTTTTTATTAGCTTCAAAAATCACTATTTCACGAAGAATTTAGACTGCTTCTCACACATTGTAACATTATTTACAACCACCTTTCAATCATTTTTGATAAATCATTGATTTCATCTTTGCTGCAATGATACTTAATAAACTCTGCAAGTTATCCACAGAGCAACACTCAATTTTATTGATGATATTCTTATTATACCAGACATTTTTCATACACTCCCTTGTACGGATAGTTTTCCGACAACTTCATGATTACATATCTTGCGGTTTTGATTATTTTTGCTGCAAGAAATACATACTTCAAACGAAAGGTCTTTATTTGCTGTCTGTATTCTGAAGAGTCCAAGGAATCAAACTTGAACAACAAAAATAGGTTATATGAAAGCATCATCATTTGAAACACGGCTTCATTCGCCCAAAATGACTTTAGCAAGAGATGACCCACCGCCATGTCGTATTTGGCTTCTTTGATATAGTTTTCAGCATTACCACGCTTTTCATAGTATATAACTACTTTTTCAGAAAGCAAGGTAGTATTTGTTACAAAGAAAAAGTAGTCGTATTCGGAACCTTCTAAAAGTGATAATTGTGCTCTTTCTTTTTCTGGTTTCAGTACGCGAGATACGACAAATCTTCTGTCTTTTTCCCATTTAACTAATTTTGTATACAGTTCTGTAGTTTCTCTACCTTCTTCTCCTTTAACGAATACAATTGATGAATTCGTTGCTTGTGAGGTGAGTGTAGAATAACTTTTGGCTTTAATTAAATATTTGCATCCAAGAGATTCTATCGTTTCGATAATTTTTTCATCAAAGTAGCCACTATCCATTCGAAATAAAATTTCTAAATCGTCTGATTTGATGTTAGCAACAATTTCTTTGATCATTTCCGCAGCACCGTTTGCAGTGTAAGTATTGCCACTTCTTACAAATCCGGTAACATATGCTTTTAATTCGTCGCAAAATGCAAATTGGATATTGTAGCATCGGTTTCCCAGTTTCTTAGGATTATATCCTTTTGACGCACCTTCTTGATGACCTTCTACGTTAATTACACTACTATCAATATCAATCGTAATGGATGTCAATTTACTTTTAGTGAGCAGTTTTTTAAAGACTTTAAAATTAATGTCTCTAAACATTTGGGTTGTCTTGAAGTTGAAGTTTCCTAGAAACCGTGACACTGTTTCAGGTTCTTTTACGGAAATATCAAACTCGTTGACGAGGGGATCATTTTGAAGTAGCTTTAGACGTTCTAACTTATCAATGCCAATGAAGTGACCGCAGAGCATGGTCTTTATATGATTCATCTTGATTTTATTTGTTGAGTCATTATCAAATACGAGGTCATTTTCAATAAAATCAAAAATCCCATTGCTTTTTGCATTCTCAAGGAGCAGAAAAAGACCTGCATTTGATGTTAGATTCTTAGCTTTGAAATCAATTTTATTAATCATAATTAGAACCCCTTTTTACTACTTTTCTTACTATTATTTTACCATATATCGAGTCATAAAAGCTGATAATTTAACATATTTTTGAGCACTTTTCTTTCACCCAATGGGTGAAAGCTGAATTTCGAAGGAATGCATATTTATCAAGGCTTTGATTATGCTTTTTGAAGTACTGACGTAGAATCTAGGAAACAGTATTGATATCCTCCGGGCCCGCCGGGCAACCGGCCTGATGGCCCGCGACAATTACAGAACGGTAAATAACATTACCCTGGGTAAACATCCGGGGGCGAAACAATGAAACTGGCCCTGACGCTGGAAGCCGACAGCATTAACGTGCAGGCACTGAACATGGGGCGCATTGTCGTTGACGTCGATGGTGTTACTCTCGCTGAACTGATTAACGTGGTCTGCGATAACGGTTACTCCCTTCGTGTTGTTGATGAATCTGACCGGACATCAGCAGAGCGCACGCCATCATCTGCGGCGGCCCTTACCGGCATACGCTGCAGTACCGCGCATATCACGGCAAAGGACAACGCCTGGCTGTACTCGCTGTCACATCAGACGAATGGCACCGGCGAATCAGAATGGATTCATTTCACAGGTAGCGGATATCTGTTACGTACCGATGCGTGGTCATACCCGGTTCTGCGGCTTAAGCGCCTGGGCCTGTCAAAAACGTTCCGTCGTCTGGTTGTCACACTTACCCGACGTTATGGCGTCAGTCTCATTCATCTGGATGCCAGCGCTGAATGTCTGCCGGACCTGCCCACTTTCGACTGGTAACCAGGAACAACATGAAATCATTAACCACGGAAACCGCACTGGATATTCTGATTGCGTGGCTACAGGACAATATCGACTGCGAATCGGGAATTATCTTTGACAACGATGAGGATAGAACGGATTCGGCAGCACTGTTGCCCTGTATCGAACAGGCCAGGGAGGATATCCGTATCCTGCGCCAGTTGCAGCTTCTGCAACAGAACCGGTGAGTCTTACTCACCAGACTTCATTCCACTGACGCCAGCCTGAACAGGGCTGGCGTTTTCATTTATCTGCAAAAAGGAATATCGATTATGTCTGAAATCACAGCCCCCCGTCCGGAAGTGGTCAACGGGCATACGGACGTTATCGGCTCAACCAGCATCCGCCACATTCTGGCTGTACGAAAGAGTGCGCTGCTGCAAATCGACACACTTATCCGGCAACTGGCAGAAATCTCGGTGCTGACGGAAAGCATCGGAGGTAAAACTGCACTGGACTGGGCCATGAAACAGGATTTTCGCTGCGGTTGCTGGCTGATGGAAAAACCGGAAACCGCAATGAAAGCCATCACCCGCAACCTTGACCGCGAAATCTGGCGTGATCTGATGCAACGTTCAGGGATGCTGTCATTAATGGATGCACAAGCCCGTGATACATGGTACCGGTCACTGGAGTACGATAATTTTCCGGAAATCAGCGAAGCAAATATCCTGAGCACGTTTGAACAACTGCACCAGAACAAAGATGAAGTGTTTGAGCGAGGGGTGCTCAACGTTTTCAGAGGACTGAGCTGGAATTACAAAACCAATTCACCCTGCAAATTTGGCAGTAAAATTATCGTCAACAATCTGGTGAGGTGGGACCGGTGGGGGTTTCATCTTATCACCGGACAACAGGCCGATCGACTTGCCGATCTGGAAAGAATGCTGCACCTGTTCAGCGGCAAACCGATCCCCGACAACCGGGAAAACATCACCATTCATCTGGATGATCACATCCAGTCTGTTCAGGGTAAAGAGGACTATGAAGATGAGATGTTCAGCATCAGATACTTTAAGAAGGGCTCCGCGCACATCACGTTCAGGAAACCAGAGCTGGTTGACAGGCTTAATGATATTATTGCCAGACACTACCCGGAAGCCCTGGCAAGCACAGTGAACAAAAGCCGCAAGGCATAAAAGAGGTATTTTACAATTCGCGAATATTAACTATTATTAATTGATAGTAATCAATCGGCGAGAAAATAACCATGCCTACCAGTGTATCCCTCAGTCCTTACTTTGAAACGTTTATCCGCGAACAAATAGAAAGTGGTCGGTACAACAATACAAGTGAAGTCATTCGTGCCGGACTTCGTGCTCTGGAAGAACGGGAACAGCAGATAAAGCTTGAATCACTCCAGAGCGCCGTGGCCGCAGGCATCAACAGCGGTGAAAGTAAAAGTGCTGAAGAGGTATTCGGGCGACTGACGCACAAATACAAAAAGATGGCAGAAGGTGAACAGCCAATATGAAACTGACTGTTTCACCATTAGCAGAACACGATCTTGAAGCTATAGGTGACTGGATCGCTCAGGATAATCCTGTCCGTGCAATCAGTTTTACCGAAGAGCTTTACCAACAATGTCTGTTGATAGCCGAATCGCCAGTACTCTACAGAGAAAGACCCGAGTTAGGGGCTGGGATCAGAGGTTGTTCGTATGGTCGTTACCTTCTGCTGTTCAGGGTACTGGATACTGAAGTTCGTATCGAACGTATCGTTCATGGTTCCCGGGATATCAACAGGGTACTTGCAGAGCCAGACGACAAACCATCAGATCATTTCTGGCAGCCATAAACAAAATCTGTGCGTTAACGCTCCCTAACACAGGTAGCCAGGTATTTTATAAATCTCTGTATTTTGTTGTCACTTCGATTCCGCGATTCAGCATATCGAACCAGACAAAATGATTACAACAAACCACAAGAAAGAGGGATTATAGCGTCAAAAGAATTCGAATTGCACATGGGGGCCTCATTGGTGGCCTCAAAAAGAACAAGGATAAAACAGTCGATACAAAACAATTGGTTATATAACCAGTTTCATTCCGAGTCCGGGCACCACTATTTAAAGAACCCGCCCTAGAGGCGGGTTTTTGCTTTTATAGTTTCTGATACTTTCCAACCGATCATCTCTCAATATCTTTACTGCTCTACCCCCACAAAATCCATACGTAAGATTAGTCGTGCCTGTTAGCAAGCTGAGATCTGGGTTCTATAAGAAGATGGGGTTTAACGTGATGGGATGTACAGAGGTCCGCGATCCTGAGCGACAGTACCTGTTACTCAACCCCGCGCACGGATAACAGGCAATGTGCTGCCGGGAGAGCCTGGTGCGCTGCGCTTCTCAGGCCTGCACACCGGTTACAACATGATGGGCTGGATAAAACGGTACGCTGCATCCGGCAGTTCTCATTCCCTGCAGACGCAAAAAAGCCCGTCCGGCAGGATGGGCTTCTTCACTTGTTTGATGCCTGGCAGTTTATGGCGGGCGTCCTGCCCGCCACCCTCCGGGCCGTTGCTGCGCAACGTTCAAATCCGCTCCC
>NZ_JAOWCV010000040.1:652273-801158 GCF_030336805.1 Citrobacter sp. Cb023 | reverse complement strand
GATGGTGCATCCGGGAGGATTCGAACCTCCGACCGCTCGGTTCGTAGCCGAGTACTCTATCCAGCTGAGCTACGGATGCAAATGGCGGTGAGGCGGGGATTCGAACCCCGGATGCAGCTTTTGACCGCATACTCCCTTAGCAGGGGAGCGCCTTCAGCCTCTCGGCCACCTCACCAACACGCCTCTTGCGAGTGCTTCGAAGAACTTGTTTCTGCTCATCGTCGCTGCGTGGCGCACATATTACTTTCTGGGACTTATAAGTCAAACAATTTTTCCAGCGCTTTTATCGTTTGCACATTTCACGCGCAATTAGTCTGCAAAAACGGCAAAAAGAGTGTTTTATCAACAGATAAATTGGCAATTTCCTGAGGCAATGAACAAACGGAAAAATCGCAGGGAAAGGCAATGCGCGGATGGGAATCGAAAAAATGAGGAAGACGAAGAAGAAAAGAGAAGAAAAGGGATAATTCAATCAGGTTGCGCCTCACCAGAAAGGTGAGACGCGAAAACCTTAGTAACTGGACTGCTGGGATTTTTCAGCCTGGATACGCTGGTAGATCTCTTCACGATGGACAGAAACTTCTTTCGGGGCGTTTACGCCAATGCGCACCTGGTTGCCCTTCACCCCTAAAACTGTCACGGTGACCTCATCGCCTATCATGAGGGTCTCACCAACTCGACGAGTCAGAATCAGCATTCTTTGCTCCTTGAAAGATTAAAAGAGTCGGGTCTCTCTGTATCCCGGCATTATCCATCATATAACGCCAAAAAGTAAGCGATGACAAACACCTAAGTGTAAGCAGTCACGGCATCACATTCTGTTAAACCTAAGTTTAGCCGATATACACAACTTCAACCTGACTTTATCGTTGTCGATAGCGTTGATACAAACGCTACGGATTGAAGTCCGCAGCGTCGACTTACGCTTATAATTATTACAGTTTTGCGCTGACCCAGCCTTTCACACTGGCTAACGCTGCTGGCAGAGCCGCAGCATCCGTACCACCGGCTTGCGCCATGTCCGGACGACCACCACCCTTACCGCCTACCTGCTGAGCGACCATTCCAACCAGTTCCCCTGCTTTCACGCGATCTGTCACGTCCTTAGACACACCCGCAATCAGAGAAACCTTACCTTCCACTACCGTTGCCAGAACGATAACGGTAGACCCCAGTTGATTTTTCAGATCATCAACCATGGTACGCAACATTTTCGGCTCAACGTCCGCGAGTTCGCTGACCAGCAGCTTCACGCCATTGATATCAACCGCTTTGCTGGAGAGATTTGCACTCTCCTGCGCCGCAGCCTGTTCCTTCAATTGCTGCAATTCTTTTTCGAGTTGACGCGTACGCTCCAGCACGGAACGAACTTTGTCACCAATATTCTGGCTATCGCCTTTCAGCAGCTGCGCAATATCGCTTAAGCGATCGCTCTCAGCATGCACGGTTTGGATAGCGCCTTCACCGGTCACAGCTTCGATACGACGAACGCCCGCCGCAGTGCCTGACTCAGACACAATACGGAACAGACCGATATCACCCGTACGGCTGGCATGAGTACCACCACACAGTTCGGTAGAGAAATCACCCATGCTCAGAACACGCACGTGGTCGTCATATTTCTCGCCAAACAGCGCCATTGCGCCTTTGGCTTTCGCCGCTTCGAGATCCATGATGTTCGTTTCAATCGGCAGATTGCGACGAATTTGCGCATTCACCAGATCTTCAACGGCACGGATTTCAGCAGGCTTCATAGCTTCAGTATGAGAGAAGTCGAAGCGCAGCACTTTATCGTTAACCAACGAGCCTTTCTGTGCCACATGCGTGCCCAGTACCTGGCGCAGCGCCGCGTGCATCAGGTGCGTTGCGGAGTGGTTCAAGCGAATGCGCGCACGACGAGCTTCATCAACATCAGCCTGTACTGCATCGCCAATTTTCAGAGAACCCGCAGACAGCTTACCGATGTGACCAATCGCCTGGCCATATTTCTGCGTGTCGCTCACGGCAAACGCGAAGCCTGCGCCTTTCAGTTCACCCTTATCGCCAACCTGACCACCAGATTCCGCATAGAACGGAGTCTGATCCAGTACGACAACTGCGTCCTGACCTGCGTTAATTGCGTCTACCGCTTTACCATCAACAAACAGCGCGGTCACTTTGCCGTTAAGTTCCAGGTGTTCGTAGCCTTTAAATTCAGAGGCGCCATCAACACGAATCATCGCATTGTAGTCTGCGCCAAAGCCGCTGGCTTCACGTGCGCGACGGCGCTGTTCTTCCATTGCAGCTTCAAAGCCCGCTTCGTCAACCTTAATGTTGCGCTCGCGGCAAACGTCCGCCGTCAGGTCAACCGGGAAACCGTAGGTGTCATACAGACGGAATGCGGTTTCGCCATCCAGTGTATCGCCGGACAGTTTTGCCAGTTCTTCATCCAGCAGCGCCAGACCACGCTCCAGTGTACGCGCAAACTGCTCTTCTTCGGTTTTCAGAACCTGCTCAACCATAGCCTGCTGACGCTTCAGTTCTTCACCTGCGGAGCCCATGACGTCCACCAGCGGACCAACCAGCTTGTAGAAGAAGGTATCCTTCGCGCCCAGCATGTTGCCATGACGTACCGCGCGACGAATGATACGACGCAGCACATAACCACGGTTTTCATTCGACGGGACAACGCCATCGGCAATCAGGAATGCACAGGAGCGGATATGGTCAGCGATAACGCGCAGCGACTTGTTGCTCAGATCGGTCGCGCCGGTGACTTTCGCCACGGACTCAATCAGTGAACGGAACAGGTCGATTTCATAGTTGGAGTTAACGTGTTGCAGCACGGCCGCAATACGCTCAAGGCCCATACCGGTATCCACGGACGGCTTCGGCAGCGGTTCCATGGTACCGTCAGCCTGACGGTTGAACTGCATGAAGACGATGTTCCAGATCTCAATGTAGCGATCGCCATCTTCTTCTGCGCTTCCCGGAGGGCCACCCCAAATGTGGTCGCCATGATCGTAGAAAATTTCGGTGCACGGACCGCAAGGGCCGGTATCACCCATCTGCCAGAAGTTGTCGGAAGCATAAGCCGCGCCTTTGTTATCACCGATACGGATGATACGTTCGCGCGGAATGCCGACTTCTTTTTCCCAGATTTCATAGGCTTCATCGTCAGTTTCATAGACGGTGACCCACAGACGCTCTTTTGGCAGGGCAAACCAGTTTTCACCGGTCAGCAGTTCCCATGCGTATTGAATAGCATCATGTTTGAAATAATCGCCGAAGCTGAAGTTGCCCAGCATTTCGAAGAAAGTATGGTGACGTGCAGTGTAACCGACGTTTTCCAGGTCGTTGTGCTTACCGCCCGCCCGCACGCAACGTTGCGAGGTGGTTGCGCGGGAATAATTACGCTTGTCGAGGCCAAGGAACACATCCTTGAACTGGTTCATCCCGGCGTTGGTAAACAACAAAGTAGGGTCATTGTTCGGTACCAGGGAGCTGCTGGCAACTACCTGATGTCCTTTACTATGGAAAAAATCGAGAAACGCCTGACGGATCTCAGCGGTGCTCTTGCTCATAATTATCCTGAAGAAATCAAGCTAACGAAATGTCATTACCAGCATCGGCACGTAAACTGCGCCTCTGGCAATCGAAAAGTGGGAATAAGATAAGTTTTCTTTACTGGGAAGTAAAATCCCGTATGCGCTCAATCGTCAAAATTTCGCCATATTGCCTGAATATCTTCCATCAGATAGCCACGGTAGAGCAAAAAGCGCTGGACCTTTACCTTATCTGAAAAATCTACAGGTAAAGGTTCTCCGTATTTACGAATGGCCTGTGCGCGCGCAAGTGCTGCCCAGTCAATTTCGCACTCGCGCATGGCTCGTTCAACGGCTTCACGCGAAATCCCTTTTTGGTTTAATTCCTGACGCACGCGCGCGGGTCCATAACCTTTACGGCTACGGCTGGAGATAAACTGCTGAACGAAGCGGTCATCATCCAGATAACGACTTTCAATACACCAGGCGATGACCTTGTCGTAATCCTCCGGCGTTGCATCAATGTCTTCCGGTCCATTTTTTCCCATCACCGGAGCGGCCAGCTTACGCCGCAGTTCCTGCTCGCTGTGATCGCGCATCGCCAGTATACGTACAGCGCGGTCAAGAAGTCGGGAATAAGCGGAGCGGCGGGAAGTTGCTTCTGTCATAGTGAGCCTTCAGAAATGGAAAAGGGCTGCATGGTATGCAGCCCTTCTATGTGCGATAACGTCAGATTATCAGAAATCTTCGTTCGTTTCTTTTACATCTTCACCGCTGTCATCAACAGAGAAGTCTGGTTTTGAATCCGGGTTATTGAGCAGTAACTCGCGTACTTTCTTCTCAATTTCCTTCGCAGTTGCCGGGTTTTCCTTCAGCCAGTTAGTGGCATTCGCTTTACCCTGACCAATTTTCTCACCGTTGTAGCTGTACCATGCACCGGCTTTTTCAATCAGCTTCTCTTTCACGCCCAAATCGACCAGTTCGCCGTAGAAGTTGATACCTTCACCGTAAAGAATCTGGAATTCAGCCTGTTTGAACGGCGCGGCAATTTTGTTTTTCACGACCTTAACACGGGTTTCGCTACCAACCACGTTGTCGCCTTCTTTCACCGCGCCAATACGACGGATATCCAGGCGAACAGAAGCATAGAATTTCAGGGCGTTACCACCGGTGGTGGTTTCCGGGTTACCGAACATAACGCCAATCTTCATACGGATCTGGTTGATGAAAATCAGTAGCGTGTTGGACTGCTTCAGGTTACCGGCCAGCTTACGCATGGCCTGGCTCATCATACGTGCCGCAAGGCCCATGTGAGAGTCACCAATCTCGCCTTCGATTTCTGCCTTCGGCGTCAATGCGGCAACGGAGTCGACAACGATAACGTCAACCGCACCGGAGCGCGCCAGCGCATCACAGATTTCCAGCGCTTGTTCACCGGTATCAGGCTGAGAGCACAGCAGGTTGTCGATATCAACGCCAAGCTTGCGCGCATAGACGGGATCCAGCGCGTGTTCAGCATCGATGAACGCACAGGTTTTACCTTCGCGCTGTGCGGCAGCAATAACCTGCAGGGTCAGCGTCGTTTTACCGGAAGATTCAGGCCCGTAGATTTCAACGATACGGCCCATTGGCAAACCGCCCGCGCCCAATGCGATATCCAGAGAAAGCGAACCAGTGGAGATGGTTTCCACATCCATGGAACGGTCTTCACCCAGGCGCATGATGGAGCCTTTACCGAATTGCTTTTCGATCTGACCCAGCGCTGCCGCCAACGCTTTCTGTTTGTTTTCGTCGATAGCCATTAATTACTCCTGTCATGCCGCTTTCGGGTTAAACCGCGAAACGTGATAGATAATGTTCTGTTGGGGCAATTATACTGTATGCTCATACAGTATCAAGTATTTTGTAGAAATTGTTGCCACAGGGTTTGTAACGCGTAGGCGGTCGCCTGTCGACGTACCGCATCGCGATCGCCGCTGAAGCATTCCCGGCGAGTAATCCCCTCGCCGCTCGCGCTGGCAAAAGCGAACCATACCGTCCCCACGGGCTTTTCTTCACTGCCGCCATCTGGCCCCGCAATACCGCTAATCGAAACAGCGAAATGCGCGCGGGCCGCTTTTAGCGCGCCAATCGCCATCTCCACCACCACAGGTTCGCTCACCGCCCCATGCTGGACCAGCGTCTCTTCGCGCACGCCAATCATCTGCGCTTTGGCTTCATTGCTGTAGGTCACAAACCCGCGTTCAAACCAGGCGGAGCTGCCGGCAATATCCGTAATTGCTTTAGCTACCCAGCCGCCGGTGCAGGATTCCGCCGTCGTCACGGTTGCCCCGCGCGCTTTCAACGCCAGGCCAACCTGCTCGCTTAACTGCATCAGTTCACTGTCGGTCATTTCAGCCTCTGTCAGTTAAAAAAATATGCCGGACAAGATAGCACTTTCATAACCAAGATGGGGATGAGGAGACAATTTTACGAGGGGCATTCAGAAAATAGATAAACCGCATTCAAAAGAGTACCGGATAACGCACCAGGATAGCCTATTCGGTCTACAAGGAATTGCCCCTGTAGACCGATAACAAATGATTACTGCACGCGCGCCAGCGCGACCGCCTGACCCAATTGCCACACGGCCATGGCATAGTGGGTACTGTGGTTATAGCGGGTGATGGTGTAGAAGTTCGGCAGTCCATACCAATACTGATAACCGGTACCGATATCCAGTCGCAGCAGGCTGGCCTGCTGATGATTACCCAGGGACTGCTGCGGCGTCAGGCCTGCGGCGGCAAGCTGAGAAATGCTGTACTGGGTTTTAAAGCCGTTCGCCAGCCCAGGCGCCTGGCCATTCGCCGGAACCGCAACCATATCGCCTTTCACCCAGCCGTGGCCTTTGAAATAGTTCGCCACGCTACCGATAGCATCAACCGGATCCCACAGGTTAATGTGACCATCGCCATTGAAATCAACGGCATATTGCTTATAGGAAGATGGCATAAATTGGCCGTAGCCCATCGCCCCTGCGAAAGAACCTTTCAAATCGAGCGGATCGTCGCTTTCATCTCGCGCCATTAGCAGGAAGGTTTCCAGTTCACCAGAGAAATATTCCGCACGACGAGGATAGTTAAACGACAACGTCGCCAGCGCATCCAGAATCCGCGTTTTACCCATCACGCGGCCCCAGCGAGTCTCTACGCCAATAATGCCAACGATTATTTCCGGCGGTACGCCGTAGACCTGCCATGCACGATTCAGCGCATCTTCATATTGGTTCCAGAAGGCCACACCGTTTTGCACGTTATCCGGAGTGATGAACTGTTTACGATACCGCAGCCATGCACCGTTAGGTCCGGCTGGCGGTTGAGTCGTCGGCGCCTGGCGGTCCATCAAACGCAATACCGAGTCCAGACGCTTGGCCTGCGACAGGATCTCCTGCAACTGCTGGCGGTCAAAGCCGTGCTTGTTCACCATTTTCTCGATGAACTGCTGCGCGTTCGGATTATTGGCAAAATCGCCGCCCGTTTGCATGACATTGTGCTGTGGCTCAAGCAGGAAGCCGCCGGATGGCGTACCCGTAGTCGTTTGAGTCTCTGAAGGTTTAGGTTTGCTGCTACAAGCAGCAAGCAATACGAAAAGGGGAAGTAACGCTACATAACGACGCTTGAACATGAGACATCCATTAAACAAATTCAGCCTGGGAGAAGTATGGTAAAGCATCCTCCGCCACACAAGGAAGCAGTAGTCGCTCTCCTTCACAGAATTTCCCCCCTCTTGCACTCCTGACCGGCACATTTGCGCGTTCTCACGCACAATCTTTCAAGTTAAAATATTTATCTTTCATTTTGCGATCAAAATAACACTTTTAAATCTTTCGATCTGATTAAAATTAGTTACCGTTTGGCAAGATAACTAAAACCCCTACAGGAGAGAATAATGATCGACACCATCACACTCGGTGCTGAGTGGTTTATCGGATTGTTCCAGAAAGGCGGAGAGGTGTTTACCGGCATGGTGACCGGTATTCTGCCTCTGCTGATCAGTCTGCTGGTCATCATGAATGCGCTGATTAACTTTATCGGTCAGCAACGTATTGAACGTTTTGCCCAGCGCTGCGCCGGAAACCCGCTGTCCCGCTATCTACTGCTGCCGTGCATCGGCACATTTGTGTTTTGTAATCCTATGACGCTGAGCCTGGGCCGCTTTATGCCGGAAAAGTTCAAGCCCAGCTACTACGCAGCCGCCTCTTACAGCTGCCATTCAATGAACGGCTTATTTCCCCACATCAACCCCGGTGAGCTGTTCGTCTATCTGGGGATCGCCAGCGGACTGACCACGCTGGGTCTTCCGCTCGGCCCGCTGGCGGTGAGCTATTTGCTGGTCGGCCTGGTGACCAACTTCTTCCGCGGCTGGGTGACCGATTTCACCACCACCATCTTTGAGAAAAAAATGGGCATTCAACTTGAGCAGAAAGTACATCTGGCGGGAGCAGCATCATGACGCGTATTCGTATTGAAAAAGGCACCGGCGGCTGGGGCGGCCCGCTTGAACTGGATGCCGTGCCAGGCAAGAAAATTGTCTATATCACCGCAGGGACTCGCCCCGCAATAGTCGACAGGATAGCCAGCCTGACAGGTTGGCAGGCCGTTGATGGCTTCAAAGAGGGCGAGCCGGCAGAGAACGAAATTGGCGTGGCGATCATCGACTGCGGCGGCACGCTGCGCTGCGGGATCTATCCAAAACGCCGTATACCAACAGTGAATATTCACGCGACGGGTAAATCCGGTCCGCTGGCCCAATATATTATCGAAGATATCTATGTCTCCGGCGTGAAAGAAGAAAACATTAGCGTTATCGGTGAAGCATCCGCTGCGCCAACGCCTGCAAACAGCACGATGGGTCGCGAGTACGACACCAGCAAGAAAATTACCGAACAAAGCGACGGTCTGTTGGCAAAAGTCGGCATGGGAATGGGTTCAGCCGTTGCGGTTCTGTTTCAGGCCGGGCGAGACACTATCGATACCGTCCTGAAAACCATTCTGCCGTTTATGGCGTTCGTCTCGGCGCTGATCGGCATCATTATGGCGTCTGGCCTGGGGGACTGGATTGCCCATGGACTCGCACCGCTGGCCAGCCATCCGCTGGGGCTGGTAACCCTGGCGCTGATCTGCTCTTTCCCGCTGCTGTCCCCTTTCCTCGGCCCTGGTGCGGTCATCGCCCAGGTTATCGGCGTCCTGATCGGCGTACAGATTGGTTTGGGGAACATTCCTCCGCATCTGGCGCTACCTGCCTTGTTCGCCATTAACGCTCAGGCGGCATGCGACTTTATTCCAGTCGGATTGTCGCTAGCCGAAGCGCGCCAGGACACGGTCCGCGTCGGTGTGCCATCCGTACTGGTGAGTCGTTTTCTGACCGGCGCACCGACCGTTCTCATCGCCTGGTTTGTTTCCGGCTTTATTTACCAATAAGAGGCACTCAAAAATGACCGTGATTTATGAAACCACCATCACCCGCATCGGCCAGAGCGCCCCGGATGCACTCTGCGACCAGATGCTAATTACCTTTCGTGAAGGCGCGCCTGCGGATATCGAAGAATTTTGCTTCATCCATTGCCATGGGGAGCTGAACGGCTCTTTGCAGGCTGGGATCCAATTTGAGCTAGGCCAGCATCACTACCCGGTCACAGCCGTTGGCAGCGTGGCGGAACAAAACTTACGTGAACTGGGGCATATCACTCTGCGTTTTGACGGACTGAGTGAAGCGGAATTTCCCGGCACCGTACACGTTGCGGGCCCCGTACCGGACGGTATCGCACCGGGCTGTATTTTGAAGTTTATTGCTTAAGATTGAAGGAGATAAAGATGAATCAGGTTGCCGTTGTCATTGGTGGAGGCCAGACCCTGGGGGCATTCCTTTGCCGTGGGCTTGCGACAGAAGGGTACCGCGTCGCGGTGGTGGATATCCAAAGCGATAAAGCCGCCAACGTCGCGCAGGAAATTAACGCCGAGTTTGGCGAAGGCACCGCCTACGGTTTTGGCGCTGATGCCACCAGCGAACAGAGTGTGCTGGCGCTGTCGCGCGGAGTGGATGAAATATTTGGCCGCGTCGATCTGCTGGTTTACAGCGCGGGTATCGCAAAAGCCGCGTTTATCAGCGACTTTCAGCTTGGGGATTTCGATCGCTCGTTGCAGGTGAATCTGGTCGGCTACTTTCTCTGCGCACGGGAATTTTCACGCCTGATGATCCGCGATGGCGTCCAGGGACGCATTATCCAGATCAACTCCAAATCAGGGAAAGTGGGCAGTAAACACAACTCAGGCTATAGCGCGGCAAAATTTGGCGGTGTAGGTTTAACCCAGTCGCTGGCGCTGGATCTGGCAGAGTACGGGATCACCGTGCATTCACTGATGCTCGGCAATCTGCTGAAATCACCGATGTTCCAGTCATTATTACCGCAATATGCGACCAAGCTTGGCCTTAAGCCAGACGAAGTCGAGCAGTACTACATTGATAAGGTTCCGCTTAAGCGCGGCTGCGATTATCAGGACGTGCTGAACATGCTGCTGTTTTACGCCAGCCCGAAAGCCTCTTACTGCACCGGTCAGTCCATTAACGTGACCGGTGGTCAGGTGATGTTCTAAGAAACATGATTGCCCGGTGGCGCTGCGCTTACCGGGCCTACACACACCTGGTCGGATAAGGCACAGCCGCCATCCGGCAAAATCAAAGGAGCACATTATGGTTTCCGCACTGATTACCGTCGCCGCTATCGCCTGGTGCCTGCAACTGGCGCTCGGTGGCTGGCAAATATCCCGCTTTAACCGGGCGTTTGATCAACTCTGCCAGCGGGGTCGGGTTGGCGTAGGTCGTTCCGGTGGACGGTTTAAACCCCGCGTGGTGGTCGCCATCGCGCTGGATGAGCAGCAGCGGGTTACCGATTCGTTATTTATGAAAGGTCTTACTGTATTTGCCAGGCCCGGTAAAATTGCCACGATAATGGGCAAACATCTTGATGATTTACAGCCTGATGTGATCTTTCCCCATGATCCGTTAGCGCAGAATGCACTATCATTGGCGCTTAAACTGAAACATGGGTAATTTCGTTGTGAATGCTAATAGCTTGCGAAATTATCATTTTGCAACCTAATAAGTCAGGGTAATCACGCCTATGAAACCTCGTCAGCGACAGGCAGCCATATTGGAGCATCTGCAAAAGCAGGGAAAATGCTCGGTTGAAGAACTGGCCCACTACTTTGACACAACCGGCACGACCATTCGCAAAGACCTGGTCATTCTGGAGAATGCCGGAACCGTCATTCGTACCTATGGCGGCGTGGTATTAAATAAAGACGAATCCGACCCGCCAATCGATCACAAAACGCTAATCAATACGCATAAAAAAGAGCAGATTGCCGAAGCCGCCGTCCGTTTTATTCACGATGGCGACTCGATTATTCTGGATGCGGGCAGCACCGTATTGCAGATGGTGCCGATGCTCACCCGCTTTAGCAACATCACCGTCATGACCAACAGTCTGCACATTGTTAACGCCCTTTCAGAGCTGGACAACGAGCAAACTATCCTGATGCCCGGCGGGACCTTTCGCAAAAAATCTGCGTCATTTCACGGTCAGCTGGCAGAAAACGCCTTTGAGCAGTTCAGCTTTGATAAACTCTTCATGGGCACCGACGGCATTGACCTCAATGCCGGCGTGACCACCTTTAATGAGGTGTTTAGCGTCAGTAAAGCGATGTGCAATGCCGCTCGCGAAGTGATTCTGATGGCTGACTCGTCAAAATTTGGGCGCAAAAGCCCCAATGTTGTGTGCAGTCTGGAAAGCGTCGACAAGCTGATTACCGATGCGGGTATCGACCCAGCGTTTCGTCAGGCGCTGGAAGCAAAAGGGATTGAAGTGATCATAACCGGAGAAACCAATGAGTGATGCACTACTGAACGCGGGCCGTCAGACGTTAATGCTGGAGCTACAGGAAGCCAGCCGACTGCCTGAACGACTGGGCGATGATTTTGTCCGCGCCGCCAATACTATCATCCACTGCGAAGGCAAAGTGATTGTCTCCGGGATTGGCAAATCAGGCCATATTGGCAAAAAAATAGCCGCGACCCTCGCCAGTACCGGCACGCCCGCCTTTTTTGTGCATCCGGCTGAAGCGCTGCACGGCGACTTAGGGATGATTGAAAGCCGTGATGTCATGCTGTTTATTTCCTACTCCGGCGGCGCAAAAGAACTGGATCTCATCATTCCGCGCCTGGAAGACAAGTCCGTCGCTCTGCTGGCAATGACCGGAAAACCGACCTCACCGCTGGGTCTGGCAGCCAAAGCCGTGCTGGATATTTCCGTTGAGCGCGAAGCCTGTCCGATGCGCCTGGCACCGACTTCCAGTACCGTGAACACTCTGATGATGGGCGACGCGTTGGCAATCGCCGTGATGCAGGCGCGCGGCTTTAACGAAGAAGATTTTGCCCGCTCGCATCCGGCGGGTGCGCTGGGCGCTCGTCTGTTAAATAAAGTGCATCATCTGATGCGCCGTGACGATGCCATTCCGCAGGTGACGCTCACCACCAGCGTCATGGACGCGATGCTGGAACTAAGCCGTACGGGTCTTGGCCTGGTGGCAGTCTGCGACGACGAGTCGCTGGTGAAAGGCGTCTTTACCGACGGTGACCTGCGCCGCTGGCTGGTTGGCGGCGGAGCGCTCACCACTCAGGTTAGCGAAGCAATGACCCATAATGGCATTACGCTGCAGGCGCAGAGCCGCGCCATTGACGCCAAAGAGATCCTGATGAAGCGCAAAATCACTGCCGCACCGGTGGTAGATGAAAACGGTAAACTCACCGGTGCTATCAACCTGCAGGATTTCTATCAGGCAGGTATTCTCTAATCCTTCAGCCCCAGACGTTTCGCCAGCCGGTGCAGGTTGGCGACGTCTGTTTCCAGCGCCCGCGCACTTGCCGCCCAACTGTGATTATTTTGCGCCAACGCCCGGCGGATCATCTCCCGCTGGAATGACTCCGTTGCCTCACGCAGGTTGCGATGCTGCGGGATCTCCGCAACAACCTCTGCCTGGGGAGCCGGGGTTTCATCCTGCAGGGCAAAATGCTGCGCCTCAAGCACCACTTCATCCCCTGCCCTGGTGGCCCTTGCCAGAACAACCGCCCGGTGAATGGCATGTTCCAGCTCGCGCACGTTCCCGGGCCAGCCATAATTCAACAGATGGCTACGCGCGCCGGGACTTAACACCACGCGGGAAAGTCCCAGCCGCAGCCGACATTGTTCGCAAAAATAACCGGCCAGCAGCACCACATCTTCGCCGCGTTCACGAAGGGGCGGTACGGAAAGGGGAAAGACGCTCAGACGGTGGAACAAATCCGCACGGAAATTCCCGGCCAGCACCTCTTCTCGTAAATCACGGTTCGTTGCGGCCAGCACCCGAACATCCACGCGTAGGCTGCGATCGTCACCCACACGCTGAATATCGCCGTACTGCAACACACGTAGCAACTTAGCCTGTAACGCCAGCGAGAGCTCGCCAATCTCATCGAGAAACAGCGTCCCATTGTCAGCCATTTCAAACTTACCGCTACGATTGCTGATAGCCCCGGTAAAGGCGCCTTTTACGTGACCAAACAGCTCACTTTCCGCTACGGTTTCCGGCAACGCCGCGCAGTTCAGATACACCAGCGGATTCACCGCGCGCGGCGAACCTTCATGGATAGCCTTAGCTACCAGCTCCTTCCCGGTCCCCGTTTCGCCGCTAATCAGTACGTTGAGATCGGATCCCGCCACAATCTCAATCTCTTTTTTCAACTGCAGCATATTGGGCGACAGGCCAATCATTTGGGTTTCAGTCACCTGCTCGAAGGCCGTCGACGGGCCCGGCAACATATTCTGGCTTTCCAGTTGTTCAATCAGCAGCGCATTGCTCAGCGCGCCCGCCGCCAGCGCGGCAATCAGCCTAAGCTCTTCATCGCTGAAAACATCGAATTGATCGGGCTCCATGCCATCCAGCGTTAACGCGCCAATCAGATTTTGACCGGCGAACAGCGGTAAGCCAATGCAGGCGTGTACCTTCAGGCTCTCCTGGCCCGGAATCAGCCCATCGTAAGGGTCTGGCAAATCGCTGTCAGCAGGGAAACGAACCACGTCCCCGGCGCGGGCAATCGCCTCCAGACGAGGATGCCCTTCCAGGGTAAAGCGCCTGCCGAGAACGTCCTGCGCCAGCCCATCGATCGCCAGCGGAATAAACTGTCGCGACTCATAGCGCAGCAATGCCGACGCGTCGCACTCCAACACCTGACGCAAGGTGGTTATCAGGCGTTGAAAACGGTCCTGATGTCCAATACCGCTTTGTAATTCAATGGCGATACCCGCCAGCACGTCTACGGAAAAACTCATGACGACCTCATTGTCATTTTGACAATTCATATTGTCATATTGACAATAAAATGAATAGTCATTTTGACTACCACCTTATAGGCATTAAAAAACAAACCCTTTAAAATCAACAAATAAAAAGTTGGCACGCAACCTGCAATAAGCAAAACATCTTTTTTAGAAAAACGCTGAATTAATTACTGAGGTTGCTATGTCTATTCTGGTTAAAAATAACATTCATTGGGTTGGCCAACGTGACTGGGAAGTTCGTGATTTCCACGGGACTGAATATAAAACGCTGCGCGGTAGCAGCTACAACAGTTATCTCATCCGTGAAGAAAAAAATGTCCTGATCGATACAGTAGACCACAAGTTTAGCCGTGAATTCGTGCAGAACCTGCGCAGTGAAATTGACCTGGCAGATATCGACTACATCATCATTAACCACGCGGAAGAGGACCATGCCGGTGCGCTGACTGAACTGATGTCCTGCATCCCGGACACGCCAATTTACTGCACAGCCAACGCTATTGACTCTATCAACGGGCACCACCACCACCCGGAGTGGAACTTCAACGTGGTGAAAACCGGCGACTCGCTGGACATTGGCAACGGTAAGCAGCTGATCTTCGTTGAAACGCCGATGCTGCACTGGCCTGACAGCATGATGACCTACATGACCGGCGATGCGGTGCTGTTCAGTAACGACGCCTTCGGCCAGCACTACTGTGATGAACGTCTGTTTAACGACGAAGTTGACCAGACCGAACTGTTCGAACAGTGCCAGCGTTACTACGCCAACATCCTGACGCCGTTCAGCCGTCTGGTTACACCGAAAATCACTGAGATTCTCGGCTTCAACCTGCCGGTGGATATGATTGCCACTTCCCACGGCGTGGTATGGCGCGACAACCCGACACAAATCGTTGAAATGTATCTGAAATGGGCGGATGACTATCAGGAAGACCGTATCACCATTTTCTACGACACCATGTCCAACAACACCCGCATGATGGCGGACGCCATTGCCCAGGGCATCAACGAAGTTGACCCCAACGTGGCGGTGAAAATCTTTAACGTCGCCCGTAGCGACAAAAACGAAGTCCTGACTAACGTCTTCCGCTCTAAAGGCGTGCTGGTTGGTACTTCAACGATGAATAACGTAATGATGCCAAAAATCGCCGGTCTGGTAGAAGAGATGACCGGCCTGCGTTTTCGTAACAAACGCGCCAGCGCCTTTGGTTCACACGGCTGGAGCGGCGGTGCGGTAGACCGTTTGTCCACACGCTTGCAGGATGCCGGTTTCGAGATGTCGCTGAGTCTGAAAGCGAAATGGCGTCCGGATCTGGACGCGCTGGAACTGTGTCGCCAGCATGGCCGTGAAATCGCACGTCAGTGGGCGCTTGCTCCGCAGCCGGAAACAATCGTCAAAACGGCAACCAAAGAGGAAGAGTGCGCCTGTGCCGCTGCGGCTGCCGCTGATCTTGGTCCAAGCATGCAGTGCAGCGTATGCCAGTGGATTTACGACCCGGCAAAAGGTGAACCGCTGCAGGATGTCGCGCCGGGAACACCATGGAGCGACGTGCCGGATAACTTCCTGTGCCCGGAATGTTCATTAGGTAAAGACGTCTTTGACGTACTGGCAACGGAGGCAAAATGAGCCGCGGAATTGTCATTATTGGTTCAGGCTTCGCCGCCCGCCAGTTAGTCAAAAATATCCGTAAGCAGGATGCAAATGTCCCGCTGACCCTGATTGCTGCAGACAGTATGGATGAGTACAACAAGCCCGATCTCAGCCATGTTATCAGTCAGTCGCAACGTGCAGACGACCTCACCCGCCAGTCGGCGGGGGAGTTTGCCGAACAGTTTAATTTGCGCCTCTTTCCGCACACCTGGGTAACCGACATCGATGCCGATGCTCACGTAGTGAAAAGCCAGGAGCAACAGTGGCCATACGACAAACTGGTGCTGGCGACGGGAGCGTCGGCCTTCGTACCGCCGATTACCGGACGTGAGTTAATGCTCACATTGAACAGCCAACAAGAGTATCGCGCCTGTGAAACACAACTGCGTGACGCCCAACGGGTGCTGATTGTCGGCGGCGGCTTGATTGGCAGCGAACTGGCGATGGATTTTTGTCGTGCTGGTAAAGCGGTGACGCTTATCGACAACGCCGCCAGCATTCTGGCTTCGCTGATGCCGCCAGAAGTAAGCAGTCGCTTACAGCATCGTCTGACCGATATGGGCGTACACCTGCTGCTGAAGTCGCAGATTCAGGGGCTGGAGAAAACGGAGTCGGGGATTCGCGCCACGCTCGATCGTAGCCGCAGCGTAGAAGTCGATGCGGTGATCGCCGCAACGGGCCTGCGCCCTGAAACCGCGCTGGCGCGTCGCGCCGGGTTGAACATCAATCGTGGCGTCTGCGTCGACAGCTACCTGCAAACCAGTCACCCGGACATTTATGCTCTCGGCGACTGTGCGGAAATTAACGGTCAGGTACTCCCGTTCCTGCAACCGATTCAGCTGAGCGCCATGTATCTGGCGAAAAACCTGCTCGGCGGCAATGCGCCATTGAAGTTGCCTGCCATGCTGGTAAAAGTCAAAACGCCGGAATTACCCTTGCATCTGGCTGGGGAAACCCAGCGCCGCGATCTGAACTGGCATATTGCCGCCGAAGCGCAAGGGATGGTGGCCAGAGGGATGAACGATGCAGGCCAGCTATGTGCCTTTGTCGTCAGCGAAGACCGCATGAAAGAGGCCTTTGCGCTGCTGAAAACGCTGCCAGTGTAAGTACAGGATACCGTTGCTTGATTTATTAACCTCACGCACATGGATGTGCGTTGCCACTTGTCGGTATGCCCCGACCTGTAGTTCTTGCCCCGCCAGTCCCGGGGCTTTTTTTATTTTTGCGCCAACGCCCGCGCCGCGGCAATCACGCCCTGCCCCAACGACAACCCGCCATCGCCCGCCGGTAAACGCTGCGGGAACAGTAAGGTAAAATCATGCAGATAAAACGCCAGCCGGGCTGACAATAAGCGGTTATGCATCACACCTCCGCTGAATACCAGCGTCTTAATCCCCCGCTCTTCGGCCTGCAAACGCATCAGGGTGGCAAACCCACGCGCCAGCGCGTCGTGAAACGCCCACGCTCTTTCGGCAGGTTTGACCTGCCAGGTCAACCATTGCTGCCAAAAAACCGCTAAGTCCAGCTGATTGCCATCAAGCGGCACCGTGACAGGGTGCTCAACGCCAGCACATTGCGATGCCATCGCCTCCAGCGCGCAGGCCGCCTCACCTTCATAACTCAGCGATTTCGGCGCACATTGAAGCGCGGCGGCAACGGCATCAAACAGCCGTCCGCACGATGACGCCAGCGGTGCGTTAATCCCCCGCTCAATGGCGCGCGCCAGCACGTTCCAGTTTTGATGTTGCAGCACCGATGTTTCCGGGTAGCGCTGCCAGTCAGGAACAAAACGCAGGCACTGCGCGAGCAAATTGCGCCACGGCTGTTTTGCCGCCAGATCGCCCCCCGCCAGCGCTACCGCCGGTAAGCCGCCAAGGTGTTCGCATTCACGATAGTTGACCCGCAAACACTCCCCCCCCCACAGCGCGCCGTTTTCCCCCATGCCGATACCGTCTAACGTCAGGGCAATCACGTCGCCACCGTCGAGCGACCAGCCGTGCTCGGCCAGACACGCAGCGGCATGCGCATGGTGATGCAGCACCGTTTCGGTTGGCAGATTCATTTCGCTGGCCCACTGGCTGGAAACATAACCAGGGTGTGCATCATGCACGATACGCTGCGGCGTAAAGTCATAAATGTTCTGGATCAGGCGCAGCGCATCACGCCACTGCTGCTGAATGCCGTCATCGCTGAGATCGCCCAAATGCTGGCTGATAACCGCCTGTTCACCACGCACCAGGCAGAAGGTATTTTTCAGATCTGCGCCCAGGCAAAGCATCGGCGGCACGTCGTGAAATCCTGGCGGCAGCGCCACCGCATCCGGCACGTAACCCCGTGAACGACGCAGCATCTCCCCACTGTCGCGTACCACAGAGTCATCCATCCGCTGCACAATTTCGCGGTTATGCAACAGGAAACCATCGGCAATTTCGTGTAAATCTTCCAGCGCCTGCGCGTTGGTAATAGCGGGCGGTCTGCCGCTGAGATTGCCGGAGGTCATTACCAACGGACACTTCATCTCTTGTAAGAGCAAATGCTGCAACGGATTCGCTGGCAGCATGACGCCCACTTCCGTTAACCCTGGCGCAATGCCCTCGCTCAATGCTGCGATATAGCGTTTCTGCACCAACACGATCGGCGCGGCTGGGGTTGTCAGCAAACGATGAGCGGGTTCAGGCAGTCCGTCATCACCGGGCAGCATCACTGCCAGAGGTTTTGCCGGACGGTGTTTGCGCAGCCTGAGCAGCGCTACGGCGTCATCATTTTGTGCATCGCACACCAGATGAAACCCACCAATCCCTTTAACGGCCACAATACCGCCTGCTTTCAGGCGCGATACTGCCGCCTGCAACGCCTCTTCTTTCTCCGCCCGCTCACCCGCGCTAAACCATTCGAGGTGGGGACCGCATGCCGGACAGGCAACGGGCTGGGCATGGAAGCGACGGTCGTATGGATCACGATACTCTTTATCGCATTGCGCACAGAGTGGGAATGACGCCATCACGGTAAACGGGCGATCGTAGGGCATGGCGCGGATAATCGTAAAGCGCGGGCCACAGTGGGTGCAGTTGATAAAGGGATAACGATAGCGGCGTTCGCCGGGGGTGTTCATTTCAACCAGACATTCTGGACAGGTCGCGGCATCCGGAACGATTTGCGTATTCATCGTGCCGCCAGCACTTTGCCGAATCGAGAAATCGGCAGGCGGCTGCGTCCAGGCGAACGGTTCGCTCTCAACGCTGTCAATGCGCGCCAGCGGCGGGCAGTGTTGATGCAATTGCGCAATAAACTCTGCCGGATCTTCCTGTATACGCACAACCACACCGTCACCGTCGTTACACACATCGCCATGTAACTGTAACCGCTGCGCCAGTTGCCAGACGTAGGGGCGAAATCCGACGCCCTGTACCTTACCGCGAATACGCAGCTGTACGCCGGAGTGGTTGTTTATTGTCATGATGAATTCCCGCGGTATTGTATCCCTGAAATGTCCGTTTGCCGGATGGCGGCTTCGCCTTATCCGGCACGTATTTTACGCGGATTTTCAGATATCAGAACAGCAAAGATGCCGTGGAATCCAGCGCCGCGCGACGGCGTTTTTCAGCGCTCAGTTGCTCAAGCTTATTGCGATCCACATAAATCAGCGCGTGAGTCGGGCAGACTTCCATACAGGCAGGGCCGGCCTCACGATGGTGGCACAGGTCGCACTTATTGGCTTCGGCTTTTTCTGCCCGGACGTTCAGACCTGCCCCGCTGTTACGAACAACCGGACGCACGACCACTTCCATTGCGCCATAAGGGCAAGCCACAACGCAGGTTTTACACCCAATGCAGCGCTCCTGCATCACGTGAACAAAGCCTTTATCACGGCTGATTGCACCGTTCGGACAGACGTTAGCGCACGGCGCGTCTTCACACTGGCGGCACAGCGTCGCCGTGGAGACATTAACGCCTTTGATGACGTGAATGCGGGGTAAAAAGGTTTCAGGGGTCAGCGATGCGCAGTCCTGGTTATCCTGATGGGATACCACGCAGGCCACTTCACAGGTACGGCAACCAATGCATTTATTGGCGTCTGCAATGATGAAACGGTTCATCAATTTCTCCAGCAATGACAGATTATCTGCCGAAGCATTCATAAATCGTGCCAGAATTTAATTAACTGTTATTAAAGGTTTTTTATTTTGATGAATGCAGAGAAGCCGTGTCATCGTCACTAGTGACGATGACAAATGACAGCCGTCAGCGCAAAACGAGCGGCGCAACAGAGTCGCGTTGAATGAGTTCACCGGTGAAGGTTTTTGGCGGCGTAAACGCCCCGTCATCCAGCATAAAGATCAGGCGGCCTATCGTTTCCTGGATCATTTCCGTTACCGGGATTTTGACGCTGGAAAGCGCCGGAATAGTGTATGGCGCGATGGCGATATCGTCGAAGCCAATCACCGACACCTGAGCAGGGACGCTCACGCCATGCGCATGCAACTGCTTTATCGCACCGATCGCCATATCATCATTGCTGGCCACCAGCGCGGTAAAATTGACCTGACGCGAAAGCAAAGTATCGACTCCCGCTGCGCCGCAGGCTGGCGTCCATTTCCCTTTAACAATCAAATCATTATTAAGCGGAATGCCATGATGTGCCAGCGCGTCTTTATAGCCTGAAAGTCGCTCCACGCCGGTAGGCGAATCCATCGAGCCGGTAATAAAACCAATCTCTTTGTGCCCGGCGGCAATGAGCTGAGTAACGGCGTTAAAACTGGTTTGCTTTTGATCGCACCACACGCAGTGGCTGGTATTTTTCCGCAGCCGCCGATTAAGCACCATAATCGGCTGGGCGTGGGCGTCAATGATATCGTCTATCTCATCCACGCTAAGAAAACGCGGATAGATCATAATCGCGTCACAGCGCAGGTCGAGCAGGTACTGGATCGCCTGACGCTCTTCCTCTGCGCTGTGCTTACCGTCAGCCAGCAACAACTGGCGTCCCTTATCTTCCGCCATCCGCGCGGTATGAAACAGCAGTTCGCTGAAATAGACGCCGTGATAAAGGGTGTTAGTTACCACCAGACCAAGCGTCTGCGTGGTTTTCGCTGCCAGACTGCGTGCCAGCAAGTTAGGGCGGTAACCACTCTCTTCAATGGCCTTAAACACGCGGTCTCTGGTTTCCTGGCTGACATAGCCATTCCCGGAAAGCACCCGGGAAACCGTCGCTTTCGATACCCCGGCACGCTTCGCCACCTCCAGCATCGTGGTCATATTACTCATCCCTTTTCTCTCAATGTGACGCAGTGTACTGCACCGTTTCGCCGCTGTCCTTGCTGCTAAATTGCAAACGCTGACATCTGGTGATCGGAGTCACAATTATAAAAAACGATCAAAATTAAACCTTGCCCATTGAGTTTAATTTAAACATGATTTTGTGGAACCGGTTTCCTATCTGCGTTTCATCAACCCAGAAAAGCGACCAACGTGAACGGATAAAACATAACGTACTCTACTGATAAAACAGGATTAAATCCGATGTCCAAAAATTATGCAGCGCTGGCGCGCTCGGTTGTGACGGCTCTGGGAGGCGTGGACAACATCACAGCAGTGACCCACTGTATGACCCGTTTGCGTTTCGTTATCCAAGATGACTCGCAGGTCGACAGCACGACGCTGAAGACGCTCCCTGGCGTGCTCGGCGTGGTGCGCAGCGATAACCAGTGCCAGGTGATCATCGGCAACACCGTTTCGCAGGCGTATCGCGAGGTAGTCAGCCTGTTACCTGCCAATATGCAACCTGCAGAGCCGCAAACCAAACCTCGGCTGACGCTGAAGCGGATTGGCGCGGGGATCCTCGACGCGCTGATCGGCACAATGTCCCCGTTGATCCCGGCTATTATCGGCGGATCAATGCTCAAGCTGCTGGCAATGATCCTCGAAATGACCGGCGTGCTGGTAAAAGGATCGTCCACGCTCACTATTCTGACCGTAATCGGCGACGGCGCCTTCTTCTTCCTGCCACTGATGGTCGCCGCCTCAGCAGCCATAAAATTCAAAACCAACATGTCGCTGGCAATCGCCATCGCAGGCGTACTGGTGCATCCCAGCTTCATCGAACTGATGGCGAAGGCCGCGCAGGGTGAGCACGTTGAGTTTGCCCTGATCCCGGTGACGGCGGTGAAATACACCTACACGGTGATCCCGGCGCTGGTCATGACCTGGTGTCTGTCCTACATCGAACGCTGGGTCGATCGCATCACTCCGGCGGTAACCAAAAACTTCCTTAAACCGATGCTAATCGTGCTGATCGCCGCCCCACTCGCCATCGTCATCATTGGCCCGATCGGTATCTGGATCGGTAGTGCAATTTCAGCACTGGTTTATACCATTCACGGCTATCTCGGCTGGCTGTCGGTGGCCATTATGGGCGCATTGTGGCCGCTGCTGGTGATGACCGGTATGCACCGCGTCTTCACGCCAACCATTATTCAGACCATTGCCGAAACCGGAAAAGAAGGCATGGTGATGCCGTCAGAAATTGGCGCCAATTTGTCGCTGGGTGGTTCATCGCTGGCAGTGGCATGGAAAACCAAAAACCCGGAACTGCGTCAGACGGCGTTAGCGGCAGCCGCCTCGGCCATCATGGCAGGCATTTCCGAACCCGCGCTGTATGGCGTGGCGATCCGCCTGAAACGCCCACTGATTGCGAGTCTTATCAGCGGCTTTATCTGCGGTGCCGTTGCCGGAATGGCCGGACTGGCGAGCCACTCCATGGCGGCTCCAGGCTTGTTCACCAGCGTACAGTTTTTCGATCCAGCCAATCCGATGACCATCGTTTGGGTGTTTGGCGTGATGGCGCTGGCGGTCGTGCTTTCCTTTGTATTAACACTGCTCCTCGGCTTTGAAGATATTCCCGTCGAAGATGCAGCCGCGCAGGCCAGAAAAAACCAGGCCGCGCAACCAGGCAATATCAATAGAGCCAGCATTTGACTGGTATGAACTGAGGTTAACTATGTCTGTTTTTCCGCAAGGATTTTTATGGGGCGGCGCACTGGCCGCCAACCAGTCTGAAGGGGCATACCAGGAAGGCGGCAAAGGGCTGACCACCGTCGATATGATCCCCCACGGCACAAACCGCATGGCCGTCAAACTGGGTCAGGAAAAACGCTTTACACTGCGGGATGACGAATTTTATCCCAGCCATCAGGCAATCGACTTTTATCATCGCTATAAAGGAGATATCGCGCTGATGGCGGAAATGGGGTTTACGGTTTTTCGTACTTCCATCGCCTGGAGCCGTCTCTACCCCAACGGCGACGAGCTGACGCCTAATGAAGAGGGTATCGCGTTTTACCGGGCCGTGTTTGCCGAGTGTAAAAAATACGGTATTGAGCCGTTAGTTACGCTGTGTCACTTCGATGTGCCGATGCATCTGGTCAGCGAGTATGGCTCCTGGCGTAACCGCAAAATGGTGGAGTTCTTTACCCGCTATGCCCGTACCTGCTTCGAGGCCTTTGACGGTCTGGTGAAGTACTGGCTAACGTTCAACGAAATCAACATTATGCTGCACAGCCCTTTTTCTGGCGCCGGACTGGTGTTTGAAGAAGGAGAGAATCAGGATCAGGTGAAATATCAGTCCGCCCACCACGAACTGATTGCCAGCGCTCTGGCAACTAAAATAGCCCATGAAATTAATCCGCAAAACCAGGTCGGCTGTATGCTGGCGGGCGGTAATTTTTATCCTTATTCCTGTAAACCGGAAGATGTGTGGACCGCGCTGGAAAAAGACCGCGAAAACCTGTTCTTTATTGATGTGCAGGCGCGTGGGGCTTACCCCGCTTACTCTGCCCGTGTGTTTCGCGAAAAAGGCGTGGTGATAGAAAAAGCGGCGGGAGATGACGATATCCTGAAAAACACCGTCGATTTCGTCTCGTTTAGCTATTACGCATCGCGCTGCGCCTCCGCTGAAATGAATACTGGCAATACCAGCGCCGCTAACGTGGTGAAGTCGCTGCGTAATCCGTACATTGCCGCCAGCGAATGGGGCTGGGGCATCGACCCACTCGGCCTGCGCATCACCATGAATATGATGTATGACCGCTACCAGAAGCCGTTGTTTCTGGTGGAAAACGGGCTGGGGGCGAAAGATGAGAGCGATGCTAACGGCGAAATCAATGACGACTATCGCATTAGCTATTTACGCGAGCACATTCGCGCCATGGCAGATGCTATTGAGGATGGCGTGCCGCTGCTGGGCTACACCACCTGGGGCTGTATCGATCTGGTTTCAGCCTCAACCGGTGAGATGAGCAAACGCTACGGTTTTGTGTATGTGGACCGCGATGACGCGGGCAACGGCACGTTAGCGCGTAAACGCAAAAAATCGTTCTGGTGGTATAAGAAAGTGATTGCGAGCAACGGGACCGATCTGGAATAACAATGTTGCCGGATAACGGATGACGCCGCCATCCGGCAACACGTATTATTCAGAATATATATACCCGCTGTCTGTTATCATTTTTATTGTACAACTTTAGGATTTTGCAGCAGCGGCAAAGGCGCTTCGCCCAACGCGTGGACCTGACCAATAATTGTCGCGCTCCGGCCAATCTGTAATGACTCAACATTCGTACTATTATGGGAGCCAAACTGGAACTGAATCACGTTGTTCGTTTTATTATTTTCGTCTTTCAGGCTGACAAGATAAGAATAAGCATTGGAAATACCATTAACCTTACGAATATCAATGACCACGCCCCGCAGCTTCACCCATTCACCAAGATAGTCCTTATTGGCTTTAACAGGATTTAAGGTATAGGGCGCGACAAAATCAGCGACGGACAAGGTTGGCATTGACGCAGCTGATGACTCCCCCGGTTGAAATAATCGGTCTCCCGCAGAGAAGAACGCGTCAGCCGCCGTCTCGCACCCGCTAAGAAGAGAGGAAATAATAATTAAATTTACCAAACGTATACCTGAACGCATAAATAACTCCTGTATATTAATTTCCCATATATTCAAATTCTAAATAATTCGAGTATATAACCTCCCTGAACAACGCCGAAATATAATATAACTCCCGTATTAGTAAAAGAAGAGAATATTCCCCCCCAGCTATTATCAACTTCTCATCCGTTCATTATTTGCATTCTATTTTCTGGATCTGCCTTCCAGTTTCGGGTTTGCCCTCCCGCCTTTTTACTGGCATTTTATTCAGTAGTTTTCCATCTCTTTATTTGTAACAAGGGAGTGTTTATGTCTGGTAAAAATGGCAATGCAGAAGCGGTTATCAACAAGCCATTACGTCATTTTAAAGTCAGCTATGTCAGAGTTCGGCATGAAGATCGCAAGACCGGTTTTACACGACGTATAAGCCGTCATGCTTCACTCACGATGAACGGAGACTGGCTGGAACAGGCGGGGTTCCCAACGGGCACGTCAGTAAAAGTATCGGTTACGCAGGGGAAATTAATTATTGAACAAGCAGGTGAATAGTCTGTTTCGAGGGTGTCGACGTTATCCGGATGGTGGTAATGCGACACACCATCCGGTATTCAGTGCCCTCAGGCTCAGGCTTCCGGTGCCTCTAATTCAGCGAACCCACCGTGTCCTTCCCACCCGGCTAATCGCTGATAGACGGTATCTACCGCATCTTTGATCGGCTGTGTCATCGGGTAGTAAAAACCGACAATATCCGGCTGGATACCAAGGAAAATCACCTCGCCAACGTCGTCTTTCAGCTGATCGACCAGGTAGTTCAGCGGCATGTTGTGGGTGGTCATCATGAACATCTCGGCAATATCATCAGGATCGATAATGCGGATTTCACCCGGATTTAGCCCCATGTCGGTAGCATCCACAATCAACAGACGCTGCGGGCGCAACTCACGGATGGCGACGATGTCGTTTTCCGGCGCGCTACCGCCGTCGATGACAACCCATTGACCTTGAGGATTTGCAGCACACATTTCGGCCAACAGCGGCCCCGCGCCGTCATCGCCCATCATGCTGTTACCCACACATAATAAAACGTCAGTCACGATGTCTCCTCACCATCAGATAGATGGCGCTTTCCTGGTGGATATCGTGAAGCATGCTAAGCATCAGCTTGCTCCACTCCTGCTGCTGCGGAGTCTGCACGGCACGCGCATCATCGAACGCGCGCGCCAGCATCTGCACATGGTTGAAATCGATGACGATCTCGCCGTACTTCGGCACGCCTTCCATTTTCCGGCGGGCTTCACTGCCTTCGGCAAGCGTGGCAATCCACGCCAGATATTCATCCCACGGACAGGTTAACGCCGCTTCCAGGCAATCGATGATCCCAAGGTGGTGACCAATCGCCAGGCTGTAATAGACAACCTGCTGCGCCTCAGCGGGCGTTGCATCGTTCTCATCAATAAACTTACGGCTCAGTTGACTGAACACCACCGTTTCACTCATCGGATACGCGCCTCTTCGACAACATGATTAAGATGCGTGACGATCTCGGTCAGACGCGGATCGTTTTCCGCTTCCAGCCAGCGCGCCACCTGATGCTCGCCCTGCCCTAACTGCGTCATATAGTCATCAGCAATCTGGCGACCGTAACGGTAGCCCGCCAGACGGCGTGCTTCACGATCCACCTTCACGCGCAGCGGCTGAACCATGTTCGGATGCAGAATTTCAGCCGGCTGTTCGTCCAGTTCACCTGGCGCACGCGCGTGAATTTTTTGTTCCAGCAGACCCAGCGCCATTGCAAAACCGTACAGCGTAGCCGCAGGCGTTGGCGGACAGCCAGGAATATACACATCCACCGGTACGATTTTATCCGTGCCGCCCCATACGCAGTATAAGTCGTGGAAGATACCGCCGCTGTTACCGCAGGCACCGTAAGAGATACAAATTTTCGGATCTGGCGCAGACTGCCAGGCGCGCAGCGCCGGAGAGCGCATGGCACGCGTTACCGCGCCGGTAAACAGCAGGATATCCGCATGGCGCGGTGATGGTACAACTTTGATACCAAAACGTTCGGCATCAAACAGCGGAGAAAGCGTAGCGAAGATTTCGATTTCACAACCGTTGCAGCCGCCGCAGTCCACACGGTAAACGTACGCTGAACGCTTGATGCTTTTAAGCAGCGACGCTTTCATGCTGGCAATGGATTCATCCACCGTCATCGGTACCGGAATACCGTTGGCGTCACGTGGGCCTAATAAATTGCTCATCAGCTGGCCTCTTTCATATGGCGAGTCAGTTCAATACGGTCAGACGGCACCAGGCATTTCTGGCGCTTACAATCCGGGCAGGTCTCAAAGCTTTCACGGTGGTTTTCCGCACGGCTGTCGCCGTTGTGCTTAAGTAGCGCAATGGCGTAATCGATCTCTTTTTGTACCGCAAACGGGCGGTTACATACGCGACAATTACACAGCGCAAAGCGGGACTGCTGCAGGAAATCCTCTTTCTTCCACACCGCCAGTTCATACTCCTGCGACAGCTTGATTGCCGCCGTCGGGCAGACTTCTTCGCAGCGGGCGCAGAAGATGCAACGGCCGAGGTTGAACTGCCACGCCAGCTCATGGGTGACCAGATCGGTTTCTACCGTCAGCGCGTTCGACGGGCACGCATTCACACAGGCCGCACAGCCAATGCACTGCTGCGGATTGTGTTCCGGTTTGCCACGGAAGTTTTTATCGACCGCAATCGGCTCCAGCGGATACGACGATGTCGGCGCCCCGGTTTTGATGACTTTTTTGATAAAGGTAAACATGGCGATTCCTTATTTCAGCGGCGAGTTTTTACGCTCGATGCTGTAGCGCTCAAGTTCTTTGTACGGCACGACTTTGCTCTTCTTCTTACGCACATCGACCACGGTCATACGGTCGGTACAGGAGTAGCAAGGATCGAGGCTACCGATAATCAGCGGGGCATCGGAAACGGTGTTGCCACGCAGCATGTAGCGCAGCGTCGGCCAGTTGGCGTAAGTCGCCGCGCGACAGCGCCAGCGATACAGTTTCTGGTTGTCGCCAGTCATACTCCAGTGGATGTCATCCCCGCGCGGCGCTTCAGCAAAGCCCAGCGCAAAGCGGTGTGGAATGTAGGTAAAACCTTCCACAGCCAGCGGGCCGCCTGGCAGGTTGTCCAGACCAAAGTCGATCATATTCAGTGCGGTGTAGACTTCATTGATACGGACTTTCAGACGAGAAATAACGTCGCAACCCTGCTCACTGTGAACTTCCATCGGCAGCAGGCCATAGCCCACAAACGGGTGATCGGCGCGGGTGTCACGCGCATGGCCGCTGGCGCGTACCATCGGGCCGACGTTACTGAAGTCACGGGCAATCTCCGGATCCAGACGGCCAATACCTACGGTACGCTGTTCCATGTTCGGCGTGCTGAGCAGCATATCGACCAGTTCCTGCACGTCACGACGCATCTGCTGCGCCAGTTGACGGGTCTGGATCATATCCTCTTTCAGCAGATCACGACGAATACCGCCGATCAGGTTCAGACCGTAAGTTTTACGTGCCCCGGTGAGGATCTCCGCCATCTTCATGGAGGTTTCACGCACGCGGAAGAACTGCATAAAGCCGGAGTCAAAACCGGTAAAGTGACAGGCCAGGCCGAGGTTCAGCAGGTGCGAGTGCAGGCGTTCAACTTCCAGCAGAATGGCGCGGATCATCTGCGCACGTTCCGGCACGACGATGCCCATCGCGTTCTCGACGGAGGTGGTATAGGCGGTGCTGTGCGCAAAGCCGCAAATGCCGCACACGCGGTCGGACAAGAAGGTCACTTCGTTGTAACCCATGCGGGTTTCCGCCAGCTTCTCCATGCCGCGGTGGACATAGAACAGACGGTAGTCGGCGTCGATGATGTTCTCGCCGTCAACAAACAGACGGAAGTGACCGGGTTCATCAGAGGTGACGTGCAGTGGGCCAATCGGCACTACATTATTTTTCTTGTCTCCCAGTTCGTTGATGAACTCGTAGGTTTCAGCATCGGTAGTCGGCGCGGGGCGCTGGCGATAATCCATGCTGTCTTTACGCAGCGGGTAGAGTTCGTCCGGCCAGTCATCCGGCAGTACCAGACGACGCTCATCGGGCAAACCAACCGGGATCAAACCGTACATATCGCGCACTTCGCGCTCGCCCCAGACCGCAGCAGGCACGCGCGGCGTGACGGACGGGAACTCCAGCTTATTGGCATCGACTTCAACGCGCACGGTAATCCAGCACTTGGTACCCTGCTCCATCGACAGCACGTAGTAAACGGCATAATGACCGCACAGCTGACGTTCGTCGTTACCAAACAGCACGGACAACCAGCCGCCCTGTTTGTAGTACAGGAACTCCACCACTTCCGGCAGGTAGTTCACCTTGACGGTGATCGTCAGCTGATCTTTGGTCTGCCAGGCTTCATCCAGCACGACGCCCGGGAAGGCCTGGTGCAGCGCCGCGAGATATTGTTGACCTAATTTTTCTTCAGACATGCTCAAACTCTCTTAAATCACGCCACCAGCAAGGAGACGAACGCTAAAAACGCAAACCCAAAACCGGCCCAGGTCACGCGTGAAGTGGCGCAAAAACGCAGACGCGCCATGCTGTTTTCGAACAGGGCGATGACCAGCACGCCGAGAACCAGTTTGACGACGGCAATCACCAGCGCCAGCAGCAGCCCACCCAAGGTGAAGGTTTCCATCTGTCCCCACGGCAGGAACACGCCAACGAACATTTGCAGAACGACCAGTTGCTTAAGGCTAATGCCCCATTTCAGCACCGCAAAACCGCTGCCGCTGTATTCGGTCAATGGACCTTCCTGCAGCTCCTGCTCTGCCTCTGCCAGATCGAACGGAAGTTTGCCCATTTCGATAAAGGTGGCGAAAGCACAGGCGCACAGCGCCAGAATCAACGGAATGCTGCGTGCAGCTGGCCAGTGATAAATGGTATCGGCGATATTGCTGATATGCGTTGAGCCAGCAACCTGCGCCGCTACCCACAGACCCAGCAGCAGGATAGGTTCAACCAGCACGCCGAGCATCGCTTCGCGGCTGGCGCCAATAGCGGTAAACGGGCTACCGGTATCCAGGCCCGCGATAGAGAAGAAGAAGCGGGCGATGGCGAACAAGTAAATTAAGGTGATCAGATCGCCCAGTTGCGGCAGTGGTGAGCCAACGGTCACTACCGGCAACGCGGTGGCGATAGTCAGCATCACACCCACCATCACAAACGGCGTCAGGCGGAAAACCCAACTGGAATCTGCAGGCGCAATGCTCTGACGGCCCAGCAGTTTGATGATGTCGCGGTATTCCTGCAAAACGCCCGGACCGCGGCGATTGTGCAAACGCGCACGTGCCACGCGGGTAATACCGGACAGCAGCGGCGCAACGGCAAACAGCACCAGCGCCTGAATTAACGGATATAAAACACTCATTCTCAGGCTCCTCGTGAAACCACAATCACCACCAGTACCGCCAGCTCAATCAGCGCCAGGCGACGGAACAGCACCGGTGCAGCCGCATTCTGCCAGCCCGGAACCAGTGATACCGGATTCAGCCATTTGCGCAGTTTGAGTACCGGTGCAAAGGCTTCTTTCACCGGCATGGCAAAACCGTGTGCGGTAATGACCATTGACTGCTCGTGATCGTAACCACACACCCATGCCGCACCGCGTGAACGCGATGGCAGACGGTTGCCTTTGAAAATCGTCATGATGATGAACGGCAGCAGCGGACATGCGATCAGCAGCAGCGTGATCATTGGCTGAGAAACGGTGGTGTTCGCGGTTTCCAGCGGCAGCGGAACGGCAGCGGAGATCATCGGCAGCAGCCACGGCGCAGCAACGCCCCCAATCACGCAGCAGATAGCCAACGCGACTACGCTAACGCCCATCAGGATTGGCGCGCAGCAGGCATTTTCAGCTTCCTTCGTGCGCGGTGCGCCAAGGAACGTAACGCCATAGACTTTCGCCATACACATCACCGCCAGCGCGCCGGTAATCGCCAGTCCTACCGCCAGCAACGGTCCTAACAGACGACCGACAAACGCGCCGCTGTTGCCAAGCTTAAAGAAGGACTGGTAGATAACCCACTCACCGGCAAAACCGTTCAGCGGCGGCAGTGCGGCCATCGCCATCAGGCCAACCAGCATCGCCAGAGAGATAACCGGCATACGTTTACCGATACCGCCCAGTTTTTCGATATCACGATGACCGGTACGGAACCAGATGCTGCCTGCGCCCAGGAACAGAACGCTTTTGAACAGGCTGTGGTTTACCAGGTGGTACAGACCGCCGGTCAAACCCAGGGCAATCAGCGCAGGTTGATTCAGGGAAATTCCGGTTACGCCTGCGCCCAGACCCAGCAGAATAATGCCGATGTTTTCCAGCGTGTGGTATGCCAGCAGACGCTGAATGTTGTGTTCCATCAGCGCATACAGACCGCCGACAAATGCGGTGATCATTCCCAGCACCAGCAGCGTAATGCCCCACCACAGCGGCGCGTTACCGCCCAGCAGCGACAGGGAGAGAATACCCAGCAGACCCACCTTCATGACAACGGTAGAGAACAGCGCCGCAGCCGGTGCGCTGGCGTTGGCGTGTGCCTGTGGCACCCATCCGTGCAGCGGAATAATCCCGGCCAGCAGGCCAAAACCCGCCACGCCCAGCAGCCAGATATCAGACCCGAGCGGCAGCTCCTGAGTGCGCAGGTCAAGCAGGCGCAGCTCCAGGGTGCCGTAGCGTTGCCACACCAGGTAGCAGGCAATAGCCAGCAGTAGCGTGCCGACGCGGCCCAGCGCAAACCACAGTTTGCCCTCTTTGCTGCAGCCGGTGAGGAACACGGCACACAGCGCCATGATTTCCGCCATCACCACCAGCGTTCCGAGGTTGCTGGCAACCACCGCACATACCGCCGCGGCCATCAGCAGATTCACCAGCAGCCCGTTGGCTTTTACCTGCGGATGACGATGCCAGTCAATGTTGTACAGGCTGACAAACAGGCCGCACAGGCCCAGCGTAATCAGCCAGATAGCGTTCAACGGGGTAATTTGCACACTGTGACCAATAAATGGCATCACACCGCTTAAAGCCAGGGCATTAGTCAGTACGGTGAAACCCGCAGCCGCTGTACACAGGCTGCCAACCGCACCGCCAACCCCGGCAATCCAGCCGCTCAGCGGTTTATGAAATGAAAACAGAAATGCCAGAACCGCAGCCGCCGTAAACCAGGCTACGCCGCTGTTAATCAGTGAAATTGCGCTCATTTTGCATCCCCACTCTGAGCCTGCTGAAACAAGGTGAGATCGCCGAAGTCGGTATTGAAAGTCAGCTCACGCTTACGTTTGCTGGCGCGGGTAATATCCACGTTACTCACCAGGTGCAGGGCTTTGGTCGGGCACATGCGTACGCAGGCCGGACCAAGCTCGTCAAAACTACACAGATCGCATTTCACCGCGATGGCGCGAATACCCGGAACCCAGTCCAGCAACGTGCTTACGCGGGCAGGCGCTGGCGGAGCCGGAGGCGCTTTTGGCGTATTGGCGTTTGCCGGGATATGCAGCGGACGGCTACCGGAAAACTCAATCGCGCCAAACGGACAGGCGATCCCGCACAGTTTGCAGCTTACACACAGGCTTTCATTCAGCTGCACGGCACCATCAACGCGATTAATCGCATTAACCGGACAAACGGTGGCGCAAGGCGCATCTTCGCAATGGTGGCAAAGCTGCGGGGCGGATTCTTTTTCATTTAACATCACTTTCAGGCGCGGCATTGACTGCAGGCCATGCTGGCGATGTGTCTCTGAGCAGGCGGCTTCACAGGTGTGGCAGCCGATGCAAAGAGTGGAGTCAGCAATTACAAAACGATTCACCAGGCATTCCTCAGGTGATAGTCATTTTTGACGAAAACATGTCTGGAAAATGTCATTTCGACATTTTTCGACATGCCCATTCCCTAAACGTCGTGACGCAGTATGAAAGTGCATCATGACAAAAGTGGGCACACCCAAGGCTTAAGCCGGGCTATGTCCCTCAATCAGCTGGCTTAAATTCACCGGCATATTGTTTTCAACCGCGGTATAGAGGCTGTCGTAGACGGTGGCGATTTTTTCGAGATAGTGCTCCAGCACCTGCTCGCGATCGCGGTTGCTGATACGCTCATCGACTTTACCGTCGATGGTCAACTCAGCCTGTGCAATCAGTTGCTTATCATCACCGTCTTTCGTTTCAACGTAGTACTCGATGGTGTGGCTGTTAAAGCCGTCCGCCAGCGTGACGTAGATAGTGAAGTGTTCAAAAAGGACGAAGCAGAGATCCTTGTCCGGTGCGCAGCTCATTGCATGATGCAAACGCGCTTTTGACAGGGTGATCCCCTGAACCAGCGAGTTGCAGTAAATACGCCACTGGTCCTGTAGGCGACGATGCCGTTCAGCGATGTAATCGGCTTTTTCGCTTATTTCCCAAATAGTCATGTCAGGTTACCCGTTTAGCAGAGATGAACAGCTTTAAGCACATTTCATGCCAAAATTAAAAACCTTAATTTTCATATAGATAAAAAATCAAAAAGCGGTGACGACATGTCATTTCGTCATCGTCGTCATTGTCACGATCGAAAAAATTCAAGCTGGCATGTTTATTGCTTTTAATACGGCAACTTCATAGGAGGCGGTATGCACGAAATAACCCTCTGCCAACGGGCACTGGAATTGATTGAACAACAGGCCACGCAATACGGTGCACAGCGAGTAACTGGGGTCTGGCTCAAAATTGGCGCATTTTCTTGCGTAGAAACCAGCGCTCTCGCCTTTTGTTTTGATCTGGTATGCCGCGGGACCCTTGCAGAAGGTTGTAAACTCCACCTCGAAGAACAAGAAGCCGAATGTTGGTGCGAATCTTGTCAGCAATACGTCACCTTACTGACGCAACGCGTGCGCAGATGTCCGCAATGCAACAGCGATATGCTGAGAATTGTGGCCGATGACGGCTTACAGATTCGACGTATTGAAATAGATGAAACTCCAGCCTCGGATGCCGACGCCTAAGCGTCATCATCCGGCAACTGAAGTATCGCAAGTAATAAGATCAGGAGTGAGCGATGTGTACGACATGTGGTTGCGCTGAAGGCAACCTTTATATAGAGGGTGATGAGCATAATCCCCACTCGGCGTTTCGCAGCGCGCCATTTGCCCCGGCGGCTCGTCCGGCACTGAATATTACCGGGGTGAAGACCTCCAGTTTCACACCGAGCCAGACCGAAGAAGGCGATTTGCATTACGGTCACGGTGAAGCAGGCACCCACGCGCCAGGCATGAGTCAGCGCCGGATGCTGGAAGTGGAAATTGACGTGCTGGATAAAAACAACCGTCTGGCCGAGCGCAACCGCGCCCGCTTTGCTGCCCGTCAACATCTGGTATTAAACCTTGTCTCAAGCCCAGGCTCCGGTAAAACCACGCTGCTGACCGAAACGCTGATGAAGCTCAAAGACAGCGTGCCTTGCGCCGTCATTGAAGGCGACCAGCAGACGGTTAACGATGCCGCCCGTATTCGCGCCACAGGTACGCCCGCCATCCAGGTCAACACCGGTAAAGGTTGCCACCTTGACGCACAAATGATTGCTGACGCCGCGCCACGTTTGCCGCTTGAAGACAACGGCATCCTGTTCATTGAAAACGTCGGGAACCTGGTTTGCCCGGCTAGCTTCGACCTCGGCGAACGCCATAAAGTGGCGGTGCTTTCCGTCACCGAAGGCGAAGACAAGCCGCTGAAATACCCGCATATGTTTGCCGCCGCGTCGCTGATGCTGCTCAACAAAGTAGACCTACTGCCGTACCTCAATTTTGACGTAGAAAAGTGCATCGCCAGCGCCCGGGAAGTGAACCCGGAAATTGAGATTATCCTGATTTCCGCCACCAGTGGCGAAGGCATGGACCAATGGCTCTCCTGGCTGGAGACGCAGCGATGTGCATAGGTGTTCCGGGTCAAATCCGCACCATTGATGGCAACCAGGCCAAAGTCGACGTTTGCGGTATTCAGCGCGACGTCGACCTGACGCTGGTCGGAAGCTGCGATGAACACGGTCAACCCCGTCTGGGCCAGTGGGTACTGGTCCACGTCGGCTTTGCCATGAGCATCATTAATGAAGCTGAAGCGCGCGACACGCTCGACGCGCTGCAAAACATGTTTGACGTTGAGCCGGATGTCGGCGCGTTGTTGTATGGCGAGGAAAAATAATGCGTTTTGTTGACGAATACCGCGCACCAGAACAGGTGATGCAGTTGATAGAGCACCTGTGTGAACGTGCCGCACACCTCCCCTACACTGCTGAACGCCCGCTGCGCATCATGGAAGTGTGTGGTGGTCATACCCACGCTATCTTCAAGTTCGGTCTCGACCAATTGTTGCCCGACAACGTCGAGTTTATTCATGGCCCGGGCTGCCCGGTTTGCGTTCTGCCGATGGGCAGAATCGACAGCTGTGTGGAAATCGCCAGCCATCCGGAAGTGATTTTTTGCACCTTTGGCGATGCGATGCGTGTTCCGGGTAAACAAGGTTCTTTGCTACAAGCCAAAGCGCGCGGCGCGGATATCCGCATCGTCTATTCACCGATGGATGCGCTGAAGCTGGCGCAGGAAAACCCAACGCGTAAGGTTGTGTTCTTTGGCCTGGGTTTTGAAACCACAATGCCAACCACCGCCATCACCCTTCAGCAGGCAAAACAGCGTGACGTGCAGAACTTTTACTTTTTCTGCCAGCACATCACGCTTATCCCTACGCTGCGCAGCCTGCTGGAACAGCCGGACAACGGCATCGACGCCTTCTTAGCGCCGGGCCATGTCAGCATGGTGATTGGCACTGATGCCTATAATTTCATTGCTTCAGATTTCCATCGTCCGTTGGTGGTCGCCGGTTTCGAACCGCTCGATCTGTTGCAGGGCGTGGTGATGTTGATTGAACAGAAGATTGCCGCGCATAGCCAGGTCGAAAACCAGTATCGCCGCGTGGTGCCGGACGCCGGTAACCTGTTAGCGCAACAGGCCATCGCCGAAGTGTTCTGCGTCAATGGCGATAGCGAATGGCGCGGTCTGGGCGTCATTGAATCCTCTGGCGTTCACCTGACGCCAGACTATCAGCGCTTTGATGCCGAAGCGCATTTCCAGCCAGCGCCGCAGCAGGTGTATGACGATCCGCGCGCGCGTTGCGGCGAGGTATTGACCGGCAGATGCAAACCGCATCAGTGCCCGCTATTTGGCAAAACCTGTAACCCGGAGACCGCGTTTGGCGCCCTGATGGTCTCCTCAGAAGGCGCATGTGCCGCCTGGTATCAGTATCGTCAGCAGGAGTGTGAAGCATGAACAGCGTACAACTCGCCCACGGTAGCGGCGGTCAGGCTATGCAGCAGTTGATCAACAGTCTGTTTATGGAGGCTTTTGCTAATCCGTGGCTGGCGGAACAAGAAGATCAGGCCCGTCTGGATCTGGCGCAACTGGTTGCAGAAGGCGATCGTCTGGCGTTTTCAACCGACAGCTATGTTATCGATCCGTTGTTCTTCCCGGGTGGCAATATCGGCAAGCTGGCCATCTGCGGTACGGCTAACGACGTGGCGGTCAGCGGCGCGATCCCTCGCTACCTCTCCTGCGGTTTTATCCTCGAAGAGGGTTTGCCGATGGAGACGTTGAAAACCGTCGTCAACAGTATGGCGGCGACCGCGCGTGAAGCAGGCATCGCCATCGTGACCGGCGATACCAAAGTCGTGCAGCGCGGCGCTGCAGACAAGCTGTTCATCAACACGGCCGGAATGGGGGCGATCCCCGCCAACATTCACTGGGGCGCACAGACCCTCGGCCCAGGCGATGTGCTGCTGGTCAGCGGTACGCTTGGCGATCACGGCGCAACTATCCTTAACCTGCGCGAACAGCTGGGTCTTGATGGCGAACTGGTCAGCGACTGCGCGGTATTGACACCGCTTATCCAGACGCTGCGTGATATTCCCGGCGTGAAGGCGCTGCGTGACGCGACCCGTGGCGGCGTAAATGCGGTAACGCATGAATTTGCCGCCTCATGCGGGTTTGGTATTGAGCTGTCTGAAGCGGCCCTGCCCGTGAAGCCCGCGGTGCGTGGCGTTTGCGAACTGCTGGGTCTGGATGCGCTTAACTTTGCTAACGAAGGCAAGCTGGTGATTGCCGTTGAGCGTCAGGCTGCTGAAACGGTGCTTGCCGCGCTGCGCGCACATCCGTTAGGACGCGATGCCGCAATGATTGGTGAAGTGGTAGAACGCAAAGGTGTGCGTCTTGCCGGACTCTACGGCGTGAAACGCACTCTCGATTTACCACACGCCGAACCATTACCTCGTATATGCTAACAGCCGGTTGGCAGCAAGCTGTAGGCCGGGTAAGACGCATTTGCGTCGACATCCGGCCTTAACGCTGCAATATCACCTGATGGCGTTTTGCCGATCGGGTCTACGGTTCGTGTAGCAGGACCAGTCCGGCAATAATTTACGACTTATACCTATAATTCATTTACCGTTTTCGCACCGTTCTGCGGTGCTTTTCCTGGAAAAGCAATATGTCGTATACACCGATGAGTGACCTCGGACAGCAAGGCCTGTTCGATATTACTCGTATATTATTACAGCAGCCCGACCTGCCGTCTCTCAGCGAGGCGCTTTCGCAACTGGTCAAGCGTTCAGCGCTGGCCGACTGCGCGGCTATTGTCTTATGGCAGGCACAAACGCAGCGTGCGCGTTATTTTGCGACGCGTGAAAATGGTAACCCCATCGATTATGAAGACGAAACGGTGCTGGCGCATGGCCCGGTACGCCGTATTTTGTCTCGCCCCGATGCGCTGCACTGCAACTATCACGAGTTTAACGAAACCTGGCCACAGCTGGCCTCTGGCGGGCTGTATTCTAAATTTGGTCACTACTGCCTGCTGCCGCTGGCGGCAGATGGACGAATCTTTGGCGGTTGCGAATTTATCCGTAACGAAGACCAACCGTGGAGTGAAAAAGAGTACAACCGGCTGCAGACCTTCACCCAAATAGTCGGCGTCGTTGCTGAACAAATTCAAAGCCGGGTCAGCAACAATGTCGATTACGATCTCCTGTGCCGTGAGCGTGATAACTTTCGCATCCTGGTCGCCATCACCAATGCTGTGCTCTCCCGCCTGGATATTGATGAGCTGGTCAGCGAAGTCGCTAAAGAGATCCATCACTACTTCGACATTGATGCCATCAGCATCGTGTTACGCAGCGATCGCAAAAACAAGCTCAGCATTTATTCCACTCACTATCTGGATGAACATCATCCGGCACACGAACAAAGTGAAGTGGACGAAGCCGGCACGCTCTCTGAACGGGTCTTCAAAAGTAAAGAGATGCTGCTGATTAACCTGAGCGAACGCGATACCCTGGCCCCTTACGAAAGAATGTTGTTCGAAACCTGGGGCAACCAGCTACAGACTCTGTGCCTGCTGCCGCTGATGTCCGGCAATAATATGCTCGGCGTACTTAAGCTGGCGCAATGTGAAGAGAAAGTATTCACCACCGCCAATCTCAAACTGCTGCGCCAAATCGCAGAACGCGTGGCGATCGCCGTGGATAACGCCCTCGCCTACCAGGAGATCCACCGCCTGAAGGAGCGGCTGGTCGATGAAAACCTGGCGCTGACTGAACAACTCAACAACGTGGAAAGTGAGTTCGGAGAAATCATTGGCCGCAGCGAAGCGATGTACAGCGTACTCAAACAGGTCGAAATGGTGGCGCAAAGCGACAGCACTGTCCTGATTCTTGGTGAAACCGGGACGGGTAAGGAGCTGATTGCACGAGCAATTCACAACCTGAGCGGACGTAACGCCCGTCGGATGGTGAAAATGAACTGCGCGGCAATGCCTGCCGGATTGCTGGAAAGCGATCTGTTTGGCCATGAGCGTGGCGCATTTACCGGGGCCAGCACGCAGCGGATTGGACGCTTTGAACTGGCGGACAAAAGTTCGTTATTTCTCGATGAAGTTGGCGACATGCCGCTGGAGCTTCAGCCCAAGCTGCTGCGCGTTCTGCAGGAGCAGGAGTTTGAACGTCTGGGCAGCAATAAGCTGATCCAGACCGACGTTCGCTTGATCGCTGCCACTAACCGCGATCTGAAAAAGATGGTCGCCGATCGCGAGTTTCGTAACGATCTCTACTATCGACTGAACGTCTTCCCGATCCATCTACCGCCGCTGCGCGAGCGCCCGGAAGATATTCCGCTGCTGGTGAAAGCCTTCACCTTCAAAATTGCCCGCCGGATGGGGCGCAATATCGACAGCATTCCCGCCGAAGCCCTGCGTACGCTGAGCAACATGGAATGGCCGGGTAACGTGCGCGAGCTGGAAAACGTCGTAGAACGCGCGGTTCTGCTCACCCGGGGCAACGTGCTGCAACTGTCCTTGCCGGATGTAATCGCTATGGCGCCGTCTACGCCGCCGGTGGCGACCGAAGTCGCGCAGGATGGCGAAGATGAATACCAGCTGATAATGCGCGTTCTGAAAGAAACCAATGGCGTTGTCGCCGGTCCTAAAGGCGCGGCACAAAGACTGGGGTTGAAACGCACAACGTTACTCTCGCGCATGAAGCGCCTGGGCATTGATAAGGACGCACTGGTTTAACGGATTATTGCCCGATAGCGCTACGCTTATCGGGCCTACGCCACTGGTGCGTTTGTCTTTGTCGGCCGGAAAAGGCGCAGCCGCCACCCGGCATAGAATAGCTAAATCACTTCTTCCGCTGGTATTTCTCGGGTAACTCCGGCACCGGACGTTTGTCATCAATCAGATGACGCACGGTCAGGATCGGATGACGCCAGAGCATTCTGGGTCCAGCCCAACGCATAATTTGCTTCATCTCTTCGCGTTTAGCGGGCTGGTAACAGTGCACCGGACACTGTTTGCAGGCCGGTTTTTCCTCACCAAATACGCATTTATCCAGGCGCTTTTGCGCATAGGCAAACAACGCATCGTAATGCCCCGGTTCATCTGAAGCCTGCGGACACTGGCTCTCATACAGCGAGATCATTCTCTGGATCGTCATTTTCTCACGTGCAATACGTTTGCCGGACATGATGCCTCCACAATTAAGTTGCATAAATAATACACCTTAACTAAGCGCAGGACTATTCCCTGCCGGTGATACATTCCTTAGCACCCTACGCAAATAAGAATTATTTTCATTTGTTTATGCCATGTGCTATATAACATAGCAAAGGCTATATTCGATGATAAATTAACCACTTTGTTGTGAGGGATACTATGCCGCATCTGCCCCATCTGAAGTCATTTCTCCTTGCCAGCGTGTTAACGGCGCTTACGCTGTCACCTGCCTGGGCGAAAGAAAAGTTCAAAGTGATAACCACCTTTACGGTAATTGCCGATATGGCAAGCAACGTGGCAGGTGACGCGGCGGACGTCAGTTCCATCACCAAACCCGGGGCAGAAATTCACGAATATCAACCCACACCGGGGGATATTAAACGGGCGCAGGGCGCACAGCTTATTCTCTCCAACGGCCTTAATCTCGAACTATGGTTTGCCCGCTTCTACCAAAATTTGTCCGGCGTACCGGAGGTCATGGTCTCAAACGGCGTGCAGCCAATGGGTATCAGCGAAGGGCCATACAACGGCAAACCGAATCCGCATGCCTGGATGTCAGCGGAGAACGCGCTTATCTACGTGGATAACATTCGCGATGCGTTGATGAAATACGATCCCGACCATGCCGCAACCTACCAGAAAAATGCGGAGAATTATAAAGCGAAAATCCAGCAGACTCTGGCGCCACTGCATGCAGAACTGGCGAAGCTCCCTGCAGATAAACGCTGGCTGGTCACCAGCGAAGGCGCATTCTCTTACCTCGCGCGTGATAACGGCCTGAAAGAGCTGTATCTATGGCCGATCAATGCCGATCAGCAAGGCACGCCCAAGCAGGTACGCAAAGTGATCGATGCGATCAGAAAACATCAAATCCCTACCGTATTTAGCGAAAGCACCGTGTCCGACAAACCTGCGCGTCAGGTCGCCCGCGAGTCTGGCGCGTATTACGGCGGCGTGCTGTATGTCGATTCGCTCAGCGCTGCCGATGGTCCGGTACCGACCTATCTGGATTTACTACGCGTGACGACAGAAACCATCGTCAGCGGCATCAACGACGGGTTAAGGAGCCAAAAATGAGTCAATCTGCGATTACCGTGAATCAGGTTACGGTGACGTATCGCAACGGCCACACCGCGCTGCGGGATGCCACTTTTCAGGTTCCGGGCGGCTCAATTGCCGCTCTGGTCGGCGTAAACGGTTCGGGAAAATCAACGCTTTTTAAAGCGCTGATGGGTTTTGTCCGGTTGGCGAAAGGGGAAATATCGATTCTGCAACAACCGGTTAATAAGGCGCTCAAACAGAATCTTATCGCCTATGTCCCCCAGTCAGAAGAGGTGGACTGGTCGTTTCCGGTACTGGTGGAAGATGTAGTGATGATGGGCCGCTTTGGCCATATGGGGTGGCTGCGTCGACCAAAACAGATCGACCACGACTGCGTGGATGCGGCGCTGGCGCGGGTAGATATGCTGGACTATCGCCATCGCCAGATAGGTGAACTGTCCGGCGGGCAGAAAAAACGCGTTTTTCTGGCAAGAGCCATCGCACAGGACGGGCAGGTTATTTTACTGGATGAACCCTTCACCGGCGTGGATGTGAAAACCGAGGCCCGGATCATCGATCTGCTGCGTGAACTGCGTGATGAAGGCCGGACCATGCTGGTCTCTACCCATAATCTGGGATCCGTAACCGAATTTTGCGATTACACGGTGATGATTAAGGGCACGGTGCTGGCAAGTGGGCCAACCGAAACCACCTTTACCCACGAGAATCTCGAGCTGGCATTCAGCGGCGTTCTGCGTCACGTCGCGCTGAGCGGCGGTGAACAACACGTGATTACCGATGATGAACGTCCGTTTATTTCGCGACGCGCGGCAAGCGAGGGGGAGTAATCATGAACTGGCTGACGGAGCCGTTTGGCTACCAGTACATGCTCAACGCCATGTGGGTTTCGGCGATGGTCGGCGGCCTGTGCGCATTTCTCTCCTGCTATCTGATGCTCAAAGGCTGGTCGCTGATTGGCGATGCGCTGTCGCACTCGATCGTTCCAGGCGTGGCCGGAGCCTATATGTTAGGGCTTCCCTTTGCGCTGGGCGCATTTCTTTCCGGTGGACTGGCGGCGGGCAGCATGCTGTTTCTCAATCAGCGTTCACGCCTGAAGGAAGATGCCATTATCGGGCTGATTTTTTCGTCCTTTTTCGGTATCGGGCTGTTTATGGTGTCGCTTAATCCGATGTCGGTGAACATCCAGACCATTATTCTGGGTAACATCCTGGCGATTGCGCCGGAAGATATTCTGCAACTGGCGATCATCGGCGTGGTTTCGCTGACCATTTTGTTTTTGAAGTGGAAAGATCTGATGGTGGTCTTTTTTGATGAAAACCACGCTCGGTCTATCGGTCTGAATCCGGGTCGGCTGAAACTGTTGTTTTTTACGTTGCTCTCCGTTTCCACGATCGCCGCACTGCAAACCGTCGGCGCCTTTCTGGTGATTTGCCTGGTGGTTACGCCCGGTGCGACGGCCTGGCTGCTGACCGATCGTTTTCCTCGCTTGCTCACCATCGCCGTGGCGCTCGGCAGCCTGACCAGCTTTTTCGGCGCCTGGCTAAGCTACTGGCTGGACGGTGCAACCGGCGGAATTATCGTCGTTCTGCAAACGCTGCTGTTCCTGCTGGCATTTGTCTTCGCACCAAAACACGGTCTGCTGGCAAATCGCCGCCGCGCCCGTCTGGTGAACAAGGAGCAAGTATGATCTTAACAACGCTGCTGGAACCTTTTCAGTTTAGCTTTATGGTTAATGCGCTGGTCATCTCTACCATCGTCGCTGTGCCCTGCGCGCTGTTGTCGGTATTTTTAGTACTCAAAGGCTGGGCGTTGATGGGCGATGCCATGAGTCATGCCGTTTTCCCAGGGATTGTACTGGCGTGGATTGCGGGCATTCCGCTGGCAATTGGCGCGTTTATCGCCGGTCTGTTCTGCGCGGTGGCGACCGGATACCTCGACGATAACAGCCGCATTAAGCGCGACACCATCATGGGTATTGTTTTCTCCGGGATGTTTGGTGCGGGTCTGGTGCTGTACGTCTCTATCCAGTCAGAAGTCCATCTCGATCATATTCTGTTCGGCGACATGCTGGGCGTATCTTTAAGCGATATCATGCAAACCGCGGTTATTACTCTGGGGATCGCGCTTATCATCGGACTTAAATGGAAAGATTTGCTGCTGCATGCGTTCGACCCACATCAGGCAAAGGCCAGTGGGCTTAACACCGCACTGCTGCATTACGGCCTGTTGTGCATGATCGCCCTGACGATTGTCGCCACGCTAAAATCGGTAGGGATTATTTTGTCAATTTCATTACTGATTGCACCTGGCGCCATCGCGATTTTAATGACGCGGAAATTTTCCCACGCCTTATGGCTGGCGGTGGCGATGTCGGTCATTACCTCATTTATGGGCGTGTACCTGTCATTTTTCATCGACAGCGCGCCGGCTCCCACCATCGTCGTACTATTTTCCCTGCTGTTTGTGATTACCTTTATTTATGCAACCCTGCGCGATAGGCGTTTAGAGAATCAGCTTCAGCTGCAGGATCCGTAAATTATGGGTCAGCTAATGTTCTTGATATTAATATAGCCTCCGCCAGGAGGTTATATTATCGGCAGATTACAGCATCGTGATGATACGTTTAAATAAACGGATTATAGATTACTCTAACGTGAACAACGGTTGTGGCTTGCCAATGTGGTATCCCTGTAACCACCCGACATTCATGTGTTCCAGGTGCATCTGGATTTCGGCACTTTCAACAAACTCGGCGACAACCTGCATACCTTTCATTGCCGCAACCCGGCAGAAAGATTCGATGATATAGCGACTAACCTCACATTTTATAATCCCACGAACGAAAGACCCATCAATCTTCAAAATATCTGCTTCAATGTTCATCAGGCGTTCATAGCTTGCAAACCCGGCACCGAAGTCATCAATCGCGATCCGACATCCCAATTGACGTAGTAAGCGTAGTGTATCCGCCGTGTGTTCTTTATCTGACAGGGTATCAGCCTCGGTTATCTCAAAAATAATCCGTTGCGGAATCACCACATATTCCTGCAACAACGCAGTTATCTTTGCAACGATACCTGAACGACATAGCGTCACTGGCGCCAGGTTAATGGAAAAACAACTCAGCGGATGGTAGCGCATGTACTTCAGGGTGTTCTCAATAACCCAAAGATCGATATCGGGTGCTAACCCTGTGTCGCGTGCAACCGACAGAAAATGGTCAGGGGAAATAAACTCCCCGTGCTCATTGAGCATGCGGATCAATATCTCATGATAGGATTCATCACCACGAGTACTGACGATAGGCTGGGCCAGCAGGACAAAGGTATTGTGATCCAACGCGTTTTGCAGTGCAGCGCGAACATCCGTTGTATCGGTAGTAGGGTTGCCAAACAGTCGGCTATGCTGTGCCTCAAGGTTTTCCGGCCTGCCGTTGGTCATTGGCGATATGACTTTTGTTATTATTGGAGGGAACATCATATTCATATCAAATTAATAAATAAATACTAATTTATAGATAAAAATGGACATTCCGCGTAGCTGGCATCAGCGGTGAAGAAAAAGACAAAAACCAACATACTGATAATCAACAAAAATCACAAACCCAGTTTTTTCATTATCATTCCAGCTGAGTGCAAAAAAAAAACACGTCAGATGCTTTTAATGTTTACTTTAACATACAAAAAAAGAGAGTTTGCCTCGCTTCATAATTATTTTTCCGTCACTCACTAACTCCTGCAATACTTTGTGGATAGCACTGCGTGAGATATGATTTCGAGCGAGAATGAATGTATACACAGATGTGTTTTCACGCATCTCAGGCTCCATCGACCAAATATATTTCAGGTGCTCAATAATCAATTCACGGATAGTGCGATGCGATTGCAATTTTTCTCGCTGAAAATAGCGTTGCAGATGTAGCGTTAAAATATCAAATGCATGTTTCCAAAGATTCTTCGCAGTGAACAAAAGTTCGGCATTGGTTGCACTCATCGCCCACATTTCACAATCGGTATCACAACGTAAATAGTGTCCGGCAACTTCCGTACGCATTTGCGGCAAGCCGAGGATGGCCGGTGCAGATATACTTACCATCACTAAATCATTTTCCACACGATGAACAGAGATGGCCCCTTTCTCCAGAAACAAGATATTTCCATCACTCTTCAGATCAATACGCTGGCGTTTTTTGCGTAAGGACAGCCAGGCATTATCTGACTTTTTCATTTCATCACCAACAAGCACTACAGCATTTTCAATATCTTTCTGGAACATGGGACTCTCTACCGCAAATTATGGCTTTGTCAAAACGAGGGTGGATTTTTACTCAACACGAAAAATAAATGTCAGCTCACCAACAAGCTGACATTTATTCCCATCTACATCTACCACCGGCATTCCCTGGTGCCGTTGACGCGTTCAGACTCATGCTGTTTTCGCGTGGTGGCGCCAGGCAGTATATGACGCTGTCCATAAAGAATTAATGGCAATCATCTTTGTCGTTGTTATTTCATCTTTCTGTTCTTTTCAATGTAGCCAAAAAGATACAATACATTGATTTATATATAGTTTATTTTCATTAAAAAGTTATCATTGTTGTTATATTATGATACGAAATTGAAACACTTCGCGGTTCTCGCTGCAGGGTCGGGTCCATACTGGTGGTCTTTATGGACTAAGTGGTATCATGACTCGCCAACCGCCTGGCGCACCAGCAAGAGTAGAAACATCATGTCTGAGACTGGCAATGTCAGTTATCTGATTGAAAAAATAATAATATTTACGCCAGCTACACAATCTCTGGCGCGGATAGATCAACCCAATCAGCGGATAAAACTCAAACACTCGGCGTCATTATGTCTTTTATTACTTATTCAACATCGCGGGCAAGTGGTTTCCCAAAACGAACTACTGGAATTCGGCTGGGGTAAAAATCACCGCCAGGTGAGCTTCAACGCCTTTTATCAAAGCATTCTCTCTTTGCGCAAAAGTTTGCTGCAGCTGGAACTGGAGCAACCGCTTATCACCACAATCCCCCGCAAAGGGCTGATCATCCAGGAAGAGTTCAATATTCAGGTGATTGAAACTCCGGAGGAGAGCGTATCTTTTACAGCAGAACCCTTAGTGCCGGATGTCGCCATAGAAGAACGGTCAGATGACACAGCGCGCCAACCTTTGATCACCACTGCTGAAATGGTAATACTTGCTATTACCCTGATAATTTGTGTGCTTATAATGTATCCGTGGCAAACCAGTGATAACTATTTCTCCGGCTATATCACCGCAGACAAAGCCCCTACTGACTGTCAGTATTATTTTAATAATGATGCCAGTAATTTCTCCCGACATACGGCATTTATCAACAAAAATCCTGGGCTGTGTCAGAGCCATAAATTTATCTATATCACCACCTACCCTGAATCCAAAAAACTATCCGTGCTTGTATGTCGCTCACCGATGAAAAATAGGCAGGAAAACGCCTGTCAGTCGGTTTATTACCCACGGTATGATAGCTAATGAATTTTTATTCCCGAACGCCCCGCATCCAGACAGGTATTATCCTGTTGCTTTGTTTTGCTGCGCTAATTGTTACCGCCGTCTACCGGTACAGTAAAAACAATGGTCAGTTACATAATCTGACCTGTCGGTCTGCCATCGAGATTGTACGCAATACAAGCTCATTCCGAGGGATCATTGATATCAAAACCGGCGGCAGCAAAGGTATTGTGAATATTGATGGCATTATCAAAGATGCCGAAAATAATGAGCAGACCGTGCAACGCATGGTACTTTTTACACAATCCAGCTACGGCTCAAGCCCGGTTTGGATTTCGCAGAAAATCCAAATCTCCAATCGCGAAACAGCACCCGCCAGTCTCATTCAGGAACTCCTCCCCGACTTCTTCCTGACCAACACCAGCGTATCCAACGTCGATTTTTTTGCGCTGAATAGAGAGACGTATTTGATTACCAAAGAGGGGATCCCCTATCTGTACTGCCAGAATTATGCGTTGCCGGAAAATGAATAATCAGTAAGCGAAGATTAAAAAAAGCAAAAACGATTTGAAAGAGTCACTTGATACGGACTTCACGAACCACACGCCAATGATGTCTTGGTGTGTTAATGCTGATTCATAAAGATTATTTCCTCTCATAATATAAAAACCCTATTCTAACCTACACTACCATAACTCGCTGATTATGCGAACATTGTTACCCTGCTCGTCCAGCGTTATAACTCTCTGGTTTTCCAATAATCCCTTCCCTCTCTGACCGCCAGTAACAAATGTCACCGACAGTTGTATATTGATGCAACGATGATTTTATAGCTCGGGCGACTTTTCAGGCGCAGAGTTAGCGGTGAAATTTGACAGTGTGCCAAGCTGATATTCTGCAATGCGGCACAATCATCCGGTCAGACAGGTATTGAGCATGTTCATAACCCGATTGATTGCCCTGCCCGGGAGTCCACTTTAGCCCAGGGCCGACACAGCAATTGTATCTAACACGTTTATTTTATTAAGTTTTTGATAACAATTAGTTAATTAATTTATTCATTCGCCTATTCCGCTGTTCTGCAAAAACGTCATTTGCAGCTTTTGTCCATCATCTAACCAGTAATTACTTTCTTAACGCTAGCCTCTTCATCCCCTCGCTCATGATATAAATTTATAAAAAACATTAAAAATAGCGTTTTAATCTTAAAAAAATAATTTAATCGATATTTACATTTACCAAATATGCAAACAATGGTCTTATATTCCAACCTTACAGCGTGACGCGAAATGTTGTTCTGCAACCGAATGCGCCACTCCAGAGAAGGTGAAATGAATCATCAACATCTGTTCAGATGCCAGGGATGATGTAGCGCGAACCAGGGAGCAGGGAAAAAGTTTCACGCTACTGACAAAAGTAAATTTGATTATGAAAATGGGATATACACAAATGTTTAACAAAACATTCATCGTAGCGGCATTGATGGTTTCCAGCTCTGCATTTGCAGCTGAATCAACCGGCGTAGCGGGTGGCACTATTACCTTTAACGGTTCAGTGTCCGATACCACCTGTAACGTAGTGACCAATAACGGTTCAGACTTCACGGTAAACCTTTCCCCTATTGCTGTGGGTGATATGGGCACCACCGCCGGTGTTGTTAAAACCAACGCCAAAGACTTCACCATGAATCTGAAAAACTGCTCTGCGGCATCGGACGAAGCTAAAACGCTTAAAATCACTTTCAGCAGCAGCAACCTGTCGGATGATGCTAAATACCTGAAAAACTACAGCGACAATGGTGCCGAGGGTGTGGGTATTGCGCTAACCAAAGACGGTAACACTGCCGTACCGTTTGATACCGCTTTCGATACTGGTCTGAGTTCCGCTGACGCTGCCACCGAAGATGGCGTCACACTGACCATGTATGCCAACTACTACAACTACGGTGGCGCGGCCGTAACAACCGGTAAAGTGGTTACTGACGCAACTTATTCCTTCAGCTACGACTAACTCATTCAGCCGGGGTCTCCCCGGCTCTCCTCTACGACATTATGAAAACTCTGATATTTTTTCTTGCGGCTACGTTCATTTCCATGAATGCCAGCGCAAGCGTTGTGATCAACGAAACGCGTGTTATTTATCCGGCCAGCGCCAAATTTGTGTCGGTGCAACTGGTAAACGACAGCGAACAAACCCATCTGGTGCAGTCCTGGATTGACGAGGGCGATGCTTCCGCCGCGCCGGAGAAAGTCAAAGTGCCGTTTTCTCTGCTGCCTCCGGTCGTAAAAATGAGCGGACACGCCGGACAGGCTCTGAAAATCTCGGCGATGAACACCCATTCGCTGCCAAAAGACCGCGAAAGTGTGTTCTGGCTTAACGTTCTGGATGTCCCTCCCGTCCCTGAAGGGAGTGGAGATAGCTACCTACAAGTGGCCATTCGCAATCGTATAAAACTGTTCTATCGTCCGGATCAACTGAGCGATCTCGACAGCAGCGTGGCGGAGAAAATTACCGTTTCGACTTCTGGCGGTCACACTTGCCTGAAGAATAATTCGCCATATTACATGACCATCCCTCAGGTCGTGACCTGGCAGGGGGGCGAGCTAAAGCAAAGCCGAAAAGATAATTTACTGGCTGAGACTGCGTTTATACCGCCGTTTGGCTGCGCGCTGGTGTCCAGCAAAATTCAGTCCGGTGGGCAATATCGCCTTACCTGGCTTGATGATTATGGCGCAAAGAGATTCAGCACTATCCACTGATATCCCAGATAAATGACTCCAGGTTCAATTCTGATGAAAAACAGTTCTCTGTTTCGTATAAGTTTGCTAGTTCACTCTGTCAGCCTCGCGATATTTTCATACGGCGCGTTGGCGGAGGATTTTAATAGCAGCCTGCTGGTAGGTAATTCAGCAGATATGGACTGGAGTAATTCTCGGCTGGTTATGACGCCGGGGGCTTATGATTTGGATGTTTATGTGAATAACGTCTGGCGCGGGAAATTTAATATTTCCGTCGCTAATGACGATAAAGGTACTCTGCTTATTAATAAAGACGACGCATCTCTACTGGATATTCAGGGGCTGGATGATATTGTAAATAAAAGCACCGCTGAAAAGCTCGACGTTAATACCCTGCTACACGGAGGGAAAAGCGCCCTGATACCCGGCACACTGCGTCTGGATTTAGAAGTACCTCAGGCTTTCGTAAAAGAATATAGCCGTAACTGGGTGTCACCGCAAAAATGGGATCAGGGAATTAATGGCCTGTATACCAATTACAATTTCAACTATTACAATTTTCACGGCCTGCAGAATGGCTATAGTGACAGCGATAATCTGTATTTATCGCTGAACAGCGGACTAAACATGTATGGCTGGCATTTTCTCGATAGCTCATCGTGGATGCGCTACAGCGCAATGAACAAAGGTAGCTGGATAAATACCACGCGTTTTGTTGAAAAACCAATTGCGGCAATCGATTCGGTACTGCGCATTGGTCGAAGCTATACGACGTCTGATTATTTTGACACGGTCCGTTTTCGTGGGGTGACACTGAATAAAAGTCGTCAGATGTTACCGGACAGCGAAAACGTTTATATGCCAGTGATCGAAGGTGTTGCAACCAGTTCAGCGGTGGTCAGTATCTCCCAGGATGGTCATATCATCCACCAAATCAATGTCCCACCAGGCCCCTTTGCCATCCGCGATCTGATGCCTACCGGCTCACGCAGCGATTTATCCGTCGAGGTAAAAAACACCGGCGGCAACATTGAGCGCTTCATTGTGCCATTCTCCTCGATCCCGGATATGCAGCGCCCCGGCAGCAGCGACTATCAGATTAACGTCGGGGCGGTGGACATGCGCAACGTCGACGATAGCAGCCATTTTACCCAGGTGAGCTATTCACGTGGGGTGAATAACTACCTCACCGCGTCAGCGGGCGGGATCTGGAGCCAGAATTATCAGTCTCTGCTTCTGGGAGGAGCGGTTTCCATCCCCTACGCTGGGTCACTCTCGGCTTCCGTGGAGGAGTCGCAGTATCGTCTGCCTGGCGATAGCCGTCGCCACGGAGAAAAATACGCGCTGTCCTGGAGTAAATACTTCCCGACCCGCACCAATATTTCGCTGGCTTCGTATTATTACCGTACTCAGGATTACGCTTCTTTTAGCGATTATATCCTGACCAAATCCAATATTAAGGATTATGGCGGAACGGGCACCTCAACGATCAACAGCAAACAAGCCTTTAGCGCCAATATTAATCAGCCGCTGGGGGAACAATTTGGAAGACTGTCGCTTTCAGCCTACTGGCGCGATTACTGGCGCGGTCAGAAAAGTAGCCGTCAGTACAACCTGACCTGGAGCAATGCCAGTCACGGCGTCAACTACTCGGTTTCGCTGCGCCGCTCGGAGGTTACGCAGTCCTATTACGACTATGAAACCAATTATGAAGGCGACCTGGTGAGCGCGTTGCGTTCACGCGGTAAGACGGAAAACAACCTCTATTTTTCTGTCACGATACCGATGTCGATATTCGGCAGCGGCGGCAGCCTGTCTTCTCATGCCAGCGTGCAGAACGGCAAATATTCCTCTTCTGACGTCAGCATGAGCGGGAATATGCATGATGTTGACTACAGCCTGATGCTGAGCCACGACAGTGACAACGATTCGCGGGCAGCCGATCTCTACACCAGCTGGAAAAATGACTATACCAGCATGAACAGCGGCGCGACCCTGGCCCGTGAATATCGCCAGCTAAGCTTGGGTGCCAGCGGCAATCTGCTGGCATGGAAGGGTGGGCTGCTGGCGTCTCCTCATAACGGACGTAATTTTGTCATTATTGAAGCGCCAGGAGTGGTGAACGCGGTCGTTAACGGCGATACCTCCGCACACACCAACAGCAAAGGTATCGCCCTCATCACCAGCGCGACACCGTACCGACAGAATAATTTCCATCTGGAGCAGGATGGAACCCAAAAAAGCGACGTCGACCTTGAAGGTAATTTACTCAATGTGGCGCCGTACGAAGGCAGTATCAGCTGGCTGAAGTACAAAACTGACACGCGCAGACTCTTCACTTTTGATGTGCAAACCGCGGAAGGGGGTCAGTTGCCGTTTGGCGCGGTTGTCAGCGGTGCCGGGAATGAAGAAGTCGGCTATGTCGCACAGGGGAGTCAGATTTTTATTAAGTCAGAGACGCTTCCCGCCAGCCTGAAAGTGAATATCAGCAAAGGCAAAACTAAAAAATTCTGCACTATTTCCCAGCCTGCAGAGCATGCTGAAAATATTTGTCGCTAACTCAGTTTTCTCAGCTAACAGAATCAATCATGAAAAAATTATTTTATCTTATGGTTACGGCCATAATACTGACCGCACTCCCAATATTATCTGCACAAGCACAGTCGCAGGCTCAGTCTCGCGGTGTAACAGGCGATACCTGCCGTAATTCCGGCATACTTTTTACCAGCGTCGCAGAATCGGATAAGTCGCTAAATCTTTCATCGGCTTTCGTGAATTCAAACGTCGTTGAATATTCCTATACCACCAGTTGGTCGGGTAGTATGACCTGTACTTACGGGAATATTGGGATCGGTGGTCTGGCGCAAGACCACTTATATTATTTTACCGGTTTCAACGGTTCTCCTGTTTATTTGAATTTCAACAGTGCGGATGGTGAAAGTAGCTACTGGATAAAATTAACGGCCACCATTAGTGGCGATACCAAAGTGACTGTCAGCGGTATCGTGGGCATTCACTCTCTGTCATATCAGACACAATATACGCTGCGGGCGGAATTAATGTCGGCTCCGCCTGTGGGCATGGAAAGCTATACCAAAACCACAACCAGCGGCGCACTGTCGGTCATACCTGCGGTGATGAGCGGTACCGGAAGCGGCTCCAGCTCACCGTTCCTTTCCAGCAAAACATATGCTTATCGCGCCTGGTCCAATATGATGTCTGAAACCGCACGCAAAAGCTGGAATACCGATTATTTTATTGCTTATGAGAAGCTGACGATTCAGTTTGAGCCAAAAGAAACAACCTGCAATATGACGCGGGACATGAGCGTGAAATTACCCCCTGCTCCGTTTAGCGTCCTGAAAAAAAATGGAAAGGCAACTGGTGCCGATTTCACGATCCCGCTGAAGTGCGGCAACCTGGCCGGAATTAAAACATCTACCCGCAATGTTAAGGCCTGGTTATCCAGCAATGATTTAGTCAGTTCTGATACCAGCTACCAGATAATGGTCAACGATGAAACCACGGCGGGAGGGGTAGGTATTGCCATTCGTAGCCGGATGTTTATGGGTGACTATGATGAGGTGCAAATATCCAGTAGCAATAATATGGAACATGCTTCGCAAATATTAGATATCGCTAAAGATGATGATATAAGCAATACGCAATACATTTATCTTCATGCTTATTACAAAGTTTATAACGCATCAGCATTATCAACCGGTAGCGTGGTGGCGACTGCGCAGATAATGTTTGGCTACGATTAACCCCCCTATTTTACTGTGGCCCAGACGGGCTACAGTAAGTTTTTAATTTAATTCTCTTAAAGGATTTTATGAAAATATCTGTTCAAACCGTGCTTGATCTTTTGCACAGCATTATGCACCCGCTTTCTCCTGAACTGGTGCATCATTTGCAACGCACGGGTCTCATTTGCTGGTATCTCGGGAATCGAGCCGGTTTTGACAGTGCAGCCATCAATAACGCCTGGCTTGCGGGTATGTTGCACAATATCGGGGCGCTGAGCAAAGTGCACCCCTTCAGTGGCGCCCATGGTAAAGCCTTTATTGAAGAGCATGGACGACTTGGCGCCTCAATGATGTCCGGCGTACGTTTTTTACAGCCAGTGACCGCAATTCTTGAAACGCGCCACGCGGATGCCTTGGGTTACACGCAGAATACAATGCTAAATACCTGGCATCTGGTGCATCTGGCCGATGAGTTTGAGCTGTGGCTGCGCGGGATTGAAGGTGACTATGTGGCCCAACGGCATAATATTGTTTCCGGTTTTCTGGCCAGTAGCCCACTATGGCCATCGTGCCTGGTCGAGGCGCTACAGGATGCCAGCCATGAGGATGGTTTCTGGTTTCGCCTGAGTTCGCCCTCATTACAACAGGTGCTGCGCGTTATCAGCCCGCTCAATGATGTGGTGCTGGATCACCATGATTTTCTGGAGGTCTGCCTGCTGATTTCGAATATCGTCGATAAATACAGCAGCTTTACGCAGACTCACAGTACCAGCGTGGCTCACGTGGCGGCGAAGCTTGCGGAGCTGTACGGCTGCGATCGCTACACCCAGGATAAAATCCGCATCGCGGGGTACCTGCACGATATTGGCAAGCTGGGTATTCCACTGGAAATCCTCGAGAAGCAGGGAAAGCTGGAGCCGGACGAGTACGCGCAAATGAAGCGCCACAGCTATAAGACGCTGGAGATGCTACATCCCATTGAGGAGCTGGGTGAAATCGTACACTGGGCGGCAAGACATCATGAACGCCTCGACGGCAGCGGCTATCCTTTTCGCCTGGGTGCGGCTGCGCTGGATATCCCTTCGCGTATTATTGCTGTGGCTGATGTTTTCACCGCGATGACCGAGAACCGCCCCTATCGTCAGGGGATGTCCAGCGAAAAAGCATTGATTATTCTGGAGGAAGAGGCGTCAAATTTTCGTCTGGATCGGGACATTGTCGATCTGCTAAGCCATAATATTGCAGTGCTCAGACCTTTGGTTGCGATGTACTAAGCCAGGCATAACCCGAAATCGCAGCCGCGCAGAATGCATATTGTATAAATTTACCGAAAGAAAACGCGAATGAAATATTTGATAGCCAATAGAGTCATTTACGATAGCGAGAGCGGGGAACTTGTGGTCAAGGAACCCGGAAACGAGCAAAGTAAAAGGCTAACAAATACCGCTAACCGTATTCTTTCGTTACTGATTGCGTCGCCAGGCCGGGTACTTGAACGCGATTATCTTCTGGATAAAGTCTGGGAGGAAGCGGGCCATCCGGGTTCCAGTTCATCGCTGAGCCAGTACATTAGTATCCTCAGAAAAACATTAACATCCTTAATATTCATTGAGGAAATTATTGTAGCCGTACCCAAGGTGGGCTTTTACTTCTCACCAGAAATCGCCGTTGAACTGCAGAATGATGAAGAAATGGTGAGTACCACACCTCTTCCGGTATCCCTGCGTAAGGCGGCAACGAAGGATAAAAAAAACCTCTGGCTGATTGCGGCTATCGCGTTTTTGCTGCTGGCCAACCTTTGGATACTCAGCCAGAAACAGGGTTCACCGCGTTTTGCAGCCGAATACAGTATTGGTGAAATCGGGAACTGCAAATTTACTGCCTATGAAGATTTATCGGAGGAAGTTGACCCTCAGGTCATGAATATTATCCGTCAGCTACAGCCTGAACTTGAGCTAAAGTGCGCCCGGAAACCCGCGCAGATTATGGTTTATTTTCAACCCAGTGTTCTTTACGGTAGTCATGGTCGGTTTTTCTACTCTTATTGTCCAACAGATAAGGCAACAGCAAAAATTGTCTATTGTGAGAACCATTATGCTTTTAACTGGAAATTAAAATGAAGCTGATGACAACCTTAGTGCTGGCAGTGGTCGCGTTGATTTGTCTGTTAACATGGCAACTAAGCCTGCGATCGGGTGTTTATTTTGACAAACGCTGCTTTGCGAATATCACCTATGTTGACGCTTCGGATCACGCTCTCTTATTCAAAGGAAATATCACGTTTGAATTTAACAAGAACGAAACGGGCGTATTTAATCTTTCCGGCAACATTGACTATCAGGGGCGTCAATATCGATTGTCGCGTTATATAACATTTACCTATCATAACGTCAGTGGGAACCAGTATCGTATGAATACGACGACAAAAGATATCATGGCTCACGATAATGTGCCGGAAGACATTACCCTGCTGACAACAAAAATATTTGGGATGGAAGGGGAATACGTTATCTCCTTAGACAAAAAAGACAATAACTATATTACGATTGCAAATACCTTATCACCCTTAATGAACTGTGTGATTCAATAACAGGGATAGTGTTATACATTCACTATGAAAAGAAATAATTGTGTCAATTGTGAAGAGTGCGGTTTTGCAGAACTGTGCTCCGCCTATCTGTTCAGGCAGAAAGATCCATTGTTTATCCGCAATCTGGAGACAAAAAAGAAGATTGCCAGAGGTGAATATATTTATCGTCGGGGAGAGAAAATAGACGAGCTGTATGCCCTACGTAGCGGGGCCGCTAAGGTTTACGATGCGCGCGGGCAGCTGATGGGGATCGTTTTGCCAGGACAGGTGATGGGCGTGGAGGAGCTGCACATCGGGTACAGTCAGCAGGATATTCAAGCCGCAACGGAAATAGAAGTTTGCGTACTGAGAAGCGATCATTTCTACGAAATGAGCCAGCTGATGCCAGGGTTTACAGATTTTATTGTCAGGATCCTGTCACGTTCGGCGCAGGAAAAACAGCAATTTATTTCAGTATTGACCAAAAGTGATACCTTGCAGAAGGTTCAATATTTCCTGCAACTGTTGTCTCGCACTTATAAAGAGTATGGCTTTGAGCATCTCAACCTTGAGTTACCGATCAGTAAGAAAGAACTGGCCCAGGTTCTGGGCATTTCGATATCCACCTTGTCGCGTGCCCTGGATAGCCTGAAGGATCAGGGGATTATTTCCATGCTAAATAAAAAAGAGATAACGCTAATGGTGTCAGACAAAAAATAGCGTCTGAATGAGGATGTTCTTGTAATTTCTTAGTTTCATCTCAAAAAATCAGTAAATCATTTATTGTCCAGTGTATCCCTTTGAGGAAAGCACCGGACTCATTTTTCTTAAAAACAAAGAGTTAAGGTTTTTCCCAATGTCGTTTGTCGTATTCTCTGATGATATTTTTTTTACCCGGTCTGCGGGAGGGCTGATGCCAATAGATAGCCTGCGCGAAGAGAACTTATGTATTATTGATATTGAATCTTTCTTCAGCTTGCATGATATTAAACATCGTGTTTGCAATGAACTGACCGACGGCTATTCTATCATTTTTGTAAAAGGCCGTGGAATGTTATCAAAGGTGCTTTCATCACTGGAGGGTATCTCCAGAACCGCCTCTGTAACGGAGTTTATCCGGTATATTAATGAAGGCCGAAGATATACTGTCTATCATATACTCACCATAATTGATTCTTTGCGGGAGCTACGTAACCTTACCCATACCGAGATTTCCGTAGCCTGTGCGTTACGCCGACAAATAAATATTACTGCCACATCCCAACTTCTGCACTGCTCAACGAAAGCAGTGTATCAGCGGGTATCTGCCTTGGCTCAGAAAATGAACCTCAGATACGGTACTCAAATCCAGTATTTCTTGTACCGCGAATATACCATTGAGGAACTCCAGCAGATAAATTGCATGAAACATCGTCCTGATACCAGTGTATTCCAGAATAATGGATCGACCCCACATCTGTAAGCAGATTCGATCCTCACGACGAGGCCTGTCTAATGGCCTCCGGACTGAGGTATCGCCCCGGTTGTCGTACAGGTTGAATCACTACGGATTTAACAGACACCTCAGAGTCATTTATGGACTTATCTTTGTCGCCAGGCTTCATCATTTCTACCGCTTTAAACGAAAGTAGCTTTCCCTCTTGTTTTCCTGCCATAAAGACTCCGTTATCATGCACCTTATGCAGTCATGAACATCAAGGTAGGTTACTCTGTATATGCCCATATTTTACCCAGGTATAGGTTGGCAAGGCACACTTTAACCCACCTTTAAATGTAGGATTTCATGATATTCGATGAGACAACGTGAAACTTAACGATAACCAAAAAATCACTAACTCATTAAAAATTAAGAAAATGGACATCATAAACCAATGAGTACAATAGAAAACTTAGACTCCCACACCCCCATGATGCAGCAGTATCTCAAGCTGAAAGCTCAGCACCCGGAAATACTGCTGTTTTACCGCATGGGCGACTTTTACGAACTGTTTTATGACGATGCGAAACGCGCGTCTCAGTTGCTTGATATATCCCTGACCAAACGCGGCGCATCTGCAGGCGAGCCAATCCCGATGGCAGGCATTCCTCATCATGCGGTAGAAAACTACCTCGCCAAGCTGGTCAATCAGGGTGAGTCCGTTGCTATTTGTGAACAGATTGGCGATCCGGCGACCAGCAAAGGCCCGGTTGAGCGCAAAGTGGTACGTATTGTCACACCAGGCACCATCAGTGATGAAGCGTTGTTGCAGGAACGCCAGGACAACCTGCTGGCCGCCATCTGGCAAGACAGTAAAGGGTACGGCTACGCTACGCTGGATATCAGCTCCGGGCGTTTTCGTGTCAGTGAACCCGCTGACCGCGAAACCATGGCCGCGGAATTGCAGCGCACCAACCCCGCTGAATTGCTGTATGCCGAGGATTTTGCCGAAACCTCACTGATAGAAGGACGTCGCGGCCTGCGCCGTCGTCCGCTGTGGGAATTTGAAATTGATACCGCCCGTCAGCAGTTAAATCTGCAGTTCGGCACGCGGGATCTGATTGGCTTTGGCGTGGAAAACGCCCCACGCGGATTATGCGCTGCCGGCTGTCTGCTGCAATACGTAAAAGATACCCAACGCACCTCGCTGCCGCATATTCGTTCCATCACCATGGAGCGTCAGCAGGACAGCATCATTATGGACGCCGCCACACGCCGCAATCTGGAAATCACCCAGAACCTGGCGGGCGGGGTGGAAAACACGCTGGCTTCAGTACTCGACTGCACCGTGACACCGATGGGTAGCCGTATGCTCAAGCGCTGGCTGCATATGCCGGTCCGCGACACCAAAATCCTCATCGAGCGCCAACAGACCATCGGCGCGCTGCAGGATACCACCAGCGAATTACAACCCGTGCTGCGTCAGGTAGGCGATCTGGAACGTATTCTGGCGCGTCTGGCCCTGCGTACTGCGCGCCCGCGCGATCTGGCCCGTATGCGTCATGCCTTCCAGCAATTACCCGAACTGCGCGCACAACTGGAAAACGTAGACAGTGCCCCTGTGCAGATGCTGCGCGAGAAAATGGGTGAGTTTACTGAGCTGCGTGAACTGTTGGAACGTGCCGTCGTGGAAGCTCCGCCAGTGCTCGTACGTGACGGCGGCGTCATTGCCCCAGGCTACAATGAAGAGCTTGATGAGTGGCGAGCGCTGGCTGATGGCGCCACGGACTACCTCGACAGACTGGAAATCCGCGAACGCGAACGCACCGGTCTGGACACGCTGAAAGTAGGATTTAACGCCGTGCACGGCTACTACATTCAGATCAGCCGTGGGCAAAGTCATCTGGCGCCAATTAACTACGTACGCCGCCAGACATTGAAAAACGCCGAACGCTACATTATTCCGGAACTGAAAGAGTACGAAGACAAAGTTCTGACCTCAAAAGGCAAAGCGCTGGCGCTGGAAAAACAGCTGTATGACGAACTGTTCGACATGCTGCTGCCACACCTGGCTGATTTGCAACAGAGCGCCAGCGCGCTGGCGGAGTTGGACGTGCTGGTCAACCTCGCGGAGCGTGCTTATACCCTGAATTACACCTGTCCGATCTTCACCGATAAACCCGGTATTCGTATTACCGAGGGACGCCATCCGGTGGTTGAACAGGTGCTGACCGAGCCGTTTATCGCCAACCCGCTTAACCTCTCGCCTCAGCGACGGATGCTGATCATCACCGGCCCAAACATGGGGGGTAAAAGTACCTATATGCGCCAGACTGCGTTGATTGCGCTACTGGCCTATATCGGCAGCTACGTTCCGGCACAGAAAGTCGAGATCGGGCCTATCGATCGTATCTTTACCCGCGTGGGCGCGGCGGATGATCTGGCATCAGGTCGTTCCACCTTCATGGTAGAAATGACCGAAACCGCCAACATTCTGCATAACGCGACCGAGAACAGTCTGGTGCTGATGGATGAGATTGGACGCGGTACCTCCACCTACGACGGCCTGTCGCTGGCATGGGCATGCGCAGAAAATCTGGCAAATAAAATCAAAGCATTAACTTTATTTGCGACCCATTACTTCGAACTGACGCAGTTACCGGAGAAAATGGAGGGTGTCGCTAATGTGCATCTGGATGCGTTAGAGCACGGCGATACCATCGCCTTCATGCACAGCGTGCAGGATGGCGCGGCGAGCAAGAGCTATGGTCTGGCAGTCGCTGCCCTGGCTGGCGTACCGAAAGAGGTGATCAAACGCGCGCGGCAAAAACTGCGCGAACTGGAAAGCATCGCGCCAAATGTTGCCGCAACCCAGGTCGACGGTACGCAGATGTCACTGCTGTCAGTACCGGAAGAAACGTCACCCGCCGTTGATGCGCTGGAAAACCTCGACCCGGATTCGCTAACGCCTCGCCAGGCGCTTGAGTGGATCTACCGGTTGAAAAGTCTGGTGTAGTAAAAAGAGCCCGATAGCGTTAGCCCTAAAGAAAAAGGCCAGTCTCAATGAGACTGGCCTTTCTTGATAGAACTTGTGCTTACTCGCGGAAAAGCGCTTCGATATTCAGTCCCTGAGTCTGCAGAATTTCACGCAGACGACGCAGACCTTCAACCTGAATCTGGCGAACACGTTCACGAGTGAGACCAATTTCACGGCCCACATCTTCCAGTGTCGCAGCTTCGTACCCCAGCAGACCAAAACGACGTGCCAGCACTTCACGCTGTTTGGCGTTCAGTTCGAACAGCCATTTGACGATGCTCTGTTTCATATCATCGTCTTGCGTGGTGTCTTCCGGACCGTTTTCCTTTTCATCGGCCAGAATATCCAGCAACGCTTTTTCGGAATCGCCACCCAGCGGGGTGTCTACCGAGGTAATACGCTCGTTGAGTCGGAGCATACGGCTGACGTCATCAACCGGTTTATCCAGTTGTTCAGCAATCTCTTCTGCACTCGGTTCGTGGTCCAGTTTATGCGACAACTCACGCGCGGTACGCAGATAGACGTTCAGCTCTTTTACAATGTGAATCGGCAGTCGGATCGTACGGGTTTGGTTCATAATCGCCCGTTCGATCGTCTGGCGGATCCACCAGGTTGCGTATGTTGAGAAGCGGAACCCACGTTCCGGGTCAAACTTCTCGACGGCACGGATAAGCCCTAAATTGCCCTCTTCAATCAGGTCCAGCAATGCCAGACCACGATTGCCATAACGACGAGCAATTTTCACCACCAGACGCAGGTTACTTTCAATCATGCGACGGCGAGATGCGACATCTCCACGCAGTGCGCGACGCGCAAAATAAACTTCTTCTTCGGCTGTTAACAGTGGTGAATAACCAATCTCACCAAGGTAAAGCTGAGTCGCGTCCAACACACGCTGTGTGGCCCCCTGCGATAACAGCTCTTCTTCAGCCAGGTCGTTATCACTGGGTTCCTCTTCACTCAAGGCTTTTTCATCAAAAGCCTCTACTCCGTTCTCATCAAATTCCGCATCTTCATTTAAATCATGAACTTTCAGCGTATTCTGACTCATAAAGGTGGCTCCTACCCGTGATCCCTAACGGAACTAGCACGTGAAAGCCTGGTTCCGCCTAATTATCGCTGCGGTAAATAGCGCAGCGGGTTTACGGATTTCCCCTTGTAACGAATTTCAAAATGCAAGCGTGTTGAACTGGTTCCGGTGCTACCCATGGTAGCTATTTTCTGCCCCGCCTTGATTTCTTGTTGTTCCCGGACCAGCATTGTATCGTTATGGGCGTAGGCGCTCAGGTAATCATCGTTATGTTTGATGATAATAAGATTACCGTAACCACGCAGCGCATTACCGGCATAGACGACGCGTCCATCTGCGGTCGCGACAATAGCCTGTCCTTTGCTGCCTGCAATGTCGATCCCTTTATTGCCACCTTCGGTAGCCGCAAAGTTTTCGATCACTTTGCCGTCAGTCGGCCAGCGCCAGGTAGAGATTGGCGAGCTAGTCGACGTTGAGCTTGCAGTTGATTCGGTTGTGCTAACTGCTGGAGCCGTTACAGGCGCTGTGACCACAGTCCCAGCAGGCTTGTTGTTCGGCAACATTTTGTTAGCACTTTGTTCACCTGAATCCTCAGAATACGTAATTGTTGGTTTCGAAGCAACAGCAACGGTGGAATTTTGTGCAGGGTTGGTCACAACTCCTTGCTGTGCTGCATCCGCCTGGGTGATGGCATTGCCACCGGTAATCGGTGCACCAGACGCGTTGCCCACTTGCAGAGTTTGACCGACATTCAGGCCATACGGGGCCGGAACGTTATTGCGTTGTGCGAGGTCACGGAAATCGTTCCCGGTTATCCAGGCAATATAGAAAAGGGTATCGCCTTTCTTAACAGTATAGGTACTGCCGCCCGTGTAGCTACCTTTCGGAATATTCCCATACTTACGATTGTATACAATACGACCGTTTTCCATCTGCACAGGCTGTTGAGCAACAGGCTGGATTTGCGTTGGCTGTGTGGTTGGTTGCTGCACCGACTGGATCTGTGGCGTCTGCTGTACCGTCGACGTCGAGCCCATTTTAGGTGGAGGCGTAATCAGCATGCCAGAACTGGTGTTCGTTGATGCACTACCGTTAACCGAGCTGACCGGCGCTGGTGGATTCGAGGTGTTTGAACAACCTGCCAACCATAGTGAAACCAGTGACAATGCCGCAATGCGGCGAACGGTAAATTTGTGGCTTCCCGCGCTCATTTATCCCCCAGGAAAATTGGTTAAAACCAGTGACGTAATCACCGTGCAAGGCACCGTCACAATACGCTTACTCTTTCGAGAATAACCAGGAAAACTCCAGGTATTCAGCAGCGCTATCTACGCAAGCTCCCCTTTCACTAAGGGAACGAAACGTACGGCCTCCACGGTATCGATAATAAATTCGCCTCCCCGACGACGCACCCGCTTCAGAAACTGGTGCTCATCGCCCACGGGTAAGACGAGAATGCCGCCCTCATCCAGTTGCATCATCAATGCGGTGGGGATCTCGGGCGGCGCTGCCGTTACAATGATAGCGTCAAACGGAGCTCGCGCCTGCCAGCCTTGCCATCCATCACCATGACGGGTCGAAACATTATGTAAATCAAGCTGCTTCAGGCGGCGACGCGCCTGCCATTGCAAACCTTTAATGCGCTCAACGGAGCACACATGATGCACCAGGTGCGCCAGAATCGCCGTCTGGTAGCCAGAGCCAGTACCAATTTCCAGCACCCGAGACTGCGGCGTTAGCTCAAGCAGTTCGGTCATTCGCGCAACCATATAAGGCTGCGAAATCGTCTGCCCCTGACCAATCGGCAGGGCAATATTGTCCCAGGCCTTATGTTCAAACGCCTCATCAATGAATTTTTCACGCGGCACGGCGGCGAGCGCATCGAGGACAAGCTCATCTCTGATGCCCTGCGCACGTAATTGTTCAAGAAGAGTGTGTACGCGTCTGCTTACCATTGCGTGTCGACTCCCACGCTGTCTAACCAGTCAGAAACCACTTCATGCGCGCCGTATGCGGTTAAATCGACATGCAGCGGCGTGATAGAAACATAGCCTTCATCGACGGCTGCAAAATCCGTATCCGGCCCGGCGTCGCACTTTTCGCCCGGTGGCCCGATCCAGTACAGCGTATTACCGCGTGGGTCCTGCTGTGGAATAACCTGATCCGCCGGATGGCGACTGCCGCAGCGCGTGACGCGAATACCTTTAATCTGATCGAGCGGTAAATCCGGCACGTTGATATTCAAAATGCGACCGGTGCGCAGCGGTTCACGACTCAGCGCCCGTAAGATACGACAGGTTACTGCGGCAGCAGTATCGTAGTGTTTATGGCCATCAAGTGAGACAGCCAGCGCCGGGAACCCCAGATGACGACCTTCCATTGCCGCCGCAACGGTACCGGAATAGATAACATCATCACCCAGATTAGGACCCGCATTAATACCAGAAACGACAATGTCCGGACGCGGACGCATTAATGCGTTCACGCCCAGATAGACGCAGTCGGTGGGCGTACCCATTTGTACGGCGATATCGCCGTTATCATAGGTAAAGGTGCGAAGTGAGGATTCCAGCGTCAGCGAGTTAGACGCGCCACTGCGGTTACGATCCGGGGCAACCACCTGTACGTCAGCAAACTCACGCAGCGCTTTCGCCAGCGTTTGTATACCGGGTGCGTGGACCCCATCATCGTTACTCAGCAATATACGCATAATCACCCATTGTGTTAATAAGTTCCCTTACAACACTGGTGGCGAAGCTACCTGCCGGTAGCCAGAAGCGTAACTCGACGGTTACGTCATCCCACCAGTTCCAGCTTAATTGTTGTGGATACAGCAACATAGCGCGACGCGACGCGTCGACTTTCTCGCGCAATAACAGAGACTGCAGCGCGGTTTCATCAGCAACAGCGGCTTTTTCAAACGCCAGTGCGTCGCGCTGAGTTCCCCACTCACCGCTGCCCGGTAATGCCGCTGTGATCATCAATTCTTTCTCATCGACGCGACGCTGTAATTCAGTGTGTTCTTCATGTGTGGCGACAAACCAGCTTCCGCGTCCGGATAATTGTAGCGCATCGCCGTCAACAACTTGATTAAAGTCTGTTTTTTTCAAGCGTTCACTGACTATCTGATTAAACAACGCGCTACGGGCCGCCGACAACCAAAAACTGCGTTTATTGCGATCGCGCACCGGCGCATCGCTTTGTGCCCAGCGCAGCGCCCCTTGCAGGTTGCTGCCGCCGATACCAAAACGCTGAGCGCCAAAATAGTTAGGTACGCCGCGTTCGCTAATCGCCTGCAAACGCGCTTCAACGTCATTTCGCTCGCTCACTTCACGCAACACCAGCGTAAATTCGTTGCCTTTCAGCGCTCCTAAACGCAGCTTACGCTTGTGGCGCGCGTACTCCAGAACTTTACAGCCTTCGAGCTCAAATTTGCTTAGATCAGGCATTGCATTGCCCGGTACACGCGCGCACAGCCACTGTTCCGTGACCGCATGCTTATCTTTCTGCCCGGCAAAGCTCACTTCACGGGCGTGAATTTTCAGGAATTTCGCCAGCGCGTCAGCCACAAAACGGGTGTTACAACCGTTTTTCAGGATGCGCACCAAAACATGCTCGCCTTCGCCATCCGGTTCGAAGCCTAAATCTTCGACGACAACAAAATCTTCCGGATTCGCTTTCAGGACGCCATGGCCCAGAGGTTTGCCATGGAGATACGTCAGATCGTCAAACACTGTCATTTCGGTGCCTTAATGAGTAACGCCACCGCTTCACAGGCAATCCCTTCCCCACGCCCGGTAAAACCGAGTTTTTCCGTGGTGGTCGCTTTCACGTTAACATCATCCATATGGCAGCCGAGATCTTCGGCAATAAACACGCGCATTTGCGGAATGTGCGGCAGCATCTTCGGCGCCTGAGCAATAATCGTCACATCCACATTACCAAGCGTATAGCCTTTGGCCTGAATACGCCGCCAGGCTTCTCGCAATAATTCACGACTATCGGCACCTTTAAAGGTCGGGTCGGTGTCAGGGAAGAGTTTACCGATATCCCCCAGCGCAGCCGCGCCCAGCAGAGCATCGGTTAGCGCGTGTAACGCCACATCGCCATCAGAATGCGCCAGCAATCCTTTTTCATACGGGATGCGCACACCACCAATGATAATTGGGCCTTCTCCGCCAAAAGCGTGTACGTCGAAACCGTGTCCAATTCGCATTATGTCTTCTCCTGGTGGGTAGTCCGGGTCAGATAAAATTCGGCCAACGCCAAATCCTCTGGACGCGTTACTTTAATATTATCAGCCCGTCCTTCAACGAGCTGAGGATGTAAGCCGCAATATTCCAGCGCCGAGGCCTCATCCGTAATGGTTGCGCCTTCGTGGAGCGCACGGGTCAGGCAATCGTGCAACAGCTCGCGAGGGAAAAACTGCGGCGTCAACGCGTGCCATAAATCGGTGCGATCGACCGTATGGGCAATGTCTGTTCGGCCCGGCTCCGCGCGCTTCATCGTGTCGCGTACTGGTGCCGCCAGGATCCCGCCGGTGCGGCTGGTCTCACTGATTGCCAGCAAACGGGCTAAATCATCCTGGTGCAGACACGGACGCGCGGCGTCATGCACCAGTACCCAACTGGCCTCACCTGCGGCTTGCAAACCGGCAAGGACAGAATCGGCACGCTCGTTGCCGCCATCCACTACGGTAATTTGCGGATGCGCGGCGAGTGGAAGTTGGGCAAAGCGGCTGTCGCCTGGGCTGATAGCGATAACGACTCGCGTCACCCGGGGATGAGCCAGCAGCGCATCAACCGAGTGTTCAAGAATGGTTTTATTGCCAATAGAGAGGTACTGCTTAGGACACTCTGTTTGCATTCGGCGGCCAAACCCGGCAGCCGGCACCACGGCGCAAACGTCCAATAAAGTGGCTGCCATGTTAAATCCCTGGACGGTTTATCGATTGTTTTGCCCTGCAGTCTGAGCGCGTTTAGACGCGTCAGGCACCAGACGATAAAAGGTTTCGCCCGGCTTAGTCATACTGAGTTCGTTGCGCGCGCGCTCCTCAATAGCCTCTTGTCCGCCATTGAGATCGTCAATTTCGGCAAAGAGCTGATCGTTACGTGCTTTAAGTTTCGCGTTCGTAGCTTGCTGCGCAGCAACATCATCGTTGACGCGACTATAGTCATGTATGCCGTTCTTACCGAACCACAGCGAATACTGCAGCCAGACCAATAAAGCCAGCAACAGCAGCGTTAGTTTACCCATCCTGCCCCCTGAAAAACGGCATTAACATCCCATAACTTCCGCAGACAACTTTACATCAACGGTCGGGAATGCCGCGACAACGCGGGCAAATGTACCACATTTGCCCGTTGTTACGTATACCCCGTGTAAGGAGAACATAATCTCATTGTTGGTTACGGTTTGAATTATGACCAGAGAGTGAACAACATCAGCGATTGTTAAAAAAAGGCGTTTGCCTAACCCAACAACCACAGAAATAGCGCGCCAAACATCGCCCCAACCACCAGCAGGGTGCAGGTAATGCTCAACAACAACAGCCCCTTCAATAGGGAGTGCAGCGCAATACCCGCGACAATCGCCACGGGCAGCAATGCGAGGAAAAAGGGCCAGGTATAAATGAAGAAAAAGAGTGTGTTAGGGCCATAAATCAGAAACGGAATCCCCAGCGCCAACAGCCACGCGATAAAACCGACCACGGCACCCGGTAGTGACCAGGTGGTTTCATCGTCGGCGGCGAAGGTATCTGACTCTGTAATAGTAATGTTATGGCTGTTACGCATATCTAATCCTGTGACCGTGACTGACCGGGCATACAAGCTCGGGTGTCTCAGGATCTGATAATATCTTCCTGCCTCAGCAGGTCTAATAATTGGGGTACCAAATTTGTTACCAATTGTTCACCATCAAGGTGAATCTCTGGCGATTCAGGCGCTTCGTATACGGAATCAATTCCGGTGAAATTGCGCAACTCACCCGCCCGCGCTTTTTTATACAGCCCTTTTGGATCGCGTAATTCGCACGTTGCCAGCGGTGTATCCACAAAAACCTCAATAAAACGCCCTTCGCCAACGCGTTCACGGACCATTTTGCGTTCGGCGCGATGTGGAGAGATAAAGGCGGTCAACACCACAAGACCCGCATCCACCATCAGGTTAGCCACCTCGCCAACCCGACGAATATTCTCCTTACGATCGGCATCGCTAAACCCAAGATCGCTGCACAGGCCGTGGCGCACGTTATCGCCATCCAACAAATAGGTACTCACTCCCAGCTTGTGCAACGCCTCTTCCAGCGCCCCTGCTACCGTAGATTTACCGGAACCAGACAGCCCGGTAAACCACAGCACAACACCACGATGACCGTGGCGTTGTTCCCGCTGTTGCGGTGTAACAGGATGGGCATGCCAGACGACGTTTTCGTCATGCAGCGCCATTATTTTCCTCCCAGCAGATCGCGCGCGCCCCAGTGCGGGAAATGGCGACGCACCAACGCATTAAGCTCCAGCTCAAACGCGCTGAACTGAGAAGCCGCGGTGTGCTCCTGGACGATTGGCTCACGTACCAGCCCCGCGCCAACGGTAACGTTGGTCAGGCGGTCAATGATAATCAGCCCGCCCGTAACCGGATTCTGCTGATAGGTATCCAGCACCAGCGGCTCATCAAAAGTCAGATTAACCAGACCGATGCCGTTTAGCGGCAACGCTTCAACATCACGTTGGGTCAGGTTATTAATATCAATCTGGTACTGCACGTTATCAACGCGTGCGCGGGTCTTCTTACCGGCGACTTTGATGTCGTAGCTCTGCCCAGGCGACAACGGTTGTTCCGCCATCCACACCACATCAACGGCAGCGCTTTGTACCGCAGGTAACGCTTCACCGGCATCAAGTAGCAGGTCGCCACGGCTGATATCGATCTCATCTTTCAATACCAGGGTGATCGCTTCACCCGCATGCGCTTCCTGTAAATCGCCATCAAAGGTTACGATCCGCGCCACGCTCGACTCAACGCCGGATGGCAGCACTTTGACGCGTTGCCCTACCTTCACACTACCGGAGGCCAGCGTCCCGGCATAACCACGAAAATCCAGATTCGGTCGGTTCACATACTGCACCGGGAAGCGCATCGGCTGAGTATCAACTATGCGTTGGATCTCAACGGTTTCCAGTACTTCCAGTAGCGTCGGACCGCTGTACCACGACATGCTGGCGCTTTGTGAAGCCACGTTGTCGCCTTCCAGCGCAGAGAGCGGCACAAACCGGATATCCAGGTTGCCCGGCAACTGTTCAGCAAAAGTAAGATAGTCTTCGCGAATGCGGTTAAATGTCTCTTCGCTAAAGTTCACCAGATCCATTTTGTTGATCGCCACCACCAGGTGTTTGATCCCAAGTAGCGTGGAGATAAAGCTGTGACGACGGGTCTGATCCAGCACGCCTTTACGCGCATCGATCAGCAGGATCGCCAGGTCGCAGGTCGACGCACCGGTCGCCATGTTGCGAGTGTACTGCTCATGGCCGGGAGTATCCGCAATAATAAATTTACGCTTCTCGGTAGAGAAATAACGGTAAGCCACGTCGATGGTGATGCCCTGCTCGCGCTCGGCTTGCAAGCCGTCAACCAATAACGCCAAATCGAGCTTTTCGCCCTGAGTACCGTGACGTTTACTGTCGTTGTGCAGCGATGAAAGCTGGTCTTCATAAATCTGACGCGTGTCGTGCAGCAGGCGACCAATCAGGGTGCTTTTCCCGTCATCCACGCTACCGCAGGTTAAAAAACGCAGCAGGCTTTTGTGTTGCTGGGCGACCATCCAGGCTTCAACGCCGCCTTCATTAGCAATTTGTTGTGCAAGTGTCGTGTTCATGGCGGCTCCTTAGAAATACCCCTGACGTTTCTTCAGCTCCATGGAGCCCGCCTGGTCGCGGTCAATCACGCGGCCCTGACGTTCACTGGTGGTTGAGACCAGCATCTCTTCGATGATTTCCGGCAGCGTCTGCGCATTCGACTCCACCGCGCCTGTTAACGGCCAGCAGCCGAGCGTACGGAAACGCACCATGCGTTTTTTAATCACTTCACCCGGTTGCAGATCGATTCTGTCGTCATCAATCATCATCAGCATGCCGTCGCGTTCCAGCACCGGACGCTCCGCCGCCAGGTACAGCGGCACGATGTCGATATTTTCCAGCCAGATGTACTGCCAGATATCCTGTTCAGTCCAGTTGGAGAGCGGGAATACGCGAATGCTTTCGCCTTTGTTAATCTGTCCGTTGTAGTTATGCCACAGTTCCGGACGCTGATTTTTAGGGTCCCAGCGATGAAAACGATCGCGGAAAGAATAAATGCGCTCCTTGGCACGCGATTTCTCTTCGTCACGACGAGCGCCACCGAACGCGGCGTCGAAACCGTATTTGTTCAACGCCTGCTTCAACCCTTCGGTTTTCATAATATCGGTATGCTTGGCGCTACCGTGAACAAACGGGTTGATGCCCATCGCCACCCCTTCCGGGTTTTTATGCACCAGCAGTTCACAACCGTAGGCTTTCGCCGTGCGGTCACGAAACTCGTACATCTCGCTGAATTTCCAGCCGGTATCAACGTGCAGCAGAGGGAACGGCAACGTGCCAGGATAAAACGCTTTACGCGCCAGATGCAGCATTACGCTGGAATCTTTGCCGATGGAATACATCATCACCGGATTCGAAAACTCGGCGGCCACCTCACGAATAATATGGATGCTTTCCGCTTCCAGTTGCCGCAGGTGGGTAAGTCGTTTTTGATCCATAACCGTTCCTATGTAATGCCGTTATTTTGCTAACGATGCTCAGATAACCTGACTATAGGGAGGGCAAGAGGGCGAATGAAATTACGAATTGGAATGAGTAGTTCCTCAAAGGAATAACGATCCGGAAAAGCAAATATCAAAAAGTGCTTAAGCTACCGAATTTCGGGCATTTAGGAGCAAATGAAATTGTTTTACCTCGATCACGGTTTCATACTAGCGGCTAAAAATTTCTGCTTGGTATTTAAGGACTCATTATGTTTTCCGCAACGCGCCCCCTTCTTGCAATCCTGGCGCTCGGCGCGTGCTTTATCCTTCCCGCACAGGCAACATCTTCCAAACCTGGAGATATCGCAAATACCCAGGCTCGATATATCGCAACGTTTTTCCCAGGCCGCGTAACGGGCTCTCCGGCAGAAATGTTGTCTGCTGATTATATCCGTCAGCAATTTCAGCAGATGGGCTACAGCAGTGATATTCGAACGTTTAATAGCCGTTATGTTTATACCGCCAAAAATAACCGTAAAAACTGGCATAACGTCACGGGAAGTACCGTTATTGCCGCACATGAGGGTAAAGCGCCACAGCAGATTATTATCATGGCGCACCTCGACACCTACGCCGCGCAGAGCGACGCCGATTCCGATGCCAATCTGGGTGGATTGACCCTGCAAGGTATTGATGACAACGCCGCAGGACTTGGCGTGATGCTGGAACTGGCGGAAAAACTCAAAGACGTGCCGACGCAGTACGGCATTCGATTTATCGCCACCAGCGGCGAGGAAGAAGGCAAACTGGGCGCGGAGAACATCCTGAAGCGAATGAGCGCCGCCGAGAAGAAAAATACGCTGCTGGTTATCAACCTCGATAACCTGATCGTCGGCGATAAGCTCTATTTCAATAGCGGTAAGAAAACCCCGGAAGCGGTGCGAAAATTGACGCGTGACCGGGCGCTGGCCATCGCGCACAGCCGCGGTATCGTAGCCAGCACCAATCCGGGACTGAACAAAAACTATCCGAAAGGTACTGGATGTTGTAACGATGCAGAGGTCTTCGACGATGCGGGCATTGCCGTGCTCTCCGTTGAAGCAACCAACTGGAGTCTGGGCAAGAAAGATGGCTATCAACAGCGCGCCAAAAGCGCCTCGTTCCCGGCAGGCAACAGCTGGCACGATGTGCGACTGGATAACCAGCAGCATATCGATAAAGCCTTACCGGGCAGGATAGAGCACCGTAGCCGCGACGTGGTACGCATTATGCTCCCGCTGGTGAAAGAACTGGCAAAGGCGGGTAAATCCTCGTAACCCATCCAGCTCCATAATATTTCTGCTTTCAAAGTGGATTATCCCCGCTGGCGCGGGGAACACTCGATACTGTCCATAATGATGACCGGGTAATGCGGTTTATCCCCGCTGGCGCGGGGAACACTGATGGTTATTTTTGTCGGATGGGACCGTTTTCGGTTTATCCCCGCTAGCGCGGGGAACACCGCACGTATGCGTATTCATCCGCCGTAATCTGCGGTTTATCCCCGCTGGCGCGGGGAACACAATCTTTGAACGCTTCCCCTCTAGCTGAGCGACGGTTTATCCCCGCTGGCGCGGGGAACACAATCTTTGAACGCTTCCCCTCTAGCTGAGCGACGGTTTATCCCCGCTGGCGCGGGGAACACAATCTTTGAACGCTTCCCCTCTAGCTGAGCGACGGTTTATCCCCGCTGGCGCGGGGAACACGTGCTCGCTCCGTTACCTCGCTTTGTGCCTCGTGGTTTATCCCCGCTGGCGCGGGGAACACTGTGAATTACCGTGATATGACCATGGGATTAACGGTTTATCCCCGCTGGCGCGGGGAACACCCACCAACTCGGCGGCGCTCACTGTTCATAGCCGGTTTATCCCCGCTGGCGCGGGGAACACTTAGAGTCAAGTTTGACAGACTCGTTAATAAACGGTTTATCCCCGCTGGCGCGGGGAACACTGGGGAAAGGTCGGGCTGTTGTTGTTGTGGAACGGTTTATCCCCGCTGGCGCGGGGAACACATCACCACCGTAAAATTGAAGCCATTGGGGGACGGTTTATCCCCGCTGGCGCGGGGAACACCTCTCTGTGTTGCCAGCGGAAACGCGCGCGCGCGGTTTATCCCCGCTGGCGCGGGGAACACGCGAGATTGATAGTGGTTGTCATTTTAAATTCCGGTTTATCCCCGCTGGCGCGGGGAACACAGCGGCTGCCCACGGAAACAGTCGTATTTCCCCGGTTTATCCCCGCTGGCGCGGGGAACACTGATCAGCGCCATCAGCGTTAAAGCAATAAACCGGTTTATCCCCGCTGGCGCGGGGAACACACGATGCTCACGCTTGATTTCGATATCACCGGCGGTTTATCCCCGCTGGCGCGGGGAACACTCGTCGGTTTTTGTTTGCTCACTGTTTGTCTCCGGTTTATCCCCGCTGGCGCGGGGAACACTGGATGCAACCGCGACGGATTCAAGCCGCCTACGGTTTATCCCCGCTGGCGCGGGGAACACTCATTGGTCCCAATTAGCTCTTTTTGCAGCACCGGTTTATCCCCGCTGGCGCGGGGAACACGGTTAGCCGCTGACAGATAGCGCAATAGGTAGCGGTTTATCCCCGCTGGCGCGGGGAACACCGGCGTGGTTTGCTGCGTCAGAAATAAAATCCCGGTTTATCCCCGCTAGCGCGGGGAACACTGACGCCAGATACCTTTGGTAATGCCGAGTTTCGGTTTATCCCCGCTGGCGCGGGGAACACGGCCATAACCAGGCATGGATTGCCCGCCAGGGCGGTTTATCCCCGCTGGCGCGGGGAACACCAATGCAGTTTATGCTAAATCGGCGCGGGCGCCGGTTTATCCCCGCTGGCGCGGGGAACACCGTTAACAATAATGTTTATACTATTCATGCAGCGGTTTATCCCCGCTGGCGCGGGGAACACTTAAAACCAAGGGCATCGACTTTAATATTTTGCGGTTTATCCCCGCTGGCGCGGGGAACACCGGAACCGGTGGTAATGGAATGTTCGGCCAGCCGGTTTATCCCCGCTGGCGCGGGGAACACCCATCCACCACCAGCACGAGGAACCGCTCTTCCGGTTTATCCCCGCTGGCGCGGGGAACACACGGGGAGCGCCCGGGGCAATCACCTCGCGTGCGGTTTATCCCCGCTGGCGCGGGGAACACAACCAGGATGTTTTTATTTTATTTTCAGGTATCGGTTTATCCCCGCTGGCGCGGGGAACACGGTTACAAGCCCTGTCATCCGTAACGAGATCTCGGTTTATCCCCGCTGGCGCGGGGAACACACTGGCAGGTATCACCACGGCCAAACCACGCCCGGTTTATCCCCGCTGGCGCGGGGAACACGTGCGCGTAGGCTCAGTAAAAATAATACCGTCCGGTTTATCCCCGCTGGCGCGGGGAACACTTTACGAAGGCGTTTAAGAAATAAAGTGAGATCGGTTTATCCCCGCTGGCGCGGGGAACACTAACACCACCGCCTTTGTTATCGAAACTGGTTCGGTTTATCCCCGCTGGCGCGGGGAACACATCCGCAATACGCTCTAATGCATGCTGATAATCGGTTTATCCCCGCTGGCGCGGGGAACACGGCTATCCGCGTCGTGACGATGAATCCCGGCGCGGTTTATCCCCGCTGGCGCGGGGAACACCGCTATTAACGGAACGTGCGATGTAATAAATCCGGTTTATCCCCGCTGGCGCGGGGAACACTGATAGCCTCCCAATTTACGCGGTGTTTCGCCCGGTTTATCCCCGCTGGCGCGGGGAACACTGCCGGAAGGTTACAGCTATTCGCCCGAATCGCGGTTTATCCCCGCTGGCGCGGGGAACACGGTACAGGTTCGTTGCTCGCTCCGTTACCTCGCGGTTTATCCCCGCTGGCGCGGGGAACACCAATGCAGTTTATGCTAAATCGGCGCGGTCGCCGGTTTATCCCCGCTGGCGCGGGGAACACTTCGATGATTATTTATTTGGAGCGTTTTCGGTTTATCCCCGCTGGCGCGGGGAACACACAAAAAAACCAATAATCGAAATCACAGCAACCGGTTTATCCCCGCTGGCGCGGGGAACACAAATCGGTATTGCTATATCATTATTTTTAGGGCGGTTTATCCCCGCTGGCGCGGGGAACACTCGTTCCAGCTAACCAGCCCGTTTTGCTTGCCCGGTTTATCCCCGCTGGCGCGGGGAACACAGTATCTTTGGTGCTCGTGACGTTTGCTGGACCGGTTTATCCCCGCTGGCGCGGGGAACACATAGTTGTACCAGGTTAGGCCGCGTTGCGTTTCGGTTTATCCCCGCTGGCGCGGGGAACACAGCCCGTTCAATGGTGCCACGCAAACGGTGAGCGGTTTATCCCCGCTGGCGCGGGGAACACTTCTGCTTCTTGTTCTGTACCGGAAAAAAATTCGGTTTATCCCCGCTGGCGCGGGGAACACTTGAAAATCCCGGCTATTTGTGAACGATTCAGCGGTTTATCCCCGCTGGCGCGGGGAACACGCAAAAAACTAAAACCCGTCGTAGCAGCAGAATCGGTTTATCCCCGCTGGCGCGGGGAACACAAGACGATGAGCACCCCATACTGTTTTATCAACGGTTTATCCCCGCTGGCGCGGGGAACACATGCGTCTGCCTGGTGCGCCCCTGGCGTGATGCGGTTTATCCCCGCTGGCGCGGGGAACACTATGAGAGCGTGTAGCGCCCGGTTATGGCCTGCGGTTTATCCCCGCTGGCGCGGGGAACACTATTGACCAGACAGGCAAGATAACCGGAACGGCGGTTTATCCCCGCTGGCGCGGGGAACACTCATCCGCCATGCTCCTGATTTCGTCGAATGGCGGTTTATCCCCGCTGGCGCGGGGAACACACCGATTGCCTCTAACCAAATATCGGGATCGTCGGTTTATCCCCGCTGGCGCGGGGAAGTGAGGTATCGCCAACATAAACACCTGCGCGAACTTCTAATAACCAGACAGCCAGACGACCGCGCAAACGAGCAGGAATATTTTCGGTGACAACAACAAGCATACTCATGCGCTACCCCCTGTGACCTGCATCGCCCAATGAAACAGGCTCAGGGATCGCCGGAGGCTGGGCATCTGCAAAAGGTTTAGGGATTTCAATTTCCCCGGCAGCCAGTACTTCCTCAATCAATGGGATGATCCGCGCCAGCGTTTTCTGGCTGCGGAATATATCCCGACAGGCCAGACGAACCTCTTTATCTGGACTGACTGGCGCACGGGCAGCAATCTCGAAAGCAACCGGAACAACACCATCAAATTTGACGATATCAGCAATGTCATACACAAAAGAGAGCGGCTTACCGGAATGCACAAAACCAAAAGCAGGTGCGTAACCTGCGGCTAATACCGCGGCTTCGGTAATACCATAAAGGCAGGATGTGGCAGCACTAATACACTGATTAACCGTGTCGCCCTTTCCCCAGTCTTTAGGATCGTAACGTCGACCATGCCACTTCACACCGTAGCGCTCTGCCAGCAGAGCATAGCTCTGGCGTACCCGCGCGCCTTCGATGCCGCGGAGTTGTTCAACGGAGCGACGGCTGGGAGCAGGCTCACCAAAACGCAATTCGAACATTTTACGCACTACTTTCAGCCGGAGTTCTTCATCCAGCGCCAGCTTTGCCTGATACAACAGTCTGTCTGAACGCGCGCCTCCCGGCTGTCCGCAGGCGTAAAGTCGTACACCTGCTTCACCAACCCATACCAGTAAGGTACCTGTGGTTGCCGCCAGTCGCACCGCGGCATGAGAAACGCGCGTGCCTGGCTCCAGCATAATGCAGGCTATCGATCCCACCGGAATATGCGTTCGTATTCCCGTTTTGTCGATCAGCACGAACGCACCGTCGATCACATCAATCTGCCCGTATTGCAGAAAGATCATTGAGGTACGATCTTTCATTGGGATGGGGCTCAGCGGTAGCCAATTCATTGTTCCCCTCGCCGAATCAACATCAGACCGCAGCCTAGCGCTTTGCTTTTACCAAACCCATTCCTGAGAGCGTGAGAGAAACGCGTCACATCGTCTACCCGTAACAGTCCCGCAAAATCAACGCTACCAAAACTGATAGGACGTTCCCCGGTCAGTCGACTGAAACGTTGTTGCTGGTAACTCACCACGTAATCCTGCTTATCAGGAAGCATGAAACCATGCTGTTCCCCCTGACGGCGTAGCCAGTTATTCGCCGCGATGATTTGCAGTGGCCAGTGTTGTTCAGCAGGTATCCCTTTCTGCTTTGCCTGGTATTTGGCATCCATCATCACGTCGCTACGCTTACCGGATCGGGTGATAACGGGGTTCGCGCGTAGCGAAAAATACAGAAACATGCCTTTTGTCAGATGTGGCTGAAACGGTTTACTCTCTACGGCAAAAATATTATGCCCATCTAGAGGTGGAACATCCGACTGCACATAAAAACGCTCACCCCGTTCTGCAGACTCATGGCGAAACAGAAAACGGCGTTCATCCTGATGAGAAAAAAGCTGCCAAAGCCATTGATGACTGGCATAGGGGCTGGCGCTCTGCCACTTCTGCATCATTTCAGGCGTTAGCTTGCCGAGGTCCAGCGTTACGCGTGACAGAAACATTATTTTTCCTCCCTGAGCTGGCCTGCAAACTGACTACGCGTAGTAAACTGCCAGCGTACTTTACTGAGTGGCTGATCGCTTCTCTGAACGGAAATAGCAGGCACAACGCCCTGCGGCTCGCCTTCCCAATAGCAAAGATCGGACGCGGTAGTGATTGCCGCCAGTTCCGGGCAAATCAACGCCTGCTCTGCCTGGTAAAAAACGTGGGCCAACGTTCCGTCCAGTATCAGCGGCGCCAGCGGCAGGGCTGGAGGACAAGATTTTCGCCCCAGATACAGAGGAAATACAGGCTCCTCCAGCGCAGCTGCCAGTTTTTCCAAAACTATCGGTGCCCCTTCAGTTTCCTTAACAGCAATATGAAACAGCGCATCGCACCGATATTCGCGGGTGGTGATCATCGGATTGTTGAGATCTTCCTGCCCCAGAACCAGCTCATCACGCCGAGTGAAATAAATGCGCTTTCTGTTCTCTTTTGGTACTTCGACAGTGTGATAGTCACGCAGCCATTGCTCGCGGGAAGAAAACGGTCGTATGGCAAAATGGTAGTGTCGGTTAAACTCATCCAGATGAGCAGCCTCACGCCGGATACCACAGGCGGCAGCAAGCAATCCCAATAATGCTGAACGACTGGGCACAGCGTTGCTGTGCCTCACCTCGCCCACGGCGGCTTCGCCCCAGGACATCAACGGCGCGTAAAGTTGAAAAACAAGATAGCGGGACATCGCAACTCCTTACTGGCTGACAAACTCCAGCAGTTCCTGGAGCGAACCTTCGCCCGATTCCACATTCATCTCGTAGTGGCGCTCCCCCTCACGTGACCCGTAAGCGCGTTCAAACTTCTGCCGCTGCTCTTTCAGGCGTTGAATGGCCTGTGTCTGCTGATCTTCTCCACGAACAGGATTAAAGAAAGCGACTGAAAGCGCGCGAGGCTGCTGGCGTCCCATTTCCACCAGTGCGTAAGATGCGTAAGCACGCGAGGCAAAGCTGTTCTGATTTCCGGTTGGCGAGACGGTGAGCGCCGTTTCGGCCAGCGCCTTAAGGGTTCGCGCGACCAGGGCTTTATCACCATTGAGGTTTTCCAGTAACAGGTCGCGACTGATGCAAATATAAGAATAGAATAACGCAGAGGCGAAGCCCTTCTCACCCATATGCGCCGACCCGGCGTCATCCTCTTTACGGTTCAGATCGTCCACTGCCGTAAAGAAATCCTCTTCAACCGTAACGGCGCTGACGCCAAGAGCATGAGCCACCTGGCAAGCGGCTTCAACGTTAAACGCCGGGCTGGACGCCAGCATGCGACCAAACAGCGCGATATCAACGCCGCTGGCAGTTTCACGTAACAGCTTCAGCTCGCTCACTTCCGGTTCACGTTTATCCGCAATCAGCGTTTCAACCAGTTGGTTTATATGCCGGTATTCATCCGGACTGATATGCACCAGTTGTTCGATATTCAGGTTCTCTTCCGCCTTCGCATTTTTATCGGCTTTTAATTTGCCGAACTGGCTGGCTATTTTTCCAGCGGCGGAAAGCGCCATCTTTTCTGCAACTCCACCAGCCAGCAGATGTTTATAAATCTCACTGCCCAGACGGCGAGTACGGGTGCCAATATGTCCACTAAGAGCGCTTTCAAAAACTTCCGAGGTACGCCATGCGCGCTTGAGACTTTGTGAGGAGACCCGAAGACGCTCTACCCCGCCCATAATGGCGGTTTTCGGACGTCCGGTATCATCACGGTTCAGGTTAGCGGGGGCGTAAGCCGTCAGAATATGCAATTGAATAAATGTCGTCATGAGTGAAATCCTTTTTATTTGTTCCTGGGAGATTTTTCGCCAGCCTGCAGATATTCACTGGCCCAGCGTACGGAGAGGCGCTTAAAAGGGTTACTTTCAGCCGCCAGATGTGCTTCTTTCGCCTGCCATTCACGCATCCATAAGAAAACCCCGTCAGCCAGCGACACAAGGTTAACGCCCTGGTCACCGCGCAGTTTTACCGCACGAATCAGTTGACTGGAGAGTTCCGCCGGGGTTCTGACCGCCAACAGGCGATCGAAACGCTGACGTGAAAGGCAGGGGCCGCTTTTAATCTCTTCACCAAGCTGGCGGGCGAAAGAGCCGGTGGCGTTGTCGTGATGGGCATGGGCCGCAATGCCTGTAAAAATGGCTAATGCCAGTTTGTCGCTGGCCTGCTTTTCTACGTCCGTCAGCGCACGGTTCAGATGATGAAAAGCCTGGCTGGTGAGCGCCCCATACGGTAAAACCGCATGACGCAGCTCTGCTCGCCAGGCCCGACCATTGCCTGTAAAAGCAGCATCGACGCTATTGCGTTCCTGCAAACTCCGAAACCAACGGCGAATAATGCCAGGCGCACCGTCGATAATAATCAGCTCTTTTCCGGTGTTAGTTTCAAACATTCGCCTGCTCCTTATGTTCCATAGCGAGCTCCTTCAGTGTTTTCAGGCTGGTGAGTTTTTTGACATTCTTGATAAGACTGAGCCGGGCAGACAAAATTCGTTGCAAATCAGCCGTATTATCGGGGTTGGTAAAAGCGCTCTGGTCGAATATTTGTAGCAACCCGCGTTGCAGGTTCTCTCCCCACTCCCGCAGCGCGGCGCGCGCCTGAGGCTGAAGAGAAGAAGGATGTTGGCTTAACGTCTGCCATAGCTGACGAAATCCTGGCTCGGTCTGCTGCCAGAAGGCGATATCCACCATACTGAAATCCCCTTTCGCCTCTTTAGGACTCCCGAACCAGGCCTGTTTAAGCGCCTGAACGAGAAGAGGTCGAACGGAGATCGCCAGTTCGAGTGCAATTGAAAGCAGGTCTTTAAAGCTTTCCGCTTCATCGGCAAATAGCGCGATCAGAGGTAAACGATGCTCATACCAACAGCGCGCCTTGGCTTTATCCATATCAAAACCAAAGCACCATAATCCGGTAGCTCCCGGCTCTGGATTCTCGAGCACAACGCGTGCAGGGATCGTGCAATTCAGTTTATCTTCCGTCTTCATCGCCAGCCCCAGCCAGTCTTTATAGACCAGACCACCAGGTTGTCCCTTGAGCGCCAGCATCGATGACGCCGCGTCTTTCAGCGCTTTTCGATACGGTGAAAGCGGGTGAACCCAGCCGTCATACTGCACGCCGTAGTTTTTGCTGCGGATCTGGCTGAGCAATGCAGGATGAGGCTCACCGCACAAATCACACTCGCCGCTTTGCGTATGGCTGAAATCAATTTCCAGCCGTCGCGGCATGCCCCAATAGGCCTGGAGCGGATGTGCATTTTCGGGCGTCACCCTATTTTTTGACGTTTCACTACTGCGGGTTGCGGCCAGCCACGGGAAAATCAGAGCCAGTTGCTCATCCTGCCATTGCTGCTGCCCAGGCATAACATTCAGCCAAAGTTTGCGCCACAGCGGCTCATTTGGCTGAACTGGCATTAACAGCGTCGTCAGCGGTCCACCGCCGCGCATGCTGGTACGCCCCCCGGCTCCGTCCTCAGGGGAGTTGGTCTGAACGGTATAAAGCGCCATCACTGCACAGTGCGGGCAAAAATGCCGATAAATACGACGTTTTACGAAGTGATCTTTATTTAACTTAACAGTGTTGCCGCCGGGAGCATCAATCAATAACCTGGCGATTGCGCTATTTTTAACATCCAGCCCAGAAAAATCCTGCAAAAAAGCGGGTTTCTGTGGGCCAAACTGCATGGCAACCGCCACGCGTTCCAGCGCTTTTTGCCAGCGGTCCGGATCGATACCATCTTCCCAGATATCCTCCCACTGTTCTTCATCCTCCGGCGCGAATACCGTTTGTAGCAGGCCAATCAATAACTGATATGCCGCCCCCTGAAAATCTGCGCGCGGCCACGCCAGTTCGATAATGTCATTATCAGCCAACTCGCCTGGCGAAATTTTTCGCCGCTGCCCCTGCCTGTCGATAACCGGCAGCCAGGGCTCCGTGATAAGTGAAAACATGATTCCTCCTGAAATAAATTACTGCAAATGCTGGCTCGATAACCCCCACGCCTTGCTATAAACTGCCGACGCGTCCCCCTCTGTAAGTAGCAGCACCTGTGCATTCGGGTTGTGAATTTCGTGGCGAAAATGTTCGAGTTCTTCCCCCTGCAAACACGGCGCGTTAGCAGCAATTTTCTGCCATAGCGTTTCCCGCAACGAGAGGCGACTTTGTTGCCAGGAAAACGGTTCCAGCCGGGCGTAGGATTGCAGCGATCCTCCCTCTGCCCGCCAGGCAAGAAACAAATCGACGGTGGGCTCGCTTAATCGGGTGGAAAGTTCCACGTCGTCACTCCATCCCGCCATGCTTGCGGTACGGTGATAGCCTGTTTCCCAATCCAGAATGTTTTGCTTTGCGGCAGCCTTCACACTGAGATCTTTGCCGTAAACGTTATCCTCCTGAGCTTGCAGGCCAACGGGCGCGGCTATCCATGCTTCGTATACGCTTTCCACCAGTTCGCGCGCATCTTCCGGCATGCGAATCTCCCCTTTGTCGCGCAATATTGCCTGTGTCCGCCACAGGCAAGCGTGGTCTTCGTAGACATAGCCTGTACCTTTGAGATGTTCACCCAGCCAGCCACTTTCCGCTTCCGGTTGCCACTCCGGCGCCAGAATGTGCAACGCTGGAGACAGACGACCATCTGGCATCTGCCCGGTTAGCGCCCCGTGTCGATCGCGAATATGGCGCTGTAAACGTCCTGCGCGCTGAATCAATAAATCGACCGGGGCCAGGTCGCTAATCATGACGTCGATATCCAGATCCAAACTCTGTTCCACAACCTGTGTTGCGATCAGCACTTTGCCGCGCCGCAACGTTGGTGTGCTTGATTTTCCGAACCATTCCAGCGCCCGATTTTCTATTGCCATACGATCGATAAATGCAAAACGACTGTGGAACAACAGCAGGTTTTCTGGTGGAACAAGCCCGCTATCCAGCAACTGGCGATAGACGGTAATCGCGTCATCCACCGTGTTACGGATCCAGCAGATGCATTGCCCGCTTTCAACGGTGCGGAGGATCAGTTCGCGGGCGCTGTCCGGATCGTTGAGCCACTGCACCGCAACGCGACGAGCCACTTCAGGACGCGTGGGAATATAGCGTTCAGATACCCCCTGCGAACTGAGATGCGAAAGCCAGGGATAGCCTGCATTTTGATCGGCAATAACGGGAGCACCGTTAATACCGCGCTGGAAAGCATTCAGTAACGTATGGCGTAAAGACGAGGGCAGCGTGGCGCTCAGGATGATGACGCTACCGCCCTGAGCCGCATGAAAGGTCAGTAGCCCTTCCAGCAGACGCACCATATAGCTGTCATAAGCATGTACTTCGTCCAAAAGCAGGATCTTGCGATACAGCCCGAGCAAACGTAGAGACTGATGACGAAATGGCATGGCGGCCATTAATGCCTGATCGAGAGTTCCGACCCCCACCTCAGCCAGCAGCGATTTCTTGCGTGAATCAGCAAACCAGATATTGCAGGTACTGCTGGCAGCCTGTTCATCCGGTATATAGGCAGATTGTCCGGCATTCCGCGATGACCACAGGGAATGCGTGAAGGCCTCCGACATGCCGCTTGAGCCATGCGCCAGCACCAGCGACGGGCGTTGCTCTGCTACAAATAACGCGCGATAAGCCGTTGCCAGCCGTTGAAACATGGCGTTTGAGGTTGCCATAGTCGGCAGTCCAACGTACAGGCTGTCACCTTTCCCCTGAGCCATTAACCGCTGGGTGAGGATCAGCGCCGCTTCCGTTTTGCCTGCACCGGTCACATCCTCCAGTACAAAAAGTTGTGGGCCTTCGGCTGAAATCGCTATGTCCATAGCGCTTTGCTGAAGCGGCGTTAAGTGCTGAATAAACGGGAACAGATCGGCCGGATTACGGTGGGTATCTACCGAAGAAAGCTGAGGAAGTTGCGCCAGCGCGTGCGTGGCCTGTGCTAAGGCCCTCTGCCAGTACGCGCTATCTGGCATAACGGTACTGACCAGTGGAAAATCATGTTGGTTCGATCCCATCCAGTCCGCAAGCGTTGTCAGTCCAGCCAGCAGCCAGCTTTGTTGACAGAGTTTTTTACGCCAGATTTTGTCGCAAAACCGGTCGGGGAAATCAGTGACATTGAGGAGAGAAGAGAGCGCCGCCATCCATTCTTCGGCAGCCACTTTGTCTTCGGGGGTAAAAGCAACGCTTCCTTTGACATCCTTTAATGGCGGAAGACCATGATGACCGGTGACGACGTTGAGCCAGATATCCAGCGTTCTTTCACTTTCGCGTGTTAACGCAGGTAACGCATTGGGCCATGCTTTTCTCAACCCCTGCCAGAACCAGTATCCCAGCGAGTCGTGTCGTTCAGGATAGCCAATCCCGCTGATACCGGGCACCAAATCCGGGTAAGACGTCTTATTGAGCTGCTGAAAACCCCGCGCGAATTTCCCTATATCGTGGAGCCCCAGTATCCAGGCAAACCAGCGCGCAGCCTCTTCCCGGGAGAAACCTAATTCGGCAAAGATATCTGCCGCATGAAAGCGATTGCGCATCACCATTTGCCAACCGCAGGCCGCCACATCCAGACAGTGATAGGGCAGCAAATGGTATGCATCCCCCTGGTCGTGAATATTTTCCTTTTTACTGGTTTTTCCCCAGTAAGCAAAATAAGGTGCGTAATTAGCCATTTATTAATAACAAGTCCGAATCCAAATATATTAAGAGAATTACAGACTAAGAAATAATATCGGTGATCAGAATCACACCTTAACGCGCAAAATAAAGTATTTATGCAAGATAATAATAAATATGAATAAGATGAATTATATAAATAAGCACCAGAAATATTTCCCTCTATTTTCCGGTGCTGATGAGACTATCACCCCTCGTGCAATCCGCACTCGCGCTTCAATCCGAAGAACCGCGTCTCTTCTTCCGCCATACCCGGCTCCCATTTGCGGGTGGTATGGGTATCACCAACTGACAGATAGCCCTGATCCCACAGTGGATGGTATTTCAGGCCGTGCTTTTGCAGATACTGGTAAAGGGTACGGTTGTCCCAGTCGATGATCGGCAGCACTTTAAACACGCCGCGCTGGATAGCCAGCACCGGCAAATGCGCCCGACTGCCCGACTGTTCGCGGCGCAGACCGGCAAACCAGGTTTGCGCATTGAGTTCTTTAAGCGCGCGGTTCATCGGCTCGACTTTGTTGATCTCATTGTATTTCTCAATGCCTTCAACGCCCTGCTCCCACAGTTTGCCGTAGCGCGCTTCCTGCCAGGCCGCGCTCTCCTTCGCCCGGTAGACTTGCAGATTAAGCTTGAGCTTGTCCGTTAACTCATCAATAAACTGGTAGGTTTCCGGGAACAAATAGCCGGTATCGGTGAGGATCACCGGGATATCCGGGTGAATCTGATTCACCAGGTGCAGGCTTACTGCCGCCTGGATACCAAAGCTTGATGACAGTACATATTCACCAGGCAGGTTTTCCAGCGCCCACGCCACGCGCCCTTCGGCGTCCAGCTTTTCGAGCTGTGCGTTGGTTTCCGCCAGCGCCAGAATGCGGTCGACTTTTGGCAGGTCATTAAGGGCGTTTAGATCGAGTACGGACATAATTACCTCTCGTGGTTACTCCCAGAAATCCCGGGCGGGATCGAGCACCGGGCGAATGATGCCCGCACGCACCGTAAAATCACCGAAGCCTTCACCCGCTTCGCGCTCTTTCGCCCAGCGACCAACCAGTTCGTCAACGGAGTCGAGAATTTCCGATTCCGTAATATTTTCGCGATACATACGCGGAATGCGCGTGCCCATGCGGTTACCGCCAAGGTGTACGTTGTAGCGCCCCGGGGCTTTACCCACCAGGCCCAGTTCCGCCAGCATCGCGCGGCCGCAGCCGTTCGGGCAGCCTGTAACGCGCATCACGATATGCTCGTCAGGAATGCCGTGTTTTTCGAGAATAGCTTCCACTTTATCAGTGAACGATGGCAGGAAACGTTCGGCCTCCGCCATCGCCAGCGGACAGGTCGGGAACGACACGCAGGCCATCGAGTTTTCACGCTGCGGCTTCACCGCATTCATCAATCCGTGATCGCGCGCCAGCTTCTCGATCTTCGCTTTTTGGCTTTCCGGCACACCAGCAATGATCAGGTTCTGGTTGGCGGTGATGCGGAAATCCCCTTTGTGGATCTTCGCGATCTCCAGCAGGCCGGTTTTCAGCGGACGGCCCGGATAATCCAGGATACGGCCGTTTTCAATAAACAGCGTCAGGTGCCAGTTATTGTCGATCCCTTTTACCCAACCAATACGATCGCCGCGACCGGTGAACTCGTACGGGCGGATAGGCTCAAATTTAATACCCGCGCGACGCTCCACTTCCTTTTTGAACGTGTCGATACCAACGCGTTCAAGCGTGTATTTAGTTTTGGCGTTTTTACGATCGGTACGGTTACCCCAGTCGCGCTGCGTTGTCACCACAGCTTCTGCTACCGCCAGGGTGTGCTCCAGCGGCAGATAGCCGAACTCGCTCGCGGTGCGGGCGTAGGTTTTCTTATTGCCGTGCTCAATCGACAAACCACCGCCGACCAGCAGGTTAAAGCCCACCAGCTTGCCGTTTTCGGCAATCGCCACGAAGTTCATATCGTTGGCGTGCAGATCGATGTCGTTCTGCGGCGGGATTACGACCGTGGTTTTAAACTTACGCGGCAGATAGGTTTGGCCGAGGATCGGCTCTTCGTCGGTGGTCGCTACCTTCTCCTGATCCAGCCAAATTTCTGCATAGGCGCGAGTACGCGGCAGCAGATGTTCGGAGATCTTCTTCGCCCATTCATAGGCTTGGGCGTGCAGCTCGGACTCGTACGGGTTAGAGGTACACAGAACGTTACGGTTCATGTCGTTGGCGGTCGCCAGCGCGTCCAGCCCGACCGAATGCAGCATCTGGTGTACCGGCTTAACGTTCTTCTTCAGAATGCCGTGAAACTGGAAGGTCTGACGGTTGGTCAGACGAATGCTGCCGTAAATTGTGTTGTCATGGGCGAACGTGTCGATCGCCTGCCACTGTTTGGTGGTGATCACCCCACCCGGCAGACGGCAGCGCAGCAGCATCGCGTGACGCGGCTCCAGCTTTTGCTCGGCTCGTTCGGCGCGGATATCGCGGTCATCCTGCTGGTACATACCGTGAAAACGGATCAGCAGGAAGTTATCGCCTTTGAAGCCGCCGGTCAGGCCGTCGTTTAAATCTTCGGCAATCGTACCGCGCAGATAGTTGCTTTCCAGCTTCATACGCTCAGCGTCGGACAGCTTGCCTTCGACCACCAATGGTCCTGGGTATTTTTCGCTCATTAGTAGACATCTCGCTGATAACGGCGCTCAATGCGCAGCTCACTTAAAAATTCATCCGCCGCTTCGATATCCATAGCACCGAATTCGGCAATCACTTCCAACAAAGCCTGCTCAACGTCTTTCGCCATGCGATTAGCGTCGCCGCAGACATAAATGTGGGCACCGTCGTTTATCCAGCGCCACAGTTCCGCACCTTGTTGGCGCAGTTTATCTTGTACGTAGACTTTTTCTTTTTGATCGCGCGACCAGGCGAGATCGATGCGGCTCAGTACGCCCTCTTTGACGTAACGCTGCCATTCCACCTGGTACAGGAAATCTTCGGTAAAGTGTGGGTTGCCAAAAAACAGCCAGTTTTTGCCTTCGGCTCCGTCAGCCGCACGCTGCTGCATGAATGCACGGAACGGCGCAATCCCCGTGCCTGGTCCAATCATAATCACCGGTGTCTGCGGGTTAGCCGGCAGGCGGAAGTTATCGTTGTGTTCGATGAACACGCGCACCTCGCCCTCTTCTTCCACGCGATCGGCGAGGAAACTGGACGCGCCACCAGCACGGGCACGACCTTCAATGTCATAACGCACCACGCCCACGGTGACGTGCACTTCGCTTTCCACTTCCGCCTGGGAAGAGGCAATAGAATACAAACGCGGCGTCAGCGGGCGCAGAAGATCAACCAACGTTTGGGCATCCAGCTGCGCCGGAGAGAAACGCACCATATCGACGATTGGCGTGGTTGCGGCGTAATGCTGCAACTGTGCCTTATCACCCACCAGCGGCAGCAGGGATTCGCTACGGGTTAAAGTGGCATAGTTCTCGACGATATTGCCGGTGTTAACCGTCAGCTCGAAATGCCACTGCAGCGCTTCGGTGAGCGACAGGGTTTTGCCGTCAACCGTGACCGGCTCATCTCCTTTCAGCCACAGCAATTCAACCAGCTCTTTGACCAGCTCAGGATCGTTCTGATACCAGACTCCTAAGGCATCGCCCGGCTGGTAGCGCAGGCCGGAATCGCCGAGATCGATTTCAATATGGCGCACATCTTTTTCCGAGTCGCGACCAGTGATTTTCTGATTCACCGCAAGCGACGCCGTCAGTGGCGCTTCTTTGGTGTACGGGCTGGTGTGTACTTCGTTTACCGCACCGCTCGCAGCAACTTGCACAGACGATGCCGCAGGGGCACGCGCTTTCAGGACATCAACCAGACGGGCACGCCATTCGGCTGCCGCGCCCTGGTATTCGACGTCGGCATCCACGCGGTCAAGCAAGCGTTCACCGCCCAGCTCAGCCAGTTTTGCATCGAAGTCTTTTCCTGACTGACAGAAAAACTCGTAAGAAGTGTCACCAAGACCAAACACGGCAAAAGCGGTGTTATCAAGCTTCGGCGCTTTTTTCGAGAACAGGAATTTATGCAACGCTACGGCTTCTTCCGCCGGTTCACCTTCCCCTTGCGTCGACGCCACTACGATCAGCAATTTCTCATTGGCGATTTGTTTGAATTTATAGTCGCCAGCATTGGTGAGAGTGACGTTGAGCTTTGCAGCGATCAGATCATCGCGCAGGGCTTCCGCCACACGACGCGCATTACCGGTTTGCGAGGCGGAGATAAGCGTAATGCCAGGCATTTCAGCAGCAGGCGCAGGAGTCGCCGCATTGCTGCCTGGCTGCTGATTCAGCACGCCCCAAAAATAGCCAGAAACCCACGCAAGCTGTGCGGGAGTGAAATCGGTCGTGGCCGCCTGAAGGCGTGCCAGTTGCTCCGGGTTTAGCGGTAGCAGAGCGGAAGGTGGGGCCTGTGTCGTCATGCGTTGTCATGTTCCAGTAAGCAAAGCGGATTTAAGCAATAAAACCCAAACTGAAGATAAGGTTAACGGCGGGGATAGTAACAATTAAAGAAGGGATAGAAATAACAAATAACCAAATGAACTAACCTGTTTTAGTTATAGTTATTAACAGCAAAACAGATTGGATAACCATATGATATATCAATAATTATTAAATATTACCATCATGAATAGGTCGTTCTGATACTCAGCGCCCTTTTAACTAATGATAAAATTCGCTCTTTACGGTACCCTACGGCGGTTTTTCGCATTCTTGAGAGTAAAAAATGTCCACCACCTTGTTTAAAGATTTCACCTTCGAAGCCGCTCACCGCCTGCCGCATGTACCGGAAGGGCATAAGTGTGGCCGCCTGCATGGTCACTCATTTATGGTGCGTCTTGAAATTACCGGTGAAGTCGATCCGCATACCGGTTGGATCATGGATTTTTCTGAGTTAAAAGCCGCGTTTAAGCCAACTTACAACAGACTCGATCACTACTATCTGAACGATATTCCTGGCTTAGAAAACCCAACCAGTGAAGTACTGGCCAAATGGATTTGGGATCAGGTTAAACCGGTTGTCCCTCTGCTGAGTGCCGTAATGGTGAAAGAGACCTGCACAGCAGGCTGCGTGTATCGCGGGGAATGATTGTATCGTCTGTGGCAACGGTCAATTTTCCTTAACTAACACTCTGTTAGGGTTATGTGCTCTGGATATCTGGAGCACAACATGTCTGACGATTTCGATATTATTATTATCGGTGCAGGGATAGCGGGCACCGCTTGTGCTTTACGCTGCGTGCGAGCAGGACTGTCAGTTTTGCTTATTGAACGCGGCGAGCTTCCCGGCAGTAAAAACCTTTCCGGCGGGCGTCTGTATACTCACGCGCTCGGTGAACTTCTTCCCCACTTCCAACATTCAGCCCCACTTGAACGCCGAATTACCCAGGAAAATCTCTCGCTGTTAACTCGCGATGGCGCAACGACGTACTCCAGCCTGCAACCGGATGGAGACTCATGGAGCCTGCTGCGCGCCCGCTTCGACCCGTGGTTTGTCCCCCAGGCCGAGGCCGAAGGCGTACAGTTTATCAGCGGTGTGACGGTCGAGGCGCTCCATATCGAAGAGGGCAGAGTCTGCGGCGTTATTGCCGATAACGAGACGCTGCGCGCCCGTTATGTGGTACTGGCGGAAGGGGCAAACAGCGTACTGGCCGAGCGCTACGGATTCCTGCCGCGTCCCTCGACAACCGCAATGGCATTAGGCATTAAAGAGACTTTGGCGCTGGATAAATCGTTACTTGAGGAACGTTTCCGCTTATCCAATGACGAAGGCGCGGCAATGCTGTTCAGTGGCAATATTTGTGGCGAACTTCCCGGCGGCGCGTTTCTCTATACCAATCAGGAGACGCTCTCTCTGGGCGTGGTTTGTCCGCTCTCCTCTTTGGCACAAAGCGATGTCCCGGCGGCTGAACTGCTGGAGCGGCTCAAGACGCATCCGGCGTTACATCCGCTGCTCAGAGGCAGCGAAACGCTGGAATATGGTGCGCATCTGGTTCCAGAAGGCGGGTTGCACAGCCTGCCCGTACAATATGCAGGAGAAGGCTGGCTGCTGGTGGGCGATGCGCTGCGCAGCTGTGTGAATACCGGTTTCTCCGTTCGCGGCATGGATATGGCGCTCATTGGCGCTCAGGCGGCGGCGCAAACATTGATTAACGCCTGCCGGAAACGCGAGCCGCAAAATCTGTTTCCGGCTTATCACCACGACATCCAGCACAGCCTGCTGTGGGACGTTCTGCAACGTTACCGGGATGTTCCGGCGTTGCTCCAGCGCCCCGGATGGTATCGTCAATGGCCCATGCTGATGGAGGCTATTTCCCATGAAATCTGGCATCAGGGCGACCGCCCGGTAGCCCCGCTGCGCCAGATTGTCTGGCGTCAGTTTCGTCGTCACGGCCTGCGTCATCTGGCAGGCGATATCATCAGGAGCTTACGATGTCTGTAGCCCGTAACGTCTGGCGTCCCGCCGACATTTCACATATTGTTCCTGCGACCGTTGTTGACAGCGAAACGGCACAACGGCTGATCGCATCCTGCCCCGCCGGACTGTTTTCTCTTACGGCGGAAGGTGAGCTACGGGTCAGCTTTCGCGGCTGCCTGGAGTGCGGCACCTGTCGACTGCTGTGTGATGAAAAAACGCTGCAACAGTGGCGCTACCCCGCGTCCGGCTTTGGCATCACTTACCGATTTGGATAATTTAATAGGATAATTTATGCCCCTGTTACACCTGCTCCGCCAGAATCCTGTCATTGCCGCGGTGAAAGACAACGCCAGTCTGCAATTAGCCATCGATTCCGAATGCCAGTTCATCTCTGTTTTGTACGGCAATATCTGCACCATCAGCCATATCGTGAAGAAGATTAAAACTGCCGGTAAATACGCATTTATCCACGTTGATCTGCTGGAGGGCGCGTCTAATAAAGAGGTGGTGATCCAGTTTCTGAAGCTGGTCACCGAGGCCGACGGCATCATCAGTACCAAAGCGTCGATGCTGAAAGCGGCGCGGGCAGAGGGCTTTTTCTGTATTCATCGCCTGTTTATCGTCGACTCCATCTCCTTTCACAACATTGATAAGCAGGTCGCACAGTCGAACCCGGACTGTATTGAAATCCTGCCGGGATGCATGCCAAAAGTGCTGGGATGGGTGACGGAAAAAATACGCCAGCCGTTGATTGCCGGTGGTCTGGTTTGCGATGAAGAGGACGCTCGCAATGCGATGAAAGCTGGTGTAGCAGCGCTTTCAACTACCAACACCGACGTCTGGACGTTAGCGAAAAAGCTGCATTAACCCGAGCCGCCGGATAGCGGTGTAAACACCTGACCCGGCATCCCCCTGAATTAATTTTCTGCGATGGCTGCCAACGCCTCCAGCACCGGCAGCCAGTCATCCACAATCCCGACATCCGCCTGTGAAAAGACCGGCGCTCTGGCGTCACTGTTTATCGCCACCACAAACCGGCTCTGACGAACCCCGGCCATTAGCGCCGCCGCGCCGGATGCCCCCGCGACAATGCAGACATCCGGCGCAAGCAGATGCCCCGATATCCCAATCACGCGCTCAGCGTCAAAACCACCGTTCATCACCCGTGCACGGCTGTATCCCACTTCGGCACCAAACTCCTTACCAAGAGCGGTAATTTTTTCGGCATCGGCGTCACTTCTTCCCTGCCCTACCACCAGCACACGCCCGGCCTGCAACAAAGGATGAGCTGTAACACGGTCGATGCTTTCTACGCTATCCAGCCAGCCCGGAGGTGTGGTGGAGGCAATCCGGCGCTCCACCATCGCTGGCAGCGCGTTGCCCGACGCGCTCGTTTCCGGTTGTCGCGCCAGTGAAAGGCACAAGGGACGCGCGGTGATTTGTAGCCGGGCCGTCAGCGCATTCCCCCAGTGGGATTTCGTCACCAGCCCCTGTTGCGCATCCAGCGTCTGCACCTGGCAAACGCTGCCGCCGTGCAGACGCCAGGCCAGCCGCGTCGCAAGCTCATCCCCCAGCGCACCCGCCGGAAAAATCAGGATGTCGGCTGGCGTCAGCAACCACTGCGTCGCCAGCGCGTCCAGCACCTGCTCCGCCACGTCCGGCATCGGGTCTAGAGTCCAGCGTTCCAGTTCTGCTGCATTAAGCGCGTTTTCTGCAATCCAGCCTGCCAGTGCAGCGCATTCACCCGATTCCGTAATCACAACGATCTTCATGGCTGCATCCTCTGGCGCAAATAATCATTCCACAATATCCGCGCTTTTTCCTGCGCCGTCGCGCCGTCGATAAGCGTGGCGCTGCGCCGCTGCGCCGGTCGCGCCAGCTTCTGACATTGCACGTTCGGAGTTTCATCACTGGACGCTGGCTGACGTAAAATTGCCGCTTTTGCCGCCGCCAGACGCTGACGCATTCCGGGGACGGGAAGCGCAACTTCACCACATTGCCTGACGGCAATCACTGCCGGAAGCCGCACCCGGCAGCGGCGTAACCCGGTTGTCGTTCGCTGTTCGACAACAACAAAAGGCGGCGTCAGCGTAAAACGCTCCACCTGGGTAAAGCAGGGCCAGGCCAACATTTCAGCCATCAAAAATGGCGTTTGCCCGTTCTGCCCTTCGCTACTCTGACAGCCAGTGATAATCAAATCCGCGCCGTGATGACGCTGCCAGTCAGTTATTTGCCGGGCAATGAATTCCGGCGCAAAGCGCAGATCCGCCGTCGTTTCCAGCAACACCGGCTTATCAAAACCCAGCGCGGCAAAATAGCGCAACCAATGAATAGCACGCTCATCGCTAATGCTTAGCGCGGTTAACGTCATATCACAACCTTCACGACGTTGCGCCAGCAGTAATGCCGCAGCCGCCTGCTCATCGGCACCAGGAGAACAGCGCAGCAGCGCGGTGTCCGGGCCACGGGTATCTTCCGTCGCCGCCAGCCAGTCTTTTTCCGCCAACATGCCGGAGTCTGGTTCGGCCTTAAACGCGAACAGAATGTTCATTTGCTCCTCCCTGTCTTTTCTCCACGCTTCCGGCCGCCACCAACGGCAATGCCTTCGTTTCCGGTGCCCATAGCCAGGTCACCACAAATCCAATGAGGAGCACGCCAGCCAGCAGCAGCAACGTGACCTGCATCCCCCATTGCGCCAGCGTCCAGGGCAGCAGGCCGGTGCTGATTGCCGCGCCAAGTCTGCTCATCGACGTCGCAAAACCCACGCCCAGCGAGCGGATATCCGTCGGGAAGCTTTCAGCAGGCAGGATCCCTACCAGATTACTGACCGCAGAAATTGTGGTGCTGAACAGGACAAAAAGCAGCAAAGTTAACGAGCTACCGGACGGCAGAAAAGCCATCACCACCAGCGTGGCAGCCAACAGAAAAAAACTCCCAAGCAGAAACCGGCGGTGCGCCAGCAGATGTGTTAATACCAGCCCCAGCAGTGCGCCAACGATTAACAACGCATTCAGCAGCAGGCTGGCGGTGAGCGCATCCTCCAGGCCGAGGGTCCCGGCAATGGTAGGCAGCCAGGTGTAGATAACAAACCACGGGATCACCAGACAAACAAAAAACACGCTGTTAAACGCGGTTCGCCGCCAGTAGAGGGGGGAAAAGAGCGTTTTGATATGTTTCCCGGACGCCGCAGAAACCTCGTCGCCGAGCAATACGTGCGCCCCAAAATATCGGTGAACAATAGCGTGGGCTTCCGCGAAACGCCCCTGGCGCAGCAGCCAGCGAGGCGATTCCGGCGTCCCCCAGCGAAGCAGGGTAATCAATAGTGCGGGAAGCGCCGCCGACGCCAGCAGCCAGCGCCAGGCATCCGGGCTTTCGGTAATAAAATAGTGCCCCGCCAGGCTTGCCAGCACATAGCCGATGGTCCATACCACGCTAAAAGCCCCCAGCAACACTCCCCGGTGTCGTCGTGGAGAAAATTCGGCCAACAGAGTGTGCCCTACGGAATAATCGCCTCCCAGCCCAATCCCAATCAGAATACGTAACACAATGAGCTGCTCTGGCGAAGTGGCGAAAAGCTGTAAAAAAGAGGCGATGGTGATCAGCACAAAGCTGAAAGTGAAGATCTTCTGTCGACCAATGTGGTCTGAAATCCAGCCCAACACCAGACTACCGAGAAACAACCCGAGCAGCGCCGAGCCGCCAATCATCCCGGTCATAAACGGCGTGAGCTGCATGGCAGGTGTTAACTGAATAATGGCATAGCCGACAACACCAAGAACATAGCCGTCGGTAAGGTGAGCACCAAAGGTCAAGGCGGCAATACGACAGTGAAAACCGTTAAGCGGTAAATCGTCCATTCGCACCGGTGAAGTGTTCATTTCTACCCCTGTCCGGTAAAATTGTGGCTTCCCGATCAGGAAGCCAGCTGATGTTTATTTCTCAATCGGGTAGATCGTTCCCGTGTTCATAATGCCGTTTGGATCAAACTGACGTTTCAGACCTTCCAGCAGCGGCCACGCGCTGCCATGTTCCAGCTTGCTCCAGTGAACGCGGTGCTTACCAATGCCGTGGTGATGTACCATTGAGCCGCCAAGACGGATCGTCTCTTCGCAAATAATCTTGTTAAGCGGGTTGTGGTACTTATCAATCTCCTCTTCCGGCTTGCAGTCCACCACGTTGTAGTCATACACAAAGTACATGTTGGTACCGTTGATATAACTATGGGAAGAGTGACCGCCCAGCATGGTGATGTCATCCGCGTGTGGGAATTCAGTACGAATACGATGGATCACGTTTTCGTAAATTTGATGGATGCAGCTCCAGCTGCCGGAAACTTCCGTCGTAAAGCCCATATTGCCGGTTTTCAGGATCTGTACGCGTTCAGCAGCCACTTTTTCCGGGCCCCAGTTCAGATGGTTAAACCAGTTCTCAATCAGCTTGCTGTCCACACGCTTACACTGTGGATAACGCGCGACGATCTCCGCAATGCCCTCGCCAGTAGCTTGCGCCATTCGCGGATTGCCCTCAGCCATGAAGATCAACACGCATTTCCCGTCAGCGAAGTGAGTGAAGTGCTGGGTACCATCCTCGACGTCATACAGGCGTGCAATCGAAGGACGGTAGCCTTCCACCATCACTTCACGCAGGATGTCGAAACCGATTTTCATATCGTCCAGAATGTAGCCGTAAAAAAGGTTATTTTCCGGCGTGAACTTGAAGATTTTCACTGTTACTTCAGTGATATAGCACAGTGCGCCTTCGTTCCCAATGATGATGTGGCGAATGTCCGGCCCGGCAGCCCGGCGTGGCACGTTCTTGATGCGGGTTACCGTGCCGTCCGGCAGCACCGCCTCCAGCCCCACGACCATATCTTCAATGGCACCGTAAAGAGTGGAGAACTGCCCGATGCTGCGGGTTGCAACCAGGCCGCCCATCTGCGCCAGCGGCTTAGACTGCGGCGAATGCCCGGTGGTATATCCTTTTTCGCGCAATGCATTTTCCAGAATCTCAAGCGGCACGCCGCATTGAGCGGTCGCCTGCATATTTTCAATATCAATGCTTAGGATCTGGTTCATCCCTGTCCCGTCAAGGACCACAGAGTCTTTGACGACGGTTTCCAGACCCCCTTCCGTCGCGGATGCCCCGGTACGCGGAACCCCATTGATTTTATGTTGGTCCATAAACGCCAGAACGCGGGAAACCTGCTCTGTCGAACCGAGTTTTACCACTGCCGCCGGAATGGGCAGCGTGTAAACGCCGTGAATGTCGGCATATTTACGAAAGCGGTCAATACTGTTTTTCTTTAATACCGTTTCATCGGTAATTACGCGTTCGGACCCAACAATTTCTTTTAACTGGTCAACAATCGCTTCGCGAAATAAAGGCATAGCTATTCCTTCCTGATAATTAGCAGAACAATTAATAATACAGAAACTATAGGTAGATATTAGCGAACTAAATAACCGCCATCGACGACCAGTAAATGACCGTTAACATAATTAGAAGCCTGACTGGCAAGGAATATCGCAGCCCCCATTAAATCCTGGGTATCGCCCCAACGATTAGCCGGGATATGATCCAATACGCGCTGATTCGTTTCCGGATTGCTGCGCGTAGCCAGCGTAATATCCGTTGCATAATATCCCGGTGCGATACCGTTAACCTGAATATTATATTGCCCCAATTCATCGCAATACGCCTTGGTAAAACCAGCAAGCGCATGTTTTGTCGCTGAATAAGCCGGAGACCACTGTCCGCCAAGATAAGAGAACAAAGAACAGATATTTATAATTTTACCGCTGTTTTGCGGAATCATAATTTTTGCCGCTTCGTAGCTCAGTTCAAACGCCGCCGTCAGGTTGACGTCAATCATCGGATCCCAGTCCGCACGACCAAAGTCCAGTACCTTATTCAGCTTACAAATTCCGGCGTTGTTCACCAGAATATCAACGGTGCCAAAACGCTCGCAGCAGGCGGCAATAATCTTCTGCGGGGCACCTTTCTCGGTGATATCCACCTGCATGAATTCAACTTCAACACCCTGTTTCTCAATGATTTCCTTCGTTTCACCGTTATCTTTTACAAAACTTGGGATAAACAGATTCGCCCCGGCTTTCGCCAGCGCCATCGCAAAAGCCTGACCCAGACCGCTGTTGCCACCCGTTACGATCGCCGTTTTCCCTTTCAGGGAGAAAAAATTCATTGAGAATGCATTGAGAGATTCGATTGACATAGCTGGCTCCAAATTCCTTTAGGCAAAAAAAAAGAAAGGCAACTTCCCCCGCTAGAGGGAAGTCACCTTTCTCATTATCTCTGGTAACTGGAATGAATTTTTAGCATAACGAGAAAATATCTAACGTGATCAAAATCACAGATGTTTTGTTCATTCTGTATTGATGACTAAAAACAAGAAGCGTGATTATTCTCACACTATAACCCACACTTCCATGTTATTTCTAAGCGCAATTACTAGAGACCTGAGAAAAGTAATCCACCTGAAAGGGCGGTTTACTTTTCTCTTTTTTTTGTCTGCATAAAATGAGAGCCCGATATGCAACAATCCTCATATCGCCGTTGGATAACACTCGCCATTATTAGTTTCAGCGGTGGCGTTAGTTTTGATTTAGCCTATTTACGTTATATCTATCAAATTCCCATGGCAAAATTCATGGGATTTAGCAATACCGAAATTGGATTAATAATGAGTACCTTTGGCGTTGCCGCTATTATTCTGTATGCGCCCAGCGGCGTTATTGCCGATAAATTCTCCCATCGCAAAATGATCACTTCAGCCATGATAATTACCGGCTTGCTCGGTCTGCTGATGATGACCTATCCACCGCTGTGGGTCATGCTCTGTATTCAGGTCGCCTTTGCCATCACGACAATCCTGATGCTGTGGTCGGTATCAATTAAAGCCGCCTCGCTGCTGGGGGATCACAGTGAACAAGGGAAAATCATGGGCTGGATGGAAGGCCTGCGCGGTGTCGGCGTCATGTCGCTGGCGGTATTTACCATGTGGGTCTTTTCTCGCTTCGCACCGGATGACAGCAACAGCCTGAAGGCCGTGATCCTGATTTATAGCGTGGTTTACATCCTGTTGGGAATTTTGTGCTGGTTCTTCGTGAACGATGGCAACAGCCGCAGCCACGGTGCGAAAGAGGATAAGCAGGCGTTTCAGCTCAAAGATATCATCGCCGTGCTGCGTATCAGCACCACCTGGTATTGCAGCATGGTTATTTTTGGCGTCTTTACGATCTACGCCATTCTCAGCTACTCCACCAACTATCTGACTGAAATGTACGGCATGTCGCTGGTCGCGGCGAGCTACATGGGGATCGTCATCAACAAGATCTTCCGGGCTATCTGTGGGCCACTGGGCGGCATCATCACCACCTACAGCAAAATTAAGTCGCCAACGCGCGTGGTGCAACTGCTTTCAATTGTCGGCGCCGCTGCGCTGATTGCCCTGCTGGTGACGAACTCAAATCCGCAGTCCGTAGTTATGGGGATCGGCCTGATTCTGCTGCTGGGCTTCACCTGCTACGCCTCGCGCGGGCTTTACTGGGCCTGTCCCGGCGAGGCCAGAACCCCTTCTTACATCATGGGAACCACCGTAGGGATCTGCTCGGTGATCGGTTTTCTGCCCGACGTGTTCGTCTATCCGATTGTCGGCCACTGGCAGGATACGCTCCCAGCGGCACAAGCCTATCGCAATATGTGGCTGATGGGACTGGCGGCGCTGTGCATGGTCATCCTCTTCACGTTCTTATTGTTTCGCAAAATTCGCACCAACAACGCCGCACCGGAAAAGATAACCTCACTGGCCGCAGAAACCTCCGGCGAGTGAAGATGGAAAATTAAAGGAGAATGACAATGTCAAAGAAATACATCATTGGAATTGATGGCGGAAGTCAGAGTACCAAGGTTGTGATGTACGATCTGGAAGGTAACGTGGTGTGTGAAGGAAAAGGTCTCCTGCAACCGATGTTTACTCCCGACGCCGATACGGCAGAGCATCCGGACGACGATTTATGGGCTTCATTGTGTTTTGCTGGCAAAGACTTAATGAGCCAGTTCGCGGGAGATCCAAAAGACATTGTCGGGATTGGTCTGGGCTCCATTCGCTGCTGTCGCGCATTGCTCAAAGCAGACGGCACGCCCGCTGCGCCATTGATCAGCTGGCAGGACGCGCGCGTCACCCGCCCCTATGAGCACGCCAATCATGATGTGGCTTACGTCACCTCATTTTCAGGTTATTTGTCACATCGCTTAACCGGTGAATTTAAAGACAATATCGCCAACTACTTTGGTCAGTGGCCGGTGGATTACAAAACCTGGACATGGAGCGACGACCCGGAGGTGGTGAAGAAATTCAATATCCCGCGCAGGATGCTGTTCGAGGTGCAGATGCCGGGAACCGTGCTCGGGCACCTGACGGATGCAGCGGCGAAAGCGACCAGCTTCCCCGCCGGATTACCGGTGGTTTGCACCACCAGCGACAAACCGGTAGAGGCCCTGGGCGCAGGATTGCTGGACGACGAAACCGCGGTGATCTCATTAGGCACCTATATCGCCCTGATGATGAACGGCAAAGCGCTGCCCAAAGATCCAATCGCTTATTGGCCAATTATGTCTTCGATTCCGCAAACGCTGCTCTACGAAGGCTATGGCATTCGCAAAGGGATGTGGACGGTCAGTTGGCTGCGGGATATGTTGGGGGAATCACTAATCCAGGATGCGAAAGCACAGGATCTGTCGCCGGAAGATTTGCTGAATAAGAAAGCGGCCAGCGTACCACCCGGTTGCAATGGCCTGATGACCGTCCTGGACTGGCTGACCAACCCGTGGGAACCGTTCAAACGTGGGATCATGATTGGCTTTGACTCCAGCATGGACTACGCCTGGATTTACCGCTCTATTCTGGAGAGCGTTGCGCTGACGCTGAAAAACAATTACGACAATATGTGTAACGAAATGAATCACTTCGCTAAACAAGTTATCATTACGGGCGGCGGTTCAAACAGTGATCTATTCATGCAAATCTTTGCCGACGTGTTCAATCTTCCAGCAAGACGGAATGCCATTAACGGTTGCGCCAGCCTGGGCGCGGCAATTAACACGGCGGTAGGGCTTGGTCTCTATCCGAACTATGAGACCGCGATAGAAAAAATGGTTCGGGTGAAAGATGTATTCACACCAATAGAAAGCAACGCCAGACGCTATGACGCGCTGAACAAAGGGATTTTCCGCGATTTAACCCAGCACACCGATGTGATCCTGAAAAAGTCGTATGAAGTACTGCATGGCGGCCTGAATAACGTCAATTCGATTCAGAGCTGGTCTAACGCATAAGGTTATCCGGCCTGCATGTAGCACTCAATGCAGGCCGATAAACCCATTATCATCAGGCGATATTCAGATATTTATGGGTCTGCATCGACAGACGCCAGTTACGCGCGATACAGGTATCAATACACAAACGCGTAGCATCTTCTTTCTGGCTGATTGGCTGTAAGGCGATGATACGCGGTTTGTCGTCGCTCAACGTAGCCAGCAGTTCATCCAGCGCTTCAATATCGCGAACGCGACCAACCGGATGTTTGATTTCATTCGCACGCTCCAGCGCCTGCGACAGCACATCATAACCGCCGCGCATATTCACCTTCGGCGATACGGTCACCCAGGTATTCGGCGTACAGCGCACTTCGTGGGTACCGCTGGTTTCAATCTGGCAGCTAAAGCCGTTCTTTTCCAGCAGGTCTGTCAGCGGCACCAGGTCATGAATGCAGGGCTCGCCACCGGTTATCACCACGTGACGGGCGGTATAGCCCTGACGCACAATGACCGCCAGCAGATCCTCGCTGCTCGCCGCGCCCCATTTATCGCTCTCTTTGGTCTTAGCCAGGATGCTGTACAGGGAAACTTCCCGATCCTCAAGCTTATCCCAGGTGTGTTTGGTATCGCACCAGGCACAGCCAACCGGGCATCCCTGTAAACGAATAAAAATGGCGGGGACGCCGGTAAAGTAACCCTCACCTTGCAGGGTCTGGAACATCTCGTTAATCGGGTACTGCATAGCGCTCTCAATATGGGGATAAACGATAATTATCGCAGATCCCCGCCAAAGTATCATGCCCCATCGATGCTTTACGCGGCGATCGCCGCGGCAAAGCGTGCCGTAATCTGCTGCGGACGCGTGATAGCCCCTCCAACCACCACGGTATGGGCACCTAATGCCAGGCAACGTGCAGCACGTTCCGGGGTATCGACGTTTCCTTCCGCCACGACCGGTATGCTGACCGCAGCCAACACCTCACGTAAAAAACCGCAGTCGTTTTCCGCCAGCACATGCCCGACAGTGTCAGCGGTATAGCCGTAGAGCGTAGTGCCCACGCAGTCAAACCCCAGACGCTCGGCGGTCACCGCCTCGTCTACAGTGGCGATATCCGCCATCAGCAGTACGGACGGGTAGCGAGCGCGGACTTGTGCGACCAGTTCTTCCAGCGTTTGCCCACCAGGGCGCGGGCGCGCTGTCGCGTCCAGAGCAATAATTTCCGGCTCAACGGTCATCAACTCATCCACTTCCTGCAGGGTGGCCGTGATAAACACATCACTACCCGGATAATCGCGCTTGATAATCCCAATCACCGGCAGTGAGACGATCTCTTTGATAGCGCGAATATCCACCACGCTGTTCGCACGGATACCTACCGCACCGCCCTGTGCTGCCGCCAACGCCATACGCGACATAATAAATGGACTGTGCAGAGGCTCATTTTCCAGCGCCTGACAGGAGACGATTAATTTACCTTTCAGGCAATCCAGTACAGTTTTCATTACGATAAGATCTCTTCGACTTCGTTTTTAATGATGGTGACATGCGGGCCATAAATCACCTGAACACCTTTACCGCGAATAATAACGCCACGTGCTCCGGTCGCTTTCAGCGCCGCTTCATCTACCTTGCTGCTCTCTTTCACCGTCACGCGTAAGCGTGTGGCGCAACAGTCCACCTCTTCCAGATTCTCTTTGCCTCCCAGCCCAGAGATGACTGCCGCAGCGCGTTCACTTTGAGGCAGACCGGATTCAATTGGGGTTACGTTTTCACGCCCAGGTGTCAGCCAGCCAAAGCGGTTAATCAAATAGCGGAAGGTAAAGTAGTAAAGGAAGAACCACGGTATCCCCACCATGGGAACGTACATCCAGTTGGTTTTAGCTTCCCCTTGTAAGACGCCGAAGAGGAGGAAATCGATAAGCCCACCCGAAAAAGTTTGCCCAATAGTGATATGTAAAATATGAGCCATCATAAACGCCAGGCCATCGAAGAAGGCGTGAATGACATATAACACGGGAGCCACAAAGAGGAAGGAGAACTCGATAGGCTCAGTGATCCCCGTCAGGAAAGAGGTCAGGGCTGCCGACAACAGCAGGCCGGCGACAAGCTTTCTGTTCTCCGGCTTGGCAGTGTGGTACATCGCCAGGCATGCGCCAAGCAGGCCAAACATCATGGTAATGAATCGCCCGGACATAAAGCGCGAGGTGCCCGCATAGAACTGCTGCGTATTCGGATCGGCAAGTTGGGCAAAGAAAATCCGCTGCGTACCTTCAACCAACTGGCCGTTGACGATTTCGCTACCGCCAAGCGCCGTCGTCCAGAACGGCAAATAAAAGATATGGTGTAAACCCAGTGGGCCAAGCATACGCAGGATGAAGCCGTACAATAGTGTCCCCAGATAACCCGTCGCATCCACCAGACCACCCAGCCCAAAAATGAGTTTCTGGAAATGCGGCCAAACCACTGTCATGACAGCCCCCACGACAATCGCGGCAAGGGAGCTAATAATCGGTACAAAGCGCGAACCGCTGAAGAAACCAAGGAACTGAGGTAGTGAGACTTTATTGAAACGGCTATGCAGCGCGCAGGTGACAAGACCAATAACCACCCCACCAAACACGCCCGTTTCCAGCGTCTGAATACCCAGCGTCATCCCCTGGCCAACGGCACCCGGGTTCTCGTGCGCCAGTGTCCCGTTGAGGGTCAATAAGGCATTGATAGTGGCATTCATCACCAAAAATGCCAGCAATGCCGCCAGCCCGGCGGTACCTTTATCCGTTTTCGCCAGTCCTACAGCGACACCCACTGCGAACAACACCGAAAGATTGGCAAACACAATAGAACCGGCGCTGGTCATGATTGTGAAGATTGCCTGCAACCAGTCGACATCCAAAAACGGATAAGCCGTCAATGTGTTTGGATTCGACAGTGCGCCGCCAATCCCTAACAACAGTCCCGCGGCGGGCAATACCGCAATCGGCAGCATGAAGGATTTGCCGAAGCGCTGCGCTTTTTCAAACCATGCACCCGATGAGGCGCCGCTAAACATTTGCATCATTTTTTCATCTCCCCGACTAGTGATGAAAATTTTTACCATAATTATTTTTATAAATGAAAATCATCATCAAAAACCAGGAAGCCGATCATACTTTTTTAAAATGACTGGCATCTCTCCCCTGCTTTCCGCCACACTATCAGCAGAGAAACGCATTAAGGATTTTGCATGTCAGAAAATGAAAACCTGCTGCTGAGATTGCGCCAGAGCGTTGACGGATATAGCCGAACACAACAGAAGCTGGGAGAGTTTGTGCTAAGCGATCCGGCAAAAGTTGTCTACCTGACGATTACCGAACTGGCGCGTGAAAGCGACACCAGCGAAGCTAGCGTCACACGGCTGTGCCGTACGCTGGGGTGTAAGGGCTATAACGAGTTCAAAATGGCGCTGGCACTCGATCTCCAGCAAGAACAGCCGGTAGAGCACAGCGGGGATGAAATTGACAATGTGGTCAATGAATCCGTGCAAGCACTGCAGGACACCGCAAAATTACTCGACAGAGCATTACTTGAAGCAGCCGCTCTTGCGCTGCATCAGGCGCAGTCGGTACAGATTTATGGCGTAGCGGCCAGCGCCATTCTGGGGGAGTATTTACATTACAAACTCCTGCGCTTGGGCAAACCCGCACAAATGTTCAGCGATATGCATCGCGCAGCCATGAACGCCACAACGCTAAGCAAAGACACGCTCGTGGTGGCGATTTCCAGCTCAGGCTCCACGCGCGATCTGCTGCATGTCGTTAAACTGGCGCGTAAGCAAGGCGCGCGCGTACTGGCGTTGAGTAATACGCCGCGCAGTCCGTTGGCTTCGCTGAGTGATATTCAACTGGTCGCAGCCAAACCAGAAGGTCCGTTGAGTGCTGGTGCGCTAAACGCCAAGGTGGGAGTGATGCTGTTGGTAGAACTGCTCACCACGTCACTGATTGCTCTGGATGAAAAGTACAGTGATGTGAGCCAGAAAACCGCCAGTGCGACCTTACCGCTACTGCTTTAGTTTAGCGGCATAAAAAAACCCGCCGCAGCGGGTTTTTACGTTAAGAGTTAAAGAACAGGATTACGCCTGACCTTTGATCTCTTTACGACCGTTGTACGGCGCTTGTTCACCCAGAGCTTCTTCGATACGAATCAGCTGGTTGTACTTAGCAACGCGATCAGAACGGCTCATAGAACCGGTTTTGATCTGGCCTGCAGCGGTACCAACAGCCAGGTCAGCGATGGTAGCGTCTTCAGTTTCGCCAGAACGGTGAGAGATGACAGCGGTGTAGCCAGCGTCTTTCGCCATTTTGATCGCAGCCAGAGTTTCGGTCAGAGAACCGATCTGGTTGAATTTGATCAGGATGGAGTTAACGATGCCTTTTTCGATGCCTTCTTTCAGGATCTTGGTGTTGGTTACGAACAGATCGTCACCAACCAGCTGGATTTTGTCGCCCAGAACTTTAGTCTGGTATGCGAAACCGTCCCAGTCAGACTCGTCCAGACCATCTTCGATGGACACGATCGGGTACTGTTTGGTCAGTTCTTCCAGGAAGTGGGTGAATTCTTCGGAGGTGAATGCTTTGTTGCCTTCGCCAGCCAGAACGTATTTACCGTCTTTGTAGAATTCAGAAGCTGCACAGTCCATCGCCAGGGTGATGTCTTTGCCCAGCTCGTAGCCAGCTGCTTTAACCGCTTCAGCGATTACAGCCAGAGCTTCAGCGTTGGAACCCAGGTTCGGCGCGTAGCCGCCTTCGTCACCCACTGCAGTGTTCATACCTTTAGCTTTCAGAACTTTAGCCAGGTTGTGGAACACTTCAGAACCCATACGTACGGCTTCTTTCAGGGTTTTAGCGCCAACCGGCTGAATCATGAACTCCTGGATGTCAACGTTGTTGTCAGCGTGCTCACCACCGTTGATGATGTTCATCATCGGAACCGGCATGGAGTATTTGCCCGGAGTACCGTTCAGTTCAGCGATGTGTGCATACAGCGGCAGGCCTTTAGCAGCAGCAGCTGCTTTGGCGTTCGCCAGGGACACAGCCAGGATGGCGTTTGCACCGAAGTTGGATTTGTTTTCAGTACCGTCCAGATCGATCATGATCTTGTCGATGCCAGCCTGATCTTTAGCATCTTTACCCAGCAGAGCCTGAGCAATTGGGCCGTTAACAGCTGCAACAGCTTTCAGTACGCCTTTACCCATGAAACGGGATTTGTCGCCGTCGCGCAGTTCCAGTGCTTCGCGGGAACCAGTAGAAGCACCTGACGGAGCTGCTGCCATACCAACGAAACCACCTTCCAGGTGTACTTCGGCTTCAACAGTCGGGTTACCACGGGAGTCGATGATTTCACGACCGATGATTTTAACGATTTTGGACATTAGATTTTCCTCAGTACAAGTTAAACTAAAACTCCAGACAAACAATGCACCCGGATGGGTGCATTGCCGTTCTAACTTTTTTACTTCTTACTTCGCCTGACGCTTCTGATGTTCACTGGCGGCTTTCACAAAGCCGGCAAACAGCGGGTGCCCATCACGTGGCGTGGAAGTAAATTCCGGGTGGAACTGACAGGCCACGAACCACGGATGATTCGGTACCTCAATGATCTCGACCAACTGATCATCACCGGAACGGCCTGCAATACGCAGACCCGCAGCTTCAATCTGTTTCAACAGCATATTGTTGACTTCGTAACGGTGGCGATGGCGTTCAACAATTGTCGGCGCGCCGTACAGCTGACGAACCAGGCTATCGTCGCTCAACTGACACTGCTGGGCGCCAAGGCGCATTGTGCCGCCCAGATCGCTCTTCTCGGTACGGACTTCAACGTTGCCGTCTTCATCGCGCCATTCGGTAATCAGGGCCACCACCGGGTACTTACAGTCTGGCACAAATTCCGTGGAGTTGGCGTTATCCATACCCACTACGTTACGTGCAAACTCAATCAACGCAACCTGCATACCCAGGCAAATACCCAGATAAGGAACATTGTTTTCACGCGCAAAGCGCGCTGTCGCGATCTTACCTTCAACACCACGGTAGCCGAAGCCGCCAGGGATCAGGATTGCATCAAGACCTTTCAGGATCTCAACGCCGCGCGTTTCGACATCTTGCGAATCGATCAGCTTAATGTTGACGGTGACACGATTCTTCAGACCACCGTGCTTCAATGCTTCGATAACTGACTTATAGGCATCCGGCAGTTCAATATACTTGCCGACCATACCGATAGTCACTTCGCCTGCCGGATTCGCTTCTTCGTAGATAACCTGTTCCCATTCTGACAGATTAGCTTCCGGACAGTTCAAGCTGAATCGTTTACAAATATAATCGTCAAGGCCCTGGGATTTCAACAGGCCTGGAATTTTATAGATGGAATCGACATCTTTCATTGAAATAACGGCTTTTTCTGGCACGTTACAGAACAATGCAATTTTTGCACGTTCGTTGGCCGGAACCGCGCGATCGGAACGACAGATCAGAATGTCAGGCTGGATACCAATCGACAGCAACTCTTTTACCGAGTGCTGAGTCGGTTTAGTTTTGACTTCACCGGCAGCGGCCAGGTAAGGAACCAGAGTCAGGTGCATGAACAGCGCGTGTTCACGACCGATATCTACCGCTAATTGGCGAATCGCTTCCAGGAATGGCAGGGATTCGATATCACCGACCGTACCGCCGATTTCAACCAGAACGACGTCATGACCTTCGCCACCGGCAAGGACACGCTCTTTAATCGCGTTGGTGATGTGCGGGATAACCTGTACGGTTGCACCCAGATAGTCGCCACGGCGCTCTTTGCGCAGGACATCGGAGTAAATTCGACCGGTAGTGAAGTTATTGCGGCGAGTCATTTTGGTACGAATGAAACGCTCATAGTGACCCAGGTCCAGGTCGGTTTCAGCGCCGTCTTCAGTAACGAACACTTCCCCGTGTTGGATTGGACTCATAGTACCTGGATCGACGTTGATGTACGGATCCAGTTTCATCATGGTCACGTTGAGGCCACGAGCCTCAAGAATGGCTGCCAGGGAGGCTGCGGCAATGCCTTTACCCAGAGAGGATACGACCCCGCCGGTCACAAAAATATAGTTCGTTGTCATGCTGGACCTGAGAAGTTAGGGTGAAACGATGGAATTACCAAGACGGGAAAGTAGTATACCCGAACATGACGAGCGCCACAAACTTTCATTATTCCTCCTCTTCACCAGGCTCACATAAACATCGGGAGTGAGAAAATAGCCCCTTTGGGGTAAATGTTTTTGACGTAAATCAAGCGCTTGTTATTTAAAAAATCACACAAATCGCCCTTGACCGACGAAATCCCTTAGAGATCAATTTCCTGCCGTTTTACCTGTTGCCAGACTTCTTCCATAGTTTCCAGATCAACACCAGTCATTTCCAGACCCCGAGCCGCTACAATTCGCTCAACCTCACGAAAACGGCGCTCAAATTTCTCGTTCGCTTTTTGCAATGCGATCTCAGCTTTAGTGCCTAAATGCCGAGCCATATTGACCGTCGCAAACAACAGGTCGCCCATTTCCTCCTCCAGTTTAGCCTGGTCGACAACAGCCTGCTTCGCCTCAAACATGACTTCATCGATCTCTTCGTAAACCTTGTCGACAACCGGTCCTAATGTTTTCCAGTCGAAGCCAACATTAGAGCAGCGTTTCTGGATTTTTTGGGCGCGCATTAACGCCGGTAAACTACGGGGAATATCGTCGAGTGCGGAATGCTGCGCCTTCTGGGCGCGTTCTTCGCTTTTGATTTGCTCCCAGCGGGTCAACACCTCAGTGCTGTTACTGGCAGAAACATCAGCAAAAACATGTGGGTGGCGACGCTCAAGCTTATCGCTGATGGCGGCGCAAATATCATTGAAATCGAAACGTCCTTCTTCCTGCGCCATCTGGGCGTAAAACACCACCTGGAACAGCAAGTCACCCAGCTCTCCACGCAGGTCGTCGAAGTCTTCCCGCGCAATTGCGTCCAGCACTTCATAGGTTTCTTCGAGGGTGTAAGGGGCAATAGTGGCGAATGTCTGCTCTTTATCCCAGGGACAACCGTTTTCCGGGTCGCGCAGGCGCTGCATAATACCGAGCAGTCGGTCGATTTGATTCATTGGAATATCCTGAAATTTCAATACGCGAGGCCAGATAAGACGACAGCCGATATCCGGCAACATGGCAATGCCTGATGGCAACGCTAACGCGCCTCACCAGGCATGCAAACTTATCTGGCCTATAAAATAATTAATTACCGTGCAGACGACGTGCGTCGATCACATCCGGCACCTGGTTCAGCTTGCCAAGCACGCGCCCGAGCACCTGCAGGTTATAGATTTCGATGGTCATATCGATGGTAGCCAACTGCTGTTTGGTATCACTCCGGCTGGCAACCCCCAGCACGTTCACCTTCTCGTTGGCAAGAATCGTGGTGATATCACGTAATAAGCCGCTGCGATCGTTAGCCTGGACGCGAACCACCAGCGAATATCCTGCCGAGTAGCTTTCGCCCCAAACCGCATCAACAATACGTTCCGGCGCATGGGAGCGCAGCTCGGTCAACTGTTCGCAATCCGCCCGGTGCACGGAAATACCGCGGCCCTGAGTGATAAACCCGACAATTTCATCGCCTGGAATCGGCTGGCAGCAGCGCGCGATGTGGTGCATCAGGTTACCCACCCCTTCCACCACCACGCGACCATCGTCTTTACGGCGACTCTGCGGCGCCTGCGTTTTCTGCTGAAGCTGTTTCAGCGCGGCGGCATCCTGTTCGGCTGCGCTCGGCTTATTAAACTGCGCCTGCAGGAAGTTCACCATCTGGTTGAGGCGAATGTCCCCCCCACCAATCGCCGCCAGCAGCTCATCCAGCTCATTGAAGCTGTAGCGCGGCAGCAGGTGCTTTTCCGCTTCTTTCAGGCTAATGCCTAAATGCGCCAGCTCATCGTCGAGGATCTGGCGGCCAGCAAGGATGTTTTTGTCGCGGTCCTGTTTACGGAACCAGGCGTGGATCTTCGAACGCCCCCGACTGGTGGTGACATAGCCGAGGTTAGGGTTCAGCCAGTCGCGGCTTGGGTTGGGCTGTTTCTGGGTGATAATTTCAATTTGATCGCCCATCTGCAGCTGGTAGGTAAACGGTACGATGCGTCCGCCAATTTTCGCGCCAATGCAACGATGCCCCACATCACTGTGAATATGATAAGCAAAATCGAGCGGTGTGGAGCCCGCAGGTAAGTCCACAACGTCGCCTTTTGGCGTAAAGACGTACACTCGGTCATCAAAGACCTGGCTACGGACTTCATCCAGCATTTCGCCAGAGTCCGCCATCTCTTCCTGCCAGGCGATCAGCTTACGCAGCCATGCAATACGATCTTCATGACCAGAACGCGCCACGCCGGAAGCAGTGCCCTCTTTGTACTTCCAGTGTGCCGCAACGCCCAGTTCGGCATCTTCATGCATCTGTTTCGTACGGATCTGAATTTCAATGGTTTTGCCGCCCGGTCCCAGCACAACCGTATGAATTGACTGATAGCCGTTGGGTTTCGGGTTAGCGACATAGTCATCGAACTCATCCGGCAGATGGCGATAGTGAGTATGCACTATCCCGAGCGCGGCATAGCAGTCCTGTAAACGCTCCGCCACGATACGCACCGCGCGCACGTCGAAAAGTTCATCGAAGGCCAGCTGCTTTTTCTGCATTTTGCGCCAGATGCTGTAGATGTGTTTCGGACGTCCGTACACTTCGGCTTTGACGCCTTCCGTTTTCATCTCTGAGCGCAAATGACCGACGAACTCATCAATGTAATGCTCGCGATCGATGCGACGTTCGTGCAGCAGCTTGGCAATACGTTTGTATTCAGCCGGGTGCAGGTAACGGAAGCAGTAATCTTCCAGTTCCCATTTTAATTGCCCGATACCCAAACGGTTGGCCAGCGGCGCATAGATATTGGTGCACTCTTTTGCCGCCAGAACGCGTTCATCTTCCGGTGCGTCCTTCACTTCACGCAGATGTGCAATCCGCTCCGCCAGCTTGATGACCACACAGCGGAAATCATCCACCATTGCCAGCAGCATGCGGCGAACGTTATCGACCTGTTCGGAAGAGACTGAATCGGTATGAGTGGCCTTAAGCTGGCGTATTGCCGCCATATCCCGCACGCCGTGGATAAGATGAACAATGGATTTGCCCACGCTCTCGCGCAGGATGTCTTCACTGACCACGTTGGCATCTGCCAGAGGGAACAGCATTGCTGCGCGCAGCGTGTCGATATCCATGCTCAACATGGAGAGTATTTCAACCATCTCCACGCCACGCCACAGCAGCAGATCCGCATCCGGATGCCCCTGTGTCTGCTGCTGGCAGTACGCCCAGGTTTCGGCTAAGCGTTCACACGACTGCTGGCTGGAGATCCCCAGACTCGCGATCCATTTCTTTGGATCAAACTCACCAGCTTTATTTATATGTGCACTTCTTACCGCAACCATTGTCCTCTCCTTAAGGGGCCTGGCCTGTCGAAGTCGACAAGCCATACCCATTGTCTTTCACGCTGCATTACCACCCGAAATCCAATGGGTACAAAATTTATTACATACGCTCAAACAGGACCATTGATTCCAGGTGTCCAGTGTGCGGGAACATATCAAGCATCGCCAGTCGCCGTATGGCATATCCCGCGTTGAGCAAAGCGTCGCTGTCACGAGCCAGCGTTGCCGGGTTACAGGATACATAAACAACGCGTATAGGTTCTAATTTTATAATATGTTGCATCACACCTGCAGCCCCCGCACGCGCAGGATCGAGCAATACTTTGTCGAATCCGTTTTTCGCCCACGGCTGCCGGGTAACATCTTCCTCAAGGTTTTCATGAAAGAATGTCACATTGTGTAATCCGTTATTCAGCGCGTTTTCCCGGCCTTTTTCCACCAGCGCCGGTACCCCTTCCACCCCCACCACGTTTGCAGCCCGGGTTGCCAACGGCAGGGTAAAATTACCCATTCCACAGAACAGATCGAGAACGCGATCTTCAGGTTGCACATCCAGCCATTCGAGCGCACGGGCCACCATTTGTTGGTTTACCCCTTCATTGACCTGAATAAAATCACGCGGGCTGAAGGTTAACCGTAGTCCATTTGAGTCATACCAGGGCGACTCTTCTGATATTGATTCCAGTATCTCGCTTTGCGGGGCCAGAAACAAAGACAGCCCCTGAGAATGCGAAAAGCATTCCAGTTTTTCTTTATCCTGAACACTTAATGGCGCCGTGTGGCGCAAAATCATCAGGGTTCCGCTCCCCGCCTGCACCAGCTCGACATGACCAAGATGGCGTAACCCTTGCAGACTTTCCAGACACGCCCGGATGTGGGGCAAGAGCGCTTCAAGCTGGGGCACCAAAATAGGGCATTGTTTAACATCGATAATGTCGCTGGATGCGGATTTGCGAAACCCCATCTGCAATTTTTGTTCTTTTGGCCGATAATTCAGGCTCAACCTGGCGCGACGACGATAGCCCCACGGGGTATCAGCTATAACATCCGACACTTCACATTTCATTAAACGCGACAACGCCGCGCTTTTGCTACGCTGCTGCAACGAGATGCTGGCATGCTGCTGCTGGCAGCCGCCGCACACGCCAAAATGCGGGCAACGTGGCACTTCACGCTGCGGACTGTCGTTTAAACGTCGTTTTACTTGCGCGCGGGCGAACTGTTTTTTATCTTCGGTAATCACCACCTCGGCGCTTTCCTGAGGTAGCAATTCCGGTATAAACAACGCCTTTCCGTTATGGCGAGCAACGCCCTGGCCGAAAGGATCAAGGTCATTGACGGTAACGGTTATGATCTGACGCGTCGTCACGCGTCGTTTTGCAGAGTAGAATTGCGCCATCGACGAGATATTTCTCTATTTAACAGTGTGACCCTAATTGTCCCATAACGGAACTCCATGACCAACTACAGCCTGCGCGCACGCATGATGATTCTGATCCTGGCCCCGACCGTCCTGATTGGTTTGCTGCTCAGTATCTTTTTTGTTGTGCATCGCTATAACGACTTGCAGCGTCAACTGGAAGATGCTGGCGCCAGCATCATTGAGCCACTCGCGGTCTCCAGCGAATATGGCATGAATCTGCAAAACAGAGAATCCATCGGCCAACTTATCAGCGTGCTGCATCGTCGCCATTCCGATATCGTGCGGGCAATTTCTGTCTATGACGAGAATAACCGGCTGTTTGTCACATCCAATTTTCATCTCGATCCGTCTGAAATGCAGCTGGCAACCGGTTCACCATTTCCCCGTAAGCTGAGCGTCACCCGGCTCGGGGATATCATGATCCTGCGAACGCCAATTATATCGGAAAGCTATTCGCCGGATGAATCTGCCGTCAGCGACGCCAAAAATACGGAAAATATGCTGGGGTATGTGGCGCTTGAGCTGGACCTCAAGTCAGTAAGATTGCAGCAGTATAAAGAGATCTTTATCTCCAGCGTAATGATGTTGTTTTGTATCGGTATTGCGTTAATTTTTGGCTGGCGTCTGATGCGCGACGTGACTGGCCCGATTCGCAATATGGTAAATACCGTTGACCGAATACGTAGAGGACAGCTCGACAGCCGCGTCGAAGGTTTCATGTTGGGCGAGCTGGATATGCTCAAAAATGGCATCAACTCGATGGCGATGTCACTTGCGGCCTACCATGAAGAGATGCAGCACAACATCGACCAGGCCACCTCTGACCTGCGCGAAACGTTGGAGCAGATGGAAATCCAGAACGTCGAACTGGATCTGGCGAAGAAACGCGCCCAGGAAGCGGCGCGTATTAAGTCTGAGTTTCTGGCTAACATGTCGCATGAGCTGCGTACGCCGCTGAATGGCGTGATTGGCTTCACCCGCCTGACGCTTAAAACCGAGCTCAACACGACGCAGCGCGATCACCTGAATACGATTGAACGCTCGGCCAACAATCTGTTGGCCATCATCAATGATGTGCTCGACTTCTCCAAACTTGAGGCGGGCAAACTGATTCTGGAAAGCATCCCATTCCCGCTACGTAGCACGCTGGATGACGTCGTCACGCTGTTAGCGCACTCATCCCATGATAAAGGGCTTGAGCTGACGCTAAATATTAAGAATGACGTGCCGGACAACGTCATCGGGGACCCGCTGCGCTTACAGCAGGTAATCACTAATCTGGTTGGCAATGCCATCAAATTTACCGAAGGCGGCAATATCGACATTCTGGTCGAGAAACGCGCCCTCAGTAACACGAAAGTGCAAATTGAAGTGCAAATCCGCGATACCGGAATTGGCATCCCTGAGCGCGATCAGTCACGCCTGTTCCAGGCCTTCCGCCAGGCCGATGCCAGTATTTCCCGCCGCCACGGCGGGACCGGACTGGGCCTGGTCATTACGCAAAAGCTGGTCAATGAAATGGGCGGGGATATCTCCTTCCACAGCCAGCCGAACCGGGGCTCCACGTTCTGGTTCCATATCAGCCTCGATCTCAACCCTAACGTTCTCGTGGATCGCTCAACCACGCACTGTCTGGCCGGAAAGCGGCTGGCCTACGTTGAACCTAACGCCACAGCCGCGCAATGCACGTTAGATATCTTGAGTGAAACGCCGCTAGAGGTGATTTACAGCCCTTCATTCTCCGGGCTGCCGAAGGATCATTACGATATTCTGCTGCTTGGCATACCGGTCACTTTACGCGAACCGCTCACTATGCAGCATGAGCGGCTGGCAAGCGCAGCGGCGATGACCGACTTTTTGTTACTGGCTCTGCCTTGCCATGCGCAGATCAACGCTGAGAAATTAAAGCAGGGCGGCGCGGCGGCGTGCCTGTTGAAACCTCTTACCTCAACCCGCTTACTGCCAGCGTTGACAGAGTATTGTCAACTGAACCACAGCGCGGCTCCGCTACTGTTAGACGAGAGCAAAATTGCGATGACCGTCATGGCGGTGGACGACAACCCGGCGAACCTCAAGCTGATTGGCGCACTGCTGGAAGATAAAGTGCAGCACGTCGTGCTCTGCGACAGCGGACATCAGGCAGTGGATCGCGCCAAACAGATGCAGTTTGATCTCATCCTGATGGATATTCAGATGCCAGACATGGACGGTATTCGCGCCTGCGAACTGATCCACCAGCTTCCTCATCAACAACAGACGCCGGTCATTGCGGTCACCGCGCATGCCATGGCTGGGCAAAAAGAGAAGCTGCTCAGCGCCGGAATGAACGATTACCTGGCGAAGCCTATCGAAGAAGATAAGCTGCATAATCTGCTGTTACGCTACAAACCCGGCGCGAGCTCATCGCTGAGGGCGCTCGCTGTTGAACCGGTCGTCAATCCGAATACCACGCTCGACTGGCAACTGGCGTTAAGGCAAGCCGCCGGTAAAAACGATCTGGCGCGGGATATGCTGCAAATGCTGCTCGATTTTCTGCCCGAAGTGCGTAACAAAATTGAAGAACAGCTGGTAGGTGAAAACCCTGAAGGACTGGTGGATATGATCCATAAACTGCATGGCAGTTGCGGTTATAGCGGCGTTCCCCGCATGAAAAACCTGTGTCAGCTGATTGAGCAGCAATTACGTAGCGGGAGCAAAGAGGAAGAGCTGGAGCCTGAGTTTTTAGAGCTTCTGGATGAAATGGATAACGTTGCGCGCGAAGCGAAGAAGTTGTTAGGGTAAAGATCTGATTGCCGGATGACGACGCTCACGCGTCTTATCCGGCCTTCATGCCACATCATTCAACGTAATTGCTGACCCGCTTTCAGGGTCGCGGCCACGTTTCGCGCCGTCATTCGCACATTCTCACTCGCGTTCTTCAGCGCCTCATCCAGCGTGCAAACGGTATAAATAACGCTAAAAACCGCATCCAGCCCATGCTCGTGTACAACACCGACATCAGCCGTCAGGCTGCCGGCAATGCCAATAACCGGTTTGTTGTAACGCTTTGCCACCTTCGCCACGCCAACCGGAACCTTACCGTGAATGGTCTGGCTGTCGATACGTCCTTCACCCGTGACCACTAAATCCGCATCCGCAACGCAGTCGTCGAGGTGTAACGCATCCGTCACGACCTCAATACCGCAGCGTAACTGCGCACCGCAAAACGCATACAGTGCCGCCCCCATACCGCCAGCCGCGCCACCACCCGCCAGTTCCAGCACGTTGACGTCCAGATCGCGGGCAATGAGTTGCGCATAATGCGTGAGCGCCCGATCAAGACGAAGAATCATCTCCGGCGTCGCCCCCTTTTGCGGACCGAAGACCGCAGAGGCCCCCTCTTCACCGGTCAACGGATTAGTCACATCGCAGGCCACTTCAATACGGCACGCGGCAAGACGCGGGTCTAGCTGAGAAATATCAATCCGGGCGAGTGATTCAAGGCCAGTCCCGCCATGAGCAATATCGTTATTTTGCGCATCCAGTAATTTTGCTCCCAGCGCTTGCACCATCCCGGCACCGCCATCATTGGTGGCGCTGCCGCCAATGCCGATAATGATATGTTCAACGCCCGCGTCCAGCGCATGACGGATTAGCTCCCCGGTTCCCCAGGAGGTCGTTTTCAGCGGATCGCGTAAACCTGCGGGAACCTGCTCCAGTCCGCTGGCGGCCGCCATTTCGATAAACGCCGAACGCTCATCCCCGGATAAACCATAAAATGCCTGAATCGTTTTACCCAGAGGGCCGGTAACATCAACATGCACAAGGTGGCCTTGCGTTGCGGCAACCATCGCTTCGACCGTTCCCTCACCGCCATCCGCGACCGGGATCTTCACGTAATTCGCCTCAGGCCAGATCTCACGAAATCCCAGCTCAATAGCCGTTGCCACTTCAAGCGCACTCAAACTTTCCTTATAGGAATCCGGTGCGATTACTATTTTCATAAAGCATCCTTACGCATGTTGACTGTGTTAAGCATACACCAGGAGAAAAACCGCCCCTTTGTGGGAGCGGTCCCAGTTCGCTTAGCGTACCATGCACGGACGCTTATTATCAAACGTCCAGTTCGGGATCAGATACTGCATTCCCATGGCATCATCGCGCGCTCCCAGTCCATGTTGCTGATACAGCTCGTGAGCTTTCATAACCTGATCCATATCCAGCTCCACGCCCAGACCCGGCTTCGCCGGTACCTGCACCATGCCACCTTTGATTTCAAACGGCTCTTTAGTCAGGCGTTGATTGCCTTCCTGCCAGATCCAGTGGGTATCGATAGCGGTAATTTTGCCCGGCGCCGCCGCCGCAACATGAGTAAACATCGCCAGCGAAATATCAAAGTGGTTGTTAGAGTGCGAGCCCCAGGTCAGCCCAAACTCATGACACATCTGCGCAACGCGGACAGAACCCTGCATAGTCCAGAAGTGCGGATCCGCCAGCGGGATATCCACGGACTGCAACGACAGCGTATGTCCCATCTGACGCCAGTCGGTGGCGATCATGTTGGTGGCGGTCGGCAAACCGGTAGCACGACGGAATTCCGCCATGACTTCACGGCCTGAGAACCCCTGCTCGGCACCGCACGGATCTTCCGCATAAGCCAGCGATCCTTTCAGGTACTTACCAATTTTAATCGCTTCATTCAGCGACCACGCGCCATTGGGATCGAGCGTGACACGTGCCTGTGGAAAGCGTTTCGCCAGCGCCACAATAGATTCCGCTTCTTCTTCCCCGGCCAACACCCCGCCTTTCAGTTTGAAATCGTTGAAACCATATTTCTCATATGCCGCTTCCGCCAGGCGTACCACCGCATCCGGGGTCATCGCCTCTTCATGACGCAGGCGATACCAGTCGCATTTCTCATCCGGCTGGCTCTGATACGGCAGCGGCGTCGCGTTACGGTTACCGACGAAGAACAGGTAACCCAGCATTTCAACTTCGCTACGCTGCTGACCGTCGCCCAGCAGAGATGCGACGTTAACGCCCAGATGCTGACCCAGCAGATCCAACATGGCCGCTTCGATCCCGGTAACCACATGAATAGTGGTACGTAAATCGAAGGTCTGCAAACCACGGCCACCAGCATCACGATCGGCAAAGGTATTGCGGACCGCATTCAGTACGTTTTTGTATTCACCTAACGTTTTGCCCACCACCAGCGGAATGGCATCTTCCAGGGTCTGACGAATTTTTTCGCCGCCGGGAATCTCACCCACGCCGGTATGACCGGAGTTATCTTTGATAATCACAATATTACGCGTGAAGAACGGGGCATGTGCGCCGCTCAGATTCATCAGCATGCTGTCATGGCCCGCAACCGGGATCACCTGCATCGCGGTTACGACTGGGGTAGTAAATTGTGCGCTCATAATTAAGTCCTTATTCAAAATTAGTGGCGGCCGAAAACGGGACGTTTACGGTCAAAAGTCCATCCAGGGATCAGATACTGCATCGGGCCTGCGTCATTACGCGCGCCGCCGGGCAGCGCCTTATAGGCTTCATGCGCTTTCTGTACCTGATCCCAGTCCAGTTCCACGCCCAGGCCGGGCGCGTCGGGTACCGCAATTTTTCCGTGTGTAATCTCCAGCGGATTTTTGGTCAGGCGGCAATCGCCCTCCTGCCAGATCCAGTGGGTGTCGATCGCCGTTGGGTTGCCCGGCGCAGCGGCACCGACGTGGGTGAACATCGCCAGGGAAATATCAAAATGATTGTTAGAGTGGCAGCCCCAGGTCAGTCCCCAGTCATCGCATAACTGTGCCACGCGCACCGCGCCGGAAAGGGTCCAGAAGTGCGGATCGGCCAGTGGAATATCTACCGAGTTGAGCATCACCGCATGGCCCATCTCACGCCAGTTGGTGGCTATCATATTCGTTGCTACCGGCAGACCGGTTGCACGGCGAAACTCGGCCATCACTTCGCGGCCGGAAAAACCCTGTTCTGCGCCGCACGGATCTTCGGCGTAGGTCAGAACATCGTTCAGCCCTTTACACAAGGAGATAGCTTCATCCAGCAGCCAGGCACCGTTAGGATCGACCGTAATACGCGCATCCGGGAAGCATTGTTTCAACGCGCGAGCGGTGTCGATTTCCTGCTCGCCAGGCAGCACACCGCCTTTGAGTTTGAAATCTTTAAAGCCGTAGCGATCCTGCGAAGCCTGAGCCAGACGCACCACCGCCTCACTGTTCATCGCCTGCTGGTGACGCAGGTGATACCACTCATGGTTGCCCGGCGTGCTATCCAGATACGGCAGATCGGTTTTGCTGCGATCTCCCACGTAGAACAGATAGCCGAGCACGGTGACCGCATCGCGCTGCTTGCCTGGCCCTAACAGTTCGCAGACCGGCACGTTCAGCGCCTTGCCCAGCAGGTCGAGCAGTGCGGCTTCCAGCGCGGCCACCGCATTAACCCGCAGTTCAAAGGTCCAGGCACCTTTGCCAAAGGTGTCAAAATCAGCGGCCTGGTTGCCTTTATGCACCTGCTGAACCACCTTATTCAGGCGCGCGACTTCCTGGCCCAACACTTGTGGAATCGCGTCCACAAGCGTCTGATAAATCACTTCGCCGCCCGGTGCTTCACCGACGCCAGTATTTCCGGCGTTATCGGTGAGCACGACGATATTGCGGGTAAAGTATGCGTTATGCGCCCCGCCAATATTGAGCAGCATGCTGTCATGACCGGCCACCGGGATGACCTTCATATCGGTAATAATGGGACTCGATTGTGTTGTCATCATCATTGCCCTGCGACAGGTTTCAGTTCGATACGTTTAATATCACCCACCAGCACCAGATAGCTCACTACAGCAATCAGCGCATGCACCCCGACGTAAATCAACGCACCGTTAAACGAGCCAGTGGTACCTACGATGTAGCCGATAGCAATTGGCGTAACGATACCGGAGATGTTGCCAAACATATTGAACAGACCGCCGCTCAAACCGCTGATCTCTTTTGGCGCAGTATCGGCCATCACCGCCCATCCCAACGCACCGATACCTTTGCCGAAGAAGGCCAGCGCCATAAAGCCGATGATCATCCACTCCACGTTGACGTAGTTACAGAACACCATCACCATCGACAACAGCATACCCAGTACGATTGGCGTTTTACGGGCGATATTCAGCGAACCGGTACGGCGCATCAGCCAGTCGGAAATAATGCCGCCGAGCACGCCGCCTGCAAATCCGCAAATGGCCGGGACCGAGGCAACAAAACCGGCTTTCAAAATCGACATACCGCGTGCCTGTACCAGATAAACCGGGAACCAGGTGATAAAGAAGTAGGTCAGCGCGTTTATGCAGTATTGGCCGATATAAATACCGATCATCATCCGTGAGCCCAGCAGTTGCTTGATCTGCCCCCACTTCACGCTGAACGGCACTTTGGCTTTGGCTGCCGCCTGATCCATATTGATCAGCGCTCCGCCTTCGGCAATATAGTCCAGCTCTTTTTGGTTTACGCCCGGATGCTGGTTCGGTTCATGAATCACCTTCAGCCAGATAAAGCTGATAACAATCCCGAGACCGCCCATAAAGAAGAACACATGCGACCAGCCCACTTCGTGGGTCAACCAGCCCATGATTGGCGCGAAGATCACGGTGGCAAAGTACTGCGCCGAGTTAAAAATAGCGACCGCCGTGCCCCTTTCCTGCGCCGGGAACCACGCCGCCACAATACGACTGTTGCCAGGGAAGGATGGCGCTTCGGCTAACCCCACGAGGAAGCGCAGGGTAAACAGCGCAACGATAATGCCGAAGCCGCTGAAGATATCGACGAAGCCCTGCAGCAGGGTAAACATGGACCAGATAAAAATGGACCAGAAGTAAACACGTTTTGAACCGAAGCGGTCGAGCAGCCAGCCGCCGGGGATCTGACCGATAACATAGGCCCATGAAAAAGCGGAGAATACATACCCCATCCCTACCGCATCCAGACCAATATCTTTGGCCATCTCCGAGCCGGCGATGGATAAGGTGGCGCGATCGCCGTAGTTGAAGGATGTGACGATAAACAGCATCACCACTATCCAGTAGCGAGCGTTAGTGCGTTTTTCCGCGCTGCTCGCCGCCTGACTTAATGAACTCATTGTTGCACTCCTGAATCTTGGCTTTCGCCAGTTCATTCTGTACAGCACCTGTAGGGTGATCAGAATGAGAGGTTAGTGTGTGGCAGTTTTGGTACAGCTCAGGGCCGTTTTATTCTGACTCGCTGCCTTTTCGGGAACTGACGGGAAAAGTATATGAAGGAGTGCCTCTTACCCTCACCGTGCAAAAACACAACATTGCGGGAGGTGAATGAGGTTGTTTATGGCATAAGCCTAAGGGAATGGAAGATGCTTCACGAAATTGGCGTTTGGTGGGCGTTTTGTTGCCGGGTAGCAACGCCTTACCCGGCCTACGATCCAAAAGAGAGTAACAGGCCCGTGCAAGCAAAGTGCTGCCGGGCGCAAGGTTATTTAAGCAAGGTTCCCCAGTTTTCTACCCAGGGATTGGATTCGCTTTCCGGTTCAGGATGCTCGCTGGCGTCAATCAGCAGCATTTCCCCAACACGGTGGGCGCTTTGTTCCTGCAACAGTGCATCGAACTGCTTGCCGCCATTGCAGAAATTAACATAGCTACTGTCACCCAGCGCAATTACTCCGTAATGCAGATTTGGCTGGAAACCGAGATTATCTTTGATCCCCTGAAACAGCGGCACGATGCTATCCGGCAGATCGCCCTGCCCGGTCGTTGAGGTCACCACCAGCACATATTTTTCCTGATATGCCTGCCAGTCGCTGAGCTCGGGATCTTCGAACACCGTGGCTTTATGACCCTGCGCCGTCAAAATAGCTTCGGCCTCTTCGGCAACCAGCAACGCGTTTCCGTACATCGTGCCGACAAAAATTCCAATTTCCGCCATAACCGTAATCTCCTGGGACTTAAGAATCTATCTGCTCATCCTGACCTGACAGCCCGCTGAACTCAACCCTTTCATTCTCAGGGAGAAGTCCACGCCAGCCAAACTGTGATAGCGCCTGCATCCAGACATCATCCAGCCCGGCGCGAATAACCAGCGGTTCGCCGGTAAAAGGATGAGTCAGCGTAAGCTGGCTGGCATGAAGCATCAAACGCTGACAGCCAAAATGCTCAGCGGCGCTGCGGTTTTGCCGCAAATCACCGTGCTTACTGTCGCCGATAATCGGATGGCGTAAGTGCGCCAGATGGCGTCTGAGCTGGTGTTTTCGACCGGTTTTAGGATCCAGTTCCACCAATCCGTAACGGGTCGTCGGATAACGTCCGGTCGCTACCGGCATCTCAACCGTCGCCAAACCGCGATAATGGGTGACGGCAGGCTGCGGGCCTTTATCATCACGGGCAAATTTATCGGCGATCTTATCCAGTTCTTCGACCAGCGGGTAATCCAACACGGCATCATCCATCAGCCAGCCACGCACAATCGCATGATAGCGTTTCTGAATTTGATGATGTTCAAATTGCTGGGACAGCAACCGCCCGGCTTCGCTGGACAGTCCCATCAGCAGTACTCCGGAAGTCGGTCTGTCGAGTCGGTGGGCGGTAAAAACGTGCTGACCAATCTGGTCGCGTACCGTTTGCATCACCACCACTTTCTCATCCCGGTCGAGCCAACTGCGGTGAACCAACCAGCCCGAAGGTTTGTTAACTGCGACCAGCCATTCGTCCTGATACAGAATCTCCAGCATCAGGCGTTATCACTTGTAAACAGTGCATCCAATTCCTGCAATGCCGTCAGGAGAATTTCGCGTTGCGGGTGATCGGCTGCCAACGCCATTTCGTAATACGGTGCGACGGCAAAAGCCTGCGGAAGCGGCTGAGCGTTATCAATCAGCGTATGCATGCGGGGAATCAATACCCATTGCAGCCACTCAACCGGCTCCATGGTATCCATACAAAAAGGCTGCGTGCTGGTAAACAGATGCTCTGCAGGCTCATCCAACCGCCAGTGATTATGTTCACGCAGTAGCGCTTCAAGCGCGTGTAACTGCTGGCGCACACGGTCATGAGTCGTCATGAAATTAACCTCAATGATGAAAAATCTGGCGCGAAGAATAGCACTAGTGAAGGGAAATAAAAAAAGGGAGCACTGTAAAAACAGTGCTCCCGGTTCGTTTCGCAGCGTTCCAGCTACTTTTAGTGCTCCCTGCTCATCCGTGACAACTTTTCCTGTGGTCTTGCGACCTTGTTCATCCTGAACTTGTGCATCCTGCTCACATCACCCCGATGTGAAGACTTCATCCTGAAGTGTCCTGGCCATCCTGACCCGCCGAACATCCTGACCGGCTCTCATTCTCCATCCTGGAGGTGTCCCTTAACGCATCCAGCGCTTTCCGCTTCGCTTCATCCTGAAGCCTGTCCTTGTAACACCGTCCTGGTGTGTCCTGCCGAAGAGCCATCATCCTGATGTTCTCTTCGTTGTGCGACTCCTTGTCGACAGATATAGAATCGCCTGTTTCGCCTTGTCTTACAAGATGCTTACAGACACTCCCTTAAGATTATTTTCGTATGAAAGTTGACAATAAAACATTAACTTTATGAATAATAAGGAATAATTATTTTATCCGTTCATTAAGTCTTTACTTATTACCTGGCAATGTCCTACAGGGTTTGTAAGAGATCTCTCACAAGGTTCAGGGCAATCTGGATTACAGAACTGGCTTAAGCTGAGTGAGAAATTCCGCAAGTGAGTCCGCCAGCACCGTTCGTTTACGGGTTCCCAGCGTTTCTTTGCACACTTCACCGGAGAGATTGCACACCGAAATGACGTCAAGCTCATTGTCCTGGGTGGCAATAAAAAGCGTAGGCGACAGCTTGAGGCGCTTTTGCGTAACCAGGTGACCAATCAGGTTTTCCTGAACGCGCCTGAAGTCGTCTTCGCTCCAGGTTTGCAGCAGCGTTAGTTTTTCATCCGCAAACTGCGCGTGCATGTCCCCGGCAAACTGGGTGGTGTAAAAAGCGTGAACGGCTGGTTGTATCACGATATCAAAGGCGCGTTCAACCGCATTGAGGTTTTTTTCGCCGACAAAAGGCTGAGGTTGCCAGAATACCGCATCGTCTGTGGAAGAAATGATGCACGGAGAAGGTACGCCATACAGCTCTTCGCTGAGGGGCCAACTGTTGTTTTTTTCGTACCATGCGTCGCAATAACGTGTCGTAAAGGCTGTCAACGCCTGCGCTGTCAATTCGTCCACTGATTTCTCTCTTCACAAAAGCCAGGATACACTTGTCGCATAGTGTATCTGGTTTATGACGGTGAAACATGTCCTCTTATGAAAATCATCAGGCGCTTGACGGCCTGACTCTCGGTAAATCAACAGATTACCGTGACAATTACGATGCCAGCCTGCTGCAGGGCGTTCCACGCAGCCTGAACCGCGACCCGCTGGATTTACAGGCCGATAATCTGCCTTTTCACGGTGCCGATATCTGGACGCTATATGAACTGTCTTGGCTGAATGTCAACGGTTTACCGCAGGTAGCGGTCGGTCATGTAGAACTGGATTACACCAGCGTAAATCTGATCGAATCGAAAAGCTTTAAGCTTTACCTGAACAGTTTTAACCAGACGCGTTTTGATTCCTGGGATGCGGTACGCCAGACGCTGGAAAACGATCTGCGCGCTTGTGCTCAGGGTGATGTCAGCGTAGCGCTGTACCGTCTTGACGAACTGGAAGGACAACCGATAGCCCACTTTAACGGCACCTGTATCGACAATCAGGATATCGTCATCGATAACTACCAGTTCAGCACAGAGTATCTGGAAAATGCCGTTGGCGGTGAAAAAGCGGTGGAAGAGACGCTGGTCAGCCATCTGCTGAAGTCTAACTGCTTGATCACCCACCAGCCGGACTGGGGCTCCATACAGATTCAGTATCGCGGACGGAAAATCGATCGCGAGAAGCTGCTGCGTTATCTGGTCTCCTTCCGTCACCATAATGAGTTTCACGAGCAGTGCGTGGAACGCATTTTCAATGACATTCTGCGCTTCTGCCAACCGGAGAAACTGAGCGTTTACGCGCGCTACACGCGACGTGGCGGCCTGGACATTAACCCATGGCGCACCAACACCGATTTCACCCCAGCAACGGGGCGCTTGGTACGTCAGTAATCTTTTTTCTCAATTTTGCGTGCCGGATTCCGCGCGCAAGGTTGTGAAAGGTCATAAGCCAGGGCTATTGTAATCAACAGGGAATGACGTGTTGCGTCCCATAAGGAGTTTACTTGATTACACATATTAGCCCGCTTGGCTCAATGGACATGTTGTCGCAGCTGGAAGTCGATATGCTTAAACGCACGGCCAGCAGCGACCTGTATCAACTGTTTCGTAACTGTTCGCTTGCCGTTCTGAACTCCGGCAGTTTGACCGACAACAGCAAAGAGCTGCTGTCACGCTTTGAAAGTTTCGACATTAACGTGCTGCGCCGCGAACGGGGCGTGAAGCTGGAACTGATCAACCCGCCTGAAGATGCGTTTGTTGATGGACGCATTATTCGCGCACTGCAGGCCAACCTGTTTGCCGTGCTGCGCGACATTCTGTTCGTCAATGGCCAGATCCATAACGCCGGTCGCTTTCAGCATCTGGATCTTGAAAGCTCGGTGCATATTACCAACCTGGTATTCTCGATCCTGCGCAATGCCCGGGCGCTACACGTGGGTGAAGCGCCAAACATGGTCGTCTGCTGGGGGGGTCACTCAATCAACGAAAACGAGTACCTGTACGCCCGTCGCGTTGGTACCCAGTTGGGCCTGCGCGAACTGAACATCTGTACCGGCTGTGGTCCGGGGGCGATGGAAGCGCCAATGAAAGGCGCTGCGGTCGGTCACGCTCAGCAACGATACAAAGACAGCCGCTTTATCGGAATGACCGAACCGTCAATCATTGCCGCTGAGCCGCCTAACCCGCTGGTTAACGAACTGATCATCATGCCGGACATTGAAAAACGTCTGGAAGCGTTCGTGCGTATCGCCCACGGTATAATCATCTTCCCAGGCGGCGTAGGGACAGCAGAAGAACTGCTGTATCTGCTGGGGATCCTGATGAACCCGGCCAACAAAGATCAGGTTTTACCGCTGATCCTGACTGGACCAAAAGAGAGCGCCGATTACTTCCGCGTGCTGGACGAATTTATCGTGCACACGCTGGGGGAAGATGCGCGTCGCCACTATCGCATTATCATAGACGATGCAGCAGAAGTGGCTCGTCTGATGAAAAAAGCGATGCCGCTGGTGAAAGAGAACCGCCGTGACACCGGTGATGCCTACAGCTTTAACTGGTCGATTCGTATCGCGCCTGATTTGCAGATGCCGTTCGAGCCGTCCCATGAAAACATGGCTAACCTGAAGCTGTACCCGGATCAACCTGTGGAAGTACTGGCGGCAGACCTGCGCCGTGCGTTCTCGGGGATTGTAGCCGGTAACGTGAAGGAAGTCGGGATCCGCGCCATCGAAGAGTTTGGCCCGTACAAAATCCACGGTGACCGCGAAATGATGCGCCGCATGGACGATCTCCTGCAGGGCTTTGTTGCACAGCATCGTATGAAGTTACCTGGCTCCGCGTATATCCCTTGCTACGAGATTTGCGCCTAACCTCCAACAGCCGCCAGCAGACGCTATCGCGGTGACAGTTTTGTCCATATCAAAGCCGGGTTTGGCGCATCAGCCTCCCGGCTTTTTTTAGTGATACCAGTCACATAGCTCAGACGATCATATAAATACCGATGATGTTTCATTAAAAATAACGCGCTGCGCAAACGATTACCTTTAAAACCCAACCGTGATTTATCTTAGGAAATTATTATTAGTCGCCAAAATCCTCTAAAAACAACAGTTTTTACAGCGTAACGCTCGTATCTTCGCGCCTTCGCTTTCATGATATATGTCGTTAATGTTAGCCTTCGCGCCCGTAAATTCGCTTTGACTATTTTTTAACAGATTAATGGTCCAAATTTATCCACATAAAAGGTGGATTATTGCATTTGGGATCGCGATCACTGATACATTCATTACTAAAATGTATCTTTCCGCCCGCAAATTATTACGGCGAAAAATTATATAAAAAATCGCTCAACGAATTTCGATTTACAGTCGGGTATTTTCTCATTGGATTGACCCCAAACCCGACTTTTTAAGCTTCCTCCAGGAGAAATAGATGGAAAACACTCAAACCAGCACTATCGTTACGGGCCAGACCCGCAGCGCATGGCGCAAGACAGACACCATGTGGATGCTGGGCCTTTACGGCACGGCGATTGGCGCGGGTGTATTGTTCCTGCCGATTAACGCAGGCGTAGGCGGTATGATTCCGCTGATCATCATGGCGATCCTCGCTTTCCCAATGACCTTCTTTGCACACCGCGGCCTGACTCGCTTCGTGCTGTCCGGTAAAAATCCGGGTGAAGACATTACTGAAGTTGTAGAAGAACACTTTGGTGTAGGCGCAGGAAAACTGATTACCCTGCTCTACTTCTTCGCTATCTACCCAATTCTGTTGGTCTACAGCGTAGCAATCACCAACACCGTCGAAAGCTTCCTGACCCACCAGTTGGCAATTACGCCGCCGCCGCGCGCAATCCTGTCTCTGATCCTGATTGTCGGCATGATGACCATCGTGCGTTTCGGTGAGCAGATGATCGTGAAGGCGATGAGCATCCTGGTATTCCCGTTTGTTGCCGCCCTGATGCTGCTGGCGCTGTACCTGATCCCTCAGTGGAGCGGTGCAGTTCTGGAAACCCTGTCCTTTGACTCTGCAGCAACCACCGGCAACGGACTGCTGTTGACCCTGTGGCTGGCAATTCCGGTAATGGTGTTCTCCTTCAACCACTCACCAATCATCTCCTCCTTCGCCGTGGCGAAGCGTGAAGAATACGGTGATGAAGCTGAGAAGAAATGCTCTAAGATTCTGGCATTCGCTCACATCATGATGGTGCTGACCGTTATGTTCTTCGTCTTCAGCTGCGTATTTAGCCTGACCCCAGCGGATCTGGCTGCAGCGAAAGAGCAGAACATCTCTATCCTGTCTTACCTGGCAAACCACTTTAACGCGCCGATCATTGCCTGGATGGCACCGATCATCGCGATTATCGCTATCACCAAATCCTTCCTCGGCCACTACCTGGGCGCACGTGAAGGTTTCAACGGTATGGTGATTAAGTCTCTGCGCGGCAAAGGCAAAACCATCGAAATCAACAAACTGAACAAAATCACTGCGCTGTTCATGCTGGTAACCACCTGGATTGTGGCGACGCTGAACCCAAGTATCCTCGGTATGATTGAAACCCTGGGTGGCCCAATCATCGCGATGATTCTGTTCCTGATGCCGATGTATGCAATTCAGAAAGTACCGGCAATGCGTAAATACAGCGGCCATATCAGCAACGTCTTCGTTGTGATTATGGGCCTGATCGCTATCTCCGCTATTTTCTACTCTCTGTTCAGTTAATTCCCCTGCGCCGCTCCTCGGGGCGGCGCACCTCGATACACAATGGACGCCTCATGATTAGCGTATTCGATATTTTCAAAATCGGCATTGGCCCTTCCAGCTCCCACACTGTTGGCCCGATGAAAGCAGGCAAACAATTCACGGATGACCTGATTGCACGCGGAATTCTCACTGACGTAACCCGCGTAGTGGTTGATGTCTATGGCTCTTTGTCTCTGACGGGGAAAGGTCACCATACCGACATCGCTATTATTATGGGCCTGGCGGGTAATCTGCCGGATACCGTAGACATTGATGCCATCCCGGCCTTTATCCAGGATGTGAATACTCATGGACGTTTGCTGCTGGCGGACGGTCAACATGAGGTCGAGTTCCCGGTCGACAAGTGCATGAATTTCCATGCGGACAATCTGTCCCTGCACGAAAACGGGATGCGTATTACCGCACTGGCGGGCGAAAAAGCCATTTACAGCCAGACTTACTATTCCATTGGCGGTGGGTTCATCGTTGATGAAGAACATTTTGGTTTACCGAACAACTCTCCGGTAAACGTGCCGTATCCGTATAAATCTGCGGCTGATTTGCAACGTCATTGCCAGGAAACCGGCCTGTCACTTTCCGGTCTGATGATGCAAAACGAACTGGCGCTGCACAGCAAAGAAGAGCTGGAACAACACTTCGCCAACGTCTGGGACGTCATGCGCAGCGGGATTGAGCGCGGCATCACCACCGAAGGTGTATTGCCGGGCAAACTGCGCGTTCCACGTCGCGCGGCGGCGCTGCGTCGTATGCTGGTCAGCAGCGACAAAACCACCACTGATCCGATGGCGGTTGTTGACTGGATCAACATGTTCGCGCTGGCCGTGAACGAAGAAAACGCTGCCGGTGGACGCGTGGTTACGGCGCCAACTAATGGCGCATGCGGGATTGTTCCTGCCGTGCTGGCGTACTACGACAAGTTTATCCGCGAAGTGAATGCTAACTCGCTGGCACGCTACATGCTGGTCGCGAGCGCCATTGGTTCACTGTACAAGATGAACGCCTCTATCTCTGGCGCCGAAGTGGGCTGTCAGGGTGAAGTCGGCGTTGCCTGCTCCATGGCTGCGGCCGGTCTGGCTGAACTGCTGGGCGGTAGCCCAATGCAGGTGTGCATCGCGGCGGAAATCGGTATGGAACATAACCTGGGTCTGACCTGCGATCCGGTTGCCGGTCAGGTGCAGGTACCGTGCATTGAGCGTAACGCCATTGCTTCGGTTAAAGCAGTGAACGCCGCACGTATGGCGCTGCGCCGTATCAGCGAACCGCGCGTGTGCCTTGATAAAGTCATCGAGACCATGTACGAAACCGGTAAAGACATGAACGCCAAATACCGTGAAACATCTCGCGGCGGTCTGGCGATGAAGATTGTCACCTGCGATTAAGTCCCACCACGTTTCAGAGTCTGTAGGCCGGATAAGGCGCTCGCCGCCATCCGGTCTACGGATAACGCTATTTCGCAACACTCGCCTCCCCTCGCCGTGAATGTTACCCTACAAACTTATTTGTTAGGGAGAACACCGTGGCCGTCCACCTGCTCATTGTCGATGCACTGAACCTTATCCGCCGCATTCACGCCGTACAGGGCTCACCCTGCGTAGAGACGTGCCAGCACGCGCTCGATCAGTTGATTGTGCACAGTCAGCCTACGCACGCCGTGGCGGTATTCGATGATGAAGCGCGCAACAGCGGCTGGCGTCACCAACGGTTGCCTGACTACAAAGCAGGTCGCCCCCCGATGCCTGATGAATTGCACCAGGAAATGCCCGCCTTACGCGCCGCTTTTGAACAGCGCGGCGTCTGCTGTTGGGTCTCCAGCGGGAATGAAGCCGATGATTTAGCCGCAACCCTGGCGGTTAAAGTGAGCCAGGCGGGACATCAGGCTACCATCGTCTCAACCGATAAAGGCTATTGTCAGTTGCTCTCCCCGACGCTGCGTATTCGTGACTACTTCCAAAAACGCTGGCTGGATGCACCGTTTATTGAGAAAGAGTTTGGCGTGCTGCCGCAGCAGTTGCCTGATTACTGGGGACTGGCCGGGATCAGCAGTTCGAAAGTACCGGGGGTTGCAGGTATTGGTCCCAAAAGCGCCACGCAGCTGCTCGTACAGTTTCAACATCTAGAAGGCATTTACGCGCATCTTGATGAAGTACCGGACAAGTGGCGCAAAAAACTAGAGATGCACCAGGAGATGGCGTTTCTGTGTCGCGATATCGCACGGCTGCAAACGGACTTACATATCGACGGAAACCTGCAGCAATTACGGTTGGTGCGATAGGTCTGTTGCCAAATGGCGCTGTGCTTATCTGGCCTACACGTCGAACACCCCGGTAGGCCGGATAAGGCTTTCACGCCGTCACGCTGAAAAATTACCAGGCGGTGTGGTACAGCTCAACGATATCCCCAAGATTCGCTTCACGGGGATTTCCCCCGGTACAAACATCGTCAAATGCCGCCTGTGCCAGCGCAGGAATATCCTCTTTACGTACGCCAACATCGCGTAAATGCAGTGGGATCCCTACATCGCGGTTAAGGGCGAAGACGGCATCTACTGCCGCTTTACGTGCCTCTGCCAGCGTCAGTTCTTCAACCTTAACTCCCATCACCCGGGCGATATCGCGAAATTTTTCCCCGGTGAATTCGGCGTTATAGCGCATCACGTGCGGCAGCAAAATGGCATTTGCTACGCCGTGCGGCGTGTTATAAAACGCGCCTAACGGGTGTGCCATTCCATGCACTAATCCCAGACCAACGTTGGAAAAGCCCATCCCGGCCACGTACTGGCCCAGCGCCATCGCTTCCCCGGCCTGGGTATCGCCCGCAACGGAACCACGTAATGCCCCAGCTATCATTTCAATGGCTTTAATGTGCAGCGCATCGGTAAGCGCCCACGCCGCCCGCGTAATGTACCCCTCAATAGCATGGGTCAGGGCATCCACTCCGGTGGCGGCTTTTAGCGCCGCTGGCATGCCGTCCATCATGTCTGCATCGATGAACGCTACCTGTGGGATGTCATGGGGGTCGACACAAACAAACTTACGCCGATTTTCTTCGTCAGTGATCACGTAGTTAATGGTCACTTCCGCTGCCGTTCCCGCGGTGGTGGGGATAGCCATAACCGGCACGCTCGGGTTGCGCGTTGGCGATAACCCTTCAAGGCTGCGTACATCCGCAAACTCAGGGTTATTATTGATAATGCCAATCGCTTTACAGGTATCCTGAGGGGAGCCTCCGCCGATGGCGATCAGATAGTCTGCGCCGCTTTGCTGAAAGACACCCAACCCTTCCTGCACCACCGCAATGGTTGGGTTAGGAATAACGCCTGAATAGATTTCCCATGCCAGACCAGCAGCATCCATTCGGGAAGTCACCTTATCGACAACGCCGCACTGCACCAGATTTTTATCAGTCACAATCAACGCTTTGCGATAACCACGACGGATGACTTCATCGGTTAATGCACCAACAGCTCCCCGGCCAAACCATGCCGTTTCGTTCAGAATCATTCTGTTCGCCATCGTATTTCTCCTTTTCGCTATGCGAAATTACTCTTCAATGCGTAATCCGTAAGATTTGAATTTCTCCAGCACAATGGCGATCTCCTCGTCATCCAGCACCGGCACCGGGTCAACAATCGCCAGCGTGCTCAGATAAAGGCGGGCCAGAACTTCCACTTCATGCGCCAACCACAGTGCTTTTTCCAAATTCGCTTCACAAGCAATCAACCCATGGTGCTGTAAAAGCGTTGCCTTACGGTTTTTCAGGGCGACGCTCACATGCTCTGACAGCTCTCGTGTACCAAACGTCGCATAAGGCGCACACGGAATAGAGTTCCCCCCAGCCGCCGCAATCATGTAGTGAATTGCCGGGATAGGGCGATTAAGAATAGAAACGGCCGTGCAATGTACGGCATGGTTATGGACAACCGCATTGGCATCGGGACGCGTCTGGTATGCCGCCAGGTGAAAACGCCATTCACTGGAGGGTAATTGTCCTTTATCATATTTCCCGTCGTTATCTACATACACGATCATATTTTCAGTAAGTCTTTCGTAAGGAATACCGCTGGGCGTGATCAGCATCCCATTTTCATAACGCGCACTCACATTTCCCGCCGTCCCCTGATTCAATCCAAGGCTGGTCATTTCAAGGCAGGTTTCAATGATTTCTCGCGACAAACGCATTCTTTCCATAATGATTCTCCGGGTACAGTTTCCCCTCGTCTTTATTGCGAAAAATGCAGCCGCAGAGTAAGACGGGTCAGGTTTCAGATACAGGCAGCCACTGAACGTATATATTCAGGTTCAGTAGGCCGATTTATTTATAGCGGCGTATTAAGGTTGTCTTACGCGCTTAATAAGTTTCATCTCAACTTTTACAGTTTCTTTAATTGGCTGGTCATCAATAGCACTCATCATCATATCGAACGCTTTTTCCGCCCAAACATTTTCATCCTGCTGCATTGACCAGACATTATTGGCGAGGAATCCCAGCATTGGGTGTTCATCGAATGTCCCAATGTTAATTTCAGGTGGAATTGTGCCAAAACGATTACGAATAGCATTAATGGCCCCCTCCAGTACGGGTAATGATGAGGCGATAAATGCCTGTGGACAGCCCTGTTCGCCGATCAACTCATCCATCAGTCGATAACCACCCTCGGGCGTGTTGTCCGGCCCTTCGCGCACCCAATCGCTATGCAAAATACCATTATTGTTCAATGCATTAAGATAACCTTGCAAACGGTCGCCGATGCTGGGTAATCCGGTATCTCCCACCAAAAACCAGATCGGCGACTTTCCAGCGTCAAACAAACTTTGCGTCAATTTTTCGCCGCCCAAAATGTTATGGCTTTCTACCAGAGCGTTATCGGTATACTTAAAATCACGGTCAAGTAACACCATCGGTTTTCTGACCTGACGTAAATGGTGCTGCTGATTCTCTAATGTTGAGGGAACAATAAAAAGGCCATCGACATTGCGAGCTATTAACGCTTTAGTCAGTTTATTTTCGTAATCAACATCGTCATAGGTACAGCTAATCGTTAGCTGATAACCGGAACGACGACAGCGTTGCTCAAGTTTTTCTGCGAGTGTGGCAAAAAACACGTTGGAAATATTGGGCACAATCAATCCCAACGTATCCGTTTTATTCAATTTCAGGCTGCGTGCTGAATGGTTAATGACGTAACCATAGCGCTCGACATATTCATTAATACGCGTTTGGGTTTTGACACTGATTCGATATTGCTCTGCTTTCCCGTTCAGCACCAGTCGTACGGTCGTAACCGATAAATTCAGATCGCTGGCTATCTGTTCTACTGTTTTAGCCATTTATATGCCCCAGTTCACATCCAAAAACGTCAATCTACAATCATAAAAGTATTTTAAACTTTTGTCTTACTGCATAAGTTGGTTAATCGCCTGCTGCTGATCCCACATCATCAGATAAGCCTGATATTTGCGGTCATAGAAGTTCCGCCGTGCCGGGTTAGCCTTAATCACCTCGCCAGATCGAACCATCGCCTGGCATGCAGATGGAATATTTTCCCACGCGCCGCAGGCAACCGCGCCGGTGATGGCCGCACCTAACGTCACTGCATCCTCTTCCTGCATCAGATGAATATCGCATCCGGTGGCATCGGCATATTCTCGCAACCACAGTGGGTTATGCGTTGCGCCGCCGCACAGCGTCAGTCGGGAAATGGTGTGACCGTTTTCGCGCATCACTTCCATAATATGCCGCGTACCGCAGGCGATCGCCTGTAATGTCGCCAGGTACAGACGAGCAACCTGCATCTCGCCTCGCTCAAGAGTCAAACCGCAAACACTCCCCCGGGCATCGGGTCGCGCGCGCGGTGAACGATTGCCGTGATGATCGGCCAGCACATGCAAATAACGACCAGGCTCTGACTCCTGCGCCTCAAGTGCGGCAACCCATTCATTAACTAAAACGATGGGATGGCAACCCCGCGCCTCAGCCTTGTGAAATAGCGCCGCGCTGGCTCCTGACTCCTGAAGCGTCCAGTCGACTAACGCCCCAGCGGCACTTTGCCCCCCTTCTGTCAGCCAGTAGCCTGGCAGCATGGCTGACCAGTACGGCCCCCATACACCAGGTGTATGAATTTCCTGCTCGCTGCACAGCATATGGCAATTTGACGTTCCGCTGATCAACGCCAACGTCCCCTCAGGCTCAACACCGGCAAGCGCTACTCCGCCCGCATGGGCATCAATCATTCCGCTGGCGACGACCACTGCAGTCGTCAGCCCCAGCGCCTGGGCCGCATCGGTGCTAAGCGTTCCAACGGCGGCGCCTGGCGGCAGGATCCGCGACGGGATTTTGCCCAACAAATCCGTTAGCTCAACAGCGTCAAGCAAAGAGTGGCTAAAGCGTTGTTCATGTGCCAGATAGTTCCATTTACAGGTCAGCGTGCACAGACCAGCAACATCACAGGCGGTAGCTTTAGAGACCAGAAAGTCCGCCAGATCGTAGAAGCGATACGCACTCTGCCAGGTGGCTGGAAAATGGTTTTTCAACCACAGTACTTTAGGAAGCTCCATTTCGACGCTGACTTCACCGCCAACGTAGCGCAGAGCCGGATCCTGCGTGGCGTTTATACGTTGCGTCTCCTGCGCCGCACGATGATCCATCCACATGATGATGTTATGGTCTGATGGTTCGCCTGGTGAAACTGCCAGACCCCGCCCCTGCTCATCCAGTGCCACCAATGAACAGGTGGCATCAAATCCCAATGCGCGAATCTCCTCAATGCGAACCCCGGATGACGACACCGCCTCCTTCACTGCATGGCAAACCTGCTGCCAGATTTCTGCAGATGACTGCTCAACCCGCTCAGGACCGGGTCGAAACTGCGAGATGGCGTGTGTCGCAAAAGCCAGCCGTTTGCCACTGGCATCAAAGACACCAGCCCTGACGCTGGCGGAACCGACATCCACACCGAGGAAATATCCACTGCCCATAGTAACTCCCTGACGCTGGCGAATGATGGGGCGAGCACTTCGCCCCAACGGTGTTATTTTTTACCGAATGGGTGTAACAGCTTGTCAATTTCCGGGGTGTCAATGTTCTTCGCATTAACGAATTTAACCGGAATATCAATTTCTTTCGGTACAGACTGACCCGATACCGCTGCATTTAGTGTCTTGATACCCTGGTAGCCAATCTGATAAGCGTCCTGCACGACAAAGCCCTGAATGACCCCAGACTTCAGGAAAGCAATGATTGCCTCGGTGCTATCAAAACCAATCACTTTCACTTTACCTTTCAGGTTTTGACTATCAATGGCGTTTGCTACGCCCAGCGTTGAGCCTTCATTGGTGCCATAAATCCCTGCAATATCAGGGTTGGCCTGGATCATATCGATGGTTTTATCCATCGCTTTTTGCGGATCGCCATCGCTGTACTGGACCGGTAGCACCTGGATTTCCGGGTATTTCTCTTTCATGCGGGCAATAAACCCTTCCGAACGCTCAATCGCTGAGGAGGTCCCCGCTACGTGCGCAATAATGCCCACTTTACCTTTGCTGCCCACTTCCGCTGCCAGTGCATCCGCCGCTTCAGCACCGGCTTTACGGTTATTCGTGGCGACAAAGCTCACTGGGATATCGGAATTCACACCGGAGTCAAACGTCACAACTTTAATGCCGCGTGAATTTGCGGTCTCAACTAATGGCGCCAGCGCATTGGCATCTAACGCTGCCAGCAATAGCCCATTGGGTTTTTGCGCCATCGCGTTTTCAACTAGCTGAATCTGCTCGGCAATCTGAGTTTCATCCGCCGGGCCGACATAGCTGGTTTTATCACCCGACTCTTTTGCTGCCGCTTCCGTCCCCATTTTTACGGTTTGCCAGAATTCATGCTGGAAACCTTTACTGACCACCGGAAGGTTCATATCTTTAGCCAATACGCTGGATGTCATACAGGCCAGCAGGGATAACGCATAGACAAAATTCCTGGTTCTCATTGTTTTACTCCGTTCTGAGTGAGTCACCCTAAACGTCAGGGTTATGATGCCCCGTGACTTCCGGGAGCGTAAATCAACGAATTTTTTTGCGTAATGTATCGAGATAAACCGCAGCAATGACCACCACGCCCATGGCCACCATTTGCCAGAACTGGGAAACCCCCATCAGGTTCAGACCATTTTTCAACACGCTCATAATGAATGCGCCGATGATAGTCCCGCCGATGGTGCCAATTCCTCCCATCAGGCTCGTACCGCCAATAACAACCGCCGCGATGGCTTCCAGTTCATAACCCACGCCAACCGTTGGCTGACCAGAGTTCAGACGTGAGGCCAGAATAACCCCGGCGATCCCGGTCAGCAGACCGCAAAAGGCGTAGACGAAAATTTTGACGCGTTGAACTTTAATTCCGGAAAGGTGTGCGGCCACCTCATTGCTACCCACAGCGTAAACATAGCGACCAATCACCGTTTTCTTCAGGATGTAGGCGGCGATTAGCGCCACCACCACCAGGTAAAAAACGGGATAAGGCAACACATCGAACAAACGTCCCTGGGCCAGCATTTTGAAGGTGGGGTAATCAGCGAAATAAATCGCACGACCATCTGTCATCACCATATTGATGCCTCTGACGGACATCATCAGGCCCAGCGTGGCGATAAAAGGTGGGATAGTCATTTTGGTGACCAGCAGACCATTGATATAGCCGCATAATCCACCGGCCAGCACCCCGGCCAGAATACATACGGGCAGAGGCAATCCCAGCGTGGCGCTGATGCCTACCGCAACACCCGAAAAGGCCACCACCGAGCCAAGAGAAAGGTCGATTCCTGACGTGATAATGACGAAGGTAACGCCAATCGCCATAATGCCAATCACTGAAGTTTGCAGAGCGATTGTCATGATGTTTTCAGTGTTAAAGAAAAATGGCGAACCAAAGCTAAAAAATATTACTAAAATAATCAGACTCAAAAGCGGCGCAAGGCGCATTAAAAGTTCTTTGTTAATTTTTATTTTCTTATTATTGCTGTCTGAAGAGGTTACAGAGATAGTCATAAATTAGTCCTCTAACGTCGCATATTGCATGATTTTTTCTTGTGTGGCGTCATCAGAAGCTAACTCCCCGGTAATACGTCCATTACGCATCACTAAAATGCGATCGCACATACCCAGCACTTCCGGTAATTCAGAGGAGATCATGATAATTGACTTCCCTTTTGCCACCAGTCGATTCATTAATTCATAAATCTCAAGTTTGGCACCCACATCAATACCGCGAGTGGGTTCATCAAAGATGAGAATATCGGTGTCTTTACACACCCATCTGGCAATAATAATTTTCTGCTGATTACCACCACTTAAATTCAGAGCAGCCTGTTCTAAATGTGGTGTTTTAATGCGTAGGGCTTTCACCTGTTCTTCGCTGGTTTTCTGACAACGTTTGCTGTCCACGTTGCCATAACGATCGGAATACTCAGGATAATTGCCCAACATAATATTGCGCTCAACGGACAGTCCTAATGCCAGCCCCTCTTTTTTCCTGTCCTCGGTTAAATAGCTGATACCCTGTTTGATAGCATCAGGAATATCTTTAATTACCGTCACGTTACCGTTCAGCTTGAGGGTTCCGCCATCAATGGGATCCGCACCAAAAATCGCCCGCGCCAGCTCAGTACGTCCTGCCCCCATCAGACCGGCGAAGCCCAAAATTTCGCCCTGATACAGAGTGAAATCAATATTGTTCAATACGCCATTGCGCGTCAGACCGCTTACTTCCAACACCGGCTTGCGTTGAGCCAAAGGTTCGCGGCGAGGATAGATATTGCCAAGATCGCGCCCAACCATCATGGCAATCAGATCGCTAATTTTGACCGCATCATAATCCACAGTGGCAATAAACTGGCCATCCCGCATCACCGTCGCGCGATCGGCGATCAGCGCCAGTTCCTCTAACCTGTGCGAGATATAAACAATGCCCGTTCCCTGTTCTTTCAGCAAACGAGTTACCTGAAATAAGCTGTCAATTTCCGTTTCAGTTAGCGCTGCCGTCGGTTCATCCATAATAAGAATCTTGGCATTCACCGATATCGCTTTAGCAATCTCAACCATTTGTTGTTGCGCGACGGTCAGATCGGCCACCAGCGTTTCTGGAGAGATATTCAGGTTTAATTTTTGCAAAATATCGATAGCTGCCTGTCGCTGTTGTTTTTCATCCAGACGCCAGCGATTATTTTTGCAAAACTCCCTGCCAATAAATATATTATCTTCCACCGTGAGTTCAGGGAAAAGGTTAAACTCCTGGTGAATGATGGTGATACCTGCGCTTTGTGCACTCAACGGGTTCGCAAAAGTAACAGGTTGTCCCTCAAAAATAATATCCCCTTCATCAGGCTGATAAACACCGGATAAAATCTTCATCAACGTAGACTTTCCTGCGCCATTCTCACCCAGCAGCGCATGAACCTCTCCTTTGCGTAAAGCAAAATCCACATTACTCAACGCTAATACGCCGGGAAAACGTTTCGTAATATGACTCATCTGTAAAAATGTTTCAGACATTGCTGCTTTCCTCAATATACAGAAACTGCAATCAGTGAATCAGGCGCAAAACGTTGCCAGGAAGCCATCGTCACCGTTAATGCGAATACTACCTATAAGTTCATATGCGTTTTATCAATTATGCTAACTCGAGTTAGCGAAGTGCCTTTTAAAGCTATTTTAGCTACTCAAAATAGCCAAATCATTTGGTTTAAAACTGTGACGCTGAACAGACAATTTATTACAACCAATTAATTTAAAAAGGATTTATTGAAAATACCCGTCCTGGTTTATTTGACGCAGATCGAATTTTAACCACTTCTCGTGAAGCCTCTCACAGTTCCACAACAAAAAAGTTGTGCAAAAAACTCTCTAATACCTAAGCTAACTCGAGTTAGCAAAAATGGGTTATTCAGCCAACTGCGACGGTGGTGTTCAACATCCGCTTTTGCAGCACGGCATAAAGTGAGATGAGGAACCTCGAATGAACAAAAATAGCTTACCGAAAATTGGAATTCGTCCGGTGATTGATGGGCGCCGTATGGGTGTTCGTGAATCGCTCGAAGAGCAAACCATGAATATGGCCAAAGCCACTGCTGCGCTGATCACAGAGAAACTTCGTCACGCCAGTGGCGCACAAATTGAATGTGTGATTGCCGACACTTGCATTGCCGGGATGGCTGAATCTGCCGCCTGTGAAGAAAAATTCAGCAGCCTGAACGTAGGCGTGACGATTACTGTTACCCCATGCTGGTGCTACGGTAGCGAAACCATCGACATGGATCCGATGCGCCCGAAAGCTATCTGGGGCTTTAACGGAACAGAACGTCCCGGCGCAGTTTATCTGGCCGCAGCATTGGCTGCGCATAATCAAAAAGGACTTCCCGCCTTCTCTATTTACGGCCATGACGTACAGGATGCCGGCGATACCACGATCCCTGCCGATGTTGAAGAAAAATTGCTGCGCTTTGCCCGCGCGGGCCTGGCGGTTGCCAGTATGAAAGGCAAAAGCTACCTGTCCGTAGGCGGCGTTTCAATGGGCATTGCCGGCTCGATTGTCGATCATAACTTCTTTGAATCCTGGCTGGGAATGAAGGTTCAACCCGTTGATATGACCGAACTGCGCCGTCGCATCGACCAAAAAATCTATGACGAAGCTGAGCTGGAAATGGCGCTGGCGTGGGCGGATAAAAACTTCCGCTACGGTGAAGATCAGAACGCACAGCAATATAAGCGTAACGCAGAGCAGAGCCGTGCGGTGCTGAAAGAGAGCCTGCTGATGGCCATGTGTATTCGCGACATGATGCAGGGTAACCAGAAACTGGCAGACAAAGGTCGGGTTGAAGAGTCGCTGGGGTACAACGCGATTGCCGCAGGCTTCCAGGGCCAGCGTCACTGGACCGATCAATACCCGAATGGCGATACCGCCGAAGCACTGCTCAACAGCTCCTTTGACTGGAACGGCATTCGCGAACCGTTCGTTGTCGCCACCGAAAACGACAGCCTGAACGGCGTGGCGATGCTGTTTGGTCATCAACTCACCGGCACAGCGCAGGTCTTTGCCGATGTGCGCACCTACTGGTCGCCAGAGGCGGTTGAACGCGTCACGGGTAAACCGCTGACCGGCCTTGCTGAGCACGGTATTATTCACCTGATTAACTCCGGCTCGGCAGCGCTGGATGGCTCCTGCAAACAGCGCGACGGCGAAGGGAAACCGACCATGAAGCCGCACTGGGAAATCTCACAGAAAGAGGCGGATGATTGCCTGGCGGCTACCGAATGGTGTCCGGCTATTCACGAATACTTCCGCGGCGGCGGCTATTCTTCTCGCTTCCTGACCGAGGGCGGCGTGCCGTTCACCATGACCCGCATCAACATCATCAAAGGCCTGGGCCCGGTGCTGCAAATCGCGGAAGGCTGGAGCGTGGAATTGCCGAAAGAGATGCACGACCAGCTTGATGCGCGCACCAACTCCACCTGGCCAACCACCTGGTTTGCCCCGCGCTTAACCGGTAAAGGCCCGTTCAGCGATGTCTATTCCGTCATGGCTAACTGGGGCGCAAACCACGGCGTACTGACGATAGGTCACGTGGGCGCGGACTTTATTACGCTCGCCGCCATGCTGCGTATCCCGGTTTGTATGCACAACGTGGAAGACGAAAAAATTTACCGCCCTTCAGCCTGGGCAGCCCATGGTATGGATATGGAAGGCCAGGATTATCGCGCCTGCCAGAACTACGGCCCGCTGTATAAGCGTTAATGCGACTCTGGCCCGGTGGCGCAAGCTTACCGGGCCTGCGCAGTGAATTTTGTAGGCCGGGTAAGCGCTGCGCCATCCGGCTACGTTTGGGGAGCGATTATGAAACAAGACGTTATCCTGGTTCTCGACTGTGGCGCGACCAACGTGCGGGCTATCGCCGTTGACCGACAGGGAAAGATTGTCGCCCGCGCAGCAACCCCGAACGCCAGTGACATCGCAACAGAAAACAGTACCTGGCATCAATGGTCGCTGGAGTCCATTCTGCAACGCTTCGCCGATTGCTGTCAGCGCCTCTGCACGCAACTGGCCGCCTGCCATGTCCGCGGGATCGCCGTCACCACTTTTGGCGTAGACGGCGCGCTGGTTGATAAGAACGGCAAGCAGCTGTATCCGGTGATTAGCTGGAAATGTCCACGCACCGCAGCGGTGATGGAGAATATTCACCACTACATATCACCGCAGCAATTGCAGGAAATTTCCGGCGTCGGCGCATTTAGCTTCAACACGCTGTATAAACTGGTGTGGCTGCAAGAAAACCATCCGCAATTTCTGGAGCAAGCGCACGCCTGGTTGTTTATCTCGTCGCTTATCAACCACCGTTTAACCGGCGAGTTCACTACAGATATCACCATGGCGGGCACCAGCCAGTTGCTGGACATCCGGCAGCGCGATTTTAGTCATGACATTTTGCAGGCTACGGGCATACCGCGCCGTCTGTTCCCGCGCCTGGTTGAAGCAGGCGAACAGATTGGGGCTTTGCAACCAGAGGCTGCCAGCCTGCTCGGGCTTACGGCGGGAATTCCGGTCATCTCTGCCGGACACGACACGCAGTTTGCGCTATTTGGCGCTGGAGCCCAACCAGATGAACCGGTGCTCTCTTCCGGCACATGGGAAATTCTGATGGTGCGCAGTGCGCAGGTGGATACCTCCCAGCTCAGCCAATATGCGGGTTCCACTTGTGAGCTGGATAGCCAGGCTGGACTGAATAACCCCGGCATGCAGTGGCTGGCTTCCGGTGTACTTGAGTGGGTGCGTAAGCTGTTGTGGACTGCCGACACCCCCTGGCAGACGTTGATTGACGAAGCCAGGGCCATCCCGGCAGGCGCCGAAGGCGTGAAGATGCACTGCGACCTGCTGGCCTGTCAGAATGCGGGCTGGCAAGGGGTTACGCTCAATACCACCCGTGGGCACTTTTATCGCGCCGCGCTGGAAGGACTGACAGAACAGCTGCAGCGAAACCTCCATACGCTGGAAAAAATCGGTCATTTCCAGGCCACAGAACTGCTATTGGTTGGTGGGGGAAGCCGTAACGCGTTGTGGAATCAGATCAAAGCGAATGTTCTCGGGATACCTGTCAAAGTGCTGGATGACGCCGAAACCACCGTGGCAGGTGCCGCAATGTTTGCGTGGTCGGGCATTGGGGAATTTGCCTCACCGGAACAGGCACGCGGGCAGGTACGCTACCAGTACCGTTACTTCTATCCGCAAACCGAATCCGAACTAACAGGAGTCGAGTAACATGCTCAAAACAATATCTCCCTTAATTTCGCCCGACCTGCTGAAGGTGCTGGCTGAGATGGGCCACGGCGATGAGATTATATTTTCCGATGCCCACTTCCCGGCCCACAGCATGGGACCACAGGTTATCCGCGCCGACGGTCTATTGGTCAGCGACCTGCTACAGGCGATTATTCCGCTCTTTGAACTGGACAGCTATGCCCCATCGCTGGTGATGATGGCGGCTGTTGAAGGCGATGCCCTCGATCCTGACGTCGAGGCCCGCTATCGTCAGGCGCTTTCACTGCAAACCCCCTGCCCGGACATCACGCGTATTGACCGCTATGCCTTCTATGAACGCGCGCAACAGGCGTTTGCGATCGTTATCACAGGAGAGCGGGCAAAGTACGGGAATATTCTATTAAAAAAAGGAGTAACCCCGTAATCTCTGGTCTGAATGCCCGTCAGCTACGGGCATTCATCATAAAATGAGGATCAGAACATGAAAGCGGCGCGCCAGCAGGCGATCGTAGATCTGCTTACTAACCACAAAAATCTGACAACCGAAACCCTTGCTTTGCAACTTAAGGTCAGCAAAGAGACCATCCGCCGCGATCTCAGCGAGTTACAAGCCCAGGGAAAAGTGCTGCGCAATCACGGGCGGGCCAAAGTGATTCATCGGGAGAATCAGGACAGCGGCGACCCGTTTCATATACGACTCAAAAGCCACTATGCCCACAAAGCGAATATTGCCCGCGAAGCGCTGGCATGGATCGAAGAAGGTATGGTGATAGCCCTGGACGCCAGCTCAACGTGCTGGTACCTGGCGCGACAGTTACCGGACATCAACATTCACGTCTTTACCAACAGCCAGCCCATTTGCCAGGAATTGGCTAAACGCGAACACCTTCAGCTAATCAGCTCCGGCGGTCGCCTTGAGCGTAAATACGGTTGCTATGTTAACCCCTCGCTCATCTCGCAGCTCAAACCACTCGAGATCGATCTGTTTATTTTTTCCTGCGCAGGGATCGACAGCGACGGCGCACTCTGGGACTCTAACGCGACCAATGCCGACTTCAAGTCCATTCTGCTTAAGCGCGCAGCGCAGTCATTATTGCTGATCGATAAAAGTAAATTTAATCGTTCGGGAGAGGCCCGGATTGGGCATCTGGATGATGTGACCCATATTATTTCAGATACGCCGATGATTGAAACAATGCAGGCCGGATGAGACATTTACGCCTTCATCCGGCCTGCAATTTTACCTTATCGCTCGTCGCGACGACCACCAACAGCAGCCCACAGGCGACGGACGTGCACGGTGACTTCTTCACGGTCATGATACAGCTGACGCGCCTGAATCTGGGCATTTACGCCATGCTCGTCAAGCTGTGCCTGAATATAAGCCAGGTTTTGCGACACCTCTTCGTAGCGTTTTTTCATCGGCAGCTTGAGGTTGAAGATAGTCTCACGACACCAGCCGTTGACCAGCCACTGCGCCATCAGGGCGGCAACCTTCGCGGGCTTTTCCACCATGTCGCAAACCATCCACGAAATGTTATTGCGATTTGGCCGGTACTTAAATCCGTCTTCGCGCAGCCAGGTAACTTGTCCGGTATCCATCAGGCTTTGCGCCATCGGACCATTATCCACGGAGTAAACCCACATGTTGCGTTTAACCAGTTGATAGGTCCAACCGCCCGGGCATGCCCCTAAATCCACCGCATACATTCCGTTAGCCAGACGTTCATCCCACTCATCGGCAGGAATAAACACGTGCAGCGCTTCTTCCAGCTTCAGTGTTGAACGGCTCGGCGCATCGGCCGGGAACTTCAGACGCGGAATGCCCATGTAGAACGGGGAGTTATTGTCAGGCCAGGAATAGCCGGTATAGCAGCAGCCAGGTGCGATAAAGAACACATGAACCACCGGACGTTTTGGCGTTTCATACTTTGCCAGCACGCCCGCTTCCCGCAGCGCCGCGCGCAGCGGTACGGTAAACTTACGGCAAAATTTAACCAACTCTTTGCTTTCATTGGTATCAGCAACTTCAACGCGCAGATCGCCGCCTTTCTCTACCACGCCCTGCAACATGCCGACAATCGGCGTAATGCGGTCTTCCGGCGGTAAATATTGCAGCAGTTCGCCCACCACAAACATTTGACGGGCAAAAATCAGCGAGCTAAACGGCAACTCTTTCACTAACTTTTCGGCATCGTCCTGCTGATAGCATTCGAAGATGACGTAACCCGCATTGTCTTTCACGCGGGCAAAACCGAAGATTTCCCGGCGTCCTGCTTTATCCGTAATTTCTGCGGCGCACTCTTTTTCAAAACCTGGGCGACACAACAATACAACCTTATTCATGGCTAACGCCCTTACGTTTCAATCGAATAGCGCCCACTAACATCAGCGCCCAGCCCACAAGGAAGCTGAAACCACCGACAGGGGTAACAAACGCCCACAGGCGTAAATGCGAGAGCGCGAGGCAATACAGGCTGCCGCTAAACAGCACCGTTCCTAATGCCAAAAACACGCTACTCCAGTAAAACCAAATGCTAATACGCCGCTGCATGGCGACGGCCAGGCCAAATATAGCCAGCGTATGGAACGCCTGATACTCGAGGCCAGTCTGGATCCACCCCATCTCAACGACACCGAGGGTTTTACTCAGAACATGTGCCCCAAAGGCGCCCAACGCCACAAAGATAAAGCCACTTACGGCGGCAAAAATCAGCATAAAACGGCTGGTCATGTGAATACCCTACGTAAATTATTGTTCATAACGAAAGCGGAATTTTTCTTGTTCCGTGGCCGCTTTCGCCAGAATCCACTGACGGAAGGCGGCTATTTTACCCAGTTCTGCCTGACTGTCATGACAAACCAGATAAAATGCGTTTTTGCTGACCAGAACATCATTAAACGGACAGACCAGACGTCCGGCTTCTATTTCGGATTGCGCCATGACGTTATTAGCCAACGCAATTCCCTGTCCATGGATAGCAGCCTGGAGCACCATGGCGCTATGGCTGAAGATGGGTCCCTGCTGTACGTTGATATGATTCAGGCCAAGCTGGCGCGTATAGGCTTGCCAGTCACGGCGCGACGCATCGTGCAATAATGTGTGTTTCGCCAGATCTTCGGGCGTCTTTAGCGGTTTATCACCGGTGAGTAATAGCGGCGAGCAGACCGGCAATAAATATTCTGCGTACAATTTTTCAACGCGCAGACCCGGCCAGTTGCCGCGTCCGTAGAAAATCGCCACATCAACATCGTCAGCCAGTTTGTCTTCCTGACGGTCCACCGCCTGGATCCTGACATCGATTCCCGGATAAGCTGAGTTAAAGCTAGAGAGTCTGGGAACCATCCATTGGATTGCAAAACTGGGCAATAAACTCACGGTGAGCGCACCTTTTGCACTGCGTGCCTGAAGTTTACGCGTCGCGTCGGTTAATTGCGAAAAAATCTCTTTGATGTCGAGAAAGTAGCTTTGGCCTTCTTCCGTTAACAGCAAAGATCGATTGCGACGACGAAACAGCTTCAGCCCCAGGAAATCCTCAAGTGACTTGATTTGATGACTTACTGCGGCCTGCGTCACAAAAAGCTCTTCTGCTGCGCGAGTAAAGCTCAAATGACGCGCTGCAGCATCAAAAACACGCAACGCATTTAGGGGTGGTAATCGTTTTGACATGACTTTTAGGCTTTGATGTTAAATGAATTTAACAATTAACCAACAGGCTGTAACCTATTAGTTTTTTTTATCTGAGCCATTATAAATTGTCCGTTGAGGTTCTACCAGCAAATACCTATAGTGGCGGCACTTCCTGAAGCCGGAACGAAAAGTTTTATCGGAATGCGTGTTCTGGTGGGCTTTTGGCTTACGGTTGTGATGTTGTGTTGTTGTGTTTGCAATTGGTCTGCGATTCAGACCATGGTAGCAAAGCTACCCTTTTTCACTTCCTGTACATTTACCCTGTCTGTCCATAGTGATTAATGTAGCACCGCCAAATTGCGGTGCTTTTTTTTGTCCGACTCTTTGTCGATGGACGACCGGTTAGTTATCCAGTTCTACCATCTCTTTCACATCGGTACGGTTAATCTGCTGTTTGTTGCCGTTAGCGTCTTTATACGAAATCATCCCCGTTTCATTGTCGGTCTGTGGCTTACCATCAGATACGATTGATCGACCATCATTGGTGTGCATCACGTAATTCGAACCAGAACAGGCGCTCAGGGCAAAAGTCAGCATACAAGCAGAGATAATTGCGGCAGTCTTTTTCATCTTTTTCTCCTTAAAGCGATTTATGCTATTAAAAACACACTCCGTAACAGGCTAAATTGCTCGCCTAACGGTATATAGCATAAGACACTGCGTGGACTTTGCCAGGATATCCAGAGTATTCCGATGGTTAGCACACCCCTTGTATCAGCGCCCTTTTTGCGCCACGATCGGTTTACTGAACTGAGGAATACCATGAACGCTTTTAACCCCGCGCAGTTTCGCGCGCAATTTCCCGCACTCAACGATGCTGGCGTCTATCTCGACAGCGCTGCTACAGCACTGAAGCCGCAGGCAGTGATTGAGGCCACCCATCAGTTTTATAGCCTGAGCGCCGGGAACGTCCATCGCAGCCAGTTTGCCGAAGCACAGCGCCTGACCGCACGCTATGAAGCCGCGCGGGAAAAAGTCGCAAGCCTGATTAATGCGCCGGATGACAAAACAATCGTCTGGACCCGCGGTACGACGGAAGCGATCAACATGGTTGCCCAAAGCTATGCGCGACCGCGCTTACAACCGGGTGATGAGATTATCGTTAGCGCAGCAGAGCATCATGCCAACCTCGTGCCCTGGCTGATGGTGGCGGAGCAAACGGGGGCGAAGGTCGTCAGGCTGCCGCTTAACGCCCATTTATTGCCAGACGTTGAAAGCCTCGCGCAACTCATCACTCCACGCAGCCGCATTCTGGCGCTTGGGCAGATGTCGAACGTTACCGGCGGTTGCCCGGATTTAGCCCGCGCCATTACGCTCGCCCATGCGGCTGGCATGGTGGTGATGGTGGATGGTGCCCAGGGGATTGTCCATTTCCCCGCCGACGTACAGCAATTAGACATTGATTTCTATGCGTTCTCGGGCCACAAGCTGTATGGCCCCACCGGCATTGGCGTGCTGTACGGTAAACCGGAACTGCTGGATGCCATGTCTCCCTGGCTCGGTGGCGGTAAAATGATTAGCGAAGTCAGTTTTGACGGTTTCACCCCCCAGGCTGCTCCATGGAAGCTGGAGGCCGGTACGCCTAACGTTGCTGGCGTTATCGGACTAAGCGCGGCGCTCGAATGGCTGGCGGACGTTGACGTGGTGCAGGCCGAAAACTGGAGTCGGGGTCTGGCGACGTTGGCAGAAGATGCGCTGGCGAAACGCCCCGGCTTTCGCTCCTTCCGCTGCCAGGACTCCAGTCTGTTAGCCTTTGATTTCGCAGGGGTTCATCACAGCGACATGGTGACGTTGCTGGCCGAATATGGCATTGCACTGCGTGCAGGACAACACTGTGCGCAACCGCTGCTGGCAGAACTGGGCGTATCCGGGACGCTACGCGCCTCATTTGCACCTTATAATACGCAAAGTGATGTAGATGCGTTGGTCGCAGCCGTTGACCGCGCGCTGGAAATATTGGTGGATTAATGACAAGCCCTCTGTTCGCCGGACACCCGTTTGGCACAACCGTAACGGAAGAGACGTTACGCAATACCTTTACCCCGCTCACCCAGTGGGAAGATAAATATCGCCAGCTGATTCTGCTGGGTAAGCAGTTGCCAGCGCTTCCGGATTCGCTAAAGGCGCAGGCCAAAGAGATCGCGGGCTGCGAAAACCGCGTTTGGCTGGGGCATACCCTTCATGAGAATGGTACTTTGCATTTCTTCGGCGACAGCGAAGGTCGCATTGTACGCGGGCTGTTGGCGGTATTACTCACGGCGGTTGAAGGTAAAACCGCAGCCGAGTTACTGGCGCATTCGCCTATGGCATTATTTGACGAGCTAGGTTTACGCGCGCAGCTCAGCGCCTCGCGTACCCAGGGGCTGCATGCTCTGAACGAGGCGATTCTTGAGGCTGCCCGACAGGTTTGATGGTTGCCGGATGGCGACGCGAACGCGTCTTATCCGGCACAACACTCAACTCTGGCGCGCCGCTTTCGCCATCATCTTCTTCAGCGCGTGTGAGACGGCAACAAAGCCAAAGGTGGCGGTCACCATAGTGGCCGCGCCAAAACCGGATGCGCAATCCATGCGCTTCGGCCCTTCCGCCGTCGCCTTCATCGCACATACCGAGCCATCTGCCTGCGGGTAAACCAGCGCTTCGGTCGAGAACACACAGTCCACGCCCAGCTTGCCTTTGCTGTTTTTCACCACGCCAAAATCGCTTTTCAGCCGCTCGCGTAGCTTGGCTGCCAGCGGATCCTGGATAGTTTTTGCCAAATCAACGACCTGTATCTGCGTCGGGTCGATCTGCCCTCCCGCACCACCGGTGGTCACCAGCGGAATTTTGTTACGCCGACACCAGGCGATTAGTGCCGCTTTTGGGCGCACGCTATCAATCGCATCAATGACATACGAATAACCCGCACTCATATACTCAGCAACATTATCCGGCGTGACAAAATCATCGACCACGTTCACCCGGCACTCCGGGTTAATCTGACGGATACGTTCAGCCATCACTTCAGCTTTTGCCAGGCCGACGTTATCGCGCAGAGCATGGATCTGGCGGTTAGTATTGGTGACGCACACATCATCCATATCGATGAGCGTGATGGCGCCAATACCGGTACGCGCCAGCGCTTCCGCCGCCCACGACCCTACCCCGCCAATCCCGACCACACAAACATGCGATTGGGCAAACAACTGCAGCGCATTTTCGCCATACAGACGCGCCGTACCGCCAAAACGCTGGCGCCAGGCATCACTGATAACCACAGACATAACACCTCAAATTCATTAATATCGAGCGCCATCCGGCTATTAACCGCTGAACACGTTACCCGTACCCGGCGCTGTTTTCAGTACCCAGACGCGACCGTAGTGATTATACCACCCCGCACGGTGTCCGGCGTCAGCACCAATGCCCTGATAGATATCGAAGTGTTGCCCTTTAATAGCGCCACCCACATCTAACGCCACCATCAGGCGCAGTTCGTACTGGCCGGTAAACTTGCCGTTATTGTCCAGTAACGGGACTTCCGCCAGCAATGTTGTGCCCGCCGGAATGATACTGCGGTCAGAAGCCACAGACGCGCGGCCAATCAACGGTACCGCGCTGGCCCCTTTGACCGGTGCAAAAGATTGCGGTTTAAAGAAGACAAACGATGGGTTCTGCTCCAACAGCTCACGCACTTCGGCTTCGCTGTGCGTTTCACCCCAATGGCGAATAGCCTGCATCGACATATCTTCTTTTTTCACTTCGCCACGGTCGATAAGCACTTTACCGATGCTGCGATAGGCGTGGCCGTTTTTCCCGGAATAGCTAAAGAAGTTAAGCGGACTGCCATCGCCAAAATCGATGTAACCACTGCCCTGCACATCCATAATGAAGTTATCCATCAGGGAGTTGCTGTACGCCAGAATGTAGTTGTCGCTCAGCGCGCCCGCGTAAATCTCGGCACGGCTTGGTAAGCGCCCACGTTTTGGCGGCATGCGATAGATAGGATACTGAAACTCGCCCTGGCGCGTATGGCGCGCCTGAATAACCGGCGTGTAGTAACCGGTAAACTGGACGTTACCGTAGTTGTCCGCCCCTTCCATTTGCCAGGCATCAATACCAAACTGGCGCATACTGCGCGTATCACCGCCCGCACGTAACCACTGCTGGATAGCGTTGTAAACGTTGCTCTGGTTGCCGTACAAACGTGGCGAAGCGCTGCGAATTTGATTAACCTGCTCGGCGAAATCACCGGCATTGATTGGTGCGCCAACCGCATCAGGCTGGTTCACCAGTGAGAAAGGCTGGGTAAATTTCCCGTCTTTATACTGCTGCCCACGATCGGTGGGTTTTGAGGAACACGCGGCGAGCATCGCGACGACAGCTCCCGCAAGAAGATATTTTGCCCAACGTCCTTTCATTGTTCTCGTCTTATGTTGCCTGAATGCGAGACGAAGATAACAAACCCCCGAACCTAATGAAATGCGTATACATACCCGAACGCAAATTTTGAGCAAAAAACAATCCAGAATGCGTTGTTTTTGTTCATTTTCACCTTAAAAACGTGATCAAGGTGAAAAAAGGGTTGCATGAAAATGCGAGCAGAGTATAGTGCGCATCCACGGACGCGGGGTGGAGCAGCTTGGTAGCTCGTCGGGCTCATAACCCGAAGGTCGTCAGTTCAAATCTGGCCCCCGCAACCAATTAAAATTTGATAAAATATAAAGCAGTACGGTGACGCGGGGTGGAGCAGCCTGGTAGCTCGTCGGGCTCATAACCCGAAGGTC
>NZ_JAOWCV010000040.1:0-652223 GCF_030336805.1 Citrobacter sp. Cb023 | reverse complement strand
GATGGTGCATCCGGGAGGATTCGAACCTCCGACCGCTCGGTTCGTAGCCGAGTACTCTATCCAGCTGAGCTACGGATGCAAATGGCGGTGAGGCGGGGATTCGAACCCCGGATGCAGCTTTTGACCGCATACTCCCTTAGCAGGGGAGCGCCTTCAGCCTCTCGGCCACCTCACCAACACGCCTCTTGCGAGTGCTTCGAAGAACTTGTTTCTGCTCATCGTCGCTGCGTGGCGCACATATTACTTTCTGGGACTTATAAGTCAAACAATTTTTCCAGCGCTTTTATCGTTTGCACATTTCACGCGCAATTAGTCTGCAAAAACGGCAAAAAGAGTGTTTTATCAACAGATAAATTGGCAATTTCCTGAGGCAATGAACAAACGGAAAAATCGCAGGGAAAGGCAATGCGCGGATGGGAATCGAAAAAATGAGGAAGACGAAGAAGAAAAGAGAAGAAAAGGGATAATTCAATCAGGTTGCGCCTCACCAGAAAGGTGAGACGCGAAAACCTTAGTAACTGGACTGCTGGGATTTTTCAGCCTGGATACGCTGGTAGATCTCTTCACGATGGACAGAAACTTCTTTCGGGGCGTTTACGCCAATGCGCACCTGGTTGCCCTTCACCCCTAAAACTGTCACGGTGACCTCATCGCCTATCATGAGGGTCTCACCAACTCGACGAGTCAGAATCAGCATTCTTTGCTCCTTGAAAGATTAAAAGAGTCGGGTCTCTCTGTATCCCGGCATTATCCATCATATAACGCCAAAAAGTAAGCGATGACAAACACCTAAGTGTAAGCAGTCACGGCATCACATTCTGTTAAACCTAAGTTTAGCCGATATACACAACTTCAACCTGACTTTATCGTTGTCGATAGCGTTGATACAAACGCTACGGATTGAAGTCCGCAGCGTCGACTTACGCTTATAATTATTACAGTTTTGCGCTGACCCAGCCTTTCACACTGGCTAACGCTGCTGGCAGAGCCGCAGCATCCGTACCACCGGCTTGCGCCATGTCCGGACGACCACCACCCTTACCGCCTACCTGCTGAGCGACCATTCCAACCAGTTCCCCTGCTTTCACGCGATCTGTCACGTCCTTAGACACACCCGCAATCAGAGAAACCTTACCTTCCACTACCGTTGCCAGAACGATAACGGTAGACCCCAGTTGATTTTTCAGATCATCAACCATGGTACGCAACATTTTCGGCTCAACGTCCGCGAGTTCGCTGACCAGCAGCTTCACGCCATTGATATCAACCGCTTTGCTGGAGAGATTTGCACTCTCCTGCGCCGCAGCCTGTTCCTTCAATTGCTGCAATTCTTTTTCGAGTTGACGCGTACGCTCCAGCACGGAACGAACTTTGTCACCAATATTCTGGCTATCGCCTTTCAGCAGCTGCGCAATATCGCTTAAGCGATCGCTCTCAGCATGCACGGTTTGGATAGCGCCTTCACCGGTCACAGCTTCGATACGACGAACGCCCGCCGCAGTGCCTGACTCAGACACAATACGGAACAGACCGATATCACCCGTACGGCTGGCATGAGTACCACCACACAGTTCGGTAGAGAAATCACCCATGCTCAGAACACGCACGTGGTCGTCATATTTCTCGCCAAACAGCGCCATTGCGCCTTTGGCTTTCGCCGCTTCGAGATCCATGATGTTCGTTTCAATCGGCAGATTGCGACGAATTTGCGCATTCACCAGATCTTCAACGGCACGGATTTCAGCAGGCTTCATAGCTTCAGTATGAGAGAAGTCGAAGCGCAGCACTTTATCGTTAACCAACGAGCCTTTCTGTGCCACATGCGTGCCCAGTACCTGGCGCAGCGCCGCGTGCATCAGGTGCGTTGCGGAGTGGTTCAAGCGAATGCGCGCACGACGAGCTTCATCAACATCAGCCTGTACTGCATCGCCAATTTTCAGAGAACCCGCAGACAGCTTACCGATGTGACCAATCGCCTGGCCATATTTCTGCGTGTCGCTCACGGCAAACGCGAAGCCTGCGCCTTTCAGTTCACCCTTATCGCCAACCTGACCACCAGATTCCGCATAGAACGGAGTCTGATCCAGTACGACAACTGCGTCCTGACCTGCGTTAATTGCGTCTACCGCTTTACCATCAACAAACAGCGCGGTCACTTTGCCGTTAAGTTCCAGGTGTTCGTAGCCTTTAAATTCAGAGGCGCCATCAACACGAATCATCGCATTGTAGTCTGCGCCAAAGCCGCTGGCTTCACGTGCGCGACGGCGCTGTTCTTCCATTGCAGCTTCAAAGCCCGCTTCGTCAACCTTAATGTTGCGCTCGCGGCAAACGTCCGCCGTCAGGTCAACCGGGAAACCGTAGGTGTCATACAGACGGAATGCGGTTTCGCCATCCAGTGTATCGCCGGACAGTTTTGCCAGTTCTTCATCCAGCAGCGCCAGACCACGCTCCAGTGTACGCGCAAACTGCTCTTCTTCGGTTTTCAGAACCTGCTCAACCATAGCCTGCTGACGCTTCAGTTCTTCACCTGCGGAGCCCATGACGTCCACCAGCGGACCAACCAGCTTGTAGAAGAAGGTATCCTTCGCGCCCAGCATGTTGCCATGACGTACCGCGCGACGAATGATACGACGCAGCACATAACCACGGTTTTCATTCGACGGGACAACGCCATCGGCAATCAGGAATGCACAGGAGCGGATATGGTCAGCGATAACGCGCAGCGACTTGTTGCTCAGATCGGTCGCGCCGGTGACTTTCGCCACGGACTCAATCAGTGAACGGAACAGGTCGATTTCATAGTTGGAGTTAACGTGTTGCAGCACGGCCGCAATACGCTCAAGGCCCATACCGGTATCCACGGACGGCTTCGGCAGCGGTTCCATGGTACCGTCAGCCTGACGGTTGAACTGCATGAAGACGATGTTCCAGATCTCAATGTAGCGATCGCCATCTTCTTCTGCGCTTCCCGGAGGGCCACCCCAAATGTGGTCGCCATGATCGTAGAAAATTTCGGTGCACGGACCGCAAGGGCCGGTATCACCCATCTGCCAGAAGTTGTCGGAAGCATAAGCCGCGCCTTTGTTATCACCGATACGGATGATACGTTCGCGCGGAATGCCGACTTCTTTTTCCCAGATTTCATAGGCTTCATCGTCAGTTTCATAGACGGTGACCCACAGACGCTCTTTTGGCAGGGCAAACCAGTTTTCACCGGTCAGCAGTTCCCATGCGTATTGAATAGCATCATGTTTGAAATAATCGCCGAAGCTGAAGTTGCCCAGCATTTCGAAGAAAGTATGGTGACGTGCAGTGTAACCGACGTTTTCCAGGTCGTTGTGCTTACCGCCCGCCCGCACGCAACGTTGCGAGGTGGTTGCGCGGGAATAATTACGCTTGTCGAGGCCAAGGAACACATCCTTGAACTGGTTCATCCCGGCGTTGGTAAACAACAAAGTAGGGTCATTGTTCGGTACCAGGGAGCTGCTGGCAACTACCTGATGTCCTTTACTATGGAAAAAATCGAGAAACGCCTGACGGATCTCAGCGGTGCTCTTGCTCATAATTATCCTGAAGAAATCAAGCTAACGAAATGTCATTACCAGCATCGGCACGTAAACTGCGCCTCTGGCAATCGAAAAGTGGGAATAAGATAAGTTTTCTTTACTGGGAAGTAAAATCCCGTATGCGCTCAATCGTCAAAATTTCGCCATATTGCCTGAATATCTTCCATCAGATAGCCACGGTAGAGCAAAAAGCGCTGGACCTTTACCTTATCTGAAAAATCTACAGGTAAAGGTTCTCCGTATTTACGAATGGCCTGTGCGCGCGCAAGTGCTGCCCAGTCAATTTCGCACTCGCGCATGGCTCGTTCAACGGCTTCACGCGAAATCCCTTTTTGGTTTAATTCCTGACGCACGCGCGCGGGTCCATAACCTTTACGGCTACGGCTGGAGATAAACTGCTGAACGAAGCGGTCATCATCCAGATAACGACTTTCAATACACCAGGCGATGACCTTGTCGTAATCCTCCGGCGTTGCATCAATGTCTTCCGGTCCATTTTTTCCCATCACCGGAGCGGCCAGCTTACGCCGCAGTTCCTGCTCGCTGTGATCGCGCATCGCCAGTATACGTACAGCGCGGTCAAGAAGTCGGGAATAAGCGGAGCGGCGGGAAGTTGCTTCTGTCATAGTGAGCCTTCAGAAATGGAAAAGGGCTGCATGGTATGCAGCCCTTCTATGTGCGATAACGTCAGATTATCAGAAATCTTCGTTCGTTTCTTTTACATCTTCACCGCTGTCATCAACAGAGAAGTCTGGTTTTGAATCCGGGTTATTGAGCAGTAACTCGCGTACTTTCTTCTCAATTTCCTTCGCAGTTGCCGGGTTTTCCTTCAGCCAGTTAGTGGCATTCGCTTTACCCTGACCAATTTTCTCACCGTTGTAGCTGTACCATGCACCGGCTTTTTCAATCAGCTTCTCTTTCACGCCCAAATCGACCAGTTCGCCGTAGAAGTTGATACCTTCACCGTAAAGAATCTGGAATTCAGCCTGTTTGAACGGCGCGGCAATTTTGTTTTTCACGACCTTAACACGGGTTTCGCTACCAACCACGTTGTCGCCTTCTTTCACCGCGCCAATACGACGGATATCCAGGCGAACAGAAGCATAGAATTTCAGGGCGTTACCACCGGTGGTGGTTTCCGGGTTACCGAACATAACGCCAATCTTCATACGGATCTGGTTGATGAAAATCAGTAGCGTGTTGGACTGCTTCAGGTTACCGGCCAGCTTACGCATGGCCTGGCTCATCATACGTGCCGCAAGGCCCATGTGAGAGTCACCAATCTCGCCTTCGATTTCTGCCTTCGGCGTCAATGCGGCAACGGAGTCGACAACGATAACGTCAACCGCACCGGAGCGCGCCAGCGCATCACAGATTTCCAGCGCTTGTTCACCGGTATCAGGCTGAGAGCACAGCAGGTTGTCGATATCAACGCCAAGCTTGCGCGCATAGACGGGATCCAGCGCGTGTTCAGCATCGATGAACGCACAGGTTTTACCTTCGCGCTGTGCGGCAGCAATAACCTGCAGGGTCAGCGTCGTTTTACCGGAAGATTCAGGCCCGTAGATTTCAACGATACGGCCCATTGGCAAACCGCCCGCGCCCAATGCGATATCCAGAGAAAGCGAACCAGTGGAGATGGTTTCCACATCCATGGAACGGTCTTCACCCAGGCGCATGATGGAGCCTTTACCGAATTGCTTTTCGATCTGACCCAGCGCTGCCGCCAACGCTTTCTGTTTGTTTTCGTCGATAGCCATTAATTACTCCTGTCATGCCGCTTTCGGGTTAAACCGCGAAACGTGATAGATAATGTTCTGTTGGGGCAATTATACTGTATGCTCATACAGTATCAAGTATTTTGTAGAAATTGTTGCCACAGGGTTTGTAACGCGTAGGCGGTCGCCTGTCGACGTACCGCATCGCGATCGCCGCTGAAGCATTCCCGGCGAGTAATCCCCTCGCCGCTCGCGCTGGCAAAAGCGAACCATACCGTCCCCACGGGCTTTTCTTCACTGCCGCCATCTGGCCCCGCAATACCGCTAATCGAAACAGCGAAATGCGCGCGGGCCGCTTTTAGCGCGCCAATCGCCATCTCCACCACCACAGGTTCGCTCACCGCCCCATGCTGGACCAGCGTCTCTTCGCGCACGCCAATCATCTGCGCTTTGGCTTCATTGCTGTAGGTCACAAACCCGCGTTCAAACCAGGCGGAGCTGCCGGCAATATCCGTAATTGCTTTAGCTACCCAGCCGCCGGTGCAGGATTCCGCCGTCGTCACGGTTGCCCCGCGCGCTTTCAACGCCAGGCCAACCTGCTCGCTTAACTGCATCAGTTCACTGTCGGTCATTTCAGCCTCTGTCAGTTAAAAAAATATGCCGGACAAGATAGCACTTTCATAACCAAGATGGGGATGAGGAGACAATTTTACGAGGGGCATTCAGAAAATAGATAAACCGCATTCAAAAGAGTACCGGATAACGCACCAGGATAGCCTATTCGGTCTACAAGGAATTGCCCCTGTAGACCGATAACAAATGATTACTGCACGCGCGCCAGCGCGACCGCCTGACCCAATTGCCACACGGCCATGGCATAGTGGGTACTGTGGTTATAGCGGGTGATGGTGTAGAAGTTCGGCAGTCCATACCAATACTGATAACCGGTACCGATATCCAGTCGCAGCAGGCTGGCCTGCTGATGATTACCCAGGGACTGCTGCGGCGTCAGGCCTGCGGCGGCAAGCTGAGAAATGCTGTACTGGGTTTTAAAGCCGTTCGCCAGCCCAGGCGCCTGGCCATTCGCCGGAACCGCAACCATATCGCCTTTCACCCAGCCGTGGCCTTTGAAATAGTTCGCCACGCTACCGATAGCATCAACCGGATCCCACAGGTTAATGTGACCATCGCCATTGAAATCAACGGCATATTGCTTATAGGAAGATGGCATAAATTGGCCGTAGCCCATCGCCCCTGCGAAAGAACCTTTCAAATCGAGCGGATCGTCGCTTTCATCTCGCGCCATTAGCAGGAAGGTTTCCAGTTCACCAGAGAAATATTCCGCACGACGAGGATAGTTAAACGACAACGTCGCCAGCGCATCCAGAATCCGCGTTTTACCCATCACGCGGCCCCAGCGAGTCTCTACGCCAATAATGCCAACGATTATTTCCGGCGGTACGCCGTAGACCTGCCATGCACGATTCAGCGCATCTTCATATTGGTTCCAGAAGGCCACACCGTTTTGCACGTTATCCGGAGTGATGAACTGTTTACGATACCGCAGCCATGCACCGTTAGGTCCGGCTGGCGGTTGAGTCGTCGGCGCCTGGCGGTCCATCAAACGCAATACCGAGTCCAGACGCTTGGCCTGCGACAGGATCTCCTGCAACTGCTGGCGGTCAAAGCCGTGCTTGTTCACCATTTTCTCGATGAACTGCTGCGCGTTCGGATTATTGGCAAAATCGCCGCCCGTTTGCATGACATTGTGCTGTGGCTCAAGCAGGAAGCCGCCGGATGGCGTACCCGTAGTCGTTTGAGTCTCTGAAGGTTTAGGTTTGCTGCTACAAGCAGCAAGCAATACGAAAAGGGGAAGTAACGCTACATAACGACGCTTGAACATGAGACATCCATTAAACAAATTCAGCCTGGGAGAAGTATGGTAAAGCATCCTCCGCCACACAAGGAAGCAGTAGTCGCTCTCCTTCACAGAATTTCCCCCCTCTTGCACTCCTGACCGGCACATTTGCGCGTTCTCACGCACAATCTTTCAAGTTAAAATATTTATCTTTCATTTTGCGATCAAAATAACACTTTTAAATCTTTCGATCTGATTAAAATTAGTTACCGTTTGGCAAGATAACTAAAACCCCTACAGGAGAGAATAATGATCGACACCATCACACTCGGTGCTGAGTGGTTTATCGGATTGTTCCAGAAAGGCGGAGAGGTGTTTACCGGCATGGTGACCGGTATTCTGCCTCTGCTGATCAGTCTGCTGGTCATCATGAATGCGCTGATTAACTTTATCGGTCAGCAACGTATTGAACGTTTTGCCCAGCGCTGCGCCGGAAACCCGCTGTCCCGCTATCTACTGCTGCCGTGCATCGGCACATTTGTGTTTTGTAATCCTATGACGCTGAGCCTGGGCCGCTTTATGCCGGAAAAGTTCAAGCCCAGCTACTACGCAGCCGCCTCTTACAGCTGCCATTCAATGAACGGCTTATTTCCCCACATCAACCCCGGTGAGCTGTTCGTCTATCTGGGGATCGCCAGCGGACTGACCACGCTGGGTCTTCCGCTCGGCCCGCTGGCGGTGAGCTATTTGCTGGTCGGCCTGGTGACCAACTTCTTCCGCGGCTGGGTGACCGATTTCACCACCACCATCTTTGAGAAAAAAATGGGCATTCAACTTGAGCAGAAAGTACATCTGGCGGGAGCAGCATCATGACGCGTATTCGTATTGAAAAAGGCACCGGCGGCTGGGGCGGCCCGCTTGAACTGGATGCCGTGCCAGGCAAGAAAATTGTCTATATCACCGCAGGGACTCGCCCCGCAATAGTCGACAGGATAGCCAGCCTGACAGGTTGGCAGGCCGTTGATGGCTTCAAAGAGGGCGAGCCGGCAGAGAACGAAATTGGCGTGGCGATCATCGACTGCGGCGGCACGCTGCGCTGCGGGATCTATCCAAAACGCCGTATACCAACAGTGAATATTCACGCGACGGGTAAATCCGGTCCGCTGGCCCAATATATTATCGAAGATATCTATGTCTCCGGCGTGAAAGAAGAAAACATTAGCGTTATCGGTGAAGCATCCGCTGCGCCAACGCCTGCAAACAGCACGATGGGTCGCGAGTACGACACCAGCAAGAAAATTACCGAACAAAGCGACGGTCTGTTGGCAAAAGTCGGCATGGGAATGGGTTCAGCCGTTGCGGTTCTGTTTCAGGCCGGGCGAGACACTATCGATACCGTCCTGAAAACCATTCTGCCGTTTATGGCGTTCGTCTCGGCGCTGATCGGCATCATTATGGCGTCTGGCCTGGGGGACTGGATTGCCCATGGACTCGCACCGCTGGCCAGCCATCCGCTGGGGCTGGTAACCCTGGCGCTGATCTGCTCTTTCCCGCTGCTGTCCCCTTTCCTCGGCCCTGGTGCGGTCATCGCCCAGGTTATCGGCGTCCTGATCGGCGTACAGATTGGTTTGGGGAACATTCCTCCGCATCTGGCGCTACCTGCCTTGTTCGCCATTAACGCTCAGGCGGCATGCGACTTTATTCCAGTCGGATTGTCGCTAGCCGAAGCGCGCCAGGACACGGTCCGCGTCGGTGTGCCATCCGTACTGGTGAGTCGTTTTCTGACCGGCGCACCGACCGTTCTCATCGCCTGGTTTGTTTCCGGCTTTATTTACCAATAAGAGGCACTCAAAAATGACCGTGATTTATGAAACCACCATCACCCGCATCGGCCAGAGCGCCCCGGATGCACTCTGCGACCAGATGCTAATTACCTTTCGTGAAGGCGCGCCTGCGGATATCGAAGAATTTTGCTTCATCCATTGCCATGGGGAGCTGAACGGCTCTTTGCAGGCTGGGATCCAATTTGAGCTAGGCCAGCATCACTACCCGGTCACAGCCGTTGGCAGCGTGGCGGAACAAAACTTACGTGAACTGGGGCATATCACTCTGCGTTTTGACGGACTGAGTGAAGCGGAATTTCCCGGCACCGTACACGTTGCGGGCCCCGTACCGGACGGTATCGCACCGGGCTGTATTTTGAAGTTTATTGCTTAAGATTGAAGGAGATAAAGATGAATCAGGTTGCCGTTGTCATTGGTGGAGGCCAGACCCTGGGGGCATTCCTTTGCCGTGGGCTTGCGACAGAAGGGTACCGCGTCGCGGTGGTGGATATCCAAAGCGATAAAGCCGCCAACGTCGCGCAGGAAATTAACGCCGAGTTTGGCGAAGGCACCGCCTACGGTTTTGGCGCTGATGCCACCAGCGAACAGAGTGTGCTGGCGCTGTCGCGCGGAGTGGATGAAATATTTGGCCGCGTCGATCTGCTGGTTTACAGCGCGGGTATCGCAAAAGCCGCGTTTATCAGCGACTTTCAGCTTGGGGATTTCGATCGCTCGTTGCAGGTGAATCTGGTCGGCTACTTTCTCTGCGCACGGGAATTTTCACGCCTGATGATCCGCGATGGCGTCCAGGGACGCATTATCCAGATCAACTCCAAATCAGGGAAAGTGGGCAGTAAACACAACTCAGGCTATAGCGCGGCAAAATTTGGCGGTGTAGGTTTAACCCAGTCGCTGGCGCTGGATCTGGCAGAGTACGGGATCACCGTGCATTCACTGATGCTCGGCAATCTGCTGAAATCACCGATGTTCCAGTCATTATTACCGCAATATGCGACCAAGCTTGGCCTTAAGCCAGACGAAGTCGAGCAGTACTACATTGATAAGGTTCCGCTTAAGCGCGGCTGCGATTATCAGGACGTGCTGAACATGCTGCTGTTTTACGCCAGCCCGAAAGCCTCTTACTGCACCGGTCAGTCCATTAACGTGACCGGTGGTCAGGTGATGTTCTAAGAAACATGATTGCCCGGTGGCGCTGCGCTTACCGGGCCTACACACACCTGGTCGGATAAGGCACAGCCGCCATCCGGCAAAATCAAAGGAGCACATTATGGTTTCCGCACTGATTACCGTCGCCGCTATCGCCTGGTGCCTGCAACTGGCGCTCGGTGGCTGGCAAATATCCCGCTTTAACCGGGCGTTTGATCAACTCTGCCAGCGGGGTCGGGTTGGCGTAGGTCGTTCCGGTGGACGGTTTAAACCCCGCGTGGTGGTCGCCATCGCGCTGGATGAGCAGCAGCGGGTTACCGATTCGTTATTTATGAAAGGTCTTACTGTATTTGCCAGGCCCGGTAAAATTGCCACGATAATGGGCAAACATCTTGATGATTTACAGCCTGATGTGATCTTTCCCCATGATCCGTTAGCGCAGAATGCACTATCATTGGCGCTTAAACTGAAACATGGGTAATTTCGTTGTGAATGCTAATAGCTTGCGAAATTATCATTTTGCAACCTAATAAGTCAGGGTAATCACGCCTATGAAACCTCGTCAGCGACAGGCAGCCATATTGGAGCATCTGCAAAAGCAGGGAAAATGCTCGGTTGAAGAACTGGCCCACTACTTTGACACAACCGGCACGACCATTCGCAAAGACCTGGTCATTCTGGAGAATGCCGGAACCGTCATTCGTACCTATGGCGGCGTGGTATTAAATAAAGACGAATCCGACCCGCCAATCGATCACAAAACGCTAATCAATACGCATAAAAAAGAGCAGATTGCCGAAGCCGCCGTCCGTTTTATTCACGATGGCGACTCGATTATTCTGGATGCGGGCAGCACCGTATTGCAGATGGTGCCGATGCTCACCCGCTTTAGCAACATCACCGTCATGACCAACAGTCTGCACATTGTTAACGCCCTTTCAGAGCTGGACAACGAGCAAACTATCCTGATGCCCGGCGGGACCTTTCGCAAAAAATCTGCGTCATTTCACGGTCAGCTGGCAGAAAACGCCTTTGAGCAGTTCAGCTTTGATAAACTCTTCATGGGCACCGACGGCATTGACCTCAATGCCGGCGTGACCACCTTTAATGAGGTGTTTAGCGTCAGTAAAGCGATGTGCAATGCCGCTCGCGAAGTGATTCTGATGGCTGACTCGTCAAAATTTGGGCGCAAAAGCCCCAATGTTGTGTGCAGTCTGGAAAGCGTCGACAAGCTGATTACCGATGCGGGTATCGACCCAGCGTTTCGTCAGGCGCTGGAAGCAAAAGGGATTGAAGTGATCATAACCGGAGAAACCAATGAGTGATGCACTACTGAACGCGGGCCGTCAGACGTTAATGCTGGAGCTACAGGAAGCCAGCCGACTGCCTGAACGACTGGGCGATGATTTTGTCCGCGCCGCCAATACTATCATCCACTGCGAAGGCAAAGTGATTGTCTCCGGGATTGGCAAATCAGGCCATATTGGCAAAAAAATAGCCGCGACCCTCGCCAGTACCGGCACGCCCGCCTTTTTTGTGCATCCGGCTGAAGCGCTGCACGGCGACTTAGGGATGATTGAAAGCCGTGATGTCATGCTGTTTATTTCCTACTCCGGCGGCGCAAAAGAACTGGATCTCATCATTCCGCGCCTGGAAGACAAGTCCGTCGCTCTGCTGGCAATGACCGGAAAACCGACCTCACCGCTGGGTCTGGCAGCCAAAGCCGTGCTGGATATTTCCGTTGAGCGCGAAGCCTGTCCGATGCGCCTGGCACCGACTTCCAGTACCGTGAACACTCTGATGATGGGCGACGCGTTGGCAATCGCCGTGATGCAGGCGCGCGGCTTTAACGAAGAAGATTTTGCCCGCTCGCATCCGGCGGGTGCGCTGGGCGCTCGTCTGTTAAATAAAGTGCATCATCTGATGCGCCGTGACGATGCCATTCCGCAGGTGACGCTCACCACCAGCGTCATGGACGCGATGCTGGAACTAAGCCGTACGGGTCTTGGCCTGGTGGCAGTCTGCGACGACGAGTCGCTGGTGAAAGGCGTCTTTACCGACGGTGACCTGCGCCGCTGGCTGGTTGGCGGCGGAGCGCTCACCACTCAGGTTAGCGAAGCAATGACCCATAATGGCATTACGCTGCAGGCGCAGAGCCGCGCCATTGACGCCAAAGAGATCCTGATGAAGCGCAAAATCACTGCCGCACCGGTGGTAGATGAAAACGGTAAACTCACCGGTGCTATCAACCTGCAGGATTTCTATCAGGCAGGTATTCTCTAATCCTTCAGCCCCAGACGTTTCGCCAGCCGGTGCAGGTTGGCGACGTCTGTTTCCAGCGCCCGCGCACTTGCCGCCCAACTGTGATTATTTTGCGCCAACGCCCGGCGGATCATCTCCCGCTGGAATGACTCCGTTGCCTCACGCAGGTTGCGATGCTGCGGGATCTCCGCAACAACCTCTGCCTGGGGAGCCGGGGTTTCATCCTGCAGGGCAAAATGCTGCGCCTCAAGCACCACTTCATCCCCTGCCCTGGTGGCCCTTGCCAGAACAACCGCCCGGTGAATGGCATGTTCCAGCTCGCGCACGTTCCCGGGCCAGCCATAATTCAACAGATGGCTACGCGCGCCGGGACTTAACACCACGCGGGAAAGTCCCAGCCGCAGCCGACATTGTTCGCAAAAATAACCGGCCAGCAGCACCACATCTTCGCCGCGTTCACGAAGGGGCGGTACGGAAAGGGGAAAGACGCTCAGACGGTGGAACAAATCCGCACGGAAATTCCCGGCCAGCACCTCTTCTCGTAAATCACGGTTCGTTGCGGCCAGCACCCGAACATCCACGCGTAGGCTGCGATCGTCACCCACACGCTGAATATCGCCGTACTGCAACACACGTAGCAACTTAGCCTGTAACGCCAGCGAGAGCTCGCCAATCTCATCGAGAAACAGCGTCCCATTGTCAGCCATTTCAAACTTACCGCTACGATTGCTGATAGCCCCGGTAAAGGCGCCTTTTACGTGACCAAACAGCTCACTTTCCGCTACGGTTTCCGGCAACGCCGCGCAGTTCAGATACACCAGCGGATTCACCGCGCGCGGCGAACCTTCATGGATAGCCTTAGCTACCAGCTCCTTCCCGGTCCCCGTTTCGCCGCTAATCAGTACGTTGAGATCGGATCCCGCCACAATCTCAATCTCTTTTTTCAACTGCAGCATATTGGGCGACAGGCCAATCATTTGGGTTTCAGTCACCTGCTCGAAGGCCGTCGACGGGCCCGGCAACATATTCTGGCTTTCCAGTTGTTCAATCAGCAGCGCATTGCTCAGCGCGCCCGCCGCCAGCGCGGCAATCAGCCTAAGCTCTTCATCGCTGAAAACATCGAATTGATCGGGCTCCATGCCATCCAGCGTTAACGCGCCAATCAGATTTTGACCGGCGAACAGCGGTAAGCCAATGCAGGCGTGTACCTTCAGGCTCTCCTGGCCCGGAATCAGCCCATCGTAAGGGTCTGGCAAATCGCTGTCAGCAGGGAAACGAACCACGTCCCCGGCGCGGGCAATCGCCTCCAGACGAGGATGCCCTTCCAGGGTAAAGCGCCTGCCGAGAACGTCCTGCGCCAGCCCATCGATCGCCAGCGGAATAAACTGTCGCGACTCATAGCGCAGCAATGCCGACGCGTCGCACTCCAACACCTGACGCAAGGTGGTTATCAGGCGTTGAAAACGGTCCTGATGTCCAATACCGCTTTGTAATTCAATGGCGATACCCGCCAGCACGTCTACGGAAAAACTCATGACGACCTCATTGTCATTTTGACAATTCATATTGTCATATTGACAATAAAATGAATAGTCATTTTGACTACCACCTTATAGGCATTAAAAAACAAACCCTTTAAAATCAACAAATAAAAAGTTGGCACGCAACCTGCAATAAGCAAAACATCTTTTTTAGAAAAACGCTGAATTAATTACTGAGGTTGCTATGTCTATTCTGGTTAAAAATAACATTCATTGGGTTGGCCAACGTGACTGGGAAGTTCGTGATTTCCACGGGACTGAATATAAAACGCTGCGCGGTAGCAGCTACAACAGTTATCTCATCCGTGAAGAAAAAAATGTCCTGATCGATACAGTAGACCACAAGTTTAGCCGTGAATTCGTGCAGAACCTGCGCAGTGAAATTGACCTGGCAGATATCGACTACATCATCATTAACCACGCGGAAGAGGACCATGCCGGTGCGCTGACTGAACTGATGTCCTGCATCCCGGACACGCCAATTTACTGCACAGCCAACGCTATTGACTCTATCAACGGGCACCACCACCACCCGGAGTGGAACTTCAACGTGGTGAAAACCGGCGACTCGCTGGACATTGGCAACGGTAAGCAGCTGATCTTCGTTGAAACGCCGATGCTGCACTGGCCTGACAGCATGATGACCTACATGACCGGCGATGCGGTGCTGTTCAGTAACGACGCCTTCGGCCAGCACTACTGTGATGAACGTCTGTTTAACGACGAAGTTGACCAGACCGAACTGTTCGAACAGTGCCAGCGTTACTACGCCAACATCCTGACGCCGTTCAGCCGTCTGGTTACACCGAAAATCACTGAGATTCTCGGCTTCAACCTGCCGGTGGATATGATTGCCACTTCCCACGGCGTGGTATGGCGCGACAACCCGACACAAATCGTTGAAATGTATCTGAAATGGGCGGATGACTATCAGGAAGACCGTATCACCATTTTCTACGACACCATGTCCAACAACACCCGCATGATGGCGGACGCCATTGCCCAGGGCATCAACGAAGTTGACCCCAACGTGGCGGTGAAAATCTTTAACGTCGCCCGTAGCGACAAAAACGAAGTCCTGACTAACGTCTTCCGCTCTAAAGGCGTGCTGGTTGGTACTTCAACGATGAATAACGTAATGATGCCAAAAATCGCCGGTCTGGTAGAAGAGATGACCGGCCTGCGTTTTCGTAACAAACGCGCCAGCGCCTTTGGTTCACACGGCTGGAGCGGCGGTGCGGTAGACCGTTTGTCCACACGCTTGCAGGATGCCGGTTTCGAGATGTCGCTGAGTCTGAAAGCGAAATGGCGTCCGGATCTGGACGCGCTGGAACTGTGTCGCCAGCATGGCCGTGAAATCGCACGTCAGTGGGCGCTTGCTCCGCAGCCGGAAACAATCGTCAAAACGGCAACCAAAGAGGAAGAGTGCGCCTGTGCCGCTGCGGCTGCCGCTGATCTTGGTCCAAGCATGCAGTGCAGCGTATGCCAGTGGATTTACGACCCGGCAAAAGGTGAACCGCTGCAGGATGTCGCGCCGGGAACACCATGGAGCGACGTGCCGGATAACTTCCTGTGCCCGGAATGTTCATTAGGTAAAGACGTCTTTGACGTACTGGCAACGGAGGCAAAATGAGCCGCGGAATTGTCATTATTGGTTCAGGCTTCGCCGCCCGCCAGTTAGTCAAAAATATCCGTAAGCAGGATGCAAATGTCCCGCTGACCCTGATTGCTGCAGACAGTATGGATGAGTACAACAAGCCCGATCTCAGCCATGTTATCAGTCAGTCGCAACGTGCAGACGACCTCACCCGCCAGTCGGCGGGGGAGTTTGCCGAACAGTTTAATTTGCGCCTCTTTCCGCACACCTGGGTAACCGACATCGATGCCGATGCTCACGTAGTGAAAAGCCAGGAGCAACAGTGGCCATACGACAAACTGGTGCTGGCGACGGGAGCGTCGGCCTTCGTACCGCCGATTACCGGACGTGAGTTAATGCTCACATTGAACAGCCAACAAGAGTATCGCGCCTGTGAAACACAACTGCGTGACGCCCAACGGGTGCTGATTGTCGGCGGCGGCTTGATTGGCAGCGAACTGGCGATGGATTTTTGTCGTGCTGGTAAAGCGGTGACGCTTATCGACAACGCCGCCAGCATTCTGGCTTCGCTGATGCCGCCAGAAGTAAGCAGTCGCTTACAGCATCGTCTGACCGATATGGGCGTACACCTGCTGCTGAAGTCGCAGATTCAGGGGCTGGAGAAAACGGAGTCGGGGATTCGCGCCACGCTCGATCGTAGCCGCAGCGTAGAAGTCGATGCGGTGATCGCCGCAACGGGCCTGCGCCCTGAAACCGCGCTGGCGCGTCGCGCCGGGTTGAACATCAATCGTGGCGTCTGCGTCGACAGCTACCTGCAAACCAGTCACCCGGACATTTATGCTCTCGGCGACTGTGCGGAAATTAACGGTCAGGTACTCCCGTTCCTGCAACCGATTCAGCTGAGCGCCATGTATCTGGCGAAAAACCTGCTCGGCGGCAATGCGCCATTGAAGTTGCCTGCCATGCTGGTAAAAGTCAAAACGCCGGAATTACCCTTGCATCTGGCTGGGGAAACCCAGCGCCGCGATCTGAACTGGCATATTGCCGCCGAAGCGCAAGGGATGGTGGCCAGAGGGATGAACGATGCAGGCCAGCTATGTGCCTTTGTCGTCAGCGAAGACCGCATGAAAGAGGCCTTTGCGCTGCTGAAAACGCTGCCAGTGTAAGTACAGGATACCGTTGCTTGATTTATTAACCTCACGCACATGGATGTGCGTTGCCACTTGTCGGTATGCCCCGACCTGTAGTTCTTGCCCCGCCAGTCCCGGGGCTTTTTTTATTTTTGCGCCAACGCCCGCGCCGCGGCAATCACGCCCTGCCCCAACGACAACCCGCCATCGCCCGCCGGTAAACGCTGCGGGAACAGTAAGGTAAAATCATGCAGATAAAACGCCAGCCGGGCTGACAATAAGCGGTTATGCATCACACCTCCGCTGAATACCAGCGTCTTAATCCCCCGCTCTTCGGCCTGCAAACGCATCAGGGTGGCAAACCCACGCGCCAGCGCGTCGTGAAACGCCCACGCTCTTTCGGCAGGTTTGACCTGCCAGGTCAACCATTGCTGCCAAAAAACCGCTAAGTCCAGCTGATTGCCATCAAGCGGCACCGTGACAGGGTGCTCAACGCCAGCACATTGCGATGCCATCGCCTCCAGCGCGCAGGCCGCCTCACCTTCATAACTCAGCGATTTCGGCGCACATTGAAGCGCGGCGGCAACGGCATCAAACAGCCGTCCGCACGATGACGCCAGCGGTGCGTTAATCCCCCGCTCAATGGCGCGCGCCAGCACGTTCCAGTTTTGATGTTGCAGCACCGATGTTTCCGGGTAGCGCTGCCAGTCAGGAACAAAACGCAGGCACTGCGCGAGCAAATTGCGCCACGGCTGTTTTGCCGCCAGATCGCCCCCCGCCAGCGCTACCGCCGGTAAGCCGCCAAGGTGTTCGCATTCACGATAGTTGACCCGCAAACACTCCCCCCCCCACAGCGCGCCGTTTTCCCCCATGCCGATACCGTCTAACGTCAGGGCAATCACGTCGCCACCGTCGAGCGACCAGCCGTGCTCGGCCAGACACGCAGCGGCATGCGCATGGTGATGCAGCACCGTTTCGGTTGGCAGATTCATTTCGCTGGCCCACTGGCTGGAAACATAACCAGGGTGTGCATCATGCACGATACGCTGCGGCGTAAAGTCATAAATGTTCTGGATCAGGCGCAGCGCATCACGCCACTGCTGCTGAATGCCGTCATCGCTGAGATCGCCCAAATGCTGGCTGATAACCGCCTGTTCACCACGCACCAGGCAGAAGGTATTTTTCAGATCTGCGCCCAGGCAAAGCATCGGCGGCACGTCGTGAAATCCTGGCGGCAGCGCCACCGCATCCGGCACGTAACCCCGTGAACGACGCAGCATCTCCCCACTGTCGCGTACCACAGAGTCATCCATCCGCTGCACAATTTCGCGGTTATGCAACAGGAAACCATCGGCAATTTCGTGTAAATCTTCCAGCGCCTGCGCGTTGGTAATAGCGGGCGGTCTGCCGCTGAGATTGCCGGAGGTCATTACCAACGGACACTTCATCTCTTGTAAGAGCAAATGCTGCAACGGATTCGCTGGCAGCATGACGCCCACTTCCGTTAACCCTGGCGCAATGCCCTCGCTCAATGCTGCGATATAGCGTTTCTGCACCAACACGATCGGCGCGGCTGGGGTTGTCAGCAAACGATGAGCGGGTTCAGGCAGTCCGTCATCACCGGGCAGCATCACTGCCAGAGGTTTTGCCGGACGGTGTTTGCGCAGCCTGAGCAGCGCTACGGCGTCATCATTTTGTGCATCGCACACCAGATGAAACCCACCAATCCCTTTAACGGCCACAATACCGCCTGCTTTCAGGCGCGATACTGCCGCCTGCAACGCCTCTTCTTTCTCCGCCCGCTCACCCGCGCTAAACCATTCGAGGTGGGGACCGCATGCCGGACAGGCAACGGGCTGGGCATGGAAGCGACGGTCGTATGGATCACGATACTCTTTATCGCATTGCGCACAGAGTGGGAATGACGCCATCACGGTAAACGGGCGATCGTAGGGCATGGCGCGGATAATCGTAAAGCGCGGGCCACAGTGGGTGCAGTTGATAAAGGGATAACGATAGCGGCGTTCGCCGGGGGTGTTCATTTCAACCAGACATTCTGGACAGGTCGCGGCATCCGGAACGATTTGCGTATTCATCGTGCCGCCAGCACTTTGCCGAATCGAGAAATCGGCAGGCGGCTGCGTCCAGGCGAACGGTTCGCTCTCAACGCTGTCAATGCGCGCCAGCGGCGGGCAGTGTTGATGCAATTGCGCAATAAACTCTGCCGGATCTTCCTGTATACGCACAACCACACCGTCACCGTCGTTACACACATCGCCATGTAACTGTAACCGCTGCGCCAGTTGCCAGACGTAGGGGCGAAATCCGACGCCCTGTACCTTACCGCGAATACGCAGCTGTACGCCGGAGTGGTTGTTTATTGTCATGATGAATTCCCGCGGTATTGTATCCCTGAAATGTCCGTTTGCCGGATGGCGGCTTCGCCTTATCCGGCACGTATTTTACGCGGATTTTCAGATATCAGAACAGCAAAGATGCCGTGGAATCCAGCGCCGCGCGACGGCGTTTTTCAGCGCTCAGTTGCTCAAGCTTATTGCGATCCACATAAATCAGCGCGTGAGTCGGGCAGACTTCCATACAGGCAGGGCCGGCCTCACGATGGTGGCACAGGTCGCACTTATTGGCTTCGGCTTTTTCTGCCCGGACGTTCAGACCTGCCCCGCTGTTACGAACAACCGGACGCACGACCACTTCCATTGCGCCATAAGGGCAAGCCACAACGCAGGTTTTACACCCAATGCAGCGCTCCTGCATCACGTGAACAAAGCCTTTATCACGGCTGATTGCACCGTTCGGACAGACGTTAGCGCACGGCGCGTCTTCACACTGGCGGCACAGCGTCGCCGTGGAGACATTAACGCCTTTGATGACGTGAATGCGGGGTAAAAAGGTTTCAGGGGTCAGCGATGCGCAGTCCTGGTTATCCTGATGGGATACCACGCAGGCCACTTCACAGGTACGGCAACCAATGCATTTATTGGCGTCTGCAATGATGAAACGGTTCATCAATTTCTCCAGCAATGACAGATTATCTGCCGAAGCATTCATAAATCGTGCCAGAATTTAATTAACTGTTATTAAAGGTTTTTTATTTTGATGAATGCAGAGAAGCCGTGTCATCGTCACTAGTGACGATGACAAATGACAGCCGTCAGCGCAAAACGAGCGGCGCAACAGAGTCGCGTTGAATGAGTTCACCGGTGAAGGTTTTTGGCGGCGTAAACGCCCCGTCATCCAGCATAAAGATCAGGCGGCCTATCGTTTCCTGGATCATTTCCGTTACCGGGATTTTGACGCTGGAAAGCGCCGGAATAGTGTATGGCGCGATGGCGATATCGTCGAAGCCAATCACCGACACCTGAGCAGGGACGCTCACGCCATGCGCATGCAACTGCTTTATCGCACCGATCGCCATATCATCATTGCTGGCCACCAGCGCGGTAAAATTGACCTGACGCGAAAGCAAAGTATCGACTCCCGCTGCGCCGCAGGCTGGCGTCCATTTCCCTTTAACAATCAAATCATTATTAAGCGGAATGCCATGATGTGCCAGCGCGTCTTTATAGCCTGAAAGTCGCTCCACGCCGGTAGGCGAATCCATCGAGCCGGTAATAAAACCAATCTCTTTGTGCCCGGCGGCAATGAGCTGAGTAACGGCGTTAAAACTGGTTTGCTTTTGATCGCACCACACGCAGTGGCTGGTATTTTTCCGCAGCCGCCGATTAAGCACCATAATCGGCTGGGCGTGGGCGTCAATGATATCGTCTATCTCATCCACGCTAAGAAAACGCGGATAGATCATAATCGCGTCACAGCGCAGGTCGAGCAGGTACTGGATCGCCTGACGCTCTTCCTCTGCGCTGTGCTTACCGTCAGCCAGCAACAACTGGCGTCCCTTATCTTCCGCCATCCGCGCGGTATGAAACAGCAGTTCGCTGAAATAGACGCCGTGATAAAGGGTGTTAGTTACCACCAGACCAAGCGTCTGCGTGGTTTTCGCTGCCAGACTGCGTGCCAGCAAGTTAGGGCGGTAACCACTCTCTTCAATGGCCTTAAACACGCGGTCTCTGGTTTCCTGGCTGACATAGCCATTCCCGGAAAGCACCCGGGAAACCGTCGCTTTCGATACCCCGGCACGCTTCGCCACCTCCAGCATCGTGGTCATATTACTCATCCCTTTTCTCTCAATGTGACGCAGTGTACTGCACCGTTTCGCCGCTGTCCTTGCTGCTAAATTGCAAACGCTGACATCTGGTGATCGGAGTCACAATTATAAAAAACGATCAAAATTAAACCTTGCCCATTGAGTTTAATTTAAACATGATTTTGTGGAACCGGTTTCCTATCTGCGTTTCATCAACCCAGAAAAGCGACCAACGTGAACGGATAAAACATAACGTACTCTACTGATAAAACAGGATTAAATCCGATGTCCAAAAATTATGCAGCGCTGGCGCGCTCGGTTGTGACGGCTCTGGGAGGCGTGGACAACATCACAGCAGTGACCCACTGTATGACCCGTTTGCGTTTCGTTATCCAAGATGACTCGCAGGTCGACAGCACGACGCTGAAGACGCTCCCTGGCGTGCTCGGCGTGGTGCGCAGCGATAACCAGTGCCAGGTGATCATCGGCAACACCGTTTCGCAGGCGTATCGCGAGGTAGTCAGCCTGTTACCTGCCAATATGCAACCTGCAGAGCCGCAAACCAAACCTCGGCTGACGCTGAAGCGGATTGGCGCGGGGATCCTCGACGCGCTGATCGGCACAATGTCCCCGTTGATCCCGGCTATTATCGGCGGATCAATGCTCAAGCTGCTGGCAATGATCCTCGAAATGACCGGCGTGCTGGTAAAAGGATCGTCCACGCTCACTATTCTGACCGTAATCGGCGACGGCGCCTTCTTCTTCCTGCCACTGATGGTCGCCGCCTCAGCAGCCATAAAATTCAAAACCAACATGTCGCTGGCAATCGCCATCGCAGGCGTACTGGTGCATCCCAGCTTCATCGAACTGATGGCGAAGGCCGCGCAGGGTGAGCACGTTGAGTTTGCCCTGATCCCGGTGACGGCGGTGAAATACACCTACACGGTGATCCCGGCGCTGGTCATGACCTGGTGTCTGTCCTACATCGAACGCTGGGTCGATCGCATCACTCCGGCGGTAACCAAAAACTTCCTTAAACCGATGCTAATCGTGCTGATCGCCGCCCCACTCGCCATCGTCATCATTGGCCCGATCGGTATCTGGATCGGTAGTGCAATTTCAGCACTGGTTTATACCATTCACGGCTATCTCGGCTGGCTGTCGGTGGCCATTATGGGCGCATTGTGGCCGCTGCTGGTGATGACCGGTATGCACCGCGTCTTCACGCCAACCATTATTCAGACCATTGCCGAAACCGGAAAAGAAGGCATGGTGATGCCGTCAGAAATTGGCGCCAATTTGTCGCTGGGTGGTTCATCGCTGGCAGTGGCATGGAAAACCAAAAACCCGGAACTGCGTCAGACGGCGTTAGCGGCAGCCGCCTCGGCCATCATGGCAGGCATTTCCGAACCCGCGCTGTATGGCGTGGCGATCCGCCTGAAACGCCCACTGATTGCGAGTCTTATCAGCGGCTTTATCTGCGGTGCCGTTGCCGGAATGGCCGGACTGGCGAGCCACTCCATGGCGGCTCCAGGCTTGTTCACCAGCGTACAGTTTTTCGATCCAGCCAATCCGATGACCATCGTTTGGGTGTTTGGCGTGATGGCGCTGGCGGTCGTGCTTTCCTTTGTATTAACACTGCTCCTCGGCTTTGAAGATATTCCCGTCGAAGATGCAGCCGCGCAGGCCAGAAAAAACCAGGCCGCGCAACCAGGCAATATCAATAGAGCCAGCATTTGACTGGTATGAACTGAGGTTAACTATGTCTGTTTTTCCGCAAGGATTTTTATGGGGCGGCGCACTGGCCGCCAACCAGTCTGAAGGGGCATACCAGGAAGGCGGCAAAGGGCTGACCACCGTCGATATGATCCCCCACGGCACAAACCGCATGGCCGTCAAACTGGGTCAGGAAAAACGCTTTACACTGCGGGATGACGAATTTTATCCCAGCCATCAGGCAATCGACTTTTATCATCGCTATAAAGGAGATATCGCGCTGATGGCGGAAATGGGGTTTACGGTTTTTCGTACTTCCATCGCCTGGAGCCGTCTCTACCCCAACGGCGACGAGCTGACGCCTAATGAAGAGGGTATCGCGTTTTACCGGGCCGTGTTTGCCGAGTGTAAAAAATACGGTATTGAGCCGTTAGTTACGCTGTGTCACTTCGATGTGCCGATGCATCTGGTCAGCGAGTATGGCTCCTGGCGTAACCGCAAAATGGTGGAGTTCTTTACCCGCTATGCCCGTACCTGCTTCGAGGCCTTTGACGGTCTGGTGAAGTACTGGCTAACGTTCAACGAAATCAACATTATGCTGCACAGCCCTTTTTCTGGCGCCGGACTGGTGTTTGAAGAAGGAGAGAATCAGGATCAGGTGAAATATCAGTCCGCCCACCACGAACTGATTGCCAGCGCTCTGGCAACTAAAATAGCCCATGAAATTAATCCGCAAAACCAGGTCGGCTGTATGCTGGCGGGCGGTAATTTTTATCCTTATTCCTGTAAACCGGAAGATGTGTGGACCGCGCTGGAAAAAGACCGCGAAAACCTGTTCTTTATTGATGTGCAGGCGCGTGGGGCTTACCCCGCTTACTCTGCCCGTGTGTTTCGCGAAAAAGGCGTGGTGATAGAAAAAGCGGCGGGAGATGACGATATCCTGAAAAACACCGTCGATTTCGTCTCGTTTAGCTATTACGCATCGCGCTGCGCCTCCGCTGAAATGAATACTGGCAATACCAGCGCCGCTAACGTGGTGAAGTCGCTGCGTAATCCGTACATTGCCGCCAGCGAATGGGGCTGGGGCATCGACCCACTCGGCCTGCGCATCACCATGAATATGATGTATGACCGCTACCAGAAGCCGTTGTTTCTGGTGGAAAACGGGCTGGGGGCGAAAGATGAGAGCGATGCTAACGGCGAAATCAATGACGACTATCGCATTAGCTATTTACGCGAGCACATTCGCGCCATGGCAGATGCTATTGAGGATGGCGTGCCGCTGCTGGGCTACACCACCTGGGGCTGTATCGATCTGGTTTCAGCCTCAACCGGTGAGATGAGCAAACGCTACGGTTTTGTGTATGTGGACCGCGATGACGCGGGCAACGGCACGTTAGCGCGTAAACGCAAAAAATCGTTCTGGTGGTATAAGAAAGTGATTGCGAGCAACGGGACCGATCTGGAATAACAATGTTGCCGGATAACGGATGACGCCGCCATCCGGCAACACGTATTATTCAGAATATATATACCCGCTGTCTGTTATCATTTTTATTGTACAACTTTAGGATTTTGCAGCAGCGGCAAAGGCGCTTCGCCCAACGCGTGGACCTGACCAATAATTGTCGCGCTCCGGCCAATCTGTAATGACTCAACATTCGTACTATTATGGGAGCCAAACTGGAACTGAATCACGTTGTTCGTTTTATTATTTTCGTCTTTCAGGCTGACAAGATAAGAATAAGCATTGGAAATACCATTAACCTTACGAATATCAATGACCACGCCCCGCAGCTTCACCCATTCACCAAGATAGTCCTTATTGGCTTTAACAGGATTTAAGGTATAGGGCGCGACAAAATCAGCGACGGACAAGGTTGGCATTGACGCAGCTGATGACTCCCCCGGTTGAAATAATCGGTCTCCCGCAGAGAAGAACGCGTCAGCCGCCGTCTCGCACCCGCTAAGAAGAGAGGAAATAATAATTAAATTTACCAAACGTATACCTGAACGCATAAATAACTCCTGTATATTAATTTCCCATATATTCAAATTCTAAATAATTCGAGTATATAACCTCCCTGAACAACGCCGAAATATAATATAACTCCCGTATTAGTAAAAGAAGAGAATATTCCCCCCCAGCTATTATCAACTTCTCATCCGTTCATTATTTGCATTCTATTTTCTGGATCTGCCTTCCAGTTTCGGGTTTGCCCTCCCGCCTTTTTACTGGCATTTTATTCAGTAGTTTTCCATCTCTTTATTTGTAACAAGGGAGTGTTTATGTCTGGTAAAAATGGCAATGCAGAAGCGGTTATCAACAAGCCATTACGTCATTTTAAAGTCAGCTATGTCAGAGTTCGGCATGAAGATCGCAAGACCGGTTTTACACGACGTATAAGCCGTCATGCTTCACTCACGATGAACGGAGACTGGCTGGAACAGGCGGGGTTCCCAACGGGCACGTCAGTAAAAGTATCGGTTACGCAGGGGAAATTAATTATTGAACAAGCAGGTGAATAGTCTGTTTCGAGGGTGTCGACGTTATCCGGATGGTGGTAATGCGACACACCATCCGGTATTCAGTGCCCTCAGGCTCAGGCTTCCGGTGCCTCTAATTCAGCGAACCCACCGTGTCCTTCCCACCCGGCTAATCGCTGATAGACGGTATCTACCGCATCTTTGATCGGCTGTGTCATCGGGTAGTAAAAACCGACAATATCCGGCTGGATACCAAGGAAAATCACCTCGCCAACGTCGTCTTTCAGCTGATCGACCAGGTAGTTCAGCGGCATGTTGTGGGTGGTCATCATGAACATCTCGGCAATATCATCAGGATCGATAATGCGGATTTCACCCGGATTTAGCCCCATGTCGGTAGCATCCACAATCAACAGACGCTGCGGGCGCAACTCACGGATGGCGACGATGTCGTTTTCCGGCGCGCTACCGCCGTCGATGACAACCCATTGACCTTGAGGATTTGCAGCACACATTTCGGCCAACAGCGGCCCCGCGCCGTCATCGCCCATCATGCTGTTACCCACACATAATAAAACGTCAGTCACGATGTCTCCTCACCATCAGATAGATGGCGCTTTCCTGGTGGATATCGTGAAGCATGCTAAGCATCAGCTTGCTCCACTCCTGCTGCTGCGGAGTCTGCACGGCACGCGCATCATCGAACGCGCGCGCCAGCATCTGCACATGGTTGAAATCGATGACGATCTCGCCGTACTTCGGCACGCCTTCCATTTTCCGGCGGGCTTCACTGCCTTCGGCAAGCGTGGCAATCCACGCCAGATATTCATCCCACGGACAGGTTAACGCCGCTTCCAGGCAATCGATGATCCCAAGGTGGTGACCAATCGCCAGGCTGTAATAGACAACCTGCTGCGCCTCAGCGGGCGTTGCATCGTTCTCATCAATAAACTTACGGCTCAGTTGACTGAACACCACCGTTTCACTCATCGGATACGCGCCTCTTCGACAACATGATTAAGATGCGTGACGATCTCGGTCAGACGCGGATCGTTTTCCGCTTCCAGCCAGCGCGCCACCTGATGCTCGCCCTGCCCTAACTGCGTCATATAGTCATCAGCAATCTGGCGACCGTAACGGTAGCCCGCCAGACGGCGTGCTTCACGATCCACCTTCACGCGCAGCGGCTGAACCATGTTCGGATGCAGAATTTCAGCCGGCTGTTCGTCCAGTTCACCTGGCGCACGCGCGTGAATTTTTTGTTCCAGCAGACCCAGCGCCATTGCAAAACCGTACAGCGTAGCCGCAGGCGTTGGCGGACAGCCAGGAATATACACATCCACCGGTACGATTTTATCCGTGCCGCCCCATACGCAGTATAAGTCGTGGAAGATACCGCCGCTGTTACCGCAGGCACCGTAAGAGATACAAATTTTCGGATCTGGCGCAGACTGCCAGGCGCGCAGCGCCGGAGAGCGCATGGCACGCGTTACCGCGCCGGTAAACAGCAGGATATCCGCATGGCGCGGTGATGGTACAACTTTGATACCAAAACGTTCGGCATCAAACAGCGGAGAAAGCGTAGCGAAGATTTCGATTTCACAACCGTTGCAGCCGCCGCAGTCCACACGGTAAACGTACGCTGAACGCTTGATGCTTTTAAGCAGCGACGCTTTCATGCTGGCAATGGATTCATCCACCGTCATCGGTACCGGAATACCGTTGGCGTCACGTGGGCCTAATAAATTGCTCATCAGCTGGCCTCTTTCATATGGCGAGTCAGTTCAATACGGTCAGACGGCACCAGGCATTTCTGGCGCTTACAATCCGGGCAGGTCTCAAAGCTTTCACGGTGGTTTTCCGCACGGCTGTCGCCGTTGTGCTTAAGTAGCGCAATGGCGTAATCGATCTCTTTTTGTACCGCAAACGGGCGGTTACATACGCGACAATTACACAGCGCAAAGCGGGACTGCTGCAGGAAATCCTCTTTCTTCCACACCGCCAGTTCATACTCCTGCGACAGCTTGATTGCCGCCGTCGGGCAGACTTCTTCGCAGCGGGCGCAGAAGATGCAACGGCCGAGGTTGAACTGCCACGCCAGCTCATGGGTGACCAGATCGGTTTCTACCGTCAGCGCGTTCGACGGGCACGCATTCACACAGGCCGCACAGCCAATGCACTGCTGCGGATTGTGTTCCGGTTTGCCACGGAAGTTTTTATCGACCGCAATCGGCTCCAGCGGATACGACGATGTCGGCGCCCCGGTTTTGATGACTTTTTTGATAAAGGTAAACATGGCGATTCCTTATTTCAGCGGCGAGTTTTTACGCTCGATGCTGTAGCGCTCAAGTTCTTTGTACGGCACGACTTTGCTCTTCTTCTTACGCACATCGACCACGGTCATACGGTCGGTACAGGAGTAGCAAGGATCGAGGCTACCGATAATCAGCGGGGCATCGGAAACGGTGTTGCCACGCAGCATGTAGCGCAGCGTCGGCCAGTTGGCGTAAGTCGCCGCGCGACAGCGCCAGCGATACAGTTTCTGGTTGTCGCCAGTCATACTCCAGTGGATGTCATCCCCGCGCGGCGCTTCAGCAAAGCCCAGCGCAAAGCGGTGTGGAATGTAGGTAAAACCTTCCACAGCCAGCGGGCCGCCTGGCAGGTTGTCCAGACCAAAGTCGATCATATTCAGTGCGGTGTAGACTTCATTGATACGGACTTTCAGACGAGAAATAACGTCGCAACCCTGCTCACTGTGAACTTCCATCGGCAGCAGGCCATAGCCCACAAACGGGTGATCGGCGCGGGTGTCACGCGCATGGCCGCTGGCGCGTACCATCGGGCCGACGTTACTGAAGTCACGGGCAATCTCCGGATCCAGACGGCCAATACCTACGGTACGCTGTTCCATGTTCGGCGTGCTGAGCAGCATATCGACCAGTTCCTGCACGTCACGACGCATCTGCTGCGCCAGTTGACGGGTCTGGATCATATCCTCTTTCAGCAGATCACGACGAATACCGCCGATCAGGTTCAGACCGTAAGTTTTACGTGCCCCGGTGAGGATCTCCGCCATCTTCATGGAGGTTTCACGCACGCGGAAGAACTGCATAAAGCCGGAGTCAAAACCGGTAAAGTGACAGGCCAGGCCGAGGTTCAGCAGGTGCGAGTGCAGGCGTTCAACTTCCAGCAGAATGGCGCGGATCATCTGCGCACGTTCCGGCACGACGATGCCCATCGCGTTCTCGACGGAGGTGGTATAGGCGGTGCTGTGCGCAAAGCCGCAAATGCCGCACACGCGGTCGGACAAGAAGGTCACTTCGTTGTAACCCATGCGGGTTTCCGCCAGCTTCTCCATGCCGCGGTGGACATAGAACAGACGGTAGTCGGCGTCGATGATGTTCTCGCCGTCAACAAACAGACGGAAGTGACCGGGTTCATCAGAGGTGACGTGCAGTGGGCCAATCGGCACTACATTATTTTTCTTGTCTCCCAGTTCGTTGATGAACTCGTAGGTTTCAGCATCGGTAGTCGGCGCGGGGCGCTGGCGATAATCCATGCTGTCTTTACGCAGCGGGTAGAGTTCGTCCGGCCAGTCATCCGGCAGTACCAGACGACGCTCATCGGGCAAACCAACCGGGATCAAACCGTACATATCGCGCACTTCGCGCTCGCCCCAGACCGCAGCAGGCACGCGCGGCGTGACGGACGGGAACTCCAGCTTATTGGCATCGACTTCAACGCGCACGGTAATCCAGCACTTGGTACCCTGCTCCATCGACAGCACGTAGTAAACGGCATAATGACCGCACAGCTGACGTTCGTCGTTACCAAACAGCACGGACAACCAGCCGCCCTGTTTGTAGTACAGGAACTCCACCACTTCCGGCAGGTAGTTCACCTTGACGGTGATCGTCAGCTGATCTTTGGTCTGCCAGGCTTCATCCAGCACGACGCCCGGGAAGGCCTGGTGCAGCGCCGCGAGATATTGTTGACCTAATTTTTCTTCAGACATGCTCAAACTCTCTTAAATCACGCCACCAGCAAGGAGACGAACGCTAAAAACGCAAACCCAAAACCGGCCCAGGTCACGCGTGAAGTGGCGCAAAAACGCAGACGCGCCATGCTGTTTTCGAACAGGGCGATGACCAGCACGCCGAGAACCAGTTTGACGACGGCAATCACCAGCGCCAGCAGCAGCCCACCCAAGGTGAAGGTTTCCATCTGTCCCCACGGCAGGAACACGCCAACGAACATTTGCAGAACGACCAGTTGCTTAAGGCTAATGCCCCATTTCAGCACCGCAAAACCGCTGCCGCTGTATTCGGTCAATGGACCTTCCTGCAGCTCCTGCTCTGCCTCTGCCAGATCGAACGGAAGTTTGCCCATTTCGATAAAGGTGGCGAAAGCACAGGCGCACAGCGCCAGAATCAACGGAATGCTGCGTGCAGCTGGCCAGTGATAAATGGTATCGGCGATATTGCTGATATGCGTTGAGCCAGCAACCTGCGCCGCTACCCACAGACCCAGCAGCAGGATAGGTTCAACCAGCACGCCGAGCATCGCTTCGCGGCTGGCGCCAATAGCGGTAAACGGGCTACCGGTATCCAGGCCCGCGATAGAGAAGAAGAAGCGGGCGATGGCGAACAAGTAAATTAAGGTGATCAGATCGCCCAGTTGCGGCAGTGGTGAGCCAACGGTCACTACCGGCAACGCGGTGGCGATAGTCAGCATCACACCCACCATCACAAACGGCGTCAGGCGGAAAACCCAACTGGAATCTGCAGGCGCAATGCTCTGACGGCCCAGCAGTTTGATGATGTCGCGGTATTCCTGCAAAACGCCCGGACCGCGGCGATTGTGCAAACGCGCACGTGCCACGCGGGTAATACCGGACAGCAGCGGCGCAACGGCAAACAGCACCAGCGCCTGAATTAACGGATATAAAACACTCATTCTCAGGCTCCTCGTGAAACCACAATCACCACCAGTACCGCCAGCTCAATCAGCGCCAGGCGACGGAACAGCACCGGTGCAGCCGCATTCTGCCAGCCCGGAACCAGTGATACCGGATTCAGCCATTTGCGCAGTTTGAGTACCGGTGCAAAGGCTTCTTTCACCGGCATGGCAAAACCGTGTGCGGTAATGACCATTGACTGCTCGTGATCGTAACCACACACCCATGCCGCACCGCGTGAACGCGATGGCAGACGGTTGCCTTTGAAAATCGTCATGATGATGAACGGCAGCAGCGGACATGCGATCAGCAGCAGCGTGATCATTGGCTGAGAAACGGTGGTGTTCGCGGTTTCCAGCGGCAGCGGAACGGCAGCGGAGATCATCGGCAGCAGCCACGGCGCAGCAACGCCCCCAATCACGCAGCAGATAGCCAACGCGACTACGCTAACGCCCATCAGGATTGGCGCGCAGCAGGCATTTTCAGCTTCCTTCGTGCGCGGTGCGCCAAGGAACGTAACGCCATAGACTTTCGCCATACACATCACCGCCAGCGCGCCGGTAATCGCCAGTCCTACCGCCAGCAACGGTCCTAACAGACGACCGACAAACGCGCCGCTGTTGCCAAGCTTAAAGAAGGACTGGTAGATAACCCACTCACCGGCAAAACCGTTCAGCGGCGGCAGTGCGGCCATCGCCATCAGGCCAACCAGCATCGCCAGAGAGATAACCGGCATACGTTTACCGATACCGCCCAGTTTTTCGATATCACGATGACCGGTACGGAACCAGATGCTGCCTGCGCCCAGGAACAGAACGCTTTTGAACAGGCTGTGGTTTACCAGGTGGTACAGACCGCCGGTCAAACCCAGGGCAATCAGCGCAGGTTGATTCAGGGAAATTCCGGTTACGCCTGCGCCCAGACCCAGCAGAATAATGCCGATGTTTTCCAGCGTGTGGTATGCCAGCAGACGCTGAATGTTGTGTTCCATCAGCGCATACAGACCGCCGACAAATGCGGTGATCATTCCCAGCACCAGCAGCGTAATGCCCCACCACAGCGGCGCGTTACCGCCCAGCAGCGACAGGGAGAGAATACCCAGCAGACCCACCTTCATGACAACGGTAGAGAACAGCGCCGCAGCCGGTGCGCTGGCGTTGGCGTGTGCCTGTGGCACCCATCCGTGCAGCGGAATAATCCCGGCCAGCAGGCCAAAACCCGCCACGCCCAGCAGCCAGATATCAGACCCGAGCGGCAGCTCCTGAGTGCGCAGGTCAAGCAGGCGCAGCTCCAGGGTGCCGTAGCGTTGCCACACCAGGTAGCAGGCAATAGCCAGCAGTAGCGTGCCGACGCGGCCCAGCGCAAACCACAGTTTGCCCTCTTTGCTGCAGCCGGTGAGGAACACGGCACACAGCGCCATGATTTCCGCCATCACCACCAGCGTTCCGAGGTTGCTGGCAACCACCGCACATACCGCCGCGGCCATCAGCAGATTCACCAGCAGCCCGTTGGCTTTTACCTGCGGATGACGATGCCAGTCAATGTTGTACAGGCTGACAAACAGGCCGCACAGGCCCAGCGTAATCAGCCAGATAGCGTTCAACGGGGTAATTTGCACACTGTGACCAATAAATGGCATCACACCGCTTAAAGCCAGGGCATTAGTCAGTACGGTGAAACCCGCAGCCGCTGTACACAGGCTGCCAACCGCACCGCCAACCCCGGCAATCCAGCCGCTCAGCGGTTTATGAAATGAAAACAGAAATGCCAGAACCGCAGCCGCCGTAAACCAGGCTACGCCGCTGTTAATCAGTGAAATTGCGCTCATTTTGCATCCCCACTCTGAGCCTGCTGAAACAAGGTGAGATCGCCGAAGTCGGTATTGAAAGTCAGCTCACGCTTACGTTTGCTGGCGCGGGTAATATCCACGTTACTCACCAGGTGCAGGGCTTTGGTCGGGCACATGCGTACGCAGGCCGGACCAAGCTCGTCAAAACTACACAGATCGCATTTCACCGCGATGGCGCGAATACCCGGAACCCAGTCCAGCAACGTGCTTACGCGGGCAGGCGCTGGCGGAGCCGGAGGCGCTTTTGGCGTATTGGCGTTTGCCGGGATATGCAGCGGACGGCTACCGGAAAACTCAATCGCGCCAAACGGACAGGCGATCCCGCACAGTTTGCAGCTTACACACAGGCTTTCATTCAGCTGCACGGCACCATCAACGCGATTAATCGCATTAACCGGACAAACGGTGGCGCAAGGCGCATCTTCGCAATGGTGGCAAAGCTGCGGGGCGGATTCTTTTTCATTTAACATCACTTTCAGGCGCGGCATTGACTGCAGGCCATGCTGGCGATGTGTCTCTGAGCAGGCGGCTTCACAGGTGTGGCAGCCGATGCAAAGAGTGGAGTCAGCAATTACAAAACGATTCACCAGGCATTCCTCAGGTGATAGTCATTTTTGACGAAAACATGTCTGGAAAATGTCATTTCGACATTTTTCGACATGCCCATTCCCTAAACGTCGTGACGCAGTATGAAAGTGCATCATGACAAAAGTGGGCACACCCAAGGCTTAAGCCGGGCTATGTCCCTCAATCAGCTGGCTTAAATTCACCGGCATATTGTTTTCAACCGCGGTATAGAGGCTGTCGTAGACGGTGGCGATTTTTTCGAGATAGTGCTCCAGCACCTGCTCGCGATCGCGGTTGCTGATACGCTCATCGACTTTACCGTCGATGGTCAACTCAGCCTGTGCAATCAGTTGCTTATCATCACCGTCTTTCGTTTCAACGTAGTACTCGATGGTGTGGCTGTTAAAGCCGTCCGCCAGCGTGACGTAGATAGTGAAGTGTTCAAAAAGGACGAAGCAGAGATCCTTGTCCGGTGCGCAGCTCATTGCATGATGCAAACGCGCTTTTGACAGGGTGATCCCCTGAACCAGCGAGTTGCAGTAAATACGCCACTGGTCCTGTAGGCGACGATGCCGTTCAGCGATGTAATCGGCTTTTTCGCTTATTTCCCAAATAGTCATGTCAGGTTACCCGTTTAGCAGAGATGAACAGCTTTAAGCACATTTCATGCCAAAATTAAAAACCTTAATTTTCATATAGATAAAAAATCAAAAAGCGGTGACGACATGTCATTTCGTCATCGTCGTCATTGTCACGATCGAAAAAATTCAAGCTGGCATGTTTATTGCTTTTAATACGGCAACTTCATAGGAGGCGGTATGCACGAAATAACCCTCTGCCAACGGGCACTGGAATTGATTGAACAACAGGCCACGCAATACGGTGCACAGCGAGTAACTGGGGTCTGGCTCAAAATTGGCGCATTTTCTTGCGTAGAAACCAGCGCTCTCGCCTTTTGTTTTGATCTGGTATGCCGCGGGACCCTTGCAGAAGGTTGTAAACTCCACCTCGAAGAACAAGAAGCCGAATGTTGGTGCGAATCTTGTCAGCAATACGTCACCTTACTGACGCAACGCGTGCGCAGATGTCCGCAATGCAACAGCGATATGCTGAGAATTGTGGCCGATGACGGCTTACAGATTCGACGTATTGAAATAGATGAAACTCCAGCCTCGGATGCCGACGCCTAAGCGTCATCATCCGGCAACTGAAGTATCGCAAGTAATAAGATCAGGAGTGAGCGATGTGTACGACATGTGGTTGCGCTGAAGGCAACCTTTATATAGAGGGTGATGAGCATAATCCCCACTCGGCGTTTCGCAGCGCGCCATTTGCCCCGGCGGCTCGTCCGGCACTGAATATTACCGGGGTGAAGACCTCCAGTTTCACACCGAGCCAGACCGAAGAAGGCGATTTGCATTACGGTCACGGTGAAGCAGGCACCCACGCGCCAGGCATGAGTCAGCGCCGGATGCTGGAAGTGGAAATTGACGTGCTGGATAAAAACAACCGTCTGGCCGAGCGCAACCGCGCCCGCTTTGCTGCCCGTCAACATCTGGTATTAAACCTTGTCTCAAGCCCAGGCTCCGGTAAAACCACGCTGCTGACCGAAACGCTGATGAAGCTCAAAGACAGCGTGCCTTGCGCCGTCATTGAAGGCGACCAGCAGACGGTTAACGATGCCGCCCGTATTCGCGCCACAGGTACGCCCGCCATCCAGGTCAACACCGGTAAAGGTTGCCACCTTGACGCACAAATGATTGCTGACGCCGCGCCACGTTTGCCGCTTGAAGACAACGGCATCCTGTTCATTGAAAACGTCGGGAACCTGGTTTGCCCGGCTAGCTTCGACCTCGGCGAACGCCATAAAGTGGCGGTGCTTTCCGTCACCGAAGGCGAAGACAAGCCGCTGAAATACCCGCATATGTTTGCCGCCGCGTCGCTGATGCTGCTCAACAAAGTAGACCTACTGCCGTACCTCAATTTTGACGTAGAAAAGTGCATCGCCAGCGCCCGGGAAGTGAACCCGGAAATTGAGATTATCCTGATTTCCGCCACCAGTGGCGAAGGCATGGACCAATGGCTCTCCTGGCTGGAGACGCAGCGATGTGCATAGGTGTTCCGGGTCAAATCCGCACCATTGATGGCAACCAGGCCAAAGTCGACGTTTGCGGTATTCAGCGCGACGTCGACCTGACGCTGGTCGGAAGCTGCGATGAACACGGTCAACCCCGTCTGGGCCAGTGGGTACTGGTCCACGTCGGCTTTGCCATGAGCATCATTAATGAAGCTGAAGCGCGCGACACGCTCGACGCGCTGCAAAACATGTTTGACGTTGAGCCGGATGTCGGCGCGTTGTTGTATGGCGAGGAAAAATAATGCGTTTTGTTGACGAATACCGCGCACCAGAACAGGTGATGCAGTTGATAGAGCACCTGTGTGAACGTGCCGCACACCTCCCCTACACTGCTGAACGCCCGCTGCGCATCATGGAAGTGTGTGGTGGTCATACCCACGCTATCTTCAAGTTCGGTCTCGACCAATTGTTGCCCGACAACGTCGAGTTTATTCATGGCCCGGGCTGCCCGGTTTGCGTTCTGCCGATGGGCAGAATCGACAGCTGTGTGGAAATCGCCAGCCATCCGGAAGTGATTTTTTGCACCTTTGGCGATGCGATGCGTGTTCCGGGTAAACAAGGTTCTTTGCTACAAGCCAAAGCGCGCGGCGCGGATATCCGCATCGTCTATTCACCGATGGATGCGCTGAAGCTGGCGCAGGAAAACCCAACGCGTAAGGTTGTGTTCTTTGGCCTGGGTTTTGAAACCACAATGCCAACCACCGCCATCACCCTTCAGCAGGCAAAACAGCGTGACGTGCAGAACTTTTACTTTTTCTGCCAGCACATCACGCTTATCCCTACGCTGCGCAGCCTGCTGGAACAGCCGGACAACGGCATCGACGCCTTCTTAGCGCCGGGCCATGTCAGCATGGTGATTGGCACTGATGCCTATAATTTCATTGCTTCAGATTTCCATCGTCCGTTGGTGGTCGCCGGTTTCGAACCGCTCGATCTGTTGCAGGGCGTGGTGATGTTGATTGAACAGAAGATTGCCGCGCATAGCCAGGTCGAAAACCAGTATCGCCGCGTGGTGCCGGACGCCGGTAACCTGTTAGCGCAACAGGCCATCGCCGAAGTGTTCTGCGTCAATGGCGATAGCGAATGGCGCGGTCTGGGCGTCATTGAATCCTCTGGCGTTCACCTGACGCCAGACTATCAGCGCTTTGATGCCGAAGCGCATTTCCAGCCAGCGCCGCAGCAGGTGTATGACGATCCGCGCGCGCGTTGCGGCGAGGTATTGACCGGCAGATGCAAACCGCATCAGTGCCCGCTATTTGGCAAAACCTGTAACCCGGAGACCGCGTTTGGCGCCCTGATGGTCTCCTCAGAAGGCGCATGTGCCGCCTGGTATCAGTATCGTCAGCAGGAGTGTGAAGCATGAACAGCGTACAACTCGCCCACGGTAGCGGCGGTCAGGCTATGCAGCAGTTGATCAACAGTCTGTTTATGGAGGCTTTTGCTAATCCGTGGCTGGCGGAACAAGAAGATCAGGCCCGTCTGGATCTGGCGCAACTGGTTGCAGAAGGCGATCGTCTGGCGTTTTCAACCGACAGCTATGTTATCGATCCGTTGTTCTTCCCGGGTGGCAATATCGGCAAGCTGGCCATCTGCGGTACGGCTAACGACGTGGCGGTCAGCGGCGCGATCCCTCGCTACCTCTCCTGCGGTTTTATCCTCGAAGAGGGTTTGCCGATGGAGACGTTGAAAACCGTCGTCAACAGTATGGCGGCGACCGCGCGTGAAGCAGGCATCGCCATCGTGACCGGCGATACCAAAGTCGTGCAGCGCGGCGCTGCAGACAAGCTGTTCATCAACACGGCCGGAATGGGGGCGATCCCCGCCAACATTCACTGGGGCGCACAGACCCTCGGCCCAGGCGATGTGCTGCTGGTCAGCGGTACGCTTGGCGATCACGGCGCAACTATCCTTAACCTGCGCGAACAGCTGGGTCTTGATGGCGAACTGGTCAGCGACTGCGCGGTATTGACACCGCTTATCCAGACGCTGCGTGATATTCCCGGCGTGAAGGCGCTGCGTGACGCGACCCGTGGCGGCGTAAATGCGGTAACGCATGAATTTGCCGCCTCATGCGGGTTTGGTATTGAGCTGTCTGAAGCGGCCCTGCCCGTGAAGCCCGCGGTGCGTGGCGTTTGCGAACTGCTGGGTCTGGATGCGCTTAACTTTGCTAACGAAGGCAAGCTGGTGATTGCCGTTGAGCGTCAGGCTGCTGAAACGGTGCTTGCCGCGCTGCGCGCACATCCGTTAGGACGCGATGCCGCAATGATTGGTGAAGTGGTAGAACGCAAAGGTGTGCGTCTTGCCGGACTCTACGGCGTGAAACGCACTCTCGATTTACCACACGCCGAACCATTACCTCGTATATGCTAACAGCCGGTTGGCAGCAAGCTGTAGGCCGGGTAAGACGCATTTGCGTCGACATCCGGCCTTAACGCTGCAATATCACCTGATGGCGTTTTGCCGATCGGGTCTACGGTTCGTGTAGCAGGACCAGTCCGGCAATAATTTACGACTTATACCTATAATTCATTTACCGTTTTCGCACCGTTCTGCGGTGCTTTTCCTGGAAAAGCAATATGTCGTATACACCGATGAGTGACCTCGGACAGCAAGGCCTGTTCGATATTACTCGTATATTATTACAGCAGCCCGACCTGCCGTCTCTCAGCGAGGCGCTTTCGCAACTGGTCAAGCGTTCAGCGCTGGCCGACTGCGCGGCTATTGTCTTATGGCAGGCACAAACGCAGCGTGCGCGTTATTTTGCGACGCGTGAAAATGGTAACCCCATCGATTATGAAGACGAAACGGTGCTGGCGCATGGCCCGGTACGCCGTATTTTGTCTCGCCCCGATGCGCTGCACTGCAACTATCACGAGTTTAACGAAACCTGGCCACAGCTGGCCTCTGGCGGGCTGTATTCTAAATTTGGTCACTACTGCCTGCTGCCGCTGGCGGCAGATGGACGAATCTTTGGCGGTTGCGAATTTATCCGTAACGAAGACCAACCGTGGAGTGAAAAAGAGTACAACCGGCTGCAGACCTTCACCCAAATAGTCGGCGTCGTTGCTGAACAAATTCAAAGCCGGGTCAGCAACAATGTCGATTACGATCTCCTGTGCCGTGAGCGTGATAACTTTCGCATCCTGGTCGCCATCACCAATGCTGTGCTCTCCCGCCTGGATATTGATGAGCTGGTCAGCGAAGTCGCTAAAGAGATCCATCACTACTTCGACATTGATGCCATCAGCATCGTGTTACGCAGCGATCGCAAAAACAAGCTCAGCATTTATTCCACTCACTATCTGGATGAACATCATCCGGCACACGAACAAAGTGAAGTGGACGAAGCCGGCACGCTCTCTGAACGGGTCTTCAAAAGTAAAGAGATGCTGCTGATTAACCTGAGCGAACGCGATACCCTGGCCCCTTACGAAAGAATGTTGTTCGAAACCTGGGGCAACCAGCTACAGACTCTGTGCCTGCTGCCGCTGATGTCCGGCAATAATATGCTCGGCGTACTTAAGCTGGCGCAATGTGAAGAGAAAGTATTCACCACCGCCAATCTCAAACTGCTGCGCCAAATCGCAGAACGCGTGGCGATCGCCGTGGATAACGCCCTCGCCTACCAGGAGATCCACCGCCTGAAGGAGCGGCTGGTCGATGAAAACCTGGCGCTGACTGAACAACTCAACAACGTGGAAAGTGAGTTCGGAGAAATCATTGGCCGCAGCGAAGCGATGTACAGCGTACTCAAACAGGTCGAAATGGTGGCGCAAAGCGACAGCACTGTCCTGATTCTTGGTGAAACCGGGACGGGTAAGGAGCTGATTGCACGAGCAATTCACAACCTGAGCGGACGTAACGCCCGTCGGATGGTGAAAATGAACTGCGCGGCAATGCCTGCCGGATTGCTGGAAAGCGATCTGTTTGGCCATGAGCGTGGCGCATTTACCGGGGCCAGCACGCAGCGGATTGGACGCTTTGAACTGGCGGACAAAAGTTCGTTATTTCTCGATGAAGTTGGCGACATGCCGCTGGAGCTTCAGCCCAAGCTGCTGCGCGTTCTGCAGGAGCAGGAGTTTGAACGTCTGGGCAGCAATAAGCTGATCCAGACCGACGTTCGCTTGATCGCTGCCACTAACCGCGATCTGAAAAAGATGGTCGCCGATCGCGAGTTTCGTAACGATCTCTACTATCGACTGAACGTCTTCCCGATCCATCTACCGCCGCTGCGCGAGCGCCCGGAAGATATTCCGCTGCTGGTGAAAGCCTTCACCTTCAAAATTGCCCGCCGGATGGGGCGCAATATCGACAGCATTCCCGCCGAAGCCCTGCGTACGCTGAGCAACATGGAATGGCCGGGTAACGTGCGCGAGCTGGAAAACGTCGTAGAACGCGCGGTTCTGCTCACCCGGGGCAACGTGCTGCAACTGTCCTTGCCGGATGTAATCGCTATGGCGCCGTCTACGCCGCCGGTGGCGACCGAAGTCGCGCAGGATGGCGAAGATGAATACCAGCTGATAATGCGCGTTCTGAAAGAAACCAATGGCGTTGTCGCCGGTCCTAAAGGCGCGGCACAAAGACTGGGGTTGAAACGCACAACGTTACTCTCGCGCATGAAGCGCCTGGGCATTGATAAGGACGCACTGGTTTAACGGATTATTGCCCGATAGCGCTACGCTTATCGGGCCTACGCCACTGGTGCGTTTGTCTTTGTCGGCCGGAAAAGGCGCAGCCGCCACCCGGCATAGAATAGCTAAATCACTTCTTCCGCTGGTATTTCTCGGGTAACTCCGGCACCGGACGTTTGTCATCAATCAGATGACGCACGGTCAGGATCGGATGACGCCAGAGCATTCTGGGTCCAGCCCAACGCATAATTTGCTTCATCTCTTCGCGTTTAGCGGGCTGGTAACAGTGCACCGGACACTGTTTGCAGGCCGGTTTTTCCTCACCAAATACGCATTTATCCAGGCGCTTTTGCGCATAGGCAAACAACGCATCGTAATGCCCCGGTTCATCTGAAGCCTGCGGACACTGGCTCTCATACAGCGAGATCATTCTCTGGATCGTCATTTTCTCACGTGCAATACGTTTGCCGGACATGATGCCTCCACAATTAAGTTGCATAAATAATACACCTTAACTAAGCGCAGGACTATTCCCTGCCGGTGATACATTCCTTAGCACCCTACGCAAATAAGAATTATTTTCATTTGTTTATGCCATGTGCTATATAACATAGCAAAGGCTATATTCGATGATAAATTAACCACTTTGTTGTGAGGGATACTATGCCGCATCTGCCCCATCTGAAGTCATTTCTCCTTGCCAGCGTGTTAACGGCGCTTACGCTGTCACCTGCCTGGGCGAAAGAAAAGTTCAAAGTGATAACCACCTTTACGGTAATTGCCGATATGGCAAGCAACGTGGCAGGTGACGCGGCGGACGTCAGTTCCATCACCAAACCCGGGGCAGAAATTCACGAATATCAACCCACACCGGGGGATATTAAACGGGCGCAGGGCGCACAGCTTATTCTCTCCAACGGCCTTAATCTCGAACTATGGTTTGCCCGCTTCTACCAAAATTTGTCCGGCGTACCGGAGGTCATGGTCTCAAACGGCGTGCAGCCAATGGGTATCAGCGAAGGGCCATACAACGGCAAACCGAATCCGCATGCCTGGATGTCAGCGGAGAACGCGCTTATCTACGTGGATAACATTCGCGATGCGTTGATGAAATACGATCCCGACCATGCCGCAACCTACCAGAAAAATGCGGAGAATTATAAAGCGAAAATCCAGCAGACTCTGGCGCCACTGCATGCAGAACTGGCGAAGCTCCCTGCAGATAAACGCTGGCTGGTCACCAGCGAAGGCGCATTCTCTTACCTCGCGCGTGATAACGGCCTGAAAGAGCTGTATCTATGGCCGATCAATGCCGATCAGCAAGGCACGCCCAAGCAGGTACGCAAAGTGATCGATGCGATCAGAAAACATCAAATCCCTACCGTATTTAGCGAAAGCACCGTGTCCGACAAACCTGCGCGTCAGGTCGCCCGCGAGTCTGGCGCGTATTACGGCGGCGTGCTGTATGTCGATTCGCTCAGCGCTGCCGATGGTCCGGTACCGACCTATCTGGATTTACTACGCGTGACGACAGAAACCATCGTCAGCGGCATCAACGACGGGTTAAGGAGCCAAAAATGAGTCAATCTGCGATTACCGTGAATCAGGTTACGGTGACGTATCGCAACGGCCACACCGCGCTGCGGGATGCCACTTTTCAGGTTCCGGGCGGCTCAATTGCCGCTCTGGTCGGCGTAAACGGTTCGGGAAAATCAACGCTTTTTAAAGCGCTGATGGGTTTTGTCCGGTTGGCGAAAGGGGAAATATCGATTCTGCAACAACCGGTTAATAAGGCGCTCAAACAGAATCTTATCGCCTATGTCCCCCAGTCAGAAGAGGTGGACTGGTCGTTTCCGGTACTGGTGGAAGATGTAGTGATGATGGGCCGCTTTGGCCATATGGGGTGGCTGCGTCGACCAAAACAGATCGACCACGACTGCGTGGATGCGGCGCTGGCGCGGGTAGATATGCTGGACTATCGCCATCGCCAGATAGGTGAACTGTCCGGCGGGCAGAAAAAACGCGTTTTTCTGGCAAGAGCCATCGCACAGGACGGGCAGGTTATTTTACTGGATGAACCCTTCACCGGCGTGGATGTGAAAACCGAGGCCCGGATCATCGATCTGCTGCGTGAACTGCGTGATGAAGGCCGGACCATGCTGGTCTCTACCCATAATCTGGGATCCGTAACCGAATTTTGCGATTACACGGTGATGATTAAGGGCACGGTGCTGGCAAGTGGGCCAACCGAAACCACCTTTACCCACGAGAATCTCGAGCTGGCATTCAGCGGCGTTCTGCGTCACGTCGCGCTGAGCGGCGGTGAACAACACGTGATTACCGATGATGAACGTCCGTTTATTTCGCGACGCGCGGCAAGCGAGGGGGAGTAATCATGAACTGGCTGACGGAGCCGTTTGGCTACCAGTACATGCTCAACGCCATGTGGGTTTCGGCGATGGTCGGCGGCCTGTGCGCATTTCTCTCCTGCTATCTGATGCTCAAAGGCTGGTCGCTGATTGGCGATGCGCTGTCGCACTCGATCGTTCCAGGCGTGGCCGGAGCCTATATGTTAGGGCTTCCCTTTGCGCTGGGCGCATTTCTTTCCGGTGGACTGGCGGCGGGCAGCATGCTGTTTCTCAATCAGCGTTCACGCCTGAAGGAAGATGCCATTATCGGGCTGATTTTTTCGTCCTTTTTCGGTATCGGGCTGTTTATGGTGTCGCTTAATCCGATGTCGGTGAACATCCAGACCATTATTCTGGGTAACATCCTGGCGATTGCGCCGGAAGATATTCTGCAACTGGCGATCATCGGCGTGGTTTCGCTGACCATTTTGTTTTTGAAGTGGAAAGATCTGATGGTGGTCTTTTTTGATGAAAACCACGCTCGGTCTATCGGTCTGAATCCGGGTCGGCTGAAACTGTTGTTTTTTACGTTGCTCTCCGTTTCCACGATCGCCGCACTGCAAACCGTCGGCGCCTTTCTGGTGATTTGCCTGGTGGTTACGCCCGGTGCGACGGCCTGGCTGCTGACCGATCGTTTTCCTCGCTTGCTCACCATCGCCGTGGCGCTCGGCAGCCTGACCAGCTTTTTCGGCGCCTGGCTAAGCTACTGGCTGGACGGTGCAACCGGCGGAATTATCGTCGTTCTGCAAACGCTGCTGTTCCTGCTGGCATTTGTCTTCGCACCAAAACACGGTCTGCTGGCAAATCGCCGCCGCGCCCGTCTGGTGAACAAGGAGCAAGTATGATCTTAACAACGCTGCTGGAACCTTTTCAGTTTAGCTTTATGGTTAATGCGCTGGTCATCTCTACCATCGTCGCTGTGCCCTGCGCGCTGTTGTCGGTATTTTTAGTACTCAAAGGCTGGGCGTTGATGGGCGATGCCATGAGTCATGCCGTTTTCCCAGGGATTGTACTGGCGTGGATTGCGGGCATTCCGCTGGCAATTGGCGCGTTTATCGCCGGTCTGTTCTGCGCGGTGGCGACCGGATACCTCGACGATAACAGCCGCATTAAGCGCGACACCATCATGGGTATTGTTTTCTCCGGGATGTTTGGTGCGGGTCTGGTGCTGTACGTCTCTATCCAGTCAGAAGTCCATCTCGATCATATTCTGTTCGGCGACATGCTGGGCGTATCTTTAAGCGATATCATGCAAACCGCGGTTATTACTCTGGGGATCGCGCTTATCATCGGACTTAAATGGAAAGATTTGCTGCTGCATGCGTTCGACCCACATCAGGCAAAGGCCAGTGGGCTTAACACCGCACTGCTGCATTACGGCCTGTTGTGCATGATCGCCCTGACGATTGTCGCCACGCTAAAATCGGTAGGGATTATTTTGTCAATTTCATTACTGATTGCACCTGGCGCCATCGCGATTTTAATGACGCGGAAATTTTCCCACGCCTTATGGCTGGCGGTGGCGATGTCGGTCATTACCTCATTTATGGGCGTGTACCTGTCATTTTTCATCGACAGCGCGCCGGCTCCCACCATCGTCGTACTATTTTCCCTGCTGTTTGTGATTACCTTTATTTATGCAACCCTGCGCGATAGGCGTTTAGAGAATCAGCTTCAGCTGCAGGATCCGTAAATTATGGGTCAGCTAATGTTCTTGATATTAATATAGCCTCCGCCAGGAGGTTATATTATCGGCAGATTACAGCATCGTGATGATACGTTTAAATAAACGGATTATAGATTACTCTAACGTGAACAACGGTTGTGGCTTGCCAATGTGGTATCCCTGTAACCACCCGACATTCATGTGTTCCAGGTGCATCTGGATTTCGGCACTTTCAACAAACTCGGCGACAACCTGCATACCTTTCATTGCCGCAACCCGGCAGAAAGATTCGATGATATAGCGACTAACCTCACATTTTATAATCCCACGAACGAAAGACCCATCAATCTTCAAAATATCTGCTTCAATGTTCATCAGGCGTTCATAGCTTGCAAACCCGGCACCGAAGTCATCAATCGCGATCCGACATCCCAATTGACGTAGTAAGCGTAGTGTATCCGCCGTGTGTTCTTTATCTGACAGGGTATCAGCCTCGGTTATCTCAAAAATAATCCGTTGCGGAATCACCACATATTCCTGCAACAACGCAGTTATCTTTGCAACGATACCTGAACGACATAGCGTCACTGGCGCCAGGTTAATGGAAAAACAACTCAGCGGATGGTAGCGCATGTACTTCAGGGTGTTCTCAATAACCCAAAGATCGATATCGGGTGCTAACCCTGTGTCGCGTGCAACCGACAGAAAATGGTCAGGGGAAATAAACTCCCCGTGCTCATTGAGCATGCGGATCAATATCTCATGATAGGATTCATCACCACGAGTACTGACGATAGGCTGGGCCAGCAGGACAAAGGTATTGTGATCCAACGCGTTTTGCAGTGCAGCGCGAACATCCGTTGTATCGGTAGTAGGGTTGCCAAACAGTCGGCTATGCTGTGCCTCAAGGTTTTCCGGCCTGCCGTTGGTCATTGGCGATATGACTTTTGTTATTATTGGAGGGAACATCATATTCATATCAAATTAATAAATAAATACTAATTTATAGATAAAAATGGACATTCCGCGTAGCTGGCATCAGCGGTGAAGAAAAAGACAAAAACCAACATACTGATAATCAACAAAAATCACAAACCCAGTTTTTTCATTATCATTCCAGCTGAGTGCAAAAAAAAAACACGTCAGATGCTTTTAATGTTTACTTTAACATACAAAAAAAGAGAGTTTGCCTCGCTTCATAATTATTTTTCCGTCACTCACTAACTCCTGCAATACTTTGTGGATAGCACTGCGTGAGATATGATTTCGAGCGAGAATGAATGTATACACAGATGTGTTTTCACGCATCTCAGGCTCCATCGACCAAATATATTTCAGGTGCTCAATAATCAATTCACGGATAGTGCGATGCGATTGCAATTTTTCTCGCTGAAAATAGCGTTGCAGATGTAGCGTTAAAATATCAAATGCATGTTTCCAAAGATTCTTCGCAGTGAACAAAAGTTCGGCATTGGTTGCACTCATCGCCCACATTTCACAATCGGTATCACAACGTAAATAGTGTCCGGCAACTTCCGTACGCATTTGCGGCAAGCCGAGGATGGCCGGTGCAGATATACTTACCATCACTAAATCATTTTCCACACGATGAACAGAGATGGCCCCTTTCTCCAGAAACAAGATATTTCCATCACTCTTCAGATCAATACGCTGGCGTTTTTTGCGTAAGGACAGCCAGGCATTATCTGACTTTTTCATTTCATCACCAACAAGCACTACAGCATTTTCAATATCTTTCTGGAACATGGGACTCTCTACCGCAAATTATGGCTTTGTCAAAACGAGGGTGGATTTTTACTCAACACGAAAAATAAATGTCAGCTCACCAACAAGCTGACATTTATTCCCATCTACATCTACCACCGGCATTCCCTGGTGCCGTTGACGCGTTCAGACTCATGCTGTTTTCGCGTGGTGGCGCCAGGCAGTATATGACGCTGTCCATAAAGAATTAATGGCAATCATCTTTGTCGTTGTTATTTCATCTTTCTGTTCTTTTCAATGTAGCCAAAAAGATACAATACATTGATTTATATATAGTTTATTTTCATTAAAAAGTTATCATTGTTGTTATATTATGATACGAAATTGAAACACTTCGCGGTTCTCGCTGCAGGGTCGGGTCCATACTGGTGGTCTTTATGGACTAAGTGGTATCATGACTCGCCAACCGCCTGGCGCACCAGCAAGAGTAGAAACATCATGTCTGAGACTGGCAATGTCAGTTATCTGATTGAAAAAATAATAATATTTACGCCAGCTACACAATCTCTGGCGCGGATAGATCAACCCAATCAGCGGATAAAACTCAAACACTCGGCGTCATTATGTCTTTTATTACTTATTCAACATCGCGGGCAAGTGGTTTCCCAAAACGAACTACTGGAATTCGGCTGGGGTAAAAATCACCGCCAGGTGAGCTTCAACGCCTTTTATCAAAGCATTCTCTCTTTGCGCAAAAGTTTGCTGCAGCTGGAACTGGAGCAACCGCTTATCACCACAATCCCCCGCAAAGGGCTGATCATCCAGGAAGAGTTCAATATTCAGGTGATTGAAACTCCGGAGGAGAGCGTATCTTTTACAGCAGAACCCTTAGTGCCGGATGTCGCCATAGAAGAACGGTCAGATGACACAGCGCGCCAACCTTTGATCACCACTGCTGAAATGGTAATACTTGCTATTACCCTGATAATTTGTGTGCTTATAATGTATCCGTGGCAAACCAGTGATAACTATTTCTCCGGCTATATCACCGCAGACAAAGCCCCTACTGACTGTCAGTATTATTTTAATAATGATGCCAGTAATTTCTCCCGACATACGGCATTTATCAACAAAAATCCTGGGCTGTGTCAGAGCCATAAATTTATCTATATCACCACCTACCCTGAATCCAAAAAACTATCCGTGCTTGTATGTCGCTCACCGATGAAAAATAGGCAGGAAAACGCCTGTCAGTCGGTTTATTACCCACGGTATGATAGCTAATGAATTTTTATTCCCGAACGCCCCGCATCCAGACAGGTATTATCCTGTTGCTTTGTTTTGCTGCGCTAATTGTTACCGCCGTCTACCGGTACAGTAAAAACAATGGTCAGTTACATAATCTGACCTGTCGGTCTGCCATCGAGATTGTACGCAATACAAGCTCATTCCGAGGGATCATTGATATCAAAACCGGCGGCAGCAAAGGTATTGTGAATATTGATGGCATTATCAAAGATGCCGAAAATAATGAGCAGACCGTGCAACGCATGGTACTTTTTACACAATCCAGCTACGGCTCAAGCCCGGTTTGGATTTCGCAGAAAATCCAAATCTCCAATCGCGAAACAGCACCCGCCAGTCTCATTCAGGAACTCCTCCCCGACTTCTTCCTGACCAACACCAGCGTATCCAACGTCGATTTTTTTGCGCTGAATAGAGAGACGTATTTGATTACCAAAGAGGGGATCCCCTATCTGTACTGCCAGAATTATGCGTTGCCGGAAAATGAATAATCAGTAAGCGAAGATTAAAAAAAGCAAAAACGATTTGAAAGAGTCACTTGATACGGACTTCACGAACCACACGCCAATGATGTCTTGGTGTGTTAATGCTGATTCATAAAGATTATTTCCTCTCATAATATAAAAACCCTATTCTAACCTACACTACCATAACTCGCTGATTATGCGAACATTGTTACCCTGCTCGTCCAGCGTTATAACTCTCTGGTTTTCCAATAATCCCTTCCCTCTCTGACCGCCAGTAACAAATGTCACCGACAGTTGTATATTGATGCAACGATGATTTTATAGCTCGGGCGACTTTTCAGGCGCAGAGTTAGCGGTGAAATTTGACAGTGTGCCAAGCTGATATTCTGCAATGCGGCACAATCATCCGGTCAGACAGGTATTGAGCATGTTCATAACCCGATTGATTGCCCTGCCCGGGAGTCCACTTTAGCCCAGGGCCGACACAGCAATTGTATCTAACACGTTTATTTTATTAAGTTTTTGATAACAATTAGTTAATTAATTTATTCATTCGCCTATTCCGCTGTTCTGCAAAAACGTCATTTGCAGCTTTTGTCCATCATCTAACCAGTAATTACTTTCTTAACGCTAGCCTCTTCATCCCCTCGCTCATGATATAAATTTATAAAAAACATTAAAAATAGCGTTTTAATCTTAAAAAAATAATTTAATCGATATTTACATTTACCAAATATGCAAACAATGGTCTTATATTCCAACCTTACAGCGTGACGCGAAATGTTGTTCTGCAACCGAATGCGCCACTCCAGAGAAGGTGAAATGAATCATCAACATCTGTTCAGATGCCAGGGATGATGTAGCGCGAACCAGGGAGCAGGGAAAAAGTTTCACGCTACTGACAAAAGTAAATTTGATTATGAAAATGGGATATACACAAATGTTTAACAAAACATTCATCGTAGCGGCATTGATGGTTTCCAGCTCTGCATTTGCAGCTGAATCAACCGGCGTAGCGGGTGGCACTATTACCTTTAACGGTTCAGTGTCCGATACCACCTGTAACGTAGTGACCAATAACGGTTCAGACTTCACGGTAAACCTTTCCCCTATTGCTGTGGGTGATATGGGCACCACCGCCGGTGTTGTTAAAACCAACGCCAAAGACTTCACCATGAATCTGAAAAACTGCTCTGCGGCATCGGACGAAGCTAAAACGCTTAAAATCACTTTCAGCAGCAGCAACCTGTCGGATGATGCTAAATACCTGAAAAACTACAGCGACAATGGTGCCGAGGGTGTGGGTATTGCGCTAACCAAAGACGGTAACACTGCCGTACCGTTTGATACCGCTTTCGATACTGGTCTGAGTTCCGCTGACGCTGCCACCGAAGATGGCGTCACACTGACCATGTATGCCAACTACTACAACTACGGTGGCGCGGCCGTAACAACCGGTAAAGTGGTTACTGACGCAACTTATTCCTTCAGCTACGACTAACTCATTCAGCCGGGGTCTCCCCGGCTCTCCTCTACGACATTATGAAAACTCTGATATTTTTTCTTGCGGCTACGTTCATTTCCATGAATGCCAGCGCAAGCGTTGTGATCAACGAAACGCGTGTTATTTATCCGGCCAGCGCCAAATTTGTGTCGGTGCAACTGGTAAACGACAGCGAACAAACCCATCTGGTGCAGTCCTGGATTGACGAGGGCGATGCTTCCGCCGCGCCGGAGAAAGTCAAAGTGCCGTTTTCTCTGCTGCCTCCGGTCGTAAAAATGAGCGGACACGCCGGACAGGCTCTGAAAATCTCGGCGATGAACACCCATTCGCTGCCAAAAGACCGCGAAAGTGTGTTCTGGCTTAACGTTCTGGATGTCCCTCCCGTCCCTGAAGGGAGTGGAGATAGCTACCTACAAGTGGCCATTCGCAATCGTATAAAACTGTTCTATCGTCCGGATCAACTGAGCGATCTCGACAGCAGCGTGGCGGAGAAAATTACCGTTTCGACTTCTGGCGGTCACACTTGCCTGAAGAATAATTCGCCATATTACATGACCATCCCTCAGGTCGTGACCTGGCAGGGGGGCGAGCTAAAGCAAAGCCGAAAAGATAATTTACTGGCTGAGACTGCGTTTATACCGCCGTTTGGCTGCGCGCTGGTGTCCAGCAAAATTCAGTCCGGTGGGCAATATCGCCTTACCTGGCTTGATGATTATGGCGCAAAGAGATTCAGCACTATCCACTGATATCCCAGATAAATGACTCCAGGTTCAATTCTGATGAAAAACAGTTCTCTGTTTCGTATAAGTTTGCTAGTTCACTCTGTCAGCCTCGCGATATTTTCATACGGCGCGTTGGCGGAGGATTTTAATAGCAGCCTGCTGGTAGGTAATTCAGCAGATATGGACTGGAGTAATTCTCGGCTGGTTATGACGCCGGGGGCTTATGATTTGGATGTTTATGTGAATAACGTCTGGCGCGGGAAATTTAATATTTCCGTCGCTAATGACGATAAAGGTACTCTGCTTATTAATAAAGACGACGCATCTCTACTGGATATTCAGGGGCTGGATGATATTGTAAATAAAAGCACCGCTGAAAAGCTCGACGTTAATACCCTGCTACACGGAGGGAAAAGCGCCCTGATACCCGGCACACTGCGTCTGGATTTAGAAGTACCTCAGGCTTTCGTAAAAGAATATAGCCGTAACTGGGTGTCACCGCAAAAATGGGATCAGGGAATTAATGGCCTGTATACCAATTACAATTTCAACTATTACAATTTTCACGGCCTGCAGAATGGCTATAGTGACAGCGATAATCTGTATTTATCGCTGAACAGCGGACTAAACATGTATGGCTGGCATTTTCTCGATAGCTCATCGTGGATGCGCTACAGCGCAATGAACAAAGGTAGCTGGATAAATACCACGCGTTTTGTTGAAAAACCAATTGCGGCAATCGATTCGGTACTGCGCATTGGTCGAAGCTATACGACGTCTGATTATTTTGACACGGTCCGTTTTCGTGGGGTGACACTGAATAAAAGTCGTCAGATGTTACCGGACAGCGAAAACGTTTATATGCCAGTGATCGAAGGTGTTGCAACCAGTTCAGCGGTGGTCAGTATCTCCCAGGATGGTCATATCATCCACCAAATCAATGTCCCACCAGGCCCCTTTGCCATCCGCGATCTGATGCCTACCGGCTCACGCAGCGATTTATCCGTCGAGGTAAAAAACACCGGCGGCAACATTGAGCGCTTCATTGTGCCATTCTCCTCGATCCCGGATATGCAGCGCCCCGGCAGCAGCGACTATCAGATTAACGTCGGGGCGGTGGACATGCGCAACGTCGACGATAGCAGCCATTTTACCCAGGTGAGCTATTCACGTGGGGTGAATAACTACCTCACCGCGTCAGCGGGCGGGATCTGGAGCCAGAATTATCAGTCTCTGCTTCTGGGAGGAGCGGTTTCCATCCCCTACGCTGGGTCACTCTCGGCTTCCGTGGAGGAGTCGCAGTATCGTCTGCCTGGCGATAGCCGTCGCCACGGAGAAAAATACGCGCTGTCCTGGAGTAAATACTTCCCGACCCGCACCAATATTTCGCTGGCTTCGTATTATTACCGTACTCAGGATTACGCTTCTTTTAGCGATTATATCCTGACCAAATCCAATATTAAGGATTATGGCGGAACGGGCACCTCAACGATCAACAGCAAACAAGCCTTTAGCGCCAATATTAATCAGCCGCTGGGGGAACAATTTGGAAGACTGTCGCTTTCAGCCTACTGGCGCGATTACTGGCGCGGTCAGAAAAGTAGCCGTCAGTACAACCTGACCTGGAGCAATGCCAGTCACGGCGTCAACTACTCGGTTTCGCTGCGCCGCTCGGAGGTTACGCAGTCCTATTACGACTATGAAACCAATTATGAAGGCGACCTGGTGAGCGCGTTGCGTTCACGCGGTAAGACGGAAAACAACCTCTATTTTTCTGTCACGATACCGATGTCGATATTCGGCAGCGGCGGCAGCCTGTCTTCTCATGCCAGCGTGCAGAACGGCAAATATTCCTCTTCTGACGTCAGCATGAGCGGGAATATGCATGATGTTGACTACAGCCTGATGCTGAGCCACGACAGTGACAACGATTCGCGGGCAGCCGATCTCTACACCAGCTGGAAAAATGACTATACCAGCATGAACAGCGGCGCGACCCTGGCCCGTGAATATCGCCAGCTAAGCTTGGGTGCCAGCGGCAATCTGCTGGCATGGAAGGGTGGGCTGCTGGCGTCTCCTCATAACGGACGTAATTTTGTCATTATTGAAGCGCCAGGAGTGGTGAACGCGGTCGTTAACGGCGATACCTCCGCACACACCAACAGCAAAGGTATCGCCCTCATCACCAGCGCGACACCGTACCGACAGAATAATTTCCATCTGGAGCAGGATGGAACCCAAAAAAGCGACGTCGACCTTGAAGGTAATTTACTCAATGTGGCGCCGTACGAAGGCAGTATCAGCTGGCTGAAGTACAAAACTGACACGCGCAGACTCTTCACTTTTGATGTGCAAACCGCGGAAGGGGGTCAGTTGCCGTTTGGCGCGGTTGTCAGCGGTGCCGGGAATGAAGAAGTCGGCTATGTCGCACAGGGGAGTCAGATTTTTATTAAGTCAGAGACGCTTCCCGCCAGCCTGAAAGTGAATATCAGCAAAGGCAAAACTAAAAAATTCTGCACTATTTCCCAGCCTGCAGAGCATGCTGAAAATATTTGTCGCTAACTCAGTTTTCTCAGCTAACAGAATCAATCATGAAAAAATTATTTTATCTTATGGTTACGGCCATAATACTGACCGCACTCCCAATATTATCTGCACAAGCACAGTCGCAGGCTCAGTCTCGCGGTGTAACAGGCGATACCTGCCGTAATTCCGGCATACTTTTTACCAGCGTCGCAGAATCGGATAAGTCGCTAAATCTTTCATCGGCTTTCGTGAATTCAAACGTCGTTGAATATTCCTATACCACCAGTTGGTCGGGTAGTATGACCTGTACTTACGGGAATATTGGGATCGGTGGTCTGGCGCAAGACCACTTATATTATTTTACCGGTTTCAACGGTTCTCCTGTTTATTTGAATTTCAACAGTGCGGATGGTGAAAGTAGCTACTGGATAAAATTAACGGCCACCATTAGTGGCGATACCAAAGTGACTGTCAGCGGTATCGTGGGCATTCACTCTCTGTCATATCAGACACAATATACGCTGCGGGCGGAATTAATGTCGGCTCCGCCTGTGGGCATGGAAAGCTATACCAAAACCACAACCAGCGGCGCACTGTCGGTCATACCTGCGGTGATGAGCGGTACCGGAAGCGGCTCCAGCTCACCGTTCCTTTCCAGCAAAACATATGCTTATCGCGCCTGGTCCAATATGATGTCTGAAACCGCACGCAAAAGCTGGAATACCGATTATTTTATTGCTTATGAGAAGCTGACGATTCAGTTTGAGCCAAAAGAAACAACCTGCAATATGACGCGGGACATGAGCGTGAAATTACCCCCTGCTCCGTTTAGCGTCCTGAAAAAAAATGGAAAGGCAACTGGTGCCGATTTCACGATCCCGCTGAAGTGCGGCAACCTGGCCGGAATTAAAACATCTACCCGCAATGTTAAGGCCTGGTTATCCAGCAATGATTTAGTCAGTTCTGATACCAGCTACCAGATAATGGTCAACGATGAAACCACGGCGGGAGGGGTAGGTATTGCCATTCGTAGCCGGATGTTTATGGGTGACTATGATGAGGTGCAAATATCCAGTAGCAATAATATGGAACATGCTTCGCAAATATTAGATATCGCTAAAGATGATGATATAAGCAATACGCAATACATTTATCTTCATGCTTATTACAAAGTTTATAACGCATCAGCATTATCAACCGGTAGCGTGGTGGCGACTGCGCAGATAATGTTTGGCTACGATTAACCCCCCTATTTTACTGTGGCCCAGACGGGCTACAGTAAGTTTTTAATTTAATTCTCTTAAAGGATTTTATGAAAATATCTGTTCAAACCGTGCTTGATCTTTTGCACAGCATTATGCACCCGCTTTCTCCTGAACTGGTGCATCATTTGCAACGCACGGGTCTCATTTGCTGGTATCTCGGGAATCGAGCCGGTTTTGACAGTGCAGCCATCAATAACGCCTGGCTTGCGGGTATGTTGCACAATATCGGGGCGCTGAGCAAAGTGCACCCCTTCAGTGGCGCCCATGGTAAAGCCTTTATTGAAGAGCATGGACGACTTGGCGCCTCAATGATGTCCGGCGTACGTTTTTTACAGCCAGTGACCGCAATTCTTGAAACGCGCCACGCGGATGCCTTGGGTTACACGCAGAATACAATGCTAAATACCTGGCATCTGGTGCATCTGGCCGATGAGTTTGAGCTGTGGCTGCGCGGGATTGAAGGTGACTATGTGGCCCAACGGCATAATATTGTTTCCGGTTTTCTGGCCAGTAGCCCACTATGGCCATCGTGCCTGGTCGAGGCGCTACAGGATGCCAGCCATGAGGATGGTTTCTGGTTTCGCCTGAGTTCGCCCTCATTACAACAGGTGCTGCGCGTTATCAGCCCGCTCAATGATGTGGTGCTGGATCACCATGATTTTCTGGAGGTCTGCCTGCTGATTTCGAATATCGTCGATAAATACAGCAGCTTTACGCAGACTCACAGTACCAGCGTGGCTCACGTGGCGGCGAAGCTTGCGGAGCTGTACGGCTGCGATCGCTACACCCAGGATAAAATCCGCATCGCGGGGTACCTGCACGATATTGGCAAGCTGGGTATTCCACTGGAAATCCTCGAGAAGCAGGGAAAGCTGGAGCCGGACGAGTACGCGCAAATGAAGCGCCACAGCTATAAGACGCTGGAGATGCTACATCCCATTGAGGAGCTGGGTGAAATCGTACACTGGGCGGCAAGACATCATGAACGCCTCGACGGCAGCGGCTATCCTTTTCGCCTGGGTGCGGCTGCGCTGGATATCCCTTCGCGTATTATTGCTGTGGCTGATGTTTTCACCGCGATGACCGAGAACCGCCCCTATCGTCAGGGGATGTCCAGCGAAAAAGCATTGATTATTCTGGAGGAAGAGGCGTCAAATTTTCGTCTGGATCGGGACATTGTCGATCTGCTAAGCCATAATATTGCAGTGCTCAGACCTTTGGTTGCGATGTACTAAGCCAGGCATAACCCGAAATCGCAGCCGCGCAGAATGCATATTGTATAAATTTACCGAAAGAAAACGCGAATGAAATATTTGATAGCCAATAGAGTCATTTACGATAGCGAGAGCGGGGAACTTGTGGTCAAGGAACCCGGAAACGAGCAAAGTAAAAGGCTAACAAATACCGCTAACCGTATTCTTTCGTTACTGATTGCGTCGCCAGGCCGGGTACTTGAACGCGATTATCTTCTGGATAAAGTCTGGGAGGAAGCGGGCCATCCGGGTTCCAGTTCATCGCTGAGCCAGTACATTAGTATCCTCAGAAAAACATTAACATCCTTAATATTCATTGAGGAAATTATTGTAGCCGTACCCAAGGTGGGCTTTTACTTCTCACCAGAAATCGCCGTTGAACTGCAGAATGATGAAGAAATGGTGAGTACCACACCTCTTCCGGTATCCCTGCGTAAGGCGGCAACGAAGGATAAAAAAAACCTCTGGCTGATTGCGGCTATCGCGTTTTTGCTGCTGGCCAACCTTTGGATACTCAGCCAGAAACAGGGTTCACCGCGTTTTGCAGCCGAATACAGTATTGGTGAAATCGGGAACTGCAAATTTACTGCCTATGAAGATTTATCGGAGGAAGTTGACCCTCAGGTCATGAATATTATCCGTCAGCTACAGCCTGAACTTGAGCTAAAGTGCGCCCGGAAACCCGCGCAGATTATGGTTTATTTTCAACCCAGTGTTCTTTACGGTAGTCATGGTCGGTTTTTCTACTCTTATTGTCCAACAGATAAGGCAACAGCAAAAATTGTCTATTGTGAGAACCATTATGCTTTTAACTGGAAATTAAAATGAAGCTGATGACAACCTTAGTGCTGGCAGTGGTCGCGTTGATTTGTCTGTTAACATGGCAACTAAGCCTGCGATCGGGTGTTTATTTTGACAAACGCTGCTTTGCGAATATCACCTATGTTGACGCTTCGGATCACGCTCTCTTATTCAAAGGAAATATCACGTTTGAATTTAACAAGAACGAAACGGGCGTATTTAATCTTTCCGGCAACATTGACTATCAGGGGCGTCAATATCGATTGTCGCGTTATATAACATTTACCTATCATAACGTCAGTGGGAACCAGTATCGTATGAATACGACGACAAAAGATATCATGGCTCACGATAATGTGCCGGAAGACATTACCCTGCTGACAACAAAAATATTTGGGATGGAAGGGGAATACGTTATCTCCTTAGACAAAAAAGACAATAACTATATTACGATTGCAAATACCTTATCACCCTTAATGAACTGTGTGATTCAATAACAGGGATAGTGTTATACATTCACTATGAAAAGAAATAATTGTGTCAATTGTGAAGAGTGCGGTTTTGCAGAACTGTGCTCCGCCTATCTGTTCAGGCAGAAAGATCCATTGTTTATCCGCAATCTGGAGACAAAAAAGAAGATTGCCAGAGGTGAATATATTTATCGTCGGGGAGAGAAAATAGACGAGCTGTATGCCCTACGTAGCGGGGCCGCTAAGGTTTACGATGCGCGCGGGCAGCTGATGGGGATCGTTTTGCCAGGACAGGTGATGGGCGTGGAGGAGCTGCACATCGGGTACAGTCAGCAGGATATTCAAGCCGCAACGGAAATAGAAGTTTGCGTACTGAGAAGCGATCATTTCTACGAAATGAGCCAGCTGATGCCAGGGTTTACAGATTTTATTGTCAGGATCCTGTCACGTTCGGCGCAGGAAAAACAGCAATTTATTTCAGTATTGACCAAAAGTGATACCTTGCAGAAGGTTCAATATTTCCTGCAACTGTTGTCTCGCACTTATAAAGAGTATGGCTTTGAGCATCTCAACCTTGAGTTACCGATCAGTAAGAAAGAACTGGCCCAGGTTCTGGGCATTTCGATATCCACCTTGTCGCGTGCCCTGGATAGCCTGAAGGATCAGGGGATTATTTCCATGCTAAATAAAAAAGAGATAACGCTAATGGTGTCAGACAAAAAATAGCGTCTGAATGAGGATGTTCTTGTAATTTCTTAGTTTCATCTCAAAAAATCAGTAAATCATTTATTGTCCAGTGTATCCCTTTGAGGAAAGCACCGGACTCATTTTTCTTAAAAACAAAGAGTTAAGGTTTTTCCCAATGTCGTTTGTCGTATTCTCTGATGATATTTTTTTTACCCGGTCTGCGGGAGGGCTGATGCCAATAGATAGCCTGCGCGAAGAGAACTTATGTATTATTGATATTGAATCTTTCTTCAGCTTGCATGATATTAAACATCGTGTTTGCAATGAACTGACCGACGGCTATTCTATCATTTTTGTAAAAGGCCGTGGAATGTTATCAAAGGTGCTTTCATCACTGGAGGGTATCTCCAGAACCGCCTCTGTAACGGAGTTTATCCGGTATATTAATGAAGGCCGAAGATATACTGTCTATCATATACTCACCATAATTGATTCTTTGCGGGAGCTACGTAACCTTACCCATACCGAGATTTCCGTAGCCTGTGCGTTACGCCGACAAATAAATATTACTGCCACATCCCAACTTCTGCACTGCTCAACGAAAGCAGTGTATCAGCGGGTATCTGCCTTGGCTCAGAAAATGAACCTCAGATACGGTACTCAAATCCAGTATTTCTTGTACCGCGAATATACCATTGAGGAACTCCAGCAGATAAATTGCATGAAACATCGTCCTGATACCAGTGTATTCCAGAATAATGGATCGACCCCACATCTGTAAGCAGATTCGATCCTCACGACGAGGCCTGTCTAATGGCCTCCGGACTGAGGTATCGCCCCGGTTGTCGTACAGGTTGAATCACTACGGATTTAACAGACACCTCAGAGTCATTTATGGACTTATCTTTGTCGCCAGGCTTCATCATTTCTACCGCTTTAAACGAAAGTAGCTTTCCCTCTTGTTTTCCTGCCATAAAGACTCCGTTATCATGCACCTTATGCAGTCATGAACATCAAGGTAGGTTACTCTGTATATGCCCATATTTTACCCAGGTATAGGTTGGCAAGGCACACTTTAACCCACCTTTAAATGTAGGATTTCATGATATTCGATGAGACAACGTGAAACTTAACGATAACCAAAAAATCACTAACTCATTAAAAATTAAGAAAATGGACATCATAAACCAATGAGTACAATAGAAAACTTAGACTCCCACACCCCCATGATGCAGCAGTATCTCAAGCTGAAAGCTCAGCACCCGGAAATACTGCTGTTTTACCGCATGGGCGACTTTTACGAACTGTTTTATGACGATGCGAAACGCGCGTCTCAGTTGCTTGATATATCCCTGACCAAACGCGGCGCATCTGCAGGCGAGCCAATCCCGATGGCAGGCATTCCTCATCATGCGGTAGAAAACTACCTCGCCAAGCTGGTCAATCAGGGTGAGTCCGTTGCTATTTGTGAACAGATTGGCGATCCGGCGACCAGCAAAGGCCCGGTTGAGCGCAAAGTGGTACGTATTGTCACACCAGGCACCATCAGTGATGAAGCGTTGTTGCAGGAACGCCAGGACAACCTGCTGGCCGCCATCTGGCAAGACAGTAAAGGGTACGGCTACGCTACGCTGGATATCAGCTCCGGGCGTTTTCGTGTCAGTGAACCCGCTGACCGCGAAACCATGGCCGCGGAATTGCAGCGCACCAACCCCGCTGAATTGCTGTATGCCGAGGATTTTGCCGAAACCTCACTGATAGAAGGACGTCGCGGCCTGCGCCGTCGTCCGCTGTGGGAATTTGAAATTGATACCGCCCGTCAGCAGTTAAATCTGCAGTTCGGCACGCGGGATCTGATTGGCTTTGGCGTGGAAAACGCCCCACGCGGATTATGCGCTGCCGGCTGTCTGCTGCAATACGTAAAAGATACCCAACGCACCTCGCTGCCGCATATTCGTTCCATCACCATGGAGCGTCAGCAGGACAGCATCATTATGGACGCCGCCACACGCCGCAATCTGGAAATCACCCAGAACCTGGCGGGCGGGGTGGAAAACACGCTGGCTTCAGTACTCGACTGCACCGTGACACCGATGGGTAGCCGTATGCTCAAGCGCTGGCTGCATATGCCGGTCCGCGACACCAAAATCCTCATCGAGCGCCAACAGACCATCGGCGCGCTGCAGGATACCACCAGCGAATTACAACCCGTGCTGCGTCAGGTAGGCGATCTGGAACGTATTCTGGCGCGTCTGGCCCTGCGTACTGCGCGCCCGCGCGATCTGGCCCGTATGCGTCATGCCTTCCAGCAATTACCCGAACTGCGCGCACAACTGGAAAACGTAGACAGTGCCCCTGTGCAGATGCTGCGCGAGAAAATGGGTGAGTTTACTGAGCTGCGTGAACTGTTGGAACGTGCCGTCGTGGAAGCTCCGCCAGTGCTCGTACGTGACGGCGGCGTCATTGCCCCAGGCTACAATGAAGAGCTTGATGAGTGGCGAGCGCTGGCTGATGGCGCCACGGACTACCTCGACAGACTGGAAATCCGCGAACGCGAACGCACCGGTCTGGACACGCTGAAAGTAGGATTTAACGCCGTGCACGGCTACTACATTCAGATCAGCCGTGGGCAAAGTCATCTGGCGCCAATTAACTACGTACGCCGCCAGACATTGAAAAACGCCGAACGCTACATTATTCCGGAACTGAAAGAGTACGAAGACAAAGTTCTGACCTCAAAAGGCAAAGCGCTGGCGCTGGAAAAACAGCTGTATGACGAACTGTTCGACATGCTGCTGCCACACCTGGCTGATTTGCAACAGAGCGCCAGCGCGCTGGCGGAGTTGGACGTGCTGGTCAACCTCGCGGAGCGTGCTTATACCCTGAATTACACCTGTCCGATCTTCACCGATAAACCCGGTATTCGTATTACCGAGGGACGCCATCCGGTGGTTGAACAGGTGCTGACCGAGCCGTTTATCGCCAACCCGCTTAACCTCTCGCCTCAGCGACGGATGCTGATCATCACCGGCCCAAACATGGGGGGTAAAAGTACCTATATGCGCCAGACTGCGTTGATTGCGCTACTGGCCTATATCGGCAGCTACGTTCCGGCACAGAAAGTCGAGATCGGGCCTATCGATCGTATCTTTACCCGCGTGGGCGCGGCGGATGATCTGGCATCAGGTCGTTCCACCTTCATGGTAGAAATGACCGAAACCGCCAACATTCTGCATAACGCGACCGAGAACAGTCTGGTGCTGATGGATGAGATTGGACGCGGTACCTCCACCTACGACGGCCTGTCGCTGGCATGGGCATGCGCAGAAAATCTGGCAAATAAAATCAAAGCATTAACTTTATTTGCGACCCATTACTTCGAACTGACGCAGTTACCGGAGAAAATGGAGGGTGTCGCTAATGTGCATCTGGATGCGTTAGAGCACGGCGATACCATCGCCTTCATGCACAGCGTGCAGGATGGCGCGGCGAGCAAGAGCTATGGTCTGGCAGTCGCTGCCCTGGCTGGCGTACCGAAAGAGGTGATCAAACGCGCGCGGCAAAAACTGCGCGAACTGGAAAGCATCGCGCCAAATGTTGCCGCAACCCAGGTCGACGGTACGCAGATGTCACTGCTGTCAGTACCGGAAGAAACGTCACCCGCCGTTGATGCGCTGGAAAACCTCGACCCGGATTCGCTAACGCCTCGCCAGGCGCTTGAGTGGATCTACCGGTTGAAAAGTCTGGTGTAGTAAAAAGAGCCCGATAGCGTTAGCCCTAAAGAAAAAGGCCAGTCTCAATGAGACTGGCCTTTCTTGATAGAACTTGTGCTTACTCGCGGAAAAGCGCTTCGATATTCAGTCCCTGAGTCTGCAGAATTTCACGCAGACGACGCAGACCTTCAACCTGAATCTGGCGAACACGTTCACGAGTGAGACCAATTTCACGGCCCACATCTTCCAGTGTCGCAGCTTCGTACCCCAGCAGACCAAAACGACGTGCCAGCACTTCACGCTGTTTGGCGTTCAGTTCGAACAGCCATTTGACGATGCTCTGTTTCATATCATCGTCTTGCGTGGTGTCTTCCGGACCGTTTTCCTTTTCATCGGCCAGAATATCCAGCAACGCTTTTTCGGAATCGCCACCCAGCGGGGTGTCTACCGAGGTAATACGCTCGTTGAGTCGGAGCATACGGCTGACGTCATCAACCGGTTTATCCAGTTGTTCAGCAATCTCTTCTGCACTCGGTTCGTGGTCCAGTTTATGCGACAACTCACGCGCGGTACGCAGATAGACGTTCAGCTCTTTTACAATGTGAATCGGCAGTCGGATCGTACGGGTTTGGTTCATAATCGCCCGTTCGATCGTCTGGCGGATCCACCAGGTTGCGTATGTTGAGAAGCGGAACCCACGTTCCGGGTCAAACTTCTCGACGGCACGGATAAGCCCTAAATTGCCCTCTTCAATCAGGTCCAGCAATGCCAGACCACGATTGCCATAACGACGAGCAATTTTCACCACCAGACGCAGGTTACTTTCAATCATGCGACGGCGAGATGCGACATCTCCACGCAGTGCGCGACGCGCAAAATAAACTTCTTCTTCGGCTGTTAACAGTGGTGAATAACCAATCTCACCAAGGTAAAGCTGAGTCGCGTCCAACACACGCTGTGTGGCCCCCTGCGATAACAGCTCTTCTTCAGCCAGGTCGTTATCACTGGGTTCCTCTTCACTCAAGGCTTTTTCATCAAAAGCCTCTACTCCGTTCTCATCAAATTCCGCATCTTCATTTAAATCATGAACTTTCAGCGTATTCTGACTCATAAAGGTGGCTCCTACCCGTGATCCCTAACGGAACTAGCACGTGAAAGCCTGGTTCCGCCTAATTATCGCTGCGGTAAATAGCGCAGCGGGTTTACGGATTTCCCCTTGTAACGAATTTCAAAATGCAAGCGTGTTGAACTGGTTCCGGTGCTACCCATGGTAGCTATTTTCTGCCCCGCCTTGATTTCTTGTTGTTCCCGGACCAGCATTGTATCGTTATGGGCGTAGGCGCTCAGGTAATCATCGTTATGTTTGATGATAATAAGATTACCGTAACCACGCAGCGCATTACCGGCATAGACGACGCGTCCATCTGCGGTCGCGACAATAGCCTGTCCTTTGCTGCCTGCAATGTCGATCCCTTTATTGCCACCTTCGGTAGCCGCAAAGTTTTCGATCACTTTGCCGTCAGTCGGCCAGCGCCAGGTAGAGATTGGCGAGCTAGTCGACGTTGAGCTTGCAGTTGATTCGGTTGTGCTAACTGCTGGAGCCGTTACAGGCGCTGTGACCACAGTCCCAGCAGGCTTGTTGTTCGGCAACATTTTGTTAGCACTTTGTTCACCTGAATCCTCAGAATACGTAATTGTTGGTTTCGAAGCAACAGCAACGGTGGAATTTTGTGCAGGGTTGGTCACAACTCCTTGCTGTGCTGCATCCGCCTGGGTGATGGCATTGCCACCGGTAATCGGTGCACCAGACGCGTTGCCCACTTGCAGAGTTTGACCGACATTCAGGCCATACGGGGCCGGAACGTTATTGCGTTGTGCGAGGTCACGGAAATCGTTCCCGGTTATCCAGGCAATATAGAAAAGGGTATCGCCTTTCTTAACAGTATAGGTACTGCCGCCCGTGTAGCTACCTTTCGGAATATTCCCATACTTACGATTGTATACAATACGACCGTTTTCCATCTGCACAGGCTGTTGAGCAACAGGCTGGATTTGCGTTGGCTGTGTGGTTGGTTGCTGCACCGACTGGATCTGTGGCGTCTGCTGTACCGTCGACGTCGAGCCCATTTTAGGTGGAGGCGTAATCAGCATGCCAGAACTGGTGTTCGTTGATGCACTACCGTTAACCGAGCTGACCGGCGCTGGTGGATTCGAGGTGTTTGAACAACCTGCCAACCATAGTGAAACCAGTGACAATGCCGCAATGCGGCGAACGGTAAATTTGTGGCTTCCCGCGCTCATTTATCCCCCAGGAAAATTGGTTAAAACCAGTGACGTAATCACCGTGCAAGGCACCGTCACAATACGCTTACTCTTTCGAGAATAACCAGGAAAACTCCAGGTATTCAGCAGCGCTATCTACGCAAGCTCCCCTTTCACTAAGGGAACGAAACGTACGGCCTCCACGGTATCGATAATAAATTCGCCTCCCCGACGACGCACCCGCTTCAGAAACTGGTGCTCATCGCCCACGGGTAAGACGAGAATGCCGCCCTCATCCAGTTGCATCATCAATGCGGTGGGGATCTCGGGCGGCGCTGCCGTTACAATGATAGCGTCAAACGGAGCTCGCGCCTGCCAGCCTTGCCATCCATCACCATGACGGGTCGAAACATTATGTAAATCAAGCTGCTTCAGGCGGCGACGCGCCTGCCATTGCAAACCTTTAATGCGCTCAACGGAGCACACATGATGCACCAGGTGCGCCAGAATCGCCGTCTGGTAGCCAGAGCCAGTACCAATTTCCAGCACCCGAGACTGCGGCGTTAGCTCAAGCAGTTCGGTCATTCGCGCAACCATATAAGGCTGCGAAATCGTCTGCCCCTGACCAATCGGCAGGGCAATATTGTCCCAGGCCTTATGTTCAAACGCCTCATCAATGAATTTTTCACGCGGCACGGCGGCGAGCGCATCGAGGACAAGCTCATCTCTGATGCCCTGCGCACGTAATTGTTCAAGAAGAGTGTGTACGCGTCTGCTTACCATTGCGTGTCGACTCCCACGCTGTCTAACCAGTCAGAAACCACTTCATGCGCGCCGTATGCGGTTAAATCGACATGCAGCGGCGTGATAGAAACATAGCCTTCATCGACGGCTGCAAAATCCGTATCCGGCCCGGCGTCGCACTTTTCGCCCGGTGGCCCGATCCAGTACAGCGTATTACCGCGTGGGTCCTGCTGTGGAATAACCTGATCCGCCGGATGGCGACTGCCGCAGCGCGTGACGCGAATACCTTTAATCTGATCGAGCGGTAAATCCGGCACGTTGATATTCAAAATGCGACCGGTGCGCAGCGGTTCACGACTCAGCGCCCGTAAGATACGACAGGTTACTGCGGCAGCAGTATCGTAGTGTTTATGGCCATCAAGTGAGACAGCCAGCGCCGGGAACCCCAGATGACGACCTTCCATTGCCGCCGCAACGGTACCGGAATAGATAACATCATCACCCAGATTAGGACCCGCATTAATACCAGAAACGACAATGTCCGGACGCGGACGCATTAATGCGTTCACGCCCAGATAGACGCAGTCGGTGGGCGTACCCATTTGTACGGCGATATCGCCGTTATCATAGGTAAAGGTGCGAAGTGAGGATTCCAGCGTCAGCGAGTTAGACGCGCCACTGCGGTTACGATCCGGGGCAACCACCTGTACGTCAGCAAACTCACGCAGCGCTTTCGCCAGCGTTTGTATACCGGGTGCGTGGACCCCATCATCGTTACTCAGCAATATACGCATAATCACCCATTGTGTTAATAAGTTCCCTTACAACACTGGTGGCGAAGCTACCTGCCGGTAGCCAGAAGCGTAACTCGACGGTTACGTCATCCCACCAGTTCCAGCTTAATTGTTGTGGATACAGCAACATAGCGCGACGCGACGCGTCGACTTTCTCGCGCAATAACAGAGACTGCAGCGCGGTTTCATCAGCAACAGCGGCTTTTTCAAACGCCAGTGCGTCGCGCTGAGTTCCCCACTCACCGCTGCCCGGTAATGCCGCTGTGATCATCAATTCTTTCTCATCGACGCGACGCTGTAATTCAGTGTGTTCTTCATGTGTGGCGACAAACCAGCTTCCGCGTCCGGATAATTGTAGCGCATCGCCGTCAACAACTTGATTAAAGTCTGTTTTTTTCAAGCGTTCACTGACTATCTGATTAAACAACGCGCTACGGGCCGCCGACAACCAAAAACTGCGTTTATTGCGATCGCGCACCGGCGCATCGCTTTGTGCCCAGCGCAGCGCCCCTTGCAGGTTGCTGCCGCCGATACCAAAACGCTGAGCGCCAAAATAGTTAGGTACGCCGCGTTCGCTAATCGCCTGCAAACGCGCTTCAACGTCATTTCGCTCGCTCACTTCACGCAACACCAGCGTAAATTCGTTGCCTTTCAGCGCTCCTAAACGCAGCTTACGCTTGTGGCGCGCGTACTCCAGAACTTTACAGCCTTCGAGCTCAAATTTGCTTAGATCAGGCATTGCATTGCCCGGTACACGCGCGCACAGCCACTGTTCCGTGACCGCATGCTTATCTTTCTGCCCGGCAAAGCTCACTTCACGGGCGTGAATTTTCAGGAATTTCGCCAGCGCGTCAGCCACAAAACGGGTGTTACAACCGTTTTTCAGGATGCGCACCAAAACATGCTCGCCTTCGCCATCCGGTTCGAAGCCTAAATCTTCGACGACAACAAAATCTTCCGGATTCGCTTTCAGGACGCCATGGCCCAGAGGTTTGCCATGGAGATACGTCAGATCGTCAAACACTGTCATTTCGGTGCCTTAATGAGTAACGCCACCGCTTCACAGGCAATCCCTTCCCCACGCCCGGTAAAACCGAGTTTTTCCGTGGTGGTCGCTTTCACGTTAACATCATCCATATGGCAGCCGAGATCTTCGGCAATAAACACGCGCATTTGCGGAATGTGCGGCAGCATCTTCGGCGCCTGAGCAATAATCGTCACATCCACATTACCAAGCGTATAGCCTTTGGCCTGAATACGCCGCCAGGCTTCTCGCAATAATTCACGACTATCGGCACCTTTAAAGGTCGGGTCGGTGTCAGGGAAGAGTTTACCGATATCCCCCAGCGCAGCCGCGCCCAGCAGAGCATCGGTTAGCGCGTGTAACGCCACATCGCCATCAGAATGCGCCAGCAATCCTTTTTCATACGGGATGCGCACACCACCAATGATAATTGGGCCTTCTCCGCCAAAAGCGTGTACGTCGAAACCGTGTCCAATTCGCATTATGTCTTCTCCTGGTGGGTAGTCCGGGTCAGATAAAATTCGGCCAACGCCAAATCCTCTGGACGCGTTACTTTAATATTATCAGCCCGTCCTTCAACGAGCTGAGGATGTAAGCCGCAATATTCCAGCGCCGAGGCCTCATCCGTAATGGTTGCGCCTTCGTGGAGCGCACGGGTCAGGCAATCGTGCAACAGCTCGCGAGGGAAAAACTGCGGCGTCAACGCGTGCCATAAATCGGTGCGATCGACCGTATGGGCAATGTCTGTTCGGCCCGGCTCCGCGCGCTTCATCGTGTCGCGTACTGGTGCCGCCAGGATCCCGCCGGTGCGGCTGGTCTCACTGATTGCCAGCAAACGGGCTAAATCATCCTGGTGCAGACACGGACGCGCGGCGTCATGCACCAGTACCCAACTGGCCTCACCTGCGGCTTGCAAACCGGCAAGGACAGAATCGGCACGCTCGTTGCCGCCATCCACTACGGTAATTTGCGGATGCGCGGCGAGTGGAAGTTGGGCAAAGCGGCTGTCGCCTGGGCTGATAGCGATAACGACTCGCGTCACCCGGGGATGAGCCAGCAGCGCATCAACCGAGTGTTCAAGAATGGTTTTATTGCCAATAGAGAGGTACTGCTTAGGACACTCTGTTTGCATTCGGCGGCCAAACCCGGCAGCCGGCACCACGGCGCAAACGTCCAATAAAGTGGCTGCCATGTTAAATCCCTGGACGGTTTATCGATTGTTTTGCCCTGCAGTCTGAGCGCGTTTAGACGCGTCAGGCACCAGACGATAAAAGGTTTCGCCCGGCTTAGTCATACTGAGTTCGTTGCGCGCGCGCTCCTCAATAGCCTCTTGTCCGCCATTGAGATCGTCAATTTCGGCAAAGAGCTGATCGTTACGTGCTTTAAGTTTCGCGTTCGTAGCTTGCTGCGCAGCAACATCATCGTTGACGCGACTATAGTCATGTATGCCGTTCTTACCGAACCACAGCGAATACTGCAGCCAGACCAATAAAGCCAGCAACAGCAGCGTTAGTTTACCCATCCTGCCCCCTGAAAAACGGCATTAACATCCCATAACTTCCGCAGACAACTTTACATCAACGGTCGGGAATGCCGCGACAACGCGGGCAAATGTACCACATTTGCCCGTTGTTACGTATACCCCGTGTAAGGAGAACATAATCTCATTGTTGGTTACGGTTTGAATTATGACCAGAGAGTGAACAACATCAGCGATTGTTAAAAAAAGGCGTTTGCCTAACCCAACAACCACAGAAATAGCGCGCCAAACATCGCCCCAACCACCAGCAGGGTGCAGGTAATGCTCAACAACAACAGCCCCTTCAATAGGGAGTGCAGCGCAATACCCGCGACAATCGCCACGGGCAGCAATGCGAGGAAAAAGGGCCAGGTATAAATGAAGAAAAAGAGTGTGTTAGGGCCATAAATCAGAAACGGAATCCCCAGCGCCAACAGCCACGCGATAAAACCGACCACGGCACCCGGTAGTGACCAGGTGGTTTCATCGTCGGCGGCGAAGGTATCTGACTCTGTAATAGTAATGTTATGGCTGTTACGCATATCTAATCCTGTGACCGTGACTGACCGGGCATACAAGCTCGGGTGTCTCAGGATCTGATAATATCTTCCTGCCTCAGCAGGTCTAATAATTGGGGTACCAAATTTGTTACCAATTGTTCACCATCAAGGTGAATCTCTGGCGATTCAGGCGCTTCGTATACGGAATCAATTCCGGTGAAATTGCGCAACTCACCCGCCCGCGCTTTTTTATACAGCCCTTTTGGATCGCGTAATTCGCACGTTGCCAGCGGTGTATCCACAAAAACCTCAATAAAACGCCCTTCGCCAACGCGTTCACGGACCATTTTGCGTTCGGCGCGATGTGGAGAGATAAAGGCGGTCAACACCACAAGACCCGCATCCACCATCAGGTTAGCCACCTCGCCAACCCGACGAATATTCTCCTTACGATCGGCATCGCTAAACCCAAGATCGCTGCACAGGCCGTGGCGCACGTTATCGCCATCCAACAAATAGGTACTCACTCCCAGCTTGTGCAACGCCTCTTCCAGCGCCCCTGCTACCGTAGATTTACCGGAACCAGACAGCCCGGTAAACCACAGCACAACACCACGATGACCGTGGCGTTGTTCCCGCTGTTGCGGTGTAACAGGATGGGCATGCCAGACGACGTTTTCGTCATGCAGCGCCATTATTTTCCTCCCAGCAGATCGCGCGCGCCCCAGTGCGGGAAATGGCGACGCACCAACGCATTAAGCTCCAGCTCAAACGCGCTGAACTGAGAAGCCGCGGTGTGCTCCTGGACGATTGGCTCACGTACCAGCCCCGCGCCAACGGTAACGTTGGTCAGGCGGTCAATGATAATCAGCCCGCCCGTAACCGGATTCTGCTGATAGGTATCCAGCACCAGCGGCTCATCAAAAGTCAGATTAACCAGACCGATGCCGTTTAGCGGCAACGCTTCAACATCACGTTGGGTCAGGTTATTAATATCAATCTGGTACTGCACGTTATCAACGCGTGCGCGGGTCTTCTTACCGGCGACTTTGATGTCGTAGCTCTGCCCAGGCGACAACGGTTGTTCCGCCATCCACACCACATCAACGGCAGCGCTTTGTACCGCAGGTAACGCTTCACCGGCATCAAGTAGCAGGTCGCCACGGCTGATATCGATCTCATCTTTCAATACCAGGGTGATCGCTTCACCCGCATGCGCTTCCTGTAAATCGCCATCAAAGGTTACGATCCGCGCCACGCTCGACTCAACGCCGGATGGCAGCACTTTGACGCGTTGCCCTACCTTCACACTACCGGAGGCCAGCGTCCCGGCATAACCACGAAAATCCAGATTCGGTCGGTTCACATACTGCACCGGGAAGCGCATCGGCTGAGTATCAACTATGCGTTGGATCTCAACGGTTTCCAGTACTTCCAGTAGCGTCGGACCGCTGTACCACGACATGCTGGCGCTTTGTGAAGCCACGTTGTCGCCTTCCAGCGCAGAGAGCGGCACAAACCGGATATCCAGGTTGCCCGGCAACTGTTCAGCAAAAGTAAGATAGTCTTCGCGAATGCGGTTAAATGTCTCTTCGCTAAAGTTCACCAGATCCATTTTGTTGATCGCCACCACCAGGTGTTTGATCCCAAGTAGCGTGGAGATAAAGCTGTGACGACGGGTCTGATCCAGCACGCCTTTACGCGCATCGATCAGCAGGATCGCCAGGTCGCAGGTCGACGCACCGGTCGCCATGTTGCGAGTGTACTGCTCATGGCCGGGAGTATCCGCAATAATAAATTTACGCTTCTCGGTAGAGAAATAACGGTAAGCCACGTCGATGGTGATGCCCTGCTCGCGCTCGGCTTGCAAGCCGTCAACCAATAACGCCAAATCGAGCTTTTCGCCCTGAGTACCGTGACGTTTACTGTCGTTGTGCAGCGATGAAAGCTGGTCTTCATAAATCTGACGCGTGTCGTGCAGCAGGCGACCAATCAGGGTGCTTTTCCCGTCATCCACGCTACCGCAGGTTAAAAAACGCAGCAGGCTTTTGTGTTGCTGGGCGACCATCCAGGCTTCAACGCCGCCTTCATTAGCAATTTGTTGTGCAAGTGTCGTGTTCATGGCGGCTCCTTAGAAATACCCCTGACGTTTCTTCAGCTCCATGGAGCCCGCCTGGTCGCGGTCAATCACGCGGCCCTGACGTTCACTGGTGGTTGAGACCAGCATCTCTTCGATGATTTCCGGCAGCGTCTGCGCATTCGACTCCACCGCGCCTGTTAACGGCCAGCAGCCGAGCGTACGGAAACGCACCATGCGTTTTTTAATCACTTCACCCGGTTGCAGATCGATTCTGTCGTCATCAATCATCATCAGCATGCCGTCGCGTTCCAGCACCGGACGCTCCGCCGCCAGGTACAGCGGCACGATGTCGATATTTTCCAGCCAGATGTACTGCCAGATATCCTGTTCAGTCCAGTTGGAGAGCGGGAATACGCGAATGCTTTCGCCTTTGTTAATCTGTCCGTTGTAGTTATGCCACAGTTCCGGACGCTGATTTTTAGGGTCCCAGCGATGAAAACGATCGCGGAAAGAATAAATGCGCTCCTTGGCACGCGATTTCTCTTCGTCACGACGAGCGCCACCGAACGCGGCGTCGAAACCGTATTTGTTCAACGCCTGCTTCAACCCTTCGGTTTTCATAATATCGGTATGCTTGGCGCTACCGTGAACAAACGGGTTGATGCCCATCGCCACCCCTTCCGGGTTTTTATGCACCAGCAGTTCACAACCGTAGGCTTTCGCCGTGCGGTCACGAAACTCGTACATCTCGCTGAATTTCCAGCCGGTATCAACGTGCAGCAGAGGGAACGGCAACGTGCCAGGATAAAACGCTTTACGCGCCAGATGCAGCATTACGCTGGAATCTTTGCCGATGGAATACATCATCACCGGATTCGAAAACTCGGCGGCCACCTCACGAATAATATGGATGCTTTCCGCTTCCAGTTGCCGCAGGTGGGTAAGTCGTTTTTGATCCATAACCGTTCCTATGTAATGCCGTTATTTTGCTAACGATGCTCAGATAACCTGACTATAGGGAGGGCAAGAGGGCGAATGAAATTACGAATTGGAATGAGTAGTTCCTCAAAGGAATAACGATCCGGAAAAGCAAATATCAAAAAGTGCTTAAGCTACCGAATTTCGGGCATTTAGGAGCAAATGAAATTGTTTTACCTCGATCACGGTTTCATACTAGCGGCTAAAAATTTCTGCTTGGTATTTAAGGACTCATTATGTTTTCCGCAACGCGCCCCCTTCTTGCAATCCTGGCGCTCGGCGCGTGCTTTATCCTTCCCGCACAGGCAACATCTTCCAAACCTGGAGATATCGCAAATACCCAGGCTCGATATATCGCAACGTTTTTCCCAGGCCGCGTAACGGGCTCTCCGGCAGAAATGTTGTCTGCTGATTATATCCGTCAGCAATTTCAGCAGATGGGCTACAGCAGTGATATTCGAACGTTTAATAGCCGTTATGTTTATACCGCCAAAAATAACCGTAAAAACTGGCATAACGTCACGGGAAGTACCGTTATTGCCGCACATGAGGGTAAAGCGCCACAGCAGATTATTATCATGGCGCACCTCGACACCTACGCCGCGCAGAGCGACGCCGATTCCGATGCCAATCTGGGTGGATTGACCCTGCAAGGTATTGATGACAACGCCGCAGGACTTGGCGTGATGCTGGAACTGGCGGAAAAACTCAAAGACGTGCCGACGCAGTACGGCATTCGATTTATCGCCACCAGCGGCGAGGAAGAAGGCAAACTGGGCGCGGAGAACATCCTGAAGCGAATGAGCGCCGCCGAGAAGAAAAATACGCTGCTGGTTATCAACCTCGATAACCTGATCGTCGGCGATAAGCTCTATTTCAATAGCGGTAAGAAAACCCCGGAAGCGGTGCGAAAATTGACGCGTGACCGGGCGCTGGCCATCGCGCACAGCCGCGGTATCGTAGCCAGCACCAATCCGGGACTGAACAAAAACTATCCGAAAGGTACTGGATGTTGTAACGATGCAGAGGTCTTCGACGATGCGGGCATTGCCGTGCTCTCCGTTGAAGCAACCAACTGGAGTCTGGGCAAGAAAGATGGCTATCAACAGCGCGCCAAAAGCGCCTCGTTCCCGGCAGGCAACAGCTGGCACGATGTGCGACTGGATAACCAGCAGCATATCGATAAAGCCTTACCGGGCAGGATAGAGCACCGTAGCCGCGACGTGGTACGCATTATGCTCCCGCTGGTGAAAGAACTGGCAAAGGCGGGTAAATCCTCGTAACCCATCCAGCTCCATAATATTTCTGCTTTCAAAGTGGATTATCCCCGCTGGCGCGGGGAACACTCGATACTGTCCATAATGATGACCGGGTAATGCGGTTTATCCCCGCTGGCGCGGGGAACACTGATGGTTATTTTTGTCGGATGGGACCGTTTTCGGTTTATCCCCGCTAGCGCGGGGAACACCGCACGTATGCGTATTCATCCGCCGTAATCTGCGGTTTATCCCCGCTGGCGCGGGGAACACAATCTTTGAACGCTTCCCCTCTAGCTGAGCGACGGTTTATCCCCGCTGGCGCGGGGAACACGTGCTCGCTCCGTTACCTCGCTTTGTGCCTCGTGGTTTATCCCCGCTGGCGCGGGGAACACTGTGAATTACCGTGATATGACCATGGGATTAACGGTTTATCCCCGCTGGCGCGGGGAACACTGTGAATTACCGTGATATGACCATGGGATTAACGGTTTATCCCCGCTGGCGCGGGGAACACCCACCAACTCGGCGGCGCTCACTGTTCATAGCCGGTTTATCCCCGCTGGCGCGGGGAACACTTAGAGTCAAGTTTGACAGACTCGTTAATAAACGGTTTATCCCCGCTGGCGCGGGGAACACTGGGGAAAGGTCGGGCTGTTGTTGTTGTGGAACGGTTTATCCCCGCTGGCGCGGGGAACACATCACCACCGTAAAATTGAAGCCATTGGGGGACGGTTTATCCCCGCTGGCGCGGGGAACACCTCTCTGTGTTGCCAGCGGAAACGCGCGCGCGCGGTTTATCCCCGCTGGCGCGGGGAACACGCGAGATTGATAGTGGTTGTCATTTTAAATTCCGGTTTATCCCCGCTGGCGCGGGGAACACAGCGGCTGCCCACGGAAACAGTCGTATTTCCCCGGTTTATCCCCGCTGGCGCGGGGAACACTGATCAGCGCCATCAGCGTTAAAGCAATAAACCGGTTTATCCCCGCTGGCGCGGGGAACACACGATGCTCACGCTTGATTTCGATATCACCGGCGGTTTATCCCCGCTGGCGCGGGGAACACTCGTCGGTTTTTGTTTGCTCACTGTTTGTCTCCGGTTTATCCCCGCTGGCGCGGGGAACACTGGATGCAACCGCGACGGATTCAAGCCGCCTACGGTTTATCCCCGCTGGCGCGGGGAACACTCATTGGTCCCAATTAGCTCTTTTTGCAGCACCGGTTTATCCCCGCTGGCGCGGGGAACACGGTTAGCCGCTGACAGATAGCGCAATAGGTAGCGGTTTATCCCCGCTGGCGCGGGGAACACCGGCGTGGTTTGCTGCGTCAGAAATAAAATCCCGGTTTATCCCCGCTAGCGCGGGGAACACTGACGCCAGATACCTTTGGTAATGCCGAGTTTCGGTTTATCCCCGCTGGCGCGGGGAACACGGCCATAACCAGGCATGGATTGCCCGCCAGGGCGGTTTATCCCCGCTGGCGCGGGGAACACCAATGCAGTTTATGCTAAATCGGCGCGGGCGCCGGTTTATCCCCGCTGGCGCGGGGAACACCGTTAACAATAATGTTTATACTATTCATGCAGCGGTTTATCCCCGCTGGCGCGGGGAACACTTAAAACCAAGGGCATCGACTTTAATATTTTGCGGTTTATCCCCGCTGGCGCGGGGAACACCGGAACCGGTGGTAATGGAATGTTCGGCCAGCCGGTTTATCCCCGCTGGCGCGGGGAACACCCATCCACCACCAGCACGAGGAACCGCTCTTCCGGTTTATCCCCGCTGGCGCGGGGAACACACGGGGAGCGCCCGGGGCAATCACCTCGCGTGCGGTTTATCCCCGCTGGCGCGGGGAACACAACCAGGATGTTTTTATTTTATTTTCAGGTATCGGTTTATCCCCGCTGGCGCGGGGAACACGGTTACAAGCCCTGTCATCCGTAACGAGATCTCGGTTTATCCCCGCTGGCGCGGGGAACACACTGGCAGGTATCACCACGGCCAAACCACGCCCGGTTTATCCCCGCTGGCGCGGGGAACACGTGCGCGTAGGCTCAGTAAAAATAATACCGTCCGGTTTATCCCCGCTGGCGCGGGGAACACTTTACGAAGGCGTTTAAGAAATAAAGTGAGATCGGTTTATCCCCGCTGGCGCGGGGAACACTAACACCACCGCCTTTGTTATCGAAACTGGTTCGGTTTATCCCCGCTGGCGCGGGGAACACATCCGCAATACGCTCTAATGCATGCTGATAATCGGTTTATCCCCGCTGGCGCGGGGAACACGGCTATCCGCGTCGTGACGATGAATCCCGGCGCGGTTTATCCCCGCTGGCGCGGGGAACACCGCTATTAACGGAACGTGCGATGTAATAAATCCGGTTTATCCCCGCTGGCGCGGGGAACACTGATAGCCTCCCAATTTACGCGGTGTTTCGCCCGGTTTATCCCCGCTGGCGCGGGGAACACTGCCGGAAGGTTACAGCTATTCGCCCGAATCGCGGTTTATCCCCGCTGGCGCGGGGAACACGGTACAGGTTCGTTGCTCGCTCCGTTACCTCGCGGTTTATCCCCGCTGGCGCGGGGAACACCAATGCAGTTTATGCTAAATCGGCGCGGTCGCCGGTTTATCCCCGCTGGCGCGGGGAACACTTCGATGATTATTTATTTGGAGCGTTTTCGGTTTATCCCCGCTGGCGCGGGGAACACACAAAAAAACCAATAATCGAAATCACAGCAACCGGTTTATCCCCGCTGGCGCGGGGAACACAAATCGGTATTGCTATATCATTATTTTTAGGGCGGTTTATCCCCGCTGGCGCGGGGAACACTCGTTCCAGCTAACCAGCCCGTTTTGCTTGCCCGGTTTATCCCCGCTGGCGCGGGGAACACAGTATCTTTGGTGCTCGTGACGTTTGCTGGACCGGTTTATCCCCGCTGGCGCGGGGAACACATAGTTGTACCAGGTTAGGCCGCGTTGCGTTTCGGTTTATCCCCGCTGGCGCGGGGAACACAGCCCGTTCAATGGTGCCACGCAAACGGTGAGCGGTTTATCCCCGCTGGCGCGGGGAACACTTCTGCTTCTTGTTCTGTACCGGAAAAAAATTCGGTTTATCCCCGCTGGCGCGGGGAACACTTGAAAATCCCGGCTATTTGTGAACGATTCAGCGGTTTATCCCCGCTGGCGCGGGGAACACGCAAAAAACTAAAACCCGTCGTAGCAGCAGAATCGGTTTATCCCCGCTGGCGCGGGGAACACAAGACGATGAGCACCCCATACTGTTTTATCAACGGTTTATCCCCGCTGGCGCGGGGAACACATGCGTCTGCCTGGTGCGCCCCTGGCGTGATGCGGTTTATCCCCGCTGGCGCGGGGAACACTATGAGAGCGTGTAGCGCCCGGTTATGGCCTGCGGTTTATCCCCGCTGGCGCGGGGAACACTATTGACCAGACAGGCAAGATAACCGGAACGGCGGTTTATCCCCGCTGGCGCGGGGAACACTCATCCGCCATGCTCCTGATTTCGTCGAATGGCGGTTTATCCCCGCTGGCGCGGGGAACACACCGATTGCCTCTAACCAAATATCGGGATCGTCGGTTTATCCCCGCTGGCGCGGGGAAGTGAGGTATCGCCAACATAAACACCTGCGCGAACTTCTAATAACCAGACAGCCAGACGACCGCGCAAACGAGCAGGAATATTTTCGGTGACAACAACAAGCATACTCATGCGCTACCCCCTGTGACCTGCATCGCCCAATGAAACAGGCTCAGGGATCGCCGGAGGCTGGGCATCTGCAAAAGGTTTAGGGATTTCAATTTCCCCGGCAGCCAGTACTTCCTCAATCAATGGGATGATCCGCGCCAGCGTTTTCTGGCTGCGGAATATATCCCGACAGGCCAGACGAACCTCTTTATCTGGACTGACTGGCGCACGGGCAGCAATCTCGAAAGCAACCGGAACAACACCATCAAATTTGACGATATCAGCAATGTCATACACAAAAGAGAGCGGCTTACCGGAATGCACAAAACCAAAAGCAGGTGCGTAACCTGCGGCTAATACCGCGGCTTCGGTAATACCATAAAGGCAGGATGTGGCAGCACTAATACACTGATTAACCGTGTCGCCCTTTCCCCAGTCTTTAGGATCGTAACGTCGACCATGCCACTTCACACCGTAGCGCTCTGCCAGCAGAGCATAGCTCTGGCGTACCCGCGCGCCTTCGATGCCGCGGAGTTGTTCAACGGAGCGACGGCTGGGAGCAGGCTCACCAAAACGCAATTCGAACATTTTACGCACTACTTTCAGCCGGAGTTCTTCATCCAGCGCCAGCTTTGCCTGATACAACAGTCTGTCTGAACGCGCGCCTCCCGGCTGTCCGCAGGCGTAAAGTCGTACACCTGCTTCACCAACCCATACCAGTAAGGTACCTGTGGTTGCCGCCAGTCGCACCGCGGCATGAGAAACGCGCGTGCCTGGCTCCAGCATAATGCAGGCTATCGATCCCACCGGAATATGCGTTCGTATTCCCGTTTTGTCGATCAGCACGAACGCACCGTCGATCACATCAATCTGCCCGTATTGCAGAAAGATCATTGAGGTACGATCTTTCATTGGGATGGGGCTCAGCGGTAGCCAATTCATTGTTCCCCTCGCCGAATCAACATCAGACCGCAGCCTAGCGCTTTGCTTTTACCAAACCCATTCCTGAGAGCGTGAGAGAAACGCGTCACATCGTCTACCCGTAACAGTCCCGCAAAATCAACGCTACCAAAACTGATAGGACGTTCCCCGGTCAGTCGACTGAAACGTTGTTGCTGGTAACTCACCACGTAATCCTGCTTATCAGGAAGCATGAAACCATGCTGTTCCCCCTGACGGCGTAGCCAGTTATTCGCCGCGATGATTTGCAGTGGCCAGTGTTGTTCAGCAGGTATCCCTTTCTGCTTTGCCTGGTATTTGGCATCCATCATCACGTCGCTACGCTTACCGGATCGGGTGATAACGGGGTTCGCGCGTAGCGAAAAATACAGAAACATGCCTTTTGTCAGATGTGGCTGAAACGGTTTACTCTCTACGGCAAAAATATTATGCCCATCTAGAGGTGGAACATCCGACTGCACATAAAAACGCTCACCCCGTTCTGCAGACTCATGGCGAAACAGAAAACGGCGTTCATCCTGATGAGAAAAAAGCTGCCAAAGCCATTGATGACTGGCATAGGGGCTGGCGCTCTGCCACTTCTGCATCATTTCAGGCGTTAGCTTGCCGAGGTCCAGCGTTACGCGTGACAGAAACATTATTTTTCCTCCCTGAGCTGGCCTGCAAACTGACTACGCGTAGTAAACTGCCAGCGTACTTTACTGAGTGGCTGATCGCTTCTCTGAACGGAAATAGCAGGCACAACGCCCTGCGGCTCGCCTTCCCAATAGCAAAGATCGGACGCGGTAGTGATTGCCGCCAGTTCCGGGCAAATCAACGCCTGCTCTGCCTGGTAAAAAACGTGGGCCAACGTTCCGTCCAGTATCAGCGGCGCCAGCGGCAGGGCTGGAGGACAAGATTTTCGCCCCAGATACAGAGGAAATACAGGCTCCTCCAGCGCAGCTGCCAGTTTTTCCAAAACTATCGGTGCCCCTTCAGTTTCCTTAACAGCAATATGAAACAGCGCATCGCACCGATATTCGCGGGTGGTGATCATCGGATTGTTGAGATCTTCCTGCCCCAGAACCAGCTCATCACGCCGAGTGAAATAAATGCGCTTTCTGTTCTCTTTTGGTACTTCGACAGTGTGATAGTCACGCAGCCATTGCTCGCGGGAAGAAAACGGTCGTATGGCAAAATGGTAGTGTCGGTTAAACTCATCCAGATGAGCAGCCTCACGCCGGATACCACAGGCGGCAGCAAGCAATCCCAATAATGCTGAACGACTGGGCACAGCGTTGCTGTGCCTCACCTCGCCCACGGCGGCTTCGCCCCAGGACATCAACGGCGCGTAAAGTTGAAAAACAAGATAGCGGGACATCGCAACTCCTTACTGGCTGACAAACTCCAGCAGTTCCTGGAGCGAACCTTCGCCCGATTCCACATTCATCTCGTAGTGGCGCTCCCCCTCACGTGACCCGTAAGCGCGTTCAAACTTCTGCCGCTGCTCTTTCAGGCGTTGAATGGCCTGTGTCTGCTGATCTTCTCCACGAACAGGATTAAAGAAAGCGACTGAAAGCGCGCGAGGCTGCTGGCGTCCCATTTCCACCAGTGCGTAAGATGCGTAAGCACGCGAGGCAAAGCTGTTCTGATTTCCGGTTGGCGAGACGGTGAGCGCCGTTTCGGCCAGCGCCTTAAGGGTTCGCGCGACCAGGGCTTTATCACCATTGAGGTTTTCCAGTAACAGGTCGCGACTGATGCAAATATAAGAATAGAATAACGCAGAGGCGAAGCCCTTCTCACCCATATGCGCCGACCCGGCGTCATCCTCTTTACGGTTCAGATCGTCCACTGCCGTAAAGAAATCCTCTTCAACCGTAACGGCGCTGACGCCAAGAGCATGAGCCACCTGGCAAGCGGCTTCAACGTTAAACGCCGGGCTGGACGCCAGCATGCGACCAAACAGCGCGATATCAACGCCGCTGGCAGTTTCACGTAACAGCTTCAGCTCGCTCACTTCCGGTTCACGTTTATCCGCAATCAGCGTTTCAACCAGTTGGTTTATATGCCGGTATTCATCCGGACTGATATGCACCAGTTGTTCGATATTCAGGTTCTCTTCCGCCTTCGCATTTTTATCGGCTTTTAATTTGCCGAACTGGCTGGCTATTTTTCCAGCGGCGGAAAGCGCCATCTTTTCTGCAACTCCACCAGCCAGCAGATGTTTATAAATCTCACTGCCCAGACGGCGAGTACGGGTGCCAATATGTCCACTAAGAGCGCTTTCAAAAACTTCCGAGGTACGCCATGCGCGCTTGAGACTTTGTGAGGAGACCCGAAGACGCTCTACCCCGCCCATAATGGCGGTTTTCGGACGTCCGGTATCATCACGGTTCAGGTTAGCGGGGGCGTAAGCCGTCAGAATATGCAATTGAATAAATGTCGTCATGAGTGAAATCCTTTTTATTTGTTCCTGGGAGATTTTTCGCCAGCCTGCAGATATTCACTGGCCCAGCGTACGGAGAGGCGCTTAAAAGGGTTACTTTCAGCCGCCAGATGTGCTTCTTTCGCCTGCCATTCACGCATCCATAAGAAAACCCCGTCAGCCAGCGACACAAGGTTAACGCCCTGGTCACCGCGCAGTTTTACCGCACGAATCAGTTGACTGGAGAGTTCCGCCGGGGTTCTGACCGCCAACAGGCGATCGAAACGCTGACGTGAAAGGCAGGGGCCGCTTTTAATCTCTTCACCAAGCTGGCGGGCGAAAGAGCCGGTGGCGTTGTCGTGATGGGCATGGGCCGCAATGCCTGTAAAAATGGCTAATGCCAGTTTGTCGCTGGCCTGCTTTTCTACGTCCGTCAGCGCACGGTTCAGATGATGAAAAGCCTGGCTGGTGAGCGCCCCATACGGTAAAACCGCATGACGCAGCTCTGCTCGCCAGGCCCGACCATTGCCTGTAAAAGCAGCATCGACGCTATTGCGTTCCTGCAAACTCCGAAACCAACGGCGAATAATGCCAGGCGCACCGTCGATAATAATCAGCTCTTTTCCGGTGTTAGTTTCAAACATTCGCCTGCTCCTTATGTTCCATAGCGAGCTCCTTCAGTGTTTTCAGGCTGGTGAGTTTTTTGACATTCTTGATAAGACTGAGCCGGGCAGACAAAATTCGTTGCAAATCAGCCGTATTATCGGGGTTGGTAAAAGCGCTCTGGTCGAATATTTGTAGCAACCCGCGTTGCAGGTTCTCTCCCCACTCCCGCAGCGCGGCGCGCGCCTGAGGCTGAAGAGAAGAAGGATGTTGGCTTAACGTCTGCCATAGCTGACGAAATCCTGGCTCGGTCTGCTGCCAGAAGGCGATATCCACCATACTGAAATCCCCTTTCGCCTCTTTAGGACTCCCGAACCAGGCCTGTTTAAGCGCCTGAACGAGAAGAGGTCGAACGGAGATCGCCAGTTCGAGTGCAATTGAAAGCAGGTCTTTAAAGCTTTCCGCTTCATCGGCAAATAGCGCGATCAGAGGTAAACGATGCTCATACCAACAGCGCGCCTTGGCTTTATCCATATCAAAACCAAAGCACCATAATCCGGTAGCTCCCGGCTCTGGATTCTCGAGCACAACGCGTGCAGGGATCGTGCAATTCAGTTTATCTTCCGTCTTCATCGCCAGCCCCAGCCAGTCTTTATAGACCAGACCACCAGGTTGTCCCTTGAGCGCCAGCATCGATGACGCCGCGTCTTTCAGCGCTTTTCGATACGGTGAAAGCGGGTGAACCCAGCCGTCATACTGCACGCCGTAGTTTTTGCTGCGGATCTGGCTGAGCAATGCAGGATGAGGCTCACCGCACAAATCACACTCGCCGCTTTGCGTATGGCTGAAATCAATTTCCAGCCGTCGCGGCATGCCCCAATAGGCCTGGAGCGGATGTGCATTTTCGGGCGTCACCCTATTTTTTGACGTTTCACTACTGCGGGTTGCGGCCAGCCACGGGAAAATCAGAGCCAGTTGCTCATCCTGCCATTGCTGCTGCCCAGGCATAACATTCAGCCAAAGTTTGCGCCACAGCGGCTCATTTGGCTGAACTGGCATTAACAGCGTCGTCAGCGGTCCACCGCCGCGCATGCTGGTACGCCCCCCGGCTCCGTCCTCAGGGGAGTTGGTCTGAACGGTATAAAGCGCCATCACTGCACAGTGCGGGCAAAAATGCCGATAAATACGACGTTTTACGAAGTGATCTTTATTTAACTTAACAGTGTTGCCGCCGGGAGCATCAATCAATAACCTGGCGATTGCGCTATTTTTAACATCCAGCCCAGAAAAATCCTGCAAAAAAGCGGGTTTCTGTGGGCCAAACTGCATGGCAACCGCCACGCGTTCCAGCGCTTTTTGCCAGCGGTCCGGATCGATACCATCTTCCCAGATATCCTCCCACTGTTCTTCATCCTCCGGCGCGAATACCGTTTGTAGCAGGCCAATCAATAACTGATATGCCGCCCCCTGAAAATCTGCGCGCGGCCACGCCAGTTCGATAATGTCATTATCAGCCAACTCGCCTGGCGAAATTTTTCGCCGCTGCCCCTGCCTGTCGATAACCGGCAGCCAGGGCTCCGTGATAAGTGAAAACATGATTCCTCCTGAAATAAATTACTGCAAATGCTGGCTCGATAACCCCCACGCCTTGCTATAAACTGCCGACGCGTCCCCCTCTGTAAGTAGCAGCACCTGTGCATTCGGGTTGTGAATTTCGTGGCGAAAATGTTCGAGTTCTTCCCCCTGCAAACACGGCGCGTTAGCAGCAATTTTCTGCCATAGCGTTTCCCGCAACGAGAGGCGACTTTGTTGCCAGGAAAACGGTTCCAGCCGGGCGTAGGATTGCAGCGATCCTCCCTCTGCCCGCCAGGCAAGAAACAAATCGACGGTGGGCTCGCTTAATCGGGTGGAAAGTTCCACGTCGTCACTCCATCCCGCCATGCTTGCGGTACGGTGATAGCCTGTTTCCCAATCCAGAATGTTTTGCTTTGCGGCAGCCTTCACACTGAGATCTTTGCCGTAAACGTTATCCTCCTGAGCTTGCAGGCCAACGGGCGCGGCTATCCATGCTTCGTATACGCTTTCCACCAGTTCGCGCGCATCTTCCGGCATGCGAATCTCCCCTTTGTCGCGCAATATTGCCTGTGTCCGCCACAGGCAAGCGTGGTCTTCGTAGACATAGCCTGTACCTTTGAGATGTTCACCCAGCCAGCCACTTTCCGCTTCCGGTTGCCACTCCGGCGCCAGAATGTGCAACGCTGGAGACAGACGACCATCTGGCATCTGCCCGGTTAGCGCCCCGTGTCGATCGCGAATATGGCGCTGTAAACGTCCTGCGCGCTGAATCAATAAATCGACCGGGGCCAGGTCGCTAATCATGACGTCGATATCCAGATCCAAACTCTGTTCCACAACCTGTGTTGCGATCAGCACTTTGCCGCGCCGCAACGTTGGTGTGCTTGATTTTCCGAACCATTCCAGCGCCCGATTTTCTATTGCCATACGATCGATAAATGCAAAACGACTGTGGAACAACAGCAGGTTTTCTGGTGGAACAAGCCCGCTATCCAGCAACTGGCGATAGACGGTAATCGCGTCATCCACCGTGTTACGGATCCAGCAGATGCATTGCCCGCTTTCAACGGTGCGGAGGATCAGTTCGCGGGCGCTGTCCGGATCGTTGAGCCACTGCACCGCAACGCGACGAGCCACTTCAGGACGCGTGGGAATATAGCGTTCAGATACCCCCTGCGAACTGAGATGCGAAAGCCAGGGATAGCCTGCATTTTGATCGGCAATAACGGGAGCACCGTTAATACCGCGCTGGAAAGCATTCAGTAACGTATGGCGTAAAGACGAGGGCAGCGTGGCGCTCAGGATGATGACGCTACCGCCCTGAGCCGCATGAAAGGTCAGTAGCCCTTCCAGCAGACGCACCATATAGCTGTCATAAGCATGTACTTCGTCCAAAAGCAGGATCTTGCGATACAGCCCGAGCAAACGTAGAGACTGATGACGAAATGGCATGGCGGCCATTAATGCCTGATCGAGAGTTCCGACCCCCACCTCAGCCAGCAGCGATTTCTTGCGTGAATCAGCAAACCAGATATTGCAGGTACTGCTGGCAGCCTGTTCATCCGGTATATAGGCAGATTGTCCGGCATTCCGCGATGACCACAGGGAATGCGTGAAGGCCTCCGACATGCCGCTTGAGCCATGCGCCAGCACCAGCGACGGGCGTTGCTCTGCTACAAATAACGCGCGATAAGCCGTTGCCAGCCGTTGAAACATGGCGTTTGAGGTTGCCATAGTCGGCAGTCCAACGTACAGGCTGTCACCTTTCCCCTGAGCCATTAACCGCTGGGTGAGGATCAGCGCCGCTTCCGTTTTGCCTGCACCGGTCACATCCTCCAGTACAAAAAGTTGTGGGCCTTCGGCTGAAATCGCTATGTCCATAGCGCTTTGCTGAAGCGGCGTTAAGTGCTGAATAAACGGGAACAGATCGGCCGGATTACGGTGGGTATCTACCGAAGAAAGCTGAGGAAGTTGCGCCAGCGCGTGCGTGGCCTGTGCTAAGGCCCTCTGCCAGTACGCGCTATCTGGCATAACGGTACTGACCAGTGGAAAATCATGTTGGTTCGATCCCATCCAGTCCGCAAGCGTTGTCAGTCCAGCCAGCAGCCAGCTTTGTTGACAGAGTTTTTTACGCCAGATTTTGTCGCAAAACCGGTCGGGGAAATCAGTGACATTGAGGAGAGAAGAGAGCGCCGCCATCCATTCTTCGGCAGCCACTTTGTCTTCGGGGGTAAAAGCAACGCTTCCTTTGACATCCTTTAATGGCGGAAGACCATGATGACCGGTGACGACGTTGAGCCAGATATCCAGCGTTCTTTCACTTTCGCGTGTTAACGCAGGTAACGCATTGGGCCATGCTTTTCTCAACCCCTGCCAGAACCAGTATCCCAGCGAGTCGTGTCGTTCAGGATAGCCAATCCCGCTGATACCGGGCACCAAATCCGGGTAAGACGTCTTATTGAGCTGCTGAAAACCCCGCGCGAATTTCCCTATATCGTGGAGCCCCAGTATCCAGGCAAACCAGCGCGCAGCCTCTTCCCGGGAGAAACCTAATTCGGCAAAGATATCTGCCGCATGAAAGCGATTGCGCATCACCATTTGCCAACCGCAGGCCGCCACATCCAGACAGTGATAGGGCAGCAAATGGTATGCATCCCCCTGGTCGTGAATATTTTCCTTTTTACTGGTTTTTCCCCAGTAAGCAAAATAAGGTGCGTAATTAGCCATTTATTAATAACAAGTCCGAATCCAAATATATTAAGAGAATTACAGACTAAGAAATAATATCGGTGATCAGAATCACACCTTAACGCGCAAAATAAAGTATTTATGCAAGATAATAATAAATATGAATAAGATGAATTATATAAATAAGCACCAGAAATATTTCCCTCTATTTTCCGGTGCTGATGAGACTATCACCCCTCGTGCAATCCGCACTCGCGCTTCAATCCGAAGAACCGCGTCTCTTCTTCCGCCATACCCGGCTCCCATTTGCGGGTGGTATGGGTATCACCAACTGACAGATAGCCCTGATCCCACAGTGGATGGTATTTCAGGCCGTGCTTTTGCAGATACTGGTAAAGGGTACGGTTGTCCCAGTCGATGATCGGCAGCACTTTAAACACGCCGCGCTGGATAGCCAGCACCGGCAAATGCGCCCGACTGCCCGACTGTTCGCGGCGCAGACCGGCAAACCAGGTTTGCGCATTGAGTTCTTTAAGCGCGCGGTTCATCGGCTCGACTTTGTTGATCTCATTGTATTTCTCAATGCCTTCAACGCCCTGCTCCCACAGTTTGCCGTAGCGCGCTTCCTGCCAGGCCGCGCTCTCCTTCGCCCGGTAGACTTGCAGATTAAGCTTGAGCTTGTCCGTTAACTCATCAATAAACTGGTAGGTTTCCGGGAACAAATAGCCGGTATCGGTGAGGATCACCGGGATATCCGGGTGAATCTGATTCACCAGGTGCAGGCTTACTGCCGCCTGGATACCAAAGCTTGATGACAGTACATATTCACCAGGCAGGTTTTCCAGCGCCCACGCCACGCGCCCTTCGGCGTCCAGCTTTTCGAGCTGTGCGTTGGTTTCCGCCAGCGCCAGAATGCGGTCGACTTTTGGCAGGTCATTAAGGGCGTTTAGATCGAGTACGGACATAATTACCTCTCGTGGTTACTCCCAGAAATCCCGGGCGGGATCGAGCACCGGGCGAATGATGCCCGCACGCACCGTAAAATCACCGAAGCCTTCACCCGCTTCGCGCTCTTTCGCCCAGCGACCAACCAGTTCGTCAACGGAGTCGAGAATTTCCGATTCCGTAATATTTTCGCGATACATACGCGGAATGCGCGTGCCCATGCGGTTACCGCCAAGGTGTACGTTGTAGCGCCCCGGGGCTTTACCCACCAGGCCCAGTTCCGCCAGCATCGCGCGGCCGCAGCCGTTCGGGCAGCCTGTAACGCGCATCACGATATGCTCGTCAGGAATGCCGTGTTTTTCGAGAATAGCTTCCACTTTATCAGTGAACGATGGCAGGAAACGTTCGGCCTCCGCCATCGCCAGCGGACAGGTCGGGAACGACACGCAGGCCATCGAGTTTTCACGCTGCGGCTTCACCGCATTCATCAATCCGTGATCGCGCGCCAGCTTCTCGATCTTCGCTTTTTGGCTTTCCGGCACACCAGCAATGATCAGGTTCTGGTTGGCGGTGATGCGGAAATCCCCTTTGTGGATCTTCGCGATCTCCAGCAGGCCGGTTTTCAGCGGACGGCCCGGATAATCCAGGATACGGCCGTTTTCAATAAACAGCGTCAGGTGCCAGTTATTGTCGATCCCTTTTACCCAACCAATACGATCGCCGCGACCGGTGAACTCGTACGGGCGGATAGGCTCAAATTTAATACCCGCGCGACGCTCCACTTCCTTTTTGAACGTGTCGATACCAACGCGTTCAAGCGTGTATTTAGTTTTGGCGTTTTTACGATCGGTACGGTTACCCCAGTCGCGCTGCGTTGTCACCACAGCTTCTGCTACCGCCAGGGTGTGCTCCAGCGGCAGATAGCCGAACTCGCTCGCGGTGCGGGCGTAGGTTTTCTTATTGCCGTGCTCAATCGACAAACCACCGCCGACCAGCAGGTTAAAGCCCACCAGCTTGCCGTTTTCGGCAATCGCCACGAAGTTCATATCGTTGGCGTGCAGATCGATGTCGTTCTGCGGCGGGATTACGACCGTGGTTTTAAACTTACGCGGCAGATAGGTTTGGCCGAGGATCGGCTCTTCGTCGGTGGTCGCTACCTTCTCCTGATCCAGCCAAATTTCTGCATAGGCGCGAGTACGCGGCAGCAGATGTTCGGAGATCTTCTTCGCCCATTCATAGGCTTGGGCGTGCAGCTCGGACTCGTACGGGTTAGAGGTACACAGAACGTTACGGTTCATGTCGTTGGCGGTCGCCAGCGCGTCCAGCCCGACCGAATGCAGCATCTGGTGTACCGGCTTAACGTTCTTCTTCAGAATGCCGTGAAACTGGAAGGTCTGACGGTTGGTCAGACGAATGCTGCCGTAAATTGTGTTGTCATGGGCGAACGTGTCGATCGCCTGCCACTGTTTGGTGGTGATCACCCCACCCGGCAGACGGCAGCGCAGCAGCATCGCGTGACGCGGCTCCAGCTTTTGCTCGGCTCGTTCGGCGCGGATATCGCGGTCATCCTGCTGGTACATACCGTGAAAACGGATCAGCAGGAAGTTATCGCCTTTGAAGCCGCCGGTCAGGCCGTCGTTTAAATCTTCGGCAATCGTACCGCGCAGATAGTTGCTTTCCAGCTTCATACGCTCAGCGTCGGACAGCTTGCCTTCGACCACCAATGGTCCTGGGTATTTTTCGCTCATTAGTAGACATCTCGCTGATAACGGCGCTCAATGCGCAGCTCACTTAAAAATTCATCCGCCGCTTCGATATCCATAGCACCGAATTCGGCAATCACTTCCAACAAAGCCTGCTCAACGTCTTTCGCCATGCGATTAGCGTCGCCGCAGACATAAATGTGGGCACCGTCGTTTATCCAGCGCCACAGTTCCGCACCTTGTTGGCGCAGTTTATCTTGTACGTAGACTTTTTCTTTTTGATCGCGCGACCAGGCGAGATCGATGCGGCTCAGTACGCCCTCTTTGACGTAACGCTGCCATTCCACCTGGTACAGGAAATCTTCGGTAAAGTGTGGGTTGCCAAAAAACAGCCAGTTTTTGCCTTCGGCTCCGTCAGCCGCACGCTGCTGCATGAATGCACGGAACGGCGCAATCCCCGTGCCTGGTCCAATCATAATCACCGGTGTCTGCGGGTTAGCCGGCAGGCGGAAGTTATCGTTGTGTTCGATGAACACGCGCACCTCGCCCTCTTCTTCCACGCGATCGGCGAGGAAACTGGACGCGCCACCAGCACGGGCACGACCTTCAATGTCATAACGCACCACGCCCACGGTGACGTGCACTTCGCTTTCCACTTCCGCCTGGGAAGAGGCAATAGAATACAAACGCGGCGTCAGCGGGCGCAGAAGATCAACCAACGTTTGGGCATCCAGCTGCGCCGGAGAGAAACGCACCATATCGACGATTGGCGTGGTTGCGGCGTAATGCTGCAACTGTGCCTTATCACCCACCAGCGGCAGCAGGGATTCGCTACGGGTTAAAGTGGCATAGTTCTCGACGATATTGCCGGTGTTAACCGTCAGCTCGAAATGCCACTGCAGCGCTTCGGTGAGCGACAGGGTTTTGCCGTCAACCGTGACCGGCTCATCTCCTTTCAGCCACAGCAATTCAACCAGCTCTTTGACCAGCTCAGGATCGTTCTGATACCAGACTCCTAAGGCATCGCCCGGCTGGTAGCGCAGGCCGGAATCGCCGAGATCGATTTCAATATGGCGCACATCTTTTTCCGAGTCGCGACCAGTGATTTTCTGATTCACCGCAAGCGACGCCGTCAGTGGCGCTTCTTTGGTGTACGGGCTGGTGTGTACTTCGTTTACCGCACCGCTCGCAGCAACTTGCACAGACGATGCCGCAGGGGCACGCGCTTTCAGGACATCAACCAGACGGGCACGCCATTCGGCTGCCGCGCCCTGGTATTCGACGTCGGCATCCACGCGGTCAAGCAAGCGTTCACCGCCCAGCTCAGCCAGTTTTGCATCGAAGTCTTTTCCTGACTGACAGAAAAACTCGTAAGAAGTGTCACCAAGACCAAACACGGCAAAAGCGGTGTTATCAAGCTTCGGCGCTTTTTTCGAGAACAGGAATTTATGCAACGCTACGGCTTCTTCCGCCGGTTCACCTTCCCCTTGCGTCGACGCCACTACGATCAGCAATTTCTCATTGGCGATTTGTTTGAATTTATAGTCGCCAGCATTGGTGAGAGTGACGTTGAGCTTTGCAGCGATCAGATCATCGCGCAGGGCTTCCGCCACACGACGCGCATTACCGGTTTGCGAGGCGGAGATAAGCGTAATGCCAGGCATTTCAGCAGCAGGCGCAGGAGTCGCCGCATTGCTGCCTGGCTGCTGATTCAGCACGCCCCAAAAATAGCCAGAAACCCACGCAAGCTGTGCGGGAGTGAAATCGGTCGTGGCCGCCTGAAGGCGTGCCAGTTGCTCCGGGTTTAGCGGTAGCAGAGCGGAAGGTGGGGCCTGTGTCGTCATGCGTTGTCATGTTCCAGTAAGCAAAGCGGATTTAAGCAATAAAACCCAAACTGAAGATAAGGTTAACGGCGGGGATAGTAACAATTAAAGAAGGGATAGAAATAACAAATAACCAAATGAACTAACCTGTTTTAGTTATAGTTATTAACAGCAAAACAGATTGGATAACCATATGATATATCAATAATTATTAAATATTACCATCATGAATAGGTCGTTCTGATACTCAGCGCCCTTTTAACTAATGATAAAATTCGCTCTTTACGGTACCCTACGGCGGTTTTTCGCATTCTTGAGAGTAAAAAATGTCCACCACCTTGTTTAAAGATTTCACCTTCGAAGCCGCTCACCGCCTGCCGCATGTACCGGAAGGGCATAAGTGTGGCCGCCTGCATGGTCACTCATTTATGGTGCGTCTTGAAATTACCGGTGAAGTCGATCCGCATACCGGTTGGATCATGGATTTTTCTGAGTTAAAAGCCGCGTTTAAGCCAACTTACAACAGACTCGATCACTACTATCTGAACGATATTCCTGGCTTAGAAAACCCAACCAGTGAAGTACTGGCCAAATGGATTTGGGATCAGGTTAAACCGGTTGTCCCTCTGCTGAGTGCCGTAATGGTGAAAGAGACCTGCACAGCAGGCTGCGTGTATCGCGGGGAATGATTGTATCGTCTGTGGCAACGGTCAATTTTCCTTAACTAACACTCTGTTAGGGTTATGTGCTCTGGATATCTGGAGCACAACATGTCTGACGATTTCGATATTATTATTATCGGTGCAGGGATAGCGGGCACCGCTTGTGCTTTACGCTGCGTGCGAGCAGGACTGTCAGTTTTGCTTATTGAACGCGGCGAGCTTCCCGGCAGTAAAAACCTTTCCGGCGGGCGTCTGTATACTCACGCGCTCGGTGAACTTCTTCCCCACTTCCAACATTCAGCCCCACTTGAACGCCGAATTACCCAGGAAAATCTCTCGCTGTTAACTCGCGATGGCGCAACGACGTACTCCAGCCTGCAACCGGATGGAGACTCATGGAGCCTGCTGCGCGCCCGCTTCGACCCGTGGTTTGTCCCCCAGGCCGAGGCCGAAGGCGTACAGTTTATCAGCGGTGTGACGGTCGAGGCGCTCCATATCGAAGAGGGCAGAGTCTGCGGCGTTATTGCCGATAACGAGACGCTGCGCGCCCGTTATGTGGTACTGGCGGAAGGGGCAAACAGCGTACTGGCCGAGCGCTACGGATTCCTGCCGCGTCCCTCGACAACCGCAATGGCATTAGGCATTAAAGAGACTTTGGCGCTGGATAAATCGTTACTTGAGGAACGTTTCCGCTTATCCAATGACGAAGGCGCGGCAATGCTGTTCAGTGGCAATATTTGTGGCGAACTTCCCGGCGGCGCGTTTCTCTATACCAATCAGGAGACGCTCTCTCTGGGCGTGGTTTGTCCGCTCTCCTCTTTGGCACAAAGCGATGTCCCGGCGGCTGAACTGCTGGAGCGGCTCAAGACGCATCCGGCGTTACATCCGCTGCTCAGAGGCAGCGAAACGCTGGAATATGGTGCGCATCTGGTTCCAGAAGGCGGGTTGCACAGCCTGCCCGTACAATATGCAGGAGAAGGCTGGCTGCTGGTGGGCGATGCGCTGCGCAGCTGTGTGAATACCGGTTTCTCCGTTCGCGGCATGGATATGGCGCTCATTGGCGCTCAGGCGGCGGCGCAAACATTGATTAACGCCTGCCGGAAACGCGAGCCGCAAAATCTGTTTCCGGCTTATCACCACGACATCCAGCACAGCCTGCTGTGGGACGTTCTGCAACGTTACCGGGATGTTCCGGCGTTGCTCCAGCGCCCCGGATGGTATCGTCAATGGCCCATGCTGATGGAGGCTATTTCCCATGAAATCTGGCATCAGGGCGACCGCCCGGTAGCCCCGCTGCGCCAGATTGTCTGGCGTCAGTTTCGTCGTCACGGCCTGCGTCATCTGGCAGGCGATATCATCAGGAGCTTACGATGTCTGTAGCCCGTAACGTCTGGCGTCCCGCCGACATTTCACATATTGTTCCTGCGACCGTTGTTGACAGCGAAACGGCACAACGGCTGATCGCATCCTGCCCCGCCGGACTGTTTTCTCTTACGGCGGAAGGTGAGCTACGGGTCAGCTTTCGCGGCTGCCTGGAGTGCGGCACCTGTCGACTGCTGTGTGATGAAAAAACGCTGCAACAGTGGCGCTACCCCGCGTCCGGCTTTGGCATCACTTACCGATTTGGATAATTTAATAGGATAATTTATGCCCCTGTTACACCTGCTCCGCCAGAATCCTGTCATTGCCGCGGTGAAAGACAACGCCAGTCTGCAATTAGCCATCGATTCCGAATGCCAGTTCATCTCTGTTTTGTACGGCAATATCTGCACCATCAGCCATATCGTGAAGAAGATTAAAACTGCCGGTAAATACGCATTTATCCACGTTGATCTGCTGGAGGGCGCGTCTAATAAAGAGGTGGTGATCCAGTTTCTGAAGCTGGTCACCGAGGCCGACGGCATCATCAGTACCAAAGCGTCGATGCTGAAAGCGGCGCGGGCAGAGGGCTTTTTCTGTATTCATCGCCTGTTTATCGTCGACTCCATCTCCTTTCACAACATTGATAAGCAGGTCGCACAGTCGAACCCGGACTGTATTGAAATCCTGCCGGGATGCATGCCAAAAGTGCTGGGATGGGTGACGGAAAAAATACGCCAGCCGTTGATTGCCGGTGGTCTGGTTTGCGATGAAGAGGACGCTCGCAATGCGATGAAAGCTGGTGTAGCAGCGCTTTCAACTACCAACACCGACGTCTGGACGTTAGCGAAAAAGCTGCATTAACCCGAGCCGCCGGATAGCGGTGTAAACACCTGACCCGGCATCCCCCTGAATTAATTTTCTGCGATGGCTGCCAACGCCTCCAGCACCGGCAGCCAGTCATCCACAATCCCGACATCCGCCTGTGAAAAGACCGGCGCTCTGGCGTCACTGTTTATCGCCACCACAAACCGGCTCTGACGAACCCCGGCCATTAGCGCCGCCGCGCCGGATGCCCCCGCGACAATGCAGACATCCGGCGCAAGCAGATGCCCCGATATCCCAATCACGCGCTCAGCGTCAAAACCACCGTTCATCACCCGTGCACGGCTGTATCCCACTTCGGCACCAAACTCCTTACCAAGAGCGGTAATTTTTTCGGCATCGGCGTCACTTCTTCCCTGCCCTACCACCAGCACACGCCCGGCCTGCAACAAAGGATGAGCTGTAACACGGTCGATGCTTTCTACGCTATCCAGCCAGCCCGGAGGTGTGGTGGAGGCAATCCGGCGCTCCACCATCGCTGGCAGCGCGTTGCCCGACGCGCTCGTTTCCGGTTGTCGCGCCAGTGAAAGGCACAAGGGACGCGCGGTGATTTGTAGCCGGGCCGTCAGCGCATTCCCCCAGTGGGATTTCGTCACCAGCCCCTGTTGCGCATCCAGCGTCTGCACCTGGCAAACGCTGCCGCCGTGCAGACGCCAGGCCAGCCGCGTCGCAAGCTCATCCCCCAGCGCACCCGCCGGAAAAATCAGGATGTCGGCTGGCGTCAGCAACCACTGCGTCGCCAGCGCGTCCAGCACCTGCTCCGCCACGTCCGGCATCGGGTCTAGAGTCCAGCGTTCCAGTTCTGCTGCATTAAGCGCGTTTTCTGCAATCCAGCCTGCCAGTGCAGCGCATTCACCCGATTCCGTAATCACAACGATCTTCATGGCTGCATCCTCTGGCGCAAATAATCATTCCACAATATCCGCGCTTTTTCCTGCGCCGTCGCGCCGTCGATAAGCGTGGCGCTGCGCCGCTGCGCCGGTCGCGCCAGCTTCTGACATTGCACGTTCGGAGTTTCATCACTGGACGCTGGCTGACGTAAAATTGCCGCTTTTGCCGCCGCCAGACGCTGACGCATTCCGGGGACGGGAAGCGCAACTTCACCACATTGCCTGACGGCAATCACTGCCGGAAGCCGCACCCGGCAGCGGCGTAACCCGGTTGTCGTTCGCTGTTCGACAACAACAAAAGGCGGCGTCAGCGTAAAACGCTCCACCTGGGTAAAGCAGGGCCAGGCCAACATTTCAGCCATCAAAAATGGCGTTTGCCCGTTCTGCCCTTCGCTACTCTGACAGCCAGTGATAATCAAATCCGCGCCGTGATGACGCTGCCAGTCAGTTATTTGCCGGGCAATGAATTCCGGCGCAAAGCGCAGATCCGCCGTCGTTTCCAGCAACACCGGCTTATCAAAACCCAGCGCGGCAAAATAGCGCAACCAATGAATAGCACGCTCATCGCTAATGCTTAGCGCGGTTAACGTCATATCACAACCTTCACGACGTTGCGCCAGCAGTAATGCCGCAGCCGCCTGCTCATCGGCACCAGGAGAACAGCGCAGCAGCGCGGTGTCCGGGCCACGGGTATCTTCCGTCGCCGCCAGCCAGTCTTTTTCCGCCAACATGCCGGAGTCTGGTTCGGCCTTAAACGCGAACAGAATGTTCATTTGCTCCTCCCTGTCTTTTCTCCACGCTTCCGGCCGCCACCAACGGCAATGCCTTCGTTTCCGGTGCCCATAGCCAGGTCACCACAAATCCAATGAGGAGCACGCCAGCCAGCAGCAGCAACGTGACCTGCATCCCCCATTGCGCCAGCGTCCAGGGCAGCAGGCCGGTGCTGATTGCCGCGCCAAGTCTGCTCATCGACGTCGCAAAACCCACGCCCAGCGAGCGGATATCCGTCGGGAAGCTTTCAGCAGGCAGGATCCCTACCAGATTACTGACCGCAGAAATTGTGGTGCTGAACAGGACAAAAAGCAGCAAAGTTAACGAGCTACCGGACGGCAGAAAAGCCATCACCACCAGCGTGGCAGCCAACAGAAAAAAACTCCCAAGCAGAAACCGGCGGTGCGCCAGCAGATGTGTTAATACCAGCCCCAGCAGTGCGCCAACGATTAACAACGCATTCAGCAGCAGGCTGGCGGTGAGCGCATCCTCCAGGCCGAGGGTCCCGGCAATGGTAGGCAGCCAGGTGTAGATAACAAACCACGGGATCACCAGACAAACAAAAAACACGCTGTTAAACGCGGTTCGCCGCCAGTAGAGGGGGGAAAAGAGCGTTTTGATATGTTTCCCGGACGCCGCAGAAACCTCGTCGCCGAGCAATACGTGCGCCCCAAAATATCGGTGAACAATAGCGTGGGCTTCCGCGAAACGCCCCTGGCGCAGCAGCCAGCGAGGCGATTCCGGCGTCCCCCAGCGAAGCAGGGTAATCAATAGTGCGGGAAGCGCCGCCGACGCCAGCAGCCAGCGCCAGGCATCCGGGCTTTCGGTAATAAAATAGTGCCCCGCCAGGCTTGCCAGCACATAGCCGATGGTCCATACCACGCTAAAAGCCCCCAGCAACACTCCCCGGTGTCGTCGTGGAGAAAATTCGGCCAACAGAGTGTGCCCTACGGAATAATCGCCTCCCAGCCCAATCCCAATCAGAATACGTAACACAATGAGCTGCTCTGGCGAAGTGGCGAAAAGCTGTAAAAAAGAGGCGATGGTGATCAGCACAAAGCTGAAAGTGAAGATCTTCTGTCGACCAATGTGGTCTGAAATCCAGCCCAACACCAGACTACCGAGAAACAACCCGAGCAGCGCCGAGCCGCCAATCATCCCGGTCATAAACGGCGTGAGCTGCATGGCAGGTGTTAACTGAATAATGGCATAGCCGACAACACCAAGAACATAGCCGTCGGTAAGGTGAGCACCAAAGGTCAAGGCGGCAATACGACAGTGAAAACCGTTAAGCGGTAAATCGTCCATTCGCACCGGTGAAGTGTTCATTTCTACCCCTGTCCGGTAAAATTGTGGCTTCCCGATCAGGAAGCCAGCTGATGTTTATTTCTCAATCGGGTAGATCGTTCCCGTGTTCATAATGCCGTTTGGATCAAACTGACGTTTCAGACCTTCCAGCAGCGGCCACGCGCTGCCATGTTCCAGCTTGCTCCAGTGAACGCGGTGCTTACCAATGCCGTGGTGATGTACCATTGAGCCGCCAAGACGGATCGTCTCTTCGCAAATAATCTTGTTAAGCGGGTTGTGGTACTTATCAATCTCCTCTTCCGGCTTGCAGTCCACCACGTTGTAGTCATACACAAAGTACATGTTGGTACCGTTGATATAACTATGGGAAGAGTGACCGCCCAGCATGGTGATGTCATCCGCGTGTGGGAATTCAGTACGAATACGATGGATCACGTTTTCGTAAATTTGATGGATGCAGCTCCAGCTGCCGGAAACTTCCGTCGTAAAGCCCATATTGCCGGTTTTCAGGATCTGTACGCGTTCAGCAGCCACTTTTTCCGGGCCCCAGTTCAGATGGTTAAACCAGTTCTCAATCAGCTTGCTGTCCACACGCTTACACTGTGGATAACGCGCGACGATCTCCGCAATGCCCTCGCCAGTAGCTTGCGCCATTCGCGGATTGCCCTCAGCCATGAAGATCAACACGCATTTCCCGTCAGCGAAGTGAGTGAAGTGCTGGGTACCATCCTCGACGTCATACAGGCGTGCAATCGAAGGACGGTAGCCTTCCACCATCACTTCACGCAGGATGTCGAAACCGATTTTCATATCGTCCAGAATGTAGCCGTAAAAAAGGTTATTTTCCGGCGTGAACTTGAAGATTTTCACTGTTACTTCAGTGATATAGCACAGTGCGCCTTCGTTCCCAATGATGATGTGGCGAATGTCCGGCCCGGCAGCCCGGCGTGGCACGTTCTTGATGCGGGTTACCGTGCCGTCCGGCAGCACCGCCTCCAGCCCCACGACCATATCTTCAATGGCACCGTAAAGAGTGGAGAACTGCCCGATGCTGCGGGTTGCAACCAGGCCGCCCATCTGCGCCAGCGGCTTAGACTGCGGCGAATGCCCGGTGGTATATCCTTTTTCGCGCAATGCATTTTCCAGAATCTCAAGCGGCACGCCGCATTGAGCGGTCGCCTGCATATTTTCAATATCAATGCTTAGGATCTGGTTCATCCCTGTCCCGTCAAGGACCACAGAGTCTTTGACGACGGTTTCCAGACCCCCTTCCGTCGCGGATGCCCCGGTACGCGGAACCCCATTGATTTTATGTTGGTCCATAAACGCCAGAACGCGGGAAACCTGCTCTGTCGAACCGAGTTTTACCACTGCCGCCGGAATGGGCAGCGTGTAAACGCCGTGAATGTCGGCATATTTACGAAAGCGGTCAATACTGTTTTTCTTTAATACCGTTTCATCGGTAATTACGCGTTCGGACCCAACAATTTCTTTTAACTGGTCAACAATCGCTTCGCGAAATAAAGGCATAGCTATTCCTTCCTGATAATTAGCAGAACAATTAATAATACAGAAACTATAGGTAGATATTAGCGAACTAAATAACCGCCATCGACGACCAGTAAATGACCGTTAACATAATTAGAAGCCTGACTGGCAAGGAATATCGCAGCCCCCATTAAATCCTGGGTATCGCCCCAACGATTAGCCGGGATATGATCCAATACGCGCTGATTCGTTTCCGGATTGCTGCGCGTAGCCAGCGTAATATCCGTTGCATAATATCCCGGTGCGATACCGTTAACCTGAATATTATATTGCCCCAATTCATCGCAATACGCCTTGGTAAAACCAGCAAGCGCATGTTTTGTCGCTGAATAAGCCGGAGACCACTGTCCGCCAAGATAAGAGAACAAAGAACAGATATTTATAATTTTACCGCTGTTTTGCGGAATCATAATTTTTGCCGCTTCGTAGCTCAGTTCAAACGCCGCCGTCAGGTTGACGTCAATCATCGGATCCCAGTCCGCACGACCAAAGTCCAGTACCTTATTCAGCTTACAAATTCCGGCGTTGTTCACCAGAATATCAACGGTGCCAAAACGCTCGCAGCAGGCGGCAATAATCTTCTGCGGGGCACCTTTCTCGGTGATATCCACCTGCATGAATTCAACTTCAACACCCTGTTTCTCAATGATTTCCTTCGTTTCACCGTTATCTTTTACAAAACTTGGGATAAACAGATTCGCCCCGGCTTTCGCCAGCGCCATCGCAAAAGCCTGACCCAGACCGCTGTTGCCACCCGTTACGATCGCCGTTTTCCCTTTCAGGGAGAAAAAATTCATTGAGAATGCATTGAGAGATTCGATTGACATAGCTGGCTCCAAATTCCTTTAGGCAAAAAAAAAGAAAGGCAACTTCCCCCGCTAGAGGGAAGTCACCTTTCTCATTATCTCTGGTAACTGGAATGAATTTTTAGCATAACGAGAAAATATCTAACGTGATCAAAATCACAGATGTTTTGTTCATTCTGTATTGATGACTAAAAACAAGAAGCGTGATTATTCTCACACTATAACCCACACTTCCATGTTATTTCTAAGCGCAATTACTAGAGACCTGAGAAAAGTAATCCACCTGAAAGGGCGGTTTACTTTTCTCTTTTTTTTGTCTGCATAAAATGAGAGCCCGATATGCAACAATCCTCATATCGCCGTTGGATAACACTCGCCATTATTAGTTTCAGCGGTGGCGTTAGTTTTGATTTAGCCTATTTACGTTATATCTATCAAATTCCCATGGCAAAATTCATGGGATTTAGCAATACCGAAATTGGATTAATAATGAGTACCTTTGGCGTTGCCGCTATTATTCTGTATGCGCCCAGCGGCGTTATTGCCGATAAATTCTCCCATCGCAAAATGATCACTTCAGCCATGATAATTACCGGCTTGCTCGGTCTGCTGATGATGACCTATCCACCGCTGTGGGTCATGCTCTGTATTCAGGTCGCCTTTGCCATCACGACAATCCTGATGCTGTGGTCGGTATCAATTAAAGCCGCCTCGCTGCTGGGGGATCACAGTGAACAAGGGAAAATCATGGGCTGGATGGAAGGCCTGCGCGGTGTCGGCGTCATGTCGCTGGCGGTATTTACCATGTGGGTCTTTTCTCGCTTCGCACCGGATGACAGCAACAGCCTGAAGGCCGTGATCCTGATTTATAGCGTGGTTTACATCCTGTTGGGAATTTTGTGCTGGTTCTTCGTGAACGATGGCAACAGCCGCAGCCACGGTGCGAAAGAGGATAAGCAGGCGTTTCAGCTCAAAGATATCATCGCCGTGCTGCGTATCAGCACCACCTGGTATTGCAGCATGGTTATTTTTGGCGTCTTTACGATCTACGCCATTCTCAGCTACTCCACCAACTATCTGACTGAAATGTACGGCATGTCGCTGGTCGCGGCGAGCTACATGGGGATCGTCATCAACAAGATCTTCCGGGCTATCTGTGGGCCACTGGGCGGCATCATCACCACCTACAGCAAAATTAAGTCGCCAACGCGCGTGGTGCAACTGCTTTCAATTGTCGGCGCCGCTGCGCTGATTGCCCTGCTGGTGACGAACTCAAATCCGCAGTCCGTAGTTATGGGGATCGGCCTGATTCTGCTGCTGGGCTTCACCTGCTACGCCTCGCGCGGGCTTTACTGGGCCTGTCCCGGCGAGGCCAGAACCCCTTCTTACATCATGGGAACCACCGTAGGGATCTGCTCGGTGATCGGTTTTCTGCCCGACGTGTTCGTCTATCCGATTGTCGGCCACTGGCAGGATACGCTCCCAGCGGCACAAGCCTATCGCAATATGTGGCTGATGGGACTGGCGGCGCTGTGCATGGTCATCCTCTTCACGTTCTTATTGTTTCGCAAAATTCGCACCAACAACGCCGCACCGGAAAAGATAACCTCACTGGCCGCAGAAACCTCCGGCGAGTGAAGATGGAAAATTAAAGGAGAATGACAATGTCAAAGAAATACATCATTGGAATTGATGGCGGAAGTCAGAGTACCAAGGTTGTGATGTACGATCTGGAAGGTAACGTGGTGTGTGAAGGAAAAGGTCTCCTGCAACCGATGTTTACTCCCGACGCCGATACGGCAGAGCATCCGGACGACGATTTATGGGCTTCATTGTGTTTTGCTGGCAAAGACTTAATGAGCCAGTTCGCGGGAGATCCAAAAGACATTGTCGGGATTGGTCTGGGCTCCATTCGCTGCTGTCGCGCATTGCTCAAAGCAGACGGCACGCCCGCTGCGCCATTGATCAGCTGGCAGGACGCGCGCGTCACCCGCCCCTATGAGCACGCCAATCATGATGTGGCTTACGTCACCTCATTTTCAGGTTATTTGTCACATCGCTTAACCGGTGAATTTAAAGACAATATCGCCAACTACTTTGGTCAGTGGCCGGTGGATTACAAAACCTGGACATGGAGCGACGACCCGGAGGTGGTGAAGAAATTCAATATCCCGCGCAGGATGCTGTTCGAGGTGCAGATGCCGGGAACCGTGCTCGGGCACCTGACGGATGCAGCGGCGAAAGCGACCAGCTTCCCCGCCGGATTACCGGTGGTTTGCACCACCAGCGACAAACCGGTAGAGGCCCTGGGCGCAGGATTGCTGGACGACGAAACCGCGGTGATCTCATTAGGCACCTATATCGCCCTGATGATGAACGGCAAAGCGCTGCCCAAAGATCCAATCGCTTATTGGCCAATTATGTCTTCGATTCCGCAAACGCTGCTCTACGAAGGCTATGGCATTCGCAAAGGGATGTGGACGGTCAGTTGGCTGCGGGATATGTTGGGGGAATCACTAATCCAGGATGCGAAAGCACAGGATCTGTCGCCGGAAGATTTGCTGAATAAGAAAGCGGCCAGCGTACCACCCGGTTGCAATGGCCTGATGACCGTCCTGGACTGGCTGACCAACCCGTGGGAACCGTTCAAACGTGGGATCATGATTGGCTTTGACTCCAGCATGGACTACGCCTGGATTTACCGCTCTATTCTGGAGAGCGTTGCGCTGACGCTGAAAAACAATTACGACAATATGTGTAACGAAATGAATCACTTCGCTAAACAAGTTATCATTACGGGCGGCGGTTCAAACAGTGATCTATTCATGCAAATCTTTGCCGACGTGTTCAATCTTCCAGCAAGACGGAATGCCATTAACGGTTGCGCCAGCCTGGGCGCGGCAATTAACACGGCGGTAGGGCTTGGTCTCTATCCGAACTATGAGACCGCGATAGAAAAAATGGTTCGGGTGAAAGATGTATTCACACCAATAGAAAGCAACGCCAGACGCTATGACGCGCTGAACAAAGGGATTTTCCGCGATTTAACCCAGCACACCGATGTGATCCTGAAAAAGTCGTATGAAGTACTGCATGGCGGCCTGAATAACGTCAATTCGATTCAGAGCTGGTCTAACGCATAAGGTTATCCGGCCTGCATGTAGCACTCAATGCAGGCCGATAAACCCATTATCATCAGGCGATATTCAGATATTTATGGGTCTGCATCGACAGACGCCAGTTACGCGCGATACAGGTATCAATACACAAACGCGTAGCATCTTCTTTCTGGCTGATTGGCTGTAAGGCGATGATACGCGGTTTGTCGTCGCTCAACGTAGCCAGCAGTTCATCCAGCGCTTCAATATCGCGAACGCGACCAACCGGATGTTTGATTTCATTCGCACGCTCCAGCGCCTGCGACAGCACATCATAACCGCCGCGCATATTCACCTTCGGCGATACGGTCACCCAGGTATTCGGCGTACAGCGCACTTCGTGGGTACCGCTGGTTTCAATCTGGCAGCTAAAGCCGTTCTTTTCCAGCAGGTCTGTCAGCGGCACCAGGTCATGAATGCAGGGCTCGCCACCGGTTATCACCACGTGACGGGCGGTATAGCCCTGACGCACAATGACCGCCAGCAGATCCTCGCTGCTCGCCGCGCCCCATTTATCGCTCTCTTTGGTCTTAGCCAGGATGCTGTACAGGGAAACTTCCCGATCCTCAAGCTTATCCCAGGTGTGTTTGGTATCGCACCAGGCACAGCCAACCGGGCATCCCTGTAAACGAATAAAAATGGCGGGGACGCCGGTAAAGTAACCCTCACCTTGCAGGGTCTGGAACATCTCGTTAATCGGGTACTGCATAGCGCTCTCAATATGGGGATAAACGATAATTATCGCAGATCCCCGCCAAAGTATCATGCCCCATCGATGCTTTACGCGGCGATCGCCGCGGCAAAGCGTGCCGTAATCTGCTGCGGACGCGTGATAGCCCCTCCAACCACCACGGTATGGGCACCTAATGCCAGGCAACGTGCAGCACGTTCCGGGGTATCGACGTTTCCTTCCGCCACGACCGGTATGCTGACCGCAGCCAACACCTCACGTAAAAAACCGCAGTCGTTTTCCGCCAGCACATGCCCGACAGTGTCAGCGGTATAGCCGTAGAGCGTAGTGCCCACGCAGTCAAACCCCAGACGCTCGGCGGTCACCGCCTCGTCTACAGTGGCGATATCCGCCATCAGCAGTACGGACGGGTAGCGAGCGCGGACTTGTGCGACCAGTTCTTCCAGCGTTTGCCCACCAGGGCGCGGGCGCGCTGTCGCGTCCAGAGCAATAATTTCCGGCTCAACGGTCATCAACTCATCCACTTCCTGCAGGGTGGCCGTGATAAACACATCACTACCCGGATAATCGCGCTTGATAATCCCAATCACCGGCAGTGAGACGATCTCTTTGATAGCGCGAATATCCACCACGCTGTTCGCACGGATACCTACCGCACCGCCCTGTGCTGCCGCCAACGCCATACGCGACATAATAAATGGACTGTGCAGAGGCTCATTTTCCAGCGCCTGACAGGAGACGATTAATTTACCTTTCAGGCAATCCAGTACAGTTTTCATTACGATAAGATCTCTTCGACTTCGTTTTTAATGATGGTGACATGCGGGCCATAAATCACCTGAACACCTTTACCGCGAATAATAACGCCACGTGCTCCGGTCGCTTTCAGCGCCGCTTCATCTACCTTGCTGCTCTCTTTCACCGTCACGCGTAAGCGTGTGGCGCAACAGTCCACCTCTTCCAGATTCTCTTTGCCTCCCAGCCCAGAGATGACTGCCGCAGCGCGTTCACTTTGAGGCAGACCGGATTCAATTGGGGTTACGTTTTCACGCCCAGGTGTCAGCCAGCCAAAGCGGTTAATCAAATAGCGGAAGGTAAAGTAGTAAAGGAAGAACCACGGTATCCCCACCATGGGAACGTACATCCAGTTGGTTTTAGCTTCCCCTTGTAAGACGCCGAAGAGGAGGAAATCGATAAGCCCACCCGAAAAAGTTTGCCCAATAGTGATATGTAAAATATGAGCCATCATAAACGCCAGGCCATCGAAGAAGGCGTGAATGACATATAACACGGGAGCCACAAAGAGGAAGGAGAACTCGATAGGCTCAGTGATCCCCGTCAGGAAAGAGGTCAGGGCTGCCGACAACAGCAGGCCGGCGACAAGCTTTCTGTTCTCCGGCTTGGCAGTGTGGTACATCGCCAGGCATGCGCCAAGCAGGCCAAACATCATGGTAATGAATCGCCCGGACATAAAGCGCGAGGTGCCCGCATAGAACTGCTGCGTATTCGGATCGGCAAGTTGGGCAAAGAAAATCCGCTGCGTACCTTCAACCAACTGGCCGTTGACGATTTCGCTACCGCCAAGCGCCGTCGTCCAGAACGGCAAATAAAAGATATGGTGTAAACCCAGTGGGCCAAGCATACGCAGGATGAAGCCGTACAATAGTGTCCCCAGATAACCCGTCGCATCCACCAGACCACCCAGCCCAAAAATGAGTTTCTGGAAATGCGGCCAAACCACTGTCATGACAGCCCCCACGACAATCGCGGCAAGGGAGCTAATAATCGGTACAAAGCGCGAACCGCTGAAGAAACCAAGGAACTGAGGTAGTGAGACTTTATTGAAACGGCTATGCAGCGCGCAGGTGACAAGACCAATAACCACCCCACCAAACACGCCCGTTTCCAGCGTCTGAATACCCAGCGTCATCCCCTGGCCAACGGCACCCGGGTTCTCGTGCGCCAGTGTCCCGTTGAGGGTCAATAAGGCATTGATAGTGGCATTCATCACCAAAAATGCCAGCAATGCCGCCAGCCCGGCGGTACCTTTATCCGTTTTCGCCAGTCCTACAGCGACACCCACTGCGAACAACACCGAAAGATTGGCAAACACAATAGAACCGGCGCTGGTCATGATTGTGAAGATTGCCTGCAACCAGTCGACATCCAAAAACGGATAAGCCGTCAATGTGTTTGGATTCGACAGTGCGCCGCCAATCCCTAACAACAGTCCCGCGGCGGGCAATACCGCAATCGGCAGCATGAAGGATTTGCCGAAGCGCTGCGCTTTTTCAAACCATGCACCCGATGAGGCGCCGCTAAACATTTGCATCATTTTTTCATCTCCCCGACTAGTGATGAAAATTTTTACCATAATTATTTTTATAAATGAAAATCATCATCAAAAACCAGGAAGCCGATCATACTTTTTTAAAATGACTGGCATCTCTCCCCTGCTTTCCGCCACACTATCAGCAGAGAAACGCATTAAGGATTTTGCATGTCAGAAAATGAAAACCTGCTGCTGAGATTGCGCCAGAGCGTTGACGGATATAGCCGAACACAACAGAAGCTGGGAGAGTTTGTGCTAAGCGATCCGGCAAAAGTTGTCTACCTGACGATTACCGAACTGGCGCGTGAAAGCGACACCAGCGAAGCTAGCGTCACACGGCTGTGCCGTACGCTGGGGTGTAAGGGCTATAACGAGTTCAAAATGGCGCTGGCACTCGATCTCCAGCAAGAACAGCCGGTAGAGCACAGCGGGGATGAAATTGACAATGTGGTCAATGAATCCGTGCAAGCACTGCAGGACACCGCAAAATTACTCGACAGAGCATTACTTGAAGCAGCCGCTCTTGCGCTGCATCAGGCGCAGTCGGTACAGATTTATGGCGTAGCGGCCAGCGCCATTCTGGGGGAGTATTTACATTACAAACTCCTGCGCTTGGGCAAACCCGCACAAATGTTCAGCGATATGCATCGCGCAGCCATGAACGCCACAACGCTAAGCAAAGACACGCTCGTGGTGGCGATTTCCAGCTCAGGCTCCACGCGCGATCTGCTGCATGTCGTTAAACTGGCGCGTAAGCAAGGCGCGCGCGTACTGGCGTTGAGTAATACGCCGCGCAGTCCGTTGGCTTCGCTGAGTGATATTCAACTGGTCGCAGCCAAACCAGAAGGTCCGTTGAGTGCTGGTGCGCTAAACGCCAAGGTGGGAGTGATGCTGTTGGTAGAACTGCTCACCACGTCACTGATTGCTCTGGATGAAAAGTACAGTGATGTGAGCCAGAAAACCGCCAGTGCGACCTTACCGCTACTGCTTTAGTTTAGCGGCATAAAAAAACCCGCCGCAGCGGGTTTTTACGTTAAGAGTTAAAGAACAGGATTACGCCTGACCTTTGATCTCTTTACGACCGTTGTACGGCGCTTGTTCACCCAGAGCTTCTTCGATACGAATCAGCTGGTTGTACTTAGCAACGCGATCAGAACGGCTCATAGAACCGGTTTTGATCTGGCCTGCAGCGGTACCAACAGCCAGGTCAGCGATGGTAGCGTCTTCAGTTTCGCCAGAACGGTGAGAGATGACAGCGGTGTAGCCAGCGTCTTTCGCCATTTTGATCGCAGCCAGAGTTTCGGTCAGAGAACCGATCTGGTTGAATTTGATCAGGATGGAGTTAACGATGCCTTTTTCGATGCCTTCTTTCAGGATCTTGGTGTTGGTTACGAACAGATCGTCACCAACCAGCTGGATTTTGTCGCCCAGAACTTTAGTCTGGTATGCGAAACCGTCCCAGTCAGACTCGTCCAGACCATCTTCGATGGACACGATCGGGTACTGTTTGGTCAGTTCTTCCAGGAAGTGGGTGAATTCTTCGGAGGTGAATGCTTTGTTGCCTTCGCCAGCCAGAACGTATTTACCGTCTTTGTAGAATTCAGAAGCTGCACAGTCCATCGCCAGGGTGATGTCTTTGCCCAGCTCGTAGCCAGCTGCTTTAACCGCTTCAGCGATTACAGCCAGAGCTTCAGCGTTGGAACCCAGGTTCGGCGCGTAGCCGCCTTCGTCACCCACTGCAGTGTTCATACCTTTAGCTTTCAGAACTTTAGCCAGGTTGTGGAACACTTCAGAACCCATACGTACGGCTTCTTTCAGGGTTTTAGCGCCAACCGGCTGAATCATGAACTCCTGGATGTCAACGTTGTTGTCAGCGTGCTCACCACCGTTGATGATGTTCATCATCGGAACCGGCATGGAGTATTTGCCCGGAGTACCGTTCAGTTCAGCGATGTGTGCATACAGCGGCAGGCCTTTAGCAGCAGCAGCTGCTTTGGCGTTCGCCAGGGACACAGCCAGGATGGCGTTTGCACCGAAGTTGGATTTGTTTTCAGTACCGTCCAGATCGATCATGATCTTGTCGATGCCAGCCTGATCTTTAGCATCTTTACCCAGCAGAGCCTGAGCAATTGGGCCGTTAACAGCTGCAACAGCTTTCAGTACGCCTTTACCCATGAAACGGGATTTGTCGCCGTCGCGCAGTTCCAGTGCTTCGCGGGAACCAGTAGAAGCACCTGACGGAGCTGCTGCCATACCAACGAAACCACCTTCCAGGTGTACTTCGGCTTCAACAGTCGGGTTACCACGGGAGTCGATGATTTCACGACCGATGATTTTAACGATTTTGGACATTAGATTTTCCTCAGTACAAGTTAAACTAAAACTCCAGACAAACAATGCACCCGGATGGGTGCATTGCCGTTCTAACTTTTTTACTTCTTACTTCGCCTGACGCTTCTGATGTTCACTGGCGGCTTTCACAAAGCCGGCAAACAGCGGGTGCCCATCACGTGGCGTGGAAGTAAATTCCGGGTGGAACTGACAGGCCACGAACCACGGATGATTCGGTACCTCAATGATCTCGACCAACTGATCATCACCGGAACGGCCTGCAATACGCAGACCCGCAGCTTCAATCTGTTTCAACAGCATATTGTTGACTTCGTAACGGTGGCGATGGCGTTCAACAATTGTCGGCGCGCCGTACAGCTGACGAACCAGGCTATCGTCGCTCAACTGACACTGCTGGGCGCCAAGGCGCATTGTGCCGCCCAGATCGCTCTTCTCGGTACGGACTTCAACGTTGCCGTCTTCATCGCGCCATTCGGTAATCAGGGCCACCACCGGGTACTTACAGTCTGGCACAAATTCCGTGGAGTTGGCGTTATCCATACCCACTACGTTACGTGCAAACTCAATCAACGCAACCTGCATACCCAGGCAAATACCCAGATAAGGAACATTGTTTTCACGCGCAAAGCGCGCTGTCGCGATCTTACCTTCAACACCACGGTAGCCGAAGCCGCCAGGGATCAGGATTGCATCAAGACCTTTCAGGATCTCAACGCCGCGCGTTTCGACATCTTGCGAATCGATCAGCTTAATGTTGACGGTGACACGATTCTTCAGACCACCGTGCTTCAATGCTTCGATAACTGACTTATAGGCATCCGGCAGTTCAATATACTTGCCGACCATACCGATAGTCACTTCGCCTGCCGGATTCGCTTCTTCGTAGATAACCTGTTCCCATTCTGACAGATTAGCTTCCGGACAGTTCAAGCTGAATCGTTTACAAATATAATCGTCAAGGCCCTGGGATTTCAACAGGCCTGGAATTTTATAGATGGAATCGACATCTTTCATTGAAATAACGGCTTTTTCTGGCACGTTACAGAACAATGCAATTTTTGCACGTTCGTTGGCCGGAACCGCGCGATCGGAACGACAGATCAGAATGTCAGGCTGGATACCAATCGACAGCAACTCTTTTACCGAGTGCTGAGTCGGTTTAGTTTTGACTTCACCGGCAGCGGCCAGGTAAGGAACCAGAGTCAGGTGCATGAACAGCGCGTGTTCACGACCGATATCTACCGCTAATTGGCGAATCGCTTCCAGGAATGGCAGGGATTCGATATCACCGACCGTACCGCCGATTTCAACCAGAACGACGTCATGACCTTCGCCACCGGCAAGGACACGCTCTTTAATCGCGTTGGTGATGTGCGGGATAACCTGTACGGTTGCACCCAGATAGTCGCCACGGCGCTCTTTGCGCAGGACATCGGAGTAAATTCGACCGGTAGTGAAGTTATTGCGGCGAGTCATTTTGGTACGAATGAAACGCTCATAGTGACCCAGGTCCAGGTCGGTTTCAGCGCCGTCTTCAGTAACGAACACTTCCCCGTGTTGGATTGGACTCATAGTACCTGGATCGACGTTGATGTACGGATCCAGTTTCATCATGGTCACGTTGAGGCCACGAGCCTCAAGAATGGCTGCCAGGGAGGCTGCGGCAATGCCTTTACCCAGAGAGGATACGACCCCGCCGGTCACAAAAATATAGTTCGTTGTCATGCTGGACCTGAGAAGTTAGGGTGAAACGATGGAATTACCAAGACGGGAAAGTAGTATACCCGAACATGACGAGCGCCACAAACTTTCATTATTCCTCCTCTTCACCAGGCTCACATAAACATCGGGAGTGAGAAAATAGCCCCTTTGGGGTAAATGTTTTTGACGTAAATCAAGCGCTTGTTATTTAAAAAATCACACAAATCGCCCTTGACCGACGAAATCCCTTAGAGATCAATTTCCTGCCGTTTTACCTGTTGCCAGACTTCTTCCATAGTTTCCAGATCAACACCAGTCATTTCCAGACCCCGAGCCGCTACAATTCGCTCAACCTCACGAAAACGGCGCTCAAATTTCTCGTTCGCTTTTTGCAATGCGATCTCAGCTTTAGTGCCTAAATGCCGAGCCATATTGACCGTCGCAAACAACAGGTCGCCCATTTCCTCCTCCAGTTTAGCCTGGTCGACAACAGCCTGCTTCGCCTCAAACATGACTTCATCGATCTCTTCGTAAACCTTGTCGACAACCGGTCCTAATGTTTTCCAGTCGAAGCCAACATTAGAGCAGCGTTTCTGGATTTTTTGGGCGCGCATTAACGCCGGTAAACTACGGGGAATATCGTCGAGTGCGGAATGCTGCGCCTTCTGGGCGCGTTCTTCGCTTTTGATTTGCTCCCAGCGGGTCAACACCTCAGTGCTGTTACTGGCAGAAACATCAGCAAAAACATGTGGGTGGCGACGCTCAAGCTTATCGCTGATGGCGGCGCAAATATCATTGAAATCGAAACGTCCTTCTTCCTGCGCCATCTGGGCGTAAAACACCACCTGGAACAGCAAGTCACCCAGCTCTCCACGCAGGTCGTCGAAGTCTTCCCGCGCAATTGCGTCCAGCACTTCATAGGTTTCTTCGAGGGTGTAAGGGGCAATAGTGGCGAATGTCTGCTCTTTATCCCAGGGACAACCGTTTTCCGGGTCGCGCAGGCGCTGCATAATACCGAGCAGTCGGTCGATTTGATTCATTGGAATATCCTGAAATTTCAATACGCGAGGCCAGATAAGACGACAGCCGATATCCGGCAACATGGCAATGCCTGATGGCAACGCTAACGCGCCTCACCAGGCATGCAAACTTATCTGGCCTATAAAATAATTAATTACCGTGCAGACGACGTGCGTCGATCACATCCGGCACCTGGTTCAGCTTGCCAAGCACGCGCCCGAGCACCTGCAGGTTATAGATTTCGATGGTCATATCGATGGTAGCCAACTGCTGTTTGGTATCACTCCGGCTGGCAACCCCCAGCACGTTCACCTTCTCGTTGGCAAGAATCGTGGTGATATCACGTAATAAGCCGCTGCGATCGTTAGCCTGGACGCGAACCACCAGCGAATATCCTGCCGAGTAGCTTTCGCCCCAAACCGCATCAACAATACGTTCCGGCGCATGGGAGCGCAGCTCGGTCAACTGTTCGCAATCCGCCCGGTGCACGGAAATACCGCGGCCCTGAGTGATAAACCCGACAATTTCATCGCCTGGAATCGGCTGGCAGCAGCGCGCGATGTGGTGCATCAGGTTACCCACCCCTTCCACCACCACGCGACCATCGTCTTTACGGCGACTCTGCGGCGCCTGCGTTTTCTGCTGAAGCTGTTTCAGCGCGGCGGCATCCTGTTCGGCTGCGCTCGGCTTATTAAACTGCGCCTGCAGGAAGTTCACCATCTGGTTGAGGCGAATGTCCCCCCCACCAATCGCCGCCAGCAGCTCATCCAGCTCATTGAAGCTGTAGCGCGGCAGCAGGTGCTTTTCCGCTTCTTTCAGGCTAATGCCTAAATGCGCCAGCTCATCGTCGAGGATCTGGCGGCCAGCAAGGATGTTTTTGTCGCGGTCCTGTTTACGGAACCAGGCGTGGATCTTCGAACGCCCCCGACTGGTGGTGACATAGCCGAGGTTAGGGTTCAGCCAGTCGCGGCTTGGGTTGGGCTGTTTCTGGGTGATAATTTCAATTTGATCGCCCATCTGCAGCTGGTAGGTAAACGGTACGATGCGTCCGCCAATTTTCGCGCCAATGCAACGATGCCCCACATCACTGTGAATATGATAAGCAAAATCGAGCGGTGTGGAGCCCGCAGGTAAGTCCACAACGTCGCCTTTTGGCGTAAAGACGTACACTCGGTCATCAAAGACCTGGCTACGGACTTCATCCAGCATTTCGCCAGAGTCCGCCATCTCTTCCTGCCAGGCGATCAGCTTACGCAGCCATGCAATACGATCTTCATGACCAGAACGCGCCACGCCGGAAGCAGTGCCCTCTTTGTACTTCCAGTGTGCCGCAACGCCCAGTTCGGCATCTTCATGCATCTGTTTCGTACGGATCTGAATTTCAATGGTTTTGCCGCCCGGTCCCAGCACAACCGTATGAATTGACTGATAGCCGTTGGGTTTCGGGTTAGCGACATAGTCATCGAACTCATCCGGCAGATGGCGATAGTGAGTATGCACTATCCCGAGCGCGGCATAGCAGTCCTGTAAACGCTCCGCCACGATACGCACCGCGCGCACGTCGAAAAGTTCATCGAAGGCCAGCTGCTTTTTCTGCATTTTGCGCCAGATGCTGTAGATGTGTTTCGGACGTCCGTACACTTCGGCTTTGACGCCTTCCGTTTTCATCTCTGAGCGCAAATGACCGACGAACTCATCAATGTAATGCTCGCGATCGATGCGACGTTCGTGCAGCAGCTTGGCAATACGTTTGTATTCAGCCGGGTGCAGGTAACGGAAGCAGTAATCTTCCAGTTCCCATTTTAATTGCCCGATACCCAAACGGTTGGCCAGCGGCGCATAGATATTGGTGCACTCTTTTGCCGCCAGAACGCGTTCATCTTCCGGTGCGTCCTTCACTTCACGCAGATGTGCAATCCGCTCCGCCAGCTTGATGACCACACAGCGGAAATCATCCACCATTGCCAGCAGCATGCGGCGAACGTTATCGACCTGTTCGGAAGAGACTGAATCGGTATGAGTGGCCTTAAGCTGGCGTATTGCCGCCATATCCCGCACGCCGTGGATAAGATGAACAATGGATTTGCCCACGCTCTCGCGCAGGATGTCTTCACTGACCACGTTGGCATCTGCCAGAGGGAACAGCATTGCTGCGCGCAGCGTGTCGATATCCATGCTCAACATGGAGAGTATTTCAACCATCTCCACGCCACGCCACAGCAGCAGATCCGCATCCGGATGCCCCTGTGTCTGCTGCTGGCAGTACGCCCAGGTTTCGGCTAAGCGTTCACACGACTGCTGGCTGGAGATCCCCAGACTCGCGATCCATTTCTTTGGATCAAACTCACCAGCTTTATTTATATGTGCACTTCTTACCGCAACCATTGTCCTCTCCTTAAGGGGCCTGGCCTGTCGAAGTCGACAAGCCATACCCATTGTCTTTCACGCTGCATTACCACCCGAAATCCAATGGGTACAAAATTTATTACATACGCTCAAACAGGACCATTGATTCCAGGTGTCCAGTGTGCGGGAACATATCAAGCATCGCCAGTCGCCGTATGGCATATCCCGCGTTGAGCAAAGCGTCGCTGTCACGAGCCAGCGTTGCCGGGTTACAGGATACATAAACAACGCGTATAGGTTCTAATTTTATAATATGTTGCATCACACCTGCAGCCCCCGCACGCGCAGGATCGAGCAATACTTTGTCGAATCCGTTTTTCGCCCACGGCTGCCGGGTAACATCTTCCTCAAGGTTTTCATGAAAGAATGTCACATTGTGTAATCCGTTATTCAGCGCGTTTTCCCGGCCTTTTTCCACCAGCGCCGGTACCCCTTCCACCCCCACCACGTTTGCAGCCCGGGTTGCCAACGGCAGGGTAAAATTACCCATTCCACAGAACAGATCGAGAACGCGATCTTCAGGTTGCACATCCAGCCATTCGAGCGCACGGGCCACCATTTGTTGGTTTACCCCTTCATTGACCTGAATAAAATCACGCGGGCTGAAGGTTAACCGTAGTCCATTTGAGTCATACCAGGGCGACTCTTCTGATATTGATTCCAGTATCTCGCTTTGCGGGGCCAGAAACAAAGACAGCCCCTGAGAATGCGAAAAGCATTCCAGTTTTTCTTTATCCTGAACACTTAATGGCGCCGTGTGGCGCAAAATCATCAGGGTTCCGCTCCCCGCCTGCACCAGCTCGACATGACCAAGATGGCGTAACCCTTGCAGACTTTCCAGACACGCCCGGATGTGGGGCAAGAGCGCTTCAAGCTGGGGCACCAAAATAGGGCATTGTTTAACATCGATAATGTCGCTGGATGCGGATTTGCGAAACCCCATCTGCAATTTTTGTTCTTTTGGCCGATAATTCAGGCTCAACCTGGCGCGACGACGATAGCCCCACGGGGTATCAGCTATAACATCCGACACTTCACATTTCATTAAACGCGACAACGCCGCGCTTTTGCTACGCTGCTGCAACGAGATGCTGGCATGCTGCTGCTGGCAGCCGCCGCACACGCCAAAATGCGGGCAACGTGGCACTTCACGCTGCGGACTGTCGTTTAAACGTCGTTTTACTTGCGCGCGGGCGAACTGTTTTTTATCTTCGGTAATCACCACCTCGGCGCTTTCCTGAGGTAGCAATTCCGGTATAAACAACGCCTTTCCGTTATGGCGAGCAACGCCCTGGCCGAAAGGATCAAGGTCATTGACGGTAACGGTTATGATCTGACGCGTCGTCACGCGTCGTTTTGCAGAGTAGAATTGCGCCATCGACGAGATATTTCTCTATTTAACAGTGTGACCCTAATTGTCCCATAACGGAACTCCATGACCAACTACAGCCTGCGCGCACGCATGATGATTCTGATCCTGGCCCCGACCGTCCTGATTGGTTTGCTGCTCAGTATCTTTTTTGTTGTGCATCGCTATAACGACTTGCAGCGTCAACTGGAAGATGCTGGCGCCAGCATCATTGAGCCACTCGCGGTCTCCAGCGAATATGGCATGAATCTGCAAAACAGAGAATCCATCGGCCAACTTATCAGCGTGCTGCATCGTCGCCATTCCGATATCGTGCGGGCAATTTCTGTCTATGACGAGAATAACCGGCTGTTTGTCACATCCAATTTTCATCTCGATCCGTCTGAAATGCAGCTGGCAACCGGTTCACCATTTCCCCGTAAGCTGAGCGTCACCCGGCTCGGGGATATCATGATCCTGCGAACGCCAATTATATCGGAAAGCTATTCGCCGGATGAATCTGCCGTCAGCGACGCCAAAAATACGGAAAATATGCTGGGGTATGTGGCGCTTGAGCTGGACCTCAAGTCAGTAAGATTGCAGCAGTATAAAGAGATCTTTATCTCCAGCGTAATGATGTTGTTTTGTATCGGTATTGCGTTAATTTTTGGCTGGCGTCTGATGCGCGACGTGACTGGCCCGATTCGCAATATGGTAAATACCGTTGACCGAATACGTAGAGGACAGCTCGACAGCCGCGTCGAAGGTTTCATGTTGGGCGAGCTGGATATGCTCAAAAATGGCATCAACTCGATGGCGATGTCACTTGCGGCCTACCATGAAGAGATGCAGCACAACATCGACCAGGCCACCTCTGACCTGCGCGAAACGTTGGAGCAGATGGAAATCCAGAACGTCGAACTGGATCTGGCGAAGAAACGCGCCCAGGAAGCGGCGCGTATTAAGTCTGAGTTTCTGGCTAACATGTCGCATGAGCTGCGTACGCCGCTGAATGGCGTGATTGGCTTCACCCGCCTGACGCTTAAAACCGAGCTCAACACGACGCAGCGCGATCACCTGAATACGATTGAACGCTCGGCCAACAATCTGTTGGCCATCATCAATGATGTGCTCGACTTCTCCAAACTTGAGGCGGGCAAACTGATTCTGGAAAGCATCCCATTCCCGCTACGTAGCACGCTGGATGACGTCGTCACGCTGTTAGCGCACTCATCCCATGATAAAGGGCTTGAGCTGACGCTAAATATTAAGAATGACGTGCCGGACAACGTCATCGGGGACCCGCTGCGCTTACAGCAGGTAATCACTAATCTGGTTGGCAATGCCATCAAATTTACCGAAGGCGGCAATATCGACATTCTGGTCGAGAAACGCGCCCTCAGTAACACGAAAGTGCAAATTGAAGTGCAAATCCGCGATACCGGAATTGGCATCCCTGAGCGCGATCAGTCACGCCTGTTCCAGGCCTTCCGCCAGGCCGATGCCAGTATTTCCCGCCGCCACGGCGGGACCGGACTGGGCCTGGTCATTACGCAAAAGCTGGTCAATGAAATGGGCGGGGATATCTCCTTCCACAGCCAGCCGAACCGGGGCTCCACGTTCTGGTTCCATATCAGCCTCGATCTCAACCCTAACGTTCTCGTGGATCGCTCAACCACGCACTGTCTGGCCGGAAAGCGGCTGGCCTACGTTGAACCTAACGCCACAGCCGCGCAATGCACGTTAGATATCTTGAGTGAAACGCCGCTAGAGGTGATTTACAGCCCTTCATTCTCCGGGCTGCCGAAGGATCATTACGATATTCTGCTGCTTGGCATACCGGTCACTTTACGCGAACCGCTCACTATGCAGCATGAGCGGCTGGCAAGCGCAGCGGCGATGACCGACTTTTTGTTACTGGCTCTGCCTTGCCATGCGCAGATCAACGCTGAGAAATTAAAGCAGGGCGGCGCGGCGGCGTGCCTGTTGAAACCTCTTACCTCAACCCGCTTACTGCCAGCGTTGACAGAGTATTGTCAACTGAACCACAGCGCGGCTCCGCTACTGTTAGACGAGAGCAAAATTGCGATGACCGTCATGGCGGTGGACGACAACCCGGCGAACCTCAAGCTGATTGGCGCACTGCTGGAAGATAAAGTGCAGCACGTCGTGCTCTGCGACAGCGGACATCAGGCAGTGGATCGCGCCAAACAGATGCAGTTTGATCTCATCCTGATGGATATTCAGATGCCAGACATGGACGGTATTCGCGCCTGCGAACTGATCCACCAGCTTCCTCATCAACAACAGACGCCGGTCATTGCGGTCACCGCGCATGCCATGGCTGGGCAAAAAGAGAAGCTGCTCAGCGCCGGAATGAACGATTACCTGGCGAAGCCTATCGAAGAAGATAAGCTGCATAATCTGCTGTTACGCTACAAACCCGGCGCGAGCTCATCGCTGAGGGCGCTCGCTGTTGAACCGGTCGTCAATCCGAATACCACGCTCGACTGGCAACTGGCGTTAAGGCAAGCCGCCGGTAAAAACGATCTGGCGCGGGATATGCTGCAAATGCTGCTCGATTTTCTGCCCGAAGTGCGTAACAAAATTGAAGAACAGCTGGTAGGTGAAAACCCTGAAGGACTGGTGGATATGATCCATAAACTGCATGGCAGTTGCGGTTATAGCGGCGTTCCCCGCATGAAAAACCTGTGTCAGCTGATTGAGCAGCAATTACGTAGCGGGAGCAAAGAGGAAGAGCTGGAGCCTGAGTTTTTAGAGCTTCTGGATGAAATGGATAACGTTGCGCGCGAAGCGAAGAAGTTGTTAGGGTAAAGATCTGATTGCCGGATGACGACGCTCACGCGTCTTATCCGGCCTTCATGCCACATCATTCAACGTAATTGCTGACCCGCTTTCAGGGTCGCGGCCACGTTTCGCGCCGTCATTCGCACATTCTCACTCGCGTTCTTCAGCGCCTCATCCAGCGTGCAAACGGTATAAATAACGCTAAAAACCGCATCCAGCCCATGCTCGTGTACAACACCGACATCAGCCGTCAGGCTGCCGGCAATGCCAATAACCGGTTTGTTGTAACGCTTTGCCACCTTCGCCACGCCAACCGGAACCTTACCGTGAATGGTCTGGCTGTCGATACGTCCTTCACCCGTGACCACTAAATCCGCATCCGCAACGCAGTCGTCGAGGTGTAACGCATCCGTCACGACCTCAATACCGCAGCGTAACTGCGCACCGCAAAACGCATACAGTGCCGCCCCCATACCGCCAGCCGCGCCACCACCCGCCAGTTCCAGCACGTTGACGTCCAGATCGCGGGCAATGAGTTGCGCATAATGCGTGAGCGCCCGATCAAGACGAAGAATCATCTCCGGCGTCGCCCCCTTTTGCGGACCGAAGACCGCAGAGGCCCCCTCTTCACCGGTCAACGGATTAGTCACATCGCAGGCCACTTCAATACGGCACGCGGCAAGACGCGGGTCTAGCTGAGAAATATCAATCCGGGCGAGTGATTCAAGGCCAGTCCCGCCATGAGCAATATCGTTATTTTGCGCATCCAGTAATTTTGCTCCCAGCGCTTGCACCATCCCGGCACCGCCATCATTGGTGGCGCTGCCGCCAATGCCGATAATGATATGTTCAACGCCCGCGTCCAGCGCATGACGGATTAGCTCCCCGGTTCCCCAGGAGGTCGTTTTCAGCGGATCGCGTAAACCTGCGGGAACCTGCTCCAGTCCGCTGGCGGCCGCCATTTCGATAAACGCCGAACGCTCATCCCCGGATAAACCATAAAATGCCTGAATCGTTTTACCCAGAGGGCCGGTAACATCAACATGCACAAGGTGGCCTTGCGTTGCGGCAACCATCGCTTCGACCGTTCCCTCACCGCCATCCGCGACCGGGATCTTCACGTAATTCGCCTCAGGCCAGATCTCACGAAATCCCAGCTCAATAGCCGTTGCCACTTCAAGCGCACTCAAACTTTCCTTATAGGAATCCGGTGCGATTACTATTTTCATAAAGCATCCTTACGCATGTTGACTGTGTTAAGCATACACCAGGAGAAAAACCGCCCCTTTGTGGGAGCGGTCCCAGTTCGCTTAGCGTACCATGCACGGACGCTTATTATCAAACGTCCAGTTCGGGATCAGATACTGCATTCCCATGGCATCATCGCGCGCTCCCAGTCCATGTTGCTGATACAGCTCGTGAGCTTTCATAACCTGATCCATATCCAGCTCCACGCCCAGACCCGGCTTCGCCGGTACCTGCACCATGCCACCTTTGATTTCAAACGGCTCTTTAGTCAGGCGTTGATTGCCTTCCTGCCAGATCCAGTGGGTATCGATAGCGGTAATTTTGCCCGGCGCCGCCGCCGCAACATGAGTAAACATCGCCAGCGAAATATCAAAGTGGTTGTTAGAGTGCGAGCCCCAGGTCAGCCCAAACTCATGACACATCTGCGCAACGCGGACAGAACCCTGCATAGTCCAGAAGTGCGGATCCGCCAGCGGGATATCCACGGACTGCAACGACAGCGTATGTCCCATCTGACGCCAGTCGGTGGCGATCATGTTGGTGGCGGTCGGCAAACCGGTAGCACGACGGAATTCCGCCATGACTTCACGGCCTGAGAACCCCTGCTCGGCACCGCACGGATCTTCCGCATAAGCCAGCGATCCTTTCAGGTACTTACCAATTTTAATCGCTTCATTCAGCGACCACGCGCCATTGGGATCGAGCGTGACACGTGCCTGTGGAAAGCGTTTCGCCAGCGCCACAATAGATTCCGCTTCTTCTTCCCCGGCCAACACCCCGCCTTTCAGTTTGAAATCGTTGAAACCATATTTCTCATATGCCGCTTCCGCCAGGCGTACCACCGCATCCGGGGTCATCGCCTCTTCATGACGCAGGCGATACCAGTCGCATTTCTCATCCGGCTGGCTCTGATACGGCAGCGGCGTCGCGTTACGGTTACCGACGAAGAACAGGTAACCCAGCATTTCAACTTCGCTACGCTGCTGACCGTCGCCCAGCAGAGATGCGACGTTAACGCCCAGATGCTGACCCAGCAGATCCAACATGGCCGCTTCGATCCCGGTAACCACATGAATAGTGGTACGTAAATCGAAGGTCTGCAAACCACGGCCACCAGCATCACGATCGGCAAAGGTATTGCGGACCGCATTCAGTACGTTTTTGTATTCACCTAACGTTTTGCCCACCACCAGCGGAATGGCATCTTCCAGGGTCTGACGAATTTTTTCGCCGCCGGGAATCTCACCCACGCCGGTATGACCGGAGTTATCTTTGATAATCACAATATTACGCGTGAAGAACGGGGCATGTGCGCCGCTCAGATTCATCAGCATGCTGTCATGGCCCGCAACCGGGATCACCTGCATCGCGGTTACGACTGGGGTAGTAAATTGTGCGCTCATAATTAAGTCCTTATTCAAAATTAGTGGCGGCCGAAAACGGGACGTTTACGGTCAAAAGTCCATCCAGGGATCAGATACTGCATCGGGCCTGCGTCATTACGCGCGCCGCCGGGCAGCGCCTTATAGGCTTCATGCGCTTTCTGTACCTGATCCCAGTCCAGTTCCACGCCCAGGCCGGGCGCGTCGGGTACCGCAATTTTTCCGTGTGTAATCTCCAGCGGATTTTTGGTCAGGCGGCAATCGCCCTCCTGCCAGATCCAGTGGGTGTCGATCGCCGTTGGGTTGCCCGGCGCAGCGGCACCGACGTGGGTGAACATCGCCAGGGAAATATCAAAATGATTGTTAGAGTGGCAGCCCCAGGTCAGTCCCCAGTCATCGCATAACTGTGCCACGCGCACCGCGCCGGAAAGGGTCCAGAAGTGCGGATCGGCCAGTGGAATATCTACCGAGTTGAGCATCACCGCATGGCCCATCTCACGCCAGTTGGTGGCTATCATATTCGTTGCTACCGGCAGACCGGTTGCACGGCGAAACTCGGCCATCACTTCGCGGCCGGAAAAACCCTGTTCTGCGCCGCACGGATCTTCGGCGTAGGTCAGAACATCGTTCAGCCCTTTACACAAGGAGATAGCTTCATCCAGCAGCCAGGCACCGTTAGGATCGACCGTAATACGCGCATCCGGGAAGCATTGTTTCAACGCGCGAGCGGTGTCGATTTCCTGCTCGCCAGGCAGCACACCGCCTTTGAGTTTGAAATCTTTAAAGCCGTAGCGATCCTGCGAAGCCTGAGCCAGACGCACCACCGCCTCACTGTTCATCGCCTGCTGGTGACGCAGGTGATACCACTCATGGTTGCCCGGCGTGCTATCCAGATACGGCAGATCGGTTTTGCTGCGATCTCCCACGTAGAACAGATAGCCGAGCACGGTGACCGCATCGCGCTGCTTGCCTGGCCCTAACAGTTCGCAGACCGGCACGTTCAGCGCCTTGCCCAGCAGGTCGAGCAGTGCGGCTTCCAGCGCGGCCACCGCATTAACCCGCAGTTCAAAGGTCCAGGCACCTTTGCCAAAGGTGTCAAAATCAGCGGCCTGGTTGCCTTTATGCACCTGCTGAACCACCTTATTCAGGCGCGCGACTTCCTGGCCCAACACTTGTGGAATCGCGTCCACAAGCGTCTGATAAATCACTTCGCCGCCCGGTGCTTCACCGACGCCAGTATTTCCGGCGTTATCGGTGAGCACGACGATATTGCGGGTAAAGTATGCGTTATGCGCCCCGCCAATATTGAGCAGCATGCTGTCATGACCGGCCACCGGGATGACCTTCATATCGGTAATAATGGGACTCGATTGTGTTGTCATCATCATTGCCCTGCGACAGGTTTCAGTTCGATACGTTTAATATCACCCACCAGCACCAGATAGCTCACTACAGCAATCAGCGCATGCACCCCGACGTAAATCAACGCACCGTTAAACGAGCCAGTGGTACCTACGATGTAGCCGATAGCAATTGGCGTAACGATACCGGAGATGTTGCCAAACATATTGAACAGACCGCCGCTCAAACCGCTGATCTCTTTTGGCGCAGTATCGGCCATCACCGCCCATCCCAACGCACCGATACCTTTGCCGAAGAAGGCCAGCGCCATAAAGCCGATGATCATCCACTCCACGTTGACGTAGTTACAGAACACCATCACCATCGACAACAGCATACCCAGTACGATTGGCGTTTTACGGGCGATATTCAGCGAACCGGTACGGCGCATCAGCCAGTCGGAAATAATGCCGCCGAGCACGCCGCCTGCAAATCCGCAAATGGCCGGGACCGAGGCAACAAAACCGGCTTTCAAAATCGACATACCGCGTGCCTGTACCAGATAAACCGGGAACCAGGTGATAAAGAAGTAGGTCAGCGCGTTTATGCAGTATTGGCCGATATAAATACCGATCATCATCCGTGAGCCCAGCAGTTGCTTGATCTGCCCCCACTTCACGCTGAACGGCACTTTGGCTTTGGCTGCCGCCTGATCCATATTGATCAGCGCTCCGCCTTCGGCAATATAGTCCAGCTCTTTTTGGTTTACGCCCGGATGCTGGTTCGGTTCATGAATCACCTTCAGCCAGATAAAGCTGATAACAATCCCGAGACCGCCCATAAAGAAGAACACATGCGACCAGCCCACTTCGTGGGTCAACCAGCCCATGATTGGCGCGAAGATCACGGTGGCAAAGTACTGCGCCGAGTTAAAAATAGCGACCGCCGTGCCCCTTTCCTGCGCCGGGAACCACGCCGCCACAATACGACTGTTGCCAGGGAAGGATGGCGCTTCGGCTAACCCCACGAGGAAGCGCAGGGTAAACAGCGCAACGATAATGCCGAAGCCGCTGAAGATATCGACGAAGCCCTGCAGCAGGGTAAACATGGACCAGATAAAAATGGACCAGAAGTAAACACGTTTTGAACCGAAGCGGTCGAGCAGCCAGCCGCCGGGGATCTGACCGATAACATAGGCCCATGAAAAAGCGGAGAATACATACCCCATCCCTACCGCATCCAGACCAATATCTTTGGCCATCTCCGAGCCGGCGATGGATAAGGTGGCGCGATCGCCGTAGTTGAAGGATGTGACGATAAACAGCATCACCACTATCCAGTAGCGAGCGTTAGTGCGTTTTTCCGCGCTGCTCGCCGCCTGACTTAATGAACTCATTGTTGCACTCCTGAATCTTGGCTTTCGCCAGTTCATTCTGTACAGCACCTGTAGGGTGATCAGAATGAGAGGTTAGTGTGTGGCAGTTTTGGTACAGCTCAGGGCCGTTTTATTCTGACTCGCTGCCTTTTCGGGAACTGACGGGAAAAGTATATGAAGGAGTGCCTCTTACCCTCACCGTGCAAAAACACAACATTGCGGGAGGTGAATGAGGTTGTTTATGGCATAAGCCTAAGGGAATGGAAGATGCTTCACGAAATTGGCGTTTGGTGGGCGTTTTGTTGCCGGGTAGCAACGCCTTACCCGGCCTACGATCCAAAAGAGAGTAACAGGCCCGTGCAAGCAAAGTGCTGCCGGGCGCAAGGTTATTTAAGCAAGGTTCCCCAGTTTTCTACCCAGGGATTGGATTCGCTTTCCGGTTCAGGATGCTCGCTGGCGTCAATCAGCAGCATTTCCCCAACACGGTGGGCGCTTTGTTCCTGCAACAGTGCATCGAACTGCTTGCCGCCATTGCAGAAATTAACATAGCTACTGTCACCCAGCGCAATTACTCCGTAATGCAGATTTGGCTGGAAACCGAGATTATCTTTGATCCCCTGAAACAGCGGCACGATGCTATCCGGCAGATCGCCCTGCCCGGTCGTTGAGGTCACCACCAGCACATATTTTTCCTGATATGCCTGCCAGTCGCTGAGCTCGGGATCTTCGAACACCGTGGCTTTATGACCCTGCGCCGTCAAAATAGCTTCGGCCTCTTCGGCAACCAGCAACGCGTTTCCGTACATCGTGCCGACAAAAATTCCAATTTCCGCCATAACCGTAATCTCCTGGGACTTAAGAATCTATCTGCTCATCCTGACCTGACAGCCCGCTGAACTCAACCCTTTCATTCTCAGGGAGAAGTCCACGCCAGCCAAACTGTGATAGCGCCTGCATCCAGACATCATCCAGCCCGGCGCGAATAACCAGCGGTTCGCCGGTAAAAGGATGAGTCAGCGTAAGCTGGCTGGCATGAAGCATCAAACGCTGACAGCCAAAATGCTCAGCGGCGCTGCGGTTTTGCCGCAAATCACCGTGCTTACTGTCGCCGATAATCGGATGGCGTAAGTGCGCCAGATGGCGTCTGAGCTGGTGTTTTCGACCGGTTTTAGGATCCAGTTCCACCAATCCGTAACGGGTCGTCGGATAACGTCCGGTCGCTACCGGCATCTCAACCGTCGCCAAACCGCGATAATGGGTGACGGCAGGCTGCGGGCCTTTATCATCACGGGCAAATTTATCGGCGATCTTATCCAGTTCTTCGACCAGCGGGTAATCCAACACGGCATCATCCATCAGCCAGCCACGCACAATCGCATGATAGCGTTTCTGAATTTGATGATGTTCAAATTGCTGGGACAGCAACCGCCCGGCTTCGCTGGACAGTCCCATCAGCAGTACTCCGGAAGTCGGTCTGTCGAGTCGGTGGGCGGTAAAAACGTGCTGACCAATCTGGTCGCGTACCGTTTGCATCACCACCACTTTCTCATCCCGGTCGAGCCAACTGCGGTGAACCAACCAGCCCGAAGGTTTGTTAACTGCGACCAGCCATTCGTCCTGATACAGAATCTCCAGCATCAGGCGTTATCACTTGTAAACAGTGCATCCAATTCCTGCAATGCCGTCAGGAGAATTTCGCGTTGCGGGTGATCGGCTGCCAACGCCATTTCGTAATACGGTGCGACGGCAAAAGCCTGCGGAAGCGGCTGAGCGTTATCAATCAGCGTATGCATGCGGGGAATCAATACCCATTGCAGCCACTCAACCGGCTCCATGGTATCCATACAAAAAGGCTGCGTGCTGGTAAACAGATGCTCTGCAGGCTCATCCAACCGCCAGTGATTATGTTCACGCAGTAGCGCTTCAAGCGCGTGTAACTGCTGGCGCACACGGTCATGAGTCGTCATGAAATTAACCTCAATGATGAAAAATCTGGCGCGAAGAATAGCACTAGTGAAGGGAAATAAAAAAAGGGAGCACTGTAAAAACAGTGCTCCCGGTTCGTTTCGCAGCGTTCCAGCTACTTTTAGTGCTCCCTGCTCATCCGTGACAACTTTTCCTGTGGTCTTGCGACCTTGTTCATCCTGAACTTGTGCATCCTGCTCACATCACCCCGATGTGAAGACTTCATCCTGAAGTGTCCTGGCCATCCTGACCCGCCGAACATCCTGACCGGCTCTCATTCTCCATCCTGGAGGTGTCCCTTAACGCATCCAGCGCTTTCCGCTTCGCTTCATCCTGAAGCCTGTCCTTGTAACACCGTCCTGGTGTGTCCTGCCGAAGAGCCATCATCCTGATGTTCTCTTCGTTGTGCGACTCCTTGTCGACAGATATAGAATCGCCTGTTTCGCCTTGTCTTACAAGATGCTTACAGACACTCCCTTAAGATTATTTTCGTATGAAAGTTGACAATAAAACATTAACTTTATGAATAATAAGGAATAATTATTTTATCCGTTCATTAAGTCTTTACTTATTACCTGGCAATGTCCTACAGGGTTTGTAAGAGATCTCTCACAAGGTTCAGGGCAATCTGGATTACAGAACTGGCTTAAGCTGAGTGAGAAATTCCGCAAGTGAGTCCGCCAGCACCGTTCGTTTACGGGTTCCCAGCGTTTCTTTGCACACTTCACCGGAGAGATTGCACACCGAAATGACGTCAAGCTCATTGTCCTGGGTGGCAATAAAAAGCGTAGGCGACAGCTTGAGGCGCTTTTGCGTAACCAGGTGACCAATCAGGTTTTCCTGAACGCGCCTGAAGTCGTCTTCGCTCCAGGTTTGCAGCAGCGTTAGTTTTTCATCCGCAAACTGCGCGTGCATGTCCCCGGCAAACTGGGTGGTGTAAAAAGCGTGAACGGCTGGTTGTATCACGATATCAAAGGCGCGTTCAACCGCATTGAGGTTTTTTTCGCCGACAAAAGGCTGAGGTTGCCAGAATACCGCATCGTCTGTGGAAGAAATGATGCACGGAGAAGGTACGCCATACAGCTCTTCGCTGAGGGGCCAACTGTTGTTTTTTTCGTACCATGCGTCGCAATAACGTGTCGTAAAGGCTGTCAACGCCTGCGCTGTCAATTCGTCCACTGATTTCTCTCTTCACAAAAGCCAGGATACACTTGTCGCATAGTGTATCTGGTTTATGACGGTGAAACATGTCCTCTTATGAAAATCATCAGGCGCTTGACGGCCTGACTCTCGGTAAATCAACAGATTACCGTGACAATTACGATGCCAGCCTGCTGCAGGGCGTTCCACGCAGCCTGAACCGCGACCCGCTGGATTTACAGGCCGATAATCTGCCTTTTCACGGTGCCGATATCTGGACGCTATATGAACTGTCTTGGCTGAATGTCAACGGTTTACCGCAGGTAGCGGTCGGTCATGTAGAACTGGATTACACCAGCGTAAATCTGATCGAATCGAAAAGCTTTAAGCTTTACCTGAACAGTTTTAACCAGACGCGTTTTGATTCCTGGGATGCGGTACGCCAGACGCTGGAAAACGATCTGCGCGCTTGTGCTCAGGGTGATGTCAGCGTAGCGCTGTACCGTCTTGACGAACTGGAAGGACAACCGATAGCCCACTTTAACGGCACCTGTATCGACAATCAGGATATCGTCATCGATAACTACCAGTTCAGCACAGAGTATCTGGAAAATGCCGTTGGCGGTGAAAAAGCGGTGGAAGAGACGCTGGTCAGCCATCTGCTGAAGTCTAACTGCTTGATCACCCACCAGCCGGACTGGGGCTCCATACAGATTCAGTATCGCGGACGGAAAATCGATCGCGAGAAGCTGCTGCGTTATCTGGTCTCCTTCCGTCACCATAATGAGTTTCACGAGCAGTGCGTGGAACGCATTTTCAATGACATTCTGCGCTTCTGCCAACCGGAGAAACTGAGCGTTTACGCGCGCTACACGCGACGTGGCGGCCTGGACATTAACCCATGGCGCACCAACACCGATTTCACCCCAGCAACGGGGCGCTTGGTACGTCAGTAATCTTTTTTCTCAATTTTGCGTGCCGGATTCCGCGCGCAAGGTTGTGAAAGGTCATAAGCCAGGGCTATTGTAATCAACAGGGAATGACGTGTTGCGTCCCATAAGGAGTTTACTTGATTACACATATTAGCCCGCTTGGCTCAATGGACATGTTGTCGCAGCTGGAAGTCGATATGCTTAAACGCACGGCCAGCAGCGACCTGTATCAACTGTTTCGTAACTGTTCGCTTGCCGTTCTGAACTCCGGCAGTTTGACCGACAACAGCAAAGAGCTGCTGTCACGCTTTGAAAGTTTCGACATTAACGTGCTGCGCCGCGAACGGGGCGTGAAGCTGGAACTGATCAACCCGCCTGAAGATGCGTTTGTTGATGGACGCATTATTCGCGCACTGCAGGCCAACCTGTTTGCCGTGCTGCGCGACATTCTGTTCGTCAATGGCCAGATCCATAACGCCGGTCGCTTTCAGCATCTGGATCTTGAAAGCTCGGTGCATATTACCAACCTGGTATTCTCGATCCTGCGCAATGCCCGGGCGCTACACGTGGGTGAAGCGCCAAACATGGTCGTCTGCTGGGGGGGTCACTCAATCAACGAAAACGAGTACCTGTACGCCCGTCGCGTTGGTACCCAGTTGGGCCTGCGCGAACTGAACATCTGTACCGGCTGTGGTCCGGGGGCGATGGAAGCGCCAATGAAAGGCGCTGCGGTCGGTCACGCTCAGCAACGATACAAAGACAGCCGCTTTATCGGAATGACCGAACCGTCAATCATTGCCGCTGAGCCGCCTAACCCGCTGGTTAACGAACTGATCATCATGCCGGACATTGAAAAACGTCTGGAAGCGTTCGTGCGTATCGCCCACGGTATAATCATCTTCCCAGGCGGCGTAGGGACAGCAGAAGAACTGCTGTATCTGCTGGGGATCCTGATGAACCCGGCCAACAAAGATCAGGTTTTACCGCTGATCCTGACTGGACCAAAAGAGAGCGCCGATTACTTCCGCGTGCTGGACGAATTTATCGTGCACACGCTGGGGGAAGATGCGCGTCGCCACTATCGCATTATCATAGACGATGCAGCAGAAGTGGCTCGTCTGATGAAAAAAGCGATGCCGCTGGTGAAAGAGAACCGCCGTGACACCGGTGATGCCTACAGCTTTAACTGGTCGATTCGTATCGCGCCTGATTTGCAGATGCCGTTCGAGCCGTCCCATGAAAACATGGCTAACCTGAAGCTGTACCCGGATCAACCTGTGGAAGTACTGGCGGCAGACCTGCGCCGTGCGTTCTCGGGGATTGTAGCCGGTAACGTGAAGGAAGTCGGGATCCGCGCCATCGAAGAGTTTGGCCCGTACAAAATCCACGGTGACCGCGAAATGATGCGCCGCATGGACGATCTCCTGCAGGGCTTTGTTGCACAGCATCGTATGAAGTTACCTGGCTCCGCGTATATCCCTTGCTACGAGATTTGCGCCTAACCTCCAACAGCCGCCAGCAGACGCTATCGCGGTGACAGTTTTGTCCATATCAAAGCCGGGTTTGGCGCATCAGCCTCCCGGCTTTTTTTAGTGATACCAGTCACATAGCTCAGACGATCATATAAATACCGATGATGTTTCATTAAAAATAACGCGCTGCGCAAACGATTACCTTTAAAACCCAACCGTGATTTATCTTAGGAAATTATTATTAGTCGCCAAAATCCTCTAAAAACAACAGTTTTTACAGCGTAACGCTCGTATCTTCGCGCCTTCGCTTTCATGATATATGTCGTTAATGTTAGCCTTCGCGCCCGTAAATTCGCTTTGACTATTTTTTAACAGATTAATGGTCCAAATTTATCCACATAAAAGGTGGATTATTGCATTTGGGATCGCGATCACTGATACATTCATTACTAAAATGTATCTTTCCGCCCGCAAATTATTACGGCGAAAAATTATATAAAAAATCGCTCAACGAATTTCGATTTACAGTCGGGTATTTTCTCATTGGATTGACCCCAAACCCGACTTTTTAAGCTTCCTCCAGGAGAAATAGATGGAAAACACTCAAACCAGCACTATCGTTACGGGCCAGACCCGCAGCGCATGGCGCAAGACAGACACCATGTGGATGCTGGGCCTTTACGGCACGGCGATTGGCGCGGGTGTATTGTTCCTGCCGATTAACGCAGGCGTAGGCGGTATGATTCCGCTGATCATCATGGCGATCCTCGCTTTCCCAATGACCTTCTTTGCACACCGCGGCCTGACTCGCTTCGTGCTGTCCGGTAAAAATCCGGGTGAAGACATTACTGAAGTTGTAGAAGAACACTTTGGTGTAGGCGCAGGAAAACTGATTACCCTGCTCTACTTCTTCGCTATCTACCCAATTCTGTTGGTCTACAGCGTAGCAATCACCAACACCGTCGAAAGCTTCCTGACCCACCAGTTGGCAATTACGCCGCCGCCGCGCGCAATCCTGTCTCTGATCCTGATTGTCGGCATGATGACCATCGTGCGTTTCGGTGAGCAGATGATCGTGAAGGCGATGAGCATCCTGGTATTCCCGTTTGTTGCCGCCCTGATGCTGCTGGCGCTGTACCTGATCCCTCAGTGGAGCGGTGCAGTTCTGGAAACCCTGTCCTTTGACTCTGCAGCAACCACCGGCAACGGACTGCTGTTGACCCTGTGGCTGGCAATTCCGGTAATGGTGTTCTCCTTCAACCACTCACCAATCATCTCCTCCTTCGCCGTGGCGAAGCGTGAAGAATACGGTGATGAAGCTGAGAAGAAATGCTCTAAGATTCTGGCATTCGCTCACATCATGATGGTGCTGACCGTTATGTTCTTCGTCTTCAGCTGCGTATTTAGCCTGACCCCAGCGGATCTGGCTGCAGCGAAAGAGCAGAACATCTCTATCCTGTCTTACCTGGCAAACCACTTTAACGCGCCGATCATTGCCTGGATGGCACCGATCATCGCGATTATCGCTATCACCAAATCCTTCCTCGGCCACTACCTGGGCGCACGTGAAGGTTTCAACGGTATGGTGATTAAGTCTCTGCGCGGCAAAGGCAAAACCATCGAAATCAACAAACTGAACAAAATCACTGCGCTGTTCATGCTGGTAACCACCTGGATTGTGGCGACGCTGAACCCAAGTATCCTCGGTATGATTGAAACCCTGGGTGGCCCAATCATCGCGATGATTCTGTTCCTGATGCCGATGTATGCAATTCAGAAAGTACCGGCAATGCGTAAATACAGCGGCCATATCAGCAACGTCTTCGTTGTGATTATGGGCCTGATCGCTATCTCCGCTATTTTCTACTCTCTGTTCAGTTAATTCCCCTGCGCCGCTCCTCGGGGCGGCGCACCTCGATACACAATGGACGCCTCATGATTAGCGTATTCGATATTTTCAAAATCGGCATTGGCCCTTCCAGCTCCCACACTGTTGGCCCGATGAAAGCAGGCAAACAATTCACGGATGACCTGATTGCACGCGGAATTCTCACTGACGTAACCCGCGTAGTGGTTGATGTCTATGGCTCTTTGTCTCTGACGGGGAAAGGTCACCATACCGACATCGCTATTATTATGGGCCTGGCGGGTAATCTGCCGGATACCGTAGACATTGATGCCATCCCGGCCTTTATCCAGGATGTGAATACTCATGGACGTTTGCTGCTGGCGGACGGTCAACATGAGGTCGAGTTCCCGGTCGACAAGTGCATGAATTTCCATGCGGACAATCTGTCCCTGCACGAAAACGGGATGCGTATTACCGCACTGGCGGGCGAAAAAGCCATTTACAGCCAGACTTACTATTCCATTGGCGGTGGGTTCATCGTTGATGAAGAACATTTTGGTTTACCGAACAACTCTCCGGTAAACGTGCCGTATCCGTATAAATCTGCGGCTGATTTGCAACGTCATTGCCAGGAAACCGGCCTGTCACTTTCCGGTCTGATGATGCAAAACGAACTGGCGCTGCACAGCAAAGAAGAGCTGGAACAACACTTCGCCAACGTCTGGGACGTCATGCGCAGCGGGATTGAGCGCGGCATCACCACCGAAGGTGTATTGCCGGGCAAACTGCGCGTTCCACGTCGCGCGGCGGCGCTGCGTCGTATGCTGGTCAGCAGCGACAAAACCACCACTGATCCGATGGCGGTTGTTGACTGGATCAACATGTTCGCGCTGGCCGTGAACGAAGAAAACGCTGCCGGTGGACGCGTGGTTACGGCGCCAACTAATGGCGCATGCGGGATTGTTCCTGCCGTGCTGGCGTACTACGACAAGTTTATCCGCGAAGTGAATGCTAACTCGCTGGCACGCTACATGCTGGTCGCGAGCGCCATTGGTTCACTGTACAAGATGAACGCCTCTATCTCTGGCGCCGAAGTGGGCTGTCAGGGTGAAGTCGGCGTTGCCTGCTCCATGGCTGCGGCCGGTCTGGCTGAACTGCTGGGCGGTAGCCCAATGCAGGTGTGCATCGCGGCGGAAATCGGTATGGAACATAACCTGGGTCTGACCTGCGATCCGGTTGCCGGTCAGGTGCAGGTACCGTGCATTGAGCGTAACGCCATTGCTTCGGTTAAAGCAGTGAACGCCGCACGTATGGCGCTGCGCCGTATCAGCGAACCGCGCGTGTGCCTTGATAAAGTCATCGAGACCATGTACGAAACCGGTAAAGACATGAACGCCAAATACCGTGAAACATCTCGCGGCGGTCTGGCGATGAAGATTGTCACCTGCGATTAAGTCCCACCACGTTTCAGAGTCTGTAGGCCGGATAAGGCGCTCGCCGCCATCCGGTCTACGGATAACGCTATTTCGCAACACTCGCCTCCCCTCGCCGTGAATGTTACCCTACAAACTTATTTGTTAGGGAGAACACCGTGGCCGTCCACCTGCTCATTGTCGATGCACTGAACCTTATCCGCCGCATTCACGCCGTACAGGGCTCACCCTGCGTAGAGACGTGCCAGCACGCGCTCGATCAGTTGATTGTGCACAGTCAGCCTACGCACGCCGTGGCGGTATTCGATGATGAAGCGCGCAACAGCGGCTGGCGTCACCAACGGTTGCCTGACTACAAAGCAGGTCGCCCCCCGATGCCTGATGAATTGCACCAGGAAATGCCCGCCTTACGCGCCGCTTTTGAACAGCGCGGCGTCTGCTGTTGGGTCTCCAGCGGGAATGAAGCCGATGATTTAGCCGCAACCCTGGCGGTTAAAGTGAGCCAGGCGGGACATCAGGCTACCATCGTCTCAACCGATAAAGGCTATTGTCAGTTGCTCTCCCCGACGCTGCGTATTCGTGACTACTTCCAAAAACGCTGGCTGGATGCACCGTTTATTGAGAAAGAGTTTGGCGTGCTGCCGCAGCAGTTGCCTGATTACTGGGGACTGGCCGGGATCAGCAGTTCGAAAGTACCGGGGGTTGCAGGTATTGGTCCCAAAAGCGCCACGCAGCTGCTCGTACAGTTTCAACATCTAGAAGGCATTTACGCGCATCTTGATGAAGTACCGGACAAGTGGCGCAAAAAACTAGAGATGCACCAGGAGATGGCGTTTCTGTGTCGCGATATCGCACGGCTGCAAACGGACTTACATATCGACGGAAACCTGCAGCAATTACGGTTGGTGCGATAGGTCTGTTGCCAAATGGCGCTGTGCTTATCTGGCCTACACGTCGAACACCCCGGTAGGCCGGATAAGGCTTTCACGCCGTCACGCTGAAAAATTACCAGGCGGTGTGGTACAGCTCAACGATATCCCCAAGATTCGCTTCACGGGGATTTCCCCCGGTACAAACATCGTCAAATGCCGCCTGTGCCAGCGCAGGAATATCCTCTTTACGTACGCCAACATCGCGTAAATGCAGTGGGATCCCTACATCGCGGTTAAGGGCGAAGACGGCATCTACTGCCGCTTTACGTGCCTCTGCCAGCGTCAGTTCTTCAACCTTAACTCCCATCACCCGGGCGATATCGCGAAATTTTTCCCCGGTGAATTCGGCGTTATAGCGCATCACGTGCGGCAGCAAAATGGCATTTGCTACGCCGTGCGGCGTGTTATAAAACGCGCCTAACGGGTGTGCCATTCCATGCACTAATCCCAGACCAACGTTGGAAAAGCCCATCCCGGCCACGTACTGGCCCAGCGCCATCGCTTCCCCGGCCTGGGTATCGCCCGCAACGGAACCACGTAATGCCCCAGCTATCATTTCAATGGCTTTAATGTGCAGCGCATCGGTAAGCGCCCACGCCGCCCGCGTAATGTACCCCTCAATAGCATGGGTCAGGGCATCCACTCCGGTGGCGGCTTTTAGCGCCGCTGGCATGCCGTCCATCATGTCTGCATCGATGAACGCTACCTGTGGGATGTCATGGGGGTCGACACAAACAAACTTACGCCGATTTTCTTCGTCAGTGATCACGTAGTTAATGGTCACTTCCGCTGCCGTTCCCGCGGTGGTGGGGATAGCCATAACCGGCACGCTCGGGTTGCGCGTTGGCGATAACCCTTCAAGGCTGCGTACATCCGCAAACTCAGGGTTATTATTGATAATGCCAATCGCTTTACAGGTATCCTGAGGGGAGCCTCCGCCGATGGCGATCAGATAGTCTGCGCCGCTTTGCTGAAAGACACCCAACCCTTCCTGCACCACCGCAATGGTTGGGTTAGGAATAACGCCTGAATAGATTTCCCATGCCAGACCAGCAGCATCCATTCGGGAAGTCACCTTATCGACAACGCCGCACTGCACCAGATTTTTATCAGTCACAATCAACGCTTTGCGATAACCACGACGGATGACTTCATCGGTTAATGCACCAACAGCTCCCCGGCCAAACCATGCCGTTTCGTTCAGAATCATTCTGTTCGCCATCGTATTTCTCCTTTTCGCTATGCGAAATTACTCTTCAATGCGTAATCCGTAAGATTTGAATTTCTCCAGCACAATGGCGATCTCCTCGTCATCCAGCACCGGCACCGGGTCAACAATCGCCAGCGTGCTCAGATAAAGGCGGGCCAGAACTTCCACTTCATGCGCCAACCACAGTGCTTTTTCCAAATTCGCTTCACAAGCAATCAACCCATGGTGCTGTAAAAGCGTTGCCTTACGGTTTTTCAGGGCGACGCTCACATGCTCTGACAGCTCTCGTGTACCAAACGTCGCATAAGGCGCACACGGAATAGAGTTCCCCCCAGCCGCCGCAATCATGTAGTGAATTGCCGGGATAGGGCGATTAAGAATAGAAACGGCCGTGCAATGTACGGCATGGTTATGGACAACCGCATTGGCATCGGGACGCGTCTGGTATGCCGCCAGGTGAAAACGCCATTCACTGGAGGGTAATTGTCCTTTATCATATTTCCCGTCGTTATCTACATACACGATCATATTTTCAGTAAGTCTTTCGTAAGGAATACCGCTGGGCGTGATCAGCATCCCATTTTCATAACGCGCACTCACATTTCCCGCCGTCCCCTGATTCAATCCAAGGCTGGTCATTTCAAGGCAGGTTTCAATGATTTCTCGCGACAAACGCATTCTTTCCATAATGATTCTCCGGGTACAGTTTCCCCTCGTCTTTATTGCGAAAAATGCAGCCGCAGAGTAAGACGGGTCAGGTTTCAGATACAGGCAGCCACTGAACGTATATATTCAGGTTCAGTAGGCCGATTTATTTATAGCGGCGTATTAAGGTTGTCTTACGCGCTTAATAAGTTTCATCTCAACTTTTACAGTTTCTTTAATTGGCTGGTCATCAATAGCACTCATCATCATATCGAACGCTTTTTCCGCCCAAACATTTTCATCCTGCTGCATTGACCAGACATTATTGGCGAGGAATCCCAGCATTGGGTGTTCATCGAATGTCCCAATGTTAATTTCAGGTGGAATTGTGCCAAAACGATTACGAATAGCATTAATGGCCCCCTCCAGTACGGGTAATGATGAGGCGATAAATGCCTGTGGACAGCCCTGTTCGCCGATCAACTCATCCATCAGTCGATAACCACCCTCGGGCGTGTTGTCCGGCCCTTCGCGCACCCAATCGCTATGCAAAATACCATTATTGTTCAATGCATTAAGATAACCTTGCAAACGGTCGCCGATGCTGGGTAATCCGGTATCTCCCACCAAAAACCAGATCGGCGACTTTCCAGCGTCAAACAAACTTTGCGTCAATTTTTCGCCGCCCAAAATGTTATGGCTTTCTACCAGAGCGTTATCGGTATACTTAAAATCACGGTCAAGTAACACCATCGGTTTTCTGACCTGACGTAAATGGTGCTGCTGATTCTCTAATGTTGAGGGAACAATAAAAAGGCCATCGACATTGCGAGCTATTAACGCTTTAGTCAGTTTATTTTCGTAATCAACATCGTCATAGGTACAGCTAATCGTTAGCTGATAACCGGAACGACGACAGCGTTGCTCAAGTTTTTCTGCGAGTGTGGCAAAAAACACGTTGGAAATATTGGGCACAATCAATCCCAACGTATCCGTTTTATTCAATTTCAGGCTGCGTGCTGAATGGTTAATGACGTAACCATAGCGCTCGACATATTCATTAATACGCGTTTGGGTTTTGACACTGATTCGATATTGCTCTGCTTTCCCGTTCAGCACCAGTCGTACGGTCGTAACCGATAAATTCAGATCGCTGGCTATCTGTTCTACTGTTTTAGCCATTTATATGCCCCAGTTCACATCCAAAAACGTCAATCTACAATCATAAAAGTATTTTAAACTTTTGTCTTACTGCATAAGTTGGTTAATCGCCTGCTGCTGATCCCACATCATCAGATAAGCCTGATATTTGCGGTCATAGAAGTTCCGCCGTGCCGGGTTAGCCTTAATCACCTCGCCAGATCGAACCATCGCCTGGCATGCAGATGGAATATTTTCCCACGCGCCGCAGGCAACCGCGCCGGTGATGGCCGCACCTAACGTCACTGCATCCTCTTCCTGCATCAGATGAATATCGCATCCGGTGGCATCGGCATATTCTCGCAACCACAGTGGGTTATGCGTTGCGCCGCCGCACAGCGTCAGTCGGGAAATGGTGTGACCGTTTTCGCGCATCACTTCCATAATATGCCGCGTACCGCAGGCGATCGCCTGTAATGTCGCCAGGTACAGACGAGCAACCTGCATCTCGCCTCGCTCAAGAGTCAAACCGCAAACACTCCCCCGGGCATCGGGTCGCGCGCGCGGTGAACGATTGCCGTGATGATCGGCCAGCACATGCAAATAACGACCAGGCTCTGACTCCTGCGCCTCAAGTGCGGCAACCCATTCATTAACTAAAACGATGGGATGGCAACCCCGCGCCTCAGCCTTGTGAAATAGCGCCGCGCTGGCTCCTGACTCCTGAAGCGTCCAGTCGACTAACGCCCCAGCGGCACTTTGCCCCCCTTCTGTCAGCCAGTAGCCTGGCAGCATGGCTGACCAGTACGGCCCCCATACACCAGGTGTATGAATTTCCTGCTCGCTGCACAGCATATGGCAATTTGACGTTCCGCTGATCAACGCCAACGTCCCCTCAGGCTCAACACCGGCAAGCGCTACTCCGCCCGCATGGGCATCAATCATTCCGCTGGCGACGACCACTGCAGTCGTCAGCCCCAGCGCCTGGGCCGCATCGGTGCTAAGCGTTCCAACGGCGGCGCCTGGCGGCAGGATCCGCGACGGGATTTTGCCCAACAAATCCGTTAGCTCAACAGCGTCAAGCAAAGAGTGGCTAAAGCGTTGTTCATGTGCCAGATAGTTCCATTTACAGGTCAGCGTGCACAGACCAGCAACATCACAGGCGGTAGCTTTAGAGACCAGAAAGTCCGCCAGATCGTAGAAGCGATACGCACTCTGCCAGGTGGCTGGAAAATGGTTTTTCAACCACAGTACTTTAGGAAGCTCCATTTCGACGCTGACTTCACCGCCAACGTAGCGCAGAGCCGGATCCTGCGTGGCGTTTATACGTTGCGTCTCCTGCGCCGCACGATGATCCATCCACATGATGATGTTATGGTCTGATGGTTCGCCTGGTGAAACTGCCAGACCCCGCCCCTGCTCATCCAGTGCCACCAATGAACAGGTGGCATCAAATCCCAATGCGCGAATCTCCTCAATGCGAACCCCGGATGACGACACCGCCTCCTTCACTGCATGGCAAACCTGCTGCCAGATTTCTGCAGATGACTGCTCAACCCGCTCAGGACCGGGTCGAAACTGCGAGATGGCGTGTGTCGCAAAAGCCAGCCGTTTGCCACTGGCATCAAAGACACCAGCCCTGACGCTGGCGGAACCGACATCCACACCGAGGAAATATCCACTGCCCATAGTAACTCCCTGACGCTGGCGAATGATGGGGCGAGCACTTCGCCCCAACGGTGTTATTTTTTACCGAATGGGTGTAACAGCTTGTCAATTTCCGGGGTGTCAATGTTCTTCGCATTAACGAATTTAACCGGAATATCAATTTCTTTCGGTACAGACTGACCCGATACCGCTGCATTTAGTGTCTTGATACCCTGGTAGCCAATCTGATAAGCGTCCTGCACGACAAAGCCCTGAATGACCCCAGACTTCAGGAAAGCAATGATTGCCTCGGTGCTATCAAAACCAATCACTTTCACTTTACCTTTCAGGTTTTGACTATCAATGGCGTTTGCTACGCCCAGCGTTGAGCCTTCATTGGTGCCATAAATCCCTGCAATATCAGGGTTGGCCTGGATCATATCGATGGTTTTATCCATCGCTTTTTGCGGATCGCCATCGCTGTACTGGACCGGTAGCACCTGGATTTCCGGGTATTTCTCTTTCATGCGGGCAATAAACCCTTCCGAACGCTCAATCGCTGAGGAGGTCCCCGCTACGTGCGCAATAATGCCCACTTTACCTTTGCTGCCCACTTCCGCTGCCAGTGCATCCGCCGCTTCAGCACCGGCTTTACGGTTATTCGTGGCGACAAAGCTCACTGGGATATCGGAATTCACACCGGAGTCAAACGTCACAACTTTAATGCCGCGTGAATTTGCGGTCTCAACTAATGGCGCCAGCGCATTGGCATCTAACGCTGCCAGCAATAGCCCATTGGGTTTTTGCGCCATCGCGTTTTCAACTAGCTGAATCTGCTCGGCAATCTGAGTTTCATCCGCCGGGCCGACATAGCTGGTTTTATCACCCGACTCTTTTGCTGCCGCTTCCGTCCCCATTTTTACGGTTTGCCAGAATTCATGCTGGAAACCTTTACTGACCACCGGAAGGTTCATATCTTTAGCCAATACGCTGGATGTCATACAGGCCAGCAGGGATAACGCATAGACAAAATTCCTGGTTCTCATTGTTTTACTCCGTTCTGAGTGAGTCACCCTAAACGTCAGGGTTATGATGCCCCGTGACTTCCGGGAGCGTAAATCAACGAATTTTTTTGCGTAATGTATCGAGATAAACCGCAGCAATGACCACCACGCCCATGGCCACCATTTGCCAGAACTGGGAAACCCCCATCAGGTTCAGACCATTTTTCAACACGCTCATAATGAATGCGCCGATGATAGTCCCGCCGATGGTGCCAATTCCTCCCATCAGGCTCGTACCGCCAATAACAACCGCCGCGATGGCTTCCAGTTCATAACCCACGCCAACCGTTGGCTGACCAGAGTTCAGACGTGAGGCCAGAATAACCCCGGCGATCCCGGTCAGCAGACCGCAAAAGGCGTAGACGAAAATTTTGACGCGTTGAACTTTAATTCCGGAAAGGTGTGCGGCCACCTCATTGCTACCCACAGCGTAAACATAGCGACCAATCACCGTTTTCTTCAGGATGTAGGCGGCGATTAGCGCCACCACCACCAGGTAAAAAACGGGATAAGGCAACACATCGAACAAACGTCCCTGGGCCAGCATTTTGAAGGTGGGGTAATCAGCGAAATAAATCGCACGACCATCTGTCATCACCATATTGATGCCTCTGACGGACATCATCAGGCCCAGCGTGGCGATAAAAGGTGGGATAGTCATTTTGGTGACCAGCAGACCATTGATATAGCCGCATAATCCACCGGCCAGCACCCCGGCCAGAATACATACGGGCAGAGGCAATCCCAGCGTGGCGCTGATGCCTACCGCAACACCCGAAAAGGCCACCACCGAGCCAAGAGAAAGGTCGATTCCTGACGTGATAATGACGAAGGTAACGCCAATCGCCATAATGCCAATCACTGAAGTTTGCAGAGCGATTGTCATGATGTTTTCAGTGTTAAAGAAAAATGGCGAACCAAAGCTAAAAAATATTACTAAAATAATCAGACTCAAAAGCGGCGCAAGGCGCATTAAAAGTTCTTTGTTAATTTTTATTTTCTTATTATTGCTGTCTGAAGAGGTTACAGAGATAGTCATAAATTAGTCCTCTAACGTCGCATATTGCATGATTTTTTCTTGTGTGGCGTCATCAGAAGCTAACTCCCCGGTAATACGTCCATTACGCATCACTAAAATGCGATCGCACATACCCAGCACTTCCGGTAATTCAGAGGAGATCATGATAATTGACTTCCCTTTTGCCACCAGTCGATTCATTAATTCATAAATCTCAAGTTTGGCACCCACATCAATACCGCGAGTGGGTTCATCAAAGATGAGAATATCGGTGTCTTTACACACCCATCTGGCAATAATAATTTTCTGCTGATTACCACCACTTAAATTCAGAGCAGCCTGTTCTAAATGTGGTGTTTTAATGCGTAGGGCTTTCACCTGTTCTTCGCTGGTTTTCTGACAACGTTTGCTGTCCACGTTGCCATAACGATCGGAATACTCAGGATAATTGCCCAACATAATATTGCGCTCAACGGACAGTCCTAATGCCAGCCCCTCTTTTTTCCTGTCCTCGGTTAAATAGCTGATACCCTGTTTGATAGCATCAGGAATATCTTTAATTACCGTCACGTTACCGTTCAGCTTGAGGGTTCCGCCATCAATGGGATCCGCACCAAAAATCGCCCGCGCCAGCTCAGTACGTCCTGCCCCCATCAGACCGGCGAAGCCCAAAATTTCGCCCTGATACAGAGTGAAATCAATATTGTTCAATACGCCATTGCGCGTCAGACCGCTTACTTCCAACACCGGCTTGCGTTGAGCCAAAGGTTCGCGGCGAGGATAGATATTGCCAAGATCGCGCCCAACCATCATGGCAATCAGATCGCTAATTTTGACCGCATCATAATCCACAGTGGCAATAAACTGGCCATCCCGCATCACCGTCGCGCGATCGGCGATCAGCGCCAGTTCCTCTAACCTGTGCGAGATATAAACAATGCCCGTTCCCTGTTCTTTCAGCAAACGAGTTACCTGAAATAAGCTGTCAATTTCCGTTTCAGTTAGCGCTGCCGTCGGTTCATCCATAATAAGAATCTTGGCATTCACCGATATCGCTTTAGCAATCTCAACCATTTGTTGTTGCGCGACGGTCAGATCGGCCACCAGCGTTTCTGGAGAGATATTCAGGTTTAATTTTTGCAAAATATCGATAGCTGCCTGTCGCTGTTGTTTTTCATCCAGACGCCAGCGATTATTTTTGCAAAACTCCCTGCCAATAAATATATTATCTTCCACCGTGAGTTCAGGGAAAAGGTTAAACTCCTGGTGAATGATGGTGATACCTGCGCTTTGTGCACTCAACGGGTTCGCAAAAGTAACAGGTTGTCCCTCAAAAATAATATCCCCTTCATCAGGCTGATAAACACCGGATAAAATCTTCATCAACGTAGACTTTCCTGCGCCATTCTCACCCAGCAGCGCATGAACCTCTCCTTTGCGTAAAGCAAAATCCACATTACTCAACGCTAATACGCCGGGAAAACGTTTCGTAATATGACTCATCTGTAAAAATGTTTCAGACATTGCTGCTTTCCTCAATATACAGAAACTGCAATCAGTGAATCAGGCGCAAAACGTTGCCAGGAAGCCATCGTCACCGTTAATGCGAATACTACCTATAAGTTCATATGCGTTTTATCAATTATGCTAACTCGAGTTAGCGAAGTGCCTTTTAAAGCTATTTTAGCTACTCAAAATAGCCAAATCATTTGGTTTAAAACTGTGACGCTGAACAGACAATTTATTACAACCAATTAATTTAAAAAGGATTTATTGAAAATACCCGTCCTGGTTTATTTGACGCAGATCGAATTTTAACCACTTCTCGTGAAGCCTCTCACAGTTCCACAACAAAAAAGTTGTGCAAAAAACTCTCTAATACCTAAGCTAACTCGAGTTAGCAAAAATGGGTTATTCAGCCAACTGCGACGGTGGTGTTCAACATCCGCTTTTGCAGCACGGCATAAAGTGAGATGAGGAACCTCGAATGAACAAAAATAGCTTACCGAAAATTGGAATTCGTCCGGTGATTGATGGGCGCCGTATGGGTGTTCGTGAATCGCTCGAAGAGCAAACCATGAATATGGCCAAAGCCACTGCTGCGCTGATCACAGAGAAACTTCGTCACGCCAGTGGCGCACAAATTGAATGTGTGATTGCCGACACTTGCATTGCCGGGATGGCTGAATCTGCCGCCTGTGAAGAAAAATTCAGCAGCCTGAACGTAGGCGTGACGATTACTGTTACCCCATGCTGGTGCTACGGTAGCGAAACCATCGACATGGATCCGATGCGCCCGAAAGCTATCTGGGGCTTTAACGGAACAGAACGTCCCGGCGCAGTTTATCTGGCCGCAGCATTGGCTGCGCATAATCAAAAAGGACTTCCCGCCTTCTCTATTTACGGCCATGACGTACAGGATGCCGGCGATACCACGATCCCTGCCGATGTTGAAGAAAAATTGCTGCGCTTTGCCCGCGCGGGCCTGGCGGTTGCCAGTATGAAAGGCAAAAGCTACCTGTCCGTAGGCGGCGTTTCAATGGGCATTGCCGGCTCGATTGTCGATCATAACTTCTTTGAATCCTGGCTGGGAATGAAGGTTCAACCCGTTGATATGACCGAACTGCGCCGTCGCATCGACCAAAAAATCTATGACGAAGCTGAGCTGGAAATGGCGCTGGCGTGGGCGGATAAAAACTTCCGCTACGGTGAAGATCAGAACGCACAGCAATATAAGCGTAACGCAGAGCAGAGCCGTGCGGTGCTGAAAGAGAGCCTGCTGATGGCCATGTGTATTCGCGACATGATGCAGGGTAACCAGAAACTGGCAGACAAAGGTCGGGTTGAAGAGTCGCTGGGGTACAACGCGATTGCCGCAGGCTTCCAGGGCCAGCGTCACTGGACCGATCAATACCCGAATGGCGATACCGCCGAAGCACTGCTCAACAGCTCCTTTGACTGGAACGGCATTCGCGAACCGTTCGTTGTCGCCACCGAAAACGACAGCCTGAACGGCGTGGCGATGCTGTTTGGTCATCAACTCACCGGCACAGCGCAGGTCTTTGCCGATGTGCGCACCTACTGGTCGCCAGAGGCGGTTGAACGCGTCACGGGTAAACCGCTGACCGGCCTTGCTGAGCACGGTATTATTCACCTGATTAACTCCGGCTCGGCAGCGCTGGATGGCTCCTGCAAACAGCGCGACGGCGAAGGGAAACCGACCATGAAGCCGCACTGGGAAATCTCACAGAAAGAGGCGGATGATTGCCTGGCGGCTACCGAATGGTGTCCGGCTATTCACGAATACTTCCGCGGCGGCGGCTATTCTTCTCGCTTCCTGACCGAGGGCGGCGTGCCGTTCACCATGACCCGCATCAACATCATCAAAGGCCTGGGCCCGGTGCTGCAAATCGCGGAAGGCTGGAGCGTGGAATTGCCGAAAGAGATGCACGACCAGCTTGATGCGCGCACCAACTCCACCTGGCCAACCACCTGGTTTGCCCCGCGCTTAACCGGTAAAGGCCCGTTCAGCGATGTCTATTCCGTCATGGCTAACTGGGGCGCAAACCACGGCGTACTGACGATAGGTCACGTGGGCGCGGACTTTATTACGCTCGCCGCCATGCTGCGTATCCCGGTTTGTATGCACAACGTGGAAGACGAAAAAATTTACCGCCCTTCAGCCTGGGCAGCCCATGGTATGGATATGGAAGGCCAGGATTATCGCGCCTGCCAGAACTACGGCCCGCTGTATAAGCGTTAATGCGACTCTGGCCCGGTGGCGCAAGCTTACCGGGCCTGCGCAGTGAATTTTGTAGGCCGGGTAAGCGCTGCGCCATCCGGCTACGTTTGGGGAGCGATTATGAAACAAGACGTTATCCTGGTTCTCGACTGTGGCGCGACCAACGTGCGGGCTATCGCCGTTGACCGACAGGGAAAGATTGTCGCCCGCGCAGCAACCCCGAACGCCAGTGACATCGCAACAGAAAACAGTACCTGGCATCAATGGTCGCTGGAGTCCATTCTGCAACGCTTCGCCGATTGCTGTCAGCGCCTCTGCACGCAACTGGCCGCCTGCCATGTCCGCGGGATCGCCGTCACCACTTTTGGCGTAGACGGCGCGCTGGTTGATAAGAACGGCAAGCAGCTGTATCCGGTGATTAGCTGGAAATGTCCACGCACCGCAGCGGTGATGGAGAATATTCACCACTACATATCACCGCAGCAATTGCAGGAAATTTCCGGCGTCGGCGCATTTAGCTTCAACACGCTGTATAAACTGGTGTGGCTGCAAGAAAACCATCCGCAATTTCTGGAGCAAGCGCACGCCTGGTTGTTTATCTCGTCGCTTATCAACCACCGTTTAACCGGCGAGTTCACTACAGATATCACCATGGCGGGCACCAGCCAGTTGCTGGACATCCGGCAGCGCGATTTTAGTCATGACATTTTGCAGGCTACGGGCATACCGCGCCGTCTGTTCCCGCGCCTGGTTGAAGCAGGCGAACAGATTGGGGCTTTGCAACCAGAGGCTGCCAGCCTGCTCGGGCTTACGGCGGGAATTCCGGTCATCTCTGCCGGACACGACACGCAGTTTGCGCTATTTGGCGCTGGAGCCCAACCAGATGAACCGGTGCTCTCTTCCGGCACATGGGAAATTCTGATGGTGCGCAGTGCGCAGGTGGATACCTCCCAGCTCAGCCAATATGCGGGTTCCACTTGTGAGCTGGATAGCCAGGCTGGACTGAATAACCCCGGCATGCAGTGGCTGGCTTCCGGTGTACTTGAGTGGGTGCGTAAGCTGTTGTGGACTGCCGACACCCCCTGGCAGACGTTGATTGACGAAGCCAGGGCCATCCCGGCAGGCGCCGAAGGCGTGAAGATGCACTGCGACCTGCTGGCCTGTCAGAATGCGGGCTGGCAAGGGGTTACGCTCAATACCACCCGTGGGCACTTTTATCGCGCCGCGCTGGAAGGACTGACAGAACAGCTGCAGCGAAACCTCCATACGCTGGAAAAAATCGGTCATTTCCAGGCCACAGAACTGCTATTGGTTGGTGGGGGAAGCCGTAACGCGTTGTGGAATCAGATCAAAGCGAATGTTCTCGGGATACCTGTCAAAGTGCTGGATGACGCCGAAACCACCGTGGCAGGTGCCGCAATGTTTGCGTGGTCGGGCATTGGGGAATTTGCCTCACCGGAACAGGCACGCGGGCAGGTACGCTACCAGTACCGTTACTTCTATCCGCAAACCGAATCCGAACTAACAGGAGTCGAGTAACATGCTCAAAACAATATCTCCCTTAATTTCGCCCGACCTGCTGAAGGTGCTGGCTGAGATGGGCCACGGCGATGAGATTATATTTTCCGATGCCCACTTCCCGGCCCACAGCATGGGACCACAGGTTATCCGCGCCGACGGTCTATTGGTCAGCGACCTGCTACAGGCGATTATTCCGCTCTTTGAACTGGACAGCTATGCCCCATCGCTGGTGATGATGGCGGCTGTTGAAGGCGATGCCCTCGATCCTGACGTCGAGGCCCGCTATCGTCAGGCGCTTTCACTGCAAACCCCCTGCCCGGACATCACGCGTATTGACCGCTATGCCTTCTATGAACGCGCGCAACAGGCGTTTGCGATCGTTATCACAGGAGAGCGGGCAAAGTACGGGAATATTCTATTAAAAAAAGGAGTAACCCCGTAATCTCTGGTCTGAATGCCCGTCAGCTACGGGCATTCATCATAAAATGAGGATCAGAACATGAAAGCGGCGCGCCAGCAGGCGATCGTAGATCTGCTTACTAACCACAAAAATCTGACAACCGAAACCCTTGCTTTGCAACTTAAGGTCAGCAAAGAGACCATCCGCCGCGATCTCAGCGAGTTACAAGCCCAGGGAAAAGTGCTGCGCAATCACGGGCGGGCCAAAGTGATTCATCGGGAGAATCAGGACAGCGGCGACCCGTTTCATATACGACTCAAAAGCCACTATGCCCACAAAGCGAATATTGCCCGCGAAGCGCTGGCATGGATCGAAGAAGGTATGGTGATAGCCCTGGACGCCAGCTCAACGTGCTGGTACCTGGCGCGACAGTTACCGGACATCAACATTCACGTCTTTACCAACAGCCAGCCCATTTGCCAGGAATTGGCTAAACGCGAACACCTTCAGCTAATCAGCTCCGGCGGTCGCCTTGAGCGTAAATACGGTTGCTATGTTAACCCCTCGCTCATCTCGCAGCTCAAACCACTCGAGATCGATCTGTTTATTTTTTCCTGCGCAGGGATCGACAGCGACGGCGCACTCTGGGACTCTAACGCGACCAATGCCGACTTCAAGTCCATTCTGCTTAAGCGCGCAGCGCAGTCATTATTGCTGATCGATAAAAGTAAATTTAATCGTTCGGGAGAGGCCCGGATTGGGCATCTGGATGATGTGACCCATATTATTTCAGATACGCCGATGATTGAAACAATGCAGGCCGGATGAGACATTTACGCCTTCATCCGGCCTGCAATTTTACCTTATCGCTCGTCGCGACGACCACCAACAGCAGCCCACAGGCGACGGACGTGCACGGTGACTTCTTCACGGTCATGATACAGCTGACGCGCCTGAATCTGGGCATTTACGCCATGCTCGTCAAGCTGTGCCTGAATATAAGCCAGGTTTTGCGACACCTCTTCGTAGCGTTTTTTCATCGGCAGCTTGAGGTTGAAGATAGTCTCACGACACCAGCCGTTGACCAGCCACTGCGCCATCAGGGCGGCAACCTTCGCGGGCTTTTCCACCATGTCGCAAACCATCCACGAAATGTTATTGCGATTTGGCCGGTACTTAAATCCGTCTTCGCGCAGCCAGGTAACTTGTCCGGTATCCATCAGGCTTTGCGCCATCGGACCATTATCCACGGAGTAAACCCACATGTTGCGTTTAACCAGTTGATAGGTCCAACCGCCCGGGCATGCCCCTAAATCCACCGCATACATTCCGTTAGCCAGACGTTCATCCCACTCATCGGCAGGAATAAACACGTGCAGCGCTTCTTCCAGCTTCAGTGTTGAACGGCTCGGCGCATCGGCCGGGAACTTCAGACGCGGAATGCCCATGTAGAACGGGGAGTTATTGTCAGGCCAGGAATAGCCGGTATAGCAGCAGCCAGGTGCGATAAAGAACACATGAACCACCGGACGTTTTGGCGTTTCATACTTTGCCAGCACGCCCGCTTCCCGCAGCGCCGCGCGCAGCGGTACGGTAAACTTACGGCAAAATTTAACCAACTCTTTGCTTTCATTGGTATCAGCAACTTCAACGCGCAGATCGCCGCCTTTCTCTACCACGCCCTGCAACATGCCGACAATCGGCGTAATGCGGTCTTCCGGCGGTAAATATTGCAGCAGTTCGCCCACCACAAACATTTGACGGGCAAAAATCAGCGAGCTAAACGGCAACTCTTTCACTAACTTTTCGGCATCGTCCTGCTGATAGCATTCGAAGATGACGTAACCCGCATTGTCTTTCACGCGGGCAAAACCGAAGATTTCCCGGCGTCCTGCTTTATCCGTAATTTCTGCGGCGCACTCTTTTTCAAAACCTGGGCGACACAACAATACAACCTTATTCATGGCTAACGCCCTTACGTTTCAATCGAATAGCGCCCACTAACATCAGCGCCCAGCCCACAAGGAAGCTGAAACCACCGACAGGGGTAACAAACGCCCACAGGCGTAAATGCGAGAGCGCGAGGCAATACAGGCTGCCGCTAAACAGCACCGTTCCTAATGCCAAAAACACGCTACTCCAGTAAAACCAAATGCTAATACGCCGCTGCATGGCGACGGCCAGGCCAAATATAGCCAGCGTATGGAACGCCTGATACTCGAGGCCAGTCTGGATCCACCCCATCTCAACGACACCGAGGGTTTTACTCAGAACATGTGCCCCAAAGGCGCCCAACGCCACAAAGATAAAGCCACTTACGGCGGCAAAAATCAGCATAAAACGGCTGGTCATGTGAATACCCTACGTAAATTATTGTTCATAACGAAAGCGGAATTTTTCTTGTTCCGTGGCCGCTTTCGCCAGAATCCACTGACGGAAGGCGGCTATTTTACCCAGTTCTGCCTGACTGTCATGACAAACCAGATAAAATGCGTTTTTGCTGACCAGAACATCATTAAACGGACAGACCAGACGTCCGGCTTCTATTTCGGATTGCGCCATGACGTTATTAGCCAACGCAATTCCCTGTCCATGGATAGCAGCCTGGAGCACCATGGCGCTATGGCTGAAGATGGGTCCCTGCTGTACGTTGATATGATTCAGGCCAAGCTGGCGCGTATAGGCTTGCCAGTCACGGCGCGACGCATCGTGCAATAATGTGTGTTTCGCCAGATCTTCGGGCGTCTTTAGCGGTTTATCACCGGTGAGTAATAGCGGCGAGCAGACCGGCAATAAATATTCTGCGTACAATTTTTCAACGCGCAGACCCGGCCAGTTGCCGCGTCCGTAGAAAATCGCCACATCAACATCGTCAGCCAGTTTGTCTTCCTGACGGTCCACCGCCTGGATCCTGACATCGATTCCCGGATAAGCTGAGTTAAAGCTAGAGAGTCTGGGAACCATCCATTGGATTGCAAAACTGGGCAATAAACTCACGGTGAGCGCACCTTTTGCACTGCGTGCCTGAAGTTTACGCGTCGCGTCGGTTAATTGCGAAAAAATCTCTTTGATGTCGAGAAAGTAGCTTTGGCCTTCTTCCGTTAACAGCAAAGATCGATTGCGACGACGAAACAGCTTCAGCCCCAGGAAATCCTCAAGTGACTTGATTTGATGACTTACTGCGGCCTGCGTCACAAAAAGCTCTTCTGCTGCGCGAGTAAAGCTCAAATGACGCGCTGCAGCATCAAAAACACGCAACGCATTTAGGGGTGGTAATCGTTTTGACATGACTTTTAGGCTTTGATGTTAAATGAATTTAACAATTAACCAACAGGCTGTAACCTATTAGTTTTTTTTATCTGAGCCATTATAAATTGTCCGTTGAGGTTCTACCAGCAAATACCTATAGTGGCGGCACTTCCTGAAGCCGGAACGAAAAGTTTTATCGGAATGCGTGTTCTGGTGGGCTTTTGGCTTACGGTTGTGATGTTGTGTTGTTGTGTTTGCAATTGGTCTGCGATTCAGACCATGGTAGCAAAGCTACCCTTTTTCACTTCCTGTACATTTACCCTGTCTGTCCATAGTGATTAATGTAGCACCGCCAAATTGCGGTGCTTTTTTTTGTCCGACTCTTTGTCGATGGACGACCGGTTAGTTATCCAGTTCTACCATCTCTTTCACATCGGTACGGTTAATCTGCTGTTTGTTGCCGTTAGCGTCTTTATACGAAATCATCCCCGTTTCATTGTCGGTCTGTGGCTTACCATCAGATACGATTGATCGACCATCATTGGTGTGCATCACGTAATTCGAACCAGAACAGGCGCTCAGGGCAAAAGTCAGCATACAAGCAGAGATAATTGCGGCAGTCTTTTTCATCTTTTTCTCCTTAAAGCGATTTATGCTATTAAAAACACACTCCGTAACAGGCTAAATTGCTCGCCTAACGGTATATAGCATAAGACACTGCGTGGACTTTGCCAGGATATCCAGAGTATTCCGATGGTTAGCACACCCCTTGTATCAGCGCCCTTTTTGCGCCACGATCGGTTTACTGAACTGAGGAATACCATGAACGCTTTTAACCCCGCGCAGTTTCGCGCGCAATTTCCCGCACTCAACGATGCTGGCGTCTATCTCGACAGCGCTGCTACAGCACTGAAGCCGCAGGCAGTGATTGAGGCCACCCATCAGTTTTATAGCCTGAGCGCCGGGAACGTCCATCGCAGCCAGTTTGCCGAAGCACAGCGCCTGACCGCACGCTATGAAGCCGCGCGGGAAAAAGTCGCAAGCCTGATTAATGCGCCGGATGACAAAACAATCGTCTGGACCCGCGGTACGACGGAAGCGATCAACATGGTTGCCCAAAGCTATGCGCGACCGCGCTTACAACCGGGTGATGAGATTATCGTTAGCGCAGCAGAGCATCATGCCAACCTCGTGCCCTGGCTGATGGTGGCGGAGCAAACGGGGGCGAAGGTCGTCAGGCTGCCGCTTAACGCCCATTTATTGCCAGACGTTGAAAGCCTCGCGCAACTCATCACTCCACGCAGCCGCATTCTGGCGCTTGGGCAGATGTCGAACGTTACCGGCGGTTGCCCGGATTTAGCCCGCGCCATTACGCTCGCCCATGCGGCTGGCATGGTGGTGATGGTGGATGGTGCCCAGGGGATTGTCCATTTCCCCGCCGACGTACAGCAATTAGACATTGATTTCTATGCGTTCTCGGGCCACAAGCTGTATGGCCCCACCGGCATTGGCGTGCTGTACGGTAAACCGGAACTGCTGGATGCCATGTCTCCCTGGCTCGGTGGCGGTAAAATGATTAGCGAAGTCAGTTTTGACGGTTTCACCCCCCAGGCTGCTCCATGGAAGCTGGAGGCCGGTACGCCTAACGTTGCTGGCGTTATCGGACTAAGCGCGGCGCTCGAATGGCTGGCGGACGTTGACGTGGTGCAGGCCGAAAACTGGAGTCGGGGTCTGGCGACGTTGGCAGAAGATGCGCTGGCGAAACGCCCCGGCTTTCGCTCCTTCCGCTGCCAGGACTCCAGTCTGTTAGCCTTTGATTTCGCAGGGGTTCATCACAGCGACATGGTGACGTTGCTGGCCGAATATGGCATTGCACTGCGTGCAGGACAACACTGTGCGCAACCGCTGCTGGCAGAACTGGGCGTATCCGGGACGCTACGCGCCTCATTTGCACCTTATAATACGCAAAGTGATGTAGATGCGTTGGTCGCAGCCGTTGACCGCGCGCTGGAAATATTGGTGGATTAATGACAAGCCCTCTGTTCGCCGGACACCCGTTTGGCACAACCGTAACGGAAGAGACGTTACGCAATACCTTTACCCCGCTCACCCAGTGGGAAGATAAATATCGCCAGCTGATTCTGCTGGGTAAGCAGTTGCCAGCGCTTCCGGATTCGCTAAAGGCGCAGGCCAAAGAGATCGCGGGCTGCGAAAACCGCGTTTGGCTGGGGCATACCCTTCATGAGAATGGTACTTTGCATTTCTTCGGCGACAGCGAAGGTCGCATTGTACGCGGGCTGTTGGCGGTATTACTCACGGCGGTTGAAGGTAAAACCGCAGCCGAGTTACTGGCGCATTCGCCTATGGCATTATTTGACGAGCTAGGTTTACGCGCGCAGCTCAGCGCCTCGCGTACCCAGGGGCTGCATGCTCTGAACGAGGCGATTCTTGAGGCTGCCCGACAGGTTTGATGGTTGCCGGATGGCGACGCGAACGCGTCTTATCCGGCACAACACTCAACTCTGGCGCGCCGCTTTCGCCATCATCTTCTTCAGCGCGTGTGAGACGGCAACAAAGCCAAAGGTGGCGGTCACCATAGTGGCCGCGCCAAAACCGGATGCGCAATCCATGCGCTTCGGCCCTTCCGCCGTCGCCTTCATCGCACATACCGAGCCATCTGCCTGCGGGTAAACCAGCGCTTCGGTCGAGAACACACAGTCCACGCCCAGCTTGCCTTTGCTGTTTTTCACCACGCCAAAATCGCTTTTCAGCCGCTCGCGTAGCTTGGCTGCCAGCGGATCCTGGATAGTTTTTGCCAAATCAACGACCTGTATCTGCGTCGGGTCGATCTGCCCTCCCGCACCACCGGTGGTCACCAGCGGAATTTTGTTACGCCGACACCAGGCGATTAGTGCCGCTTTTGGGCGCACGCTATCAATCGCATCAATGACATACGAATAACCCGCACTCATATACTCAGCAACATTATCCGGCGTGACAAAATCATCGACCACGTTCACCCGGCACTCCGGGTTAATCTGACGGATACGTTCAGCCATCACTTCAGCTTTTGCCAGGCCGACGTTATCGCGCAGAGCATGGATCTGGCGGTTAGTATTGGTGACGCACACATCATCCATATCGATGAGCGTGATGGCGCCAATACCGGTACGCGCCAGCGCTTCCGCCGCCCACGACCCTACCCCGCCAATCCCGACCACACAAACATGCGATTGGGCAAACAACTGCAGCGCATTTTCGCCATACAGACGCGCCGTACCGCCAAAACGCTGGCGCCAGGCATCACTGATAACCACAGACATAACACCTCAAATTCATTAATATCGAGCGCCATCCGGCTATTAACCGCTGAACACGTTACCCGTACCCGGCGCTGTTTTCAGTACCCAGACGCGACCGTAGTGATTATACCACCCCGCACGGTGTCCGGCGTCAGCACCAATGCCCTGATAGATATCGAAGTGTTGCCCTTTAATAGCGCCACCCACATCTAACGCCACCATCAGGCGCAGTTCGTACTGGCCGGTAAACTTGCCGTTATTGTCCAGTAACGGGACTTCCGCCAGCAATGTTGTGCCCGCCGGAATGATACTGCGGTCAGAAGCCACAGACGCGCGGCCAATCAACGGTACCGCGCTGGCCCCTTTGACCGGTGCAAAAGATTGCGGTTTAAAGAAGACAAACGATGGGTTCTGCTCCAACAGCTCACGCACTTCGGCTTCGCTGTGCGTTTCACCCCAATGGCGAATAGCCTGCATCGACATATCTTCTTTTTTCACTTCGCCACGGTCGATAAGCACTTTACCGATGCTGCGATAGGCGTGGCCGTTTTTCCCGGAATAGCTAAAGAAGTTAAGCGGACTGCCATCGCCAAAATCGATGTAACCACTGCCCTGCACATCCATAATGAAGTTATCCATCAGGGAGTTGCTGTACGCCAGAATGTAGTTGTCGCTCAGCGCGCCCGCGTAAATCTCGGCACGGCTTGGTAAGCGCCCACGTTTTGGCGGCATGCGATAGATAGGATACTGAAACTCGCCCTGGCGCGTATGGCGCGCCTGAATAACCGGCGTGTAGTAACCGGTAAACTGGACGTTACCGTAGTTGTCCGCCCCTTCCATTTGCCAGGCATCAATACCAAACTGGCGCATACTGCGCGTATCACCGCCCGCACGTAACCACTGCTGGATAGCGTTGTAAACGTTGCTCTGGTTGCCGTACAAACGTGGCGAAGCGCTGCGAATTTGATTAACCTGCTCGGCGAAATCACCGGCATTGATTGGTGCGCCAACCGCATCAGGCTGGTTCACCAGTGAGAAAGGCTGGGTAAATTTCCCGTCTTTATACTGCTGCCCACGATCGGTGGGTTTTGAGGAACACGCGGCGAGCATCGCGACGACAGCTCCCGCAAGAAGATATTTTGCCCAACGTCCTTTCATTGTTCTCGTCTTATGTTGCCTGAATGCGAGACGAAGATAACAAACCCCCGAACCTAATGAAATGCGTATACATACCCGAACGCAAATTTTGAGCAAAAAACAATCCAGAATGCGTTGTTTTTGTTCATTTTCACCTTAAAAACGTGATCAAGGTGAAAAAAGGGTTGCATGAAAATGCGAGCAGAGTATAGTGCGCATCCACGGACGCGGGGTGGAGCAGCTTGGTAGCTCGTCGGGCTCATAACCCGAAGGTCGTCAGTTCAAATCTGGCCCCCGCAACCAATTAAAATTTGATAAAATATAAAGCAGTACGGTGACGCGGGGTGGAGCAGCCTGGTAGCTCGTCGGGCTCATAACCCGAAGGTCGTCGGTTCAAATCCGGCCCCCGCAACCAATCAAATTTGATAAAATATAAAGCAGTACGGTGACGCGGGGTGGAGCAGCCTGGTAGCTCGTCGGGCTCATAACCCGAAGGTCGTCGGTTCAAATCCGGCCCCCGCAACCAACATTATAAACACCCTAAAGGGTGTTTTTTTGTATCTGCGGTCCATAAAAAAAGCGCTTTTCAGCGCTTTTTTGTTATCCCCTTCTCGCCAGCGTCGCACCATCGGCAAAGTAGGCTTTGATCCCCGCCAGAATCGACTCTGCAACTTCCTGCTGGAAGGTCGCAGTTTTGAGCTTGCGCTCTTCCTCAACGTTACTGATAAATGCGGTTTCCACCAGAATAGACGGAATATCCGGCGCTTTTAGTACCGCAAACCCGGCTTGTTCAACCTGGTTCTTATGCAGATTGTTAACTTTACCGAGCTTATTCAATACCGCTTTACCAAACTTCAGGCTGTCGGCGATGGTCAGCGATTGCACCATGTCGAACATGGTATGGTCGACGTAGCGATCGCCGCTCTTGCTGACGCCGCCAATCAAATCCGAGGCGTTCTGAGTTTGCGCCAGATATTTCGCGGCGGTGCTGGTCGCCCCTTTGGTCGAGAGTGCAAACACCGACGAACCTCTGGGCTGTCGACTGGTAAATGCATCGGCGTGAATAGAGACAAACAGGTCTGCACGCTGCTTCTGCGCTTTCGCCACGCGGACTTTAAGCGGAATGAAGATATCTTCATTTCGCGTCATAAAGACCTTCATGTTGCCCTCTTTCTCTATGAGGGCTCGCAGGCGTCGGGCAATCTGCAGCACCACATCTTTTTCACGCGTCTTGTATTTCCCCACCGCACCGGAGTCCTCTCCGCCATGTCCTGGGTCGAGCATAATGACAATGGGACGATCGCGCCCCGCTTTACCCGGCTGCGGGCCACTTTGCGCAGGCGGCACCTGTTTGTCCAGATCGCCCTTGTTGTATTCTTCCAGCAACGCCAGCAGCGGATCCTGAACATCCTGGGCATTCGCAGGATAGAGATCCATCACCAGACGTTCTTTAAAGCCGGCCACCGGAGCCAGCGCAAAAAGTTGCGGCTTCACATTCTGTTTCAGCTCGAACACCATCCGCACGGTCTGTGGGTCAAACTGCCCGACGCGCGCCGATTTAATATACGGATCGTCAGGACGGATCTGCGCACCCATGCCCTTGAGCACCGAGTTCAAATTAACGCCTTCAATATCCACAACCACACGCTCAGGATTACTCAGGGCAAACTGTTTGTATTTCAGCAGACGGTTAGATTCTACCGTGACGCGGGTGTAGCTGGACGCTGGCCAGACACGTACGGCAACGACCTGACTCATGGCAGCCAGACCAACCTGGCTGACGCTCAAAAGCCACATAGCACCCGCACCTTTCAGTAAACGGCGGCGACTGATTGCTGAATTGGATCCCGACATGCTTCTCCCGAGCAAAAAGAAATCTTTATTGAGGTAATACGTAAAACGTCTGAATTGACCGGAAACTTTAGCGAATGACGCATAATCTGTCATCTATAAAAGGGTAAACATTCTTTTTATATTCACGGCATTACTGAGAAAAATCTTCGGCATGGGTAAAAATTACGCTTGCGCACAGCGTTAAAACAGAATAAAAATACATAAATTACGAATAATCATGCAATGAGGGTGTGCCGTGGTGAAGGAGCGTAGAACCGAACTGGTACAGGGATTCCGCCATTCTGTTCCCTATATCAATACCCATCGGGGAAAGACGTTTGTCATTATGCTGGGCGGCGAAGCCATCGAGCATGAAAACTTTTCCAGTATCGTCAATGACATTGGCCTTCTTCATAGCCTCGGCATCCGCCTTGTCGTGGTCTATGGCGCACGACCGCAGATTGATGCCAATCTTGCGGCGCATCATCATGAACCGGTGTACCACAAGAATACGCGCGTTACCGACGCTAAAACCCTGGAGCTGGTCAAACAGGCGGCAGGGTTACTTCAGCTTGATATTACCGCCCGCCTGTCAATGAGCCTGAATAATACGCCATTGCAGGGGGCGCACATCAATGTGGTCAGCGGTAATTTTATTATCTCCCAGCCGCTGGGCGTTGATGACGGCGTGGATTACTGCCATAGCGGACGTATTCGTCGTATTGATGAAGATGCCATTCACCGCCAGTTAGACAGTGGCGCGATTGTGCTGATGGGCCCGGTCGCCGTTTCCGTCACCGGTGAGAGCTTTAACCTGACTTCAGAAGAGGTCGCCACGCAGTTGGCTATCAAACTGAAGGCAGAGAAAATGATCGGCTTTTGCTCCTCTCAGGGCGTCACCAACGATGATGGCGATATTATTTCCGAGCTGTTTCCTAACGAAGCCCAGGCGCGCGTTGAGTTGCAGGAAGAGAAAGGCGATTACAGCTCCGGCACAGTGCGCTTCCTGCGTGGGGCAGTGAAAGCCTGTCGCAGTGGGGTACGGCGCTGCCATCTGATCAGCTATCAGGAAGATGGCGCATTGCTGCAGGAACTGTTCTCCCGTGACGGGATCGGTACGCAGATCGTAATGGAAAGCGCCGAGCAGATCCGCCGCGCTACCATTAACGATATCGGCGGGATTCTGGAGCTGATCCGCCCACTGGAGCAGCAAGGCATTCTGGTACGTCGCTCCCGCGAACAACTGGAAATGGAGATCGACAAATTCACGATTATTCAGCGCGATAACCTGACCATCGCCTGCGCCGCTCTGTACCCTTTCCCGGAGGAGAGAATTGGCGAAATGGCGTGCGTGGCGGTGCATCCGGACTACCGTAGCTCATCGCGCGGGGAAGTATTGCTGGAGCGGATCGCCGCGCAGGCCCGGCAAATGGGACTGAGCAAGCTGTTCGTGCTGACCACGCGCAGCATTCACTGGTTCCAGGAACGTGGTTTCACGCCGGTGGATATCGACCTGCTGCCGGAAAGCAAGAAAGAGATGTACAACTATCAGCGGCGGTCAAAGGTGCTGATGGCGGATTTGGGGTAGTAGTCGTTGCCGGATGCGGTATAAATGCCTTATCCGGCAACGAATTTTATTGATTAAACAACGCCGACAATCCGCTGCGACGTTCGGTGCGGGTGGCAATGGCGTTACTTAATATCCGCTCATCGGCATACAGTGACAGACGCCGGCGCGCGCGGGTGACGGCGGTATAGACCAGCTCGCGGGTAACCACGGGTGAATGCTGGCTGGGTAAAATCAACGCCGCATGGTCAAACTCAGATCCCTGCGATTTGTGCACGGTCATCGCCCAGGTGGTTTCATGTTCAGGTAAGCGACTGGGCTGGACTGATTTGATAGAACCGTCCGGCAGCGCAAACCACACCCTCAGGCCCTGTCCACGATCGAGGGCAATGCCGATATCACCGTTAAATAATCCCAGCGAACTGTCATTGCGCGCGATCATCACCGGCCTTCCCTCATACCAGCGGCTATGCGTCGAACGATGAATTTTACGTTTTTGCGCCATCACCTGCTCAAGGCGTTCATTCAAACCACCCACGCCAAACGGGCCTTCACGCAGGGCACACAACAGCTGATACTCATTGAAGGCCTGAATGACGGCATCCGGCTCAGCGCCCTCGCGCAGTAAATCCAGATAGTGCCCATAACCCGCCAGCGCCTCATCCAACATCGCGGCGTAATCTTCGCTGCTATGTAGCGTGCGTTTTTCGATGTCGCTAAACCCCTGCTGGAAGACCGTTTTGAGCGCGGCTTTGTCACCACGATTAATCGCAGCAGCCAACTGACCGATTCCGGAATCGCTACCGAAACGGTAACTCTTTTGCAGCAGACACAAACTGTCGCGCAAAGCGGCGGCCTGAGTTCCCAGACCTGCCGGAATAGCGCTTCCGGTCAGACGACTGAGCTGGCGGGCGCGTTCCGGGGTAAACCCGTCACCGACGAAAGCACAGATATCCCCCAGCACCGCCCCCGCTTCGACGGAAGCGAGCTGGTCACGATCGCCAAGAAAAATCACCCGCCCGTGCGGCGGCAGCGCATCGATAAGGCGCGACATCATCGGCAAATCAATCATCGAGGCTTCATCCACCACCAGCACATCCAGATGCAGCGGGTTTCCCGCATGATGGCGCAGGCGCTGACTGCCTGGCTGAGCGCCTAATAATCGATGCAACGTACTGGCGTCATCGGGAATGCGTTTCTTTTGCTCTTCGGTTAACGGCAGTTCTCGTAGCGCTGCGCCCAGCGAGGCAGTCAGGCGCGCTGCCGCCTTTCCAGTAGGAGCCGCCAGACGAATACGGCAGCGTTCTCCCTCCGCCATCTGAATCAACGCCGCCAGAAGCCTCGCAACTGTTGTCGTTTTTCCGGTCCCCGGCCCGCCGGAGATCACCGATATACGACGGGTCAACGCCACCGCAGCGGCCACTTTTTGCCAGTTAACACCTTCCGCTGGTGGAAACAACGCCGCCAGCGTGTGGGTCAGCCGTTGTTCATCCACCTCAATGGCGTGGTTAACTTCACTGAAAAAGCGAGCCACCGCCCGTTCGTTATGCCACATCCGGTTCAGATACAGGCGATCGCCGTGCAGCACCAGCGGCGTGGGTTGCTCACCGCGGCTTACCGCCCCGGAGGCCAGCAGACATTCCGTCCAGTCTTCTGGCTCCCCCACTTCAGCGAGCCAGGCGCTTAAAAGGGGATGGGCATCCTCGCTCAGGGATAACCGTGAAAGTGGTAAGCAGACGTGCCCTTCTCCTGCTTCACGACTGAGCAACGCCGCCGCCAGCGCAACGGCAGGGTTGTCATTTCCGGCAACCACCAGCGCAAACTGGGCATCCAGAGGCCGGAGCTGTTTTTGCTCCACAGCTTCCAGTAATCGTTTCTGGATTGTCATGACATCTCCTCCAGTGGCGCACCGACAAACATCTCGTCCATCAAGGCGATTAACTCCCCGTCAGGTCGGGTCGCGTAAATTCCCTGTTGCGGATTTTCACTGTCAATGCCACGCAAGAAGAGATAGATAACACCGCCAAAATGGCGTTCATAATCGTAATCAGCAATGCGATGGCGCAAGTAGCGATGCAGCGCCAGGGTATAAAGTTGATACTGCAGGTCGTAGCGATGCGCCTGCATGGCAGAGGCCATCGCCTGCTGCGTATACGCTGAGCTGTCTTCCCCCAGCCAGTTCGATTTGTAATCGAGAAGGTAATAACGCCCCTGGTGGCGGAAAACCAGGTCAATAAATCCTTTCAGCATGCCGCGTACCTGCATAAATTCCAACGCAGGGCACCCCGCGGAGAGCGGATCGTATTGGCGAATTAACGCATCAAGTTGGCTGGCCATCAGCGGCTGCGAAATCGGCAGGTAAAACTCCATCTCCACCTGTTTTTCACCCGCGGAAAGATGGCTCAAACTCACGCCCGTCTCGTTGAGAGGCGCCTGCAAAATGGCGTCCAGCCATTCGGTCAAAACCGGCGTCCAGTGCGCGTCATAACCGCCCAACGCCAGTTTTTCCTCGACCCAACTCGGATCTACCGGTTGAGTAAAGTCGAGATCTTCAAACAGGCTATGCAAGAATGTACCTGGCGAAGCGCCGCGCGGGAACTGATGCGGAGTAAGCCCTGACTCTTCAATAACCTCACCAACGCCTGCGGCATCAATATCCAGTCGCGGGATCAGATCCTGCGCGATTCCATGCCCACGCTGCTGCAGACCGGAATAACTGGTCACGCGCCAGCTATCGCCGGGCGTACGCTGCAGTATTTTCGCACTCAGTTCGCAGCTAACAGCCTGCGCAACTTGCCAGCGTTCACCGTCAGGCTGCGCAGGCGTCTGGCAGGCAATATCATCACTGCACAACGCTTCAATCGCACTACGCAGACCCGCGGCATCCATCGGCTCACCTTTTTGCAACAGGCGACCAAGGGCGCTGTGATGCACATCGGTATCCCCTTTTTTATCGCCCCGACGTCGCACCAACGGCGCCACGCCAAGGCTGCAGTGCCATACCGAACGGGTTAGCGCGACATAGAGCAAACGCAGGTCTTCCGCCAGACGCTCCGCTTCAGCCAGCTCAACGCTCTCTTCGGCATCGCTGAGATCCAGCATGGCTTCAAAAGAGCTGCGATCGTGGTAGAAAGCCTGATCCTGGACGCGGAAATTCGTGATAAACGGCAGCCAGACCAGCGGATACTCCAGCCCTTTAGATTTATGGATAGTGACGATTTTGACCAGATGCTTGTCGCTTTCCAGCCTGAGCTGCTGGCTGGACGCGTTGCTGTCGGGTTCAAGAATATGCTGGGAAAGCCAGCGCACCAGCGCATGCTCGCTTTCCAGCTGCGAGCCTGCTTCCTGCAACAGTTCGCTGATATGTAAAATATCGGTCAGGCGGCGTTCGCCCCCCGCCGTCGCCAGCAGGTTTTCCGCAATCTGGCGGGTTGTCATCAGCGCGCGCAGCATCGGCATCACGCCGCGTTTATGCCAGATCTGACGATAGCCATCAAACTCTTCGACCACCGCATCCCAGGCATTTTCGTCGTTATTTAACGCTTCAAGATCCTGCGCATTCAGCCCCATCATTGAGGTCGCCAGCGCGCTACGCAGCGTGTTCTCACGCTCCGGCGTCATCACCGCCTGCAGCACCCACAGCAACTCCCGCGCTTCCAGCGTTTCAAATACGCTGTCACGGTTGGAAAGGTAGACGGAGGGAATTGCCAGCTGTGTCAGCGCATCACGGACCAGTGCCGCCTCCTGGCGGCTACGAACCAGTACGCTGATGTCCGACGCGCGTACCGGACTGGATGTTTTACCACTGACCAGTTGCGCAGCGCCAGACTGCCCGGCCTTAAGCCAGTCGCGAATTTGCGTGGCGCACACCTGGGCCATGTAGTTCTGATAATCGCCTACGCCGCAGCTTTCCCCTTCCATCAGCCACATGCTCATGGCTGGCTGTGTCTCACCGTGTAAAACAAACCGAAACGACTGGTTTTTTTCTGCAAATTTTACCGGGCTAAAGGGGATTTCGCGGAACATAAAGGCGTCATCCATCTGGCTGAAAAGCGTATTTACGCTATTGACCATGCCGGGGGCCGAACGCCAGTTGGTATCGAGCGTATAGTGTGCGCTGACCTCGCTGCGCGCCTTCATATAGGTGAAGATATCCGCGCCGCGAAACGCGTAAATCGCCTGTTTTGGGTCGCCAATCAGCAGCAGTGCGGTATCCGGCTGATGCTGCCAGATCCGGCGAAAAATACGGTACTGCTGCGGATCGGTATCCTGAAATTCATCGATCATCGCGACCGGAAAACGGGTACGGATAGCCGTCGCCAGCGCATCGCCGCTTTCACTGCGCAACGCTGCATCCAGACGGCTGAGCATATCGTCAAAGCCTAGCTCACCGCGGCGTCGTTTCTCCTCGGCAACCGCTGAACGGATCTCCGCCAGCGCCCGGGTGATCACCAGATCGCGGAGAGTTAACGGTTCGCTAAGCAGTTCATCAATAGCGACAAACAGCGGGTGCTGAGGGGTTATTCCGCCCGCTTTGGTGCGTTCTTCCAGAAAACGCTGTGAGAATTTCTCCAGCGCGTCAGGAAGCTGATAACTTTGGGTTTCTTCTTGCGCCCATGCGCTGATCTTTTCGATCCACTTGCCCTGGTTACCACGATTAAATTTACGCCGGTCAATCCCGGAGGCTTCCAGCAGGCCATCCAGCTCATCAACGGAATCACGCCATTGCTGCTTGATCTGGTTAATGCGCGTGAGAATTTGTTCGTGCCGGGAAGCCAGCGTTTCGTCATCAGACGGCGGAGCCTTGATGACCGGCGCTTCCCCCTGCAGATAGCGATCGATGTCTCTCAGCAGAGCCTGCGGTCCTTTCCACGTTTCAAAAATCACCTGCGCAATGTCGCGGGGTAGTGGATAGCAGTGTCGACGCCAGAAGTCCGCACAGGCCTGATAGCGCAGCAGCGATTCATCTTCTATCAGTTGCTGTTCGAACAGCATGCCTGATTCAAAGGCGTTGAGACTGAGCATACGCTGACAAAAGCCGTGGATGGTAAACACCGCCGCTTCATCCATCTGTCTTTCAGCCAATAGCAGCCACTGAGCGGCCTGTTTTTTATCGGCGATTTCATCTAACAAACGGGCATATAGCGGGTTGTCGGTTGTTTCACGCAGGCAGGCAATTCGCAGTTCATGAATGTTGCTACGAATTCGACCACGCAACTCTTCGGTGGCCGCCTCGGTGAAGGTGACCACGAGCAGTTCTTCAACGGTCAGAGGACGAGGAAAGGCGGCAGAGCCGCCCAGTCCAAGCAGTAAACGTAAATACAGGGCGGCGATGGTAAAGGTTTTACCGGTGCCCGCAGAGGCTTCAATCAGGCGCTCACCCGTCAGGGGCAAGCGCAGTGGATCAAGGGACTCAGCGGCATCATTCATTCTTATCACTCATCAGGGGTAAGGTTTGCTGCAACGCGCTGACTGTCTGCCACACTTTCCAGCCTTCCGGGTGCACATATTCTGCTTTCCCGTTCTGACTGCCGGAAACCTGTGACAGTATCGCCATGCCTTGCGGCTCAACCACCGCCTGATGGAAGAAGTCGGCAAGTTTTTGCGGCGTCAGCAGTTTAATCTGAGCCACTATTTTATCACGTGAATCGAAGCGCATATTGCCGCGATCAAAATCTTTGCTTAACTGTGAGGCTTCTTCCCCCAGCGTTTGCGGCGCCTGCAGCATTTGCGCAATAATCGCCTGCTGAATTTGCGCAAACTCTTCAGGTTTCATCGCCCGCAGCTTCGCTTCCGCCGTCGGGAAAAACGCTTTATAACGCTCCCAAAGATAAGACGGCTGCTTATCATTGCTTTGCAGCAGGAACCCCATTCCCCACTGACGGCCGATACTCATCGGGAAAGCAAATACAGCGTAGCCTAACTGCTCTTCAGTACGCAGTTGATTGTAGAACCACGGCTGAACAATCTGCCCTAACATGGCGCTGTAGGCTGAACTGGCGTATTCATCGTATCCGGTTGGCACAAATACCGCCGCCAGCGCGGAGTCCGTGCTACTGCCTGCTTTTTCAAAGATGACGGACTGCTTCTTGTCCACAACCACATCTTTATTGCGACACCACTGTGACCCGTTAGCGCCAAGCTGTTGTTGGATATCCCGCGCCATGGTCGTCGCCTGAGCGGCGCTCATATTACCAATTACCAGGAATTCAGGCCGCGCACCGGTTTTTAAGGCGTCGCGGTACGTCATCACCTCTTTCAGGGTGATGGAAGGCAGTAGCTTACGGCGCTCATCGCGTGAGAAGTACGGCACCTGAGAAAGCATTTGCACTGGCATAATTGCCTGATCGTAGGCTTTACCCTTCTCTGCAGAATCCATCATCTGGGCATACCAGGATTTCGCCTGTTCCAGCTGTTCATCCGTTGAGGTGTAGCTGAAATAGCCGCTCAGCAGCGCCTGAAAAAGCTGCGGCAGACGTTGGGTGTAGCCGTTGGCGTTAAGCATTAACCCATTGTTAGCGTTGGTAGAGAAACCAATTCCACCTACCGACGCCTGGTTGCTTAACTGATCGAGCGCAATCCCCGCCAGGTAATCGTTAAGTGCGAATAATACCTGGTTGCGAGCGCTGTCCATGGCCTTCGGGTTACGCAGGATCACGCTGACGTCAGCCTTCGGCTCACTGGCAAAATACTGGCTCGGCGCATACACCACGCGTAGATCCGGCTCATCAACGATCAGTTCCGGGTGCGCGTATTTTTTATCCGTTTTAATCAGCGTGAAATCATCCGGAATGTAGGGGTTCAACTCCGGTAACGACAGCGCAATGCCCTGCGCTTTTTGCTGCCAGTCGGCAAAGGTTTTGTCGCTGATTTTATCCACCTGGTAAGGCGCATCGACAAAATAAGCGGTTTTATTATGCGGTTCTTTCGCACTGATATACCAGATACGCGCATTCTGTGGCGTCATCATTGCCAGGCGTTGCTCAACGGCTTTCACATCGTACTGGTCGGCAATATTCACCGCATCCAGCGTATGTTCGACAGGAACGCGGATCATGGTATCAGCCAGCCATTCCACGTAGTCCATATCACGGGTGATGGAGGGATAACGGAAATCGAGATCCAGTACGTGCGCCAGTTCGTCAAAATAGCGTTTATCGACACCTTTATCGCGTAACAGATTGAGATAACTGAAAATTGCCGCAACAACTTCATCGCGGTTCGCCAGCCCTTTGTCGGTTAACGTCGCGGAAATGGCTAACACGCCGCTGTTCCCATTGACCACCGGATCGGAATCCGCACGAATACCTTCAACCAGTCCCTGCTTTTGCAGCCAGTCAGACAACGTGCCAGGGCTACGATTACCAATCAGATAGGTCACCAGCTCATCGGTTTTACTGCGGAACTGCGCGCTGTTGTTATCGATACGAAACTCGACGCGCAGTACTTTACGCGGCATTGCCGGAACATAGTGGATGATGACGCCCTTTTGCGCGTCGGTGACTACCGGTACGGTAATTTCAGGCTTTGCGATATTTCTGTTCGGTACGCGTCCAAAGGTGTCAGCAGCTATCCGCGCCAGCTCTGGCAGCGGCTTATTGCTATAAATCACCGCCTTCATCAGGTTCGCGGAGTAGTACTTTTCATGAAATTTTTGTAATGCCTGCACCACCGGGTTTCCCGGTTTATCGCTTAATGTCTCGAGATTTCCGCCGGAGAAACGCGAGCCAGGGTGCGCCGGGTTGATGGTCTCAGCACTCACCTGCGCCATACGCATCCCGTCTCGGGTACGCGCCAGCGTCAGCTCGGAGTTAACCGCGTTACGCTCACGATCGGCATATTTTTTATCCAGCAACGGATCGGCAATAGCGTCCGCCAGGCGATCCACCGCCCCCACCAACGCGTCGTTTTCGACTTCAAGATAGAAGGCCGTACGGTAAGGCGCGGTGCTGGCATTGTGGCTGCCGCCGTGCATTTTCAGGAATTCAGCCAGACTGTCCGGCTGTGGGTATTTTTTCGAGCCCATCAGACACATGTGTTCGAGATAATGCGCCAGCCCCTGATGCTCGTCAGGATCTTCCAGCGAGCCCACGGGAACCACCAGTGCAGAAAGGGATTTCACGGCCTGAGGATCGGATACCAGCAACACGACCATGCCGTTATCAAGGCGCACGGCCTGATACTGGCGGGTGTCTTTATCGCTTTTACGGATGGTTTCAGCTAAAGGCTGCCAACCGGTATCTGCCTGACTTACGGGAACCCAAAGGGCGACGAACAACAGTAATGCGCTGAACCAGGTGCTGCGGGGCATTCACAAACCTCATCATTAACGTATTCACCTGTTCACAGCAAAGCACGCATAAATACGTGGTCTGAACAGGGCAAGACTATGTGCTGAACGAGCCAGCATCCTCTCTTTGTAAGAATCAGTCCGTGACAGAATGCGCATCATAGTGGAAGCCATCGAACTGCGCAATTTTTATACAATCATCATGACTGATTAAAGCGAAAAATCGGTAACAGGTAGCGCTGAGACTGTAAAACAATGGTCTCCAGCGTAGCCGCATCCAGCTGACGCCAAAGACGCTGATACCAGATATCATCACTTTCACCCCGTACCATCATGTTGCCTTCATAGGCCTGCAGAAACTTACTGCGCGCTTTTTGCAACGTTGCATCGTCATCTAACATGGCATCATTTACGGCGTCATAACAGGTTTTTATCCAGGCGCCGCCGCTTTCAGGCAATACCAGCAATGGTGACGACATGCCTTCCCGATACCCGTCAATGAGCTGCGACAGGTACAGCAGCGCCTGCTCTGCATCCAGTGGCGGAAAACGCCATTCCCCGTCTTTACGCAGGAACAACCGGCTCTCTCCCGTACCGCCACTGGCACAATAGACAAGATGTTCCAGCCAAAGTTGCACACCCTGCGCAATGCTTATCAAAGATGGGCGCCAGCGCAACAAACCGTCCTCTTGCACCTGTGGCAGCCAACCGGTGATTTGCACGCCGTTACAGTTAAGATCGATTTCCATACTCTGGCAGGGCTGAAGACAGGCGATAATGCGTTCAGCCAGCGACTGCATCTCCTGACGCTGCGTATCCCACAGAATTTCGCCAAATGGCCCATAGGGAAGCGTGCCCGCCGCACGAAAACGGCGAAACAGTTGTTCAGCATCCTTCTCTTCAACCAGCGTGTTAAGCAATTGCTGATTAAGCTGATAGCGGGTTAATCCTTCAAGAGTGAACGGTTCCGTTTCCGGGATCTCACTTTCTTCAGAGCGGAAGTTGACCCTCAGCCGCATCTGGAAAAAAGCCCTTACCGGATGAGCCCAAAATCGCTGCAGCGTTTCCAGCGTCAGCGCTTCAGGCATCTCAAAGGGAAGCGTCTGGACAAAATCCGTGTGCGCTTTTCCTGACAGGCTCGCCGCAGGCAGCCATTCCCGGGCATAGCTTTGCTGTTCGCCCGGTAGATAGTTTTGTGCATCAAAGGGCATACGGGTATGCAAACGGGTAATGTGTGCTTTTACCCGGGCTTCGCTTTGATCGCAGGTCAATGATTCATCGCCCGGCAGATAGTGGCTTTGCCCGATGTAGTCCATCAGTTCCTGCACCAGTACCGACGGGAAGCGCTCGCTGTTGTCCTGAATGGAGCGGCCAATGTAGCTGATGTAGAGCGTTTGCTGTGCTGAAATCAATGCTTCAAGAAACAGGTAGCGGTCATCATCGCGACGGCTGCGATCGCCCCTCATCGGTTTTTGACTCATCAAATCAAAGCCCAACGGCGCAAGCTGACGCGGATAAACGCCATCGTTCATACCCAGCAGGCAAACCACCTTGAAAGGAATAGAGCGCATCGGCATCAGCGTACAAATGTTAACTGGCCCCGCCAGGAAGCGCTGGCTAATGCGCTCCTGGTCAAGACGCTGAGCCAGCTCATCTCGCAATAGAGAAAGCGGTATGGCATCACCATACTCAGCCCCCAGACCTTCAGTGATAATGGCCTGCCACTGCTGTTCAATCAGTGTCATCGCCGCTTCGGTATCTGCATCCGGCAGGAAGAAATCATTAAGCATGTCCCGACAAACGGGCAGCCACTCTTCCAGCGGGCGCTCCTGCGCTAACCCTCTACGCCAGAGATTGAGCTGCATCAGCAACGAGGCCAGATGCCCTACCAACTCGGCAATCAAACCGTTGGACTCATCGTATGGCAATACCGATTGCCACTCGCCCTGCGCGCTTTCCATCGCGTAGCCGAGCAGCATGCGCGTTAAACCAAATTGCCAGGTATGCTGACCTGTAGGCGGAAGTTCCAGTTCACGCACGTTATCGTCGTCAATTCCCCAGCGAATCCCAGATTCATTGACCCATAACCGAAGATAGCGCAGCCCTTCTTCATCGATATTGAAACGCGCCGCCAGCACGGGCACATCCAGTAATGCCAGCACATCCTCTGAGACAAAACGGCTATCCGGCAGCGACAGCAGGCTAATAAAGGCCTGTAAGACAGGATGAGACTGGCGCGCCCGACGGTCGGAAATCGCATAAGGTAAGTAACGCTCAGCTGGCGCGCTGCCAAAGACCGACTGAATAAATGGGCTGTAGCTGTCGATATCCGCCACCATCACAATAATATCGCGCGGCGTCAGCGTGGGATCCGCTTCCAGCATTGCCAGCAGGCGGTCATGAAGAATTTCTACCTCGCGCTGTGGGCTATGACAAACATGGAAAGTCACGCTGGTGTCGTTTAGTTCAAGCCGTCGTTTATTGTCGCTACGCGAATACTCTTCCAGCGTAACGCCCGCCACGGCATGACTTTCAAGTTCCAGAATATCCGATTGAATATTATGCAAAAGATTGTCAGGTGTTATATCGACAAACGCATCCAGCTCCTGACTATTTTCCAGTTCTGAAAGCAGATAAATGTAATCGCGCCCCAGTTTGCCCCACGAGGCCAGCATCGGGTTGCCCACATCCTGTTCACCATCGCTGTTAAACACCCCTTCGGCTTTCTGACTATCGCGAAACAGCGGCAGATGGCGTTCTTCAAAGCTGTGCCGACGCTGACGCGCCATCAGCTTCGCCAGCCAGGCAGGATCTTTTATATCTCCCCAGTAGTAGCGACAAGGGTTGGTAAACAGCAGATGAATATCAATGTGCTTGCCCAGCGCCTGCAATGCCTGCAAATAAACCGGCGGCAGCGCCGAAATGCCGCAAATAAAGACGCGAGAAGGCAGTCCCTGCGGACACTCGGACGCACTTTCCAGAGTCTGAATAAATCGTTGGTATAAATTGGCGCGATGCCAGCGCGGCTGGCCCAATTCCTCGGTGTGTTCCACCAGCGCTTTCCACAACGGCGCCTGCCAGGCCTGAGACTCGCCGAGTCCCTCAACCAGTCGCCCGGCTTCCCACAGGGTCAACCACTCAGGGCGATAGACTAAATACTGGTCGAAGAGGTCAGCCGCGCGCGAGGAAAGCTGAAACAGCTTACGTTTATCGGTGTCGTCCGTCAGATAGTGGCGCAGCAATGCGAAGTCATCGCCATCCAGCAATTGCGGCAACAGCGTCATCAACTTCCAGCTCATGCTCTGTTTGCTGAACGCGCTCTCTTTCGGGATATCCGGCAGCACGCGCACAAACATATCCCAGATAAAACTCGCGGGCAGCGGAAAATCGATGTTGGCGGCAATACTAAACTTCTGTGCAAGGGTCATTTGTAGCCACTGTGCCATACCGGTACTTTGAACCAGGATCATCTCAGGTTCAAAGGGGTCGTCCAGCCGCTCGCGCTCAACGATAAATTCCATTAACGCTTCCAGCACATCCAGACGATTGGAGTGGTAGACCCTTAACATAGCGACTCCTGACTACTGACGATTCGGGCAATGCAGACGCGTCATCTGACCCTGCCTGCCCAAGGGTGAAGAAATTTTAACGTTGATGCTGACACATCCCGCGCTCGTTGTCTGCATTCGGTTAACCTGCCAGTTCAAAGGCGATGAAAACTGATACAGCTGGGTTTGCTGCCAGGCGTGACGCCAGAGTTGCTGATACTGGTTTCTGATGATAAAGCTGTTCATCAGCGCCCGCTGGTATCCTGACAGCGCGGTCACAATCATGATCATCAGCACCATTGCCAGCATCACTTCCGGCAGGCTAAAGCCACGCTGTCTGTTCAGGGGATCTGACATAGTGCCTGCTCCTTTAGCGGACAAAAATCGCTCCAGCCATGCACCGAATATTCGATATTGCCATCAATAATCGCCCCCTGCCGCCATAACGATACCCCTTCATAATGGACTATAAGCAGCACGAAATTATTAGTAAGCAGTCGCAGACAAACCGCGGCATCCTGCGTGGTATAACGCCGACACTGTGCGGCGAGTTGTAAGCGCCAGGGCTGCATACGCCCCCATTCCATCGCGGATTGCACCACCGCCTGGCGCTGCAGAGCCTGACTTTGCGTGACCACTCGCGAAGCAAAACGGGACTCCTGCCTGCTAACGCCTTGCAGCAGAAGGCTACCGAGCACTAATAGCAACAAGACCATCGCTAAAGATGAAACGCCCCGCTCACGGTTCACAGGTTGAATCCTGTCACGCTGTAGACTGCTTCAATAACCTTTTGTGGTTCGGCATTGTTCACTCCGCGCAAACGCAGCGTAAGGAGCGGGGAATATCCGCTGATATTCAGACGTTCGACCTGAAATGCCTCAATCTGTATCGTGGCTGGATCGGTCATTTTCTCCCACCCTTTTCCATTGCAGTCCGTTGCTCCCCGCAGGGTCTCCAGTACCTTGTCCTGTAAACGAAATCCAATCGTATCGGCCTCTTTCGCGGGACTGCTCTCCCAAATGCCGTTGCTATTGGCATCCCAGCGCGCAATGACACAGTCACCCTTAGCCGATATCACCAGCCCTTCTCCGACACAGTTTCCGCGGCAATACCCTGCCCGCTGAAGATGCTTCGCCACGGTGTATACCCGCTGCCATATTTCATCTTCCAGCGCTAACTGGCGCGTGTTGCGCAGGATCTCTCGCTGCAGCGCGGGTAAAAATCGCGCTGAGCTAAGCAATAAAACGCTGCTAATCGCCATAGCAATCAGCACCTCCAGGAGTGAAAAGCCCCGTTCATTTACTGACATAACCTGGCCTCATCTTTCTCGCAAAGCCTGATTCGCCCCCAGCCAGACACCACCACGCGCCATTCCCCTGTCGTATTTTTCAGGCGAATATGTCCAGCCCATGCCGTATTGCGCAGACCAAAAAAGGCCAGTGAAGGCGTTATCTCTGCCATTTCGACATCGTCCCAGGGCGGTGTAAAAACCAAGGGCGAAACGGGTAGACACGTGGTTTGCACAGCAGCAGAGCTGACAAAACACCAGGATGTGCCATCCCGAATCACGCTGATGACGTGATCGCGGTTACGCCAGTTAGCATCTTCACGCAGTTGCAGCAGGTAATCTCGCACCTGAATGGCGGTTTGCCATAGCCGCTGTTGCTGCTGCCAGCGCTGCCAACCATACAGCCCCGAGGCGCCAAGCGCCGCGACGATCAGCATCGCAATCAGGGTTTCGAGAAGCGTGTAGCCGTGTTGTTTTTTCATGTCGCCAGTATGGCGTGAGGAAAATGAATAACGAGCGGGAAATTCGGTTTCTACGGCGAGCTACGAGGAATATTTGTCGCGTTGCAGGTCGTTGCAATATTTCAGGAACCCACGCCGAAGAACGCGATTTGAGACAAAAAAAACCGACGCACACGGGCGTCGGTTGTGACAGCATGAGGCCGGTTAGATAGCCACTGGCGCTTTAATACCAGGATGCGGATCGTAGCCTTCAATTTCGAAATCTTCGAAGCGATAGTCAAAGATAGATTCAGGCTTACGTTTGATGACCAGCTTCGGCAGCGCGCGCGGTTCGCGGCTAAGCTGCAGATGCGTTTGATCCATATGATTGCTGTACAGGTGCGTGTCGCCACCGGTCCAGACAAAATCACCCACTTCCAGATCGCACTGCTGCGCCATCATGTGTACCAGCAAGGCGTAGCTGGCAATGTTAAACGGCAAACCGAGGAACACATCGCACGAACGCTGATACAGCTGGCAGGAGAGCTTGCCATCCGCCACGTAAAACTGGAAGAACGCGTGGCACGGCGCCAGCGCCATTTTATCCAGCTCACCGACGTTCCATGCAGAAACGATAATTCGGCGAGAGTCCGGGTCATTTTTGAGCTGGTTTAACACCGTGGTGATCTGGTCAATATGGCGACCATCTGGCGTAGGCCACGCACGCCACTGTTTGCCATAAACCGGCCCCAGATTACCGTTTTCATCCGCCCATTCGTCCCAGATTGAGACGTTGTTTTCATGCAGGTAGGCAACGTTGGTGTCGCCCTGCAAAAACCATAGCAGTTCATGAATGATCGAGCGTAAATGGCAGCGTTTAGTCGTAACCAGCGGGAACCCTTCCTGCAGATTAAAACGCATCTGATGACCAAAAATGGAAAGCGTTCCGGTTCCGGTACGGTCGTTTTTCTGTGTGCCTTCATCCAGCACTTTTTGCATCAGTTCTAAATACTGTTTCATGGTTCCTCAGGAAACGTGTTGCTGTGGGCTGCGGCGGTACGCCCAAACCATCATAATAATGCCTGCGACAATCATCGGGATTGAGAGGATCTGTCCCATGCTGATGTACTGTACCCAGGTGCCGGTAAACTGCGCATCCGGCTGGCGGAAGAATTCAACGATAATACGAAACGCGCCATAACCAATCAGGAACAGACCGGATACCGAACCCATCGGGCGCGGTTTACGAATGTACAGATTAAGAATGATAAACAACACAACGCCTTCCAGCGCCATCTCATAAAGCTGTGAGGCATGGCGCGGCAGCGAGCCGTAGGTATCAAAAATAGACTGCCATTGCGGGTTAGTTTGCAGCAGTAAAATGTCTTCGGTACGGGAGCCCGGGAACAGCATGGCGTACTTGAAATTCGGATCAACGCGTCCCCACAGCTCACCGTTGATAAAGTTGCCCAAACGCCCTGCGCCCAGACCAAACGGAATCAGCGGGGCAATGAAATCAGAAACCTGGAAGAATGAACGCTTGGTGCGTTTGGCGAAGATAATCATCACCAGGATCACACCAATAAGCCCACCGTGGAAGGACATCCCGCCGTCCCAGACGCGGAACAGATACAGTGGGTTATCGAGGAATAACGGGAAGTTATAGAACAGTACGTAACCAATACGTCCTCCGAGGAAAACCCCGAGGAAGCCCGCATACAGTAGATTTTCTACTTCATTTTTGGTCCAGCCACTGCCCGGACGATTAGCACGGCGCGTCGCCAGCCACATCGCAAAAATAAACCCCACCAAATACATTAAGCCGTACCAGTGAAGTGCGACGGGTCCGATTGAGAAAATGACCGGATCGAAATCCGGAAAATGCAGATAGCTACTGGTCATCTGTCACCACAAGTTCTTGTTATTTCGCTGAAGTCAGACAGCAATTGATAAGCGCGCCTGCATAATGCAGGCGCTCCAAAGGTGCGAATGATAGCACATGGGGATCGCAGCGGATGCCGATTACAGTTAAAAGATATGTATACCTACTGTTACCAGCCCCCGATTCACAATCCCCCGCGAATCAGTCCCCCCATGCCACGGCGTTCCATAAAAGCCGCCACCTGATGGCGTACTTCTGTCGCCATCTGCGCTTCCAGGCTGCGTTGCGCCAGCGTTTGCGCCTCATCAAAATCGATATGGCGCAGCAGATATTTAACGCGAGCCACGGAACGACCGTTCATCGACAAATGGCGAAAACCCAGGCCGATCAGAATGGCCACGCACATCGGGTCGCCCGCCATTTCACCGCACAATCGCAAATCGATACCGCTTCTTTCGGCTTCCTGCGCAATCATCGCCAGCACACGTAACATACCCGGATGCAGGCTGTCATAAATGCTGGCTACCCGTGTATTGTTACGATCGACAGCCAGAATGTACTGGGTGAGATCGTTGGTTCCGACCGAGATAAAGTCTATCCGGTTTATCAGATGCGGCAGCATAAACACCATCGACGGAACTTCCAGCATGATGCCAATGCGCGGTTTTGGGATCGCGTAGCCGATCATCTCTTCCACTTCGCGTCCGGCGCGTTCAATCAAACGTCGCGCTTCGTCCACTTCATCAATGCTGGTGACCATCGGCAGCAAAATGCTCAGGTTGCCGGTTGCCGCGTTGGCACGCAGCATGGCCCGAACCTGGATCAAAAAGATCTCCGGCTGATCGAGCGTTATGCGGATCCCACGCCAGCCAAGGCACGGGTTCTCTTCACTGATCGGCATGTAGGGCAGTTGTTTATCGGCGCCGACATCCAGCGTACGTAGGGTCACCGGCTTGTCGTTAAACATTTGCAGCATGCCCTGATACTGCGCAACCTGTTCTTCTTCCGAAGGAAAACCGCTTTGCAGCATGAACGGGATTTCGGTGCGATACAGGCCAATGCCGTCGATCCGGCTCCCCAGCTTCTCTTCATGCTCCGGGCTGAGGCCCGCATTGAGCATCACCTTCACGCGCTCGCCGCTTTTCAACTGTGCTGGCTGGTTGACGTCGTCTTCCGCCAGGCGGCTCAGCTCAATTTCTTCACTGATAAGACGCTGGTATTCCTGGATCAATACCGGTTCTGGATCGACCAGCAGTTCACCGCGATAACCGTCCACTACCAGCGTACGGCGGTGTAACACCGATGGCTGGATATCGGCCCCCATGACGGTAGGGATACCCAGCGCACGAACCATAATAGCCGCATGAGAGTTGGCCGCGCCGTCCCGGACAACCACACCGACTAAGCGGTCCTGAGGAAGTTCAGCCAACGTGGTGGCGGAAAGCTCATCCGCCACCAGCACAAAACGTTCCGGCCAGGTATTCGGCCCCTGGATTGAGTCGTCAAGATGGAACAGTAGACGCTGGCCCAGCGCGCGTAAATCTCCGGCCCGCTCTTTGAGGTAGTTATCACTCAGCGCGGCAAACTGTTCGGCAAACTTTTCAATGATCGTTTTAACGGCCCACTCGGCCACCGAACCGTTATCCACTTCCGCAAACAGCTCACGGCGCAGACGAGTATCGGAAAGCAAGTGTGAATAGAGATCAAAAATCGCCGCCGTTTCTTTTTGCGCCCCGGCGGTAAAGCGTTTGCTGTAGCGGCGGAATTCATTCGCCGCCTCTTCCAGCGCACCGGTGAGTCGCTCGCGCTCAAGCACCGGATCCAGCGTTGAAGCCTGATAGACCTGCTCCATCAGCGGCAGCGTCGCATCCTGCCAGCCTTCGGCTATTGCCACGCCAGGGGCGGCGGGCAATGCGCGGATGCGCGTTTGCCGGTATTGGCCGAACAGCGCGTTAAGCTGCGACTGCGAAAGAATCGCCGCCATTTGCGTAGCGAGCGTGACGAGGAAAGACTCTTCACTTTCATCGTACTGGCGCAATTCGCGCTGCTGGACCACCAGCACACCTAACAGCTGACGGCGCTGAATAATCGGTACGCCTAAGAACGCACGAAAGCGCTCTTCTTTTACCGAAGGGATGTATTTAAAGCTGGGATGTTTTTGCGCATCGGCGAGGTTGATAGGTTCCGCCAGCCTGCCAACCAGGCCAACGATACCTTCATCAAACGCGAGTGCGACAGTACGACCACGCGGTTTCTTCAGTCCCCGGGTCGCCATGAGGTAATAACAACGTCGATCGTGATCGGCCAAGTAAACCGAACAGACCTCTGTATCCATCGCAAGACAGATGTCGGTAACCAGAATATTCAGCGCTTCATTCAGACGCGGAGCACTGGCCACCTTTTCGACTATTTCGCGCAGGCGGGTGAGCATAATTTGCGTAGCTTAACCTCTTTTACGTCTGTACGCAGGTGCGCTTTGCGGCTTAGGAGTGCTCTCCTGAAGCGCCATGACAACACTTGCGAATTCTTTCATCACCCTGCGATAGACATCGCGTTTAAATGACACCACCTGTCGAACCGGATACCAGTAACTCACCCAGCGCCAGCCGTCGAACTCAGGTGTACTGCTGGTTTGCATATTGATTTCAGCATCGCTGCTGACCAATTGCAGAAGAAACCATTTTTGTTTCTGGCCGATACAAACCGGCTTCGTGTCCCAACGCACCAAACGTTTCGGTAACTTGTAACGCAACCAGTTACGAGTAGAAGCAAGGATCCGTACATCTTTACGACTGAGACCCACTTCTTCAAAGAGTTCCCGGTACATCGCCTGCTCTGCTGTCTCTCCTGCATTTATCCCACCTTGCGGGAATTGCCAGGAGTGCTGACCAAATCGCCGGGCCCACATGACCTGCCCCTGGCGGTTACAAATTACTATCCCTACATTCGGGCGGTAGCCATCGTCATCAATCACCGGACTACCTCAATATAAACCTTATATACAAACGATTGTTTCACACTCCAGAGAGGCGGTAAACCACTCTGTTAAGGGCGCGATACTCTAATAACAATTGAATAACTCACAGCTAAGGGCGGAGTTATAAACAGAAGAAGGGCAAGCAAGGCGATTTTATTCACCTTTTCTGTGGATATAGTTGTGAAGAAGTACGGAATTACTATGGGAAAACCCAGAACAGTCCGAATAAGACATTCGTCACATATCAAAAATAATCTTCTATATTCATAAAGTTAAAACCGTTCAGCGCAAATAAACCCATAGAAACGTGACGTATATCACGCACACGATCTTCAGGCTGATGAAAGATCGACCAGCGTTGGTTTTATCCACAGATTATGCCAATAAGTTAGGCACAATTTGTGTGAAAATTCGATTTTCGTCGCACGTCAAGGCTGTAAATTGAAACAGTAGTGGGGGTTTTTCACAGTTATCCCATCTTTCTGTGGATAACATGGTGTAAGATCCTGTTCATTGTCAGTGACCAGAATTGGAAAACCCGCTTCGCTGTTGCGCAACTCTGCGTATGTGAATCTAAAAACCAATATAAATCATAGAATTGAATAAAGCATGTGGAAAAAGATAAACTCTGTCCACACGGTATAAAATCTTTGCTCATTTTTTCACCTAAGGGTTAACCCGATGTCAGAACTCCATCCGCTGCTTTCTCCCCCTGAATCTGAAGCCCAGTTGTTGAGCCAGGCACAGCTGCTTTCGGGCTACGCGCTGGGAGAGTTGGCGGCAATGGCGGGACTCGTCGCCCCCAAGGATCTCAAGCGCGATAAAGGCTGGATTGGCGTGCTACTGGAAATCTGGCTCGGCGCCAGTGCGGGCAGCAAACCGGAGCAGGATTTTGCGGCGCTGGGCGTGGAGCTGAAAACAATCCCAGTGGATAGCCTTGGCAGACCGCTGGAAACCACCTTTGTGTGCGTGGCACCGTTAACCGGCAATACCGGCGTTACCTGGGAAACCAGCCATGTGCGGCACAAACTTAAACGCGTTCTGTGGATCCCGGTAGAAGGCGAACGCAGCATCCCGCTGGCAGAGCGCCGCGTCGGCTCTCCCCTGCTGTGGAGCCCGAATGAAGAAGAAGACCGGCAATTGCGTCTGGACTGGGAAGAGTTGATGGACATGATAGTGTTAGGCCACGTCGAACGCATCACTGCCCGCCATGGGGAAGTGCTACAGCTGCGTCCTAAAGCCGCCAACGCCCGAGCGCTTACCGAGGCCATTGGCGCCCATGGCGAACCCATCCTGACCCTACCACGCGGTTTTTACTTGAAAAAGAACTTCACGCGCGCATTGCTTGAGCGACATTTCTTGTTCCAGGCGCAATAGACACCGTCCGGTCTTTCACCCGCCGCGTTACGGGCCTATAATTACCGCTTCTTTTTTTTGGCAGGACTTTGTTCGATGTTATTTGCATGGATAACCGATCCTAACGCCTGGCTTGCGCTCGGTACGCTGACGCTGCTGGAGATCGTTCTTGGGATCGACAATATTATTTTCCTCTCTCTGGTTGTAGCCAAACTCCCGACAGCGCAACGCAATCATGCCCGACGTATTGGGCTTGCGGCGGCGATGATCATGCGTCTGGCACTGCTCGCCTCTATTGCCTGGGTAACGCGTCTGACAAACCCGCTATTCGAAGTGTTTGGCGAGGCAATATCAGCGCGCGACCTGATCCTTCTACTGGGGGGATTGTTCCTGATCTGGAAAGCCAGTAAGGAGATCCACGAATCCATTGAAGGTGAGGAAGAGGGGCTGAAAACCCGCGTTTCCTCTTTTCTGGGCGCGATTGTGCAGATCATGTTGTTAGACATTATCTTCAGCCTGGATTCCGTGATTACTGCGGTAGGCTTGTCCGATCATCTGTTTATCATGATGGCGGCAGTGGTGATTGCCGTGGGTGTGATGATGTTTGCTGCACGCCCGATTGGCGATTTTGTCGATCGCCATCCTTCGGTAAAAATGCTGGCGCTCTCGTTCCTGATTCTGGTCGGTTTCACGCTAATTCTGGAAAGTTTCGACGTCCACGTTCCGAAAGGATATATCTATTTCGCCATGTTCTTCTCTATTGCGGTAGAGACCCTGAACCTGTGGCGTAATAAAAAAAATCCGCTCTGATGAAATCCATCGCTCCCCGCACGGGGAGCGAATGCGCGCCACACCTACCTCTTCTCACAGTTTAAGATTTTACTGCTTTCGCCATGCACAACTTCGCGTTATTACTAAACTATTGTCAGATGCAGGCCATGTGAGGATAAGCAGATGAAAAAATGGGCAGTTTTGATTTCCGCCGTAGGACTGGCTTTTGCCGTTTCCGGATGCAGCAGTGATTATGTAATGGCGACAAAAGATGGTCGAATGATCCTGACCGATGGAAAACCAGAAATTGACGATGATACCGGTCTGGTGAGCTATCACGACCAGCAAGGCAATGCGATGCAGATTAATCGCGATGATGTGTCTCAAATCATTGAACGCTGATGGTTGAGGTCAGCAGCGCGCTGGCCTTAACAATTTTACTTCCCTTTTTCTCTTCCCTCAGCCATTTTTATAATCCTTATGTCGTGATTATAAAAAGGAAACGGCTATGCAATATCACCGTATACCCCACAGCTCGCTTGAAGTCAGTACACTGGGGCTGGGCACAATGACGTTTGGTGAACAAAACAGCGAAGCCGACGCACATGCACAGCTCGATTATGCCGTAGAACAAGGCATAAATTTGATCGACGTTGCCGAGATGTATCCGGTACCGCCGCGTCCTGAAACCCAGGGTCTCACCGAAACCTACGTAGGTAACTGGCTCGCCAAACACGGCAGCCGTGAAAAGCTAATCGTTGCTTCTAAGGTGAGTGGACCTTCACGTAACAACGACAGCGGTATTCGACCGAATCAGGCGCTGGACCGTAAAAATATCCGTGAAGCGCTGCACGACAGCCTGAAAAGACTGCAAACCGATTACCTGGATCTGTATCAGGTTCACTGGCCGCAGCGCCCGACCAACTGCTTTGGTAAGTTAGGCTACAGCTGGACGGACTCTTCGCCAGTCGTTTCGCTGCTGGATACGCTGGACGCGCTGGCAGAGTTTCAGCGCGCGGGGAAAATTCGCTACATCGGCGTGTCCAATGAAACCGCGTTTGGCGTGATGCGCTACCTGCACCTGGCGGACAAACACGATCTGCCGCGCATCGCCACCATCCAGAACCCCTACAGCCTGCTGAATCGCAGCTTTGAGGTTGGACTGGCGGAAGTGAGCCAGTATGAAGGCGTTGAACTGCTGGCCTACTCTTGCCTTGGCTTCGGTACATTAACCGGTAAATACCTGAACGGCGCGAAGCCTGCCGGTGCACGCAATACGCTGTTTAGCCGTTTCACGCGTTACAGCGGCGAGCAAACGCAAAAAGCCGTTGCGGCCTATGTGGATATCGCGAAACGCCATAATCTGGATCCTGCGCAAATGGCGTTGGCATTCGTGCGTCGTCAGCCGTTTGTCGCCAGCACCCTGCTGGGAGCCACGACGATGGAGCAGCTAAAAACCAACGTTGAAAGCCTGCATCTGGAGTTGAGCGAAGAAGTACTGGCAGAGATTGAAGCGGTGCATCAGGTGTATACCTATCCTGCACCGTGACGGTTAGTGCCTGATGGCGCTACGCTTATCAGACCTACAAATTGCTGCTCTCTGTAGGCCAGATAAGGCGACGCTGCCATCCGGCACATTCATTGTTCATTCATCTCGTACCAGGCTGGCGGCGCTGCCAAATCCACAGCGCCGCAATCGCCAGCGCAAACAGCGCACCGAATCCAATACCAATCGCTACCGCCGGGATCCCCACCAGCACTGCCAGTGAGTAAATCCCAAGCATCAGCAGCATCGCGCTGTTTTCGCCCAGGTTTTGCACCGCGATCGCATTACCCGCACCAACACTTTTCTTGCCCCGCTCCTGCAGCAACGCATTCAGCGGTACCACAAAGAAGCCACCTGACACGCCGATAAGCATCAGCAACGCGTAAGCCGGAAGCAGCGCATGCTGAAGTGAGAAAATCAGCACCACGACGCCAATCAGGATCCCCGCTGGCATACAGCGCGACACGGTTTCCAGCGTCACCAGCTTCGCTGCCGCCCCCGCGCCTACGACAATCCCAATCGCTACCATAGCATTGAGGTAGGTCGGCGTAGCGTTATCGGTGATGCCGAGCGCCACCGGAACCCACAGCACCAGCAGAAAACGCAGCGTGACGCCCGCGCCCCAAAAAAGGCTGGTTCCGACCAACGAAAAACGGGTTTCACCGTTGCGCCACAGCGAAGAGGCGGCGCAGAAGAAACTGCGCGTCATTTTCCCCAGATGCCAGGATTGGCCAGGACGAGCCGCGGCCAGTTTCGGGATGTACAGGTTAGCCACCACGGCGCCAGCATAGGCCAGCGCACAGGCAGAAAGCGCGGCAATCACATGCCAGTCGGCCAGAACGCCGCCGGCGACAGAACCGAGCAAAATCGCGGCGATGGTGGAGGCTTCCATCAGGCCGTTGGCTTTCACCAGTTTGTCACCGGTGGTCAATTCACCGAGAATGCCATACTTGGCCGGTGAGTACGCGGCCGCGCCAATCCCCACCAGCGTATACCCGAGAAACGGATTAATGCCGAAGCAAATACTCGCCGCGCCCAGCAGTTTCAGGGCGTTCGCGAACATCATCACTCTGCCTTTGGCAAAGCTATCCGCCACCTGTCCAACAAATGGCGCAAACAGGATGTAAGCGCCCACAAACACCATTTGCAGGATTGGCTGGCTCCAGTCCGGATAAAATTGTTCCTTCAGCAGCGCCAGCGTGGCGAACAGCAGTGCGTTATCGCCAAACGCCGACAGAAACTGCGCGGCGATGACGGACATCATCCCTTTGGACCAGATTGAAGTGTTAGTGTGCGCTGACTCAATCATGTTGTTTTTCCGGCTCATCGACCCAGCTTTTCAGCGTAACAAAATCCGGCTTACCGCTGCCGAGTAATGGGAGTTGCTTCAGGTGGCGAATATCACGCGGTACGGCAAGTTCAGGCACGCCATGCGCTCGCGCATACTGCTGTAGTTTCTCACGCGTGAGTTCGCTGTCGGTAGTGAACAGCACCAGCGCCTCACCTTTGCTGGCATCGCTCTTGATCGCCGTGGCGTGCATTTTGTCTGCAGATACCGCCAATGCCAGTTGCTCAACCATTTCCAGCGAGACCATCTCTCCGGCAATTTTAGCAAAACGCTTGGCGCGCCCCTGGATCTGTACAAAGCCGTTTTCATCAAAGCGGACGATGTCTCCGGTGTCATACCAGCCGCGCTCAATCTCACCCTGCGCATTTTCTGCCGTCGGCACTTCCAGCACGCCAGGTTTTTCGACGCGCAAATAGCCGCTCATAATATTCGGGCCTTTCAGTTGTAAACGCCCACCGTCCTCAATACCCGGAACAGCCAGCAGTCGGGCATCCATGCCAGGCAAGATGCGCCCTACCGTTCCTGATTTTGCCGCCATCGGTACATTGATCGACACAACCGGCGCACATTCCGTCACGCCATAGCCTTCAAGGACGCGCAGACCAAATTTCTCCTGCCATAGCTGCTTTGTGCTGTCTTGCAGTTTTTCCGCGCCTGCCACCACATAGCGCAGGCGGTGGAAATCGTACGGATGCGCGAAACGCGCATAGTTGCCGAGGAACGTTGAAGTACCAAACAACACGGTGCAGTTCCGGTCGTATACCAGCTCCGGCACAATGCGGTAATGAAGCGGGCTGGGATAAAGAAACACTTCCGCACCGGTCAGTAGCGGTGTGAATAATCCCACCGTCAGGCCAAAGGAGTGGAACAGCGGCAGTGCCGACATAAAGCGGTCATCGGCGGTGAAATCGGCAATCGTTTTAATCTGCTCAACGTTCGCCAGAATACTCTTGTGGCTGTGGACCACGCCTTTCGGATGGCCTTCCGAACCAGACGTAAAGAGGATCACCGCAGCCTCTTCCGGCTGCTGTTTCACCTGCGCCAGATGCGGTGCCAGCAGATGTGAGAAAATCCACAGCTTATCGCTCAACGTCACATCGGCTTTTAAATCTTCCAGATAAACCCAGCGTACCTGGGTGAGCTGTTCCGGTAGATGCCAGAGTTTGCCTTTATCGAGAAACTGTCGGGAAGTGAAGATCGTTTTGATTTCAGACGCAGTAATGGCGCTGGTTAACCCTTTCACGCCCGCCGTGTAGTTCATCATGGCCGGAATGCGTCGACGCGCAATGGCACCAAAAATGACCGCCGCGCTGATCCCCGCATTTGGCAGCATCAGGCCGATTTTTTCACCTTCGGCGCTGTATTTTTCCAGAATACGGGCCACAAAGAGCGTCTTAGTCAGCAGTTTGCGGTAGCTGTCCGGCGTAAAGTTAACATCTTCAATGCAGTTTTTGCCCGCGCCAAAACGGTATTTTGCCGCCAGCAGCGACTCGTATAGCGTTTCACGCGGGCGTACCGCCATGCGAGCTTCCATCATAATTTGATGTAGCATTTCACCGGCGATTTTGCGGCGATCGCGCGCTCGCGGGGCTTCCGGCATTGGCATTTGAGTCGGCGGTAAAATGTGCAGTTGGATACGCGGGAAGAATCGCTGTTTAACCAGACCTTTCAGGCGGCTGAAGTGGGAAAGCTCTGCCCCCTCAATGCGGACAGGAACGACCGTCGCTCCCGACTTCGCGGCGACAAACCCGGCACCGTCATATATTTTCATCAACGAACCGGTGGTCGAAATGCGTCCTTCGGGAAAAATCACCACCGGACGGCCCTGCTCGACCAGACGGACCAGATGCTTAATCGACATCGGTTTAGTTGGGTCTAACGGCACGAAGTCAATCAGCGGGGTTAGCCAGCGCATATACCATTGCTGGCTGATCGAGGTGTAAACGGCGAAGACGGGACGAATCGGTAAAAATAGCGCCAGTAGGATGCCGTCTATAAATGATACATGGTTGGGAGTGATTAGAACGCGTTCTCCCTGTAGCGCGCTGACATTGCCCGTGACGCGAACGCGGAAAAGCACGCGAAACAGATTACGAAAAAAGCCAAATAGCATCTCAACTCCCTGTGCCATTAATTATAGAAACATTAATGGTGGGAGAGTATACGAGTTGGGGAATGGGCGCGACAGGTAAACAGGTAAATACAGTCCGAAAAAAAACCTGCGCATCCGCGCAGGTCGGTGCAAGAGACAGGTACGAAGTGCGTACCGAATAATCTCACCAATCAATACCTCTGGGATCTTGATTGTGGTCGTCAGCAGCCAGATACGCCAGTACGAAAACGCAAAGGAATGAACCCAAATGCAACGAGTTGTGTAAATTATCGGTTACTGTTACAGATAGGCTGAAGGCAAAAAAAAACCTGCGCATCTGCGCAGGCTGGTGTAATTCTAGTGATCAACCCGAAAGTTGATTTCACCTATCAATACCTCTGGGACCCCAACTTTAGCAATCCGCTCAGTTCTCCCACCAGCGAACAATCGCAACAGCACATCGCAAAGTGTAAGCAAAAATTAGCATTTTCTATTTTCTGTCTTATCTTCGCTCGCGCGCTCACATTTGCGAGGTCCTGACGGGCAATCTGCTTGAACAGCCAGCCATTTTCCGTAACACTGACGGAATGTAAGCGTTTACCCACAACAGGTACTATCATGGCGACCATAAAGGATGTAGCCCGACTAGCTGGTGTATCAGTCGCCACCGTTTCTCGAGTGATCAATGATTCCCCCAAAGCCAGCGAAGCATCGCGTCTGGCCGTAACGAGTGCAATGGAATCACTCAGCTACCACCCCAATGCCAATGCGCGTGCACTGGCGCAACAATCCACTGAAACCATCGGCCTGGTCGTTGGTGATGTGTCCGATCCATTCTTCGGGGCAATGGTTAAAGCTGTCGAGCAGGTGGCCTATAACACCGGGAATTTTTTGCTGATTGGCAACGGCTACCATAATGAACAGAAGGAACGTCAGGCGATTGAACAGCTCATTCGCCACCGCTGCGCGGCCCTTGTTGTCCATGCCAAAATCATCCCGGATGCGGACTTGGCTTCATTAATGAAGCAAATCCCCGGCATGGTATTGATTAACCGAATTCTGCCGGGATTCGAACAACGCTGCGTTGCCCTCGATGACCGTTTCGGCGCATGGCTCGCTACCCGACACCTTATTCAACAGGGCCATACGCGCATTGGCTACCTGTGTTCCAATCACAGTATTTCTGATGCGGAAGATCGTCTGCAAGGCTATTACGACGCGCTGGCGGAGAGCAATATACCGGTAAGCGATCGACTGGTGACGTTCGGCGAACCGGATGAAAGCGGCGGTGAACAGGCCATGACCGAGTTACTTGGTCGTGGCAAAAACTTCACTGCGGTAGCCTGCTACAACGACTCAATGGCGGCTGGCGCCATGGGCGTATTGAATGATAACGGCATTGATGTGCCGGGAGAAATCTCGCTGATTGGCTTTGATGATGTGCTGATTTCCCGCTATGTGCGCCCACGTCTGACCACGGTACGCTATCCCATTGTGACGATGGCAACCCAGGCCGCCGAACTGGCGCTCGCGCTGGCGGAGAAGCGACCCGCACCTGAAATTACCCACGTCTTTAACCCAACTCTGGTGCGTCGCCATTCCGTTTCGGCGCTGACAGAGCCGGGGAACTCATCGTCAAACGATTAACCAGGATTGCGTCATGACTACGATGTTGGACGTTTCACGACACGCAGGCGTCTCAAAAGCGACCGTTTCGCGCGTACTCAATGGAACGGGTCAGGTAAAAGAGAGCACGCGCCAGAAAGTGTTCAAGGCCATGCAGGCACTCGATTATCGGCCCAACTTTTTAGCGCGCTCTTTAGCGAATCGCACCAGCAACAGCATTGGCCTGGTGGTTTCCACATTCGATGGATTCTACTTTGGCCGCCTGCTGCAACAGGCCTCGCGCCAGACGGAGTCTCACGGCAAGCAGTTGATCGTCACCGATGGTCACGACACGCCGGAGCGTGAGCAGGAAGCCGTGCAAATGCTGGCCGACAGGCAGTGCGACGCCATTATTCTCTATACCCGCTATATGAGTGAAAAGGCGATTATGTCGCTGATGAACAGCATTGCGATGCCCTTGCTGGTCATCAACCGTGATGTCAGTCAGGCCCGCGATCGCGCGATTTTCTTTGAGCAGGAAGACGCGGCGTATCAGGCGGTCAATTATCTGATCTCGCAGGGGCACAGCGATATTGCTTGCATCACCGTGCCAGGCCATACGCCTACCGGTAAATCCCGCCTGATGGGGTATCGTAAGGCTCTGGAAAAAAACGGTATTCCCTGGGATCCTGATAAGGTTAAATACGGCGACTCCACGATGACGCGAGGCTATGAAGCCTGTCGAGAACTGCTGGAGGAAGGGGTGAAATTCAGCGCCCTGTTCGCCTGTAACGATGACATGGCATTAGGTGCATCAAAAGCGTTACATCAGGCCGGACTGAGGATCCCGACGGACGTCTCGCTGTTTGGTTTTGATGATGCGCCCAGCGCCAAATGGCTGGAACCGGGGTTATCTACCGTTTATCTGCCGATTGATACCATGATAACCACGGCAATCGACCAGGCTATACGTCTGGCCAACGGTGAGAGCGTGGAGCCGATCCCTCCGTTTACCGGCAAACTGGTATTACGTGACTCAGTAACGCTCGGACCGTACTTTAAGTAATATGAAAAAGAGCCGGATGGCGACGCAAGCACCTTATCCGGCCAGCTTTACTCAGATTAATTCCAGCGCTAACAGCTCATCAATGGTCTGGCGACGACGAATCAGTCGTGCCACGCCGTTATCAAACAAGACCTCCGGCAGCAGCGGGCGGCTATTGTAGTTTGACGACATTGACGCTCCGTACGCCCCGGTATCATGCAAAACCAGATAATCACCCGGCACCACCGCAGGCAACAGACGGGTTTCCACATTTCCGCCTTCCTGCTGGGTAAACACGTCGCCTGATTCGCACAACGGTCCGGCCACCACGGTCTCCCGTTGAGGAGTTTGTTGCAGAGAACGACCATCTCCCGCCAGCGCGGAGATATGGTGATAGCTACCGTACATGGCCGGGCGCATCAGATCGTTGAAGCCCGCATCGATCAGCACAAAGTGACGGCTGCCCATCTCTTTTACGCTGCGCACCTGCGCCACCAACACACCAGCTTCCGCGACCAGGAAACGCCCTGGTTCGATCTCCAGTTTGACGGCATGACCCAGATGACGCGCAATACTATCGCGCGCGGCGTTCCACAATCCAAAATAGTGATCGGTGTCGATCGCCTCTTCACCTTCGCGATACGGGATTGATAAACCGCCGCCTGCGGAGATCGCCTCCAGATCCTGACCAAATTCCACTACCTGACGCACCATCGCGCCGCACACCTGCTCCAGATGCGCGTAGTCCACGCCAGAGCCGATATGCATATGGATACCTACCAGCTTCAGCTTATAGCGCTGAATTACCTCCAGCGCCGCCGGAAGATCGCTGTACCAGATACCGTGCTTGCTGTTTTCTCCCCCGGTATTGGTTTTCTGACTGTGTCCATGCCCAAAGCCAGGGTTTACGCGGAGCCAGACGCGATGGCCCGGCGAGAGCTGGCCCAGTTGTTCCAGCATATCGACCGACCCGGCATTTACCGGAATGCTCAATTCATGCACCCTTGCGAGCGTCGCTTCATCAATCATATCGGCGGTAAAGACAATCTCATCTTTGCCCGGTACAAAACCTGCCGCCAGCGCGCGTTCAATTTCGCCAAGCGAGACGGAATCGACCTTCACGCCCTGCTCGCGCATCAGGCGCAAAATATGAATATTCGAACATGCCTTCTGGGCAAAACGCACCACGTCAAACTGACTCAGTTTGGCAATCTGCGCGCGAATAATCTGCGCATCATAGACCCACACCGGGCAGCCGAATTCGGCAGGCAGGCGCAACAGGTTGTCGGCGGTCAGGTCAGTGTCTGTGTTGTTGAGTGGGCGTGGCATGGCGTGCTCCGGTATTGGCTTTTTTATGATTACGCCACAGCTCAAAAAGAATAAAAAATATCGTTTTATCTTGAGTCTATGCAAAAATGATATGGATTAGCTCATTCGAGGATTGCTTATGCCCGCGGTTAACCTGCGCCACATTGAAATTTTTCACGCCATCATGACCGCAGGCAATCTGACGGAGGCCGCGCGCATGCTACATACCTCGCAGCCCACCGTCAGCCGTGAACTGGCCCGATTCGAAAAAGTCCTGGGATTAACGCTGTTTGAACGCACGCGTGGCCGACTGCATCCAACCGTGCAAGGCTTACGTCTGTTTGAAGAGGTACAACGTTCGTGGTACGGCCTGGACAGAATTGTGAGCGCCGCCGAAAGCCTGCGCGAATTTCGTCAAGGTGAATTGTCGATTGTTTGCCTGCCGGTATTTTCACAGTCCTTTTTACCGCCGCTGCTGCAGCCATTTCTCGCGCGCTATCCGCAGGTCAACATTCAGATCGTGCCGCAGGAGTCACCACTGTTGGAAGAGTGGCTGTCGGCGCAGCGCCACGATCTGGGGTTAACGGAAACGCTGCATACGCCAGCCGGAACGAAACGCACCGAATTGCTGGCGCTGGATGAAGTGTGTGTACTGCCGCAGGGGCATCCGCTGACCGAGAAAGCGGTATTAACGCCGCAGGATTTTCAGGGAGAGAACTATATCAGCCTGTCGCGGACCGACAGTTACCGTCAGCTACTGGACACCCTGTTTAACGAACATCAGGTGAAGCGCCGCATGGTGATTGAAACCCACAGCGCCGCTTCAATTTGTGCAATGGTGCGGGCGGGCGTGGGGATCTCGGTGGTAAACCCACTGACCGCGCTGGATTATGCCAGCAGCGGAGTGGTTATCCGCCGCTTCAGTATTTCGGTACCCTTTACGGTCAGCCTGATCCACCCACTTCATCGCCCTGCCTCGGCGCTGGTCGATGCTTTTACGGCGCATCTGCAAGCCCATCTCCCGAGACTTATCGATCCGCTGGAGGCTATTTTGTATCCACAGACGAAAGCATAAACGCCACCGCATCTTGCGCATGGATTTCCGCGGTGTCGAAAACCGGTAATGGACTTAGCTCGGCTGGAACCAGCAGACCAATCTCGGTACAGCCAAAGATAACCCCTTGAGCGCCCTGTTTAGCCAACTGATCAATTACGCTCAGGTAGTAGTCGCGGGAAGCGTTGCTGAACTCACCGAGGCACAGCTCGTCGAAAATAATCTGGTTTATTTTCTGACGATCATCAGCCTCAGGAATAAGCGTGCTAATACCAAATTCAGTCTGTAGGCGCCCGCGGTAAAAATCCTGCTCCATGGTGTAGCGCGTACCCAGTAGCGCCACGTTGCTCATCTGCTGTTTTTGTATGGCCCGCCCCGTCGCATCGGCAATATGCAGGAACGGCACGTCACAGGCGGTTTCAATCGCCTCAGCAACTTTGTGCATGGTGTTGGTACACAACACAATCCCCTCCGCTCCGGCTTGCTGAAGCCCTGCGGCGGCCTGCGCGAGGATTTCCCCAGCCCGCTGCCAGTCACCGCCAGCCTGACAGGCTTCAATCTCGTGAAAATCTACGCTGTGCAACAGAATCTGTGCCGAGTGCAGGCCACCCAGACGCTGTTTTACCCCTTCATTAATGAGTCGATAATAAGGAATGGTGGATTCCCAGCTCATACCGCCTAACAGACCGATCGTTTTCATCATTTCCCCTGATTTGTTGTTATCTCTCCAGTGAACCAAAGATGTGATCAACTTTCCACATCTGTTGGCGTGCATTTCTTTTTTTAATTTTCTGATATAGGTTTAATGAAACATTGTTTTAATTACAGGAAGGCCGAATGTTTATTTTTCATAAAGAGACCACCCTTGAAGATCTGGGCAATGGCGTTACCCGACGCATTCTTGCTCACGACGGTAAAATGATGGCGGTTGAGGTGAACTTCGAGCAAGGCGCGATTGGTCCGATGCACAATCATCCGCATGAGCAGCTGACTTACGTTTTGTCTGGGGAGTTTGAATTTACCATCGGCGAAGAAATGCATGTCGTTAGGGCAGGCGATACCCTATATAAACAGCCCAACATTATGCATGGCTGCGTCTGTTTAAAACCGGGAACGCTACTGGATACCTTTACGCCCATGCGCGAAGATTTTCTGCCTGCGTAATTTTATCTGTTCGTAATCTGCCTGGCGGCATAATGTTGTTCCAGAGGGAATGAATATGTCGCCTCCGGTGTATTGCTACATTCACCTTATGTTTAACTGACAAAACCTGCCAAAGGGCAGGGTTTGTCAGTTCTGGAAAGCGGATTAACGCGCCAGCCAGCCGCCGTCTACCGCAACGGTATAGCCGTTGATATAGTCAGATGCGCTGGATGCCAGGAACACAATCGGCCCCATCAGGTCACTCGGCAGACCCCAACGACCCGCCGGGATACGATCGAGAATTTCTGCGCTACGCTGCTCATCAGCGCGCAGCTGTTGAGTGTTGTTTGTCGCCATGTAACCCGGCGCAATTGCGTTGACGTTGATGTTATGTTTGGCCCACTCGTTCGCCATCAGACGGGTGATGCCCATTACGCCGCTTTTAGACGCGGTGTAAGACGGCACGCGGATCCCGCCCTGGAAAGAAAGCATAGAGGCGATGTTGATAATTTTGCCGCCGTTACCCTGAGCGATAAAGTGCTTCGCCGCGGCCTGAGACATAAAGAACACGCTCTTAATGTTCAGGTTCATCACGTCGTCCCAGTCTTTTTCGCTGAAGTCGATCGCATCGTCACGACGGATAAGACCTGCGTTGTTGACCAGAATATCGATATGACCGAATTCTGCCACTGCGCGCTCCAGCAACGCCGGAATGCCGTCAATTTGACGCAGGTCGGCGGTCAGACTTAAAAAACGGCGCCCCAGTGCGGTCACGCGTTCGATAGTTTCCGTCGGTTCAACGATGTTGATCCCCACGATATCGCAGCCCGCTTCAGCCAAACCCAACGCCATACCCTGACCCAGGCCAGTGTCACAACCGGTCACAACGGCGACCTTACCTTCAAGAGAGAATGCATTCAAAATCATTGTAAATCCTTAATTTTTTATAATGCCCGCCGCAGCAGGCACGGCTATCGCCCGCAACTAGCGCAGATCTTTGACCGCTACATGGTCCATATCATCAAAGACCTGGTTTTCGCCGACCATGCCCCAAATGAACGTATAAGCTTTTGTGCCAACGCCGGAGTGAATTGACCAGCTCGGCGAAATCACCGCCTGCTCGTTGTGCATCACAATATGACGCGTTTCCTGAGGCTGCCCCATCATGTGGAAGACGCAGGTATCTTCTTCCATATTGAAATAGAAATAGACTTCCATACGACGTTCATGGGTATGACACGGCATGGTGTTCCACAGGTTACCCGGCGCCAGTTCGGTCAGACCCATGCTCAACTGGCAGGTTTCCAGCACATCCGGCACAAAATATTTGTTGATGGTACGACGGTTACTGGTGAGGTCATCGCCCAGCGTTACTGGCGCAACGTCTGCTGGCGTGACTTTTTTGGTTGGATAAGTCGTGTGGGCCGGCGCGCAGTTGTAGTAAAACTTCGCCGGTTTCGCCGTATCGATGCTGGCGAATACCACTTCTTTGGCCCCTTTCCCGACGTACAGCGCGTCACGATGACCAATTTCATAGCACTGGCCGTCAACGGTAATCGTGCCCGGGCCACCGATGTTAATCACCCCCAGCTCACGACGCTCGAGGAAGTAGGTTACGCCCAGCTGTTTGCCGACTTCGCCACCCACAGAGACGGTTTTGGCTACTGGCATAATGCCGCCAACAATGATGCGGTCAATGTGGCTGTAGACCATGGTGTATTCATCTGCGACAAACACTTCTTCGACCAAAAACTCATTACGCAGCTCCTGAGTGTCCAGGGTTTTCGCATGCGCACTATGGATGCTTTGTCTTACGTCCACATTTACCTCCAGTGATAAATTGACCGTGAATGCTTAAACGAATAGCAAAACGCTGTTCCGTTTTATCTTATGCGCTCATGATATCCCTCCCGGAATGGGTTTTCAATTACAAATAAAACAACGTTTCACTTTTTCTGCATCTTATTATCAAAAGTGTAATTGCGATCACGCTAGCGCATATAAATCGCGGGAATGGTTTCAATAAAATTATTTAAAACAATTAGATAGATAAAAATAAACAAGAGTAGTTCATGAGGGGTAGGGATAAGACATTGAAAATACAGCCAGCCTCACACGCCGTTCACACACCTTTTATAGCAAATTGCGCTGTTAATCACATGAAATGAAACGCCGTTTTGATACGTTGGCAGAGTTTAGAGTGTATGTTTCTGTAACTGGCCTTGCCCTCCTGTTGGAGGGCTTTTTTATAGATGCAGGGGATATACAGCGGGAAAGGCGTTTAAGCAGAGAAAACTACGGGTGGTTAATCTCGTTCGATAGCGAGCGCCACGCCCTGACCACCGCCGATACATAACGTTGCCAGGCCCTTGTGCGCCCGACGCTTCACCATTTCATGCACCAGTGAAACCAGAATACGGCAGCCAGATGCGCCAATCGGATGACCGAGCGCAATGGCTCCGCCGTTCACATTCACCCGCCGTTCATCCCACTCCAGCATTTTTCCAACGGACAATGCCTGTGCGGCAAAGGCTTCGTTGGCCTCGATAAGATCAACATCAGCCAGTTGCCAGCCCACACGCTCAAGGCAACGGCGCGTCGCGTACACCGGCGCAATTCCCATGAGCGCGGGATCGACCCCGACGCTGGCAAAGGCGCGGATGCGGGCCAGCACCGGCAAATTCAGCTCCAGGGCCTTGGCCTCGCTCATCATCATCACCGCAGCGGCGCCATCATTGATGGATGACGCGTTGCCCGCGGTTACTGAACCGAGCCTGTCGAAGGTCGGATCCAGACGCGCCAGCCCTTCTGCGCTGGCATCGGTGCGCGGCTGTTCGTCGGTATCCACCACGAACGATTGCCCATTACGCTGCGTTACCACCGGCACGATTTCATCTTTAAAGCGCCCGGCGTCAATTGCCATCCGCGCCTTGTGCTGCGAATGCAGTGCGTAGGCATCCTGCAGTTCACGGCTGATGCCATATTCCCGCGCCAGATTTTCCGCGGTAACGCCCATATGGTAATCGTTGAAAGCGTCCCACAGGCCGTCATGCACCAGGCTGTCGACCAGTTGACTGTTGCCCAACTGTGCGCCGGTACGGCTATCAGTAAGGACATGCGGCGCACGGCTCATATTCTCTTGTCCGCCCGCAATCACAATGTCGGCTTCGCCGCACTGGATAGCCTGGGTCGCCAGATGCAGCGCTTTCAGACCCGAGCCGCAGACATCGTTAATGGTGATGGCGGAGACGGTATTGGGTAGCCCACCATTGATGGCGGACTGACGCGCCGGGTTTTGCCCGGCACCTGCGGTAAGCACCTGTCCGAGGATCACTTCATCCACAGCGTGAACGTCCACGCCCGTGCGCTCCAGTAACGCCCTGACTACCATGCTACCTAATTCAACGGCAGAGTGGCGCGCCAGCGTCCCCTGGAAGCAGCCGATCGGTGTCCGTAACGCCCCGACTATCACAACCTCTTTCATCACCACCTCAGCGCAAAATAACACCGCAATAGTAGATGATTGTTAAAAAGAGTTATCAAGGTTGTTTAAAAACGGTGATTTTTATCACAAAGGAAATTCGTATCATTTATTGGTCATCTGAACGCCACTCTGCTGTAAATGGTCGCGCAGCCAACTTCCCGCCACGCCAGGCGGTGATTTCTTATTCCACAGCAGATCGATAGAGATAGCCTTTGGCCAGCCAGGCAGCATCAATTGAACCAGCGGTTTTTCTGCCGCAAACTCCTCCACCAGCGCACAAGGGAGCGCGCACCAGCCGAATCCCTGCACCGCCATACTCAGCAGCAACAAATAGTTAGGCGCCGACCAGACGGGGCCGCGCGCCACGTTAGTGCCGCTCTCCAGATAGGTATTCAGCCGCAGCTCTCGCCAGGTATGTAGCTGTTCCCACTGCATTTTTTCTTGAGTCGCCAGTGGATGTGATGCCGCAACGTATAATCCCATCCAGGTTTGCATCGGCAGACGCGTGACGCCCATGTCGGTCGGGTAATCCTCCCGCGCTTCGATCAACCCAACCTGAGCACGTCCTTTTTGCAGCAGATCGATAACGTCTTCATCTTCGCCAATCAGACATTCAAACTCGGTATGGGGAAACTTGTGGTCAAACTGCACCATCAATTCTTCCAGCACATCCGGATGCAGCGTGTCAGACAACACGAAGGTCAGACGCGCTTCCGTTTCACCCGACAGCGAAATCGCTGCCTCATCAAGACGTTCGCTGGCCGTCAAAATTGCCTGCACATAGCCCAGCACCCGCTTACCTTCTTCGGTTAGCGTCGGCTGACGTGATGAGCGGTCAAACAGCGCAAAACCGAGATCGGCTTCCAGATGCGCAATGGCCGTGCTGATGGTGGACTGACTTTTACGCAGCCGCCGGGCCGCAGCAGAAAATGAGCCGCAGGAAATGGTCTCCACAAATGCCGTTAACGCTTCAGGAGAGTAACGCATGAACTATCTACTTTATCGATGGATACTATCTTTTAGATATCACATAAAACGATAAAATTGCCACCATTCCGTTATCCGGGCATCAAAGAAGGTTTTAGATTATGCAACACGATACAGTCCAACGCCGCTCGTTACTGGAGCGAATTTTTCATGCCGTCTGCTTTGAAGGCATTGCCACCGCGATCCTCGCACCAACCACCGCATGGTTGATGCAGCGCTCGGTGCTGGAAATGGGCGGACTGACCATTCTTCTCGCCACGACGGCGATGATCTGGAATATCATTTATAACGCCCTGTTTGACCGACTGTGGCCGTCGCACCTGGTAAAACGTACGGCTAAAGTGCGGGCATTCCACGCCTTAGGCTTCGAGAGCGGTTTTATTGTCATCGGGGTGAGCATCGTGGCGTATGTGCTGAACGTCAGCCTGCTCCAGGCATTCACGCTGGAAATAGGTTTCTTCCTGTTCTTCCTGCCATACACCATGTTCTATAACTGGGCTTATGACACTTTACGCGAGCGCGTTATGAAGCGTCGCCAGCAGCGCGTTACTGCCTGATAATTCAAACAATAGCCGGAATCTTCTCGGTTCCGGCTTTTGATCCATTCACTCGCCCGCTTGTTGACACCTCCCCCAGCCCCTGCCATTTGTGGTAAATTGCGCTTCTTTTTGTTTATTTTATAGTTGATACGTTCAAATAATGTCGAAATTTTGGTCAAAAGAAGATACTCTCTGGAGCTTCGCACTATATGGGACTGCCGTCGGCGCAGGAACCCTCTTCCTCCCCATACAGCTGGGTTCTGCAGGCGCAGTGGTACTGTTTATCACCGCACTCGTCGCCTGGCCTTTAACCTACTGGCCGCACAAGGCGCTGTGCCAGTTTATCCTGTCCTCAAAAACCTCGGCAGGTGAAGGGATCACTGGTGCAGTTACGCACTACTACGGCAAAAAGATAGGCAGCCTGATCACGACCCTCTATTTTATTGCCTTCTTTGTGGTGGTGCTGATCTACGCCGTGGCGATAACCAATTCACTCACTGAACAACTGGCAAAACATATCGCCATCGATCTGCGTGTTCGCATGCTGGTCAGTCTTGGCGTGGTGCTGGTGCTGAACCTGATTTTTCTGATGGGCCGACAAGCAACCATTCGGGTAATGGGCTTTCTGGTGTTCCCGCTCATCGCGTACTTTTTGTTCCTTTCGCTCTACCTGACCGGAAGCTGGCAGCCAACGCTACTCACCGGCCAGATGTCTTTCGATCAGCACACACTTCATCAGGTTTGGATATCTATTCCCGTGATGGTTTTCGCTTTTAGCCATACGCCAATTATCTCGACGTTCGCCATCGACCGACGTGAGAAATACGGCGAGCAGGCCATGGGTAAATGCAAAAAAATCATGAAGGTAGCCTACGTCATCATCTGCCTGAGCGTGCTGTTTTTCGTCTTCAGCTGTTTGCTTTCAATTCCGACAAACTATATCGAGGACGCGAAAAATGAAGGGGTGACCATTCTGTCAGCGCTATCGATGATGCCAAACGCACCAGCATGGCTGTCGATTTCTGGGATCATTGTCGCCGTCGTGGCGATGTCAAAATCGTTCCTCGGCACCTACTTTGGCGTGATTGAAGGGGCAACCGAGGTGGTAAAAACATCGTTGCATCAGGTGGGAGTGAAGAAAAGCCGGGCCTTTAACCGCGCCCTGTCCATTATGCTGGTTTCGACCATTACGTTTATCATTTGCTGCATTAACCCTAATGCAATTTCAATGATTTACGCGATTAGCGGGCCGCTGATTGCCATGATTCTGTTTATCATGCCGACATTATCTACCTATCTGATCCCGGCGCTAAAGCCGTACCGTTCAGTGGGTAATCTGATCACCCTGATTGTCGGTCTGCTGTGCGTATCTGTGATGTTTTTTGGCTAGAACGTGTTTTTAACGGCTCATTCATCTGTATGTGGATGAGCCGTTAAACTGACTTATTTGATGTACGAATCGAGTACCTTCAAAACCACATCCAAATCTTCTTCGCGCTTAATTTCATCGCCCTGATGCACAATGTGCTCGGTCAGATGACCTTTAATCACCTCGCGCATTAACCCGTTTACCGCACCGCGGATCGCCGCTATTTGCTGCAATACCGCCGCGCATTCATGCGGTTCATCCAGCATGGTTTTCAACGCCGCTACCTGCCCCTGAATCTTACTGGTTCGGGCTTTCAGCTTTTGTTTGTCGCGGATCGTATGTGACATAGCAATACCTTTTCAACGTCTGGCTGGAGCGACAATACCATCGTCATTCTACTGGGGGGTAGTATTTAATACTGGGGGGAGTAGAATCTGGCAAAATTAAACAACGAAGAATCATTCTCATGGGTGAGTTTTCTACGCTTCTTCAGCAAGGCAACGCCTGGTTTTTCATTCCCAGCGCGATTCTATTAGGAGTGTTACACGGTCTGGAACCGGGGCATTCCAAGACGATGATGGCGGCCTTTATTATTGCCATTAAGGGGACCATCAAACAGGCGGTGATGCTGGGGCTGGCGGCAACGCTGTCGCATACCGCAGTGGTATGGCTGATTGCGCTCGGCGGGATGTATATCAGCAAAGCGTTTACTGCCCAGACCGTTGAGCCCTGGCTGCAGTTTGTCTCGGCGATTATTATTCTCGGGACCGCATTCTGGATGTTCTGGCGAACCTGGCAGGGAGAACAGAACTGGCTGACCCAGACGCATCATGACCACGATCATGAGCATCACCATGATCATGATGACCATCACCACCATCATAACCACGGTGAAGCTCACCATCATCATCACGAACATGATCATCACCATAGCGCCCTGGCCGGACTGAGCGAAGATTCAAAAGCGTATCAGGACGCCCACGAGCGGGCACATGCTAACGATATTCAGCGCCGCTTTGCAGGCAAAGAGGTCACCAACGGCCAAATATTATTGTTTGGTCTGACCGGCGGGTTGATCCCCTGCCCTGCCGCCATTACGGTACTGCTGATTTGCATCCAGCTCAAAGCCTTCACGCTGGGTGCCACTATGGTGCTGTGCTTCAGCCTCGGGCTGGCGCTAACGCTGGTAACGGTGGGCGTGGGAGCGGCAATCAGCGTGCAGCAGGCGGCCAAACGCTGGAACGGATTTAACACACTGGCACGCAAAGCCCCCTATTTTTCCAGCGCGCTTATCGCGATGGTCGGCTTATATATGGGGATTCACGGCTATATGGGGATCGTCGGTTAACGAACAGAGAGCGCAGCAGCGATTGCCGCTGCGCATCAAACCAGGCTAGCTTGCGACGTTCCCCCACACCAGTTGGCCTTTATGGAAGGTCGCGGTGCGTGGGGAGATTCGCGCGACCGCTTCCGCTGAGCAGGAGGCATCCACCAGTACAAAGCTGGCTTCATCCTGCGCCTTCGGCCAGACGCGCTCACCTTTATCGTTAAGCGGCAGCACATCGCCGGTGGCGAGGAACAGCGCCCGCGACAGGTTGAGTTCATTGGGACGAATATAGAGCTGCGCGTACAGATTCGCCTTCTCCAGCATGTCTCCAAGCCCGTACGGCGACCAATGGTCAATCACACTGTCGGTCCCGGTAATCACTTCCACGCCTTTGTCACGCAGCTGCTTGAGCGGCATATGCAAGGTACCGATCGGCACCGTCGAGGCAATGGTAATCTGCTGCGCCGCCATGCGGCTCGCCAGCGCATCCACCTGCTGTTCGTTCAGCGTCGCCAGCGCAAATGCGTGGCTGATGGTCAGTTTGCCCTTCAACTGCGGCGTTTTCTCCACCGTTTCCACCATGTAATTCACCGCCGCAACGCCCGCCGGGCTGGTTTCATGCAGATGGATATCCACGCCTTTATCGTAATCCAGCGCAATCTGGAACATGGTGTCGAGGGATTTTTCCATCGCCCCGTCCACGCTGGTTGGGTCCAGACCGCCGACGTAATGCGCCCCCGCTTGCATTGCTTCACGCATCAACGGTTCAGACTTCGATAACAGCAGGCCATGCTGCGGAAACGCCACGATTTCACAGGCAAAACCCGGCTGGCGACGCGCCAGCACCGCCTGCAGATTTTCCAGGTTTTTCAGCCCGGAAACCGGTTCGATATTGCAGTGGCTGCGGGCGATCGAGGTGCCCTTTGATTGCAGCAGATCGATGAGCTTTTCCGCGCGCTCCTGCGTGTAAGGCTGGAGTTCAGGCAGCAGTTTTTGCTCAAGGCGGATCATATCCTGAATGGTGGTGCCAGCCGGGCGATTCAGCGAACGCCAGGGACCGCCGTAAAAGGTTTTATCCAGATGGATGTGCATGTCGCGCATGGCGGGCAGCATCAGCTTTCCACCCGCATCGTAGTGCGGCAGCGTCGCATCCGGATGCTGCTTATTCTCACGCAGGGCAACAATTTTCCCGTCCTGAATTTCAACGGTTTGCAGCGCGGTACGGGTATGCACCACCACCGAGTTTTCGTAATCAAACCCCGCTTCCAGCAGGACGTTATCCAGGTAATAGTGCTTATCGTTAATCGTCATTGTGCTCTTCGCCCCGCAGGTGTTCCCGACAGGATTAGCAGCATACGCGACTGGAGCCACTGCGCCAAACAGCGCGGCAGCGGTCACCATTTTTCCGCTCTGACTTAAAAATTCACGGCGGCTGTTACTTTCCTTCATTCACATTTCCTCTCAGGAATGGACAATATGGGTGCCCGTTTCGCCGCGCAGTGCGGCCGGCAGGCATTCCGGCGTGGTGATGATCACTCGCTTACCGCCACGCGCCAGGAACGCCAGACTGGCAACGATTTTGGGTAACATGCTCCCCGGCGGGAAATGTCCCTCCTGCATGTAACGGGTCATCGTTGCGACATCCACCTTATCCAGCGCCTGCTGGTTGGGTTTGCCAAAATGAATACAGACCTGCTCGACGCCGGTGGTGATCACCAGAATGTCAGCGCGGATCTCCTGCGCCAGCAGAGCCGTGGAGAGATCTTTATCAATCACCGCATCCACGCTCTGATAATCCCCCTGATCGCTACGCACCACCGGGATCCCACCGCCACCCGCGCCAATCACCACAAAGCCTTGCTGGGTCAGCGTTTTGATCGCCTCCGCCTCGACAATACGCTTCGGTTCCGGAGAGGCGACGACCCGGCGGTAGCCGCGCCCCGAATCTTCAACAAAGCGCCAGCCCGGATTGACCCGCTGCAGTTCATCGCGCTGCGCTTCGCTAAAGAACGCGCCGATAGGCTTGGTCGGGTTAGCGAAGCCCGGATCGTTTTTGTCGACCTCCACCTGCGTGACCACCGTAACCGCCTTCTGCTCACCACGCCGCGCCAGGCGGTTGTTCAGCGCCTGTTGGATCAGATAGCCGATCCCGCCCTGCGTATCGGCGACGCAGTTTGCCAGCGGGGTGAGCGGCAACCCTTCACGCTCATGCGCGATTTCCGCACGCCGTAGATCCAGCCCCACCTGCGGCCCGTTTCCGTGCGTCAGCACAATGTTGTAGTCCGATGCCAACATCTCCAGCACCGTGTCCGCCACCGCTTTCACCGCTTCAGCCTGGTGCTCAATCGACTGGCTGGCGTTATCTTTGATAATGCTGTTGCCGCCAATGGCAACGACCACAAGTTCTTTCATAGTGTTATCTTCCGCTTACAGGCGATTCAGGTCGTTTTCGTCGGTTCCTGCTCAGGCGCAGTCACCGCTTCACGGCTATCAAGAACATGCTTGAGGACAAACATGCCGCTCATCATCAGGTAGGCCACAACAAACATCATCGAACTGCCTTCTGCAAAGCCAACCGCCGGAGAGTGAATCACACCAAACAGCGATAACAGCGCGCCAAAAGCTGCGGCAATCGCCCCACGCAGCGGCTTATTCATAATGGCGAAGATAGCGACGCAGCCCCACAGCATACTGGCCAGCGGCGCGCCGCTTCCCAGATGCACCAGCCCATCGTAATAGACACCTTTGCTGTGCAGCAGGTCGCTACCCAGTTTCCCCGCGGATGTTCCGGCGGCGCCCATTACGCTGTTGACGATGGTCAACGCCCAGTTAGCGATCCACGGGAACAAGCAGATAAAGATAACGGGAACCTCGACTTTGGGCGTCTCTCGCACCACCTGGTTGGCGGTCACCACGCCGATAAACACCAGAATCGGCACTATCGCAGTCATCGGAATAATCGCGAGCATAAACGCCCCCAGTCCAAACAGCGGTACCAGGAACATAGTGATGCCTGAAGCGAGGGTATAACCGATGCTGGCCCCCATCGCTTTCCAGCCCGCATGCCCAACATATACGGTCACCGGGAATGGGTTGCCCAGCATGCAGCCGAGCATGGAGGCAAAACCGTTCGCCATCATGACCTTACGGGTGTTGTACTCATCACCCGCCGCATGCGCACTTTCAATGTTCTCAAGGTCAAAAATGTAGTTCGCCAGACCCAGAGGAACCGCAGAAGCCAGGTACGGCAGCGCGTGCGGCAACCCCTGCAGGAAGCTGTCGACATGGATTTCCGGCGGATTGAAGCCAAAGGAAGACATCGAAGATTTAATGGCTTCCGGGCTTTGCAAACCGGAGATCCACGCCAACGCTGTACCGGCAATCAGCAGCAGCAAACCGGTGGGGATGCGGGCAAAAATCGGCTTCTTACCGAACCAGTTAATGAAGATCAACAACAAGACGATGAAAGAGACGGTCGGCGCTTCAAATGCCTGCAGCATCGGGTTCATCGCCAGCAGCAACAGTCCCAGACCGGACAGACAAGAAAGTAATACCGTACGCGGGATCATCTTGCGGATGGTCTCGCCCAGGAAGGAGCCGCCGACCAGGATCAACGCTTCCACAAAGCACCACACCAGGGCTATCTGGATAGCAAAGTTGGCATCTTTGGTTTGCTGATATACCGGCATTAGCACCAAGAAGGTCACGGTAAAAATTGACGGTGCGCTCGGCCCGGACGGCAGCGCCGTCACGTCTTTACGCCCGGTGTGCTTTGCCATCTGCAGGCCAAACCAGGCGTAGCAGACGCTGGCCACCAGCACCGCCAGACCAAAGGCAGGCGCAATGCGACCATAGACAATTTCGGTAGGGATCCCGACGACAAAAATGAGCAGCCCCATCATTGTCAGCAGGTTAGTCAGGTTGTTGGTCATCAGCCCAAAGTAAGCAGCCCAGTCACCACGTTTCCATTCTAGTTTTATGCTGTTCATGGAATATCCTTAACAGGTTAAGCATCGTTTGCGATCCCGGGGATCGCCCAGCCCTGCAGGTAAGCAACGTTTTTTGCTTCGCTACTGTGGGGCTAACAGCGTTAGCCCCGATTGTTGTTATTGGCAGTAGCGGTCGCGCCAGTTGAGGATCGCCTTTTCAAAACAGGCGAACGGCGGATGGACTATTCCGGCGCCGATCATGCCGATCCCCGCATCTTTGTGCGCAATTGCGGTGTTAATCACCGGCAGAATGCCGGTGCTACCCACGCGCGTAATGTCGATAGCGGTCGGTACGCCCATAAAACCAAGTAACGGAATGGTAACGTTGGGGTTTTCGCCGAGAGTGATTTCACGCATCTGGCGAGAGAAATCGACCGCCTCTTCAACCGTACCGCCCACCAGCGCCACGATGGCCGGTGCCGTGGCCATGGCAAAACCGCCGATGCCGTAGGTTTCGGTAATTGCGCTATCACCGATATCACGTCCGGAATCTTCGGGCTTATAGCCCGCAAACATTGGGCCAATCACCTGCTGCGCCGGACCGGTAAACCACTGACCCGGTAAGCCGCTGATGCGCAGACCGAATTCAACGCCGTTACGCGCCATCGTCGTGACTACGGTGCTGTATTCGATCCCGTGTGCGGCGTCCATTGCGGCTTTACACATCGCCATCCAGGTCGGTCCGGAGAAGTAATCGCTGCTGAGGACGAACTCGAATACCTCACGCTGCTGCTCAACCGGATAGCCAGTCTGAATAATCCACGGCGTCAGTGCCTGTATCAGTAGCGCCGTCCCGGCGTTATTGCGGTTATGACACTCATCGCCCATGTGCAGCGCCTGCGCCAGCATCAGGCGCAGATCGATTTCGCCCGCCAGCTTCATGGCGTCGCGCAGCATCGGTCCCATCACATCGCGCATCCAGTTCAGGCGATCGATAACGCTCTGATCGTTCGCGCCCATGCGCAGGATCTTCGCCATCTGCTCGCTCATATTGGTGTATGCGCGGTTGCCGTAGGTTTTGTTCTCGACGATGTGCATAAACATCGACGCCGACGTCACACCCGCCATCGAACCGACACAGTCATGCTCGTGGCACGGTGAGAAGATGATTTCACCCGAGGCGGCCAGGTCGGCGGCTTCATCCAGATCTTTCGCCAGCCCTTCAAACACCAAAGCCCCGGTGACCGCGCCCTTCATTGCGCCGCACATTTTTTCCCAGCAGATGGGCGGTCCGGCGTGCAGGATGGTGTTGCGGGTCATGCCCGGCACGACGTTGATCGCCTGGTCATAGCCAATCAGCACCGGATGCGACTGGATAATGCGTTCCAGCGCCTGCTGGTTAGCGGCAGCGATTTTGTCAGCCAGCGGCGAATCGGCAATTTCGTCCAGTGCGGCCACGACCTGCATGTTGCCCTGGCCCGGCGGCGTCCAGTCGAGCTGGGTCACGGGAACATTCTGCTTTTTCAGGTCATCGCTGAACATCGCGATGCCGACGTTAATCACGTTCAGCGGCTGGTTAAACAGTGTCTGGCTCATCAGGCTTCCTCCCCTTTACAGATAAATTCACGCGCCAGCAATCCGGTATTGGTGCTACTGCTCGCCCAGATCACGCCTGCATCGGTCAGCATCTGGCACTGTTTTTCCAGCGACGGCGTATCGAGATCGGTTCCCAGCACGTAGCCGAGGATCTCAAGCGGACGCCCCTCTGCGGCGGCGATCGCTTTGGCTTCGACGATCGCCTCGATCATCACGCCAACCGGATCTTCATGTGATCCATATCCAAGAACAAAGTCCATAACGATCACGCCGACTTCAGGATCGCGTGCTTCCTGCAACAGACGACTAATGCGGTTGGTTGGATCGATCATCGGGTGCGGTTTACCGTTGGTAAAATCGTCATCTCCGAAATCAAGGAAGGTATGTCCCACGCTGCGGTTGAGATCTGTCAGGCGAAAAGCCGGATCCGGATGAATGTTGCTGTAAACCTCCGCATGTTTTTCCATGGCAGCAAACATCGCCTCATCGCACAGCGTGCCGCCACAGAACAAGCCGCGAATGTACTTTTGCTGCGGGGTCAGGCGGGCGCGGACCTCTTCAATCAGCGGCCAGTTGAGCGGATGCAGATCCAGACTCTCTTTTTTCACGCCAGTCAGCAGTACCGCTTTCAGCGCCGCCTCTTTAGTGCCGCGTGCAAACAGCAGACCGTTTTCATCCGCAGGCGCGGCTTCACGTCCGAGGAAACACACCACGACGGGCTTATGGCAGGCGCGCGCACGTTCCAGCACTTTGCGCGCCACTGTTGGCGCAGGAGGTTTGGAGATAAGCGCGATGATCTCGGTTTGCGGATCGGCCTCCAGCATACCAATCGCGTCAAGCATCATCAGGCCGCCAATCTTTTCGCTCAGATCGCGTCCACCGGTGCCAATCAGTTGGGAAATCCCGCCGCCAAACTCGTGAATGCGTACGCTCAGCTCCTGGCTACCGGTACCGGAGGCGCCAACAATTCCGATGTTGCCGCGACGCACCGCATTGCCAAAACACAGCGCCGCGCCGTTAATAATGGCGGTTCCGCAATCGGGCCCCATCATCAGCAGCCCTTTTTCATGCGCCAGCTGCTTGAGCGCCAGTTCGTCTTCAAGAGAGACGTTGTCAGAGAACAGCATCACGTTGAGGTTATTTTGCAGCGCCTGACGCGCTTCACGCGCGGCAAACAGACCATTGACCGAGATCACCGCCAGGTTGCTGTCAGGAACATGCTTCTTCGCACTGGCAAGCGTGGCATAGCGCGCTTCATGCTGCCCCCCTTGCTCTTTATGCGTAAACAAGTCTTCAATCGCCACCAGCGTCTGATCGTTCGCCGCCTCGCTGGCACCTTTAATGACAATCATCAGGTCGCCACTTTTCGCCTCTTCAAGTTCAGGCGTGAGCAGACCGAGATTCTTAAGTACGCCCTTATTCATTTCTGTCGCCATAGCCACGAACGCCTGCTCAACGCCATCGAGCTTATTTGCGCGTGTGGAGATAGACATCAGTGAGACAGAATCAAAATACGTGTTCTTTTTAACAACTATCCTGATCGACATAATTCCCTCCGGACCTGTGGCTCAGGGCGCAGGCATCCGCCATGCCATACAGCATGTCGCAGCCAGAACTTGAGCCGATATTTTTAATGTCAGTAATATATTGCGTAGAAACGGGTTGTTGCTCTGTAATAATATGGTTCAGCAGCCGTCCGACGCTTTCCCGATAACGTTGATGAAAGGCTTCCTCTAGCGTTATTTTGCTGAGTAGCGTGGTATTATTTCCGGCACGTTGTAAAGCTGCTAAAAAATCATCACGATATTTCCCCAGCGGATGTCCAGGAATAAATAAAATAGTGCTTAAACCCACTAAATAGTCATCAGATGAGGGCGTCAGACCAATCCCCAGACCAATTAAATGGCTGACCGCTGTAGAGATATTTTCTCCTGTCTGCAACGCCGCCAGTAATGTTTGTCGGCGATTAAGTAATTGGCGGGTGATTTCCAGATAAAACGGGTTATCACCCTGGTACAGAAATAATGTGTCAGCGCTTCTTAGCTGTTGGCGGATAACCTCTTCCCAGCGCAGCCAGCGGATTGCAGCAAGGCTTATTGCATCAGGCCTCCACTGTGGTATGCGCCACGGCAGACAACCGGAAGTTTCTATCCATTTATCGTTGCCAACGGCTATCCCCGATTCGGTAAAACTGACTCTCTCACCGGGGTGAAACAGCTCTTCACAATGCGTCAGCGCCAGCCGACAGCTGTTAGGCGCGTTATCACAACCTTCACTCAGTAACGTCAGCAACCGCTGCTGTTCAGGTATCAACAGGTTTACCGCGCGGGAAAAAACCTGTTCAACCCGTCCCGTTCCCCGGAAAGCGAGAAACGCGCCGTCTGCGGTTAGCGCCCGTACGCATCGCCGTGATGGCGTAGCGATAGTAGCGCTCCTCTGTCAGGCTCCGGCCGCAATCAGCAGCTCGGCAATTTCGTGGTATCCTTTCTCCCGCGCCAGCTCCAGCGGGGTTTTACCGTATTTATCCGTCATGTGCGGGTTTGCGCCATGGTCGAGCAGCAGCTTGACGATTTCCTGCTGTTTCGCGCCGCCGTCATTAAGCACGATGGCTTCCAGTAACGGCGTCCAGCCGACAAAGTTGGTATGATTAACATTGATATCGGTACGCAGCAGCAGTTCGCGCACGATCTCTACATGACCTTTTTCGCTGGCTGGCGTAATACCGACGCCGCCAAAACGGCTCAGGCAATTAAGATCGGGATTGGCCGGTAATACGGTACGCAGCAGCGTTAAATCGTTAGTCAGACAGCTAATCAGGAATGGATTAAAACAGGTTTGATCCTGTTTATTAATATCGGCACCGGCGGCAATCAATAAAGAAACACAGTCATAATGTTTATTCAGGCTGGCAATAATTATGGCAGTGCGCCCCTGGCGGTTAGTGGCATTAATATCCACATTTTTTGCCAGGCAGGATTTTAATCCATCGGCATCACCCTGCTCTGCCGCCAGCAGAAATTCAGTAATGAGTTCTTTCTCTGACATAATCGCTCTCCTGCAGTTTTTTAGACTTTTTAAATATCCGATAAGCTGAGAATAGCAACAGAGTGCAGAGAATAATATCCGCTTAAATTTCATTCATCGTAAGCGTGTCGATTATTGAATCAAATTTAACAATGAGAACAAAACGTGCTGTAGTGCAATCTTTTCCTTATGACAGAGCCGCTTTTAGCCATTAATCAGTTGTCAGGAAAATCAGGCGTGATGCTACACGGATAGCGGCCTGCAATTAATATACAGAAGTGTGATTGCCTTCAAATCAATTGTAAAACTAGTGTTAAATTCTGTTCAAAACTGATTGCTCTGCATAAGGATTACAAATACATTCAACAATCATCGCGTCGCGGATGTGCGTTTGTCGCCGGAGGGGAGGAAGATGAATTCAATTTTTACCGAGGAAAACCTGCTGGCATTTACGATGGCAGCCCGCTACAGCAGCTTCAGCAAGGCGGCTGAGGAACTTGGCTTAACCACATCAGCAATTAGTTACACCATTAAGCGCATGGAGCTGGGGCTCGACGTGGTGCTGTTTACCCGCAGTACCCGCAGCATTGAGCTGACTGAGTCCGGACGCTATCTGTTTCGCAAGGCGACCGACCTGCTCAACGATTTCCACGCCATCAAGCGCAGTATTGATACCATTGCTCAGGGCATTGAAGCCCGGGTACGCATCTGTATTAATCAACTGTTGTATACCCCTCAACATACGGCACGACTGCTGCAGGTACTCAAGAAACAGTTTCCAACCTGCCAGATAACCGTCACCACCGAGGTGTATAACGGCGTCTGGGATTCGATCATTAACAACCTCGCCAACATCGCTATCGGCGCGCCGGATACGTTACTGGACGGCGGGGGGATTGATTACACCGAGATCGGCGCGATCCGTTGGTCGTTTGCGATTGCCCCGGATCATCCGCTGGCTTTTATGCCTGAACCGATTTCTGAGAGCCAGCTGCGCCTGCACCCGAACATCATGGTGGAAGACACCGCCCACACCATCAACAAGAAGGTCGGCTGGCTGTTACACGGACAGGAGTCGATTCTGGTTCCTGATTTTAATACCAAATGCCAGTGCCAGATCCTGGGTGAGGGCATCGGTTTTCTGCCGGACTATATGGTGCGCGAGGCGATGGAAAAGTCGTTGCTGGTCACGCGGCAGATCCACAACCCGCGTCAGGATTCACGGATGCTGCTGGCGACCCAGCATTCGGCCACCGGTCGTGTAACCCAATGGATTAAAAAAGAGTTTGGCCCACAAGGGGTATTGACGGGAATTTATCAGGATTTGCTGCATCGGGAGTGATGCGCCGGACGGCGGTCATGCCTTCCGGCGCACGTAAGATTATCAGGCGCGAATATCGTCGTACTCGCGGGTTTTATCAAACTCATGTTTGGCAAACGGGCACAGCGGAATAACTTTGCGGTTTTCGGCGCGCATTTTCTCCACCACCTTCGCCACCAGCAGTTTACCGACCCCCTGGCCTTTCAGGCTTGGGTCGACATCGGTATGTTCAATGATGCTCAGATGCTCACCCGTCGGCACGAAGACAATCTCGGCAACCTGATTGCCTTCGGCATCGTTAACATAAAATTTGTTGTGGCCTGCAAGAATTTCCATGGTCCCCTCACTCATTTCTGGCGATATTTCAGCGCACCGCTCGGACAGGTATCAATCACTTTAATGACCGTCGCGACATCCACTTCATCCGGAATGATCCACGGTTTACGCTTCAGGTTAAAAAGCGCTGCGCTTCCCCGCACGCAGTTGCCCGAATGTTGACATATCGCCGTATTGAAGTAGACGTCAATCTTCTCGCCGGTATAGGCCCGGTAACCGGCATCCAGTAGTTCCTTATCCACGACATTGCCTCGCATTTTTTTATTGTCTGGGTCTAATCATAGACCTGTGCGAGGCTGAAGGAAGCAACTGAAAGTAGAAATATCACTCAGGCCTTTTCTGCAACAACGGCTGCGGCTCTGGCGGCAAATACTCCAGCATCGCAGGCGTCGGCGGCGGTAGACGGTTATCGGCGATGTCCCTGTCCACATCGATATGACTGATTTCACCACTTTCATGATGGTGAACCGTCAGCACCCGCGCTTTGTTCAGCTCTGTCACCAGTTCCCGGGTAATACGTAAACTTTCCGCCAGCTCATGATCTTCCAGTCCGGGCCTGCGACTGCGACGCTCCACCCGAAAACGAAACTGGTTGTACTTCGCCCAACCAATCAGCACCAGTCCGTTGACCAGCGCGACAAGGATGTAAAACGTGACCGTATCCAGCGTGGTGAAAAAGGGTCGCACGCCTATATAAGGTGAGTGCGCCAGAGCGGTGATCAGCCCTTTATAAATCAAATATAAAAAACCAACCCAGGCAAAAAGCGTTAACAGCACGTCAATAATGCGCGGCAGCAAACGCTGCTCCGTAAAGATCAGCGGCTGGCTCATGATTCGATCCTCCCAATTCCACGATCGGGACTCACCCAACGCGCCCTGCCGCGTTTACGTTTGAGCATTACTTTCGGGAAAGCGACCAGCGTGGTGAACAGGCTTAACATCCAGTACACCACCGGGAACCAGATAATCCAGAACAACGACGCGCCAATGCCTTTTTCATAGCGCCGCTCAATCATCAGACTCACCGCAAACTGCAGCAAGCACACCACGCCGAGGATTAGCCCAGTAAAGGCCGGCGGGAACAGATGTTGTACATACAGCGAGTCCGGCATCGGGATCATCAGCCCTAACAGGAACAGCACGATACTGATCGCATAGGCAAACGCCCAGGAGGTAGAAAAACAGAACTCAAAAAACAGCGGCCACATACGGCGATATTCCCATGACCACAGGCGGCGCATGTTCACGATAAACACCTCCGCACCGCCTTGCGCCCAGCGCAGTCGTTGTTTCCATAACCCTCTTAACGTTTCAGGCATCAGGATCCAGCACAGTGCGCGCGGCTCAAAGAATATCGACCAGTGGCGCAATTGCAGCTTCCAACTGATATCGATGTCTTCGGTGATCATGTCCGGGCTCCAGTAACCGACCTCGGCCAGCGCGCGACGACGAAACGCAGCAACCACGCCGGAAACGGTAAAGATCTGCCCATAAACTCGCTGAGTACGCTTAATCAAGCCGATAATGGAAGAAAACTCCCCGACCTGCACCCGACCGATTAAGGTGGAGCGGGTTCGAATACGTGGGTTCCCGGTCACCGCACCGACGCGCGGGAACTGGATCAGCGGCGCCACAATATAGGCAACGGCATCACGGTCCAGTAACGCATCGCCATCAATACACACCAGGTAATCACTGCGCGCCGCTGCTGCCCCGGTCTTGAGCGCCAGCGCTTTGCCCTGGTTTTCAGCCAGATGAATCACCCGCAGACTGGGGTATTCCACCGCCAGTTGTTCCAGCACGTCGTGGGTGTCATCCGTTGAACCATCGTTGATGGCAATCACTTCAATATTTTTATATCGCTGCGCCAGCGCGGCCTCAATGGTTTCGCGCGCATTGATCCCTTCGTTAAAACAGGGGATCAGAATGGAAACCAGCGGATTCCCCTCCAGCGTCGGTGGCGGTGTGTCATCTCCCCATTTCCAGTGACGCTCACGGTAGAACCAGAAATAGACCCCGCCGCTTATCCACAAAGCAGACATAAACAAGGGCCAGAAGAAGACGAAGTTCAACATCACTTCACCTGTAAAGATGACCGCCACGCCAAACGGCAGGCTGAACATCAGGCAAAGTATCAGGAAAGCAATTATGCGATCGGTCATTTTTGCGGGTACCAGTATGAGGAGAACGTCGAGCGAATCTCTGACATCTCAGGTTTGTCGCTGATGAAATCATCCGGGTAATAGCCGTAGTTACCTGCACCGCTTAATTTCAGCTGGCGCATCCATTCGGCTATTTGTTTTCCGCTGATTTCAGCCTCGTCCCCGGATTTACGCCAGTCTCGTGCCTGTAGTTCAAACACGGTTTTGTCCAGCGCGCCGGGCGTTTGTGCAACGGCATTCACTAATCTGTCGAGCCAGGCGTTGGCATCATTAGCCGGGATCTGCTCCATGAAAGGCATCGCCATCGGTGCTGTCCAGTCATAGGTATTGAGGAAATCATTCAGGTTCTGCGCAAACCAGGCTTCACTCTCCGGCTCCAGTACCGGCATCGCGTAAATATTGCGCGCCGTTTGCACCTGCGGACCGCGAATATTACGTACCGCCTGAGTCAGTTGTTTGGTGAAGTCGATCAGCACCTTACTTTTCAGTCGCGTCCAGCGCTCGAACGCCTGTGGATTGCTACGGATTTGCTCAATGCTTCCGGGAAGCCCTGCGGCGCGGTAGGCAGCCAACGCCTCCGGTGACGCGTCTTCAAAGTCCGTCAGGAAAGCATCGTCATGGAACAAAATCCCTTTGAAGCTGGCGTGTTTGGCCAGGTCTTCATAGATTTCAGTGATGCGCTGACGCGCTTCGCTGCTCCAGGGGGACAGACGGACATAGTTCTCGCGGTTGATCGCTGTACGTCCCGTTTTCGGATCCCAGGCGGTTACGCGTGGGATGGAAGCGTCGAGATCGAAAGCCAGAACCGGCATCCAGGCATACACCGTCACCCCTGCCCGCGTTTGTAACTGCCAGGAGATATAGTTAAAGAGGTCGGCACGCATCGGCAGCCAGCGGTTAGGGAAATAGAGCTCGCGAATATTTCCGTCACCCTGCGGATCGGCGTAGGCCTGCAGGAAGACATGAGAAATACGCATGTCATAAACGCGCTGGATAAGCTTGTCGATGTTTCGCTTCTGCTGAGCAGGGTCCTTGTCATACACGTAATCCAGATCGACATGCATCACGCGCATCGTCTGCGGTTCACGTACCTGAGCGACCTGGCTGGCAAAGCGCTTAAGAGAGGGGTTATCAGAGATTAGCACGCGCGGGATGTCATCAAGAAACGCGGCATTCGCCAACCCTTCGTTGAGCGTGAAGGCCATCTTATAGCCATGCTCTTTAGCCAGGTTTAACGTTGTGCCGTTGGCTGCCCCGTAAGGCCAGACCCACGCGCGCGGTGATTTCCCGGTCACCGATTTGATCTTGTTGGTGATGAGAGAGATATCCGCGTTTATACGGCGCGTGTACTGTTCATCCGTTTCGTAAGTGCCGGTTTTCTTATCATACAGGCGGTTCGCCACCGCCGGTTCTTTACTTCCCTGCGGGTTGGCTTGTGCACCGAAATGCGAATTCCAGGTGTGCGCACCGACTTCCACCAACGGTGATTTGCCCATCTCTTCGACCATTTTCCAGGTGGCGAATTTATCTCGCGCCGTCATTAAGCCGCCAAAATCGACTTTTTTGTTGGCGGGAGCATCAACCCAACTCCCCACCGGCGCCCAAAGCGCAGGCCAGTTGTAGGCTTTCAGCAGCGGCCAGACGCGGGTATAAAAACTGCTATATCCGTCATCAAAGGTGAGTAATACCGCTTTTTCCGGCAACACGATTTTACCGTCATGGGCGTCCAGGATTTGCTGCACGCTGATCGGGTTATAGCCATTATCACGCAGCCAGGCCATTTGGTCGCTCAACGCGCTGGTGCGCACAGAAAGATAGCGTTGGTCGGCGGCACCATCCTCGACATCGTGGTAGCCGAGCACCAGGAAGCTATTTTTCGGCCACGGATGATCCGCCGTCAGCGGCGTTCTCTCTGCGGGAGGAACGTAGCGAGGCGTTGTATTGTGCGCGCTACTGCACGCGGTAATCATCAACCAGCCAGCGATTAATGCGCTAAGCCACAGGCATCTTTTCAGCATGAACAATCCTTAAAACCTGACATTTAAATCGAAAGCGAGGGAGATATTCCGCTCACGTTTACCGTCGTAGGGGCGTTTATCCCAAATCAGCATCACCCCGCCATCTACGACGTTGTTCCATTTGAGCCGTTGTCCGTATCCCACCTGAACGATGGCACCAGCGTCCTGGCCTTGCTGCCAATAGCCACCTACACCAGCCAGACCTTGCTGCGTCCACACGGTGTCATAATGGCGGTAAAGAACCTGCTCCGCGCTCAGAGCCGGTACCACGGAAAAATCACTCTTCGGGTTGTAATACGGCACATTCTCTTTGGTGTTGGTGCTCCCGCCGATGCCCGGGGTAAAGTCCAGGGTGAAGCGCGGCGTTGTCCACATGCGCTCTTTTCCGCTGAGTCCGTATTCGATGCGATCGTTACCATCTGAGAAATGTGATGCGGCAAACGACAGTTGATATTCACGTCGTTCGTTTTGATACCAGCGAACAAACATATCGCCGCCGTTGGCATACACGCCGCTACGCAGCGCGCGCAGTGGCGTATTACGCGACAAGCGCTCGGCCGAACCGCCTACGCGCCAGTTGTCATTGAAGTCATGCCAGCCGGAAAGACGACCGCCAATTTTCTGACCATCGCCATAATTTCGGCCAGAGACTTCCATTTCTGCCCAGTAGTCGCGGGAAGTCCATTCCGCCCCCGCCGCCAGATCGCGGCTGATGCCTTTACCTTCCTCAAATTCGCCGGTAGCAAAGTTGAATCCAGTAAACAAGCGCCAGTTGTCGTTAATTGGCGGACTGTAAATGGCAGTATTGATGTTGAAGTCATTCTTACCGCTGACCGGGCTATCGGACGAGATCCCTTGTGTGCCGCTAATGCGCACTTCCGACATTTTGTGGACATCACGAATACGCGCGAGGCGCAGCGTCGCTTCATCATCCGGGCTACGGGCGATGACGTCATCCGTCAGTTCATCGGCCTGCCTCCATTCCTGGAGATCCAACGCAACATAAGCCTGCTGACGTTCCAGTTCCAGGTTGCTTGGCTCAATCACTTCCGCCAGCTTCAGCTCTTTCTCCGCCGCATGCGGCAAGCCACGTGCTTCAAGAACGGAGGCATAAGATATGCGCAGCCCCTGGTTACCTGAACCTGTTCGCGCCAGATGCTCTGCGAGCTTTTCAGCCTCAGGTAGTTCATTGGCAGCAATATAATATTGCGTCAGCATCGACTGTCCGAGCAGCCAGTTATCGTTAGGCTGCGGCGTTGGCGAACCATAGATGCGTCGCAGGTACGGACTCTCTTTGATTAGGTTTTCGGCCTGTTTTTTAGCGGCATCAAAGTTTTCATTATCGATATGCGCGTAGAACAGATCCTGTTGATCCTCAGGACCAAGCGGCGTAACGGGAATCGGTCCATTCGGGTAGTAGATGCTCATCAGCATCGCTTCGGTTTTTTCTGGCTGGCGTTCGCTTAACCATGCCGATGCTACCCAGCGTTTTGCGTAGTTTGGCACTTCGCCGCTCGCAGAAAGCGATTCGTATTCCTTAATCACTTCAGACGTTCGCTTACGAACCAGCAAAGCGCCCATGCGGTCAATTCTCGCCCGACGGACATCATTCTGCGCGGATGGCTCATCCTTCCAGGCAGCCAGCAACTGGTCATAGCGGGCCAGCGCTTTATCCGCCACGATAAACCGCTCTTCTTCATTACGTGCGGACGTATAGGAGGAACGTACCATTTCGGCGGCCGCATCAAGCTCAAGGCGGCGCTTCACAGGATCTGCCGTAGGCACTACCTCCGCCATATTTAAGGCGGGCCCGGAAACACGGTTTGCTGACAGAGCAGACAGCAGCGTAGATTTTGCATTTTTGTTGCCAGGATCAACGTCATCCGCCTGGCTGGCAACCAACAGCGCGTCCCAGTTTTTTCCCTGAGAATGATATACGTAGGCAAGTAGTGCATCGGAGTCAGCACCCGGATGTGCCTGTGCCCATTTATTCGCTTCAGTAAGGGCTTGCTGATTGTAGCGAGCATCTGCCAACGTCATTATCCAGCCGGTGCGTACGTCAACGTTGTCAGGCTCTTCCTGTAAAACGCTTTCCCATACCGCCAATGAATCATTCCAGTTTTTCTGGTTACGGTACGCACGTGCAGCGGCGACTTTGCCGCGTGCAGGCACATCCATCTGCCCACGATAGCGCTGCCAGATTTCAATAGTGGCTTTATCGTTGTTATCAACCCAACTGGAAACTTGCAGCCAGTCGGCAACCTGATTTGGCGTTAGCGCGCTTTGCTTTCCCTGATCCTCTAGATAACGCAATAACGGTGCACTATTACCACCCCGCGCTTCAATAACCAAAGCGTCATAATCTGATGTCGCTGCAGAGATTTGCATAGGGAAAAGAACGCTTGCCGTAAATAAACAGCTTAAAGACTTAAAACGTTTAATGAAGTTGGCATGTCGACGCATACTTAACATATCTGCCCTTATAACTTACATCAGAGTAAAAATAAGCGTTTTCAATATATTACAGTCGGTTACTTACGATACCCGACCATGTAAGATGCACTGCCGCTTATTTTGCAATAGGGTTATGAAGCAATTAATTCTTTCGTCTTATTGACTACCCGCGCCTCGCCCTCTAATCGTGGGAAAGCAGGCGTAAACTCGAAAATTTTATCACTCAGCGTAGTTCGTGGCTATGCGATACGAAAACTCTTAGACAAAAAAGTATTTTAGACTAAATAATCCTAATACTCTTGGGATTGAATTCTGGATTTAGATTAAGTTTGCATGACGAAACCTTGTGACGATGATAACTATTGCTGGTTAGCATAGCTACACCGCGCAACTGTTTGCATGGTAACTATTTTATGCGGATAGAGAAAGTTCTGATAATAATGCCCCTGATAACAACAAAGATAACAATGTAAATAATATAACCTAATTTTAAGTTTCGAACAGGGTCGATAAAATGAAATTAAAGGTACAGTCATAAGCAGAACTAAGTACAGTAAAAAACAGTAAAAACCCAATAGAATCAAACAATTTCCTGATCCTATCATTGCAATCTACCAAAATTGGTATTTTGGTATCCGCCATAATACGTGCGCGGAGAATTGTGCATTGCTCAACTCGCTAAAGTATTTACCACTCTTGCGTATTATTGACAGTATCAACCCCACTCACTTTACCCTTACAATTTGAAAGCTTATTTACATTGAAAATAATTTATATACCCTAAATAATTCGAGTTACATGAAGGCGGCAAGTGAGTAAATCCCCAGGAGCATCGCGAACTATGTGACTGAAGTGCGCTAGCGTAGCCAACGCACATGCAGCTTAAAGAATGACGGGTATAGACGCATAATTTTTTGCACTTACCTTCTCTCCAGCCTTTGAGGTAATTTGGACAAAGATGCCAATGGGAGCTGGTCAATGAAAATCGTTAACGCTGAAAAAAAACACATCCCCGCCATACGCGATATCTACGCCCATCATGTTATTCACGGTACCGGCAGCTTTGAAACTGACCCGCCGGATACCCGCGAGATGCAGGAGCGTCTGGAAAAAATCCGCAGTCTGGGGCTGCCGTGGGTTGTCGCATTGCAAGAAGATAAGGTCATCGGGTATTGCTATCTCACCCGCTACCGCGAGCGTTATGCCTATCGCTATACCCTCGAAGATTCGATTTATATTGACCCGACGGCACAGCGTCAGGGGGGGGGAAAAGCGTTGCTACGCCATGTAATTGAGTGGGCTGAAACGCAGGGTTATCGGCAGTTGATCGCTATCGTCGGCGACAGCAATAATCAGGGATCGCTGAAAGTCCATCAGCAGGCCGGATTTACGAAAATAGGTACGCTGACGAACATTGGATTCAAGCATGGGCTCTGGCTTGATACGGTATTAATGCAACGCAGCCTGGGTACAGGTAACAGTACGCTACCAGCGGATTTCGATGCCGCTATTTAACATTGCTAAGGGATGACTTCAGGATACTGTCTTCTGGTAACCCTCAGACAAACAGAACCACAATCAGGTATAACGTAGTTATTAAATAATTCTCCATTTTTCAGCTCGTTAGAACGAAAAAAGCACCCGAACGTTAATGAACGGATGCTTTCTAAATAGAATAACTCAGTTTTACTTAGCGGGCGGCCCCGCCTGGTGCGCCAAAGGCATCGCGGGGCAAATGTCTTTTCAGCCCGAAGATGTTTCATCCCTGCGCGTGATATTTCGCCAAATCCCCCCCGACAGTCTCAGATTTTCAGGCCCGCTATTCAGGATTTGGGTTACACATTTCAGGTAATTGTCTTTCCAGCGCTCAATAAAAGAAGACTGGCTTTCGAACCTCTGCGGATCGACCATTTTCTCCAAAACAAAATGGATGCGCCCGTCTCGCCACACCGGAACACCAAATACGGTGGGTAAGTGCATTTTCCAGGCAAGTCGAGAGCAAAAGGTGGAGTAGGTAATCTGCTGGCCGAAAAAGTCGATAGTCGGCGCGCTCAAATTCAGCGCGCCGTCGATCGCCACAACAAGCGACTGCCCACTATGTAAGGTCTGTATGCAGGCCCTGACCACGTCCGCTTCGCTTTTGTCACTAACCGAAATCAACCGCTCACCGTAGCCCCCTTTGAGCACGCCAGGCGTGGAAGCCACCCATTTGCTGTTCATTTCCAGCAAGGAGAGGATCATCGGCCCGGCATACATTGCGCCCATATGAGCCGATACAACAATGCAACCACGCTTATCGAGCTGCAGCCGTTGGAAAAACTGCTCGACATGCGATATATCGGCCAACCGATACATCGGTTCGTCGGCCTGCTCTCCACGGCATTCAAGCCAGTCGAGGAGATAATTATCGGCAAGATACCCCCACTTCGCCCGGCGTTCCCATTCATCGCGCTCGATACCGGACTGTCTGCCGGCAACTTCCCATGCCCAGTCAAGGCGCTCAGGCGGTAGATTAACGGCAGATATTTGCCCATCAAGCGCCAGCAGCCCCTCTTCGAATGACTGAGGCAGATGGCTTGCTCTGGCCTGAATATAGTGCTCAAAGACGCTTTCCGCTTCGCTTGTTTTCCCCGCCTGTAACAACGCCGCCGCGGCATAACGGTTCCATTTACTGGTCGCCCCTTTTTCCCTTGCCAGTTGTACAAACTCATCGCTGGCAGCAGCGTATTGCCCAACCTGGCGCAGTGCTCGGGCATACATGGCTCTGACATAAGGAAGATCAGGATGAGTCGCGAGCGACTGCTGCAGTAACGGAATGGCTTTCTCATTCTGACCCGTTCTGATTAAGGCATCGGCATACAGGGTCACGCTCCGTAAATTATCAGGGTTAAATTGCAGGGCATGACGCCAATGCTCAGCGGCCTGAAGCTTCGCTTCCCGGCTGCGACCGGATTGATAGTAGGCAAGCCCCAGGCTACGACGCAGCGCCGCACCATCCAACCCACGGGCTAATGCGGACTCCCCAGTCTGAATGGCTTCCTGATATTTACCGACAGCGCACAGCGTATCAACCGCCAGCCCCGCCGACTCCTGGCTTTCTAACGCGAAGAAAGGGAGCAATGCGCGGGCCAGGTCATGATCTTCTGGTAGGCGGCTTTTATTTAAGAAACGGAGGCAGGTCTCAATCATATCTCCCCGCGGGGGAACTTCCTGCGCCTGTGTTCTGGCCAACGAGATTGCCTGTAACTCTTTATCCACCAGCGTCAGGCTGCGCAGATGGAGGGCAAAAATTTTGCTATTGCCCGAAAAAGCGAGCCATGCCCGCTCGGCTAAGTCAGCAACAGTCGCATATTGTTTACTCTTAAGCAGCACGCTTGCGACCAGCAGGACATCCTCCGGCTGGCACACATTCACCGCCAGCAGTTTGTTAACCACCTGTAGTACAGCGTCCCGATGATGTGATGCCAGCGGCGAAATAACCCAGCGTCGCAATAAATCACGGCTATTCTTTGCCGTCAGCACACGGTCGGACAACAAAGTCAGCGCGGCATCTGTTTCATCTTTACGCAAACACGCGATAGCGAAGAGAAGAATGTTTTGCTCATTTCCAGCACTATCTCGTACTTTTTCGGGATGCTGACCGAAATAGTGACATAGCCCCTCCCAATCCTCTTGTTTGAGCAGGGTGGTTGGCGATATTTTTTTACATGTAGAGTGCAAGCTCATCGTATTTCCTTACTCCGCCTTATTCACGCATCCGCCTGATGGTTATCAGGAGAGAAGTCACCAGGTACGCGATGCCCAGCAACACGAAGAACAGTAACCACTTTGTTCCATCGGCATAGCGAGTGGTGTCAGACACCACCATCGGTTGAGAAATGATCAGCAAATACCGTCTCTCACGTAGCGCTTGAAGCTTCCCTTGCTGTAAGGTCTGCAAGGCAGATTCCCAGCGTGTTTTGGCGATCTCACTCTGCAGGCGAAGATCTTCAAACAGGGACAGACTTTCTGAAGAACCTTGCGACCCTAACTTATTTGACAGGCGGTTACGTTGTTCGCCGATCTGCTTTTCCAGGACCTTGATTTTGGCCGACAGGCGAGGAATAAGGGGGTTCTGATCCAAACCATTAGCCATTAATTGCGCGTATTCCGCTTTCGCCTCCGCCAACTGCGTTTCAAAGCCAGCAATTAATTGATAAATCGCGGTCACGGTTTCCTGCGGTTCAATATCTTTTTGTATATGCTGTATTTTTAGCAATTCAAGCCGAGCGGCCCCCAGATTTTCCTGGGCCGATTTAACATCGTTTTCCAGCCATAAAATCCGTTCCTGCTGCATCCGCGCTGAAACGGTATTAACGTGTTGTTCAGCAAAAGCCAGAATGCGCTGGGCAAAAAACTCAGCCTGTTTCGCACTCCGCGCCTTGACGTTTAAACGCAGCATGCCCTGTTGAATATCGACAGCAACCGAGACTTTCGATAAATAGTAACGATAAGGATCATCATTAATACCCAGCGGCGCGTGGTAGCGGGAAAATAATGCGATATCGTCTTGCGCGAAATAAGATAAAAAACCGAGCTCTTTTTCCATCCGCTCCATCATTTCTTTCGAAAGTATAAACTCGCGAACCTGAAAGCCCTCCGACATCTCATTGCCTGCACCAAAGAAAGCTGTTCCAGAAAAATTATCCTGGCTGGCATCAGTTTGCACAATAAAGGTAGCATCCGCGCTATAAAAACGCGAAGTTAATAGCCACGACATAAGCATAATAACCAGCAGCGGCAAAGCAATATAAAGAAAGAGCCGACGTAGCGATTGTTTGGCTTGCTGAACACGTCGCTCTTTAATAACCAATGACGCTCTACGGACGGAATCAGCATCCGTCGCGGACCACCCGGCGTCTGGGCGATGATGACTTTTCGCATCGGCCGTTTTTTCCGTCTGGCGAAGGGCGCGTTCATTCTCTTTTTGTTGTAGTCGCGAGGCTCGGCTTTCTTCTGCTACCTTCGCCCTTTCCTCTTTCCATTTTTTAATACGTTCTGAATTTTCCACACTCTATCCGTATATTTTCTAATTATATATCAAAGGAATAATCATCAGTTTGAATCGTCGCCTGATTTGACTGATATTGTTCAAAAAGCGCAGATGCCTGTGCTAAATCTTCACACATCGTAATTTTTCCATGCAGCAGTACGCCAAACGCATGACAGTGTTCTTTAATAAGCCGAGGGTTGCGCGTTAGCACAATCAACCCTTTCTGTTGCAGCTCATAAGCTAGCGCCGCCTGCATACGCAACTGTGTGGCATTATCCCCGGTGTACAGCTTGTCATCGGCAATATAAAGGCGGCAGGGAAGCAGTAAATTAATGGCAAATGCCAGATGCGCTTTCATCGTGACAGAATATTCACTCACCCTGTCGGTATAGCGCTGTTCAAGCTGGGTCAATTGATAGCAGAAATGTGAAAATTCATCGCCATCCAGGCCATAAAGACTGGCCATCATGCGCGCATTCTCTTCGCCGGTTAACCCCGGCAGAACAAAAGCATTTGCCCCCAGTGGGAGCGCATCACCCCGTAGCCCAATAAAATCCCCTTCATCAGGAGCATCTATACCGCACAGCAATCGGGTTAGCGTCGTTTTGCCTGAACCAGGGGCCGCCAGAATACCGATATGCTCATGGTAATCCATGACAAAATCTGTTTTATCCAGGACCACCCGCGGGCCCTTATCAGACTCAAAATAGCGTGTACAACCTAATAAACCGAACACGAACGCGTCTCTCCTGAAGCTAAAGTCAGTGATTTTCAGTGTCACAAATCAGGTGAAAAATGATGCCCGCGAGGAATAACGTTGCGGAAAATGCCAGAGGGTAAAGAGGTTCAAGGTACAAGGAGTTATACCCCTCAAACATTCCTTCTCTGACTATCTCATTAGCATGAAGTAGAGGGTTCCAGCTGAATATGCTTAATAATGAATAGGGCAATTCATTCGCCGTATAAAAGACAGCTGAAATCAAAAACATCGGTCTTAGCACCACAGGAACGGCTTTGTAGACCAGCGGAAACCGTTCAGACAGTGCGTCACAAAAGTAACCAAACGATAATCCCAGAAGCCATGCGATAACCATCCCTTCAAAAATCAGGATCGGTTTCTGGGCTTCCCAACGGGAAAAGATAAGAAAGTTAATTAATGAAACAATAATATAAATGATAACCGCATTAACAAATTCGACTGCGGCAAGAGCAAAAATCACATGTCTTTTCTTAACCTGCGAGACAACCGCCAACGATGTAAAGAATGAACGGGTGCGCATGGTTGCGGTAATGGTATAACGAAATAACAGATACGGTAATATACCTGCAATAACAAAGCTGATATCGTCAGTGAATATTGGCACGGTGCGATTTAAATATTGAAAAGAAATAACGGTAATGGTTATCCATACCAATGGTACGGCCAGCACCATCATATAGTTTAGCAAATTACCGTTATAACGTGCTTTGATATCGCGTGACATTAACAAAATGATTAACTCACAGACGGTAATGAGTTTCATAAAATAATAAGTATTATTTTTCAAAATATTCATATGGCGACGTTAGAAAGAATTAGAGCCGCGGATCAAAAAGCTATCGAATGCGGCTTTCACCTTAGCGAAATCAGTCAAAGAGGCGTTCGAGATATAGATAACATCGCCGTCCTCCACCCGCATGGCCTGTGCTAAAAACACCGAGTCAGGTTGGCTCATATCGACATGATAGATATTCAGCTTACGCATCTGCTGTTTCGCCTGTTCCGCTTCGTCATGCTTGTACAGAAAAACCGCCTGCGGATCGGCAAGATTGTCGTTTAATCCTTTCGCCAGCGCCAAAGCATCCACTACGCTGGAATGACGCTGAACCAGAGCATGTTTCCCCTGAACACCCGCCGCGCCGAGCACATTAACATACTCGGTCACTTGACGCAGAGTGATACGGTCATCCGGCTGTAAGACAATATCCAACCCGGGATACTGATAAATATCTGACAGTCGCGCATTGAAATAATGCTGCTGGCGCGTCACGTGAACTTCCATCATCTCTGCGCTGGTATTTTCTACTGCCGCCGCCGTTGCCAAAAAATGACTAAGACGATTCATACTCTGTTCGAGAGGGTAACGACCTGTTTTCCCGCTGCCCTCGACCGTCACCATGGCTCCGGTGCGGGCGGTAAGCGTCACCAACACCTGAGGATTCAGGACAACGCGCGAAAGTCGCTTTCTGATCTCTTCAGCCAGTTGTGTCACATCCAGCCCGGTAACCGGAATGATCCCGGCATAAGGCACCTGAACGATATTACCGTCAGTAACAAGAATATTTTCAAAATCCGCCCGGTCGCCGCTCGCGTTATTGGATAAATACCCCGCCCCGCCCGAGGATAAAATAGTGATATGCAGCACATCGCCTTTAGCCAAAGAGGTCCAGTGCCAATTATTTTGGGCAAAGACCGGATCGACAATAGTTTTCGGCACAGTATCGGCATCACTCAGTTTTAATGTCGGCGTGACTTCGACCAGATGATAATGAGGATCGTCCTGATTAATCAGGCTGGATTTAAATACCGCCCTGGGAATAGTGCATCCCGAAAGCAGAAAAAACGTCGTTAATAATATAATAATTTTTTTCATAACTTATTTTATAAATGAAATAGCTGAAAAAATGCTGCCCATTAATTAACGAGGCTGAGAGGCAATGGTTTGTACAAACGTTCCCACCATATGTTCCACGGTGAAGCGTTCTTGTAAAAATGACTGCGTCTGTTGGCAAATACCGGTTCTGCTGCGCCATAAATTGACCAACTGTTCTGCATAGCGGCAAGCCTGGTCAAGATTGACCGTCTGTGCATCATCAAGAATGAAACCCGAAACACCCTCAATAAAGCATTCTGCCGATCCACCTGCAGGGGTTGAAATCACCGGCACCCCGACCATTTGTGCTTCAATGAGCACATTGGGTAGCCCTTCATAACGCGAAAACAAAATGAATACGTCCATTTTTTGCAGCCAATACCCCACGTCACGCGAGACGCCAACGAATAGTATTCTCTCCAGAATCCCCAACTGTTCGGCGCGTTTCTGCGCTTCAGCGCGCAAATCACCATCGCCTACCAGCACAAAGCGTGTGGCGGGGTGGTGCTGTAAATAGCGTGCTGCAAAATCAATCCATGCAAAAGGGTTCTTATCGCCTACAAAGCGGAAAACGCCACCAATAGTCGTGTCCGCATCCTGTGTTTTTTGCGTAAACTGCTGCCAGATTTTATGTGGCACCTCAGAAGAGGGTTCGGTAGATGGCGGTAAGACGCCGTTATATACAACCTGGAAGTGCTTCGCCTCCAACTTTAGCCAGTCGGCATAATGGCGGGTCACACAATGGTTGTTACTCATAAAATCAACGCCAGGCACGACCGCCAGCGCCTGGTAGAGAGGCTCATATTCCGGCTTGAACAGACGCTTTCTCACCACCGGCGGTAAGCCACGTAATCCCAGCTGAATTCTGGGCACGCCAGCAATCAGCGCTGCAAGCGCAATCATCAGACAAGCGCCATCCTGCCAAACGGAGAGATAATCCAGCTTGCGCTCGCATAAGTGGGGGACCAGATGCTTGATACCGTAGTTACACACCGGCGGCAGATGAGAGAGCAATAAGCGCAACTCCGGAGATTCTATTGTCGTATCGTCAAAGAAGTTTCCGGTAATCTTCGCGATTTCAAGCACCTCGACCTGTTCTTCCAGCACTTCTTTCAGGAAAAAGTCTTGCCTGAGTTCCGGTGCCAGGGAGCGAATAATGAGCTCTACCGGCTCTTCTACTTTCAGGCCGCCAATTTTCCCCTGTTGCCGATATTTTCTGGCGATCTCAATAGCCAGCCTGGAAATCTGACGCTCTGCACCGCCGCTACCTAGCGAGCCTGTACAGAGCGCAAGGCGACCAAAAGATCCGACGGGAAGCTGCCGCGGCTGACGATTTCGATAGAACAAGATGGCATGCTTCATTGCAATAATACGGGTGTTGGTCCCCACAGGGATCGCTTCCCCTTCAAGGCGTTCAAGCAAATCGCAGATCTTATTTATTTTGCCTAAATAATTGTTATATTTTTTCTGCACGCCGGTGCTAACCTTTTTAAGAATTAGCTGCGCATCTTTGGCTAGCCCCGTATTATATAAACGACGCGCATACTCATAACGTGCTTCATCATTGTTTTGTGCAATCAGCGTTTCGTAGAGCGCGTATGCACGCGCCGTTTCATTGAAATCATGAAGAAATTCTGCTTTTTTTAGCATCGCTAATGAAGTTAAAGCCTCAGCCGGTAATTCGCTGTCAATTAACGCAACAGCTTGCGCAAGTTTCTTCTCTTGTTTCAATGTTAAAAGCGTTTTCCCTAGCGCAGCTAACTTTTCTTCCTGCGTAATCATTACGACTTCCCTGATGTATTTTTTTGTAATGCGGTAATGCAGGTCGAGATCTGCCTTGTCACCGGCTCCGTTGGCCCATTCACTTTCTCCAGTCGCTGCCAATACTGCAAAGCCTGGGTGTAGTCGCGTAAATGCATTGCGTTTAATGCGGCATATTTCAAGGCATAGGCATTTTCGCTATCAAAAACGAGTAATTTTTTCGCATAATCTAGATGTTCATAAGACGCGATAGTGCTACCGCCATCCTTCAGTGACTCATTAAATAATCTGATAATTTGCTTATATTCACGCATCAGGCGAGAAACATCAGGATCAATTCGTTTCAGGCTAATCAATACAGACAATGCTTCATCCAAACGCCCTTCAGTTTTCTTCTGGCGTACATATTTAAGGGCTCTGGTTGCAACATTGCGACACTCTTTCTCAAACAGCTCGTTCATCGAGGCATTCTGGAATGATGGAGAAATGCTCATGACGTTAGCAATCAAATCAATGAGGAACGGAATGTCGTTAATATGACGTATACTGCGTAACATAATCGACTGCAGGCTGGTAATATTCGAATTACGAATCAAGGTCATATGGGCCAACGTGCACGCGTCTTTCCAGGCACCAAGATTCACCAGCGTTCTTGCACAATATACGGTGCTAACGGGGTCGAACTCCAGAAGTGGCCACACTATTTTCGCCCCTGCCAGGATATTTTCATAATCCTCACGCTCATACATTTCTCTTAATTTCTCGCGCCATGCCATTTTAACTTCATTATTAAAGCGAGAAATACGTGCATGGGGATAAACCATAAATGCAGAGTAGCTGTAGACCAGCGAAGTACTCAGTGAGACAAAATCATCAACCGAATGTAGCGACAGCGCAGTATTGTTCCATGCCTCAAAAACGTCGTGGAGTTTATCTTTATACGAGGTGCTAAGCGCCTGATGATAGCTCATATTCTTGATGCAGAAAGCTGTGCGGATAACGAGACCGGTATCATGAATCGTCGACAATACCGTCAGCGCAAATTCTGACTCATGGCGGAGTAGCTGCTCGAGTGCATGCATGAAAATCAATTCATCACTGAATTTGATTGCCAAAGATAACGCTGTTTCCATAAACGCATCATTTAGGCGCTGCGATTGAATGCCGGCATGGAAAGCTTCGGAGAATGCGTTGCCATCATTGAAATATTGCGTGCTGCTCAGGAAATTAACCCATCCGCTTTGGGTTTCAGGATTCAATAACAGTACACGTTTCCAGTATTGATATGACTTATCAAACAGCTGTAAAGCATCGGCTGAGCCGGCGGCAACGGTAAGGACTTCTTCATCTTCAATTTCATTGGAAAGCATCATCTCGGCCGTCGATAAGGCTTCCCGCCAACGCGCTAATCCATGTAGAGACCTCAGCCGACAACGTAATGTACTGTCCGTCGTACCGATAATTTTCTCAACATCACTAATATCCTGATAAGCCTGTTCATAATAACCTAAACGGCTGAAGATTACGGACCGAAGTTGGATTAGAACAGGCTCTTGCTGCTGATTTCTTAATGCGGCAAAAAGTTGCTGTGATGCAGCAATAATGTCGCCATCGGCAAGCAGCTTAGTGATCGACAGGGTAATCTCACGTATTTGGTCCTGTTTCTCTTGTCGCCCCTCATCAAGATGATGATTAGTATTATTGATCACTCCCTTAAAAATAGCCGCAACGATCGCATCACCAAACATGTCGGTATAATGAGTAAGATCGTCGCCATTTTTTTCCAGGGCTCGTTTCTGCCCCCACTTTTCCATCAAATTTGTCGGATTAACGCAGGGAATATCCATCCTGGTGGCGATGGTCTCGACATTTTTAATCAACCGACTGCGGGACTGAATGACGGTTCCAGCACGAGTCACGGCATCAACATGGGTCATAAACATAACGCGATCGCGACCAAGCAGCTGAACGATTTCCATCATATCCTGTTCGATAGCATGCTCATCCATCTGCTCGACATTGATATTGCTTAATAAGGCACGATCGTCTTCCGACATTCCGGCAAAACAGGGATCGTCTTTGAGATAGGCCAGCAGTTTGTGTTGATTTCCTTGCGTGGCCAGCGACCAGTACACACGCGCCCGCTCTGTTTGGCTAAAAAACTCATAGAAATGACGAGTTAAATAATTTATTTGTAAGCAGAACCCATAGGCCATAATCTTCTTCTGACTTGAAATCTCAACGATATAGAAATCAGAACGACTATGAACGTCGGTGTTTGAATAATTTACGGCAGGTCTAAAAATAAAAGGCCGGACCTTTTCAGGAATATCTATCAAGCCTAAAATAAAACGAACCTGCTGTAATGCCTCGCTGCTCGTATGCGTAAAACCATATATTCTTTTAAAATTAGCCTTGAAATTAAAATAAGGCTGAGCTCGTTTTACCGGACTCACAATACGGCAACTACCAATGGCTGTAAGCGTAAACATCCCTGACGATTTCATTAAATTCATCCACGTGAAAGGAAAGTGAGTAGTTTTACTCAGGAATACAAAGCAGTTTTTTTATCGATATACCATTTTAGAGTCTGCTTAAGTCCTTCTTTGATATCAAACTCAGGCTCATATGAAAGAAATGTTTTTATTCTGGTAATATCTGCCTGACTATGCTTAACGTCACCGTCACGAAAATCTTTATAAATTGGTTCAGCACTAATTTGTTCGTCCCGCCATAAATTCAACCCATCGCGGATGAGATAATAAAGCTCATTTAGCGAAGTTCTGTCTCCAACAGCCACATTATAGACTTTATTTTTTGAGTCTAAATCATTAGTCGTTGCTGATAATAAATTGGCCTGAATCACATTTTCTATATAGCAAAAATCGCGGCTTGTTGAACCATCGCCATTGATATAAATTGGTTCATCTTTAAGAAGCGATAGTATCCAGCGAGGAATGACTGCAGAGTATGCTCCGTTAGGGTTTTGGCGACGGCCAAATACATTAAAGTAGCGTAGGCCAATAGCGTTAAAATCATAGCTGCGAGCAAACACCTCGGCGTACAATTCATTGACGTATTTTGTAACCGCATACGGGCTTAATGGCCGGCCGATCCGTTCCTCAATTTTAGGCAAATCGGGATGGTCACCATAAGTACTACTGCTTGCGGCATAGGTGAAACCAGATACATGTGCATCTCTCGCCGCCGTCAACATATTTAAAAAACCATCAATGTTAGCGCTATTTGTCGTGATAGGATCCTGCAAGGAACGTGGTACGCTTCCCAGAGCGGCCTGATGTAAAACGTAATCGACATTCTCACAAACAGCCTGACAATCGGCAAACGACCGGATATCCCCATGAACAAAGGTAAACCGCGACCATTGTTCTTCACTGACAGCGGCACGCACATCCTCTAAATTATGTTGATAGCCAGTTGAAAAGTTATCCAACCCAATTACTGTTTGATTTAAATAGAGTAGTTCTTCTAATAATCCGGAGCCGATAAAACCTGCTACGCCAGTAATAAGCCAACGTTTTGGTTCAAGAACGAGTTGTATTTTTAATTCATCATAGGCTGTCATGATTATAACCTCACATCTGACTGCTCAGGCGAAAGGATATACTTCAAATCATAAAGCACATGTTTATCTTTTCCAAAGCCACGAATATCAGTACTCCCCATCTTCTTAAACTGCTCATGGCCAACGGCAACAATAATGGCATCATAAGAAGCCGCCTTGATTTCCGATACAGGTATAATCCCGTATTCCTCTTCGACTTCCTCAGCATCCACCCAAGGGTCAAAAATATCAACATTACAGCTGTAATTGCCCAACTCTTTTACAACATCGATAATGCGGGTATTCCTGATATCCGGGCAGTTTTCTTTAAAGGTGAACCCCAGAATCAGAACGTTAGAACCCTCAACATTAATCCCTTTTTTGATCATGGCTTTGATCAACTGTCCCGAAACATAGTTACCCATATTATCGTTCAGTCGACGACCCGCGAGGATAATTTCCGGATAGTAACCGATGCCCTGAGATTTATGAGTCAGATAATAGGGATCGACGCCAATGCAGTGACCACCAACCAGTCCAGGACGGAATGGCAGGAAGTTCCATTTACTTCCCGCTGCTCGCAGTACGGCTTCAGTGTCAATCTCTAATCGGTTAAAGATAATCGCCAATTCATTTACCAGCGCGATATTGAGATCGCGTTGGGTATTTTCAATCACCTTTGCCGCTTCCGCGATCTTAATGCTTTCCGTTTTGTACGTTCCTGCCGTGATGATCTGTCGATAGATCTCATCAACCAGACAGGCCGTTTCTGCAGTTGAACCTGAGGTAATTTTCTTGATAGTTGTCAGACGATATTTTTTATCGCCGGGATTGATGCGCTCTGGGCTATATCCGACAAAGAAGTCTTTGTTAAATGTCATCGCTGACATACGCTCAAGGATCGGCACGCATTCTTCTTCAGTACACCCTGGATATACCGTAGATTCATACACCACGATATCCCCCGACCTCAGTACTTTGCCAACAGTTTCACTTGCCATAATCAAAGGGGTGAGATCTGGTTGCTTATAATCGTTGATCGGCGTCGGGACGGTAATGATGTAAAAATTGCATTCTCTGATTTCATCAATTGATGAGGTAAACGTCAGATGGCGAGCATCACGTAGCTCTTCTTCTGTGGTTTCGAGATTGACATCGATCCCTTCTTTTAGCTCGAGTATACGTTTATGATTAACATCAAAACCAACCACCTGACGAATTTTCCCAAATTCAGCAGCCAATGGTAAGCCAACATACCCGAGTCCAATAATGGCAATTTTTACATCATCTTTGCTGATCATTACTGATAAGTCCCTTATTTAATAATTATTAACTTTAAATAAATCCCAGATGTTTTCTGGAACGCTACCGCCCCTGACGTTCTTAGCCAGCGTATCTATTCTTATCGAAATCACGACAGTTTCTAGTCTAAGCAAGGCTAGAAATTTTATATTTCCTAATTTTAGTTAAATGGAAGTCGTATGCAGTATCCGTTCTAAAACAACAATTAAAGATCGGATCTTTAATTGTAATTCTTAATGAGAAACGCATAGCATTTTATTCTGGCAATAGAAGATATCGAGGGTCTCGCACGCCAAATTTAAGGGCGATCTCTTTTCTCCAACGATACAATGTTGACGGCGAGTTCATAAATCTATCCTGAAGCTCCTCCATACCGCTTTCGGTTAAGAAGTACTTCATCTTCATGATATCTTTGTTGCTAATCTTAAAGTTACATTCCCTTCGTCCTGCCGTTATCTTGTCACCATTTCGTCGATATAGGCTTATTTTCTTAATCATCTCCGACACAGATGTTGAGGTATCGAAAACAGCAATAACATTTTTGATATTATCCAGCCAAAAAAGAGCCAAAGGCATCAACCGTGAGCTGGAAATGATGATTATGATTTTATTGATATTTTTATTCCGTGAGAAAAAAACCAAGGTGCTACGTAAGCTATATTGATTAAGATTCACGAATAAATAATTTCTTTCGTTTGTAATCAGTGACATTTCATCAATAACACTAGCGACACCACCCCCAAAGTAAATATCATTAGGTGGCCAGAAATGTTGATACTTCATGAAGCCTCCATAACCTCAAAAAACTCTATTTCATCCATGGAAAGGTAAGTGTGTACTTTTAAGCACACCGACCCTCTAAAAAATACCTAACAATCGAGTAATTGATTTTATTAATATTGCTAAATACATGAGATGAACTTTTACACAACAAGGATGTGATATCAACCCCTCGCCATTCATAGCTAAAAGCTATCAATCACTCATTCTTAGATTTAAATTACTAATGGATACCGGCATTTCAATACGATTATTGGTTGTATTATTAGCACCACCTGTGAAACCGCACTTTCATCTTTTATTCAAAATGAGAAAATTCTCAAAACACAATGAAACATTTTCTTACAAATTACCAGCATACATACTATGGTTAAAGGTAGCCTGACTGAATTGTCACCCATGTCTCTACCTTTAAATTCTTAGCTATACCGTGTGAGATTTTAATCAGTACAACTGAAGTCTATCTAACTATATTTGCTATATTTTTCAACAACAATGACAGAATATACACAAGGCTAACGAGCCCCCCGGCATAGCAAGCATTCAAAATGGTATAAAGTACTAAAGTAATTCGTATATTTTTGTGTATCTACATAATTTCGTTACCGGATAATGAGAACAAAACTAGTCACCTTAAGAAATTATTACTAATGATAAAACTCCTGAAGATATTTTTAACAAAATAGATGTCCACCATGTTTATCTAGGTAAAATCCTACCAAGTCTAAACCATTTAAAACCAGTTACTAACGATTAGAGAAAATTGACCTACGAAAAGGCCACATTACTTATTTATGAAGGATGACTAATCTTATATCGTGTTCAAAAAAAGATAACTATGGAATTATAATCTAACAATTAACTACGTGACCTGTATTAACGTTGATATATTTTCAGACAGACAATCAAACATACTCCTTAAAATTTCTTAAATAAATTCAATTGATTGATAGTTGATTTTTTGTACCACGGGGGAAATGCGATATTTAAGACACCAGTATCGCGAATTGAAAGGATTAACCAGCATATACAAAGCTCTACTATCCGAGAGCGTCAAAGATTTCTCTTTGGCCCCTGTGGATAGTTAGTTTCATATGAGGTATCTCCCGCCAGGGGGGCCTATCGTCTCCCACAATCGCTTTAGCCTGCATAGTCGTGCATTGAGTCTGTCTGACCGTTAAACAAAGAAACACATTGAGATTACGAAGGATAATTGAATCAGGAGAGTCAGTGAGAAGTAAGTCGTGGAGCGGGCGAAGGGAATCGAACCCTCGTATAGAGCTTGGGAAGCTCTCGTTCTACCATTGAACTACGCCCGCATTGGAGTGCGTAAGGGATTATAAACCTTACGCTCTTCTTGGCAAGGGACTAACTGACTGACTGGCGATTAATTCACCGTCAGCATTTTGGCTTACTGCCCTGCGGTGGCAAATAACGCAGCGGATCGATAGCCGTCGCCCGATAGCGGATCTGGAAATGCAGCCGCACCGTGGTCGCATCCGAGCTGCCCATCGTCGCGATCTTCTGCCCGGCTTTCACGTTTTGACCGTTGTTCACCAACATGGTGTCATTATGCGCATACGCAGTGATGTAGTCCTCACTGTGCTTAATCATAATGAGATTACCGTAGCCCCGTAGCTGATTACCGACATAAACCACCTTCCCGGCTCCGGCGGCATAAATCGGCGTACCGCGCGCAGCTGAGATATCAATGCCTTTATTGCCGCCGTCCGCGGTTGAATAAGGCAGAATCACTTTACCGCTGGCAGGCCACTGCCAGCAGCGCTGTCCTACCGGTGGCCAGGAGGACTGCGGTACGGACGAAGATGGTCTGACCGCCGCCGTTTTGGTTGAGGATTTCGTAGTTGTTTTGCCAGAGCCTGAACTGGTTTTCGCGCCGCCGCTGACCTTCAGCTTTTGCCCCACTTCAATGGTATAGGGCGGTGAAATATTATTCAGGCGTGCAAGCTCTTTTACGCTGGTCCCGGTGGCGCGCGAAATACGGTATAGCGTATCTCCCCGCTTCACGGTATACACGGAGCCGGAATAACTTCCTGTATCAGACGACTTGCTCCCGGAACAGCCTGCTAACAGCAGACCGACACACAGCAGCATCGCGATACTCAGGCCATTTTTCTTCAGGCGTCCTGCACTCAAAACAATACCTCGCAACATTTTCAGACGCTTTATCATAGCAGCCAGAAACCGGATGCCAAATCATATCGCGCAACGAAGCGTCGACTCTGGCATTTCACACCCTCTGTTAATCATTCTGACTTAATAGAGCATATAATGTGAATGCTTAAGATTGATGGTGGACGCTATGCGACAGGAACATGTCATTTTATTGAATGAGCAGGGCCAGCCCTGTGGAACACTGGAAAAATATGCGGCGCATACCGCCACAACCCCCCTGCACTCTGCTTTCTCATGCTGGATATTTAACGAGCAGGGTCAACTGCTGGTCACCCGCCGTTCGCTGCACAAAAAAGCCTGGCCAGGCGTCTGGACCAACTCTGTCTGCGGTCACCCGCAGTTGGGTGAAACCACCGAAGCCGCTATTAACCGCCGGGCTTGCTTCGAGCTGGGTGCAGACATCGACTCGCTCAGCCCCGTGTATACTGATTTTCGTTATTGCGCCACGGATCCGAGTGGAATAGTGGAAAACGAAGTATGCCCGGTTTATGCCGCACATATCGTCAGTGAGCTACAGCTAAACCCAGATGAAGTGATGGATTCCCAGTGGAGCAATCTTGAGGATGTATTGAGCGGGATTGACGCGACGCCGTGGGCTTTTAGCCCGTGGATGGTAATGCAGGTTTCAGACGTTAAGGCGCGAGAGTTACTGCGCAAGTTTGCCAACGGGAATTGATTGCCTGACGGGGCTACGCCCATCAAGCCTACATAACGCATCGTAGGCCTGATAAGGCATCAGCCGCCATCCGGCATTTCACATCTTACTTAACCGGGCGCATTGCCGGGAACAGGATTACGTCGCGGATAGTATGGCTGTTTGTGAACAGCATAACCATACGGTCGATACCAATGCCCAGGCCCGCAGTCGGCGGCAGACCATGTTCCAGAGCGGTAACATAGTCTTCGTCGTAGAACATCGCTTCGTCGTCACCTGCATCTTTGGCGTTAACCTGATCCTGGAAACGCTGCGCCTGATCTTCTGCATCGTTCAGCTCGCTGAAGCCGTTACCGATTTCACGTCCGCCAATGAAGAATTCGAAGCGATCGGTGATTTCCGGATTTTCATCATTACGACGCGCCAGCGGAGAAACTTCTGCCGGGTACTCGGTAATGAAGGTCGGTTGAATCAGGTGCGCTTCTGCAACTTCTTCAAAGATTTCGGTCACGATACGGCCCAGACCCCAGCTCTTCTCAACTTTGATGCCGATAGATTCCGCAATCGCTTTTGCAGAATCGAAGTTATCCAGATCGGCCATGTTGGTTTCCGGACGGTATTTCTGAATCGCTTCGCGCATCGTCAGTTTTTCGAACGGCTTACCAAAGTCAAAGACTTCTTCGCCGTAAGGCACTTCAGTCGTTCCCAGAACGTTCTGCGCCAGCGTACGGAACAGCGATTCGGTCAGTTCGATCAGATCTTTGTAGTCCGCATAAGCCATGTAGAGTTCCATCATGGTGAACTCTGGATTATGGCGAACAGAGATGCCTTCGTTACGGAAGTTACGGTTAATTTCGAATACGCGTTCGAAGCCGCCAACCACCAGGCGCTTGAGGTACAGTTCCGGCGCGATACGCAGGTACATGTCCAGATCCAGCGCGTTATGATGGGTGATAAACGGACGCGCTGCCGCCCCGCCAGGGATCACCTGCATCATCGGGGTTTCTACTTCCATAAAGCCACGACCAACCATGAACTGACGGATACCAGCCATAATCTGTGAACGCACTTTAAAGGTATTGCGGGATTCATCGTTAGAGATGAGGTCCAGGTAGCGTTGACGATAGCGCGCTTCCTGATCCTGCAGACCGTGGAATTTATCCGGCAATGGGCGCAACGCTTTCGTCAGCAGACGCAGCTCGGTGCAGTGGATAGACAGCTCACCGGTCTTGGTCTTGAACAACTTACCTTTCGCGCCGAGGATATCGCCCAGATCCCATTTTTTGAACTGCTCGTTGTAGACGCCTTCCGGCAGATCGTCGCGAGCAACGTACAGCTGAATACGGCCGCCAACATCCTGCAGCGTAACGAATGATGCTTTACCCATAATACGGCGGGTCATCATGCGGCCAGCAACGGATACCTCAATGTTCAGCGCTTCCAGCTCTTCGTTTTCTTTCGCGTCGAAGTCAGCATGCAGTTGGTCTGAGGTATGATCGCGACGGAAATCGTTCGGGAAGGGGATCCCCTGCTCGCGCAGGCTCGCCAGCTTCTCACGGCGCGTTTTCAGTTCATTGTTAAGGTCGGCTACCGCGTCAGCGCCCTGTACGTGTTGTTCAGACATGTTGGTTCCTCATAACCCTGCTTTCAAACTTGCTTCGATAAATTGATCCAGGCTGCCATCCAGCACCGCCTGCGTGTTGCGGGTTTCAACCCCAGTACGCAGATCTTTGATGCGGGAGTCATCAAGGACATAAGAACGAATCTGGCTACCCCAGCCGATATCTGATTTAGTATCTTCCATCGCCTGTTTCTCGGCATTCTTCTTCTGCATTTCCAGTTCATAAAGCTTCGCTTTCATCTGCTTCATGGCCTGGTCTTTGTTCTTGTGCTGGGAACGGTCGTTCTGACACTGCGTCACAATCCCGGTCGGGATGTGGGTGATACGCACCGCAGATTCGGTACGGTTAACGTGCTGACCGCCCGCACCAGAAGCGCGATAAACGTCAATACGCAGGTCCGCCGGGTTGATATCGATATCAATATCATCGTCAACTTCCGGGTAGACAAACGCTGAGCTGAACGACGTATGGCGACGACCGCCGGAGTCGAACGGGCTTTTACGCACCAGGCGGTGTACACCGGTTTCGGTACGCAGCCAACCGTAAGCATATTCGCCAGCAATTCTGATGGTCACGGATTTAATACCCGCCACTTCACCTTCAGATTCTTCAATAATTTCTGTCTTAAAGCCGCGCGCTTCGGCCCAACGCAGGTACATACGCATCAGCATGCTTGCCCAGTCCTGTGCTTCCGTACCGCCTGAGCCAGCCTGAATATCGAGATAGCAATCTGCGCTATCATATTCACCGGAGAACATACGACGGAATTCCAGCTGGGCCAGCTTATCTTCCAGCGTATCAAGTTCTGCTACGGCTTCGTTAAAGGTTTCTTCGTCGTCGGCTTCTACAGCCAGTTCCAGCAGGCCGGAGACATCTTCCAGGCCCTGGCTCATCTGATCAAGCGTATCAACGATGGCCTCAAGGGAGGAACGCTCTTTACCCAGCGCCTGCGCGCGTTCGGGTTCGTTCCATACGTCCGGCTGTTCCAGCTCGGCGTTTACTTCTTCCAGACGCTCTTTCTTGGCATCATAGTCAAAGATACCCCCTAAGAACGTTAGAGCGCTCCGTGAGGTCCTGAATGCGGTTATTTACCGGATTAATTTCAAACATTGTCTGATTTCTTTTATTGGACTAGTCAAAATGCGGTTATAAGAGCGGGATTGTAACTAATCCACACCCTTTTTTATAGCGAATATACACATCATCCTTCAAGCTGCCTCTTTGTTGGCTGCGCGATTTCGCCCCAGTCACGTACTACTCATACGCTCATGGAGACTCATCCACTTGCCGCCTCAATGCAGCTTGAATGATTTTGTGTAAAGTGACGCTAAAGTGGCCAGATATTATCGATTATAATCTGCAGGCTGCGGTTGCCGCGAAACTCATTAATATCCAGTTTGTAGGCAAGCTGAACTTCGCGAACACCGTTATCCGGCCAGCAGGTGGTATCAACGTTAAACGCAATACCGTCCAGCAACGGTCCACCACCGACGGGCTCCACCATCACCTTCAGATGACGCTCACCGACCAGACGCTGCTGGAGCAGACGGAAATGCCCGTCAAACAGCGGTTCCGGGAACATTTGTCCCCACGGTCCGGCATCACGCAGCATTTGCGCGACCTCCATGGTCATCTCCGCCGCGCTCAGAGCACCGTCTGACACCACTTCGCCCTGCAGTAAGGCAGGGTCCAGCCACTCGGTTACCAGTTCACCGAAACGCTGCTGGAAACGCTCAAACTGCGCCTCTTCCAGCGACAAACCCGCCGCCATAGCGTGACCGCCAAACTTGAGGATCATACCTGGATGAAGAGTGTCCAGGCGCTCCAGCGCATCGCGCATGTGCAACCCCTGAATCGAGCGCCCGGAGCCTTTCAGCGTACCGTCACCGGCCGGGGCAAACGCAATTACCGGACGGTGAAAGCGCTCTTTAATACGCGATGCCAGAATCCCAACCACTCCTTGATGCCACTCGGGATGATACATCGCCAGACCGCCCGGTAGCGTATCGCTACTGCGCTCCAGCTTTTCACACAGAGTCAGCGCTTCCGCCTGCATCCCCTGCTCGATCTCTTTGCGCGTCTGGTTGAGTGCGTCCAGCTCATTAGCCAGCACGCGTGCTTCACCAATGTTGTCGCACAGCAACAGCGCCACACCAACGGACATATCGTCCAGACGCCCCGCTGCATTCAGCCGTGGCCCGAGGGCAAAACCTAAATCACTGGCAGCCAATTTGAGTGGGTCGCGATTGGAAATCTCCAGCAGCGCTTTTATACCAGGGCGGCACTTTCCGGCACGAATACGGCTTAAGCCTTGCCACGTCAGAATGCGGTTATTGGCATCCAGCGGGACCACGTCGGCCACCGTACCAAGCGCAACCAGATCGAGCAAATCCGCCAGGTTCGGCGGCGCAATTCCTCGTTCATCAAACCAGCCTTTGTCACGCAGGAAGGTGCGCAGCGCCAGCATCAGATAGAAGGCCACGCCAACGCCAGCCAGCGATTTAGACGGGAATTCACAATCGTGCAGGTTAGGATTGATGATCGCTTCAGCGCCCGGCAGCGTGTCCCCTGGCAGATGGTGATCGGTCACAACGACCGGGATCCCCAGCGTTCTGGCATGTTCAACACCCGCGTGGGACGAGATGCCGTTGTCGACGGTGACAATCAACTGAGCGCCACGGGCATGGGCCTGATCAACGACTTCCGGGCTTAAGCCATAACCGTCTTCAAAACGATTAGGCACCAGGTAGTCCACGTTACTGCAGCCCAACGCGCGCATCGCCAGAATGCTGAGCGCGGTGCTGGTCGCGCCATCGGCGTCAAAATCGCCGACCACGATGATTCGGGTTCCTTCGCGAAAAGCGTTATAGAGGATTTCAACCGCTTTTTCGACACCGTTCAAATGCTGCCACGGCAGCATGCCTTTCACACTACGCTCAAGCTCCTGCGCGCTGCGCACGCCGCGGCTGGCGTATAAACGGCGCAGCAATGGCGGCAAGTCGGCAGGTAGCTCGGCGGTCTCGTCGGCTTCACGCCGACGAAGTTGTATCTGTTGTTTCACGCGAATTATTTACCGCTGGTTTGTTTTGCATGTGCGTCGAGGAATTCTTTCATCTCTTTCGGGCCCTGATAGCCAGGCACTACATAGCCATTGCTCAGCACAATCGCCGGCGTACCGCTGACGCCGAACTGTACGCCCAGCGCGTAGTGGTTAGCGATGTCCACATTACAGGTCGCTGGCTTCACATCTTTGCCAGCCATGGCGTCGTCAAAGGCTTTGTTTTTGTCCTTCGCACACCAGATAGATTTCATATCCTGCTCGGCCTGGCTTTCCAGTCCCTGACGAGGGAAGGCCAGATAGCGTACGGTAATCCCTAACGCATTGTAGTCTTTCATCTCTTCATGCAGCTTGTGGCAGTAGCCACAGGTGATGTCGGTGAAAACGGTAATGACGTGTTTTTCCTGCGGCGCTTTGTAGACGATCATCTCGTTTTCCAGCGCGTTCAAATGCTTCATCAGCAGTTGGTTGGTGACGTTTACCGGGCTTGCACCGCTCACGTCATACATCGGTCCCTGAATAATATGTTTACCGTCTTCGGTAACGTACAACACGCCGCTATTGGTCAGTACAGTTTTCATGCCCGCAACCGGAGCAGACTGAATCTCGGTACTCTTAACACCCAGCTTCGCTAATGACTGGCGAATCGCCGCATCGTCTGCATGTACCATGCCGGAAAACGCCGTCGCCAGCAGGGTGAACATCATAAAACGTTTTTTCATAACCTATCCTTTCCTGTCAGCACTCACGCTCGCGGGTGATGCTGTTGATGTAGTTGCCGCAAGCGCTCCGTTGCGACATGAGTATAAATCTGCGTTGTCGAGAGGTCGCTATGCCCCAGTAGCATCTGCACCACGCGCAGATCAGCGCCATGGTTGAGCAGATGCGTGGCAAACGCATGCCGCAGAACGTGCGGGGACAGCTTTTCGCTGTCGATTCCAGCCAACACAGCATAGTGTTTGATACGATGCCAGAAGGTTTGACGAGTCATCTGTTGCGCCCGCTGGCTGGGAAACAGCACATCTATTGATACACCGTTGAGCAACCACGGACGCCCATGCTCCAGGTACGTTTCCAGCCAGTACACCGCCTCCTCACCTAACGGGACAAGGCGCTCTTTATTACCTTTACCGATCACCCGAACCACGCCCTGACGCAGGCTGACGTCACTCATCGTCAGCCCCACCAGTTCAGACACGCGCAGGCCTGTGGCATACAATACTTCCAGCATGGCTTTGTCGCGAAGTTCCAGCGGTTGTTCTATCAGCGGCGCCTGCAGAAGTCGTTCGACCTGTGCTTCGCTGAGATCTTTGGGCAGACGCTGCGGAAGTTTAGGTGATGCAAGCGAGGCGCTGGGGTCATCTTCGCGATATTTTTCACGGTACAGATGCTGAAAAAAACGCCGCATTGCACTGAGCAAGCGTGCGGAACTGGTGGCTTTATATCCCCCATCCATCCGCTCAGCCAGCAATGCTTGCAGGTCATCACTCTGCGCGGTCGCAAGCGAGGCGCCGCGGTGATGTAGCCATTCGACAAGCATGATCAGATCGCGACGATACGCACTTAGCGTGTTTTCCGCCAGATTTCGTTCCAGCCACAGGGCATCAAGAAACTGCTCGATGCGCGCCAGATCCTGTTCCACTCGCGCCCCTTATTTCACTCTCATTTTTGATGCATTATGCCTCATTGTGCCGAGAATGCGGCGATTCTGTTACACTACCCGCAACGCTACAGCAGAATTGAGATGTTTACGTCATGAACATGGGTCTTTTTTACGGTTCCAGCACCTGCTATACCGAAATGGCAGCAGAAAAAATCCGCGATATCCTGGGTCCCGAACTGGTGACACTGCACAACCTCAAAGATGATTCCCCGACCTTAATGGAGCAGTATGACGTGCTCATTTTAGGCATCCCAACCTGGGATTTCGGTGAAATCCAAGAGGACTGGGAAGCGGTCTGGGAGCAACTGGACGACCTCAACCTGGAAGGCAAAATTGTTGCGCTTTACGGTATGGGCGATCAGTTGGGATACGGTGAATGGTTCCTGGATGCGCTGGGTATGCTGCACGATAAACTGGTCACCAAAGGCGTAAAATTTGTTGGTTACTGGCCAACCGAAGGGTATGAATTTACCAGCGATAAGCCCGTCATTGCCGATGGACAGCTGTTTGTTGGCCTGGCGCTGGATGAAACAAACCAGTACGATCTCAGCGATGAACGCATTCAGGCCTGGTGCGAGCAAATCCTTGGTGAAATGGCCGAACACTGGTCCTGATAACCATTTTGCCGGATGTAGGCGTAAACGCCATATCCGGCCTACATGCCGCACCGAACCGTAGACCTTAACGCTGCACGCCATCAGGCATTCATCAGCATTATCCCTGCTTCGCCTGTTGCAGTATTAACCGCCGCAAATCCCGCCACTCCGCGTCATCCATACTGTCTGCCGCCAGCCACAAATGCTGACGTTTTCCGGCATCGGAACGTAAACGCAGCATCATGCCTGTTTTGACCATCCAGGGTGCGCTAGCAATAGTCCACTCTTGCCCTTGCCAGCGCAGACGACCGTCCATCAACAGCCGAATCTCGCCCTGACAGGCATTGATTCGGCGCTGGCTACGGACGCTATCGAACACCACCAGAGAGAGCAGAACCAGCCATAATGGGGTGTAGCTCAATGGCCAGGGCATCAATAAAATAAATACCGCGACCAGCCCATGAATGAGCAGCGAAAGCCATTGCGCGCGCCATGAAACGCGTAAATCAGATTGCCACTGGACCACGTTCCCGATTCCGTGTCTGGATAAGTCGCACCATCTGCTCTAGCTGAGCATCAGCCGGTTTCCCATGATTCATCAACCAGTTAAATAAGTCTGGATCATCACATTCTAGCAGACGGATAAAGATACGTTTTTCTTCGTCACTTAAGCTGTCATATTCATGTTCGAAAAACGGCATGATCGAGATGTCCAGCTCACGCATACCGCGACGGCATGCCCAATGAATACGTGCTTTGTTGTTAATATCCATGTTCTTCTTCCTGTCTCGCGAAAACGAAGTATCCCGCTATTGTAACGTGTTTTTCCCTCATATTTACGGGAATATCAGCAAACGGAAGCGTGCTCGCTAAATAAAACCACATTAAGTCAAAGGATTCAGCATTTTTGGATGTCTCCTCGCAAAGCTTAATATATGGCACAAATAGCCTGTTTAAACCGCTTGCAATGGGCCATAGCTCTTTTACCATTAGTCATTATCACTGCGTTAAGCAAATCAGGACATTAATTATGGCTTTTATATCTTTTCCTCCTCGCCAGCCTTTCGCGTCAACGCGCTTGCCTCTGACGCTAATGACGCTCGATGAATGGGCGCTCGCCACCATCACCGGTGTCGACAGTGAGAAGTATATTCAGGGTCAGGTCACAGCGGATGTCAGCCAGATGACTGAGCATCAGCACGTGTTGGCAGCACATTGTGACGCCAAAGGTAAAATGTGGAGCAACCTGCGTCTGTTCCGCCAGGGTGACGGTTTTGCATGGCTTGAGCGCCGTAGTCTGCGCGATGCGCAGCTCACCGAACTGAAAAAATATGCGGTCTTCTCGAAGGTGGCGATTGCCCCGGACGACGAGCGCGTACTGCTGGGCGTCGCGGGATTCCAGGCGCGCGCAGCGCTGGCCAATCTCTTTAGCGAATTACCAAACAGCGATAAGCAGGTCATTACTGAAGGTTCTTCCACCATATTGTGGTTCGAACATCCCGCTGAGCGTTTCCTGCTGATCGTTGATATTGCAACGGCGGAAACCCTGGTAGAGAAGCTGCGCGGTGAAGCGGAGTTAAATAACAGCCAACAGTGGCTGGCGCTGGATATCGAAGCAGGTATTCCGGTGATTGATACTGCCAACAGCGCACAGTTTATTCCGCAAGCCACCAATCTGCAGGCTCTGGGCGGGATCAGCTTTAAAAAAGGCTGCTATACCGGTCAGGAAATGGTTGCTCGCGCAAAATTCCGCGGAGCCAACAAACGAGCCATGTGGACGCTGGCAGGGGCGGCCAGTCGGGTACCGGAAGCAGGTGAAGACCTGGAGCTGAAAATGGGTGAGAACTGGCGTCGTACCGGCACCGTACTCGCCGCAGTGCAACTGGCGGATGGACAGGTACTGGTGCAGGTTGTGATGAATAACGACATGGAAGCCGACAGCGTGTTCCGCGTTCGTGACGACGCGAAAACGCTGCATATCGTACCGCTGCCTTATTCGCTGGAAGAGTAAATCGCCGGGTGGTGACTTTATCTTACCGGGTCACGAGTTTTAAAGACCCGGTAAGCACAGCACCGCTGGGTAATAATAATTACGCCTGCCCCACGTACAGGTAGATCGCCAGGAAATGGCAAACGCTGCCACCCAGCACAAAGCCGTGCCAGATCGCATGGTTGTATGGAATGCGCTTACAGACGTAGAAAATAACGCCCAGCGAATACACCACACCACCAACTGCCAGCAACGTCACACCACCCACCGCCAGCTTAACCGCCAGTTGATACACCACAATCAGCGATAGCCAGCCCATCGCCAGGTAGGTTACCAGCGACAGGACCTTAAACCGGTGCGCGATGGTCAGTTTGAATAAAATACCGAGCAGCGCCAGGCTCCAGATAACAATCATCAGTCCACGTGCCAGCGGCGAATCCAGCCCCACCAGCAGAAATGGCGTGTAGGTCCCGGCAATCAGCAGATAAATCGCGCAGTGGTCGAACTTTTTCAGCCAGACTTTCGCTCTTTGATGGGGGATCGCGTGATATAAAGTTGAGGCGAGGAACAGCAGGATCATGCTGCCGCCATACAGGCTATAGCTGGTTATCGCCATGGCGCTGGCGTTGGTATCCACTGCCTGAACCAGCAACAATACCAGTCCGACAATCCCAAACACCAGCCCGATACCGTGACTGATGCTATTGGCTATTTCCTCTGCCAGCGAATATCCCTGCGCAATTAATGGCTTCTGAACCATATTTTACTCCCGAGAAACGAACACTATCGTGATTGCTCCTCTAGCGTAACTGAGAATGGTTCCAGTGAACACCTGTTAGCTAAAATATTTGCCAACTAAATAACAATCCATAAAAATCATGATGTTATATTTTAATATTCAGCTAACATGCGTACCTTTAGAATCAAAGGCATTTAAAATCAATCACATAAAATTGTGTTTGATCCGGGTAAATCTCGGCAATCACGTGTTTAAGTTCTTCTAGTGTCATGTTTTCCTGGTGAGCATGTTTCTCTGTCAGCGTATCCAGCGTGACGGTTGAGGTGCCAACAACCTCAATCGTGCAGAAGTACCCCTCATCTTCGAAGCGCCCAACCCGTAGAATGTCACCGGCTTTGAAGTGTGATTCGGACTCGTCACGAATCGTAATAGTTTTGCGTCCGGCCAGAATGTCATCCTGGAAACGCTGAAAAAAAGTGATGTCATTTGGCTGCATGTTATTATTCCCTGTAGATGAAGTCTGATGAGTGAGTTTTGCCATTGTGAGTATGTTCTCCCACGCTGCCATCGCCAGTCTCAACAATCTTGAGATGCTGGTCTACAACTATGTCATCAAAAACCGTGACAAAGTCATGTACATGACCATTCGCGAACTGGCTGATGCCGTGGGCGTTTCCACCACCACCGTACTGCGCTTTTGCCGCAAGCTTAAGTGTGAAGGTTACTCAGAATTTCGCGTACGCTTCAAATTATATTTAGAGCAGAATGAACCGCAACAGGCTAATTTCGGTGCCAGCGAAATTATCAGCTTCTTTAAAGGCGTCAATAACGACGAGTTCGACAAACTACTCGATCAGGCTGTTGATATTATATTATCTTCCGAGCGTATTATATTCGTCGGAGCGGGAACATCCGGAGCTCTGGCAAAATATGGCGCTCGTTTTTTCTCAAACGTCGGAAAATTTAGTAACCACATCGATGACCCTTATTTCCCGGTAACTAATGATATGGCCAGAAACGCGCTGGCGATCGTGCTTTCCGTTTCTGGAGAAACCGAAGAGATCCTACGCTTTGCCAGCCAGTTCAGTCTGCATAACTGTAAGGTTCTGTCGGTCACCAGCCATGAACATTCGCGCCTCGCGAAACTTGCCGACTTTAATCTCTCCTGGCACGTTCCACAGACACGCATTGCCGGGGTATACGATATAACCACGCAGATCCCCGTTATTTATATTCTGGAATCACTCGGTCGCAAGCTGGCGAAAAGAATAGCGTAAAAAAACAATATGTTTTTTTGATGTAACAAATCACATTAACGCTATTTTGTTATATCGTGACATTTATCTTTCCTTTGTTAGACTCAAAATCAGATTGTATTAATTTGAGACTGAGCGCAGATGAAAAAACTTACCTTACCAAACGATTTTTTATGGGGCGGCGCGGTTGCGGCGCATCAGGTTGAAGGCGGCTGGAATAAAGGTGGCAAAGGGCCCAGCATTTGCGACGTACTGACCGGGGGGGCACACGGCGTTCCGCGAGAAATCACTCAGAACGTCGTGCCAGGTAAGTACTACCCCAACCACGAAGCCGTCGATTTTTACGGACATTACAAAGAAGACATTAAGCTGTTTGCCGAGATGGGCTTCAAATGCTTCCGTACGTCAATTGCCTGGACCCGTATCTTCCCCAAAGGGGACGAAACCCAGCCAAACGAAGAAGGGCTAAAATTCTACGACGACATGTTTGATGAACTGCTGAAGTACAATATCGAACCGGTCATCACCCTTTCCCACTTCGAAATGCCTCTACACCTGGTTCAACAGTACGGTAGCTGGACCAATCGTAAAGTCGTCGATTTCTTTGTCCGTTTTGCTGAAGTGGTCTTTGAGCGCTACAAGCACAAGGTCAAATACTGGATGACCTTCAACGAAATCAACAACCAGCGTAACTGGCGTGCACCGCTGTTTGGCTATTGCTGCTCCGGCGTGGTGTATACCGAGCATGAAAACCCGGAAGAGACTATGTACCAAGTGCTGCACCACCAGTTCGTGGCCAGCGCTCTGGCGGTGAAAGCCGCACGTCGCATCAACCCTGAAATGAAAGTCGGCTGCATGCTGGCAATGGTCCCGCTATACCCGTACTCCTGTAAGCCTGAAGATGTGATGTTCGCGCAGGAATCGATGCGTGAACGCTATGTATTCACCGACGTTCAACTGCGCGGCTACTATCCATCTTATGTACTGAACGAGTGGGAGCGCCGCGAATTCAATATTCGAATGGAAGCTGGCGATGAACAAATCCTGCGTGAAGGTACCTGCGACTATCTCGGATTTAGCTACTACATGACCAACGCGGTAAAAGCGGAAGGTGGTAGCGGCGATGCAATTTCCGGTTTTGAGGGCAGCGTGCCGAACCCGCACGTCAAAGCATCCGACTGGGGCTGGCAGATTGATCCGGTCGGCCTGCGTTACGCCTTATGCGAACTGTACGAGCGTTATCAGAAGCCGTTGTTTATCGTTGAAAATGGATTTGGCGCTTACGACAAAGTGGAAGAAGACAGCAGCATCCACGACGACTACCGCATCGACTATCTGCGCGCCCACGTCGAAGAGATGATGAAAGCGGTAACGTATGACGGCGTAGATCTGATGGGCTACACGCCGTGGGGCTGCATCGACTGCGTCTCGTTCACCACCGGCCAGTACAGCAAACGCTACGGTTTTATCTACGTGAACAAACACGACGACGGCACCGGCGATATGTCGCGCTCGCGTAAGAAAAGTTTTGAGTGGTATAAAGCGGTGATTGCCAGCAACGGCGAGAATCTGTAATTTTTTGCCGGATGGCGCTGCGCTTATCCGGTTTACGGGAACTGAACCTGTAGACCAGAGCAGACATTTACGCCGCCATCCGGCAAGCAACGCATTACTTCCCGCCGGCCAGCTCCAAAAAACTGCCCGTGACGTAAGACGCCTTTTCACTCAGCAGCCAGGTAATCGCCTGCGCGACCTCTTCCGGCTGTCCGCCGCGCTGCATAGGCAACATGGATTTCACGCGATCGACCCTTCCCGGCTCACCGCCTGACGCATGCATTTCCGTGTAGATAAGACCGGGTCGCACGCAGTTCACGCGTATCCCCTGCGCCGCAACCTCCAACGCGAGGCCGGTGGTAAGCGTGTCCACCGCACCTTTTGAGGCTGCATAATCAACATATTCGAACGGGGCACCAAGCCGTGACGCCGCCGAAGAGACATTCACAATCGCCCCGCCCTGACCGCCGTGCTTAAACGACATGCGCTTTACCGCTTCCCGACAACACAGAAAATAGCCGGTAACATTAGTCGCCAGGACGCGATTAATACGCTCAGCGGTTAGGCTTTCCACCGTGCTCTGTTCAAACAAAATCCCGGCATTGTTCACCAGAGCAGTCAGCGGCTCGCCCTCGCGGTCAATGGACTCAAACATCGCCCCGACCTGGCTTTCATCGCTGATATCTGCCCGCAGAGCAAACGCCTTTCCTCCCGTAGCGGCGATATTGTTCACCACCTCCGTTGCCGCACGAATATTGTGATGAAAGTTAACGGCGACCGTGTAACCCTCTAGCGCTAACTGCAGCGCGGTTGCCCGGCCAATACCGCGACTGCCCCCCGTAACCAGTGCTATAGCCATCACTATTCTCCCCAAAAATAAAGGCGCCGAAGCGCCTTTAAAAGATAGCTGAATCAGTCGATTACTGATAATCGCTCAGCGGCACGCAGGAGCAGAACAGGTTACGGTCACCGTAAACGTCATCAAGGCGTTTCACGGTCGGCCAGTATTTGTTCGCTACGCCCGCCGGGAAGACGGCGATTTCGCGGCTGTAACCGTGATTCCACTCCGCGACCAGCTCATTTTGCGTGTGCGGGGAGTTAACCAGCGGGTTATCTGTAAGCGACCATTCACCGGCTTTCACGCGATCGATCTCTGCGCGAATTGCCAGCATCGCATTGATAAAGCGATCCAGTTCCACTTTGCTTTCCGATTCAGTCGGTTCCACCATCAGCGTACCCGCTACCGGGAACGACATGGTCGGCGCATGGAAACCGTAATCGATCAGACGCTTGGCAATATCCAGTTCGCTGATGCCGGTCTCTTCTTTCAGTGGGCGAATGTCGAGAATACATTCATGTGCCACGCGACCATCGCGACCGGTATACAGCACCGGATAGGCATCTTTCAGACGGCTGGCAATGTAGTTAGCGTTCAGGATCGCCACCTGGCTTGCCTGCTTCAGACCTTCTGAGCCCATCATACGGATGTACATCCAGCTGATCGGCAGAATGGATGCGCTACCGAACGGTGCTGCAGAAACCGCGCCCTGACGGGTGAGCATCCCTTCAATCTGTACTACGCTATGACCCGGCACGAACGGCGCCAGATGCGATTTAACACCGATTGGTCCCATACCTGGGCCGCCGCCGCCGTGCGGAATGCAGAATGTTTTATGCAGGTTAAGGTGTGAGACATCGGCACCGATAAAGCCCGGTGTGGTGATCCCAACCTGAGCATTCATGTTCGCGCCATCAAGATAAACCTGGCCGCCAAACTGGTGCACAACGTCGCACACTTCACGGATCGTTTCTTCATACACGCCATGAGTAGAGGGATAGGTCACCATGATGCAGGAGAGGTTTTCACCCGCCTGTGCCGCTTTTTCACGCAGATCGCCAAGATCGATGTTGCCGTTCTTATCACAGGCGACAACCACTACCTGCATACCCGCCATCTGTGCGGAGGCCGGGTTGGTACCGTGGGCAGAGGCCGGGATCAGACAGATATCGCGATGGCCTTCGTTACGGCTTTCGTGATAATGGCGAATCGCCAGCAGACCCGCATACTCGCCCTGCGCGCCGGAGTTCGGCTGCATGCAGACTGCGTCATAACCGGTCAGTTTTACCAGCCATTCGGAAAGCTGGCCGATCATCTGGTGATAACCTTCTGCCTGCTCTGGCGGGCAGAACGGATGCAGTTCAGCGAATTCCGGCCAAGTGATAGGGATCATCTCGGCGGCAGCGTTCAGCTTCATGGTGCAAGATCCCAGCGGGATCATTGCCTGGTTCAGGGCCAGATCTTTGCGCTCCAGCGAGTGCATGTAACGCATCATCTCGGTTTCGCTGTGATAGCGATTAAACACCGGATGGCTAAGGATCGCATCATCACGCAGCATGCTGTCCTGAATGGAACGGCTGTCGAGCGCCACGTCTTTGTCCAGCGTTTCGATGTTCAGACCGTGGCTGTCTCCCAGCAGAACATTGAACAACTGCACCACGTTTTCACGGGTGGTGGTTTCATCAAGCGTAATACCTACCGCGTTATGGATATCGCTACGCAGGTTGATTTCTGCCGCTTCAGCACGCGCCAGTACCGCAGCCTTATCGGCCACTTCAACACACAAAGTGTCAAAGTAGTGCGCATGACGCAGCTTTAATCCTTTTTGTTGCAGACCGGCTGCCAGAATATCGGTCAGACGATGGATGCGATTAGCGATGCGTTTCAGGCCAACCGGGCCATGATAAACGGCATACAGGCTGGCGATGTTGGCCAGCAGAACCTGCGAGGTACAAATGTTGGAGTTCGCTTTCTCGCGGCGGATATGCTGTTCGCGAGTCTGCATCGCCATGCGCAGGGCGGTATTACCCGCTGCATCTTTGGAGACGCCGATAATACGGCCTGGCATGGAGCGTTTGAATTCGTCTTTAGCGGCAAAGAATGCCGCGTGCGGGCCGCCGTAGCCCATCGGTACGCCGAAGCGTTGCGCAGAGCCGAAAACGATATCCGCGCCCTGTTTGCCCGGTGCAGTCAGCAGCACCAGCGCCATAAAGTCGGCAGCGACGCTGACCACTATTTTACGGGATTTCAGCTCAGCCATCAGGGCGCTGTAGTCGTGCACTTCACCGGTGGTGCCAACCTGCTGCAACAGCACGCCGAACACATCCTGATGATCCAATGCTTTTGCCGCGTCATCAACAATGACGTCAAAACCAAAAGTTTGCGCGCGAGTACGCACTACGTCCAGCGTTTGCGGATGAACATCAGCCGCCACAAAGAAACGGTTAGCATTTTTCAGTTTGCTGACGCGTTTGGCCATCGCCATGGCTTCAGCTGCAGCAGTAGCTTCATCCAGCAGAGAAGCGGAAGCCATGTCCAGGCCAGTCAGGTCCAGCGTCACCTGCTGGAAGTTCAGCAATGCTTCCAGACGGCCCTGGGAGACTTCCGGTTGATACGGGGTGTAGGCGGTGTACCAACCCGGGTTTTCCAGCATGTTACGCAGGATAACCGGTGGCAGCTGCACGGCGGTGTAGCCCATGCCAATGTAGGACGTGAAGCGCTTGTTACGCCCGGCGATGGCTTTTAATTCAGCCAGCGCAGCGTATTCGGTCGCCGCCTCGCCCACCTGTGGCGGGGTTGCGAGCTGAATGTCTTTCGGCACAATCTGGCCGATCAGCGCGTTTAACGACTCGGCGCCAACCGCATTCAGCATCTCTTGCTGCTGCGCGGCGTCCGGTCCGATGTGGCGTTCAATGAAAGCGCCGCTATTTTCAAGCTGGCTTAACGTCTGTGTCATGGGCGATGGTTCCTGAAACGTGCAGTGAATCGTAGGTGTCTCTACTTACCTGAATACGCAAAAAATTCGCGTTGCAGGAAGGCGGCGACGCAGCACATCCCCAGGAGCTTACATCAGTAAGTAACTGAGGTGTGCAAGAAAGCCAACACACCTGCAACGTGAAGAATGAAGCGTATTTATTCGTCTTCTAACAAAGCTTCATATGCAGTCGCATCCAGCAGCGATTCAATTTCGCTTTCATCGCTGGCTTTGATTTTGAAGATCCAGCCCCCTGCATACGGCTCGCTGTTGACCAGTTCCGGGGAGTCGCTGAGCGCGTCGTTAACCGCAACAATCTCACCGCCTACTGGCGCATAAATATCGGATGCCGCTTTTACGGATTCCGCAACGGCGCAGTCATCGCCCGCGCTGACGGTTGCGCCAACTTCGGGCAGGTCAACGAAAACCATGTCACCTAACAGCTCCTGAGCATGTTCGGTGATCCCAACGGTGTAAGAGCCGTCAGCTTCTTTGCGCAGCCATTCGTGTTCTTTGCTGTATTTCAGTTCTGCAGGTACGTTGCTCATCAATCAATCTCCAAAAAAGGATGAATTACGCGACGGCTTTGCCGTTACGCACAAAAACAGGTTTAGTCACTTTTACCGGCATTTCGCGGTTACGGATCTGTACGATCGCATTCTCACCAATACCCGCAGGGACACGCGCCAGCGCGATGCTGTAACCCAGGGTTGGGGAGAATGTCCCGCTGGTGATAATGCCTTCCTGCTGATTGCCGGAAGCATCGGTGAAACGCACCGGCAGTTCATTACGCAGTACGCCTTTCTCGGTCATCACCAGTCCGACCAACTGTTCGTGGCCTTTTTCACGCTGCATTTCCAGCGCTTCCCGACCGATAAAGTCGCGGTCAGTCGGTTCCCACGCGATGGTCCAGCCCATGTTGGCCGCCAGCGGAGAAATGCCTTCGTCCATCTCCTGACCGTACAGGTTCATGCCGGCTTCCAGACGCAGAGTGTCGCGCGCGCCAAGACCGCAAGGTTTGACACCTGCTTGTACCAGCGCACGCCAGAAGTCTGCCGCCTTTTCACTCGGCATGGCAATTTCATAGCCTGCTTCGCCGGTATAACCGGTGGTTGCGATAAACAAATCACCCGCCTGAACGCCGAAGAACGGCTTCATGCCTTCTACCGCCTGGCGCTGCTCGTCAGTAAACAATGTGGCTGCTTTTTCCTGCGCGTTTGGGCCCTGCACCGCAATCAGCGACAGATCATCTCGAACGGTGATGTCGATGGCGTAAGGTTCAGCGTGTTGGGTAATCCAGGAGAGGTCTTTTTCGCGGGTGGCGGAGTTTACAACGAGGCGGAAGAAATCTTCAGTGAAGTAGTAGACAATCAGGTCATCTATCACGCCGCCCGAAGCGTTGAGCATACCGGAGTAGAGGGCTTTACCCGTCTTCGTTAGCTTCGCGACGTCGTTTGCCAGCAGATAACGCAAGAACTCCCGGGTGCGGCTACCGCGCAGGTCGACGATGGTCATATGTGACACATCAAACATTCCGGCATCGGTGCGAACAGCATGGTGTTCATCAAGCTGAGAACCGTAATGCAGTGGCATCATCCAGCCATGGAAATCTACCATGCGCGCGCCACATAGCGTGTGTTGTTCGTACAAAGGAGTCTGTTGAGCCATCTTTTCCTCGTTGAATAAGCGGGGCTACCAACTCTTTCGCGGTGAAATTTTCGCCACGAAACCCAGCACCGCAGCCGCTCCAGGGGCCACGACGCAAACGTTCTCTTTGTCCTGAACTTACCACCGAAACAGACGCTAAACCATAAGGCAAAATTAACCATCACATTAGCTTATGGCCAAAAACAGCAAAATCACCGGCAGAACAAAACCCCATCTATACGGCAAATAATCAGAATAAAAAATAAATACAAGCTGGAATTAACAGCACCAACCAACATTAAATGTGGAAAAATTATCAAAAATGGCGTTATGAAAAAAACGTAATATTAAAAAAACTAATGCGAAAAAAGGCGTGGAATTAGATTATTTCAAATGAGAGAAGCACCCCGGCGCGCAGGCCGGGAGTGGAAAGTGTGACGGGTCTCAAACTCTTAAGATTGTCCTTACGGACGCTAGCGTAACCACTCAGGAAGATCGTTCAGTCCCATCGCCTGGCGGATGAGCTGTGGTTTTACGCCTGGCAGGGTATCGGCCAGTTTCAGACCAATATCACGCAGCAGTTTTTTCGCCGGATTCTCGCCTGCAAACAGTTCACGAAAGCCCTGCATACCGGCCAGCATCATCGCTGCGCTGTGCTTACGGCTGCGCTCGTAGCGGCGCAAATAGAGATACTGACCAATATCTTTGCCCTGACGCTGGAGCCGCTTCAGCTCATCGATCAGCTCCGCCGCATCCATAAATCCAAGGTTAACCCCCTGACCCGCCAGCGGGTGGATGGTATGCGCCGCATCCCCCACCAGCGCCAGACGATGAGCAGCGAACTGACGGGCATAGCGTCCCGTCAGCGGAAACGCCTGACGCTCGCTTTCAAGGCTGCACAGCCCCAGGCGATTATCAAAAGCGATATTCAGCGCCTGATTAAACTCGTCAACGCTTGCCTGCTGCATGCGTTCTGCTTCTTGCGGCGAAAGCGACCAGACGATAGAGCACAGGTGCGGGTCACTGAGCGGCAGGAACGCCAGGATCCCCTCACCGTGAAACGCCTGCCGCGCAACCGCGCCGTGAGCTTCCTGCGTACGGATAGTCGCCACCAGCGCATGATGACGGTAATCCCAGAAAGTGAGCGGAATATCCGCTTTGTTGCGCAGCCAGGAGTTAGCGCCATCGGCGCCGACCACCAGGCGAGCTGTCAGCATTGCGCCATCTTTCAGGGACAGAAATGCCTCATTCTCACCCCAGGCTACCTGCTGTAACTCTGCGGGTGCCATCAGCGTAATGTCCGCTGAACGCTGCGCTTTTTGCCAGAGTGCGTAATGGATCTCTGAGTTTTCAACGATGTGGCCTAAATGGCTGTAGCCCATGCTCTGGTCATCAAACGCAATACGCCCAAAGCTGTCTTTGTCCCAAACTTCCATGCCGTGGTAGCAACAAGCGCGACGGGCAACAATGTCGGACCAGACGCCCAGTCGGCTAAGCAGTTTTTCACTGGCGGCATTAATGGCCGATACGCGAAGCTGAGGAGGTGCATCCGCCGCCAAAGGCTGCGGAACATGTTGTTCTAACACTGCAACGCGCAACCCGCTGCCCTGCAAGCCGCAGGCAACCGCCAGCCCCACCATGCCGCCACCAACAATTGCTACATCAACACTTTGCACTGTTTGCTCCTGAAAATAGGACAATCAAAAACCGTAGGCCGGATAAGGCAAAGCCGCCATCCGGCATTACTTCCGCGACATTGCCTGATGGCGCTGCGCTAATCAGGCCTGCTTTTTTAATTCGGCCTACAGGTTATATCTATCGCGCAACCCAACCGAGGGTCCGCTCCGCCAGCGCATCGCGCGCAGGCGTGAATAATTCCATCGCCATCAGCCCGACATTACGCCCAACGACCAGCGGGGCCCAGCGATTGGCAAACAAATACACCAAATTGTTGGTCACACCAATCGTCGTTTCGCGATCGCGTTCGCGGCGCTGCTGATAGCGTGCCAGCACCGCATAATCACCGATATCTTCCGCGCAGTTTTGCGCCTGCGTCAACGTCTCAGCCAGGCTCATCACGTCGCGCAGACCAAGGTTGAAACCTTGTCCGGCAATGGGATGCAGCGTCTGTGCTGCGTTCCCCACCAGCACAGTACGATGGGTAATGGCTTTTTGCGCCGAGGTTAATGAAAGCGGATAGGCGTTGCGTTTACCGGCCTGGGTAATACGCCCCAACCGCCAGCCAAACGCAGTTTGCAGTTCGCGGCAAAATTGTTCGTCGGACCAGGCCATAATCTCATCACGCCGCTCCAGCGGATGGCACCATACCAGCGAGCAGCGACCATCAGACATCGGTAGCATTGCCAGCGGACCATATTGCGTGAAACGTTCGAACGCTCGCCCGTCATGCGCAACGGAGGTCGTGACGTTGGCAATCACCGCCAGTTGTTCATAGGGTTGTTGCTGCCAGTCAACGCCGCAGGCGGTAGCCAGCGCGGAGCGCGTGCCATCGGCGGCCACCAACAGGCGACCATTAATCATCTCGCCATTTTCCAGCGTAACCTCAACGCGTTCCTGCGTGCGTGACACGCTGGCTACACGGTCGGGGCAGTGCAGCGTGATGCCCGGCGCTTTACGCAGCAGCGCAAACAAACGCAGCCCGACATCGTGCAGTTCTACCACCTGGCCCAGCGCCGGAATACGGTATTCCTGCGCATCCAGCGTCACAAATCCGGCATGGCCGCGATCGCTGACGTGAACCGTTTTGATCGCCGTTGCGCAATCGGCAATCGCCTGCCATACGCCAATTCGCGCCAGCTGTTGGCAGGTCCCTGCCGCCAGCGCGATCGCCCGGGCGTCAAACCCTGGATGGCGGTCAGTTTCAGGTTCGCTCGCTTCTATCAGGTGAACAGGCAGAGTCCCGTGGCTGAGCTGAGAAATGGCCAGCGCCAGCGTCGCACCGACCATACCGCCACCAACGATAATCACGCTCATTGCAGTCGCGCCGCAGCCATTAAGGCTTCAATGTCATCCGCTTTCTTCACCACGCTGGCGGTCAGGTTCTCATTGCCGTCCTCGGTGATGAGGATGTCATCTTCAATACGAATGCCGATACCTCGATAAGCAGGCGGCACATCGGCGTCCGGCGCGATATACAGCCCCGGTTCGACAGTGAGTACCATTCCTGGCTCGAGAGTACGTGAGCGGTCCTGACCATAAACGCCAACGTCGTGCACATCCAGTCCCAGCCAATGGCTAAGACCATGCATAAAGAATGGGCGATGCGCATTTTCGGTAATCAGTTGGTCGATCTCGCCGTGCAAAATGCCAAGCTTCACCAGACCCGTAATCATGATGCGCACCACTTCGCCGGTGACTTCCTGGATGGACGTACCCGGGCGATACAGGCGCAGACTGGTCTCTAATGACTCCAGTACGATGTCGTAGATTTCACGCTGAGCAGGGGAAAATTTGCCGTTTACCGGGAAGGTACGCGTAATGTCGCCCGCATAACCTTTGTATTCACACCCGGCGTCAATTAACACCAGATCGCCATCGCGCATTTCACTTTCATTTTCGGTGTAATGGAGAATACAGCCGTTTTCGCCGCTGCCGACAATCGTGTTATAGGATGGGTAACGCGCACCATGGCGAGTAAACTCGTGGTGAATCTCCCCTTCCAACTGGTATTCAAACATTCCCGGACGGCATTTTTCCATCGCGCGGGTATGCGCCAGCGCACTGATCTCTCCGGCACGGCGCATGACCGCAATTTCTTCTGGTGATTTGACCAAGCGCATTTCATGCACCATTGGACGCCAGTCGATGATCGCGGCGGGTGCGTGCAGATTTTGTCTGGAGCCTTTACGCAGTTTATCCAACGCCGTGCACACAATCTCATCTGCCCAGGCATATTCGCCCTGCGCGTGGTACACCGCTTCCAGGCCATTGAGCAACAGGTGCAGCTGTTGGTTGATTTCACTGAAGGCCAGCGCCCGGTCAACGCCGAGTTTTGCCGGTGCGGCATCCTGGCCCAGACGACGGCCAAACCAGATCTCCGCCGTCAGATCGCGAACCCGATTAAACAAAACGCTGTGGTTATGAGTGTCATCACTTTTAATCAGCACCAGCACGGCTTCCGGTTCGTTAAAACCGGTGAAGTACCAGAAATCACTGCTTTGGCGGTACGGGTATTCACTGTCCGCGCTGCGCGTCGCTTCAGGCGCGGCAAAAATCAGCGCGGCGCTGCCGGACTGCATTTGTGCCAGTAAAGCCTGGCGACGACGCTGGAATTCTTGCTGAGATATCTCGCTCATCACACTCTCCTTTGCGTTTCGTTCTTAGTGCAGAGTCGGTTTACGGACTTCCGGCGCGGTCGGCTGCTGACGCGTAAACGTGTCATGACACAGCAAGGCGGCTACGCGCACGTATTCGATAATCTCTTCGAGCGACATTTCCAGCTCTTCCTGATCTTCGTCTTCGTCATATCCCAACTGAGCGATATTGCGCAGGTCGTCAATCGCTTCACCGGTTTCACCGGTCACTTTGTCGAGCTTTGGCTGCGTAACGCCAAGGCCCAGCAAAAAGTGGTTTACCCACCCCGCCAGCGCATCGGCACGATCAAACACGCTAACGTCGTCGCCTTCAGGCAGATAAAGCTGAAAAAGGAAACCGTCGTCCTCGAGGGCATCGCTGGTGGCTGAGTGCATTTTCATCAGTGCCTGAGCCAGCTCGTGACCGAAGGCCAAACCTTCGTTCGTCAGGTCGTGCAGCAGCGGCTGCCATGAGCTGTCGTTGTTGCCGCCGCAAATCATCCCGCTGATCAAGCCGTGCATTTCGGCCGGGGTTAATCCAGCCCCTTGTTGGTTCAAAAACTGGCTAACGTCGTTGTAGCCAGGCATTTCGTTCTGTATAGACATAAGCATTCGTCATCAAAGGGAGGAATATTCATGGTATGCTACCACTTTGGGCCCTGGTGGACCAGAAAAGGGCTTGTATCTTGATACCAGGGTAGCTATAGTGTCGCCCCTTCGCGGACCCAAGGTCTGGAGACGAAGGCAGCGCAGTCAATCAGCAGGAAGGTGGCATGTCTGCACAACCCGTCGATATCCAAATATTTGGCCGTTCACTGCGAGTGAATTGCCCGCCTGAACAAAGGGATGCGTTGAATCAGGCTGCGGACGATCTCAATCAGCGATTGCAAGATCTGAAAGTTCGCACTAGAGTCACAAATACTGAGCAGTTGGTTTTCATCGCCGCGTTGAACATCAGCTATGAATTAACTCAGGAAAAAGCGAAGACGCGTGACTACGCGGCGAGCATGGAACAACGTATTCGGATGCTACAACAGACCATCGAACAGGCGTTGCTTGATCAGGGTCGCATAACCGAAAAAACGGGCCAAAACTTTGAATAACACTTTTCGGTTTACTGTGGTAGAGTGACCGTGAAGACAAAATTTCTCTGAGATGTTTGCAAGCGGGCCAGTCCCCTGAGCCGATATTTCATACCACAAGAATGTGGCGCTCCATGGTTGGTGAGCATGCTCGGCCCGTCCGAGAAGCCTTAAAACTGTGACGACGCATTCACCTTGAACCAAGGGTTCAAGGGTTACAGCCTGCGGCGGCATCTCGGAGATTCCCTTCTACCTGGCAACAGCCATGACACTACTTTCTGAACTCCCTTTATCCCGGCAAGAAATTCGTCAACTGATTCGACAGCGTCGTCGCGCGCTGACCTCTGAACAGCAACGACACTACGGTCAGCAAGCCGCGACCCGAATGCTCAGTTTTCCCCCTGTTGTACTCGCGCATACTGTGGCGGTATTTCTCTCGTTCGATGGCGAACTCGATACCCAGCCGCTGATAGATCAACTGTGGCGAGCGGGCAAGCGCGTTTACCTTCCGGTTCTTCATCCCTTCAGTCCCGGTAATTTACTGTTCCTGCACTATCATCCGCGCAGCGACCTGGTGACCAATCGCTTAAAGATCCAGGAACCACGGCTTGATGTACGTGACGTATTGCCGCTGTCAAAGCTGGACGTACTGATTACGCCGTTAGTGGCATTTGATGAGGACGGGCAACGCCTGGGCATGGGCGGTGGATTTTACGACCGCACGCTACAAAACTGGCAGCAGCATAAGATCCAACCCGTGGGCTACGCGCATGACTGCCAGTTAGTAGAAAAATTGCCGGTTGAAGAGTGGGATATCCCGCTGCCAGCGGTGGTGACGCCGTCCAAAATCTGGGAGTGGTAGCCGTTTTTTGCCGATTGACAGCGCCGTTTTTTTGACCTAAATTCCTCGGTGAAGGGTGAGGGAGGCGAACCTCCCTCCTGCGTACTCTCTGTTAATATGCTGGGCAAGCGATGATTAACAGGATCAGCAGCATGATGACGTATCTCATCATCGTCCCTTTCCTTTTTAGAGCCCCTGCTTCGGTAGGGGCTTTCCCGTTTCAGCGCTATGCTGCGCCCCTATCGTAAATTCCTTTTATTGCTGTACAACACGCAACGCTGCCTTTAGTTGCCAACTGCGGCAAAGCTCGAAAAACAGAATGTATGCGTTACAGAAAGAGATTTTGAGGCAGGGAAATCAGAGGAAAGATGGGCAGGTCAACCGCCTGCCCATGTAGAGGAAATCAGTACAGCAGACGAGCGCGAATGGTTCCCGGAAGGGCTTTCATCGCCAGCAGCGCTTTCTCCGCCACATCTTCATCCGCTTCAATATCGATAACCACATAGCCTACCTGCGCTGAAGTCTGCAGATACTGCGCGGCAATGTTGACGCCCTGCTCGGCAAAAATCTGGTTCAGTGCCGTCAGTACGCCCGGACGGTTTTCGTGAATGTGCATCAGACGACGACCACCGTGCAGCGGCAGCGAAACTTCCGGGAAGTTTACCGCAGACAGCGTAGACCCGTTGTCGGAATACTTGGTCAGTTTCCCAGCTACTTCCAGACCGATGTTTTCCTGCGCTTCCAGCGTTGAACCACCAATGTGCGGCGTCAGGATCACGTTATCGAAATCACACAGCGGCGAAGTGAAAGGATCGCTGTTAGTTGCCGGTTCGGTTGGGAATACGTCGATTGCAGCCCCCGCCAGATGTTTAGTCGCTAACGCGTCGCACAACGCAGGAATATCAACAACCGTACCGCGTGCGGCGTTAATCAGCAGCGCACCCGGTTTCATCAGCGAAATCTCACGCGCGCCCATCAGGTTTTTGGTGGAGGCATTTTCCGGCACGTGCAGACTGACCACGTCGCTCATATTGAGCAGGTCGGAAAGATGCTGTACCTGCGTGGCATTGCCAAGCGGGAGTTTATTTTCAATATCATAGAAAAAGACATGCATCCCGAGCGATTCCGCCAGAATGCCCAACTGAGTACCAATGTGGCCGTAGCCGATGATCCCCAGTTTTTTACCACGCGCTTCAAAAGAGCCGGTAGCCAGTTTATTCCACACGCCGCGGTGCGCTTTGGCGTTCGCTTCGGGTACGCCACGTAGCAGTAGCAGCAGTTCGCCAATCACCAGCTCAGCAACGGAACGTGTGTTAGAGAATGGTGCGTTAAACACAGGGATCCCGCGCTTTGCCGCTGCACTTAGATCAACCTGGTTGGTGCCAATGCAGAAGCAGCCAATCGCGACCAGTTTCTCTGCGGCGTCAATCACATCTTCAGTCAGATGGGTACGGGATCGCAGGCCAATGAAGTGGGCATCACGGATGGACTCTTTCAGTTGTTCAGTGTCCAGAGCACCTTTGTGAAACTCGATGTTGGTATAACCTGCTGCACGAAGGCTTTCGAGTGCTTTTTGGTGCACGCCTTCAACCAGCAGAAATTTAATCTTATCTTTCTCCAGTGATACCTTTGCCATTTCCCCGACCCTGTCTTTTTTGTTCAAACTGATGTGTTGTGTGTGGGATTTTCATCCGTCTCTTCAACATATCAAAAAATAATATTGCGGCAATATGAACGTTTGCGTCGCCGTGCTGAAGAAATGTCATTCAACGGGAAATGTCAGAGGAAAATACTGGCGATAACTTTTTCTTTGGAGAGATCGGCAGGACAATATTATAAACGTGACACAAGTCACCAAATTTGCCCTGCCAAAATTTTTTTAACGGGAGAAGACGCTCCCGTCAGATCATTTTACGATAGTTTTCACGCCGTCAGGCGTACCGATCAGCGCGACATCCGCACCACGGTTGGCAAACAGGCCGACGGTTACCACACCTGGAATCGCATTGATGGCATTCTCCAGCGCGATGGCGTCGAGGATCTCCAGACCGTGCACATCGAGGATCACGTTGCCGTTGTCCGTCACGACGCCCTGACGGTATTCAGGACGACCGCCCAGCTTCACCAACTGGCGAGCCACAGCGCTGCGCGCCATTGGGATCACTTCGACCGGCAGCGGGAAGTTGCCGAGAATATCGACTTCTTTAGACGCATCCGCGATGCAGATAAATTTCTTCGCCACGGAAGCAATGATTTTTTCACGGGTCAACGCTGCGCCGCCGCCCTTGATCATCTGCATGTGACCGTTGATTTCATCCGCGCCGTCAACGTATACGCCGAGGCTGTCCACTTCGTTAAGATCGAACACGTGGATGCCAAGGCTTTTGAGTTTTTCAGTCGATGCGTCCGAACTGGATACCGCACCTTCAATCTGACCTTTCATTGTGCCCAGCGCATCAATAAAGTGTGCGGCTGTTGAACCTGTACCTACGCCCACAATGGTGCCGGGCTGTACATACTGAAGTGCCGCCCATCCTACTGCTTTTTTCAGTTCATCCTGCGTCATGATCGTTTCGCCTGTGGTGTGAATATGGTGGGAAAATTCACGCGCATTATAGAACATTGTGCAGAAAAATGTCCCCACACCCGCTCGCAAGCGGCGGATTTCGTCTTTACCCAATCAAAAATTGTGTCATAGTGCAGAACAAGCAAAAATTTCAGGAGTGCGTCAAAGCAATGAAACGTCCGGACTACAGAACACTACAAGCACTGGATGCGGTTATTCGTGAACGAGGATTTGAGCGCGCGGCGCAAAAGCTGTGCATCACGCAATCCGCGGTTTCACAGCGCATAAAACAGCTTGAGAATATGTTCGGACAACCGCTGCTGGTGCGCACCGTACCGCCGCGCCCAACGGAACAGGGACAGAAACTACTGGCGCTTCTGCGCCAGGTTGAACTGCTGGAAGATGAGTGGCTGGGCGATGAACAAACCGGCTCGACGCCGCTTCTGCTTTCGCTGGCGGTGAACGCCGACAGTCTGGCGACCTGGTTACTTCCGGCGCTGGCCCCGGTACTGGCTAATTCACCGATTCGACTGAACCTGCAGGTTGAAGATGAAACCCGAACCCAGGAACGTCTGCGTCGTGGTGAAGTAGTCGGTGCGGTGAGTATTCAACATCAGGCGCTGCCAAGCTGTCTGGTGGATAAACTGGGCGCGCTGGACTACCTGTTTGTTGGCTCTAAACCTTTCGCCGAGCGTTATTTCCCAAACGGCGTCACCCGTTCCGCCCTGCTGAAAGCCCCGGCGGTCGCGTTTGACCATCTTGATGATATGCACCAGGCGTTCTTGCAACAAAACTTCGACCTGCCGCCGGGCAGCGTACCGTGCCATATCGTTAACTCGTCTGAAGCCTTCGTCCAGTTAGCCCGTCAGGGAACAACCTGCTGCATGATCCCACACTTACAGATTGAGAAAGAGCTGGAAAGCGGTGAGCTTATCGACTTAACGCCAGGCCTGTTCCAGCGTCGAATGCTGTACTGGCACCGCTTTGCACCAGAAAGCCGCATGATGCGCAACGTCACCGACGCGCTGCTGGCCTATGGCCACAACGTACTGCGTCAGGATTAATTCCTCGAACAGAGGCCGGATAGCGGCGTAACGCCTTATCCGGCCTGCAAGCCTTTCCCCTCTTTTCATGCTATTCCCGCCACGTCTTTGAAATACATCACAAAATAAAACACGCCACGCGGCAAAAAAAGACGTCCTGTTGGCTATTTTTTGCTGGCGACAAGCCAAATGAAAAAGCACACCGTATTCGCAAAGATTCAACTTATTGCGTAATACGGAGCAAAAAATGGCAAACGTGCAGGAGTGGCAAACACTCGCCAATAAAGAACTCAGTCGACGGGAAAAAACCGTTGAGTCGCTGGAAAGACAGACGGCGGAAGGGATTGTCATCAAGCCGCTGTACACCGAAGCGGATCTCGATAATCTGGAAGTCACGGGCACCCTGCCCGGTCTGCCGCCTTACGTGCGTGGCCCGCGCGCCACTATGTATACCGCGCAGCCGTGGACTATTCGCCAATACGCCGGTTTCTCTACCGCCAAAGAGTCCAACGCCTTTTACCGCCGTAACCTCGCCGCTGGGCAAAAAGGGCTTTCCGTTGCCTTTGACCTTGCCACTCATCGTGGCTATGACTCAGACAACCCGCGCGTGGCGGGCGACGTCGGCAAAGCCGGCGTGGCGATCGATACCGTCGAAGATATGAAGGTGCTGTTCGACCAGATCCCGCTGGATAAGATGTCGGTATCGATGACCATGAACGGCGCGGTGCTGCCGGTACTGGCGTTTTATATCGTCGCGGCGCAGGAGCAAGGCGTGACGCCGGAACAGCTCACCGGGACCATTCAGAACGATATTCTGAAAGAGTACTTGTGCCGCAACACCTACATTTATCCGCCAAAACCCTCCATGCGCATTATCGCCGACATCATCGCCTGGTGCTCAGGCAACATGCCGCGCTTTAATACCATCAGCATCAGCGGCTATCACATGGGTGAAGCCGGGGCAAACTGCGTACAGCAGGTGGCGTTTACGCTGGCAGACGGTATTGAATACATCAAGGCCGCGCTTTCCGCCGGACTGAAAATTGATGACTTCGCCCCGCGCCTGTCATTCTTCTTCGGCATCGGCATGGATCTGTTTATGAATGTCGCCATGCTGCGCGCTGCACGGTATCTGTGGAGCGAAGCGGTCAGCAGTTTTGGCGCGACCAACCCGAAATCTCTCGCTCTGCGTACCCACTGCCAGACCTCAGGCTGGAGCCTGACCGAGCAGGACCCGTACAACAACGTGGTACGAACCACCATTGAAGCGCTCGGCGCTACGCTTGGCGGCACCCAGTCTCTGCATACCAACGCTTTTGATGAAGCGCTCGGTCTGCCCACCGATTTCTCCGCCCGTATTGCGCGTAATACGCAGATCATCATTCAGGAAGAATCAGAGATCTGCCGCACCGTCGATCCGCTGGCCGGATCGTATTACGTCGAATCACTCACCGATCAAATCGTGAAGCAGGCGCGCACGATCATCAAGCAGATTGATGAGGCAGGCGGCATGGCGAAGGCGATTGAAGCCGGGCTTCCTAAACGGATGATCGAAGAAGCGTCCGCGCGCGAACAGTCGCTGATCGACCAGGGTAAGCGCGTTATCGTCGGGGTGAACAAATACAAGCTGGATAAAGAAGACGACACGTCGGTGCTGGAGATCGACAACGTGAAGGTGCGCAACGAGCAGATTGCCTCACTGCAGCATATCCGCGCCACCCGCGACAATGATGCGGTTAAAGCCGCGCTATCCGCGCTGACCCACGCCGCGCAGCAGAATGAAAATCTGCTGGCCGCCGCCGTCAACGCCGCCCGCGTTCGCGCCACGCTCGGTGAAATCTCCGATGCGCTCGAGGCCGCCTTTGACCGTTATCTGGTTCCCAGCCAGTGCGTTACCGGGGTAATTGCACAAAGCTATCACCAGTCCGACAAATCCGCCGATGAGTTCGATGCCATTGTTGCGCAAACCGAACAGTTCCTCGCAGAAAATGGCCGCCGCCCGCGTATTCTGATCGCCAAGATGGGTCAGGACGGCCACGATCGCGGCGCAAAAGTGATCGCCAGCGCCTACTCCGATCTCGGCTTCGATGTCGATCTCAGCCCGATGTTCTCCACACCGGAGGAAATTGCCCGTCTGGCGGTAGAAAACGATGTGCATGTCATTGGCGCATCATCGCTGGCGGCGGGTCATAAGACATTGATCCCGGAGCTGGTCACCGCGCTCAAAGGCTGGGGACGCGAAGACATTTGCGTCGTCGCCGGCGGGGTTATTCCGCCACAGGATTACGCTTTTCTACACGAACATGGCGTGGCAGCCATTTATGGCCCCGGCACGCCGATGCTCGACAGCGTCCGCGATGTGTTAACCCGTATCAGTAAACATCATGATTAACGCCACCACGCTTGAGGATACCGTCCGCCGCTTGCGACTCGGTGAACGGGCTACGCTCGCCCAGGCGATGACGCTGGTCGAAAGCAATCACCCGCGCCACCAGCCGCTGAGTACGCAATTGCTGGACGCGATTATGCCGTTCACCGGTAACGCCCTGCGTCTGGGGATCACCGGCACGCCGGGCGCGGGTAAAAGCACCTTTCTGGAAGCATTCGGCATGCTGTTGATTCGCCGCGGGTTACGGGTAGCGGTGATCGCCGTCGATCCCAGCAGCCCGGTTAGCGGCGGCAGCATTCTGGGTGATAAAACCCGCATGACGGAACTGGCTCGCGCAGAATCTGCGTTTATACGTCCGGTTCCTTCCAGCGGTCATTTAGGCGGCGCCAGCCAGCGCGCCCGCGAATTAATGCTGCTGTGCGAGGCGGCTGGCTTCAACGTGGTGATTGTGGAAACCGTCGGCGTTGGGCAGTCGGAAACCGAAGTCGCAGGCATGGTGGATTGCTTTCTCTCACTGCAAATCGCCGGCGGTGGCGACGATTTGCAGGGCATCAAAAAAGGCCTGATGGAGATGGCGGATCTGGTCGTCATCAACAAGGACGACGGTGATAACCGTACCAGCGTTGCCATCGCCCGCCATATGTACGAATCCGCCCTGCATATTCTGCGCCGCAAATATGACGAGTGGCAGCCGCAGGTTCTGACCTGTAGCGCCCTGGAAAAACGCGGCATTGAGGAGGTTTGGCAGGCGATAACCGACTTTAAAACGTGCCTTACCGCCAGCGGTCGACTGGAAAAAGTCCGCCAGCAGCAGGCGGTGGAATGGCTACACAAGCAGGCTGAAGAAGAAGCCCTGCATCTGCTGTTTGCACGGGCTGATTTCGACCAGTATTTCCAGCAGACGCTGCTGGCCGTCAAAAACAATGATCTTTCGCCGCGCACCGGCCTGCGGCACATCAGCGAATTTATCCAGCATCATTACTTTCAATAAAGAGAACATTATGTCTTATCAATACGTCAACGTGGTCATCATCCAGAAAGTCGCGGTCATTGAGTTCAATTACGCCCGCAAGCTCAATGCCCTGAGTAAAGTGTTTATTGACGATCTGATGCAGGCGCTGAGCGACCTCAATCGTCCGGACATTCGCTGCATCATTCTGCGCGCCCCGAGCGGGGCCAAAGTGTTCTCTGCCGGGCATGATATTCATGAACTCCCCACCGGACGTCGCGATCCGCTCTCTTATGACGATCCGCTGCGTCAGATAACTCGTATGATCCAAAAATATCCGAAGCCGGTGATCTCCATGGTTGAAGGCAGCGTCTGGGGCGGCGCGTTTGAGATGATCATGAGTTCCGATCTGATCATCGCAGCCAGTACGTCTACCTTCTCCATGACCCCGGTCAACCTCGGCGTGCCCTATAACCTGGTGGGCATCCACAACCTGACCCGCGACGCTGGTTTTCACATCGTTAAGGAGCTGATTTTTACCGCCTCGCCCATCACCGCTCAACGCGCTATGGCGGTCGGGATCCTCAACCATGTCGTTCCAACCGAGGAACTGGAAGATTTCACCCTGCAAATGGCGCATCACATCTCGGAAAAAGCGCCGCTGGCAATCGCCGTCATCAAAGAAGAACTGCGCGTGTTGGGCGAAGCACACACCATGAACTCTGACGAATTCGAGCGCATTCAGGGCATGCGCCGCGCGGTGTATGACAGCGAGGATTATCAGGAAGGGATGAACGCGTTTATGGAAAAACGTAAACCTAATTTTGTTGGCCATTAATCACGTCCGACGAAGGAGACGGCCATGAAACGGATGAGCGCCGAACAGGCGGCAGAAATTATCCAGCACGATGATATGGTGGCGTTCAGCGGCTTTACCCCCGCGGGTTCGCCAAAAGCGTTACCCACCGCAATTGCCCAACGCGCCTGCGAACGGCATCAGGACGGGCAGCCTTTTCAGATCCGCCTGTTGACCGGGGCGTCAATTGGCGCCGCCGCTGATGATGCACTATCCGCGGCGGATGCCGTTTCCTGGCGTGCGCCTTATCAAACCTCATCTGGCCTGCGCGAGAAAATTAACCAGGGCCAGGTGAGGTTTGTCGATCTCCATTTGAGCGAAGTCGCGCAGATGGTTAATTACGGCTTTTTTGGCGATATCGATGTTGCCGTCATTGAAGCTTCCGCCATTGCGCCGGATGGCCGGATTTGGCTTTCCAGCGGTATTGGCAATGCACCCACCTGGCTGCTGCGGGCGAAAAAGGTGATTATCGAGTTGAATCATTACCATAATCCACGCGTGGCTGAGTTTGCCGACATCGTAATACCCGGCGCACCGCCGCGGCGTAACAGCGTGCCCATATTTCATACCATGGATCGCGTGGGCAGTCAGTGCGTGCAGATAGACCCCAGGAAAGTGGTAGCGGTGGTGGATACCGAGCAGCCCGATGCCGGGAATGCGTCGGATAAAACCAATCCGGTCAGCCAACAAATTGCCGATAACGTCGTCACTTTCCTACTGGCAGAAATGGCGCACAAACGCATTCCAGCAGAGTTTCTGCCCTTACAAAGCGGCGTGGGCAATATCAACAACGCGGTAATGGCGAGACTGGGAGAGAATCCGGATATCCCGCCCTTTATGATGTATTCAGAGGTGTTACAGGAATCGGTGGTGCATCTGCTGGAAACGGGCAAGATCACCGGTGCCAGCGCCTCCAGCCTGACCATCTCAGCCCCGTCGCTACAGAAGATTTACGACAACATGGACTTCTTCGTCAGCCGAATTGTGCTGCGCCCGCAGGAGATCTCCAATAACCCGGAAATCATCCGTCGGCTGGGGGTCATTGCACTCAACGTTGGGCTTGAGTTTGATATCTACGGCCATGCCAATTCCACGCACGTTGCGGGCGTGAACCTGATGAACGGTATCGGCGGCAGCGGGGATTTCGAGCGCAACGCCTATCTGTCTATCTTTATGGCGCCGTCGATTGCCAAAGGCGGGAAAATCTCAACCATCGTGCCGATGTGCAGCCATGTCGACCACAGCGAACATAGCGTTAAAGTGATCGTGACCGAACAAGGGATTGCCGATCTGCGTGGGTTATCTCCGATGCAGCGGGCGCACACGATTATCGATAACTGTGCGCATCCCCTTTACCGGGACTACCTGCACCGCTATCTGGAAAAAGCGCCCGGCGGGCATATCCATCACGATCTCAGCCATGCGTTCGATCTGCATCGCAACCTTCTCGAGACAGGATCGATGCTCGGTTAACTTGCCGTACCGTCACGATCTTCAGCAATATGCTGGAGCATGGTGCCGGTATAGCGATGATTTTTCAGCGAATAGAGAAACTCCTGCATATACATGGGGCTGCCGGGCGCGTCGAAATACTTTAGCGTCGACGGATTCACCAGCCGCCAGGCAAAATGAGGAATCACCGTCAAAAACTGCCCGCGCTCCACCGCGCTAATCTTGGCCATAAAGCTGTACGGACGGTAGATAATCGTCGGATTGATCCCGCAGGGCCGCATATAAGCATCCAGCATTGCCTCAAAGTTGGCGCGATTCTGGAAGCGCATTTGCAGCCAGGGTAGCTCGCGCAGCAGATCCTGCGGCTGTTTCTCTTCGTAGCGCCGGGAAACGAGAAACCCCAGACGCAGCGGAGACAGTTCGCTGATCGCCAAATTTTCCAACTCCTGTACGCGGGGGGAAACGTGCTGTGGCGAGATAATGAAATCCAGTTTGCGGTCGAACAGATTATCAATCACCCCATTCTCACTGAATTCAACGGCCTGGGCCGTCACGCCGTCATATTTATCGCCAAGGCTAATCAACTGGTCAAAAATAATCGTTGGATAAGTATTATCGATACCGATGACGATTTCCCGCGAGCGACAAGAGGCGTTATGGATTTCGTTATCAATGGCAGAGAGGCGCTGATAGACGGGAAACAGCTTCTGATACAGCTCCTGTCCGGCTTTATTCAGGCTGATGTTGTTATCTTTACGGGTAAACAGCGTATAGCCGATTTGATCTTCCAGTGCAGCAATGCTTTTACCGAAAGGCGATGCGGTCATATGTATTTTTTCTGCCGCTCTGGCGATGTTATTGGTTTGCGCCAGCAGAATGAAATTACGCATCTTTTTCGAGATAAAAATATCCATAGCGTCCCCTTAAAAATCGCTATGGCCTATCCTCATTACCACGAAAAAAAAGACTGAATGTGAGGTCTCATTTTTACAGTTGCTCACAGAAAAAACCGGCTGGAATGTTTTGTCGGCCTGATGAGACGCGTAAGCATCGCCATCAGGCTAAAATCTTGCCGGATGGCGACTTACGCCTTATCAAGACTACTTATTGGTTATTGTAGGCTCAATCTGGAAGACGACATCAACCTGATCGTCAAACTGAATAACCGGCTGTTCGTAGGTTTCCTGAGCGGAGGTTGCAGGCGCTGCATCTGCTTTCATCATCCGTACCATCGGGCTCGGTTGATAATTGGAAACGTGGTAACGCACACTGTAAACGGGACCCAGTTTGCTATTAAAGCCCGCGGCCAGCTGTTCAGCCTGATGAACAGCATCATCAATCGCCGCTTTACGCGCCCTGTCTTTGTAAGCATCCGGCTGGGCAACGCCCAGCGATACCGAACGAATCTCATTCAGACCGGCCTTCAGCGCGCCATCAAGCAGAGCGTTGAGTTTGTCCAACTGACGCAGCGTGACTTCAACGGTGCGCACTGCACGATAACCTTTGAGGATGCTTTTGCCGTTCTGGTAGTCGTAGTCCGGCTGCGTACGCAAGTTTGCAGCGCTAATGTCTTTCTTCGCTATCTGGTTCTGTTCAAGGAAAGACAGATATTGCGCCACGCGCTCATCGGCCTGCTTCTTCGCGGAAGCCGCATCCTTTGCAGCAACGTTCACTTCAATCGCCAGGGTGGCGATGTCTGGTGTTGCATCTACGCTTGCCGTTCCGGAAGTCACGATGTGCGGTCCATTTGGCAACTCATTTGCCTGTACCGATAGTGCGCTGAATCCGACTAATGCCGCCATGGCCATTATTTTGAACTTCACGGTCGTTCCTCCATGTTTCATTAATTACCCCAAAACTCAGGGCACATGCAGGCAAGCTTAGCCGATCTCGCTGCGTTGTCCATCAGACAACACTTAGTTGAACAGCGCATGAACGTGCGCAACACCTTCTTTTGCCAGCTGAAAAGCGATAAACCACATCACTAATCCTACCAGCGTATTGATGATGCGCTGTGCTTTCGCAGTTCGCAGACGCGGTGCCAGCCAGGCCGCCAGCAATGCCAGACCGAAGAACCACAGGAACGAAGCGCTGACGGTTCCCAGTGCAAACCAGCGTTTAGGCTCAACGTCCAGTTGTCCCCCCAGACTCCCGAGCACCACAAAAGTATCCAGGTAAACATGTGGGTTGAGCCATGTCACCGCCAGCATAGTGGCGATGATTTTCCAGCGCCCCTGCTTCATCACTTCGGCGCTGGCCAGTTCCAGATTACTGCTCATCGCCGTTTTTAGCGCACCGAATCCGTACCAGAGTAAAAATGCGACCCCGCCCCAGGTGACCAGCGCCATCAGCCATGGCGACTGCATCAGCAAGGCGCTACCGCCGAAGATACCCGCGCAAATCAGCACTAAATCACTGATAGCGCAGAGTAAAGCAATCATGATGTGATACTGACGACGGATCCCCTGATTCATCACGAAGGCATTTTGTGGACCAAGCGGAAGTATCATGGCTGCACCAAGCGCAAGCCCTTGAAAATAGTAGGATAACATGTAAAACATCTCACATAATTGTCTTGTGGGCAGACTATACTGCGCGGGATTCATTAGAGGAAATGGATAATATTAATCAGTAATTAGCATTATTAATAATACCGCGCACACTCCCCTCCATATTCAGTCTCTGACAATAGCGATTGTGCGTTACCCGAGGTATGCTGAAAGATAAATCTGTCTATACCAAAGGAATGGGTATGAAGCATAACGCGAACATTTTTCTCTTCTGTGCCTCGCTGATAGTTACCAGTTTGTGGCCCACTGTCGCCAGCGCAGACAGAACGCTGCGCTATACCGATCACGAGCCATATGGCAACATGCGTACCCGGCTCATAAAAGAGACTTTTTTTCGCGCGATCGAACAAGAGTCGCTTGGACGTTTGAAAATCGACGCTCACTGGAACGGCGAGCTGTCCACCAGCTATGACGCCTTAAAAACGATCGGCCAGGGCAGCGTGGCGGATATGGGGATCGTGGTCCCTGAGTACACGCCCGAACAACTGCCGCGACACCAGATTTTTAAGAGCTTTCCCCTCGGACCGGGTCGTGGTGAAGCGCAGGTTAACGCCTTTCAGCGGATTTTCCGCGAGTATCGCCAGTTTGGTCGCGAGCTGGAAAACAACAATCTGGTGAATCTTCAGTTTTTCCTCGGCTATCCGGTTGGATTTTTTACGACCAGGCCGAACGTCGATTTGGCACAGCTGAATGCAAGCCAATGGCGGACCGCCAGCTTTTGGCATCAATCATTTTTACGCAACGCGGGCGGCGTGCCGGTCAGCATGCCATGGAATGAAAAAATTACCGATGCGCTTCAGACCGGACAGCTTGACGGCCTGATGGTTAACCTCGACAGCGGAGATGATATCCATGCCCAGCGGGCGGCCCCCTATATTCAGCTCTCCCCTTCGCTCTGGCTCGGACACGTTTATCTTCTGGTGATGAATAAAGACGTCTGGGATAGCCTGGATGTGAAAGATCGCGCAGCCATCAATCGGGCCGCCGCCATGACGCAAAAGCGTATTGGCGCAGTGCAGGACGCAAGCCTGACCGCAATGGCGAAAAAGATGGCAAAAGAGGGCGCACGCGTTCACTACCTGACCAACAGCGAGCTGAATGCGTGGCAAGCCGCTACCGGTTATCAGCACGTTCAGGCCGAATGGATTGCCCAACAGGAAAGTAAAGGAATAAACGATGTTGGCGAGCTGATGCAGGGTGTCAGCGCAATTCTTAACAAGACGAGATAAATTAACGCCCGCCTCTCTCTGGCGGGCGTTTTTAGCTGAAGTTACTCGGTCGCGTTCTCTTTCACGCGTTTAAAGTTCACATCCATCTGCGGGTACGGGAAGCTGATACCGTTGGCGTCAAACTCGCGCTTAATGCGCTCCAGTACATCCCAGTAGACGCTTTGCAGATCGCTGCTGTTGCTCCAGACGCGTACGACGAAATTAATCGAGGAAGCGCCCAGCTCATTCAGGCGTACCGTCATTTCACGGTCTTTTAGGATGCGATCTTCAGACTGGATGATATCAGTGAGGATTTTTTTCACCTGATCGATATCGGAGTCGTAGGCCACGCCGATAATAAATTCGTTACGACGGACCGGCTCGCGAGAGAAGTTAATGATGTTCCCGGCAATGATTTTACCGTTTGGGATCACCACAATCTTACCGTCTACGGTACGCATAGTTGTGGAGAAAATCTGCACGTTAAGCACGGTTCCCGCAACGCCGCCAAGGTCTACATATTCACCCGCGCGGAACGGACGGAACATCACCAGCAGCACGCCTGCGGCGAGGTTGGACAGCGACCCTTGCAGCGCCAGACCGACAGCTAAACCTGCGGCACCGAGAACGGCGATCACGGAGGCAGTTTGCACCCCAACGCGACCCAGCGCGGCAATCAGCGTGAAAGCGATAATACCGTAGCGCACCAGTGCAGAAAGAAAGTCGGCAACGGTGGCATCAATTTTACGCGCCAGCATCAGGCGGTTAACGGTGTTTGATACGATACGCGCCACGATCATACCGATAATGACAATCGCGAGAGCCGCAACGATGTTGACGGCATAGCTCAACAGTAGCTCCTGATTGCGGACCAGCCAGGTGCCCGCACCGTTTATGCTGTCGACAACATTCAAATCTTCCATTCAATATTCCTTTTTTGCTTACCCAAACGGGAGAAATAAAGCCGCCCTAACGGGACTGGCAACCTGACAAGGGTAAACAATAAACTCAGATTTTGCCAAACAGATCACAGAATTCTCTGTCAGCAGCACATTGAAATGGCAATAAAAAAGGCCCGCATTTGCGGGCCTCATGTCACGTTGGACGGCGTAAATTACAGAACGTCAACCGCGTTCAGTTCTTTGAAAGCCTGTTCCAGACGGGTGATCATGGTTGCCTGACCAGCACGCAGCCATACGCGCGGATCGTAGTATTTCTTGTTCGGCTGATCTTCGCCTTTCGGGTTGCCCAACTGACCCTGCAGGTAAGCTTCGTTTGCTTTGTAGTAGTTCAGAACGCCTTCCCAGGTAGCCCATTGGGTATCGGTGTCGATGTTCATTTTCACTACGCCGTAGCTTACGGAGTCTTTGATTTCCTGAGCAGTAGAACCGGAACCACCGTGGAAGACGAAGTTCAGGCTGTTATGAGGCAGGTTATGTTTCTTAGAAACATAGTCCTGAGAGTCGCGCAGGATGGTCGGGGTCAGAACTACGTTACCCGGCTTGTAAACGCCGTGTACGTTACCGAAGGACGCTGCGATGGTGAAACGCGGGCTGATTTTGCTCAGCTCGGTGTATGCGTAGTCAACGTCTTCCGGTTGGGTGTACAGTGCAGAAGCGTCCATGTGGCTGTTGTCCACGCCGTCTTCTTCACCACCGGTGCAACCCAGTTCGATTTCCAGAGTCATGCCCATTTTGGACATGCGCGCCAGGTATTTGGAGCAGATTTCGATGTTCTCTTCCAGAGACTCTTCAGACAGGTCGATCATGTGAGAAGAGAATAGCGGTTTGCCAGTTGCTGCGAAGTGTTTTTCACCCGCGTCCAGCAGACCGTCGATCCACGGCAGCAGTTTCTTCGCGCAGTGGTCAGTGTGCAGGATAACCGGAACACCATAGTGTTCAGCCATCTGGTGAACGTGATGCGCACCAGAGATAGCACCCAGGATTGCAGCGCCCTGAGGAACGTCAGACTTCACGCCTTTACCCGCGATGAAAGAAGCACCACCGTTGGAGAACTGGACGATTACCGGCGCTTTAACTTTTGCAGCGGTTTCCAGAACGGCGTTGATGGAGTCGGTACCAACGCAGTTAACAGCTGGCAGAGCAAAGTTGTTTTCTTTAGCTACCTGGAAAACTTTCTGTACGTCATCACCAGTGATTACGCCTGGTTTTACGAAATCAAAAATTTTAGACATGTTGCGAGTCCTGTATCTTCGGCCTTGGAAAGGGGGGCGCGCTCGACAGCGCGCTAATAATTGGGCAGGTTTCCCTGCCCATCAATGTCTTACTTTTTAGCACGCTCTTCGAGCATGGCTACTGCTGGCAGTACTTTGCCTTCCACGAATTCGAGGAATGCGCCGCCGCCAGTAGAGATGTAGGAGATTTTGTCAGCAATGCCGAACAGGTCGATTGCTGCCAGGGTGTCACCGCCGCCTGCGATAGAGAATGCTTCGCTGTCTGCGATAGCATTAGCAACGATTTCAGTACCTTTGCGGAAGTTCGGGAATTCGAACACGCCAACCGGGCCGTTCCACAGAATGGTTTTCGCATTCTTCAGGATGTCAGCCAGCTGCTGTGCAGAAGCGTCGCCGATATCCAGGATCTGCTCGTCTTCTTTTACATCGCTAACGGATTTAAGCGTAGCCGGTGCAGTTTCAGAGAATTCAGTCGCTACGCGAACGTCAGTCGGGACCGGAATATCGCAAGTCGTCAGCAGACGCTTAGCTTCATCAACCAGGTCAGCTTCGTACAGGGATTTGCCGACGTTGTGGCCTTGAGCAGCAACGAAGGTGTTCGCGATACCACCACCAACGATCAGCTGGTCAGCGATTTTTGACAGAGAGTCCAGAACGGTCAGTTTGGTAGAAACTTTAGAACCACCAACGATAGCCACCATCGGACGAGCAGGTTCTTTCAGCGCTTTACCCAGCGCATCCAGCTCAGCAGCCAGCAGCGGACCTGCGCAAGCTACGTCGGCGAATTTACCGATACCGTGGGTAGAAGCCTGCGCACGGTGAGCGGTACCGAAAGCGTCCATTACGAATACGTCACACAGCGCAGCGTATTTTTTGGACAGTGCTTCGTCGTCTTTCTTCTCGCCTTTGTTGAAGCGAACGTTTTCCAGAACAACCAGTTCACCGGCAGCGACTTCAACGCCGTCCAGGTAATCTTTTACCAGGCGAACCGGAGCAGACAGTTTGTCTTTCAGGTAGTTAACAACCGGCAGCAGAGAGAATTCTTCGTTGTACTCGCCTTCGGTAGGACGACCCAGGTGGGAAGTTACCATCACTTTAGCACCCTGTTTCAGGGCCAGTTCGATGGTCGGCAGGGAAGCACGGATACGCGCATCGCTGGTTACTTTCCCTTCTTTAACTGGTACGTTCAGGTCCGCACGGATAAAAACGCGTTTACCAGCCAGATCCAGATCGGTCATCTTAATTACAGACATGGTGAATCCTCTCGTTGATTCATAAAGTTTTGTCGACGCTCAAGCGTCGAGCCTGAAACCAATAGCAGCCATCGCTAACGTTGTGTCGAGCATACGGTTAGCAAAGCCCCATTCATTATCACACCAGACCAGCGTTTTGATCAGGTGAGCGCCACTCACGCGCGTTTGCGTACCATCAACGATGGCGCTGTGCGGGTCGTGGTTAAAATCTACAGAGACCAACGGTAATTCCGTATAGTCAACTATACCATGAAATGCACCTTGTGCTGCTTTTTGCAGCAACTGGTTGACTTCACTGGCTTTTACTGGTTTTTTCACCGTCACGCTTAAGTCGATCGCCGTCACATTTATGGTCGGTACACGCACCGCAATCGCTTCAAAACGATCGTTAAACTGCGGGAAAATTCGCGTGATGCCCGCCGCCAGTTTGGTATCAACCGGAATAATAGACTGGCTGGCCGCTCGCGTGCGACGCAGGTCAGGATGATAGGCATCAATAACCTGCTGATCGTGCATCGCGGAGTGGATCGTGGTGACGGTACCAGACTCAATGCCGTAAGCATCATCCAGCAATTTAATGACGGGTATTATGCAATTCGTGGTGCAGGAGGCGTTGGAAACGATCCGGTGTTCAGCGCGCAGCTGATCCTGATTAACGCCATACACAACGGTTGCGTCGATGTCGTGACTACCAGGATGTGAAAAGAGCACTTTTTTTGCACCTGCGGCAATATGCGCCTCGCCGTGTTCGCGGTTGCCGAAGACCCCCGTACAATCCAGCACAACGTCGACACTCAGTTCGCGCCAGGGAAGCGCATCGAGCGTTCGCTCATGCAGAATGCGGATCGCGTCATCGCCAACGATGAGCTGGTCACGTTCCTGACGAACATCCCAGGCAAAACGTCCATGGCTGGTGTCATATTTCAACAAATGCGCCATGCCTGCAGCATCCGCCAGTTCGTTGATTGCCACCACGGTGATTTCCGCCCGACGCCCGGATTCATACAAAGCACGAACCACGTTGCGTCCGATGCGACCGAAACCATTAATCGCTACGCGTACGGTCATAGGTCTCCTGCAAGGATTTCTCAGAAACGATGTGGCAGACAGAGTAATGCAGCAAATCGCTCAGGGAAACCTTACCTGTCGCAAACTGCGACTAATTGGTTAATTGTCGAACATTTAATCGACTGAAACGCTTCAGCTAGAATAAGCGAAACGCGGAATAAAAGGAATGATTGTCCAGCCAAAGAAAACAGTTATCTGACGTACATCACATTTTTCCCGCTGAGACCGGGGGAAATTATTCCAGTAAACCGTAATAATCATTACGGCTTAACAGGAATAATTGGCCTTCACGCAATCCGATATTCACCAGATTCCAGCATCTCCAGCGTCAGGTCTCCAGGCAGACTCGCTTCCAGTACCCGACGAACATTCGGTCCGTCGGTACGCTCATAAAACGCCTCAGCGTCTGCTTGTGATAGTCCGCCCGCCAGTTTACGGCCTACCAGTCGTGTACGGAGCGCGTTGGCAGGTGCACGAATAAACAGCGAGTAATCACAAAACTCAGCTAACGCCCGCCACCTTTCATCATCGCGTAATAACCAGTTTCCTTCCACAATCACAATCGGCGCGGTCACTGTTATAGCCGCTTCTACCGGATCGTGTTTTTGCCGGTCGTACTGAGGCCAGGTGCCCTCCCCTTCCCTTATCAAACGTAGATTCTGTGCAAGCTTATCCACATCAAAGGTTTCCGGCGCACCTTTGTATGCTCGCAGGTTATGAGCATCCAGCCAGGTGTTGTAGTGATGGAAGCCATCCATCGGCAGCGTCTGGATCTCCGGCAGGCCAGGCTCCTGACGGGAGAGATATTCCCAGAAAGTGGTCAGCGTCGATTTACCCGTACCAGGCGGTGCGCTGAGAAAAACGATCGTTCGTCGCTGCGGGTGAGTGGCATGTATTTTTGCCAGCTGTTGTAATAACGGTTTGTGGACGTTCTCTATCTCATCATCACGGTAATGTGCTTCAACCTGTAGCCCATTCACCGTTAGTTTGATTTTCACGGCGTTAATTCCTTTAAAATCGCCGTCACTGCCAGCGTCATTGCCGTCTTGACCATTGCGCTAAAGCGCACTTCGGACCACGCAGCAAAGTCGGCAAATTTCATCGACTCCAGCGCACCGTAGAGCGTTGCGTTGCGGGTGATACTGTTCACGTTGCTGACAAAATCCCAGGTAATGTCATCGGCAAAACCAGGGATATTATCCTGCTCGTTCAGGTACTGATAAAACTGAGAGAAATGAGTGATGTCGGCATAAAGCCATTTATCCATTTTTCCCAACGCATAAATCAGACGTAACGCAACGTCGATATCGTCAAGCGGTCCACTCTGGGCGAGTAACGGCTTCACTGCATATTCCACGATCTCTTCATCGTTATTAACGAACAGCGACGGTAGAAAGCGCTTAATGCCCTGGAGCAAAATGTTATGTGCCGTCGTCATAAACGAGAGTAAATTATTTTGAGCATCCAGTTGCTCAAGCACATCGTCTTCTGTCAGCGTCGTCATTCGTTTCTCGATAAATCACCATGAATGCAGAGAGTCTATTATATTACACGTTCGATCCGCGCCGCCGATCAGTAAAGTTTGCGTGCGCACACCATTCGCAACCTGTTGGATCCCTTTCACAAGATCGCCGCACGTGACTCCTGTCGCGCTGAATAGGATCTTATTTCCCCCTACCAGTTCGTCCAGCGCGTAGATCCGGTTGATCTCAACGCCCATTTCCGCGCAGCGCTGATGTTCCTGTGCCGCAATCAGACGATTATCTGCGTTATTTCCTTTCGCTTCACAAAAATCAATCAGTTCAGCCTGCATATCGCCCCCCAGCGCTTTAACCGCACAGGCTGAAATAACCCCCTCAGGCGCGCCGCCAATGGTATACATCAGATCATAAGGATTCTCCTGCATACAGGCCAGCACGCTGGCGGCCACGTCACCATCGGGCAGAGCAAAGACCTTGACGCCAAGCCGTGTCGCCTCGGCAATCGCTGGTTGAAGGCGCGGCTTATCCAGCGTCACCATCCGCAGTCGCTCCAGCGGTTTACCCAACGCCTCTGCCACATTACGCAGATTATCTGCCAACGGCAGCGCCAGATTAATCGCCCCTTTCGCAAACCGATTAACAACCAGTTTTTTCATGTACATATCAGGAGCGTGTAACAAACTGCCGCGAGGGGCAAACGCCATGACGGCCAGCGCATTGCTTTGCCCCATAGCCACCATTCGGGTTCCTTCAATAGGATCAACGGCGATATCTACCTCAGGTCCGGTGCCGGTTCCCACTTCCTCACCAATCCACAGCATCGGGGCTTGATCAATCTCCCCTTCGCCAATAACGATGCGTCCGCGAATGGCAATACTGTTCAATGCTTCCCGCATTGCCGTCACAGCCAGACCATCAATCTTGTTTTTATCGCCGCACCCGGTTTGCGGCCAGGCTGCCAGTGCAGCCTGCTCCGTGATACGAAATAGCGGCCATGCCAGCGACATCATATCGCCGCCTCCCCTATATCAACGCCAAAGTGTGCCAAAAGGTATTTTTCTGCCTTTTCATTCCAGATACCGTGCGTCTCCTCCACCAGTAGCGCCAGTTCTTTGAATAATGGGTCAGTTTTCCCTTTCTCGGCAAAATCAGCAATGGCGGTTAGTGGCATGGTAACGCCGTTATATATCAGCTTCTTACCGCCGGGGATCGCCGGTAAATTCAAAACAGTTTCCGGAACTGCATCAAGGCCGCCAATGTGCGTCACCATAAACGACGGTTGCAGTTGGCCAGTTGCACTGAGCGCAATGGCCTCTTTCATATCATCCGTTGAACCACCGGATGTCCCGACAACGTGAGTGCTGTTGTAGTGCACGTTATAAAAATTAAACGGCACTTTGAAGTTACTGTCCGTAGGGCCGGCAAAAAAATTCAGGCAACCATCTTCCGCGAGTAAATCATCAGCCATCTCAACAACTGCAGGCACTGCCGCATACACAAAGACATCATCAAAACCTGCGTCATGAGTTAACGCTCGCAGCATCGCTGTCGGAGAATCCATGCCAGTAGTATTCACATAGATGAGCTCAATCCCCTTTTCAGCCGCCAACTCAACGGGCAACAGTTTTTTAGCCTGCGCCAGTCGTGCTTCGTCAATGTCGACCACCACCACGCGCGACGGCTGAATATTCCCGTTAATGGCATAATCTATTGCACCAATACCCATCGGCCCGGCGCAGGCCAGAAGCGCAATGTTCCCCCCTGGCTTAATCCCCATGCGATGCTCATAAACGTAAGGCGTGGTGTGAAAATTCGCGTTATACGCGCCAATAATGCAGCACATCGGTTCAGCCAATGAGGCGGCAGCAAAATAAGAGCCGTGGTAAGGCAAAACGCATCCGAGGTTAATCGCCACTTCCGGGATAATCATATATGTTGCATTGCCGCCAAAATATTCATAGCTGTATCCTGCTGAATATCCACTTGGCAATCCCATCGCGGGTTGCAACACAAAACGCTGACCTTTCTTATATTTATCCGTCAGGTTTTTTCCCACCTCAACAATGATACCAGCACATTCATGTCCGGTAATAACCGGATGATTTTCCAGATCGTCCGGTACGCGTTTATGATCGCTCCCCAATGCTGCTGCTTTCCAGGTGGACAAACAAACGCTATCGGATATTACGCTTACTAACAATTCATTATCTGTAATTGCAGGCAGTTCAAACTCGCGGATACGAATATCCTGCTTGCCATATATGGCAGCAACTTTCGTTTTCATATTCACTCCAAAAATAGAAGAAGGCTAGTTCGCAGTAATGCGTTTAAATAAATCATCCAACAATGGGTCACCAATATAGTTCTTAATCAGCACTAATGGCTTTTCACTTACACGTTTAACACGACCTTCAAGACTGGCATGGGTGACAATAATATCGGCATCTTGCGGAACGTTTTCGATAGCATAATGCGTCACAGTAATATTCAATCCCGCTTTCTCCAGACGCTTACGAAACGTGGTTGCCCCCATAGCACTGGAACCCATTCCTGCATCACAGACAAAAGCGACGCGTTTAATGTTTTTATAAGAGAATTTCCCTTCCTGCTTCATCGCTTTGACGGTTCTGGCTGATTCAGCAAAGTCATCTTCACTTTCTGTTTCAACGTTCTTTTCCATTTTCAGGATGACAGAGGTAATAACAAAAGTAACAACGGTTCCCGCGGTGACTCCTGCAATGGTCGCGAGGAAAGAACCTTTCGGCGTTAATGCCAGATAGGCGAATATAGATCCTGGGCTTGGCCCCGCAACTAACCCACCGTCCAGCAGGTGGAATACCCACGTCCCGGTCATTCCCCCGGCAATCATCGCGATCAGGGTCAGAGGCTTCATCAGCACATACGGGAAATACAGTTCATGAATACCACCGAGGAAGTGGATAATCATAGCGCCTGGCGCAGACTTTTTACTCATCCCTTTGCCAAAGATAGCAAAGCCGAGTAACAAACCTAATCCCGGCCCTGGGTTAGATGCCACCATGAAGAAAATCGATTTTCCCGTTTCAGAAGCTTGCTGCATCCCCAGCGGATAATACACCCCCTGATCGATGGCATTGTTCAGAAAGAGGATTTTTGCCGGTTCATTGATTACGGATAGCAACGGCAGATAGCCCGCATGAACCAACGCTTCAATACACTCCTTCACGAAATTATTGGCAATGAGAACCGCCGGGCCGATAACTTCAAACCCCAGCAAGCATAAGAGCATTCCCGCGATACCAAGAGAGAAATTATTGATAACCATCTCGAAGCCTGCAGGAATGCGTTTTTCCAGCAGACGGTCGATATGCTTAATCACCCAACCGCCAAGCGGCCCCATTACCATTGCGCCAAGGAACATCGGGATATCCGCGCCCACAATAACGCCAATAGAACCAATGCCCCCCATCACCGCACCGCGTTTCCCGCCAACCAGATGTCCCCCTGTGGAGCCAATCATGACGGGCAGTAAATAGGTAATCATCGGACCGACAATTTTGGCGAAATGCTCATTCGGCATCCAACCAGTAGGAATAAATAATGCGGTAATAAAACCCCAGGCAATAAACGCACCGATGTTGGGAATGACCATTGCAGTCAAAAACCCACCAAAAGCCTGGACTTTGGCACGAGCAGACTTGTTTTCCATAATAATGTCCTGAAAGGAAACCGTTAATTATGCTTGAGCGATAATATCCGCCAATTGTTTTTCTGATTTAGCCGCTAACAAAGCGGTTAGTGCTTCCTCTTCACATAATAATTCGCTTAAGGCCTGAATAGCGCCAATGTGTGAATCAGCATTAGCCGCCGACAATCCGATTAATAATCTGATACCTTCATCATCTTCGGCAAATTTCACTTCCTGTTTGAGAAGCGTTAATGACATACCGGTTTTTAACGCGCCACACTCCGGTCGAGCGTGCGGCATGGCGACGCCTGGCGCTAAAATATAATAAGGACCATTGTTAATCGTTGAGTCTTTAATGGCCTGAATATAATCTGAATTGACATAATGATTGGCAAGTAAGGATGACATAGAAAAGTCAATTGCCTCCTGCCAGTTCTTTGCTGAATTTTTTATTGAGATAGATGATTCGGGAAAGTAATCAATCAGCCGCATACATTTTCCTTATTTTATTTTTAGGGTACGAGTTAGCGTTAAAAATAAAATACGCGCACGGCGAAATGAAATCAATCGAGGAGAAAACTACATACAGCGCAGAATGTTTTTTGGTGATTCCTTTAAAAACAATGGATTGAGAAAAGAAATATAAAAATCAACAGTAATAATGTGATTCAAGTTGCAAATATAAAACATCGCTAAATATCATATTTGTGATGCAAATCTACATTTTCGGGTTGCGCACGATCAAATAAATTTACTTACTTTAAAAAACGGGCCGCATAAGCGACCCGTTTTCACCTGTAATCAAAATTACAGCAGTTCTTTTGCTTTCGCGACAACGTTGTCGACAGTGAAGCCAAACTCTTCAAACAGCAGCTCAGCCGGTGCAGACTCACCAAAGGTAGTCATACCAACGATAGCGCCGTTCAGGCCCACGTATTTGAACCAGTAGTCTGCGATACCCGCTTCCACTGCAACACGTGCGGAAACAGCTTTCGGCAGTACAGACTCGCGATAAGCGGCATCCTGTTTGTCGAACGCGTCGGTAGATGGCATGGAAACCACGCGCGCTTTAACGCCTTCAGCGGTCAGTTTGTCCCAGGCAGCCACAGCCAGCTCAACTTCAGAACCGGTAGCGATGAAGATCAGTTCCGGCTGACCGGCGCAATCTTTCAGCACGTAACCACCGCGCGCAATGTTCGCCAGTTGCTCTTCGGTACGTTCCTGCTGTGCCAGGTTCTGGCGGGAGAGGATCAGCGCGGTCGGACCGTCCTGACGCTCTACACCGTATTTCCATGCAACGGCAGATTCAACCTGGTCACACGGACGCCAGGTGCTCATGTTCGGGGTCACACGCAGCGAAGCTACCTGCTCTACCGGCTGGTGAGTCGGGCCATCTTCGCCCAGACCGATGGAGTCGTGGGTATAGACCATCACCTGACGCTGTTTCATCAGCGCAGCCATACGCACCGCGTTACGGGCATATTCCACAAACATCAGGAAGGTGGAGGTGTACGGCAGGAAGCCACCGTGCAGAGAGATACCGTTAGCGATAGCGGTCATACCGAATTCACGTACACCGTAATGGATGTAGTTACCGGCAGTATCTTCATTGATAGCTTTAGAACCAGACCACAGAGTCAGGTTACTTGGTGCCAGGTCAGCGGAGCCGCCGAGGAATTCAGGCAGCAGAGGACCAAACGCTTCAATCGCGTTCTGAGACGCTTTACGGCTGGCGATTTTCGCCGGGTTAGCCTGCAGCTTAGCAATGAACTCGTTCGCTTTTGCATCGAAGTCAGACGGCATTTCACCTTTCATACGACGGGTGAATTCAGCGGCTTCCTGCGGGAAGGCTTTCGCATAAGCAGCGAACTTCTCGTTCCATGCAGCTTCTTTTGCCTGGCCTGCTTCTTTCGCATCCCACTGCGCGTAGATTTCAGACGGAATTTCAAACGGCGCGTATTTCCAGCCCAGTTGTTCGCGGGTCAGTGCGATTTCTGCATCACCCAGCGGCGCACCGTGAGAGTCGTGGGTACCAGCTTTATTCGGGGAACCGAAACCGATGATGGTTTTGCACATCAGCAGGGACGGTTTGTCGGTCACAGCGCGAGCTTCTTCAACTGCGCGCTTAATCGCGTCAGCATCGTGACCATCAACGCCACGAACCACGTGCCAGCCGTAAGCTTCGAAACGCTTAGCGGTGTCATCGGTGAACCAGCCTTCAACGTGGCCATCGATAGAGATGCCGTTGTCATCGTAGAACGCTACCAGTTTACCCAGCTTCAGCGTACCGGCCAGGGAACATACCTCGTGAGAGATACCTTCCATCATGCAGCCGTCGCCCATGAAAGCATAGGTGAAGTGGTCAACGATGTCGTGACCAGGGCGGTTAAACTGCGCCGCCAGCGTTTTTTCGGCGATAGCCATACCCACAGCATTCGCAATGCCCTGACCCAGAGGACCGGTAGTGGTTTCAACACCCGCGGTGTAACCCACTTCCGGGTGACCCGGCGTTTTGGAATGCAGCTGACGGAAGTTCTGCAGCTCGGACATCGGCAGATCGTAGCCGGTGAGGTGCAGCAGGCTGTAAATCAGCATGGAGCCGTGGCCGTTGGACAGCACGAAGCGGTCACGGTCAGCCCAGGACGGGTTAGTCGGGTTGTGGTTCAGGAAATCACGCCACAGGACTTCGGCAATGTCAGCCATACCCATCGGGGCACCCGGGTGACCGGATTTGGCTTTCTGTACTGCGTCCATGCTCAGCGCACGAATAGCATTGGCAAGCTCTTTACGTGAGGACATTTTGACTCCAGATCGGATAATGAAGGCTGAGCCCTTAACGACTTGACGACAGCGCGTTTTGGGCTACGCCGGAAAAAAGTGCCAACAATGTAACCCAAGCCGCGTGTCATGTACATGGAGCATCCTTTTACCGCTTCAGAAATCTCTGGATCATGCGCGCAAGTTGCGCAATCTTCTCGCCCGCTGAATGTTCTTTTCTTTATACTAAGGCCGAGCGTCGGTTTACCTGCAAACGACGCATTTTTTAGAATAATCCTGACTTTGTGCGGAAGAGAAAAAATGAAAATTCGCGCTTTACTGCTTGCTACGAGCATGGCGGCGGCATTGACCGGCTGCCAGAACATGGACTCAAACGGACTGCTTTCTTCTGGCGCAGAGGCTTTTCAGGCCTATAGTCTGAGCGATACTCAGGTAAAAGCGCTGAGCGATCAGGCCTGTAAAGATATGGACAGCAAGGCTACTATCGCCCCTGCCAGCAGCGAGTATGCAACGCGTCTTGGCAAAATCGCCGCCGCGCTTGGCGACAACATTAATGGCCAGCCGGTGAACTACAAAGTCTATATGGCGAAAGATGTGAATGCCTTTGCCATGGCGAACGGTTGTATCCGCGTGTACAGCGGCCTGATGGATATGATGACCGATAACGAAGTCGAAGCGGTGATCGGCCACGAAATGGGCCACGTCGCGCTGGGTCATGTGAAAAAAGGCATGCAGGTCGCGCTGGGCACTAACGCCGTACGTGCAGCAGCGGCTTCCGCTGGCGGCATTGTCGGCAGCCTGTCGCAGTCGCAATTGGGCGATCTTGGCGAGAAACTGGTGAACTCGCAGTTCTCCCAGCGTCAGGAATCCGAAGCAGATGATTACTCGTATGATTTGTTGCGCAAACGTGGGATCAATCCGGCAGGACTGGCCACCAGCTTTGAGAAACTGGCTAAACTGGAAGCAGGACGCCAAAGCTCAATGTTTGACGATCACCCGGCATCTGCAGAACGTGCGCAACACATTCGCGATCGCATGAGCGCAGACGGGATAAAATAATCCTCGAACAGTGCCGGATGGCGGCGTGAGCGCCTTATCCGGCCTACAAATTCAGCAATAATGTAGGCCGGACTAGCGTCAGCGACATCCGGCAAAATAGTCCGAAACCCGTTATTCGCCTTTCTTCGCCGCCTGGATATACAGCATTTCCAGTGCCAGCGTAGCCGCCGCCAGCGCGGTGATCTCTGACTGATCGTAGGCCGGAGCTACTTCCACCACATCCATCCCGACGATATTCAGATCTTTCAGACCACGTACCAGCTTGATCGCGCGATCGGAAGTCAGACCGCCGATCACGGGCGTACCGGTTCCTGGAGCAAACGCCGGATCGAGGCAGTCGATATCAAAGGTCAGATACACCGGCATATCACCAACAATCTGCTTAACCTGGGCGATGATGTCATCTACGCCGCGATCGTTCACCTGGCAAGCATCCAGCACGGTAAAGCCGTTATCTTTGTCGAACTCTGTACGAATACCGATCTGCACAGAGTGATTCGGATCGATCAGACCTTCATTCGGCGCAGTGTAGAACATGGTACCGTGGTCGAATTCACAGCCGTTAGCGTAGGTGTCGGTGTGGGCATCAAAGTGCACCAGCGCCATTTTACCAAAGTGTTTAGCGTGCGCGCGCAGGAGCGGCAGCGTGACGAAGTGATCACCGCCGAAAGAGAGCATGCGCTTACCGGCAGAAAGCAACTTCTCAGCATGCGCCTGCAGTTTTTCACTCATTTCACGGGCATCACCGAACGCATAAACCAGATCGCCGCAGTCCACCACGTTCAGGCGCTCGCGCATATCGAAGTCCCACGGGAAGCGATTGTGTTCCCACGCCAGGTTAGTGGAAACCTGACGGATCGCAGCCGGACCATGACGACCGCCCGCGCGGCCAGACGTTGCCATATCAAACGGTACGCCGGTGATCACCCAATCGGCGTCGCTGTCGTACGGCATGAAGTTCATCGGCAGACGCAAAAAACCAAAGGCGTTAGAAACCAGGGAGTTGTCGTATTGATGACCTAAGGTGCTCATGTACTGACCTCTTTTAAAATCGGTGAAAAAAAATCCCCTCCGCGTCGTTAAGCCCGACGAGGAAGGGATTGATTTACGTGACTACTTGTATAGGCGAATTATCGCCGTTAATTTGCTCAGGTTCAAGCGAACCCCAACAGCATTACTCGTCTTCGAGATAGGTATATCCGTACAGTCCTGCCTCAAACTCTTCGAGGAACTGCTGCTGCAACTCGGTATCCAGATCGGTGTTTTTCACCTGGTCACGGAACTGAGTTAGCAGGGTGTTCGGATCCAACTGCACGTATTGCAGCATATCCGCCACGGTATCCCCTTCGTCAGACAGCTCAACTTCCACGCTGCCGTCAGGGAAGACGAACACGTCAACCGCTTCGGTATCACCGAACAGGTTGTGCATGTTGCCAAGGATCTCCTGGTACGCCCCCACCATAAAGAAGCCCAGCATCGGCGGGTTCTCAGGGTCGTATTCCGGCATCGGCATGGTGGTCGCAATGCCGTCACCATCAACATAGTGGTCGATAGCGCCATCAGAGTCACAAGTGATATCCAGCAGCACCGCACGGCGCTCAGGAGCCTTGTTCAGCCCTTCCAGCGGCATCACCGGGAACAGCTGATCGATCCCCCACGCATCCGGCATCGACTGGAACAGCGAGAAGTTGACGTAAATCTTATCCGCCATACGCTCCTGCAACTCGTCGATAATCGGACGGTGCGCGCGGTTGCTCGGGTCGAGTTGTTTTTGCACATCGTGACACATGTTCAGATAGAGCTGTTCTGCCCACGCGCGTTCCTGCAGGCTAAAGGTGCCTGAAGAGTACCCAACGTGAATATCGTGCAGATCCATCTGGCTGTCGTGCAGCCATTCACGCAGCGAACGACGGGTTCCCGGCTCATGCATCTCTTGCCAGGTTTCCCACATGCTTTGCAGGGCACGCGGCGCATCGTCAGCCGGAGGCGTTGCTTCGGTATGCTCGCTACGCTCAACGCCGATAATGTTAGACACCAGCACGGTATGATGCGCGGTAACAGCGCGACCGGATTCGGTAATTACCGTCGGGTGCGGCAGACCGTGCTCTTCACAGGCGTCGCCAATGGCCCAGATGATGTTGTTCGCGTATTCGTTCAGGCCGTAGTTTACGGAGCAGTCAGACTGCGAACGGGTACCTTCGTAGTCCACGCCCAGGCCACCGCCCACGTCGAAGCACTGGATATTTACGCCAAGCTTGTGCAGCTCAACGTAGAAACGCGCCGACTCACGTACGCCAGTGGCAATATCACGAATGTTCGCCATCTGTGAGCCGAGGTGGAAGTGCAGCAACTGAATACTGTCCAGACGACCGCGCTCGCGCAGCATTTCTACCAGTTGCAGCACCTGGTTTGCCGCCAGGCCGAATTTCGATTTCTCTCCGCCGGAGGACTGCCATTTGCCGGACCCTTGCGACGCCAGACGCGCACGCACGCCCAGACGCGGAACAACATTCAGTCGTTCAGCTTCATCCAGCACGATAGCGATTTCAGACATCTTCTCGATGACCAGATAGATCTTATGGCCCATCTTTTCGCCAATTAGCGCCAGGCGGATGTATTCGCGGTCTTTATAGCCGTTACACACGATCACGCTGCGGGTCATTCCGGCATGAGCCAGAACGGCCATCAGTTCAGCTTTAGAACCGGCTTCCAGCCCCAGCGGTTCGCCGGAGTGGATCAGCGATTCAATCACGCGACGGTGCTGGTTAACCTTGATCGGGTAAACGAGGAAATAGTCACCGTTGTAGCCGTAAGACTCACGGGCGCGCTTAAACGCGGCGTTAATCGAACGCAGACGGTGTTGCAGGATCTGCGGGAAGCAGAACAATGCAGGCAAACGCTGGCCCTGCGCTTCACGGGCTTTCACCAACTCAGCAAGGTCAACGCGCGCTTCTGGTACGTCGGGATCCGGGCACACGCTGATGTGGCCCAGTTCATTGACGTCATAGTAGTTATTACCCCACCAGGCAATATTGTAAGTACGCAGCATCTTGCTGGCTTCCTGGGAACTCATTGCAACCTCCTGCATGGAGCGTAGTACACCGTGTTCGCCTGCTGACGAAGGCGAACCCAAAGAAATGTCGTCAGACATAGCGAACCTCAAATTTTATTAACAAGTGTAAAACAGTTGACTACTATCGCAATCCGAAGACGCGATAACAACCCAAATACAGGCAGAATTTCCAGCAGATAGTGCTGACGCTCCGACTGTGCGACCGGTTTCTTTTTCATATCAATGTAAACACGTAACCGAACTTAATGCTGACGGTTCGGCGAAACCACGAGAAAACTCTTGTTTACCAAGAGCGCCCTTGTTCAGTTCTTAGTGACCGTTGCCGGCCCTGGAGTCCTGAGAAGCGCCGAGATGGGTATAACATCGGCAGGTATGCAAGATGCAGATTGCGGGGGACATATGTACACCAGAACGGTGCGACAGATTCAGCAGAATACAACGGTTCATTATCTCGTATCACCTCCACGGTTGCTCCTGACGGAACGAACCCACAAGCCAAAGCTAAAGTTTTAACCCGGCTGGAAGTGGCAACACGATGAAAACGTCGTGTGCTTTTTTGTCTATCCTCAATAAATCGAGTTGCGGGAAGGCGGCAACGCAGTGAATCCCCGGGCGCTTACAGGAGTAAGTGACTGGGCGAGTATTGCCAACGCACATGCAACTTGAAGTATGACGGATATGAGCCGCGCGCCGCGTTTTATACCGACAACAGTACGAAAAAGCAAAAGATAAATACGCGCATTGCCAGCACCGTCAGGAAAAATTTCCAGTTACATTTTCAGTACAATGCGAGCTCAATCAAAAAAAGCTGGAAATCAGGCGCAGAACCGACTTAAAATAGCCGTCCAGATGTTAATCCATCTATACCGATTAACACTCAGACTGCCAGTGTCCGTCATCTGCAGACTCATGGTAGAATCTTCTACACATGGCTATTCCACTCGACAGTTTGAGCTAACTACATTCTCCTTAGGTGAAATTAAATATGGCAAAACACCTTTTTACGTCCGAGTCCGTATCAGAAGGGCATCCTGACAAAATCGCTGACCAAATCTCTGATGCCGTGCTGGATGCAATCCTGGAGCAGGATCCGAAAGCACGCGTTGCCTGCGAAACCTACGTCAAAACCGGCATGGTTTTAGTTGGCGGTGAGATCACCACCAGCGCATGGGTTGATATCGAAGAGATCACCCGTAACACGGTTCGCGAAATTGGCTATGTGCATTCCGACATGGGCTTTGATGCCAACTCTTGTGCGGTACTGAGCGCGATTGGTAAACAGTCTCCGGACATCAACCAGGGTGTTGACCGTGCGGATCCGCTGGAACAGGGCGCAGGCGACCAGGGTCTGATGTTTGGTTATGCAACCAACGAAACCGACGTGCTGATGCCAGCCCCGATTACCTATGCTCACCGTCTGGTGCAGCGTCAGGCTGAAGTGCGTAAAAACGGCACCTTATCCTGGCTGCGCCCGGATGCAAAAAGCCAGGTAACCTTCCAGTATGACGACGGTAAAATCGTCGGTATTGATGCGGTTGTTCTGTCGACTCAGCACTCTGAAGATATCGATCAGAAATCGCTGCAAGAAGCCGTTATGGAAGAGATCATCAAGCCGGTACTGCCGACTGAATGGCTGACAGCTTCAACCAAGTTCTTCATCAACCCAACTGGTCGTTTCGTTATCGGCGGTCCAATGGGTGACTGCGGTCTGACGGGTCGTAAAATCATCGTTGATACCTACGGCGGCATGGCCCGTCACGGCGGCGGCGCATTTTCTGGTAAGGATCCGTCTAAAGTTGACCGTTCCGCAGCTTATGCAGCCCGCTACGTAGCGAAAAACATCGTTGCCGCTGGCCTGGCTGACCGTTGTGAGATTCAGGTTTCCTACGCAATCGGCGTGGCTGAACCGACCTCTATCATGGTGGAAACGTTCGGTACTGAAAAAGTGCCTTCAGAACAGCTGACCCTGCTGGTGCGTGAGTTCTTCGACCTGCGCCCGTATGGCCTGATTCAGATGCTGGATCTGCTGCACCCGATTTACAAAGAAACCGCCGCTTACGGTCACTTTGGTCGCGAACATTTCCCATGGGAAAAAACCGACAAAGCCGCCCTGCTGCGTGAAGCTGCCGGTCTGAAGTAATTCCCCGACGGCTCAATGCTTATGAAGACCAGCCTCGTGCTGGTCTTTTTTTATGTCATTTGCTCTCCCATCCCCCATCGCTATAACCACGCTAATTTCATTTGCTTCAATAACAAATGAAAGCGATTACATAGCACGGTATTTCTATCCACCTTGAATTCACATCTCTTCGTTACCAGCATTGCATCACTGTTACATCATATTTCAGCATTGTCTTAAAATCAGCCAATCAACTTTATTCTATAATAATAAATAATGTTAACTTTCAACTCATTAAACAATAATCCACATGAATGCTAGTGTAACCGATTACACTAATGTGATGTGATTCGCATTTTTTTACCCCGTACTCACCTACCCTTAACATCAACAAAACTAGCTACCCAACGGAGGGCATCATGCCTGACAATAAAAAAACGGGGCATTCCAACAAAGCCATGACATTTTTTGTCTGCTTCCTGGCAGCCCTGGCTGGATTACTTTTTGGCCTGGATATCGGTGTTATTGCCGGTGCTTTACCATTCATCACCGACGAGTTCCAAATTACCCCACACACTCAGGAATGGGTGGTGAGTTCCATGATGTTTGGTGCGGCAGTGGGCGCCGTCGGCAGCGGTTGGCTCTCCTTTAAGCTGGGGCGTAAAAAAAGCCTGATGATCGGCGCAATCCTGTTTGTTGCCGGTTCGCTGTTCTCCGCCGCAGCGCCAAACGTTGAAGTGCTGCTGGTTTCCCGCGTGCTGCTCGGCCTGGCAGTCGGCGTTGCGTCTTATACCGCACCGTTGTACTTGTCCGAAATCGCCCCGGAAAAAATTCGCGGCAGCATGATTTCTATGTATCAGTTAATGATAACCATCGGTATTTTAGGTGCGTATCTTTCCGATACGGCATTTAGCTACAGCGGCGCATGGCGCTGGATGCTGGGCGTGATCATCATCCCTGCCCTTTTACTGCTGGTTGGCGTCATCTTCCTGCCGGACAGCCCGCGTTGGTTTGCGGCTAAACGTCGTTTTGTCGATGCCGAACGCGTTCTGTTGCGTCTGCGTGACACCAGCGCTGAAGCCAAACGCGAGCTGGATGAAATTCGTGAAAGCCTGCAAGTGAAGCAGAGCGGCTGGGCGCTGTTTAAAGAAAACAGCAACTTCCGCCGCGCAGTTTTCCTTGGCGTCCTGTTACAGGTGATGCAGCAGTTCACCGGGATGAACGTCATTATGTATTACGCGCCAAAAATCTTTGAGCTGGCGGGTTACACCAACACCACCGAACAGATGTGGGGGACCGTTATTGTCGGTCTGACCAACGTGCTGGCAACCTTTATCGCCATTGGCCTAGTTGACCGCTGGGGCCGTAAACCTACGCTGATCCTCGGCTTTATCGTCATGGCCGTCGGTATGGGCGTGCTGGGTACAATGATGCACGTGGGTATTCACTCGCCAGCCGCACAATACTTCGCAGTGCTGATGCTGCTAATGTTTATCGTTGGCTTTGCGATGAGCGCCGGTCCGCTGATTTGGGTACTGTGCTCTGAAATCCAGCCGCTGAAAGGCCGCGATTTCGGCATCACCTGCTCTACCGCAACTAACTGGATTGCCAACATGATTGTCGGCGCAACCTTCCTGACGATGCTGAACTCGCTGGGCAGCGCCAACACCTTCTGGGTCTACGGTGGCCTGAACGTACTGTTCATCTTCCTGACCCTGTGGCTGATCCCTGAAACTAAAAACGTCTCTCTGGAACACATTGAACGTAACCTGATGAAAGGTCGTAAACTGCGCGAAATTGGCGCACACGACTAATCTCGTTAGGCTTCCTCCCCCGTGGGAGGGAGCCTTCCTCTTGCAGTCCCTTCCCTGTCGCACTATCCTCTGGCGTTATGAAAACCTCCCGTCTCCCGATCGCCATCCAGCAAGCCGTTATGCGCAGCCTGCGGGAAAAACTCGCTCAGGCCAATCTCAAGCTCGAACGCCAATACCCGGAACCAAAGCTGGTTTACCAACAGCGCGGAACCGCCGCGGGTACCGCGTGGCTACAAACCTACGAAATTCGTCTTAACCCAGTTTTGCTGATGGAGAATGTTGACGCGTTCGTTAACGAAGTGGTGCCCCATGAACTGGCGCATCTACTGGTGTGGAAACACTTTGGCCGCGTACCGCCGCACGGGAAAGAGTGGAAATGGATGATGGAGAGCGTGCTGGGCGTACCGGCCCGGCGCACGCATCAGTTTGAGCTGCAATCCGTGCAGCGTAAGACCTTTACATACCGCTGTAAGTGTCAGGAGCACCAACTGACCGTCCGCCGCCATAACCGCGTTGTACGCGGCGAAGCCACCTACCGCTGCGTTCACTGCGGTGAACCGCTGGTTGCAGAATAATCTTCAGAATTATCAGGAACTTTTCTGATCTAACTGATTGCATACAGGAATGACTTTCGCTACGTTGCGGGCTCGTTTTGACACGGAGTTCGTGATGTACCGTAATCTTTCTTTTGCTGCGGCCCTGTTAGCCGCTGCGTTTTCAGGCTCGGTTTTAGCCGAAGGCATCAACAGTTTTTCTCAGGCAAAAGCAGCGGGCGTTAAAGTTAACGCCGATGCGCCAGGCGATTTCTATTGCGGATGTAAAATTAATTGGCAAGGAAAAAAAGGGGTCGTTGACCTCGAATCCTGCGGCTATAAAGTGCGAAAAAATGAAAACCGCGCCAGTCGAATTGAATGGGAACACGTTGTCCCCGCCTGGCAATTTGGTCATCAGCGCCAGTGCTGGCAGGACGGAGGGCGTAAAAACTGCGCTAAAGATCCGGTCTATCGCAAAATGGAAAGCGATATGCATAACCTGCAGCCCGCGGTGGGTGAGGTCAATGGCGATCGCGCAAACTTTATGTACAGCCAGTGGAACGGTGGTGAAGGCCAATATGGACAATGCACCATGAAGGTTGACTTCAAAGAGAAAGTTGCCGAGCCGCCAGCCCGCGCCCGTGGCGCCATCGCGCGTACCTATTTTTACATGCGCGACCAATACAACCTGACGCTCTCCCGCCAGCAAACTCAGCTTTTTAATGCCTGGAATAAGCAGTATCCGGTCACCGATTGGGAGTGTGAGCGCGACGAACGCATTGCGAAGGTACAGGGGAACCATAACCCCTATGTGCAACGCGCTTGCCAGGCGCAAAAGAGCTAACCTACACTAGCAGCAATATTTTTTAACCATGCCCTGGCCTTTTGCAGCCCAGGGCCATGACGCGGATGTTTAACTATGCGCATTCCTCGCATTTATCACCCTGAGCCACTCACTTCCGGCAGCCAAATTTCACTGTGTGAAGACGCTGCCAACCATATCGGCCGCGTGCTACGTATGGGGCCAGGCCAGGCGCTACAGCTGTTTGATGGCAGCAATCAGGTATTCGACGCCGAAATCACCCACGCCAGTAAGAAAAGCGTGGACGTGAAGGTGCTTAACGCTGAACTCGACGATCGAGAATCGCCGCTGCACATCCACCTGGGCCAGGTGATGTCGCGGGGTGAAAAAATGGAATTTACTATCCAAAAATCGATTGAACTGGGTGTAAGCCTCATTACGCCACTTTTTTCTGAGCGCTGCGGCGTTAAACTGGACAGCGAACGCCTGAACAAGAAGCTCCAGCAGTGGCAGAAAATCGCCATTGCCGCCTGCGAACAGTGCGGTCGTAATCGGGTGCCTGAAATTCGCCCGGCGATGGATCTGGAAGCGTGGTGCGCCGAACAGGATGAAGGTCTGAAACTGAACCTGCATCCCCGCGCCAGCGCCAGCATCAATACGCTGCCGCTCCCGGTGGAACGCATCCGCTTGCTGATTGGCCCCGAAGGTGGGCTGTCGGCAGATGAAATTGCCATGACCGCACGATATCAATTTACTGATATTCTGTTAGGACCTCGCGTTCTGCGTACTGAGACAACTGCGCTCACCGCCATCACCGCGCTACAGGTGCGTTTTGGCGATCTGGGCTAACGGAGAAGAACAATGATCAAGCTCGGCATCGTGATGGATCCCATCGCAAGCATCAATATCAAGAAAGATTCCAGCTTCGCTATGCTGCTGGAAGCGCAACGTCGCGGTTACGAAATTCATTATATGGAAATGGCCGATCTCTATCTGATCAACGGTGAAGCCCGCGCCCGTACGCGTACCCTGAGCGTAGAGCAGAACTACGACAAATGGTATGAGTTCAATAGCGAGCAAGATCTCCCGCTGGCAGATCTGGACGTCATTCTGATGCGTAAGGATCCGCCGTTTGATACCGAGTTCATCTACGCAACCTATATTCTGGAACGTGCAGAGGAGAAAGGGACGCTAATCGTTAACAAACCGCAGAGCCTGCGCGATTGTAACGAGAAGCTGTTCACCGCATGGTTTGCCGACCTGACACCGGAAACGCTGGTCACGCGTAACAAAGCGCAGCTGAAAGCCTTCTGGCAAAAACACAGCGACATCATTCTCAAACCGCTGGACGGCATGGGCGGCGCATCTATTTTCCGCGTCAAGGAAGGCGATCCGAACCTTGGCGTTATTGCCGAAACACTGACCGAGCACGGTACCCGTTATTGCATGGCGCAGAACTATCTGCCGGCAATTAAAGACGGCGATAAACGCGTGCTGGTGGTCGATGGCGAACCCGTTCCGTACTGCCTGGCGCGTATTCCACAAGGCGGCGAAACCCGTGGCAACCTGGCAGCCGGCGGTCGTGGCGAGCCGCGTCCATTAACCGACAGCGACTGGGAAATTGCACGTCGCATTGGGCCAACGCTGAAAGCAAAAGGTTTGATTTTTGTCGGTCTGGATATTATTGGCGACCGTCTGACGGAAATTAACGTCACCAGCCCAACCTGTATTCGTGAAATTGAAGCGGAGTTCCCGGTTTCGATTACCGGTATGCTGATGGACGCCATCGAGGCACGTTTGCAGAAATAAATAAGTTGCCGGATGGCGATGCCTTCGCGTCTTATCCGGCCTACATTCGCACCCCGTAGGCCGGATAAGGCAAAGCCGCCATCCGGCAAAGCTATCTTCAGAGGGTGACATCTTCGCGCTTTGCCCACATACTGGGCTCTGTTGCTTTTTTGAACCAGGAAACAGAACCTCTGACAATGAATTTACAGCATCACTTTCTAATTGCCATGCCTGCTCTCCAGGATCCGATTTTCCGCCGTTCCGTGGTGTATATCTGTGAACACAATGAGAACGGAGCAATGGGGATTATCGTCAATAAGCCTCTGGAAAACTTACAAATTGAAGGGATTCTGGAAAAGCTGAAGATTACTCCAGAAGCACGCGATCCTGCCATTCGTCTGGACAAACCGGTGATGCTCGGCGGCCCGCTGGCGGAAGACCGTGGATTTATTCTACACACCCCGCCGTCACGCTTTGCCTCCAGTATTCGCATTTCAGATAACACGATCATCACCACCTCCCGCGATGTACTTGAAACCCTGGGTACGCAGGAGCAGCCATCCGAAGCGCTGGTTGCGCTGGGCTATTCATCATGGGAAAAAGGTCAACTGGAACAAGAGCTACTGGATAACGCCTGGCTCACTGCTCCCGCAGACCTCAACATCTTATTTAAAACGCCGATTGCCGACCGCTGGCGCGATGCGGCGAAGCTTATCGGGATTGATATTCAGACCATGCCTGGCGTGGCGGGACACGCCTGATGAGCGGAACATTACTCTCTTTTGATTTTGGTACGAAAAGTATCGGCGTCGCGGTTGGTCAACGCATTACCGGTACGGCGAGACCCTTGCCCGCCATCAAAGCACAGGACGGTACGCCAGACTGGAGTTTGATTGAACGCCTGCTAAAAGAGTGGCAGCCGGACGAAATCATTGTCGGCCTGCCGCTCAACATGGATGGCACTGAACAACCCCTTACTGCGCGCGCACGCAAATTCGCTAACCGCATTCACGGTCGCTTTGGCGTAACCGTAACGCTGCACGATGAACGTTTGAGCACCGTCGAAGCCCGCTCAGGCCTGTTTGAGCAAGGCGGATACCGGGCGTTAAATAAAGGCAAAGTAGATTCCGCTTCTGCCGTTATTATCCTTGAAAGCTATTTCGAGTAGGGCTACTAAAGTCGCCCCTGCGCCTGGCGCTGCTGCAGACTTTGTGCAAACGTCTGCATACCTGTCTGCTGCCCGGTTTGAATCACTCCGGGTAGCTGATGCGTTTTCCCTTCGCGGATCAAATTACCCACGGCGGGCGTGTTGACGAGCAGCTCGAATAGCGCCACGCGTCCTCCCTGCTTATCTTCCTCCAGCTTTTGCGAAAGTACCGCCCGCAGGCTGTCTGCCAGCTGGTTACGCACCGGATCTTTCTCCTGAGCGGGAAAGGTGTCCACCAGCCGCGCGATGGCCTGCGCCGCCCCTCGCGTATGTAAGGTTGCCAACACCAGATGCCCGGTCTCCGCTGCCGTTAAGGCCAAACGAATAGTTTCCACGTCGCGCAGCTCGCCCAGCAAAATGACGTCGGGATCTTCGCGTAACGCGCCGCGCAAACCGGCAGCAAAAGAAGCGCAGTGTACGCCCACCTCCCGCTGTTGAATAAGACAACGCAGGCTGGTGTAGCGATATTCAATCGGATCTTCCAGCGTCAGAATATGCCCCGCAATATGTTGATTAAGGTACTCCACCATCGCCGCCAGGGTGGTTGATTTACCGCTGCCGGTGGCTCCAGTGACCAGAACTAATCCATTTTCACCGTGCAGCAGTTCAGGTATGGCCTCCGGGGTCTGAAGATCGTCTAAACGAGGACATTCAAGCGGTAGCAATCTTAGCGCCAGCGAGGTTCCCTGCTGATGAGCAAATGCGCTGGCGCGTAGACGCCGGGAGTCCGCCAGCGTAAGGGCAAAATCAATCTGCCCCTGTTCCCGCCACTGTACCTGTTGTTGCTCACTGAGCCAGCACGTCAGCAGATTCTCCACGTCAGGGGGAGTAAATGGTGCTATTTCGACTTTTCCACCTATGCGCCAGCGCGCAGGCCATGCATTGCACAGGTGTAGATCCGACACGTTATGCTTTACACTAAGGGCCACTATTTCTTCCATATTCATATGAACATCCTCGGAAAATGAACGATATCGCGCATAACCTGGCACATGTCCGGGACAAAATCTCAGCCGCCGCGACGCGTTGCGGGCGGTCTTCAGAAGAAGTTATATTGCTTGCAGTCAGCAAAACCAAACCTGCGAGCGCCATCGAAGAAGCCATGACCGCAGGGCAGCGTGCCTTCGGTGAAAACTATGTCCAGGAAGGGGTGGATAAGATCCGCTACTTTCAGGAAAAAGGCGTTAACGATCTGCAGTGGCACTTTATCGGCCCGCTGCAGTCGAACAAAAGTCGTCTGGTCGCTGAACATTTTGACTGGTGCCATACGATTGATCGTCTGCGTATCGCTGCCCGTCTGAGCGAACAGCGCCCTGCGGAACTGCCGCCGCTCAATGTGTTGATTCAGATTAATATCAGCGATGAGAACAGTAAGTCAGGTATTCCGCTTGCAGAGCTTGACGCACTGGCCGCTGAAGTCGCCGCGCTGCCACGCATTACCCTGCGTGGTCTGATGGCGATTCCGGCGCCAGAGTCAGATTATGTAAGGCAGTTTGAAGTTGCACAGCAAATGGCGGTAGCATTTGCCGGGTTGAAAACACGTTACCCAAGTATCGACACGCTCTCACTGGGGATGTCTGATGATATGGATGCCGCCATTGCGGCGGGTAGCACGATGGTGCGCATCGGCACTGCCATTTTTGGTGCTCGTGATTACACTAAAAAATAAGGAAAACTAAGGAACACCATGAATACGTTGACCTTCCTGCTCTCAACGGTAATTGAGCTGTATACCATGGCGCTGCTGCTGCGCGTGTGGATGCAATGGTCTCGCTGCGATTTCTACAACCCGTTCTCGCAGTTTATTGTGAAAATCACTCAGCCCATTATTGGGCCGTTACGCCGTATCATTCCCCCGATGGGGCCAATTGACAGCGCATCGGCATTAGTTGCGCTCGTTCTGAGCTTTATCAAGGCCATCGTGCTGTTTAAGGTGGTTACGTTCCAGCCGATCATCTGGATCGCCGCCGTGCTGATTGTTCTGAAGACCATCGGACTGCTGATTTTCTGGGTTCTGCTGGTGATGGCGATTATGAGCTGGGTCAGCCAGGGCCGCAGCCCTGTGGAGTACGTGCTGATTCAACTGGCGGATCCGCTGCTGCGTCCTATTCGTCGCTTACTTCCAGGCATGGGCGGGATCGATTTCTCGCCAATGATCCTGGTTCTGCTGCTGTATGTCATTAATATGGGCATCGCAGAAGTATTACAGGCGACAGGTAACATGCTGCTGCCGGGGCTGTGGATGGCGCTATGAGTGCCGTTACCCCCTGCGATGACGGTCTGGTTTTACGGCTCTACATTCAGCCTAAAGCCAGCCGTGACAGTATTGTAGGTTTACATGGCGACGAACTAAAAGTCGCCATTACCGCCCCACCGGTTGATGGGCAAGCCAATAGCCATCTGGTGAAGTTTCTCGGCAAACAGTTCCGCGTGGCAAAAAGCCAGGTCGTCATTGAGAAGGGCGAGCTTGGTCGTCACAAACAGGTTAAAATCATTCATCCGCAACAGATCCCGCCCGAAATTGCGGCGCTAACTGATTAGGTATCCCATGCAAAAAGTTGTCCTCGCGACCGGCAACGCCGGTAAAGTGCGTGAACTCGCCTCTCTTCTGAGTGATTTCGGTCTTGATGTTGTCGCTCAAACGGATCTGGGTGTTGATTCTGCAGAAGAGACCGGGCTGACGTTTATTGAGAACGCCATTCTGAAGGCACGTCATGCCGCGCAAATTACCGGTTTACCCGCCATTGCTGATGACTCTGGTCTGGCGGTAAATGCCCTTGGCGGCGCGCCGGGCATCTATTCAGCCCGCTATTCCGGCGAAGATGCAACCGATCAGCAGAACCTGGAAAAACTGCTCCACACCCTGCAGGATGTTCCTGATGACAAGCGCCAGGCACAATTCCACTGCGTGCTGGTGTATATGCGCCATGCAGACGATCCAACACCTGTGGTTTGCCACGGACGCTGGCCGGGCGTTATTGCCCGTGAACCTGCCGGAAACGGTGGTTTTGGCTACGACCCAATCTTCTTTGTGCCCTCTGAAGGGAAAACCGCCGCCGAACTGACCCGCGAAGAAAAGAGCGCGATTTCTCACCGCGGACAAGCGCTGAAGCTGCTGCTGGATGCCCTGCGTAATGATTAAGCTTCCGCCGTTAAGTCTTTACATACACATCCCGTGGTGCGTGCAGAAATGCCCGTACTGCGACTTCAACTCGCATGCGCTTAAAGGCGAAGTCCCTCATGACGACTATGTGCAGCATCTGCTGAGCGATCTGGATTCTGAGGTGGCCCACGCCCAGGGCCGTGAGGTAAAGACGATTTTTATCGGTGGTGGTACGCCGAGCCTGCTTTCTGGCCCGGCAATGCAAACGCTGCTCGACGGCGTGCGCGCACGGCTGAATCTCGCCGCAGATGCAGAAATCACGATGGAGGCGAATCCCGGTACGGTGGAAGCCGATCGCTTTGTGGATTATCAACGTGCTGGCGTAAACCGTATCTCCATTGGTGTACAGAGCTTTAGCTCCGCCAAACTCGAACGTCTGGGACGTATTCACGGACCGGAAGAAGCCAAACGTGCAGCGCACCTGGCGAGCGGTCTGGGACTACGCAGCTTTAACCTCGACCTGATGCACGGTTTACCGGATCAGACGCTGGAAGAGGCGCTGAGCGATTTACAGCAGGCCATCGCGCTCAACCCGCCGCATCTTTCCTGGTATCAGTTGACCATCGAACCGAATACGCTGTTCGGGTCCCGACCACCGGTATTACCGGACGACGACGCGCTGTGGGATATTTTTGAGCAAGGCCACCAGTTGCTGACCGCCGCGGGGTATCAGCAGTACGAAACCTCAGCCTACGCCAGACCGGGTTATCAGTGTCAGCACAACCTAAATTACTGGCGTTTTGGCGACTATCTAGGCATTGGCTGCGGCGCGCACGGCAAAGTCACTTTCCCTGACGGTCGCATCCTGCGCACTACCAAAACGCGACATCCGCGCGGATACATGCAAGGACGTTATCTGGAAAGCCAGCGAGATGTCGCCGAGGCCGATAAGCCGTTTGAGTTCTTTATGAACCGTTTCCGGCTGCTGGAAGCCGCGCCTCGCGCGGAGTTCACGCAATATACCGGGCTTACCGAAGACGTTATTCGTCGACAGATCGATGAGGCCATTGCCCAGGGCTATCTGAGTGAATGCGATGAATACTGGCAGATTACCCAACACGGTAAGCTATTTTTGAATTCTCTGCTGGAGCTGTTTCTGGCGGAGTGATGCTCGATGCGCCCACGGCCACATTATTGACAGGAGTGTCTTTAGTGGCCAGCATGGCGGAAAACTTTACAGGATGGCCTTTCGTCCAGGTCTTTCAAAAAATGTACAATCCCCGACCATTCCCACTAAGGTGTATAAATATGCAAAATAACGATCGGCAATCATCATAACCACAAAAATGATGAGCGAATTAATCGTTACGCATATTCAGGAGATTTTGAGAAAACGCCCCAGTCGAATGACCGGGGCCGGAGTGATTAATACTGATTAAACATTTCCTGGATCTGCTTAGGATCCTTGGTTTGGGTCAGAGCCAGTTGCAGCAGAACACGCGCTTTTTGCGGGTTCAGAGAGCCTGAAGCCACAAATCCGTATTTCGCATCATCAACTTCAGCATCCTGGGTGGTGGCGCCCGTTGGTACACGGGATGAGCGCACCACAACAGTACCTTTATGCGCGGCAGTTGCCAGCGTATCGAAAATGGTTTTATACAGGTTACCGTTACCTACACCCGCACTGACGATCCCGGCGTAACCCGCGTCTACCAATGCTTTGGCTGGCAGATCGGAGGCGTTAGCGTAGTTGTAAACAATCCCAACTTTCGGCAGCTCGGTCAGCTTAGATACATCGAACGGCGTGGATGTGGTGTGTTTTCGCGCAGGCGTACGCTGGTAGTCGATTTTACCGTTATGGATATAACCCAGCGGACCATAGTTAACGGATTTGAAAGTAGCGACATCCGTAGTGTTAGTTTTGGTCACGTCGCGACCATCCATAACGGTGTCGTTCATCACCACCAGCACACCACGGTTGGCAGAGGCTTTGTCTGCGGCGGTTACCACGGCGTTATACAGGTTGAACGGGCCATCAGCGCTCATACCTGTAGACGGACGCATTGCGCCGACCAGCACCACCGGCTTGTTGCACTTGACGGTGAGATCGAGGAAATAGGCGGTTTCTTCCATGGTATCCGTACCATGTGTTACCACGAAGCCGTCAGTTTTATCACACTCGGTATTAATCTTTTTCGCCAGCGTTAGCCAGACTTCGTCATTCATATCCTGGGAGCCGATGTTTACCACCTGCTCGCCTTTCACAACGGCGATATCTTTCAACTGAGGTACGGCATCAACCAAATTTTCTACGCCGACTTTGCCTGCCGTGTAGTTAGATTTTGTTGCGGAGTCACCACCGCCGGCAATCGTCCCGCCGGTAGCTAAAATAGTGATGTTTGGCAGTGCAAGCGCCGCGCCGCTGAAACCCATAACCAGTGCGGCAAGTGCCGTTCTCTTGAAAAACTCCATGTTATTTCTCCAGTTACTTGAATTTGCAGCATTATGTCTATCTTACAGATGAATAATGTGACGCCATCCAATTAACCAGATTTATATCTCCATCAAATTGTTATTCTTAGAGATGGATATCAAAAAAACAGAAAAATACAAAATAAAACGACACAGAATGTTTCTGTGCCGTTAAAAAGAGGTGAAGATTATTTCAGAGTGCTAACCAGCGTTTTACGATCGTTTTCCAGCGTCACGACGCGGGCGCAGACATCTTTGCCAAACTGCTGGAAGTCTTGTTCCTGATTCTTCCATTCGTTCTGAATTGAGGTTTGCAAACCTCCGAGGCTTCCGAGCACGCCCTGCAGCGGATTACCACCGCCTTTGAGCACAGCTTTCGCCCCCATCTCGTTGATGCTGTCCTGCAAAATACCGCCCATCGCCTGATTGACCAGCTGTTGTCCATCCGCGCGGACCTGATCAATCGCCTTATAATGGAAGGTCAGGCCGTCAGTGCGATGCTCAATAATGCGGTTCATCTGCTCTTTCAATTGCGCATCCAGCTTAGTTAAGCGGCCACGCATGTTGCTGCTTTCGCCGACCTCTTTGGCGATGATTTTATCCAGCGCCACGCGACCTTTCTCCACGCGCGCTCTGGCACCTTCATCAATCCACGGCAGGCTGCTACGCAACGCCGCCTGATAATCTTTAGCCTGCTCACGCTGCGCGGCGTTCAGGTTGTACTGTTTACCGTTAAAGGTGACATCACCGGCCTGGGTAATGACCAGGTTGCCGTTCTCACCCTTCACCTGTACCGTTTGTGGACTCAAAATCACATCGTCACGCGGGGTGACGCTGCACTGATAATCAGCATGTGCGGCCATCGCCGTGAACGTTAGGACTGCCGCCAGCAGCGTTTTGCGCATCATATCTTTCCCTCAATACAAATTGGGCCGGCATTTGCCGACCCTTTGCTACTTAGTCCCACCAAATATCGAAAAGTTCGCTGGTGCGCACTTCTTCGAGTTTGTGCTCTTCCAGCCACTTACGCACGATAGCCTGATGTTCTTCGGTGCATTTGCCGATTTCCTGCAGACAGATCAGACCTTCCCAGGCCAGATAGCCGCTGCCGTCAAAGGCCAGCTTGTTCGGTTCGATAACTTCATTGATAAAATCATCAACGATTTGATCGACCTGCTCTCCAGATGTACCTTCCGGGAAACGCCATGCAACCGAAAATCCTACTTCCTGGAATTCGTCGATGTGCATTTTTTTACGCAGACGACGGCTACGGTTCTTTGCCATTATTTCACCCTCTCGAACATTAAGTCCCATACGCCGTGGCCAAGACGATGACCACGTTGTTCAAATTTGGTTACCGGGCGCGATTCCGGGCGCGGTACATAATCGTTACTCTCTGACTGGTTTTTATACCCGTCAATCGAGGACATCACTTCAAGCATGTGCTCCGCATAGGCTTCCCAGTCGGTTGCCATGTGGAACACGCCGCCCAGCTTCAGCTTGCTTAAGATATGCTCAGCAAACGGTACCTGAACGATACGGCGTTTATTATGACGTGCTTTATGCCACGGGTCAGGGAAAAACAGCTGAACCATAGATAAAGAATTGTCAGGAATCATTTTATGCAGGACTTCGACGGCATCATGGCACATGACACGCAGGTTCTCGACGCCCTCTTCATGAGCTGAAGCCAGACACGCGCCAACGCCCGGTGAGTGAACCTCAATGCCGAGGAAATTTTGCTCCGGACGCGCTTTCGCCATCGCCACCAGCGAAGCCCCCATACCAAAACCAATTTCAAGCGTGACTGGCGCATCGCGACCAAACAGCGCAGCGAAATCCACAGGTTCTTCGCTGAACTCAACGCCCATCACCGGCCAGTAGTTTTCCAGCGCGTGTTCCTGCCCTTTCGTCAGTCGCCCCTGGCGACGAACAAAACTACGAATCCGGCGCAGAGGGCGGCCGTTTTCATCAAATTCCGGTGAAATGACGTCGTTCTTCATAAAAGTTTAGTCTGCTGTGTTTGAGTTCTGAAAACGGGCATTATCCAAAGTTAGTTGCCGGATGCAAGTAAAGGAAGAAAGTGAGCAGCGGAAAGTTCCGGTTTACACCCCGTTGCCGCTGTGCTGCAATCTTGCCCCCGGCAATAATGAAACGGTAATCATGCAAGCGTCTCAATTCTCGGCTCAGGTTTTGAGCTGGTACGACAAATACGGGCGGAAAACGCTGCCCTGGCAAATTGATAAGACGCCTTACAAAGTATGGCTCTCTGAGGTGATGCTGCAACAAACTCAGGTTGCGACCGTTATCCCCTACTTTGAGCGCTTTATGGCGCGCTTCCCAACGGTAACGGATTTAGCCCATGCGCCGCTGGATGAAGTCCTGCATTTATGGACCGGGCTGGGCTATTACGCTCGAGCGCGTAATCTGCATAAAGCCGCGCAACAGGTTGTGACGCAGCACGGCGGCTCATTCCCGCAAACCTTTGATGAAGTGGCCGCCCTGCCAGGCGTCGGACGTTCAACTGCAGGCGCGATCCTTTCGCTCTCCCTGGGTCAGCATTTTCCGATTCTTGACGGTAACGTCAAACGTGTGCTGGCTCGCTGTTATGCTGTAAGCGGCTGGCCGGGTAAAAAAGAGGTCGAAAAGAAACTGTGGGAGTTGAGCGAGCAGGTTACGCCAGCCCATGGGGTTGAACGGTTTAATCAGGCGATGATGGATTTAGGCGCCATGGTCTGTACGCGCTCAAAACCCAAATGTTCCCTGTGTCCGTTGGAAAATGGCTGTGTGGCGAGCGCCAATGCAAGCTGGGCGCTGTACCCGGGTAAAAAGCCCAAACAGACATTACCAGAACGGACGGGCTATTTTTTACTGATGCAGCATGAAAACGAGGTGTTGCTCGCGCAGCGACCACCCAGCGGCTTATGGGGTGGCTTATACTGTTTTCCGCAGTTTGATGATGAGGATGGGCTACGCGACTGGCTGGCGCAACGGCAAATTAACGCAGATAATCTGACCCAACTTAATGCGTTTCGCCATACCTTTAGCCATTTCCACTTAGATATTGTGCCTATGTGGCTTCCCGTGTCCTCATTCACCTCATGCATGGATGAAGGCAACGCGCTCTGGTATAACTTAGCGCAACCGCCGTCGGTCGGACTGGCGGCCCCCGTGGAGCGTTTGTTACAGCAATTACGTGCCGGCACACAGGTTTAACGTACCGGTCGATAAAGAGGATTTTTTATGAGCAGAACGATTTTTTGTACTTTCCTGCAACGCGAAGCAGAAGGACAGGATTTTCAGCTGTACCCGGGCGATCTGGGAAAACGCATCTATAACGAGATTTCTAAAGAAGCATGGGCGCAATGGCAGCATAAACAAACCATGCTGATTAACGAGAAGAAACTCAATATGATGAACGTTGAACACCGTAAGTTACTGGAACAGGAGATGATTAACTTCCTGTTTGAAGGTAAGGATGTGCATATTGAAGGCTATACGCCTGAAGAAAAAAAATAAGCATCGCTTGCTGGCAATCTCGTAGGCCGGATAGGGTGCTTGCACCGCCATCCGGCAAAACGATACAACAACAAACACAACACGCACTCCCGGAATGATGAAAAAATTTCTCGCGCTTGCCGTTATCGCGCCGTTGCTCATCTCCTGTTCCAGTTCGACCAAAAAAGGCGATTCCTATAACGAAGCCTGGGTCAAGGATACCAACGGTTTTGATATTCTGATGGGGCAATTTGCCCATAACATTGAGAATCTGTGGGGATTTAAGGAAGTGCTGATTGCGGGTCCGAAGGACTACGTAAAGTATACCGATCAGTATCAAACCCGCAGCCATATCAATTTTGATGACGGTACGATAACCGTCGAGACCATTGCCGGGACAGATCCAGCCGGACATCTGCGTCTAGCGATTATCAAGACGTTGCTGATGGGTGATGATCCGGGTTCTATCGACCTCTATTCCGATGTCGACGACATTAAGATTTCCAAAGAGCCGTTCCTGTACGGGCAGGTAGTCGATAATACCGGCCAGCCTATTCGTTGGGAGGGACGTGCAACCAATTTTGCCAACTACCTGCTACAAACGCGACTGAAAAAGCGCAGCAATGGCTTGCGTATCATCTATAGCGTGACGATCAATCTGGTCCCGAACCACCTTGATAAGCGCGCGCATAAATACGTCGGCATGGTACGTCAGGCTTCACGTAAGTATGGCGTCGACGAGTCACTGATTCTGGCCATCATGCAAACCGAATCCTCGTTTAACCCGTATGCGGTCAGCCATGCCGATGCGCTGGGACTCATGCAGGTGGTACAACACAGCGCCGGAAAAGATGTGTTCCGTTCGCAGGGGCGCTCAGGCACGCCAAGCCGTAGCTTCTTGTTTGACCCGGCCAGCAACATTGATACCGGTACTGCCTATCTGGCAATGCTGAATAATGTCTATTTGGGCGGCATTGATAATCCGACCTCGCGTCGCTATGCGGTGATCACCGCGTATAACGGCGGCGCGGGCAGCGTGCTGCGCGTGTTCTCGAACGATAAAATACAGGCCGCAAACATCATTAACAGCATGTCCCCTGGGGACGTTTATCAAACGCTGACCACCCGACACCCATCTGCTGAATCACGCCGATATCTTTACAAGGTCAATTCCGCACAAAAATCATATCGTCGCCGCTAATGTATCCCTCTCTTGCCCCCTAAAACGGGGGCCTGAAGAGGGAAAAACGTTAACTCCATCACTCTTTTGCTTTGCAATCCGAAATTGTTTGCAAATATTTGTCACAGGTAACAAAAAAAGAGTGCCTCTCGTTGATAGAATCACATCATATAGCCACGGCAAATGTGCCTTTTAAAACATTCATCCGCATTACGGTGTGAGGAAATTAACATGAATCTTAAGCTGCAGCTGAAAGTTCTCTCGTTTCTGCAGTTCTGCTTATGGGGTAGTTGGCTCACTACCCTCGGCTCCTATATGTTTGTCACCCTTAAATTTGATGGTGCATCCATTGGCGCGGTGTACAGCTCGCTGGGGATCGCCGCCGTGTTTATGCCTACGCTGTTAGGGATCGTGGCTGACAAATGGATCAGTGCGAAATGGGTGTACACCATTTGTCACCTGGTCGGCGCAGCAACGCTGTTCGCCGCAGCGGAAGTCACCACGCCAGGCGCCATGTTCTTTGTGATCTTGCTTAACTCCCTGGCCTATATGCCAACGTTGGGGTTAATCAACACCATCTCTTACTATCGCCTGCAATCAGCCGGGATGGATATTGTTACAGACTTCCCGCCAATCCGTATCTGGGGCACCATCGGCTTTATTCTGGCGATGTGGGCGGTAAGCTTCTCCGGCTTTGAACTGAGCCATATGCAGCTGTATATCGGCGCGACGCTGTCCGTCGTATTGGCGCTGTTTACCCTGACGCTGCCGCATATCCCGGTCGCCAATCAGCAGAAAAACCAGAGCTGGTCTTCCATGTTGGGCCTGGATGCCTTCGCGCTATTTAAAAACAAGCGTATGGCGATTTTCTTCATCTTCTCTATGATGCTGGGCGCAGAGCTGCAAATTACCAATATGTTCGGTAATACCTTCCTGCACAGCTTCGATAACAATCCGCTGTTCTCCGGCAGCTTCATCGTTGAACACGCGTCAGTGATGATGTCGATTTCGCAGATCTCCGAGACGCTGTTTATCCTGACCATCCCGTTCTTCTTAAGCCGTTACGGTATTAAGAACGTGATGCTTATCAGTATCGTGGCGTGGATGCTGCGCTTTGGCCTGTTTGCCTACGGCGATCCAACACCGTTCGGTACCGTGCTGCTGGTTCTGTCGATGATTGTTTACGGCTGCGCCTTCGACTTCTTCAACATCTCTGGCTCCGTGTTTGTAGAGAAAGAAGTTCGCCCTGAAATCCGCGCCAGCGCACAAGGCATGTTCCTGATGATGACCAACGGCTTCGGTTGTATTCTGGGCGGTCTGGTGAGCGGTAAAGTAGTTGAACACTATACGCTGAACGGTATTACCGATTGGCAGACCGTGTGGCTGATCTTCGCAGGTTACTCGCTGGTTCTGGCTTTTGCCTTCGTTGCGCTGTTTAAATACAAACACGTACGCGTTCCGGCAGGCGCCCAGACTATCGCGCACTAATCTTTATTGATTAAATAGGGTCACCTGATGGTGGCCCTATTTGGTCAGATGACGCTTACTTCAGAACATATCCATACAGACGTTTAATACCGTCTGCATCCGTTTCACTGTAAACCCCTTGCAGCTCCGGCGAGAAGCCCGGCAGCAGGTTTATGCCCTCTTCCAATGCCAGGAAGTAACGTTGCACCGCCCCGCCCCATACTTCGCCCGGTACCACGCACAGGACGCCCGGAGGATAAGGCAGCGCGCCTTCTGCCGCAATGCGACCAGCGGCATCACAAATACGCACCAGTTCAACATCACCGCGGATAAAGGCGCTGTTAGCATCCTGCGGGTTCATCGCCACGGTAGGTAAACTCTCCTGACGGAACATCGCTTTTTGCAGATCTTTCACATCAAAGCTGACGTACAGTGAGTGCATCTCCTGACACAGTTCACGCAGCGTGTAATCCCGGTAACGTACCGGATACTTGTTGAAGATGGTGGGCAGCACGTTTGCCAGCGGCGTATCGTCTTCAATATGTTGTTCAAACTGCGCCAGCATCGCGACCAGTTGCGCCAGTTTCTCAGCGCTTTCTGCCGGGGTCAGCAGGAACAGAATCGAGTTAAGGTCGCATTTCTCCGGCACGATACCGTTTTCACGCAGATAATGCGCCAAAATCGTCGCCGGAATACCAAACTCAGTATATTGCCCGGTTTGCGCATCAATGCCCGGAGTGGTTAACAGCAGTTTGCAGGGATCGACAAAATACTGGTCGCGTGCATATCCAGAAAAACCATGCCATTTAGCACCAGGTTCAAAGCTAAAGAAGCGACGCTCGCTGGCAATCACCTGTGTCGGATAGCTTTCCCACGGTTTGCCATCCACTATCGGAGGAATAAACGGTTGAAGCAGCTTACAGCGGGTAATAATCGCTTTGCGGGCCTCGATCCCCAGCATCACACATTCCGCCCATAGCCGACGGCCGCTCTCGCCTTCATGGATTTTGGCGTTAACGTCCAGCGCCGCAAACAGCGGGTAAAACGGGCTGGTGGAAGCATGCAGCATAAACGCATTGTTCAGACGCTTATGCGGGCAGAACCGCGCCTGGCCGCGAATATGGTTATCCTTTTTATGGATCTGCGAGGTTTGCGAGAATCCGGCCTGCTGTTTGTGTACCGACTGAGTGACAAAGATCCCCGGATCGTTAGCATTGAGCTCTAGCAGCAGCGGCGACCCATCGGCCATCATCGGGATAAATTGCTCGTAACCGACCCATGCGGAATCAAACAGGATGTAATCGCACAGGTGACCGATCTTGTCGATCACCTGCCGGGCGTTGTAGATCGTACCGTCATAGGTACCCAACTGAATGATCGCCAGACGGAACGGGCGCGGTTGATCAGCCTTTTGCGGCGCAACTTCTCGAAGTTGCTGGCGCAGATACTCCTCATCAAAGCAGTGCTCATCAATGCCGCCAATAAAGCCAAACGGATTACGCGCCGCTTCCAGATAAACCGGCGTAGCACCCGCCTGGATCAGCGCCCCGTGGTGGTTCGATTTATGATTATTGCGGTCAAACAGCACCAGATCGCCGCGCGTCAGCAGCGCATTGGTGACCACTTTATTGGCCGCAGAGGTCCCATTCAGCACAAAGTAGGTTTTATCCGCGTGGAAAACTTTCGCGGCAAATTTCTGCGCATGTTTCGCTGATCCTTCATGAATCAACAGATCGCCAAGCTTAACGTCAGCGTTGCACATATCCGCGCGAAACAGATTCTCACCAAAGAACTCATAGAAATGTCGGCCCGCAGGATGCTTCTTAAAAAACTCACCGTGTTGGTGTCCCGGGCAGGCAAACGTGCTGTTCCCCATTTCGACATACTGGGTAAGCGTGTCATAGAACGGCGGCAGCAGCTCTTCCTCATACTGACAGGCAGCAGATTCCAGCTCCAGCCAGTCCTGAGCCTGACCGCGAATTACCGCATTAACGCCCGCAGGCATATCAACATCAGACTCTGCGAACAGAAACACAGGTAGATGAAAACCGGTGCGTTTCAGCAAAGCCAGGATCCCACTGCGGCTGTCCGCAACGGTAATGACGACTGCCGCAACGTCAGTAAAATCAGTACTGTCCAGCGACACCACCTGACGATGGCTGGACAGACGAGAAACCAGTTCACTACTGGCGGCAATTTTCATTGATTTCATAAGCGCAATAACCCGTTTCGGGAAAATCAAAAGTCCCGGACAACGCCGCATGGCTTTGCCCACGAAATGACAGGTCAAACTGGTTACCAGCCCCGCCCGCCAGACATCAGTAAAAGCAGATAGCCTCTGATTTTACTGTTATCCTGCAGTGAGCGTGCGCTGCCCTCACCGCATGGTGGGAGCGTAAAGATAAGTCGCGGGAAGGGGCAAACGTCGCGCAAAAAGGCGATGTTGAAGGCGATGTAGGGGGAGTAATATCATCCCAGGCAGCCCCATTCAGACAGAAGAAAATTCGCGCAATCATGGCACCTTTCACTTACAGGCGCAAGATAAAATCCTGTGCGAAAACCTTACAGATAAGCCAGTATTTCGTCTGAAAGTTGCGGCATAATAATGCAATCTGAAACATAATTTCACCCAGCTAATTGCCTTTAGTATCAAGACGATGATGGGTAAGCAGGAGCAAATGTGGTAATCGGACCCTTTATTAATGCCAGCGCTATTTTATTTGGTGGCATTCTCGGCGCGCTGCTCAGCCAGCATATACCAGAACGCATTCGGGTCTCCATGACCTCTATTTTCGGGCTGGCCTCGTTAGGGATTGGTATCTTGCTGGTTATCAAATGCGCCAATCTACCGGTGATGGTTCTGGCAACGCTCGTCGGCGCGTTAATTGGCGAGTTTTGTCATCTGGAAAAAGGGATCAATGCTGCGGTAGCCAAAGCGCAGCAGCTTTTCACCCGCTCGGACGCCAACGTAACGCACGAATCCTTTATTCAAAGCTATGTGGCTATCATTGTGCTGTTTTGCGCCAGCGGTACCGGGATCTTCGGTGCGATACATGAAGGGATGACCGGCGACCCGAATATTTTAATCGCCAAGTCATTTTTGGATTTCTTCACGGCCATCATTTTTGCCTGCTCATTAGGAATCGCGGTATCCGCCATTTGCATGCCGATGCTGGCAATCCAGTTAACGCTTGCCACCTGTGCAGCACTGATTTTACCCCTGACGACGCCAGCTATGATGGCCGATTTCAGCGCCGTAGGCGGTCTATTGCTGCTGGCAACCGGTTTGCGTATTTGCGGCATCAAGATGTTTGCGGTTGTGAATATGCTTCCTGCCCTGCTGCTGGCAATGCCGCTTTCCGCCGCCTGGACGGCATTTTTTGGCTGAGAATGCGTGCATTAGCAGCAATGTGGTGATAGATTGTGCAGTCTGCATTGATTTGAAGAAATTTCGTTGACGAAGCGAAGCGAATCGGGTTTAATGCGCCTCGTTGCCCGGATAGCTCAGTCGGTAGAGCAGGGGATTGAAAATCCCCGTGTCCTTGGTTCGATTCCGAGTCCGGGCACCACTATTTAAAGAACCCGCCCTAGAGGCGGGTTTTTGCTTTTGGAGAAACGGACTCTCCATCAAGCTCCGTTCGATTATTCGTCTCCAGCGGCTCACCCCTGCGGGGCCAGCGCGACAAGCGCGTTGTTCACCGCCTGCTGCGTTAGTCCGGATCCGGGCACCGCTGTTATTATAAATACATTAATAATGTTGCATTTTAACCGGCGGTTATCACATTCTCAATTTTGGTCATGTACTCGATATATAGTGATACATCTAACCACTCTCTGAATTTTTCAATGCACACATAAATGATGTAATCCAACTACACATCCAGGCTGGAGAGTGATATCACAGGAATATTTAGGTTAAGCTAAAATATAAAACTAACAGATGGAGATTTTAATACACTGAAACATCATTATCTGTAGTGTTCAACTGAAGTATAATCCTTATCTTAATAGATAACACGCGCATTTAAAAAACACCAGGCCATTTCTGTAAAATAATTCAACAAAACAATTATCAAGAAATTATAATACATCAAATAATACTAATTAAAAATATATTGACGTAATCTATAACATAGGCGATAAACTATTAAACCATTATTTTCTTAAACCTATTATCGAAAAAGGATTGATAAGATGATCAGGAAAATTATCGCTAAGATAGTTAAAAGAAATAGTAACTATAATTACAACACTTCTTCCGACCTCATCGAAGCTGACACCCCCATCGCTGAACAAAAAGCAGAAAACTACAATAAAATCATCTGCCATCATTTCACTTCTGGCATATCAACACTCAACCTGATCAGAACATCATTAATTTCAACTCATGAACAATTAAATACAGAAAAAGATAAAATAACAGAACTAAACGCACAAAATAATAAAGCAATGCATTCCCTTGAATCACTCGTTATTGAGATCAATGAGGCAGGCAAAGAATCAGCAGAAATTCAAAAACAAATGACTCATCTGAAGTTATCACTGACTGAAATTAATGATGCAATTAAAGACATACAAAAAATTGCCAATCATACAAATCTAATCGCAATAAATTCAGCGATTGAAGCTGCCCGAGTAGGTGAGGCGGGAAGAGGATTTAGCGTTATATCTAAAGAGGTTAGACAACTAGCTGAAAATGTTAAAATGTGCACTAACCATATATTTTTGCAAACGGAAATCCTCCAGAATAATGGTTCTACGGTTGATACATCCATCGAAGCACAGCTAGCAATAATCACGAAAATCACTCAGCATATGAATGAAGTTGTTTTTTCTATTAAAAGTGTAATTGAAAAATCAGCCGCAATGAAGGCAATTATTGACTACATATCAAATTTACTATTTTTAAGTATCATTAAAATGGATCATGTTATTTGGAAAATAGATCTATATAAAAAACTTACCGAGAATAAATTAGATGATACGTTGACATCATATAGTCAGTGCAGATTGGGGAAATGGTATTACGGTGATACTGGAAGATGTTTCGCTCATTTAACGGGATTTAAAAATCTGGAGGACCCTCACCAGATGTTACATAACTCCGGCGTTCTTGCAATCGAGTATTCGATTTCTGGCGACCATGAGCATATGTCCCTGGCGTTAAAAAGAATGGAACAGGCCAGTGATGAGGTAATGAATCAGCTCGAGATTCTTGGCAACGAGATTTTCAGAGAGGTTGTAAAATTTACGCCCGGTGATAACCCTTGACAAACTTTATTATTAGAATAGATAGTTAAAAACTACGGGAGACAGTTGATGTATACTCTATTATCTAAAAATGAAAATGCTGTGATAGTTTTACATGAAATTTATGGATTGAATAATCATATCAAGCAAGTATGTAAAGAACTGCACAATTCAGGACTTGATGTATATTGCCCCAATTTTTTGAACCGCGAAGAACCTTTCTCATACGATCAACATAGCCAGGCATACGATTATTTCATGAAGTTCTGCGGATTCGATACATCAATGATCTTCGATTTACTGATAAGAATACGTGATCATTATAAAAAAATAATAATCGTCGGATTCAGTGTTGGAGGGACATTAGCATGGCTTTGTTCGGAGAATACACAATGCGATGGTATCGTCAGTTTCTACGGAAGCCGTATACGTGATTATACTGATATAATGCCCAACAGCCCAACACTGGTTATCCAGGCGAAATATGAAGAAGCCTATGATCCTTACTTTCTCCAGCATAAACTCCGTCAGTATCCACTAGTATCGTTTCATATACTCAACAGCCGTCACGGATTTTGCGATCCTTATAATAAGGCATACAATCCGCCTGAATCAGCGAAAGCGCTGACTCTTTTGCATGATTTTATAACGAAGATCATTAACTAAGTTAATATAAACGTCTGACTCAGTTGATGATCTTTGGCTGGCTTATTTCCAGTGCTACCGCCCTCGAATGGCATTTTGTTTCAGCAGCGTATAACGATTAAGAAGCTGGTTAAGCCGCATATCGAGCTGCTGATACAAAGCGGGTGATACACTCCCCTGTTTTTTTAATTCCTCATCGATTTGACGCAACAATTCTTCTGTCGGTGGCGTTTTCAGCGTCATAATAATGCAGGGTTAAATCATTCATATTTATTCTGCTTAGTAAATTGCTGCGTGTTAAACACTGAAGCAGACTCCGGGAGTCTGGCACGGGTAAGGAAAGCGCCATACACGATGACAAATCGCCAGTCACAAGAAATTCAATCGGTGCAATCAGCTTGCCCTCATCCGGAAGCCTCTCAGCGTTGCCATGGTCACGATACTTCTTGCGCCAGCAAAACATGGTTGATGTTATGCAACGCCAGAACCTGACGGCGTAATACAGCCCGTCTGCCGTCTGGTTTTTCAGGGGGGTTAACTGCTGCGATGAACCCCGAACACGTGGCAGAGTGAGCATATCACCTATGTTCAGGTGGCCAAATTCAGTGTTCCACTACAAAATCCAGAGAATGCGCATACCATTTTCTGGATTTTTTTATGTCCGCACTTTACCCGTTCAAAAGCCAGTATCTAGCCCTTTCTCTCATTCTGAGCGCTAACGCTGCAACTATTTTCCGGCTCCTCAAATTCACGACAAATTAATGTGATACTTTCCATGGGAATCGGCTCTTCTGTTAGACCACACCAGGGATGCCCATTTATCGACTGATGAAAACGGCAAAAACGGCACTCACCAAACATTCTGGCCCCCTGATTTTTCTGCATACTCCGAAGATGGGCCAGAAAAACTGTTTTCAGCTGTTCCTCAGAAAAAGCTAATGAATCCCACGGCTCCTGCAGTGTCTCCTGCATGATGCTATGCATCACTTCACTCGCTTTGGATGTCAGAATCAGATGGACAACCCGTTTATCCTTACCGTCATTTTCTCTTCTAATCCAACCTTCACGCTCTAGTTTATTCAGGGACTGCGATACCGTGCCTTTAGTCAGCCCGAGGTATTCCGTGGTTGCAGCGGGCGTATTGGAATAACCATTGCATCGCGTTAAATAGAAAAGAATCTGAACCCATGTTGTGGGGAGTCCTTTCAGTTGCGGATGGCGATAAAAGCTGCCCATTTGCAGGCTCACCAGGCGTTCAAGAATATCAAAGAGTGTCACAGTTACCTGCCTCTGCTTGCCGGGATACGTGCTGGATAAACAAACGTCCAGACTTTCTAACGATAGGGATTTACTGTCATCAATAGTATCGATTCAAAACCATATTGACAATATTTTCAGTGTGTGTGTAATATCAAATGGTATCGATTCGATACCATTTGATATTACACAAGGAAAGTCATCATGAGTAAAACAGCCGTTTTCTTTCATGCAGGTTGCCCGGTATGCGTAGATGCAGAACACCAAATCGCACTGGCACTCGATCCCGCTCAATACACGGTAGAAATCGTTCATCTCGGAAATGATAAAACCCGACTGAATGAGGCCATCGAAGCTGGTGTGCAATCTGTTCCAGCCCTGGTACTGGATGGCGGTATCCCGCTTCACATCAACTTTGGTGCGTTTATTAAAGATCTGCTTTAAGGATAAAAATGAAACGTATTGCGATTGTATTAGCAATGGCTGTAGCCACCTCTGCCGGTGCACATGGCAATGAGCCTCATCAGGGCGGTATTAAAACCAGCGCCGACAAGGCTGTATTGGCTGAGTTTGATATTGTGCACACGAAAGTCACTACCGAAGGGAATGTTGCCACCTTCCATATGGCAGTTTCCGGCAAGGCAGGTAAAAGTAAGCCTGCAGTAACAGGTAAGCTGGCGGGAACGGAAATTTTCTCTTATGTCTGGCCGACAACGATCGATCCGTATGAAGTGGGATTTGAACATAAGGCCGGTATCCTGGCTCTGGCGGTAACATCCCATCCTGATCTGGATGATACGCCGCTGTATGATGAAAATGGCGATGGTAACCGCAACAATGATGGCGATCTGTGGCATACCCACTGGGTGGTGCTGAAGCCTAACGAGGTCTGCGGGCCTGGCGCACTGGCCGTAGTTGATATTCCTGAGGGACAAAAACCCAGGCTGCCAAAAACCTGGCCTGGCTTGCCGGTATTGTTGGACAGTCCGGGCTGGAATCCTACGCTGACAGGTGAAACTGTAGAAGTGAAAGTTCCGTTCGATAATATTGGCGTGGTCACTGCCAGCCAGTTTGATGGCGTAACTGCCGGGCTACGAGTTAATGCATCCGTTCATGCGCCGCTACTTTGCGTCGAGGATGTATTTAAAGTGGCCTCTGGCAAGCTGACGCTGCCGGGGAAAGTAAACCAGTAACAGAAATTAACCCGCACCACAGTGCGGGTTCTGGAGTTAACATGAATATCATTCGCCATCCGCGAGCACCAACATTGACAATTGAACGCTGGTTTAATACATCACAGCCGATAACCCTGGAATCATTACGCGGCAAGGTCGTGGTAATGGAATCATTTCAGATGCTGTGTCCTGGCTGTGTTTCCCATGGACTGCCGCAGGTTTCACGTGTGTACGCCACTTTTCCACCGGATAAGGTGGCCGTTATTGGCCTACATACGGTTTTTGAACATCATGAGGTAATGACCGCACAGGCACTGGAAACCTTTCTATCAGAATACCGCATCCCTTTCCCCGTCGGGGTGGATATGCCGTCTCCTGACAATGATGTCCCCCAGACCATGCTGTCCTACGCTATGCGCGGTACACCTACGTTGACGTTAATTGATCAGCAGGGATACCTACGCCAGCAATATTTTGGTCAGGTAGACGACCTCGCGCTGGGAGCAGAAATCGGGGCGTTATTAAATGAGTCGTTGTCTGTTTCCGAGGACGCGTCTATGGCATCAGGGTGCAGTGATGGGCAGTGTGCACTATAGAGGTCCCGATAGAGATCCTGGCGTTAACCTTTTAGGGCACTCAGTGATAATTCCTGATAAATATTATTAATTTTTCATGATTTTATAGCGGAGATCATCAACCAATTTTATATAACCAACTGAATCAGTTGATGATCTTTGGCTGGCTTATTTCCAGTGCTACCGCCCTCGAATGGCATTTTGTTTCAGCAGCGTATAACGATTAAGAAGCTGGTTAAGCCGTATATCGAGCTGCTGATACAAAGCGGGTGACACACTCCCCTGTTTTTTTAATTCCTCATCGATTTGACGCAACAATTCTTCTGTCGGCGGCGTTTGGTCAAGCTGGCGGCGGATAGTGAAAATGGCTGATTTCAACTCCGACCCCGTCAGATATTTACCCTTGCGTTCATCAAGCGCATTTAGCTGGGCGGTTAACGCTTCCAGCCCCTGCTGGGCATGATGCCAGTTTTGCAGAGCACTTTCCGGCAACGCTTCCGTAGTTAACTGTTTCTGTAAGCTGCTCGCGATTACTGTCGTCTGCGATTCTTCCGGCCACAGAGTGACTAACTGCTGCGCTAATGATGCAGCGTATTCCCGCGACCACAAAGGTGACAAGCGATGTAAAACGTCCAATTGCTCTTGCGTTGCAGCAATTATATCTTGCTTCTTCCCCTGCAAATCTGAGGACTGCTTCAATGTGGACAATTGTTCAGGCGTCGGCACCTGTGGCAATGGCTTAACCAGTTCATATCCGTCGGCTCGCATAGGGTTGATAGCAAGAAAAGCGCCGGTACTCACCACTGCTGTAACCATGACACCGATAGCAAACCCCAGCCACATGCGTCGGGTTCCATGATCGATTTTGGTCGCTAAAACCGCTGCGCTCGATTGCCCGGACGACGCTGGCTCATTAACCACAAAGACCAGTTGTGGCAAAGACGTCACAACGTTATTTGTTGCATCTGAAGCCGGTATCATCACAATGGCCGATCCCGAATCGGGTTCGGATTTCTCCAGACGCAAAGCTGCATTGTGCATCCAGGTCACGACAGCCTCCAGTTTACTAAGCACTTTCAACTCAAGCCGTTGCAGCACTTCGCAGGCATGTTTTAAACTCTGTTCAACCCGATACACCATGGATAAATCAGTATATGACAGCGTTAACGTACGCAATTCTTGCTGTAAGCGAACAGACAGCCATGCCAGGATCTCAACGCGGGCATGAGTTTGCTGTGGCCATATTGCATTCCAGTGGTGCGTCAGTAAGGCCTCCAGGAGTTCCGCGCATTCGGCAAGTCCCACCAGTCCCGCATTCCGTATTCTGGCGACGGTGTACCAGGACAGTGTTTGCAGTTCGACGCCGTTATGACGAAACAATGCCAGGCTTAACTGTTCAACTTTTTGCCAGTCAACGTCCGGGCGCGCGGGGTGAGTCAGCTTGCTGATTTCATCGCGTAACAACCCGAACTCCGTGAAAGCACGCGGGTCACCACCGGTGCTGATGCGATACTTATCCATGTCAGTACACTCCAGTCTCAAGCCAACCCTGCCTCTTAAGGTGACGGATAAGAACCCGCCCCTCAGGGGTAAAATCAGTACCATAGCGAACAATGCCAAGGTCTTGCAGTTCAGCATCAATGGAATAACGCAAATGCCCCGGCGTTTCCTGCTCCTGCATCGTTACCTGAATACCTTTTAGCCGCGGTTCATACTTCAACAAAACCTGAGAAAGCGTGCTGATAAGCTGATGTGCCGTACCTGGCATTCCCTGGAGGATTTTGGTCATATCCGGCAGACCGTAATCGGGTAAATGTTTGAGGCTACCGGCACGAGTATTCAAAATGCGCTGCATATTATCCAGGACGGATAAGATGACCTGCGTGTTTTCACTGACCGAGTGCAAAGGGAAACCACCGGAAAAATTACCCAGTAAGATGTCATAAAGAGACGGCTGCTTGACCATTACTCATCCTCCTGCGCCAGGAGTGCCAGAGTCCGGGTATTTAATTCAAGCACACGCGCCTTATCAGGATCGAGATCTTCACGGCGTAATACCACGCGCCATGAATCTTCAGATTGATCGGGAGAAATAAACATCCCCGCCACGGCAACATATTGCGCTTCCTTTTCGAGTGGAATATCGACAGTTACGCTTTCACCAGGACGTATCAAAACATCTTTCTGGGCCAGTAAATCTGTTTTCACCACCGTGCTATCTTGCACAAATAAAGACTGATAATTAGCCGAGTCAAACGCTTTACGATCTTTGAGTTGGTAAATACGCACAACCGTAGAAAGCGCTATGCCCTGCGCATTTTTATTAGCGCCTTCTCTGGCGGAAAGATCCAAATGCAGCGTTTTAACTTCCTTATAAAAAATAGACTTCGTTAATGACACCGTGCCTTCAGTTACTTTTTGTGTCAGACCACATCCAGTGACCACACTGGTCATTCCGGTTATTACGGCAAAATTAATAGCGATAATCGCCAGTCTCATCGGCTTCCCTCCGCTGATCATGTTGACTAAGGCTCTGCCAAAGCCCAAGTTTAATTGTTATAAATTGATTCTTAGCTTCCGGGTTATCCAGACGCAAAACGGCCGTGCGGCCAAGCTGTACTGCCCGTTCACATTTGTTACTGGTAAGTTGAGCATCCGGAAGCGCCGAGCGAGGAATGCGTAATTGCAGCCTTGCATTGACTCTGGCGCCTAAATACACGTGCATCAGCGCGAGAAAATCATGATAAAGCTGGCCGCCCGGTAACCAGTCGCGAACCTCATCGGGAACATCCGTTGTAAGAGTAATAAGCACCTGGCTGTTAATATCTACAGCGCTATGTCCCATCACCGGGCGAGAATGGAGGCTAACGGGTTGCCGCGTTCTCATTTTTAACGGCTTATCCTGCAGGATTAAGCGCTTATCATGAGGAGTCACGGTGATATTTGTTGTTGGCGATAATAAAGATACCAGCGCGGATATACCTTCCGCCGTACGCGTTGGCATTCTCATGATTCCCAACAGCGCCAAAAAACGCGATAACGGAGCCTCGGTTTGCGTGGCGCATCCCCGAATGCCCAACCCGGTCAACCCCAGTAAATATTGTGATGTTTCATCTGTAGCGCCTGGGCGGAAGGTCGCCGGATAGCTGTATTTACGCCAGATTCGATAAAACTGCGTAATTAAGCGATGGTTAAAAATATCCAGAAACTCAGCAGCAACGTCCGAACCTTCCTGACGCTGGGCAATATCATCCTGATAGGTTGTCGGCAGCGGCGATTCCACGCCATACAATCCCATAAAAGTGACACGAACCGTTGGTGGAAGTACGGATTGTAGCGGATCATATTCTGCATTTTTTAGCTCCCCCGCCGGGAACCCCATCCCGGGATGAGGACGAAAACGAATGGTATCGAAGCGCGGACTTTGTTGGCTTCCAGGACTTGGCGCTTGTGGATTCCACTGTTCCAACAACTGGCAGAAACGATAAAAATTAGTACGGGGTAGGTTTTCACCAAGGCTATTTAGCAGCCGGGTAGTCGCTGATTGTGATTCTCTTTCCATCGCAAGCTTTTCCCTGCCGGCTGTATGATTAAAGTAAGCTGATTAAATAAATGAATATCCGCATACAACGCAAAAAAGCGGTTAAGCATTTCACCAAACAGATGAATATCGCCCTCACCGGTAAATCCGTTCTCATCAAGCGTTATTTCGATATCCACACCACGGAGTAAAAATCCTTTTTCAAAGCGCTGTATTTCATGTTGCTGAACATCCATGATCGCATCCAGACGACGATAATTAAGCTCATCGTCCTGCCAGTTATAGAGGGACAACGTTCCTTTGAGCACTTCTGCGCTGGCCATCATATTCAGAAAGCTGGATCCCAGGTGGCTCAACACTCGCCAGTGAAAACGATCCTCTGCGGGAGGATAAGCAGGTAGTGTCGGCTTACACAGATTGCGCACGGCAATCGGCGTCTGGAGGATCTGCTCGCAGCGATTGAGCAACGAACTCTGCAAAGCTCGCCTGGGTAGTTGACCGTTTGTTCCGGTCACTTTTAATGACAAGGTTTCCTGCTCGGCAAGACGATCCCGCTCCCAGGCATCTCCTCCAAGGATCAACCATGTATCATATAATCCGGATACGCCGCGTCTGACGCGAGTATGGTAATAACGCTCTGGCGCGTTACGGCGCATCATGCCTCCCTTATGGCGAAAACTGGTGAAAGGAGCATAGACGGCATTATGCGTTCGCTGTGAACCTGAAACCGCATCGACTGCATAAATTTCCGTATGCCCATCCTGCAACCTGCGCGGACGCAGCAAATATTCGCTTTCTAGTCCATTAACCACCAGCGGATCGGCCTCCATAGTGAAGAGATTAATCACCGGAACGCAATGAAGACGAATATTTTCACTCCCCAGAGGAAGCTCAGAATTCCACTGTTGAGTCAGTACCACCTCTATTTCAAAGCAATCTATACCAGCAGGAAACGTTATCTTTTCCAGACCGTTAAGATGGACAAACATAAATTTTTCGCGGAACGTAAAATACTCAAGCAATAATTGCCAGCCGCCAAACGCCGTATCGCCTTTTGGCCATAAACTGTCTTCACTGGCAAATCCGCCAGGTGAAAAGTAACCATCCAGTCGAATACGCTCTACGCTTTTGGGGAGCCTCAGATAAAGAGAGGCCAGACGCTTTGTCAAAGCAAGGTGCAGCGCATGGGTCACCGGCGCATCACCACTCAGGTAAAAACTGAGGCGCGTCAGATCAGTTTGCGACCAGTCCATCTGTGGATTGCACTTTATTCGCATACGGATGACCGAGCGTCCGTCAGGTTCCGCATCGATATTCACCGCCGTGACAGACAGCGGATTGAGCGTGACGGGCTGCGTAGTACGATACTGACATACCGTTTTTTTAGGACCGACGGGCTGTGACAATACGCCAAACCTCGCGTTAATCCTCTCGCTCATTTTCAGCACATCAATATCAGGTAAAAGCTCGACAATACTTAAGGAAGGAATGGTACGTAAATAATGAGGCCACAGCAGACTCATCAAACCTTCGGTAAATTCAGGAAGATGATCGTCAATTTTGGCCCGCAATCGCCCCATCGAAAATGCAAAACCTTCAAATAATCGCTCCACATAGGGATCGGGAATACCAGCTTTATCCAGATCCAGCATGGCTGCACGATCCGGATGCGCCTGCGCAAACTCTTTTGCCGCTTCCCTTAAATAACGCATTTCCGCGTCATAATAACGCAGAGTTAAGTCTTCCATTTTACAGTTCACTTATTTTGTTTTAGCCACACAAGACGGCAGCTCTGGCAGGATCAATGGCTACCAGTCCGGACAACAGTAAGTCCATCTCTGGCATCAGACGCGCTTTGTCACTTTCACTGCGATTGGCTTTTAAACGCAGAAGTTTCAGCCGTCGCGCTTTTACTTCAAACAGCAGTTCAGGCTCCCATTGTTTGAGGGTGAGAGAGTGTGCTGTCGCATTCAACTCGCCAAGCAAATGCAGCGCGAGATCGTTGCGCCCACATTGTTCCGTCAGGCGAGCCATCAACAGTTGGCGTAACCAGCGTTGTCGACGTGAAATCACGCCGGGGCGAGCCTGAAGCCAGGCGAGCGCGGCTTCAACGCCTTCGCTATCCGCCAGCGTCAAGGCCTCGCTTTCAAGTAGCAGGATATCGTCGTCCGCCCCTGCGGTAGCCGCAGTGACTTTTTCCCTCTGCCAGTCACTTTCCTGCAGCACCTCACGGGCGATCCACTCACGCGTAACATCATCGGCAAAGGGCATTCCGTCGTTAAATGCCAGCGTTTCCAGACCCGGCATCCGATGCAGCAACATTTTCAGATCGCTGATGATAATCCCGGCATTTTTATCCCATGGCGATCCAGCCCTCATTAATGCCTGATGAAGGTACCACTGCACATCAAGCCAAAAATGATTCACTCCCTCAACAAATAAGCTGTCAGTTAACTCAATCAATTCAGTCCAGCTTTGCTGCAAATAAAGACGTTTAAGCTGCGCACGGTAATCACTCTTGGGCGGTTCCAGACGTGTACGTCCGGCGCCATCTGGCGGAGGAAGCTGGCTGACCGTATCGAGCCGCACGCTTTTCATCAAATGATGCGCCGCCAGCCAGCCATCTGGCTGATCGGCCAGATATTTCGCCAACACCCGTGCCTGCTCCAGTAACTCCCGGCCCGAGGCAATACTTTTGAGGACTGGAGTATCTGCGCTGTACCGAGCGGTTTGGGTGCTGATATTTTGTGGTACCAATGCCTGAGCACCGCCTGATTGGGCCAGACGGTTCTCCAGCGCGCTATACAGCGCTCCAAGCCCTGGGCGAATGCTCTCCTCTCGCTGATTAAATTGCTGGTCCAGCAACATCAGCGCACCGGCGATCCGTTGCGCGTCAGGTCGTGAAACTTCCGGGAATCGCGCCAGACTATCCAGCATCCGCCCGCCTGCTAACCATTCGAGGGCGGCTTTATGACTATTCGCTTTTAAGGGATGGAGAGTATCGCCATATTGCTGCATCAGGCCAGCCAGCAAAATCAGACCATCCGCCAGGCCGGCCTCACCATCCTGATGCAAACGCGCCCATGTGTAATAAGTGACAACACGGACATCCTTACAAGTGTTGATCAGGAGTTTTTCCGCAAGCTCAATGATGAGATCCGTTTGTGCGCCAGAAAGTTTATTCACCTCTTCCCGCATGCGCTGAAAATCATCGTCATAGCCCGGATCGTCACCCCCCGGGTTGGCTGCTGAAATTGGCAATAACCAGTTTTGCCATAGCGCAGTCTGCGTTTGTGCCTGTTCCATCAGTTGCTGTTGTTCATCTGTCGAATCCGCACTGGCGGCCAGTAGACGATTCAGAGCGCTCATTCTTCTTCCTCTGAGGAAAGCTTGCTGCTAACAATAAAAATTGCTTCGGGTAGTTCAAAATCGCGGAGTTTGAGTAATGCAAGGGGACCTTCACCCGCTTCCGTGCGCAGGGTATAGTTCAGCGGCAATCCATCTTGCGCAGTCCAGCGCAGGTTAAAACCGCTGCTCACGCCAGCATTATCAGTTATCTCCGCTTTCTCAAGCAGTCTTATCCAGCCCCAGGTACCGGGGTTATCTGAGTAGATTCGGGTTCCCGTACTCGTGCTCACCCAGCTTAGGGTTGCTCCTGACGCTTGCGTATCGGCAGGCCAGACAACGTTTTTCCACGTTGGCATCTGATTAACGTAGGTGAGTTTCTGGCCATCCAGCACGAGGTCTGTCTGCATCACATCTCGTGCCGTTCCAGGACGCAGTTCAAAACGAATCCCGGCTTCTCCACGAATAAAAGCGACATCCGCAATTTGACTGAGCTGGTCCATCGCCTCGAGGAACGCAGGATTAAATACCAGCCCCTGAGCATTCACCGTGTCGGCAACCCAGTGACTTCCCTGTTTATGCAGCACACCGCTTAAATGACTTTCGAGAAAATGCTGAATTCGGCCATTATCGCTTCGCAGATATTGCGCCAGCAGCGGCAGGGAAGCCTCGCTGCCGACATCACGGAACGGATAACGTCCACCGAATGCGCTGTTCCAGTCATTCACAATCAGCGCCTTCCATTGCGCATTCAGACCAGCCGCGGTTGGCTGCAACACCTGCTGCCATGACTGCTCCAGCGGCTGAACAAACATTGTTTGACCAAATCCACTCCATGCTTGCCCCAGACTGGCAGCCACCAGATTTCCATAGTCACGCGTGGTAGTGAGATCAACGGTTTTGCCCTGAAATACCGTCTGCGCCAGGGCCTGACTCATTCCCTGCGGATCGGCAGCGTTAGTAATCTGCTGGAGTTTCAGCCTGACCTGCGTTACCCGGGTCAGGTAGGTTTGCAGACTCAGATGGCTGATATCCTGCCCAGCCGATTGTTCATCCATCAATGCCAGGATTGGCGAGAAGGTACTCGCCATAGGACCTTCTTCCCGTGCATGCTGGTCAATGGTCTGTTTCTCTTTGGTGTTAAACAGATCCTTTGCCGACTTCACCAGTGAGTCCGACAACGCTTCCCCGGTTAACCCTGTACGTCCCTGAACGGCGAGCGTATTCATTAACGCAACCAGAGGAGACTGACGGATATCTGCAATCAACGTGAGTTGATCGATGGCATCACTCAGCGTTTGGGTGCGCTTCCAGCGAATACTGTTGAGAAAATCCAGCCAGTTGTCGGCAAAATCTATGAAGAAACGCTCGCTAAGACGCGCCTTTAACGCCTGTGGAGAGAGAGGGTCGCTTGCAGAGTGCGTTTCATCCCCCAGCACCTGATCCATCTCTTCCCGGCGGTTGCTTACGATTTTTTCTATGGCGGGCAAAACCTCCTCTTCCCAGGCTTGGCGGGTATACACGCCAGCAACCGAACTCCGGGTATAAAATACCTGGTCTGCCCGAGTATCGCCGGTCATGTCCTCCAGACGAAGATCGGTGTAATGCGGAGTCACCTGTTCAATGATTTTCTGATACAGGGCGGCTTCGCCATTGCGGATCCCCATCTGACGAATTAACAGCGTTCGCACCTGGCTAATAAGATTTTTATCGGCCGCTATTTTCCATTCAGGATGCGCCTGAAGGTTTTCTCCCCAGAATTGCCAGAGCCCCGGCCCAACGCCTTGCCATGATGCGCGCGAAATGCCTGCGCGCTCTGGCCAGTCTTGCATCAGCGCCTGACTAAAAAATGACGCCTCCATCTGTTCGGGCCGGGAGAGCATCAGATACATTTTCAACTGGTTGTAGGCGATCTTTGCCCGAGCTGCAAACTGCGGGCTATCCGGTGCCAGTCTCGTTAACGCCGTCAATTCCTGAGTGAGATGTTGTGCGGCTTCATCACGCAGTAGTGGAATAGCAATACGCGTATAACGCGGCCATAGGGCATCCAGCAGAGCATCATTTTGGCTCAAGCCAAAGCGGTAATACCACGGCACGCCATTCTGCTGACGCCAGCGAAGCATGCCCGGCGTTTGCTGAAGAGCGGATAGCGCCGTAAGACGCTCGGCGAGCGGTTTATCCGGACCGCCAGCCAGTCTCGCCTGGTCCAGGCTTTCGGTGATCATATTGCGATTAGCCAGGAAAGAAACCGCCATTCCCGCGCCCCATAGCAGCATCAAACCGGCTGTACCGACTGCCAGCACTCGAATTCCTGAACGGCCTGTGCGCTGTGCCTTTAGCTCCGCAGGTAACGCAGGGAGTGAATCAAGCAACGCGCGCCAACGCTCATCACGCGTCCAGGCATGCGCAACGCGCGATGGGGTACTTTCCGCATACTGGCTTAAGATTACCGCCGCCAGCGGCAGGGGCCGATGCGGGCTGAAAAAAGTGGTCAACGAGTCGCTGATGGCTTCTGCATTAGGCATCAGCAAATTAGCCATTTTCAGTAAGAAGTTATCGCGGAGATTTCGCGTAACCTGCTGCGTGCCCTGCTCTGCCATGTGCATTGCCAACGAGGTCAACTGCGAACGACATAAAGACGTGGTGCATTTTGAAGGGAACATACACGTCGCAGAGTGTAAGGTTACGTTATCCGGTACAAATTGAGCACCATGCAGCGACCAGAGGTATAACGGCACTCGCCAGCGAAGCGTGGTAAAAACAGCCAGAAGATGGCGGGCGGCCTCATCCATTTGCTGTGAAGTTAAGGGCACAACAGGGGCTGATTGAAGCAAGGCATCATGTTGCTGAAAAGTGTGGGTTACCCATACAACCCCATCCAGCGGGCGCCGATGCAGTTTGCGTATCGTATCAAACAGCGAGACATCTGGCGTTGCAGTGAGCTTGCCTCCCCAGATTAACACCACGCCATCCCCTTCAACCCAGCGCTGGGAGGTGAGTTCAGGTACCAGTTGATCAACCTGAAGGGCATCCCCCATCACCAGCAGGATACGCGTTTTGGCGCGCCAGCGGCGACCGTAGTTATCTTTAAGTGTAGAGTAGAAGTTAATGAATATATTGCTGTCCAATGTGGCTGCAGTATGATTTTCTACATTTGACTCATAAGCTGACTTCCATGGTAAAAGAAAATAAGCAATGGCTTTATATTTTAATAATGGTACATACGCTCCTAACACTGATTTCAACGCATTCACCTGCCATATTTTAAAAATATAACACAGTGCTAATAAAATCGATGTGATAACTATGACCCTGGTTGTTGGGGTTGTCACCCCGAAATACCCTCCGTAGTAATAAAGTACTACATAGCATATCAAACCAACAACAACCAAAATAAATAACAAACCACATAATCGCAACAAGCTAGACTTTTGCATATATCTATTCCCGACTTCTAATTTTTTTAACCCTCGACAATATAATATTTCCATCCGACTCTGAGAATATCAGATCAACAGCATCTATATCTTTTATATTTAATAAAGAAAACATTAACATCACCCAGATATCAAATTCTCCATGAATACCAACATATAATTCAGCATAATACTGCTCAAGATTTTTATTATGTTCGTTAAGAACAACAGCTGCCTTAGCTACATCTTTTTTATTGCTATTTTTTCCTATCAAAAAATTATCAACCATCCCGACACTGGCCTGATAAAAAATCAAATTATTAAGATCTTTGATCAGATTATCTTCATTTGTAGAAATAGATCTATATAGTCTTGCCTTCTCGGCAATATTATTCTGTTTAATTAAAATCGCTGGAGCAAAAAGAAAAGCACACATACCATCCCCCGTACCAGGATGTTTATTATTAATATCCGTTGACTTTTCCCCTACAATAATTAATCTAAATTTATCCTCCGTAACACTTAGCCATTCATCAATATTTAATACATAGTTGTGAAAGATAAATTCACTGCTATTAATTATAGCATCAGAGAGGCCAAGTTGTTTCCAGGCCAATAAAAAAGACTGCCATGTTGAAACCCCCGATACCTGACCAACAATAAAATTAATAATCAAACCATTTTCAGAAGTAACATCCATTAATCTAGCTCTTATGGGAGCTAATAACTCATGAAATAAAGCAGTATAGCCAATCGATTCTGGGAAATTTAACGCCCTGGCCCCAATTGCATTGAACTCATTTTCTTCAAGTAAATTTAGCATCTGAGAATCTTCGGGAAAGAGATAACTATAATCTACAACACTTAAATAATCAGAAGCCCATTCAGACCACTTACAATCAATATTAGAACCTTCCGTTAATATCATTTCATTTTTTTCAAGAGACAATCCTCGCTGAAATAATCGAAGACCTAAGTATATAATGAATGCTAAAAAAATAATTAAAGATATTACAAAAGCATAATAAAAAGACTCATTATTATGAGTAATGTAATATAATAAACTGAATAGCAGAACAACAGTTATTAACAATGAGAAAAAAATACCACTATCGCGGCCCCACCTAATAGAAGGTACAGGTTGTATTATCTTTTTATCTGGAATATTCCAACTCATTTTAACTTACCAGACCCCCGTACAGGGAAGCGTTGAAATAACATAACAACCACATTGGCAGATACATTTATGCACGGCTACTGGTTTTCCATCTGAGATCCACTCTGGAGAACCCTGGATTATTTTATTTACGCCATGAAATGGAATTGGGCATATAACAGTATCACCAAGCAGTGCAACACCTAAACCATCGATAATTATCGTTGACGAAACAGAAATCACTTTACCACCACTACTTAATGGATCATTGAGCCTGACCAAACCTTGAAACATAAACCCTCACTATAAAAATATAACTAGCGACATATAAACTTTCGAAAAAGATAAAAACACACTTTCCTACACATTTATACAATTAGATAAAGATCAGATAATATTAATATCTTTCCTGTCAAAAATATTAGCTTTAAAATTCAAAATTTAAATAATTGTCAACTAATAGTAAAAAAACCACCATCCTGATTTAAGTAATCGAACAGACCGCCCTTGCTTCTTAAATTCTTTTATATTTTTCTTGTCGAGTTTCCGAAGGTCAATATTCGTCACATTATCCCAGCCAGCAACAGTCAATATCTCCTCCGTCAACTGTTCTTTCGGAAAGGGGTGGCGTCGCCAGATTGCCCATATTGCAGGAAGGATATACAGAAAGGTTCCCATGGTCAGGAACATCGTTACCCCACTCACCATTTTTTCACTAACAATCCAGCCATCCTGATAAATAAACACTATCAACATAATAATAATTAATAAAATAACGACCGAAATGGGGACTTTCATCCCGTCAATTCGTGCCCGTCGTACTCCCTGGTAACACCACGGTGGCATAGTCAGCGAGCGCGCATGCGGCCGGACAAGGGCATAGACTAGGTACTCCTCTCCCACCGGCGCGGCAATCAGTTCCACTTCCTCACCTTCCCGACAATAGGGCGCTCCCAGCCACCCCGAAAACTGCCGACCGTTGATTTCTCCAGTAACGTACCACGCCGCAGCTGGAACCCTGTCTTCATTGCTCGCCACCATGCCCTGCGCTGTTGCCGCTGAGCCCATCGAGGCCAGCACCATCGCGGCAGACGCCATGTTCTCATCCTGCCTGCTGAAATACTCCCACGTCTGCGGATAGGCTTTGGTGTCAAAATAGTGCGTCAGGCAGCGCTGGTGATAGTTTTTCACCACTCCCCTGACCTTTATCAGCGGGGCTGGCGGGGGCAGTATCGGGTCCGGTGGCATATCAGTCAGCGCTTTTGCCAGCTGCTTTTCTTCACGATACAGTTCCGCCAGCCGTTTTTTATGCTTCTTCTTGCCTTCCGATTCATAGTACGCAATGGTTTGTCTTAATTTTATCCATTCCCTGCGCTCCCGGAGATAGTTTTCTTTCACATACCCTTTACCCTTCTCCAGCCCCCGGATATAGGCCCGGGGCATATCGGCGAACAGTTCATCATCTTCTGTCATAATATTTCGTTGCTCCAAAATTAAACCACAGCAGGGACTTCCGGCTCATCATAGATAATAAATGGCCAGTAAATTATTGGTTTTCCACGTTGTTGTTTTTTACCTGAAGATAATTGACGTGTGCTTTCTTGCAGTGAATTTCGGGCCTCATCAATAAACATATTTATTTTTTCCGGCGCATAACTATCGATATCAATCGAATTATCATCACCAAACAAACTATTCTCAATCCACGACTGTAACGCATCACGTGAATAATATTCAGTCAAAATATATTCAGCCACCATCAATAACAGGGCAACCTCCCACGAAGCCAACAACCCTACCCATTCGACACCTAATTTTGTTAATTGTGGTGCTGCAGCTTTTCCCAGCCATACGGCCAATCCCCCTCTAGCGGTATCCCAACCAAAGCGTTCAATCAACACCGACATCAATTTCCCTTCCGCTTTGGCAATAATGGCAACATCACTAAGAGTCTTAACTAAATATAAGCCGGTAAATGCCCATTTTTTACTGGAATTCGGTAAGCTAACTTTATTCAACAATGTGGAAAAATCTAATCCCAGCGAAAGGCCGGCACTTATCAGCGAGCATCCTGCGCCAGACATTTTCATGTAGTGGAGACTATTTTTCTCTTTAAGAATGACCTCCATTGCAGGTGTTGCAATATCAATAATCCCGCTTGCCGTTGCCGATATTGCGCTGACTACCTTGGCATAGTCAGAGGGTTTATCGTTAAAGTTATCGAGTTGGTTATACAGTTCGACCACATTGAAAAATAAAACAAAAATTCTAATACTGGTCACCGCATAACCAGAAGTTCCTGCAGGCTGGCGAAGATAATCTGCATACGCTTTTTCAAGTGCGGCATATTTATTACTCGCCACCCGGAGACGATCAGCCCGAATGGCTCTTTGCGTGCTGTAAAAAACAGTGTCAGTAATGTAAGCCCTACGCTCCGTTGCCCAACCAAAATATTTACTGAACAATATTTTTGTTTCTAACTCTGACTTTCCTGAAGATAGTGAAAAAAGAGTTCGAACTATAAGGTCATTCATGGTATTGAGCACAGGTCCAATCCGTGATACGGAAAAAAACCTGGTCCCCACGGTAACCATGTGCTGATCTATTTTATACAGCACTTTTTTCGAGAATACGGCATTGCTATCCAGAGGTTTTGAAATTTCACTCGTTGCTTTTTCAAAACCTTTAAATATTTTATTAAGTTTAGCGCCATTCTTCTCAAAAAAGTAGAGCACATCATTTTCAGAAACCGGAGATATGCTACACTGTTGCAAGCTAGCCAATAATGGCTCTGCATCTGCCATTATTTCTGGATTATTATAAAAATGTGTTCTCCAGACGAGATTAGTTTTACTTGCCGTGGTATATGCGTCGATCCAGTCATCCAGCAATTTTACACCTGATGGCGACTCATTAAGCCCAGCCATCGCGAATGCAGCAATTTCACGATAGTTTGCATTATCAACAGGGTCATTAGAGAAAAAATCCTGTAACATTGTTATAAATAAAGAAGTCTGTAACCATTCACAACGATAGATAATCAGTTTAGCGAGTTGCTCATCAATTTTTTGTGTAAGATCAGCACAACATTTATTAAAAGAATCCCATTTGCTCTGATTGATCATTCGAGCATATTTAGACCAATCATTAGCGACCTGGTGTTTTTTATAAACTTCGTTTTGTTTTCCCTTTATCTGTTTTTCGAACTCTTCGCGAGTTAGTATATCCTTCGGATCTGTTCCTTTAGATTTCTCATTCTGGACATACATGTAATAAGAATAATCCATTGCAGGAGGAGAGATAAATGTTTCCTGGGGTAATACAGAAAGCTGGGCTTCAACATTCTGTTCCGAGCTTTTGTTAACAATCTCCTTAACACCGTTTATCAGATTCTGGGTACAGAACTCCAGAGCGCGTTCATCACCGAATATCTTCGCCATCGCCAGGACATCGTTCGTCCATCCCGTCAGCTCATGCGTTATCCCTGTTGCATCATGCAGCGCCATCAGCAACGGTGTGACCGGGGAACCGTCTGGCTTCACACCCCGTTCCTTCATCTGCCGGACTGTGTTTCCGACCACTCCACTCTTCCACGGGTACAATGTCTCCTGCGGCCCCGGCTCTTTGACTATTGCATAGCGTTCATTCACACACTGGCTGACGCGTATTTTATTATGGGTGCCATAAGGTAACCGCATTCCCGGGCTCAGCATGCTGCCCTGCGCCGGAATGTAATCCAGAACACTGACAAGATTCGCTGTGGTTGCCTCCGTTATTTGCTGTGAAGCCTGTGGCGCCCTCCAGTTCGATGAACTCACACACTGCATTCTGCTCTGCCGTTGCACGCCATCGCTCGCGTAACGCTCCAGCGTATTTTCCGTCCACGGACACTGCGTGAATGCTATCCAGATGTCATTCTCCAGAACTTCATAGGGCAGCGTCAGAAAATCCTTTCCGCCATTACTGTAGGTTCCCTGCCGACAGTCAGGCTCTGCTTTCTCCAGGACATTTTTCGCCGAAAGCTGTTTCCACAAACTGCCGTCATCACATACCGACCACGCCTCCCAGTCCGTCAGATACGGATAGTAGATATAGATATATCCTCTGCGCATTGCGCGCAGCGCATAGTGGTAATTTTCGTTTTCCACCGGGTAAGCCGATACTCCTGATGTTGCCCACTCCGGTAACGGTTCTTTAATATATTCAGGAATCACCGCATAGCGTACGGGTAGTAATGCCGGTCCCTGTGACATACAGTCACATTTATGATTTTTCATCCCTGTTCTCCTGCATATTCTAACTGTAAACTTCTTAATTAATGCTCTTCACGAATTTCATTCCATTGCTGTTCTGTGACATGGGTCGTGATTTGAATAAAATTTCCTCTTTCACTTCGTTTATTTATTTCAAGCAGTTTTTTAATAACGCTATGGTTATAAAATTCCGGAGCTATATTAATTGAACACTCACCCCATTTAATAAGATCTTCTATATCAAAGAAAGCACACAACTCGGCTTTTTTAAGTGAATTTCTTAATACCTTAAACACCTCTACTTCCGAAAATCGTTCACTACTCAAATGCGCTAAGCGATAATTACAAACAATCTTATTCTTTATCCCTACAAAATTTATATCACGCCAATTGTCAGCACTCAGCGATAAAGTATATGAAAGTCGCACTTGATTATTAGATTTATTTATTTTATTGATAAACTGTCCATCGCCATCAATAAAACTCCACACTTCAACTGGTCCTAACAAACGTCGTTGTTGCCAATCATCCAGAATGGAGAAAAGAGAGATTATAATTGCGGGGTCATAATACCGAAGCAATACATCTTTGCCATCACGCTGTTGGATAGCGACTTTTCCCAGATAAGCAGCGAGATTTATAATATTTTCTGCACAAGTAAGCCAACCACAAATCATCCTGCCCTTACCCAGCAGTATCTCATTAGGTTCTATCTCTTTCAGAGCCTGCATAATACTTTCATGTAGTATATTACAATCAGCAGGTAAAGATAGATCCAGTGAAACCAAACAGGGTTCAAATTCAGCTGATAGATAACGAGTAGCAACAGGTACCCTTACAACATCCCTACTTTTTATTTTATCATAGAATGACGAATCTTTATTCCTCAGTCTTATAATTGCAGTATCAATCATTAATATGCAATTTCTATTTAACGTTATAAAATGATTAAATATTTGTTCACCAATGTCATCCCCTCGTTTTTGCATTGCCGGTAAGGAGTAATCATAAGTTATTAAAGATTCCTTCATTTGCCCTCCATTAACCCAGCGTCACGGTAGGGCTTTGCGTACCACCAGCAGCATCAATGGCTGTGGCGCAAGGATCCGGTAACTCTATGCTAGCATTCAATGTTGCAGGAGCCATTTTCTGAATTCCAATACTCTTTACGCGAACATTGCCTGGCGCCCCTACTTCTATTTCACCATCTTTAAGCCTGATATATGCACCGCCACAACTGAGTACTAACTCTGTCGCTGCGGTAATAATCACCTGCTCATCTTTGCTGGCTATACTCAACGTTTTCTTTGCCATGAGATCCATTGCATCTCCCTGAGCCTGAATCTCCACTTTTCCTTTGCCGGCAAAAATTTTAATCCCCATCCACTGAGCGAAAAGACTTATTGTTTCTTTCACACCAAGGCGGAATTTTTTAGCGACACTGACATCCGCGTCCGCTCCAGAGGTTACAATGATATTCTCACCTGATGAGAGTTGGATACTGGCGGGAGTCACCTGAGCGATACCGGCAGGAGCAGAAAAAAGTAAAGCCTGTTTCTTGAGGTCTGTCATAGACTCCATCAACAATGCTTTTTGCCTCTCGATATCAGCCAGTTCTGCTTTCGCTTTTTCTGCCGCAGAACGAATACCTTTCGCATCCTGAAGCGCAGCTTGTAAGTTCGCTACTGCTTCATGCATATCTAACTGCAAACCTCCAGCTAATTCCTGACGATCAGCGCTGATAAAAATCCCCTTCCCTGCCCGAATAGCTCCCCACTGGTCTGTACGTAGTTCAAAGCCCTCTCCCCGCAGCGCGCGCTGCGCATCCACGTTATGCCCCAGGTTCAGTTGCGTCTTCCCGCCGTACTCGGTGCTGAGCTTGATGTGTTCCTCGCCCCGTTTGTCCTCCATGCGCAGTTTGTTATTGGCGGGCGTGCGGATGACGTTACGGGTGTGGTTTGCCTCCGTCACGTGGTCAGGATGTCGGGAGTCATGCAGCGCATGGGCGATGTAGGGCCGGTCCGGATCCCCTTCATGGAACGCCACCGCCACTTCTGTGCCCTGTATCAGCGGGAAGTGAATACCGTAGGTGTCGCCGCCATAGGGTTTGGCAAGGCGCAGCAGCATGCTCTCGTAACCCTGCTGTTTGCTGTCCTGGTCGGCATCAAACTTCACACGATACAATCCCTCCGCCGTCTGATGCGCGTAGATATCCCCGCTCTTCGGGCTGCTGACCCGTGCCGTCAGGGTGCCGCTGACCTTTGGTCTTGCCTTCAGCGCCGGACGCCAGCACTGCGTCTCACTGTACGGTACCGCCGCCAGCGTCACCCTCAGCGCATCTTTCCTACTGCCGCTGAACCCGGTCCGGATGACCACCACCGGCTGCTGCAACACGCCCGGCAACGTCGATGGCACACTGTTGTCCGTTATCGTCAGCACCTGTCCTGGACGTAACCCCGCATCCGTGCTGACTCCCGTTATCAGCGTTTGCTCCGCCAGAAAACGCTCATGATCCAGTCGCGCCCAGAAGTTTCCGGTTTCCGGTGCCGAGCCGGATGCGTCACCCGTCTCAAGATGGCGTGGTTTGTAGTGATACACCTCGCCATAACGCATTTCCTCGCCTTCGCCACCGGTGATATCCGCCCTCGCCGACTGCAGCACCTTCTGCGCTTCGCGATGGTTATAGTCTTTTGTGGTCACTCCCGCCGGTGCCACCTGCTGCAGGATTTTCAGTCCCCAGACGGAGTCCGCCCCGCTGTCGCTCATTCCTGACGGGCTGTTCAGCGCCAGCCGTTTATCAAATTCATACGCGCTCTGCTGGTCTGCAAAATGCACCACTTCCGTCCGGGTGTCCGGCTGCAGCGTGAAGAAGTAAAATATCCCCACTTCCGCCAGCAGACGCTCAATAAACGCCAGATCGCTCTCCTGATACTGATTTATCTGCTCACGTTTCGGATAACTCTGCGTCAGCGTGAATTCATACTCCCAGCCGTGCAGGGCGTGCTCCTGCAGGATTTCACTCACCACTTCCGGAACTGATTTATTGATAAAAAAGCGGTGTGTGCGGAACTGTTTATCAAGCAGGGAAAGATAAGGCGTTAACGTAATATGATATCTTGATTCATCGGCAGAACCAGATAACCGCTGAAAATCAGTTATCACACCATGAACTATTTTTTGCGTCGTCATAGATGCCAGCTTGCCAGCATCCATCGTCAATGTTGCCATCTGACGCAAGAGCTGATTTGCCTGAATATTCTTATCCGCACTGGTAAATAAAATATCATAGTAATAATTCCGACTCAGTCCTTCAGAGCCACTGAAATCCTCTACATCCAGAGCAGAAGAGCAAGAAGAAATAGATAAAAAATATCGATTAAGCGTAGTTATCACTGCTTGCTGAGACTTATCCATAAGATTAACTCCTTTCAACACTCAATATTTCTCGATGTTAAAAATCACTTATCCATCGCAGAATAAGGTCTGGCTATTTCCATATCGGTAAGATGGATGTTAAAAATGCGACCATTAGAGAATTCAACCCCACTAACAATACTTCGCGGCCTGTCACTTGAATAAGGAATCCCTAACGTATACGTAACTACAAACTGCCCACTATCTGGAAAAATATAAACATCTGGTGTTATGCACCATTTATTTTCAAGAAGAATTAGTGGTGGGTTTAGCATAAATTTTTCGTTACCAAAATCAGCACCTCTACGTGTAACCGTAATGATACTTGGTTGGTATTTCTCAGAGTCCTTCACCCAGAAGCAGATATTATTTCCAATCACGCTAACCACGGCTTCCTCATCAGTAAATGCTCTGTCACCATATCCAGGGCAACCAGAAAGAATTACCAGGCAGCAACTCAGCAGACTGAAAGTAAAAAATGCTCTATTTTTTATCACCAAGGGAATCCTCGAAGGGTGTTTTTATAAGCGTCTCGGATCACGCTTTTATGAACATCCCCATCTAAAGTCACAATATGCTTCAAACGCATATTTAACCAAGCGTAGTACCCTGCATTTTGCAATATAAAATTGTCTGCAATGATTTGGGCCTGCTGTTCCATGGGATATTCACTTAGAAGCCGTCCATCCAATTTATACCGATAACTGACTAACCAACTCACCAATCCTCTACAGATAACATTCATGCCTTTTTCTCGTTGCCAGACATGACTCATTTCATGGATAAATAAGTGTTGATAATGGGGTAATGTCTGAGAAAAATCTTCACGATACTGTTCACGAAAGTAAATCTCACCGTCAGGAGCCATTGCCGTATTCGAATCCTGTAGATTAAAAGGCAAATAACTGTCCCTATGGATCCACACTTTATGATACTGGATAGTTGAAAAAAATACGGTCTTTGCTAGTTCAATCTCCCCAGGTGTAAGCGTTCTGAGTCCCCCTTCCTTAATATTTTTAGTCACTCTCAAACTCCATCATGATGCCCTTGGAGTCATCCCAGCTAAGGTGCAACGAGTATGCTTTTTGCTGCTGGGAAAGATACGTTAACAACTGCTGGCTGAGCACTGGCAAGATTTGTTGATTCAGCAGGCTATCAATATTCCTCGCCCCCGTATCCGGTAGCAGACAAGCGGCAGTCAGGGCATCAAAAAGGTTCTCGGATATCGTCGTAGTGATGCCGTAGTGACGCAGTAATCGCTGTCTAACTTGATCCAGTTTCATTTGTACAATCGTACGTAACGCAGGTTCACTGAGCGGATGGTAGATAATAGTCTGGAAGCGGGCCAGTAGCGCCGGCTGGAAATGATCGCGCAAGAGGGGGCGCAGCAGCTCGTGCAGATCGGACTCCGTGGTTTCCGGCTGTTCTTCCAGCATCTGCATCACAGCGTCGCCGCCAAGATTGGAAGTCATCAGAATAACGGTGTTGCGAAAATCAATTTCTCGGCCTTCACCATCTCGCATGAAACCGCGGTCAAATACCTGGTAAAACAGGTTTATGACGTCGCGATGCGCTTTTTCTACTTCATCCAGCAATACCACGCTATAGGGGCGTTTTCGCACGGCTTCAGTCAGGATCCCTCCCTGACCATAACCCACATACCCCGGAGGTGAGCCCTTGAGTTGGCTCACGGTGTGCGACTCCTGATACTCAGACAGATTAATCGTGATCAGCGACTTTTCACCGCCAAAGAGAATGTCAGCCAGGGCCAGCGCCGTCTCCGTTTTCCCGGTTCCGCTTGGTCCAGTTAGCAGAAAAACACCCTGTGGGCCGTTTTCCGGAGTAAGTCCTGTTTTTGATGCCCGCAACCGCTGTGCGATAGTATTTAGCGCGTAATCCTGCCCGACAACGCGGTTTCCCATCTGGGTTTCAAGCGTCAGCAAGTCTGTCTGGGAGTCCTTCATTAGTGAAGACAAAGGTACACCGGTCCAGTCGGCGATCACCGTAGCAACTGTGCGCGCGTCTACATCCGGAAACAGTAAAGGATGGCCCTGCTGAAGCACACTAAGCTGTTGCTGCAATTCAATCGTTTCCGCCTGACGAGAAATATCACGGCGGCTGGTCAGCAGTTGCTCAGTGAGCGCTATTTCCAGGCCATACTTGGTTTCCAGTTCATCAAGCTCGACAAGCAGGCGATTTTCATGCTGTTCAATGCTGGCCAGCCTTTCATCATGCTGACCATTTCCTACTGCGATGTCTGCAAGCAACGCCTGTTTTTCAATTTCAAGCGCGGTGATCTCCGACTTCAAGCGCGTAAGGGGTTCAGGAACGGTATCAAGGCACATCCGTACTCTTGCGCCTGCGGTATCCAGCAGGTCGACGGCTTTGTCGGGTAATTGCCGCCCGGTAAGATAGCGGCGAGAGAGCAGAACAGCAGCTTTAACCGCTTCGTCGGTGATGTGAACGCCATGGTGTTCTGCATAGCGTGATTTCAGACCACGCAGCATTAAACAGGCAGTGTCATCATCCGGTTCATCCACTTTAACCATCTGAAAACGCCGCTCCAGCGCAGCATCTCGCTCAAAATACTGTTTATATTCGCTCCATGTGGTCGCTGCGATGGTTCGCAATTCACCTCTAGCCAGAGCGGGTTTTAGCAGGTTGGCTGCATCAGCTCCCCCCGCCTGATTACCGGCCCCAATGATGGTGTGTGCTTCATCGATAAAGAGCAGAACAGGAGTTGGCGATTGCTGAACGGCATCAATGATATTTTTTAAACGCTGCTCAAACTCACCTTTCACTCCAGCACCTGCCTGCAACAGCCCAAGATCCAGCGTACGTAAGGTTACTGTTTTCAGGCTATCCGGCACGTTACCTTCAGCAATACGAAGCGCCAGTCCCTCCACCAAAGCGGTCTTGCCGACGCCGGGTTCCCCAACCAGAATTGGATTGTTTTTTCGACGACGAGATAGCACATCCACCATTTGCCGAATTTCATTATCACGACCAAATACCGGATCGATATCACCGGCACGCGCTTTCGCGGTCACGTCTAATGTAAATTTATCGAGCACACCTTGTAATGCGGGCGACAAAGTCGACTGGGCCAGATTTCGACCCGGTTCATCATCAGAGGTAAACTGCGCCAGAGCGGCCTCTTGCTGTCTTTCAGGACGTTCATCCGACTGAACATTTAATAGCGGCAGGAGCCGTTCCAGTTGAGTATGTCCTGCGCTCAGAAGAGGCCACAGGCCGTCACACTTCAGTAGCGAAGGCTTTCCCACCAGCGCCATCAGCAGATGCACACCACGTATCTGCGAATTTTCATCCGTTGCTGCACACAGCCACGCTTGTTGCATTAAAGAGAGGAGTACATCAGACAACTGCGGGCGGCTTTTTACGGAACGAGGCTGAACATCCAGATGCGCCAGCAGCGACTGCCAGAGATTGTCGATATCCCATTCATAACGACGTGCAATGACAGTAATATCTCCCTCCCCCTGTTCCAATAGCTTCAGTAACCAGTGTTCGGGAGTGATTTCTGCATGCGCACGCGTTTGGCATAACGATGCCGCCGCTTCAAGCGCCTGAGCACAATAGGGGTTGAGACGTCGTAATAACACTGCTGACTGGTGTTCCATTTGCTTCCTGACTCCCTGTATTCAGGCACGCTACCGCCCGTGGCCGTAACCCAATGCCCATAAGGTAATAGTGACGTTGATACTCTCTGCTAAATCCCCGCGCCGGATACTCAGCAGAGGGCATAAAAAAAACGGATGAGGAAATCCTCATCCGTTAGTGCGTTACGCGGTGGTACGCTCGTTCCAGGCGTCAGAATGGATAATGTTGCCATCCTTATACGTCCAGACGATCTTCTCGTAGCGCAGTTCAATCTGTTCCAGGTGGTTATGCTTCTCTTTAGCCGGATCTTTGATGTCGTACATCACAGGATTTACTTTCACCACTTTCACGTTGTGCAGAGTGGTGTTGAAGTATTCCACTTCCTGACCAGCATCATTGATGCGATACCATTTGAACTCTGCCTGACGCAGGGTCTGACCAGTGGTTACAGCCTTGTACAGATAAGGGCTGGAAGCATCGATTTCCTTAGTGAAAAGAAACGGGGTATGGATGCGCGTCCCGGTCAACTTACCGGTGTTGTTATCGGTAGGGATGTACAGGTTATGTTCCTGAGCCACTACTTCGATACTGCCCACACGGTCTTTCACATCAACAGAGCCCTTAATATCCGCACCGCCGTCGTCTTTCAGCCAAAGGTAGACTGGAATTGCCATAACTCTTTCTCCATTTTTACTTCGTTAATGCGTCACCGCCTTGCGGTGACGGTTCCTTCATGCCCGACACCCGACAGGCATCAGCCTGCGGTACCAGACTGATCTCTACACGGCGGTTGGCAGCCCTCCCCTCCGGCGTATCGTTGGTTTTGTAGGGACGTAATTCGCCGTAACCCTGAACAGCAAAACAGCTCTCCGCGACGTCACCGGTATCACGCATCCAGTCGCGAACAGATTCCGCGCGTTTGAGAGAGAGCTGCTGATTAGATTTATCGTCACCCACATCATCGGTATGCCCGGCGATGACTATCAGCCAACCGGGCTTGGCTTTGATATTGACCAAAGCTCGAATGAGTACTTTTGTTGAACCCGCTTTTAACGCCCATTCGCCCGTATCAAACAGCGACATACTGTCCAGTCGAACGGTATGCGGGGAGGTCACTTTCGGTTTTTCAGTTGGCAGCCAGTCGCTGATGGCGGCCTGCAAAGGCGGGATCAATCTCATCCCCTGATACAATCCCATTGAAAGAGAAAGGGGCTCACCACGCTGATACCAGCGATCAAGCCGCTGTGCATCACGACGAAGCTGTTCCTGGGCCTGAATCTTTGGCTCGGCAGGATTGCCAGTAAGATGGCGGTATAACATCAGATGATCGTTTGTGATCCTGATGAGATGTTGGTTATTGATAAAGCTGCACGTCATCGCCAGCCCGACAAAAATGCCGCATAGCAGACCGCTTACGCCCAGCGTTCGTTGAAATGCTGTCAGTGCCCGGCGGCGGGATAAAAAAGGCAACGCTAAATCAGGAAAAGGCAGCAGTACGGGCGCTGCTGATGCCGCAGGAGAAAGCGTTGTTTGAGCAGTGATATGCCGTTGCCACAGATTATTTTCGTAAACCGCTAATGAGGTGAAACACACAACCCGTAAAGCAGAGAAAAGAGGCGGAGCATGGCGTTCGGTATCGCCTTGCACCTTCTTCAGCAAGCCCAGTAAATTATCTAACCACACTGCATGTGTTAGATGAGAGTGGCGAGCCGGGCGCTCTTCCGAAGAGAAAGGTGCAAAGTCGTCTAATCCCGTAGCTGACTGCACCTCTGCATCCTGAGGGGTTCGAATAAACCAACGTACAGTCTCATTACATTGAGGAGAATTCAGCCAACAGCACAACCAAAACGGCGGTATACCTGATAACCAACGCCGACTCTGGGTTACCACACGCCGCCAACTAAGTAGCATATGCTTAAGCGCATCTTCATCTTTATGCCGTTCTGGGGTCAATGCCAGCATCACGGACACGCGCATTAGAAGCCCCGGACGCTGCACAGCTATCTGACGAACCAGAGCAATAAAATGTTCCGGGGACTGGACAGATAAATACCAGCCCTGCGAACTCTCGCAAGAATCGCTACGTCCGGCAAACAATGGCTCATTGTCGCCACACACCAGCACGACAGGCCCACTGAAACTCTCCGGAGGGAGCGCAACTTCACGAGCAGAATGCTCTGGCTTCAACCGACCATACTGACGCCAGCCATAAACGATCCCTGGAATGGAAAGCAATAAAACAATGACGGTAAGGCCGCCCCGGATACCCGCACTTACTGGGCTGAATCCCCAGACCAACAGTAAAGCCAGTACGGCCGCCAGCACATAGTTAACGATCCCTCGCAACTGGGCCATGTCTTAACCCTGCCCAATCAGCTGAGCAATCTGCCCTTGTAAGACATGAGAAAATGTTAGCCACAAAGCCCCCAACGCCAGCGCGCCAACAATCCATGCCAGCCACCAGCGGCGCTTACCGCCAGAGAAGCCTGACGCCCGCATGATTACTGGTGAATCGTGTTTTAACTTAAAAGGCATCGCCTGAGTTGACAGCGCTTCGAGAACATCTTCACGACGTTCATCACCCTGCTCACGATAGCGACCCACAAAACCAAGCGTGATTGCGCGATAAAAGCAGGTTAATACGGCGGTATCAGGAACGGGCTCGCGCAGTACGGTACGGATGCGCTCCCAGAGCTCTTCCCCGGCATTGGTGGTATTGAAATAGCGTGCCTGTAAGGGTGTCGCAAGCCAGGTGATATAACCGCTATCCTGCCGGTTACGGTTCAACACGCTTTCATCCAGTAACGCACATTGGGTGTAGAGCATATGTTCAACGCTGTGCTCGCTGTACCCCAGGTCACGCAATGCATTACGCGCAGAATCAACCCATTGGCAGGCCCGGCGATAAAAAGCAGCCCCATCGTCGACTTCCAACCCGCCACGTAGTTGGCTTACAGCAAGCCAGGTAGGCCAGAACACCTGATCAATATCCTTATTCATTTATTTCAATCCCTTAATACGGCGAATAACTCGAGTTGGATCTCTCCCAGCGTTCCCGGCACATAGAAGGCGCAATTACCAGCGTCCAGCATGGCCTGAGCTGCTGGATGATTAATCTCAAGAGCAAAGTATTGATTTTCCAGTCGTAACGGGATGGCTGCGGGTACATGCGTCAGCGGTTTTAACGGAATTCCGCTGAGTGCTACATTGACTACATCAGACACGTCTGCCCTGCTCCCCGCTTTACAGAGCTGTGGAAATTGCGTCAGTAGGACATGCGCAGGGAGATCTGAACGAACGGACAGGTAAAAATCAGCGCCTTCACGCAGTCGAGCATCCGACAGTGCACCATTCCAGAACTGTCTCTCCTGCGTCAGCTCAATAGCGACAACACGAGATGGCAGGCTGGCTTCCAGCAGTTCCACCAGCAATGCAAACAATGGAGGGAATACTTGCTGCGGATTTGCGTGCTGGTATGGCGGCACAACGCTGACATCATTTTCTAATGAAAAGGTCAGCAGGCTGCCCGCTAACCGCGCCAGTTCACGCCACAAAAGTTCGGGGTGACGGCCTGGGTTTTGCAGCATTTCTCTCAGTACAGGCTCCGAGCTATTAAGCGCATTCAGCAGCCAAAACAACGAAACATCTGCTACCGCAAAATCCGCCATTCGTTCGTTACTTTCACGACGCAAGGCCATCAGACGGCGACAACGGGCCTGGATGCGATGCACCAAATCACTGAGAGAATTGATTAATAAGGGGCTGGCTGAGAGTGAAAGCGATGGCGGTAAAAAATCGCGTCCCAGCTCCCATTGCCCCTGAGCATTACGAGTCAGGCAAGCTACCGGACAGGTCAGATAAGCGCTGTTATCATCGTGGGCATACCGGAGGGTGATAGCATGCCGCAGCACTGCCATATCAGTCCGTTCCTGGCCAGAGAGATCCTGCACTGGCAGCCATTCCTGCTGCCAGCGACACGGACGGCTAACGCCGTTGCCTGACGAAAGATTGCCGCCATTAGCCGAAAGCAGCGGCAACGCCAGGACGATATCAACGCTGCTGTAACCAGTAAGATGCGATAAATCACACGCCGGAGGCAGGTTATCTGAAATACCTGTATCCACTAACGTACCGTCAGGAAAACGCACAACCAGATTAACGGGATTCAAACGGGAAACCGTTAGCGCACTTTCATCAAACTCCGCGCTGATGACGCCTCACGGTGATGAAAGTGACATATGAGCCACAACGTCGGCTACATAGGCATCCCAACGTGTCTGTTGCTGAAACTGCTGGGGAGCCAGAAAGGCCCCCTCGCTCCATAACGGGCGATAGATCTTCATCGCACCTCCTGTGCATTGTGTCGTTAAGATTTCGACTTAGGCATTTGTGAAACTAACGACAAACTGACGTCCATACCTTCAACCTGAAAATGCGGAATGGCATACAGGCGCACGCGGAAGAAGCCTGGGTTATCCTCAATATCCTCCACCACAACACGCCCGTCACGAAGCGGGTGTGAAGCCTGCAAGTCATCGCCAGGATCGGTCATTTCGGTTACCAGACTGCGCAGCCAGTTGTTCAGTTCAAGTTCAAGCAGACGGCGATCTTTGGTCGTACCTATATTTTCTCGCTGCAGAATTTTCAGGTAGTGAGCGATACGAGAAAGCAGGAAGATATACGGTAGACGTGAGTTAATCCGGCTGTTAGCCGTCGCTTCCGCTGTATCAAACAGCGCAGGTTTTTGAGCCGAGTTAGCAGAAAAGAAGCAGGCGTAATCACGATTCTTATAATAAGAAAGCGGAATAAAGCCGAGGTTGGCGAATTCAAACTCCCGGGTTTCCGGAATCATCACCTCAGACGGGATCTTCACCTGATTACCTGTCCCCAGATCGTACAGATGGATAGGCAAGTCTTTAACCGCACCACCCGCCTGTGGTCCACGGATCTGGACGCACCAGCCATTCTTGATAAAACTTTTCACCATGTTCACAGCGAAAGAGAAAGAGGCGCTGGTCCACAGATATTTTTCATGATCCGGGCCCTTAACTTCTTCAACATAGTTAAAACTACGTACCGGCACGGTATCAGGACCATACGGCAGGCGACCCAGAACACGCGGCATAGTTAGTCCGATATAGCGTGAATCGTCGCTATCACGGAATGCTTTCCACTTGATGTATTCAGCTCGTTCGAAATAATCATTGATATCTTTTATGGCCGCGACTTCTTCCATATTTTCCTTCAGGAAGAATTTCGGACCAACGGAACCAATGAACGGCATATGACAGGCAGCCGACACCCCCGAAATATTGCGCAGCAGTGCAATATCCTGTGGGCTGTTATCAAATTCGTATGCTGAAATCATTGCCGCAATGGGTTCGCCGCCTGGCTGATCATATTCTTCAATATAAACATGGCGATATAACCCACTTTGGATAAGTTCCGGCGCGTCGTCAAAATCATCACGCAGCGCGTCCTTGCTGATATCCATCATTTCTACACGGACATTTTGGCGAAAATCGATACCGGTGATCATCGAGTGCACACCACGCCAGAGCGATTCTTGTTTTTGAAATTCAGCATGGTGCATAACTTCATTAACCTGGTCGCTAATCTGCTTGTCCAGACGAGCAATCTGCTCATCGAGCAGCGTTTTATCCAGGCGTTCTACTGGCTGCGCAGCATCCGCCAGACAAGAGACCAGAACCTGAATAGCGGCGGTCACGCGTTCAGCCGGAGCGGCATCAGAAAGCGCTTCATCGCTCTGCCATGCATCTACATTTTTTAATGTCGAAACCGGGGAAAGATTAATTTTGTCAAAGAGGGATTGATAAACGCTGCGTTCACTGGTCGTGGTGGTCGCGACTGAAGAGGTATGTTCCTGAACAGACATCAACATATTCCTTTTATGATCCTTTACTATTCCTGCCAATTAAGCGGAGGAAACCCTGTATAACGTTAAATCTCTTCTGGCATCATGGTTGCCAGTTCATCACGCAGTTCCTGACTCAGGTCTGGATTTTTGAGGATGATTTCCAGCTCGCGACGAAAAGCAGCGTTATCGAGTAAGTTAGATTTCAGGTCGCGCAGTAAGTTACGCATAGCCAAAAGAACGCGTAATTGTGGGATATTTCGTGCAACCTGCTCAGGTTCAAAATCGCGGATATTTTTAAAGGTAAGCTTAATATCGTCATTTCTGTCATCACCAGCTAACGTATTTTTAACACTCATATTTACCACTGGTGCGAACTTAGCTAACACATCATTGAAATTATTTTTATTAATATCAACCTTTTCTCGCTCGGATAATGGTCGTTGTTCTCTACCATTACTGAAATCACCCACAGCCAAAAGTTTTAACGGCAATTCAACCTTTTTCTGAACGCCTCCGGTATGTAAATCTAACTTAATATTAACACGTGCCGTCGGCACTTCATTCTGAAAACTGTCACCCATACGTCCCTCTCAGACCGGCGGTTCCTGCCGATATTTTACATTTCCTAACGGAGCATTTTCCAATCGCTCAACGTGTTTCTTACATCGTCATTTCTGCGGGCAGTCAACAACAACTGTTAATGACAATTAACGATTATAATTAGTATGCTAACGTAATCCGACATATTACCTGAGATAAAACATGATCAATATCACTAATACACCAAATAATACATTAGTATTATTCATCTAAAAACAAAATCAAGAAAGTATATTATCTAATACAAACAGAGGAAATTGATTAACGTTGAAAACATTCATAAAAAGAATGTTTTTGAGCTATAAAATATTAATTAAAGTAATAATTATCATTATATCCATATTCCATGTAACTTATTTAAACATATAATCAGCGTCAATTTAACTACAAACAGAAAAAAGCCGGAGATATACTCCGGCTTTTCGCATTTCAATCAAGAACTCGCAAAAAGATTACCCTTCCTTCACTACAATCAGCGGCTCGATATCGCTCTCTTTTTTAATCACCAGCGACTCATCACCGCGCAGGCAGGTCCCCCCATAGTTACCGCCTACGGTGAAGGTACAAACCTGAATATATTTACCGGCAATTTTTGGCAGACACCAAAGCTGCTGATAAATGTTCTTCTGCTCGGCAAACTTACCGCTGGTTTTATCCAGTAACTCTTCCTGATGGCTCACCAGATCGATGTTGCTGCCACAACGTCCTGCAATAGGTTTCACTGCATAACCGGTTTGCGCCAGCTCTTCATTAACAGTGAAATCAGTATCAAGCAGATAGCGGTGGTGTGGGAACAGTTGCCACAGGATCGGCAGAATCGCTTTATTACCAGGGATCACCGTCCACAGAGGTTCAAAGACCAGCACTTCCGGGCGCAGCAACACGTCGATTAAACGCACTTCCTGATTCGTATGCCCGGTACGAATTGGTACCGCAGCGTACTCCGTTTCACTGACCTCTCGCACCTGCTCAATTGCGGTTTCCCACGCCCAGGTTTTCCAGACGCAGTTCACCAGACGACCGTCCCCGTCAATCAGCTGACCAGCGTCATCCCAACGTAGCTCATCGAGGCCACGCAGAATTTTACTGTCAAACCCGGCCTGACGTAGCGCCTGCTGCATAAACTGAGCGTGGTAGTTTTCCTCTATATCTTTATCCTGCATGATGTGGACAAAAGGACGCGCGCGGCTGTGCTTCCAGGCCCCCGCCAGTTCGTTGATTAATCCTTCAGCTGGGTTGTGTCCCTGTCCTGTATAGCCCTGCTCGGCCCATCTTTCGAGGATCAAACCGGCTTCGGTATGGCACGATGCGGAATCGGCGTTGTACTCATACACCTTCAGTCCGCGTTCATCCATACAGAAATCCATACGTCCCGTAATCATATGATGCCGACGACGCTGCCAGGAAAGGCGCAGACGCGGCCAGAGGATTTTCGGGATATCGAACAGCGCCAGCAGGTTGTCATCTTTCAGCACTTTGTCGGTCGCGTGCAGATACATCAGGTGCAGCTCGTTGGTGGCTTTGATCAGCTCCTGCTCTGCACTCTCGGTAATGGTGAAGTACTGATGCGGATCCGGATTAATAACGTGGCCGTTCGCCAGCACGTAGGCTTTCTGCAGCGGATCCTGTTCATCAAGCCATTTACCGTCAAACTGACCATTATCTTCCAGTCGCGCGCCGCCAATTTTCAGCGAGTCATTGGCGATCTCCGGCTGCGGCAGGCTGTCACGCGTATCATCGGTCTGGATCATCCAGCCAAGGATGGTGGTGTCGTCAAAGGTATCACGCAGGGTGTAACAACCGTTTTCAACCACCATCTCCAGTTCGCGGGTCCACTGCTGTCCGGGAGGCAACGGCGTATGGAGCACGTTCTGTTCGGCAATACGGATTTTGTTTTCCAGCAACTGGGTAACGACCGCCACATGGCCGGTATCGTTAAACTCACCGCCTTTTTGCCAGATAAGCAGAGCACCGGCTACCGGCGCGCGGGGTGAACCATTCGGAAATGCCTGTAACGGCAGGATATTGTCATTCACCACTTCGCGCAGAAAGCGTAAGGAAAAGATCTCCCAGGCCATGCCTACATCGGTGAAGACCACGCCATAATTAAGGAAGAGAAAGCGGCGTGCGAACTCTACGCACTGCCATTTGTGGCCCATGTATTCGTCGTCGATATAGCTGCGAAATGCCGCATCATCGTCGTAGTCCCGTGGGTCGAGGGAGCTGTAATCTGAAGAGTAGATTGCTACGCCGCCTGGGGCGTAGCCCAATAATGTCCCGAATGGGGCATCCTGACTGGTCGTTCCTTTGCTCATGCACCTTACCTCAAAACAATACAGCCTGAGCAGGTTGGCGTGAATTTTTCGCTCTGATTGCCTGCTCTGCGACACTAACCGGACAGAGGTCGACATCATCATACACCTCAACGCAGCGGCTGGCGCTCAGAGGCGAAAAATTCGCAGCAGGAACTACGCTTTTGTCACGGTGACCGGTACGCTTTTATACGCCGGAGTCAAACTTTGTGTGTCCACCGCATCCAGCGAAAGCAGGACATTCGCTTCTGGCAGATAAGCGCCTATTGAGCCCACCGCCATGTTGTAAATCACCACCGTCAAGCCGCACATAATGCGATCCGCACAGGGCTGGCCGCTGTCGTCCAGCGCCTGAACGTTGACCACATCTCCCTGGCTCAGACCGCGAGTCGCCGCTTCTTCAGCGCTTAAAAACACCACATCCCGACGACCGGTAATGCCACGGTAGCGATCGTTCATACCATAAATAGTGGTGTTGTATTGATCGTGGCTGCGCAGCGTCGCCAGAACCAGTGCATCGGCAGGCTGATTTTCTCGCTCTACCGCCCGCTGATGGCTGACGATAAAATTGGCTTTACCATTCGCCGTACGCCATTCACGGCGCGAAGCGGGCGTATCCATACGAAATCCGCCCGGCTCGGCAATACGGGCATTGTAATCGTGGAACGCCGGGATCACGGCTTCAATGGCGTCACGGATCAGCGCGTAGTCCCCGGTTAACGCTTCCCAGTTGATCGGCGAAAGCGGCAGAGTGGCGTGTGCCATGCCCGCCACAATCGCGGGTTCCGATTTTAACCAGCGGGAAGCTGGCTTCAGCGCGCCGCAGGAAGCGTGGACCATCGACATCGAGTCTTCGACGGTCACCGACTGGATCCCCGTCGCCTGAATGTCGCGCTCCGTTCGACCTAATGCAGGCAGCAGATAATTATGCTTTGCCAGCAGCAAATGCGATCTGTTCAGCTTGGTCGCAACATGGACCTGCAGATCCAAATTTTTCATCGCCGCAAAGGTACGCTGCGGCTGCGGCATAGCCACCGCCAGATTGCCACCCATGCAAATGAGCGCTTTTGCCTCTCCCCGTTCGATGGCCCGAATACTCTCCACGCTGGAGCGGCCATGTGTACGCGGCACACGGATAGAAAAATGCGTCTCAAGGCGTTGCAGGAAGTCTTCGGATGCCGCTTCGTTGATCCCCACGGAACGGTCGCCCTGAACGTTAGAATGACCGCGCAACGGGCAGATCCCCGCCCCCGGCTTACCCATATTGCCTTTCAGTAGCAGCAGGTTTACCAGTTGCTGGACGTTCTCAGTACCGTTTTTATGCTGGGTGATGCCCAGCCCGTAACAAATAATAGTGGCACGAGATTTACTGTAGCTGTGTGCCAGGTCTTCCATCTGACTGCGCGTCAGGCCCGAGTCCTGTTCCAGCTCCGCCCAGTTATGCTGACGTAAGTCATCATACAGCGCTGCATATCCAGCGGTATGCTCATCGATAAACGCATGATCGAGTGTCGGTTGCTGATCCAGTAAGATCCGCGCTTCATCCATTTCGATCAGCGCCTTCATGATGCCTTTGAGCAGCGAGGCGTCACCGCCCATTTTTACCTGGTAGTAGTCGTTGCTCAGCTGCGTCGACTGACCGGTGAACATCTCTTTCGGGCTTTGCGGGAAACTAAAGCGCTCAAGCCCCCTTTCGTTCAGCGGATTGATAGAGATAATTTTAGCCCCGCGTTTGGCAACGTCGCGTAAGGTGGTCAGCATACGTGGATGATTTGTGCCAGGGTTATGCCCGATACAAATCACCAGATCGCAATGGTCAAAATCGTCAAGTTCAACGGTCCCTTTTCCAAGGCCAATGGCCGGCGTTAGCCCTGCGCTGGTCGGTCCGTGGCACATGTTTGAGCAATCAGGAAAGTTGCTGCTGCCATATTCGCGGGCAAATAGCTGATACAGGAACGCCGCTTCATTTGACGTTCTGCCGGAGGTGTAAAACTCAACCTGCTGGGGTGAATCATAGCTGCGCAGACGCTCGCCTATCTCCTGGAAGGTGATATCCCAATCCACCGCCTGCCAGGTATCTGATGCTGCATCGTATTTCATCGGATGCGTCAAACGACCGATATTTTCCAGCTCATAATCGCTGTAGTGCCAGAGTGTGGAAACCGGGTGACGGCTGAAAAATTCCGGTGACGCTTTTTTACTGGTTGTCTCCCAGGAGACCGCCTTAACGCCATTTTCGCACAGCTCCATTGGCGCACGGTGCCCTGGGTCCGGCCACGCACAGCCCGGACAGTCGAACCCTTTCACCTGGTTCATTTTGAACATCGCGATAATGTCGCGGGCAACAGCCTTTTGCGAAAACACCGAAGCAGTGACGGCTTTTACCGCGCCCCACCCACCCGCCGGGCCCTGATAACCGCTTACTCCTGGAACACCATTTTTCATTATTACTGCTTATTCACCGCCAATTTTTAATGGTGAATACGGTAGCAATTTCCGTCCAACATTGATTTCCTCTTCATGGAGTACGGAGCGGGTACAATGAACGGGTTGGATTTATCTTCCCCTTTCAGCACAAAGCGACATAAAGTCCCAATCTGTTAAATTGAGTTCTACCTAACTGCTACACTGCATCAACACAACCACTCAGAAGGCAGGTTAATATGTCAGACAATACCTATCAGCCCGCGAAAGTCTGGACGTGGGAAAAATCGAACGGGGGCGCATTCGCCAATATCAACCGCCCGGTTTCCGGTGCCACCCACGAGAAAACGCTGCCGGTTGGCAAACATCCGCTGCAGCTCTATTCGCTGGGTACGCCAAACGGGCAGAAAGTGACGATCATGCTGGAGGAGTTGCTGGCGCAGGGGGTGAAGGGCGCGGAATACGATGCCTGGATTATCCGCATTGGCGATGGCGATCAGTTTTCCAGCGGCTTTGTTGAGGTGAATCCGAACTCGAAGATCCCGGCGCTACGCGATCACTCGCAAAACCCACCAGTTCGCGTATTCGAATCTGGCGCAATCCTGCTCTATCTGGCGGAAAAATATGGTTATTTCCTGCCGCAGGATTTGGCAAAACGCACCGAAACGCTGAACTGGTTGTTCTGGTTACAAGGCGCAGCGCCGTTCCTCGGCGGAGGCTTTGGTCACTTCTATAACTATGCTCCGGTAAAAATTGAGTACGCTATCAATCGCTTCACCATGGAAGCCAAGCGCTTACTCGACGTGCTGGATAAACAATTGGCGCGACATCAGTTTGTGGCCGGAGATGAATACACCATTGCCGATATGGCGGTCTGGCCATGGTTTGGCAATGTGGTTCTGGGCAACGTCTACGACGCAGCAGAGTTCCTTGACGCAGGAAGCTACACGCACGTACAACGCTGGGCAAAAGAGATTGCAGCGCGTCCGGCGGTTAAGCGTGGTCGTATTGTAAACCGCACTAACGGACCGCTGAACGAGCAGCTTCATGAACGCCATGACGCCAGCGACTTCGATACCCATACCGAAGATAAGCGCCAGAACTAAAATAAATTGCCGGATGGCAACCGCTATCCGGCAATTTCATTCAGGATTTGTCACGCGCTGGTGACGTCGTACTCCATGCGGCGAAGTGCGTCTAACGTGGCTTTAGCTTCATCTTCATCAATGATGCTCATGGCGAACCCTACGTGCACCAGCACCCATTGCCCGACCAGCTCAGCTGTATCACCTTCACAAATCAGGGCAATATTGACATCACGTTTGATGCCGCACACTTCAACCTGCGCAAGCTGGTGAATATCTTCACCAACGGCCAGAACCTGACCAGGGACTCCAATACACATATCTGACTCCGCCCCATAGCAACCTATGGGTTATTCGACTTCAATACTTTTCACTTTCAGTGAATCGCCAGCATCAACCCGCAGACGATCGCCCTGACATTGTGGACACTGCGCATCATGCTGGGTGATTTCCACAACCTGACTGCAATCCCAGCACCATGCCTGGGCTGGCTTGTAATCAATATGCAGTTCACAACCCTGAGCCAGCGTCCCCTGACAGACGATGTCGAAACTGAAACGAACGGCGCTCTCTTCAACGCAGGAGAGAGCCCCGATTTCCAGCCAAACACCGGTTACACGTTTGACACCGTGCTGCTCTGCCTGCTGTTGAACAATCTCAACCGCGCTCTGACAAAGGGACAGCTCATGCATTTTCGCAGTTCCGACGACCCAGCAGCAACGCGCGGCGATTAAGCTGCGGCGCATTCGGATCGCTAACCGGCAGCGATAACAGCATTCGCGCGCAATCGTCAGTCAGACGCATGCCTTCTTGCGCCGACATACTGTGCGAAAGCGGCGACATCAGTGAGCAGGAAAGGTATTGCGATACGCCCTCCAGTTCACCAACGGTAAAGGTCATCTCGCCATACGGCAGACGCAGTCCGATTTTTTCGCTGACTTTACGCACCGGCCAGATCTGGTCCGGTCCGGGGAAAATCAGTGCGCTGAGCATCCAGGGCGTGATAACACACCCCGTCCACTGTCCTTCAAACAGCGTAAATTCAGAGACATATACCGGCATGTTCGGATGCAGGAAAGAGAGATCGTGCATTGAACGCCGGGCAACCTCTTCAAACGCTGCCTGAATTTGCATCTTCGGGGCCGTCTGAAAACCGACAAACTCCTCAGACATGAGCCGCCTCCCGCGGGATCGCTTCAACACCTGATTCGCGAAGCGCGGCAAGAACCTGCTCAAGCGCAGGTTCAATCATCGCTTCAACCGTTGGCGTTAGTCCGATATGCGGCTCCAGCGATTCCGGAATAACACCGACTAACGTCAGCTTTTTCGGAAACTCGCCGGTGAAACGCAGGGCCGACAATACGTCGGCCAGACCAAGCTGGTGCGGTGAGATTTTGTTGGTAAACAGCGCCGGGATCTCTTCATCCCGCAGGACCATCATCGTTCCTGGCGTGTTTTTCTTCGACACAATGGCGTCAGCAATGATCAGATGATCTCTGTTTGCCATATCACCGAGAAGCTCCATCCCAGCCGTACCACCGTCCAGAACATCAACAAAGTCTGGCAGGACGTACCGTTGTTCTAATGTTTCAACGATACGTACCCCGATGGCTTCGTCGGTCAGCAAAATATTGCCGACCCCTAAGACTAATATCCGCATTACAGAACCTTAACTGAGACCACTTCGTTCCCATCAACGTCCACCACATGCACCGCACATGACATACAAGGGTCGAAGGAGTGAATGGTACGAACCACTTCCAGCGGTTTGTTTGGATCGGCAATCGGCGTACCTACCAGCGAGCGCTCATACGGTCCCACTTCATCATTAAAGTTACGTGGGCCAGAGTTCCAGGTTGACGGTACTACCGCCTGGTAGTTGCTGATAATGCCATCTTTGATCACCATCCAGTGAGACAGCATACCGCGCGGCGCTTCGAGGAAACCGACACCTTTAAATTCACCCGTTGCCGGGATATCCGGTTTCACGAAGGTGGTGTGGTCGCCTTTGCCGATGTTCACAATCAGCGCGTTGTACTGATCCTGCAGAACGTTCTGCAGTTCACAGCAGTGAACGGTACGGCCAATAATACGGCCCAACGTAGAGTGCAGCTGTGACACTTCGATAGTTTTACCGGTCAGTTTGGTGTAAATCGCGATGATTTCATTCAGCTTGGCATGGGTAGACTCGCGTTTGGCCGCCAGTTTACACAGCATGTTGGCCAACGGACCCACTTCAACCGTTTTACCGTAGAAGGTCGGTGCTTTAACCCAGGAGTACTTGCCGTCATCTGACCAACCGGTGTAATCAGGAACCGTTGTGCCTTCCCACGGAGCCTGCGGCGCTTCGTCTTTGTACCACGCGTGTTTCGCACTCTCCTGAATCCCTTTGATCAGGTACTCATCGGAGTGAGAGGTGATCGGACGATAGGTCGACAGATCTTCATTGGTGATGTAACCACCCGGGAACAGGAAGCTGCCGTTTTTACCGTCAGTCGGGAATTCCGGTGCGCTCAGATAGTTAACCGCACCTTGACCACGTTCCAGCCACTCAGGGTAGAACGCAGCAATAACTGCGGTATCAACCTTGTAAACCTGCTCAACGAAGTCGCTCAGCTTATCGATAAAGGACTTGATATACATCAGGCGCTCAAGGTTCAGCACGCCAAGGCCGTCGAGGTTAATTGGGTTAGCAACCCCGCCTACCGCCAGGTTCTGAATGTGCGGCGTTTTACCGCCCAACAGCGCCACAACACGGTTAGCATCACGCTGGCATTCCAGCGCCTGCAGGTAGTGAGCGACCGCAATCAGGTTCACTTCTGGCGGCAGCTGCATCGCCGGGTGACCCCAGCAACCGTTGGCAAAAATGCCTAACTGACCGCTGGCAACAAGGTCTTTGATCTTGTTCTGAACCTTAGTGAACTCTTCTGCGCTGTTCAGGTGCCAGGAGGACACGCCGTTCAGCATGGCAGACGCTTTCGCTGGATCTGCTTTCAGTGCAGAGGTGATATCCACCCAGTCCAGCGCAGAGAGCTGATAGAAGTGAACAATGTGGTCATGCGTGGTGTGCGCGGCCAGAATGATGTTACGGATATACTGTGCGTTCACCGGAACATCAATATTCAGCGCGCTTTCTGCTGCACGAACGGAAGAGATAGCGTGAGTGGTAGTACAAACGCCACAGATACGCTGCACAATCATCCAGGCATCGCGCGGATCGCGGTTTTTCACGATCTCTTCCATGCCGCGCCACATGGTACCGGAAGCCCATGCTTTAGATACCACGCCATTTTCGATTTCGCAGTCGATGCGTAAATGACCCTCAATACGGGTTACCGGATCAATAGTAATTCTCTGGCTCATGCTTTGCTCGCCTCATGACGATTTTGATCGTTTTGTTTTAAAGGAGGAAGTATCGGCAGTAGACGAATGAGTACGATGTATGCACAAATCTCAATAGCCACAAAACCAATAGAAATCAACAGTTCTTCCCAGGTCGGGAAGTAGTGGTAGCCACCACCAGGATTGAACGCCACCAGCGAATAGGACAGACGCCATGTCGCACAACCCAGCAATGCGCTCAGCGCAGACAGATACAGCATGCGCGAGTCGTTACGCAGCTTAGTGACGCGCAGCACCACCAGCGGGAAGACCATCAGCACGACTTCAATCCAGAACATCAGGGAGTAAAGATCGCCTGAGAACGCATAGGACAGCTTGTCGCGATAGATCAGTTCGCCAAAGCGCAGAACCACGAAAATCGCCAACAGCACGCTGATGGTATTCGTCAGCTTGATGAACAAACTTTTCTCGTCCGGACCATTACCTTTCAGCCCGGCTTGTACCAACGAGCCTTCGAAGATGACGATCGAGAAGCCCATAATAAAAGCGGTTAATACGGAGAAAAGCGGCAACATTTCATAAGCTTGCCATAGCGGATGCACCTTATAGCCCGCAGAAATCATCAATGAACCCATTGAAGACTGGTGCATAGTTGGCAGCAGTGCGCCAAGTGCAATAATAAAGAACATCACTTTGTTCAAACGCTTGAGAGAGACTTTCCACCCCAGACGTTCAAACAGAGCCGGAGCAAATTCCAGCGCCATGATGCCGATATAGATGGTCATACAGACCGCCGTTTCGAACAGTACCGAGTTCACGTTGAAGTGGCCCGGAATGTAGAAATACGGCAGGTTCCAGTAACGACCGACGTCAATGGTGATCGACAGACCACCCAGCGAGTAGCCAAACAGGCTCGCCAACAGCGCCGGACGTACCAGTGGATGGTATTGTCCTCTGTTGAAAACATACACCGCCCACGCCAGCGCCCAGCCACCGCACGCGAAGCCGGTACCAATCAGCAGGTCAAACGCGATCCATACACCCCATGGGAAACCGCCGTTCAGATCGGAGACTGAGCCCAATCCGAAGACCAGACGTTTCACGATCAGGAGCATACACAGGACGATAAGCGGCCCAAAAATAATGACCGGTTTGCTGATTATTTTTCCGCCCAGCGGTTTAGGATCATGACTCATGATCGTCTCCTCCATCGTGATGGTCGTTTTTCGTGTTACGACGAACCAGCACGGTTAAGCCCGCCAGCGCAGCCAGGGGTAATATCATGCCCTTGTACAAGGAATGTTGAACATGTTCGGAACGCGCACCGGTTGAAAGATCATCCAGTTTCGGCAGATCCAAATCCTCGTAAGGAACGCCCGTCAGTACCATAACCTGTGTACCACCACCCTCTTTCTCGCCGTACAGATGGGGGTAATACTTCGGTACCGTATGCAGATAGGTATCGCCTGCTTTCACCGTCTGACGCGGATAGTGGTATTCGCTGCCAGGCTTCAGCGCGAGACGTTTTTTCGCCTCAGCCATCAGCTCTTCACGCGTACCAAAAATCACCGCACCGGCAGGGCACACTTCAACACAACCCGGTAAACCGCCTTTGTCCAGACGCTCAACACCTTTCTGGTTACACAGTTCACATTTGTGAAGCGCACCAAACGGGTTGTTGTAGTCATACTTAGGCACATTGTACGGGCAGGCGACCATGCAGTAACGACAGCCCGTGCAGACATCTTTGTCATAGTGGACGATGCCAGTTTTCGGATCTTTCTTCAGCGCGGAGACCGGGCAAACGGAGACGCAGTTCGGATCGACACAGTGCATGCACTGCTTCTTAATGTATGCGTAGCCGTTTTCTTCCTGGTCTTTGTTAACGCCTGTTCCGCTACGCCACACCTGGATGATGTTATTGGTATACGGTGACAGTTTGTCGTTGTTCGACCAGGTCTGCTCGCCTTCCGGGTTACGCGCCGGGAAGTTGATATCCTGACACTTGGTGACACAGGCCTGGCAGCCTACGCACAGCGTCGAGTCATAGAGCATCCCAAGAGAACCAGGGATCGGCGGACGGTTTTCTGCAGCCGCATGGCTGATGGACGGCGCAGCGCCCAACAGCAATGCCCCGCTGGAGGCTGCTTTAATAAAGTTACGTCTGTTCACGGTTATTCTCCCCGTGAGTCAGCGTTATCTTTCTTCTGCTGACGCCCCAGTTCACGAACCGCCATCACGCTGACACCGGCAACCAGTCCTACTACGCCACCAAGCAGCCCAATCGCCCCGGCAGAAATATTGCCGCCTTCTTTCATATTGACGTCAGGTTTCTCGGAACGCGGTGTTTGGTTTTCCACATGAGCAAGCTGGTGAATACCTTTATGGAAACCGACACCTTCTTCGTTACAGCCGTAGCAAGGGTGACCGATAGCCACCGGCCACACGCCGCCAACATCGCAGAATTGCAGCGTTGAGCAGTTGCCGTAGGTTTCTGGTCCTTTACAGCCCAGATGGTAGAGGCACCAGCCTTCACGGTGACCTTCATCGCCAAACTCTTTAGCAAAACGACCTGCATCGAAGTGCGGGCGACGTTCGCAGTGTTCGTGAATCAAACGACCATAGGCAAATGTCGGACGGTTTTTGGTATCCAGCTTCGGCGGCTTACCGTAAGTGATGATATGCGCGACCGTTGCAAGGAAGTTGTGCGGGTTCGGAGGACAGCCGGGGATGTTGATGATGGTTTTGCCTGGCAGAACTTCCTGCAAGCCGACGGCCCCCGTTGGGTTAACGCCAGCAGCAGCAACACCACCCCACGCGGCACAAGAGCCGATGGCAATGATAGCGGCAGCGCCTTCTGCGGCCCGGCGGATGTGATCTACGATCGGCTCACCGGCAACCATGCAGTAAATACCATTGTCTTTCAGTGGGATAGAACCATCTACAACCAAAACATATTGCCCTTTGTACTTCTCCAGAGCGTTATGTTTATTCTCTTCGACCTGGTGGCCGAAAGCGGCAGAGAGTACCTCATGGTATTCCAGAGAGATTGTCTCCAGAACGAGGTTTTCCACTGTAGGGTGTGTCGCGCGAAGTAGCGATTCAGTACAACCCGTACACTCCTGCGCACCAATCCAGATAACCGGTGGACGCTGAGGACGAGAAACTGATTCGGCCATTTCTGCGGCGGCTTTGCTACTGAGCCCCATGGTAGCGGCCAGTGCTGCACAAAGCTTCATGAAATCACGGCGATTGATGCCGTTCGAATTGATGAGAGAGTTATCTCCAGTCATTTTATAGTTATTCCGTTGCGAAGACCTGGCTTTTATTTTGCACCTTTCGCATGTTGCATATTGCGATCGGCGCGCCATTTACCACACTTTTTATATGGTTATGTGCATTATAATACTTCGGCGGAGCAACAAAACGAAGGCGTAGGTCAATAGTGTAATTAATTAAAGCAAGATAATACCCCTTTCGGATCAAGCTTCGAGACGATAGCCAGCCATGAAAAAACGAATTGTTGTACTGGACTGGTTCTCTTTAAAGAAATCCATAACCATCTCTTTATCCAGCCCATAGCGACGCGTGAGGATCCCCGCTTCCCACGCGCTGAGCTGTCGATCGCCCGTTTTTTCAAACATTCGATGAGAAAATCCCAGCACAAAACCGCGTTTATAATCAGCACAAAAATTGGCCGCCGTGCGTGCGCTATCCGCACTTGACGCGTTTAATCCGGCCATCAAGCCTTTTCCAAAATGGTTGTCCATGCATAACCTCCAATCGCTATATAATAAATTATATAGCGATTTTTTAAGCAAAGACCAGAGGTATCACGTACTTTTTTATGCCCGCTTAAAAGGACACCCATTCATCCTTTTTAGCGGCTGCAGACGTTTTGCTGTCTGCTGAAGGGGAAGCGGTACTAGCGGCGGCGTACTGCACATCGTTTGCTGAAAGGCGGAACTGTTGTACCGAGCGTTGCAGCTCTTCCGTTTGCCGTTCAAGCGCCACAGCCGCGGCGGAAACTTGCTCTACCAGCGCGGCGTTCTGTTGCGTTACGCTGTCCATCTGCGTGATCGCCACGCTCACCTGCGAGATGCCCTTATTCTGTTCTTCTGAGGCAGAAGCAATTTGCTTCATGATAACGGTCACTTCGGTGGCTCCGCGCAAAATCGCCTCCATGGTTAATCCCGTCTCTTTAACCAGTCGAGCGCCCTGATCGACGCGACGCGACGATTCGCCAATCAGCGTCTCAATCTCTTTCGCCGCCCCGGCGCTACGGCTGGCGAGGTTACGCACCTCACCGGCAACAACGGCAAAACCACGCCCCTGCTCACCTGCTCTGGCAGCTTCAACTGCCGCGTTCAGCGCCAGAATATTGGTCTGGAAGGCAATGCTATTAATAACAGACGTGATTTCCGCGATCTGTTTAGAGCTGGCGGCAATGCCGTCCATCGTCTCAACCACTTCTGAAACCAGGCTGCTCCCTTTACCTGCCGTCTCTGTCGCCGTATCGGCAAGCTGGCTGGCTTCACGCGCATTTTCGGCGTTCAGTTTTACCGTTGCGGTCAGTTGCTCCATGCTGGCAGCGGTCTCTTCCAGCGCCGCAGCCTGCTCCTCAGTACGCGATGAGAGATCGTTATTGCCGGTGGAAATTTCCGTAGCCCCTCGCCAGATGTTGTCACTACCTGAGCGAATTGTACTGACGGCTTCGCGCAGGCTGTCCTGCATCGCGCACAATAACGGCACCAGTTGGCCCACGCAGTTACGGCCAAAATCTTCGATTGGATGGCTGAGATCGCCCTGAGCAATCTGCTGGAACTGCTGGCGGATACGTCCCAGGGGTTTCACCATCATGGCGACGAGGTAACGATCTGTGAAGAACAGGAGAGCAATACCGAGGACCACGGCGGTAATAATTAGCGTCCGGATGATAGACGTTTTGCCATCGACCATGACACGCGTGGTATCAAGCCGCTCACCTGCCGTGGCGTTAAAACGTTCGGCACTGGCGCCAAATTCACGGCTCAGCGCTGGCGTAACGGTGCTGGCATGCTCCGCAAAGGCCGTAAGCGTGCCCTGCTGCGCCAGTTGCATTTGCGGAATCACCCCGTTATCCAGCAGCGCCTGCCACTTCGTCAGTACCGCCGCGGCAACATCCGGATCCATAGGCCCCGGAGACAACGTTTTCATCTCCTGGAGTTTTTTGCTCATATTCTCCAGGGACTGCTGCGCTGGTGCAAAATCAGGCGTTCCGCCGCTCATTTTGACATCCATGGCGCGACTTAAGCGCGTTACGAAGCGAAAATACTGATCGTTCCCCTGACTGAGTACCGTCATCTGATGGACAAGATGACGGTCAATATCATTGCCTTCAGATATTTTTGATAAAGAATGAAGACTGAATAAACCCACGCCCGACCAGAGCAGGCAAAAAAGTCCCAGTATTGCCAACATGACAATACGAATAGTGAAGTTTTTCAGCAAACGCATAATAATTTCCTTGCCGTTGATGAGGAATTCGCCATCAGGCGATACTTATCCTTGTTATCGGCAGGCAACAGAGAAGATATAATGCATTCTTTATTTTTTTACTTTCTTAAGTACATCCAATATTATTTACACTATATCAACATGAATGCTAATGAAATTAGCTAGCATTATTATTCAGATAATTAACCTGAAGCATTAAATAATCTCTTGTTTTCTATCGTAAATATTTGTTAAACCATGCAAGAGTACGCTCCCAGGCCAAATCAGCGGCAGCATTATCATAACGCGGAGTCGAGTCATTATGAAAACCATGATTAACGCCGGGATAGATATATGCCTCATAGACTTTCTTATTGGCTTTGAGCGCCGCTTCATAGGCAGGCCATCCCTCATTAATTCGGGTATCTAATTGCGCATAGTGCAGTAATAAAGGCGCTTTTATTTTAGGGACATCTGATGCAGGAACCTGACGCCCATAAAAAGGCACTGCGCAGGCCAGTTCAGGAAAAGCAACGGCTGCGGCATTCGATACGCCGCCACCGTAGCAAAATCCGGTGATACCCACCTTTCCCGTCGCGCCTGAATAACGCTGCATAAATTCAATGGAGGCAAAAAAGTCGTTCATCAGCTTTACGGGGTCCACCTGCTGCTGCAACTCCCGACCTTTATCATCATTGCCAGGATAGCCCCCCACTGAACTTAATCCATCAGGCGCGAGTGCAATATAGCCCGCCTTCGCCACCCGCCGTGCCACATCCTCAATATACGGATTCAGCCCACGATTCTCATGCACCACCACTACCGCCGGAACTTTCCCCGTCGCTTTCGCAGGTTTAACCAGATACCCACGCACATCACCATGCCCTTCAGGTGAAGGATAAGTCATGTATTCCGCCAGGATATCAGTATCGGTGAACTCCACCTGCGTTGCGAGGGCATAATTGGGTTTCAACACATTGAATAATGCCAGCGCCGTCATACCACCGACTGCATATTTCGCAGCAAGATTGAGAAACTCGCGTTTCGTTATTTTGCCATGAGCGTAATAGTCATAGTAGTCGAGCAATTCTTGCGGAAAGTCTTTGGCAGTTAGACGCGGCATGGCAGCACTCCGGATCGATGTTTTTTTAAGCAAAGCACAGTGGTCTGTTTTTGCCCAGTTTTTCATTCCAGTGTGACCTGGTGAACGGGATATTCATCATGAACCCGCTAGAATAGAAACGTTGTTTCGAAATTCACCTGCACTAAGGAGATCTCATGGACTGGTTTGCCAATCCTGAACGTTACGAGCAGATGCTCTATCGCTACTGCGGGCGCAGCGGTTTACGTTTACCCGCACTATCGCTGGGTTTGTGGCACAGTTTTGGGCACGTTCAGGCGCTGGATTCACAGCGCGCTCTGCTGCGTAAAGCATTTGATTTAGGCATCACGCATTTTGATTTAGCCAATAACTACGGGCCGCCTCCGGGCAGCGCAGAAGAGAATTTTGGCCGATTACTGCGCGAGGATTTTGCACACTATCGTGATGAACTGATCATCTCTACCAAGGCAGGCTATGACATGTGGCCAGGGCCATACGGTTCTGGCGGTTCGCGCAAATACCTGCTCGCCAGCCTCGACCAGAGCCTGAAACGCATGGGCCTCGACTATGTCGATATCTTCTACTCGCACCGCGTTGACGAAAATACGCCAATGGAAGAGACCGCCTCAGCGCTGGCCCATGCGGTGCAAAGCGGTAAAGCGCTGTATGTCGGCATCTCATCCTATTCCCCGGAGCGTACGCAGAAAATGGCCGAGCTGATGCGGGAATGGAAAATTCCGCTGCTGATCCACCAGCCTTCTTACAACCTGCTTAACCGTTGGGTAGACAGCAGCGGTCTGCTGGATACGCTGGAATCCAACGGCATGGGCTGCATCGCATTTACGCCGCTGGCCCAGGGGCTGCTGACGGGGAAATACCTCAACGGCATTCCGGAAGGTTCACGCATGCAGCGTGAAGGGAAAAAAGTTCGTGGGCTGACGGAAAATATGCTGACGGAAGAAAACCTTAACAGCCTGCGTTTGCTCAATGAGATGGCGCAACAGCGCGGACAGTCGATGGCGCAAATGGCCTTAAGCTGGCTGCTGAAAGACAATCGGGTAACGTCGGTATTAATTGGCGCCAGCCGACCGGAGCAACTGGAGGAGAACGTTCAGTCATTGGCTAACCTGACGTTCAGCGCCGAAGAACTGGCGCAGATCGATAAGCATGTCGCGGATGGTAAGCTGAACCTGTGGCAGGCCTCATCTGACAAATAGCCGTTTGTAACTCTGTGCCGGGAAGCGGCGTTAGCCTCCCCGGCACGTAACAGGGCCAGCCAATCCCTTCACACCTCTTCCGCTTTGATCTCTGGACGTTGAAATTCCGGCCACACCAGCGCGACAAGCGCAGGATAAGCCTCCAGACTGAACTCCCTGAAGCACTGGCGTAAGTTAAGCACATCCAGATCGGCATGCGGGACTTTCTCACCGCTCAGACAGCGCTTTTTTATATTGTCGTAATATTTATACACCGCAGAGTTGAGATCGCTACAACGCCGCTGTGCATCAAATAGCCCTGGCGTCTCATTTAGCTCTACCATTGTCATCCGCTTGATCGTTGAGTGGATAAAATCGATATATTCGTGATTAACGCGCCAATACCATACTGGGGTAATCGAATTCATCAGTACCGAAAAATGATCTTCCCCCTCTTCTTTACTCAGCATTTCCGGCTGGTTTTCAGAGTGCCCATTTTCTGCATATCGGTTTTTATTTGCACTGCGCATCAACAAAAGTACCCCGCAGGTAAGCAATAGCAGGGTAATAACAGAATAAAATATACTGTTCATATACTGGCTCCATTTTTTTTGATTTTAAAATTACGCCATGCTATTGTCAACGCAGCCTGGTTTATTTAGAACAACATATCATTGGCATCAAAGGATATTTCAACATGCTTCCCGAGCATCTTGTTCCCTCGCGTTTTCACTTATCCAGCTCATCTACTAATACCAGTTCCACAGATAATAGTGAAAATTTGACTCAGGGAAAGAGAACATTAAGCGATTACGAACCCGATATTTTGATTAGCTCTACCGCTAACGGCCAGGCGCGCAATATGTTATTTGAAGAGTGCGATCGCCATTTAAAAGAGCGCCTGTTTCGTGCCGCAAAAATTGAGTCCTTCACTCGCCTGCTCAATTCACTACAAGCGGAAGGCGACATTAACGCTCAAGAATTAAGTAAAATTTTATCGACAAAAACAGCCAGCGTAAATGAACAGGGCAATAAAATTTGGCTTAATTTAATTACGCGTGAGACCAGCGATCCTATTTTTTATTCTCTGGAAGAGAAATAAAATGAAAGATGTTGAGGATAATAATGTTTATTTGGCTTTAGATGACCATAAAAGCGATGAGTTTGTCTTAAAGCAAAATTTGGCCGTATTGATTGCCAATAAAAATGCGACGTTGGAAAGCGTTGCCCAGGAGATGGTCTCTATTCCCGCCGCGCTAGTGCGGATGAAATGGCAAAATCGTCGCGAAATTTATGCGCTACAGGCTAAAGAAGAGATCTATGGCGCCGCGATTGAAGCCATTATGGAGCAGCAACCAGAACTACGGGACAAAATCATGGCCCGGCTGGAGAGCACATACCAGCATATACTCAAGCGAGAAACAGCCACCTTACGCCTGACGCGTAAACTGTCTGAAGGGAACTACGAACCCACCAGGATAACGGCAGTCGCACTGGATGAGGACAGATAAGGGCGTGTGGGGAGAGCTGAATCAGGAGAGGAAGGCCGGGTAAGGCAACAACCATTACCCGGCAATCAGGATTACTTCGCTTTCACGGTCTCTTCACCGACCAGACCAATCTTCAGGAAACCCGCCTGATGCAGCGTATCCATAACTTTCATCATGGTTTCATAATCGACGGTTTTATCCGCACGGAAGAAAATCGTGGTGTCTTTCTTCCCATCGGTCAGCGTATTTAATTCGCTAATCATGGTGTCATCCGTCACCTGATTGTTGCCAATAAACATACTCTTATCGGCTTTAACAGACAGGTAAACCGGTTTTTCCGGACGCGGCTGCGGCGTGCTGGTGGAAGCCGGGAGATTCACCTTCACATCCACCGTTGCCAACGGTGCGGCCACCATAAAGATGATCAATAAAACCAACATAACATCGATAAACGGCGTCACGTTGATTTCATGCATTTCACCGTTATCGTCCAGGTTTTCATTAAAGCTCATTGCCATGGAACATTATCCTACACGTAATTTCTGCGCTGCACGTACCGGATGGGCAGAAGCGCTAGCGTTCAGGTCCAGATCGCGACTTTGCAGCAACAGTACCTGTGCCGCGACATCGCCCAGCATCGCTTTATAGCTGCCAATCTGACGTGCGAAAATGTTGTAGATAACGACCGCAGGAATTGCCGCGACCAGACCGATCGCCGTCGCTAACAGAGCTTCTGCGATACCCGGCGCAACAACGGCCAGGTTGGTCGTTTGGGTTTGTGCAATCCCGATGAAGCTATTCATGATGCCCCATACGGTACCGAACAGACCCACAAATGGAGAGATAGCCCCGATGGTGGCCAGGTAGCCGTTACCACGTCCCATATGACGACCTACCGCCGCCACACGACGCTCCAGACGGAAACCGGTACGCTCTTTAATACCTTCGTTGTCGTCGCTGCCTTCTGACAATTCCAGTTCGTTCTGCGCTTCGTAAATCAACTGTGCGCCTAGGCTTTTGCCATCAAATCCTGCAGCAATCTCATTTGCCTGGTCTAAAGAGCGGGCGTCCGCCAGCAGTTGCTGTTCACGCTTAAGGCGGCGTTTCTGAGTAAAGAACTCAAGGCTCTTACTAAAGAAGATAGCCCAGGTGACCACTGATGCCAAAATCAGCCCAATCATCACGCACTTAACCACGATATCGGCGTGCTGATACATACCCCAGACGGAAAGATCCGTCTGCATCAAATTATTACCCACTCTGTATCTCCAGGACGCAAATCACAAAATCTGAGCGTAATGATATCAAAACGACGTCGAATTGATAGTCGTTCTCATTACTATTTACATATTGCCGCACCTTTGGTTTCTTTTCCTTGCGCTTACGCAGTAAAAAAGTCACCAGAAGCATTTTGAGATTATTTTCTACTGTATGACCGTTCTGCAGGATGCGTCATCTTTGATTCATGGTAGTTTAGACATCCAGACGTATAAAAACAGGTAAGACGACATGGCAGATAAGCAACTTGAAACCAAACTCGTTCACGCAGGACGCAGTAAAAAGTACACGCTGGGCGCGGTAAATAGCGTGATCCAGCGCGCTTCTTCGCTAGTGTTTGACACCGTAGAGGCCAAAAAGCAGGCTACGCACAACCGTGCTAACGGTGCGCTTTTCTATGGACGTCGCGGAACCTTGACGCATTTTTCCCTGCAGGAGGCAATGTGTGAACTGGAAGGCGGCGCGGGTTGTGCGTTATTCCCCTGCGGCGCGGCGGCCGTTGCCAACACCATCCTCGCCTTTGTGGAACAAGGGGATCATGTGCTGATGACCAACACCGCCTATGAACCCAGCCAGGATTTCTGCACCAAAATTCTCGGCAAACTCGGCGTGTCCACCGGATGGTTCGATCCGCTGGTTGGTGCCGATATTGTGAAGCACATACAGCCGAACACTAAAGTCGTATTTCTGGAATCTCCCGGCTCTGTCACCATGGAAGTACATGATGTCCCTGCTATTGTTGCCGCCGTCAGAAGCGTCGCGCCGGATGCGATCATCATAATTGATAACACTTGGGCTGCCGGGGTGCTGTTCAAAGCGCTGGATTTTGGCATCGATATTTCTATTCAGGCTGGCACCAAATATCTGATTGGCCATTCCGACGCCATGGTCGGCACTGCGGTTGCTAATGCCCGTTGCTGGGATCAACTGCGCGAAAATGCCTATCTGATGGGGCAAATGCTGGACGCCGATACCGCCTATATGACCAGCCGCGGACTGCGTACGCTAAGCGTCCGCCTGCGCCAACATCATGAAAGCAGCTTAAAGGTCGCAGAGTGGCTGGCCAGTCATCCGCAGGTCGCCCGCGTGAACCACCCCGCGCTGCCCGGCAGTAAAGGCCACGAATTCTGGAAGCGTGATTTCACCGGCAGCAGCGGACTGTTCTCATTTGTATTGAATAAGAAACTAAATCATGAAGAGCTGGCCGCGTATCTGGACCACTTCAGCCTGTTCAGCATGGCCTACTCCTGGGGCGGTTTTGAGTCGCTGATTCTCGCTAATCAGCCGGAACACATTGCGGCAATCCGTCCGCAAGGCGAGGTGGACTTCAGCGGAACGCTCATCCGTTTGCATATCGGTTTAGAGAATGTTGACGATCTGATTGCCGATTTGGCCGCAGGATTTGCCCGAATCGAGTAAAATTGCCATAGATGGACATATATGCAGACACTTCTGGTGGAAAAGTCTGCAATTGTTGCGTCCGGGATCAAGGCATCCCGGACAATTCAGGAGTACAATCCACACATAAACGCTGTTCCACAGGAAAGTCCATGGTAGTCATTCAAGATATTGTCTCCGCGCTTTGGCAACACGATTTTGCCGCGTTGGCGGATCCGCACGTTGTGAGCGTGGTGTACTTCGTAATGTTCGCCACACTGTTTTTAGAAAATGGCCTGCTGCCTGCCTCCTTTTTACCCGGAGACAGCCTGTTATTGCTGGCAGGGGCGCTGATCGCTCAGGACGTGATGAGTTTTATACCTACCATAGCTATTCTGACTGCCGCAGCCAGTCTGGGCTGCTGGCTGAGCTACATTCAGGGACGCTGGCTGGGCAACACACGGACGGTAAAAGGCTGGCTGGCGCAATTACCTGATAAATATCATCAGCGCGCTACCTGCATGTTTGACCAACACGGGCTGATGGCACTGCTGGCTGGGCGTTTCCTGGCATTCGTTCGTACCTTGCTGCCAACAATGGCGGGAATTTCGGGTCTGCCAAACCGTCGGTTCCAGTTTTTTAACTGGCTGAGCGGTCTGCTGTGGGTCACCGTCGTCACCGGCTTTGGCTATGCGCTGAGCATGATCCCGTTCGTCAAACGCCATGAAGATCAGGTGATGACCTTTTTAATGATCCTGCCGATTGCCCTGTTAACCGCGGGTCTGTTGGGAACCCTGTTTGTCGTGATTAAAAAAAAATACTGTAGCGCCTGAGTATTAACCGTAGGCCGGGGTTCCCCCGGCATTTTCGCCTGATGACGTTTCGCTTATCAGGCCAGCGCTGAGTAAGTTTAACTCCCCTGCATCATTCGAATTCTGGCCGCATCCTCCCCCGGCGTTACGCCAAAGAAACGTTTGAATTCCCGACTGAATTGCGATGCGCTCTCATAGCCGACGCGCATGGCAGCCGCACTGGCCTTCATCCCGTCGTGGATCATCATCATCCGTGCTTTATGCAGACGATAGCTCTTCAGGTATTGCAGCGGCGACGTGCTGGTCACCGCTTTAAAATTATGATGAAACGCCGACACGCTCATGTTCGCTTCTGCCGCCAGCTGTTCGACATTGAGATTTTCGGTGTATTTGGTTTCAATGCGCTTCAGCACCCGGCTTATCAAACTGAAATGCGTCTGGCGGCTAACCAGCGCCAGTAATGCGCCGCCGCGCGGCCCGGTCAGCACATGGTAGAGGATCTCGCGAATAATCTGTTTCCCCAGAATACGCGCATCCAGCGGTCGCTCCATCACATCCAGCAGGCGCTCAGCGGCGCACAGTATTTCGTCAGAAAGCGTCGCGGAGTTGATCCCGCTGGCCGCCATGGCGGGCTGGAACAGCTCATCTTCCCCAATGTCCATCAACAGCTCCTGCAATTGCAGAATATCGACATTCAGGTAGATACCGGCCAGGGGAACCTCCGGCGTTGCATACGTTTCACATTCAAAGGGTAACGGTACGGTTAGCAACAGGTATTCGTTGGCGTCATAACGAAATACACGTTCATTGATATAACCAATTTTATGTCCCGAAAAGAGAAATATGATTCCTGGCTGATACATTACCGGTGTACGCGCTGCCGGCTCAGTGCCGTGCAGCAGGCGGACATCTGGCAGCAGTTCGCTGAGTTTATTTTCATTGTTTTTCAGCTGCTTAATTTTATCTGTCAGCAGAAGGCAGATCTCATCACGGTTCATAGAGCACCATTTCATCATCGGTTTGCAACCCTGACATAATGCGCAGATTTATCCGTTTTCTCCAGCAGTCTGTAGAAATGGGCAAGACATCGGCAGAAATGAGCATTGAGAGCAGCGCGGCTGACGACCACAATGTTCATCATCCGGCAGACACTCTCCTGCCCTCTTTTTTTTACCCACATAAGGGAACGAGCAATGAACAACTTTAATCTCCATACCCCAACCCGCATTCTGTTTGGTAAAGGTGCGATTGCTGAGCTGCGCGATCAAATCCCTCAGGATGCTCGCGTATTGGTTACCTATGGCGGCGGTAGCGTGAAAAAAACCGGTGTCCTGGCACAGGTTCAGGATGCGCTGAAAGGCCTGGACGTGCTGGAGTTTGGCGGTATTGAGCCGAACCCGTCTTATGAAACGCTGATGAACGCGGTAAAAATCGTGCGTGATGAGAAAGTGACGTTCCTGCTGGCGGTAGGCGGCGGTTCGGTGCTGGATGGCACCAAATTCATCGCGGCAGCGGCACAATACGTTGACGGCATCGATCCATGGCGCATTCTGGAAACCCACGGCAACGACGTAACAAGCGCTATCCCGATGGGCTCCGTATTAACCCTGCCAGCAACCGGCTCTGAATCTAACTCCGGCGCGGTCATTTCGCGTAAAACCACCGGCGATAAGCTGGCCTTTATGACCCCATTTGTGCAGCCGGTATTTGCCGTGCTGGATCCGGTTTACACCTATACCCTGCCGCCGCGTCAGGTTGCGAACGGCGTCGTAGATGCCTTCGTACATACCGTTGAGCAGTATGTGACTTATCCGGTAGACGGGAAAATTCAGGATCGCTTTGCCGAAGGTATTCTGCTTACGCTGGTAGAAGAAGGCCCGAAAGCATTGCAGGAGCCGGAAAATTACAACGTGCGTGCGAACGTTATGTGGGCGGCAACCCAGGCGCTGAACGGTCTGATTGGCGCAGGCGTACCACAAGACTGGGCAACGCATATGCTGGGCCACGAACTGACCGCAATGCACGGTCTGGATCATGCTCAAACATTGGCTATCGTTCTGCCAGCACTGTGGAATGAAAAACGCGATACCAAACGTGCCAAACTGTTGCAATACGCAGAGCGTATCTGGAATATCACTGAAGGTTCCGATGACCAACGCATCGACGCCGCTATTGCCGCAACCCGCGCTTTCTTCGAACAAATGGGCGTACCGACTCGTCTGTCTGACTACGGCCTGGACGGTAGCTCCATCCCGGCGCTACTGGAAAAACTGCAAGCGCACGGCGGTACAAAACTGGGCGAACATCAGGACATTACGCTCGAGGTCAGCCGTCGGATTTACGAAGCTGCCCGCTAAGGTTTTTTCACCTCCGCCTTTCATTTTTGGGTATTTATATTCTAAATATTTCGAGTTGCATAAAGGCGGCAAAGGAGAGAATCCCCAGGAGCTTACATAAGTCAGTGACTGGGGGTGAAACGACAAACCTGCCGGGAGCAGATTTGAACGCTGCTTGCAGCGGACCTGAAAGGGCGAGGCTCATGGATGGGCCGCGTAATAAAGCCAACGCATATGCAGCTTGAAGTATGACGAGGATAGGCCAGACTTAAGTCACACCTAACTTACCGGGGCTTGCCTCGGTAAACTCAATTCAGGGGAGGAATTATGACCGGTCCAACCATTATTAAACTACAGGATGGTAACGTCATGCCGCAGCTGGGCCTGGGGGTCTGGAAGGCAAGTAACGAAGAGGTCATCACCGCCATTCATAAAGCGCTGGAAGTGGGGTATCGCTCAATTGATACCGCTGCAGCGTACAAAAACGAAGAAGGTGTCGGCAAAGCAATACGCGATGCGGGCGTACCGCGGGAAGAGTTATTCATCACCACCAAGCTGTGGAATGATGACCAGAAACGCCCTCGGGAAGCCTTGCTCGAAAGCATGGAGAAACTCCAGCTCGATTACCTCGATCTTTATCTGATGCACTGGCCAGTGCCGGCGATCGACCACTACGTTGAAGCGTGGGAAAGCATGATCGATCTGCAAAAAGAAGGGCTGATTAAGAGCATCGGCGTGTGTAACTTTCAGATCAATCATCTCCAGCGACTGATGGATGAAACCGGCGTACCACCGGTGATTAACCAGATAGAACTTCATCCGCTTATGCAACAGCGCCAACTGCACGCCTGGAACGCAACGCATAAAATCCAGACCGAATCCTGGAGCCCGCTGGCGCAGGGCGGCAAAGACGTCTTTGATCAAAAGATTATCCGCGATCTCGCGGAGAAATATGGCAAATCACCGGCGCAGATTGTCATCCGCTGGCATCTGGATAGCGGCCTGGTGGTTATTCCGAAATCAGTCACCCCTGCGCGTATCGCAGAAAACTTTAACGTCTGGGACTTCCGCCTGGATAAAGATGAATTAGGCGAAATCGCAAAGCTCGATCAGGGCAAACGTCTGGGACCAGACCCGGACCAGTTCGGCGGTTAACCCCTTCTCTCCTGCCCGACCTCTCGTCGGGCCTTTACTGATTTGAATTTCGACGTAGACCACGTGCACAGCTAATTGAGTCCCATGCGATCTGCCCCACTGGAAGCCGATTGAATCGCAGCAGAACCAATTTTTCGAGCAGTATGAAGGATATCTGTCGTCACACGATCATGAACGGGCGGATGATGCAAAACTGGCCGCATTAGCGGCCAGAATTCGTGAGGCATAATTACTGAACACTTCCGCCAGATGGCACCTTATCCGGCCGACGGTCTTTCAGGCCCGGTAAACATTTCACTCCCGGGCAAGACAGATTAGCGCCCTGCTACTTTCCCACGTTTTTTGTTCGCGGCGGGCGTCTGGCGCTGATGCGCCACAGGCGTGTGCTTGGTCAACGCCGGACGGGTATGACGGTTCTGGCGACGCGCTTCGCGCATCTCTTCCAGCGTAGGCGCCGGAACCAGACATTCGCGACGACCACCGATCAGATGCTTTTTCCCCATATCTTCCAGCGCCTGGCGGATTAACGGCCAGTTAGCTGGGTCGTGGTAACGCAGCAGCGCTTTATGCAGACGACGCTGTTTATCACCTTTCGGCACCACCACGTCTTCACTCTTGTAACCAATTTTACCCAGCGGGTTTTTCCCGGTGTAATACATGGTTGTGGAGTTCGCCAATGGTGATGGATAGAAGTTCTGCACCTGATCCAGACGGAAACGACGTTGCTTCAGCCACAGCGCCAGATTCACCATATCCTCGTCACGCGTCCCAGGATGCGCAGAAATAAAGTACGGGATCAGGTACTGCTCTTTACCGGCCTGTTTAGAGTAAGTGTCAAACAATTCCTTGAAGCGATCGTAGCTGCCCATCCCCGGCTTCATCATCTTCGACAGCGGGCCTTCTTCAGTATGCTCTGGCGCAATCTTCAGATAGCCGCCCACGTGGTGAGTCGCCAGCTCTTTGATATAGCGCGGATCTTCAACCGCGATGTCATAGCGCACACCTGAAGCGATAAGGATCTTTTTAATGCCTTTCAAATCACGCGCACGGCGATAGAGGTTAATCGTCGGCTCGTGGTTGGTATCCATATGCGGACAGATATCCGGGTAGACGCATGACAAACGACGGCAGGTTTGCTCCGCACGCGGTGACTTACAGCGCAGCATATACATGTTCGCCGTTGGGCCGCCGAGATCGGAAATCACGCCGGTAAAGCCTGGAACGGTGTCGCGAATAGCTTCGATTTCATTGATGATCGAGTCTTCAGAGCGGCTCTGGATAATGCGGCCTTCGTGCTCGGTGATCGAACAGAACGAGCAGCCGCCAAAACAGCCACGCATAATGTTGATCGAGAAACGGATCATCTCATAGGCCGGAATGCGGCTGTCGCCATACGCCGGATGCGGCACGCGCTTGTACGGCAGCGCAAAGACGCTGTCCATTTCTTCGGTAGAGAGCGGAATGGCTGGCGGGTTGATCCAGATGTAGCGATCGCCATGCTTTTGCATCAGCGCGCGCGCACAGCCTGGGTTGGTTTCGTGGTGCAGGATACGCGACGCATGTGCATACAGCACTTTATCGCCCTTCACTTTTTCGAAGGACGGCAGCAGCACGTAGGTTTTTTCCCACGGTTTCGGGCGCGGCGGCTGTACAGTTACCGCTTTCGCTTCCTGCTTTTTCGGTGCGACAGGTTTGTTGTCGGCACACGGCAAATCCTCGCCGTATGGATGCGGGATCGGGTCAATTTTGCCCGGCGTGTCGAGACGCGTGGAATCCACCCCACTCCAGCCCGGCAGCGCTTCTTTAACCATAATCGCGGTGTTACGCACGTCGCGGATCTGATCGATAGTTTCACCCATCGCCAGACGATGCGCCACTTCCACCAGCGGACGTTCGCCGTTACCGAACATCAGCATGTCGGCTTTTGAATCCACCAGCACGGAGCGACGAACGGTATCAGACCAGTAGTCGTAGTGCGCGGTACGGCGCAGGCTGGCCTCAATACCGCCGAGAATAACCGGCACATCTTTCCATGCTTCCTTACAGCGCTGGGTATAGACCAGCGTCGCGCGGTCCGGGCGTTTGCCCGCCACGTTGTCTGGCGTATAAGCATCGTCATGGCGCAGTCGTCGATCGGCGGTATAACGGTTGATCATCGAATCCATGTTGCCTGCGGTTACACCAAAGAACAGGTTCGGTTTACCCAAACGCATAAAATCGTCTTTGTTGTTCCACTCCGGCTGGGCGATAATCCCAACACGAAAGCCCTGCGCTTCCAGCATACGGCCGCAAATTGCCATGCCAAAGCTGGGATGATCGACGTATGCATCGCCGGTAACCAGAATGATGTCGCAGCTATCCCAGCCAAGTTGGTCCATTTCGTCGCGTGACATCGGCAAAAATGGTGCCGGGCCAAAACAGGCAGCCCAGTACTGCGGCCAGGAGAAAAGGTCTCTGTCCGGCTGGATCAGGGATATTGCGCTCATAGTGCTTCCAAAAATGGTAAAAAAATAATCAAAGGCCGGGGATTATACGCTGTATGTCGGCAAGAAATGAAGTGGAGTCTGAGTCGGACAAGTAGAAAGTGATTTAAATTGTTAAATTTTACGACGCCCATTTTTATCATTCATAATTAACACCATGCCGGCCAGCTGAGATAACTCTTTTTCGGCGGGGGATTTTTCATTGCGACTCAACGATTCACTGCATATTTCCCAGTTACGGGTAGTTGTTCACCTGTGCGGATTTCTGGTTCTTCTCTACAGCTTCTCCATGCTGCCGCCGATGACCATTGCTCTGTTAAATAAAGAGCGGAGCTTTTTCGCTTTTTTCAGCACATTTATGACGTTCTTTACCCTCGGCGGTGGAGCGTGGCTGGCAACCAAACATGCAGGAATTCAACTACGAACCCGGGATGGCTTCGTCATTATCGTCCTGTTCTGGCTGCTGTTTTCGTTTATCAGCGCCATGCCGATGTGGATGGACGATGGCTTAAATCTCTCCTTTGCCGATGCCCTGTTCGAAGGGGTTTCCGGGATAACCACCACTGGCGCTACGGTAATTGACGACGTCAGCGCCTTGCCGAAATCGTATCTGTATTATCGGGCTCAGCTCAATTTTATTGGCGGCCTGGGGGTTATTGTCCTTGCCGTGGCGGTATTACCCCTGCTGGGTATTGGTGGTATGAAGCTGTATCAGTCTGAAATGCCAGGTCCCTTTAAAGAAGAACGCCTCACGCCAAGACTTGCTGATACCGCACGTACGCTGTGGCTGACTTACGTCATTCTCGGCCTTATTTGTACTCTGGCCTACTGGGTTGCCGGGATGTCGTTTTTCGATGCCTTATGCCACGGGCTGTCGACGGTCTCTCTCGGCGGATTTTCCACCCGTAGTGAGAGCATCGGCTTTTATAACAGCCACGCTATTGAGTTAGTCGCCGGACTGTTTTCACTGCTGTCTGCGTTTAACTTCACCCTCTGGTACGTAGCTATTGTGAAACGTACCTTTAAGCCCTTTCGTCGTAATGCCGAGCTGCGTTTCTTTCTGCTTATTGCGCTGGTTGTCACCCTGATCGCCACCTGGCAGGTCTGGCGGGCGGGTATGTACGGGATAACGGACAGCCTGGTGCATGCCTTTTTTCTGGCCAGCTCCATGCTGACAGATAATGGCCTGTCGACGGCGGATTATGCGCAGTGGCCTTCGCACACGATATTCATGCTGCTCAGCGCCAGTTTCTTCGGCGGTTGTATCGGCTCGACCTGCGGGGGGATTAAGGTGCTGCGTTTTTTGATTATGTTCAAGCAATGCCGTCAGGAGTTACACCAGCTCGCGCATCCTCGCGCCCTGCTGAATATCAAAGTGGGCAATAACGTGGTAAGCGACCGAGTAGTGCGTTCGGTATGGAGCTTTTTCTTTCTCTACGTTTTATTTACCAGCTTTTTTATCTGGGCGCTCAATCTGATGGGCTACGATCTCTTCTCCTCTTTCGCCACCGTTGCCGCCTGCATCAATAACATGGGCCTGGGGTTTGGCATCACCGCAACGACGTTTGGCACCTTAAACGAGGAGGCAAAACTTCTGATGTGCGCGGCCATGATCATGGGGCGTCTGGAGATTTACCCCATTCTGATCCTGTTCTCGCGCATGTTCTGGCGGGCGTAACGGAAACTCCGGCGCATTACGGCGCCGGGTTCACCAACATCTGTCCGATCGAACCACGATCCGCCATTTCCAGCGTCTGACTGTTAAAGTAGAACGGGAAATGAGCCCAGGAAGGTTGTCCGTAGTAGACCAGTAATTCAACCTGGCCGTCGACCCAGACGGTATCTTTCCAGCCCCGGTCTTCCGGGAACGGCATTGCGCCATTCACATTACGGATCAGGAACGAGACGCCTTCGATATGGAAAGACTGAGGCATATCCGCTCGTACCGTCCAGCGCTCCCAGGAGCCCTGCTGAGCGGTAATATCCATGCGGTTGACGTCCCACAGCTGACCGTTGATGCCGGGATCGTCATCCAGACTGATATCACGGCTGCGAATCGGTGAACCACTGAGGATTTCCGTTGGCAGCAGGCGCATTGGCAGACTGTCGGTCACCAGCGGCAGGAGACCGGTCGGGCGCAGCGTCAATACCAGCGTGGAGATGAGAATACTGGAAGGCTCAAAGAATCCGCGGATCCTGTCGACAATGCTGGCCGCCTCACCACAGGTGATAGAGACCTCATTTCCGTTAGTCATATCCACCAGGATCTCACGGCGCTCGCCAGGCGCCAGCGAGAGCTGCTTCACCGAAACGGGCGCAGGTAAAAAGCCCTGATCGCTGGAAATCACATGCAGCGCGCGGCCATCGCTCATTTGCAACTGGTAACGACGCGAGTTTGAAGCGTTCAGCAAACGCAAACGCACCCAGCCGCGAGAGACTTCGACATATGGGCTTTGCGCCCCGTTGACCAGCAGTGTATCACCGACAAAACCACCGCTGCCGGGTTCGCTATATTCCGGTGTACCAAAGTTGTCCAGACGCTTGTCCTGGATAATGATCGGAAAATCATCCACGCCGTAGTGGTTGGGAATAGACAGTGATTTACTCACTTCATCTTCAATCAACCACATCCCGGCAAGACCGTTATAAACCTGCTGGGCAGTACGATTTGGCGTATTGGCGTGATACCACAGCGTAGCGGCATTCTGGCGAATCGGCAGCACTGGTGCCCAGTCTGCATTAGGGGACATCATGCGCGCCGGGCCGCCCATCAGCGGGCCTGGCACCTGTAATCCAGCGACAGTCATCGAGACATTTTCAGTCAGACGGTTGCTGTAGATAAGCTTGACGTCATCCCCTTTCCAGACGCGGATCGTCGGTCCCAGGTAGCGACCGTTAATCCCCCAGACAGGTGCGCGCGTGCCTTGCGTGAAGGACCAGTGGGCGCGTTGCAGCGTCATAAATAACGGCTGCCCCCGACGGGACTCCAGCAGCGGAGGTACGGGTAACGGTTGTTGCTGACCGGCAGCATTAGCCTTCAGCGGAACAGCACCTGCACACAGTGCGATCCCCGATGCCTGAATGAACTGACGCCGACTGAATGACATATAAACTCCATGAAAAACTGGCGATTAACACGCAGGAAATCTTTTCCTGTAACAAACCCGAATTGCGCGGATTAAACCTTACCGGCGGCTTCCCGCTCAGCAACTTCTTTATCGAGTTCTGCGATTTTTTGTTCCATCAGCGTACGGCAATGCGCTGCCAGTTCACGAACCTGATCTTTCCCAAAGTGGCTAATATCTATCGGCGGCAACATCTCTACAATCGCCAGACCATTATTGAGTCGGTTGAGTTTTATCTTATTCGAGGTGGTTGAAACGCACACCGGAATAACCGGGACACCCGCCGCAATCGCCGCATGAAACGCGCCGGTTTTAAACGGCAGCAGACCGCGACCACGGCTACGCGTTCCTTCCGGGAACATCCAGATAGAAATACGACGTTTTTTGAAATGATTCACCACCGCCGCAATGGTGCTGTGCGCTTTGGTACGGTTGTTTCTGTCAATCAGCAGGTTGCCGGTTAACCAGTACAGCAGCCCGAAGAATGGGATCCACAACAGGCTTTTTTTGCCGACTGTCACCGTCGGCGGCTGAACGATATTCGCAGCGGTAACCATGTCATAGTTGTTCTGATGATTACAAATATAGATAGCATTACCATAGTTCTGCGCGTCTGCCGGCATGCGGCACTCAACCTTCAGGCCATAAAGGGGAGCCAGGCGGCCAAACATATGACCGAATGTTGCGACGTGTTTTGGATTTCGTGGGCTGAACAGACAGTATATGCAACCGAAAATACAGACCAGAACGCAGTAAATAACAGTAATGATTAAACGAAAAATATATAGCATAACAACCTCTGAGGCCTAAGAGCCTGGCATTTTACGTCACCTGATTCATCACGCAGTATCAGGTTAGGGCTTTGTTAAGGGCGGCTCTCTGGAAAAGCGTATTGTTAATCGCAACGCACGAATAAACAACGGTTTCACGGGAATTTTTAACGTTGGCTCTCCCCGGGCTAAAACAGGGAGAGCCGGACGGTAGCGTTATTCTTCGCTGTCGCCGTGACTGGCGCGTCGAGGCGAGTCAATGTCAATGCGATCGATACGCTGCAGACCACGCATTAGCGTACCGCGACGGCCACGCTCGCCGGTCACTTTCTGCAACTCTTCAGGACGCAGTTTAATTTTGCGCTTACCGACGTGGATAGTCAGCGTGCTTTGTGGCGGCAACACGTAGAGCTGCGCCAGGCCATCTTCACCTTTCGCCGCTTCCGCTGAAGGGATATTGATAATCTTGTTCCCTTTGCCTTTTGACAATTGCGGCAAATCGCTTACCGGGAACATCAACATGCGACCGGCTTGGGTGATTGCCAGCAGCATATCGGTTTCATCTTCAATCACAACCGGCGGCATAACGTGCGAATTTTCTGGCAGCGTAATCAATGCCTTACCAGCACGGTTACGAGCTACCAGGTCGTTGAAGGTGCAGACAAAACCGTAACCCGCATCGGATGCCATCAGCAGTTTCTGATCGTCGCCTTCCATCAGCATGTGCTCAACCGTCGCGCCCGGCGGCAGCGTGAGCTTCCCGGTCAGCGGTTCACCCTGTCCACGCGCCGACGGCAGCGTAATCGGGTCGATGGCGTAACTGCGTCCGGTCGAGTCCACGAACACCACTGGCTGGTTGCTCTTACCCTTCACCGCAGACTTAAAGCTGTCGCCCGCTTTATAGCTTAATCCCGGCGCATCAATGTCGTGGCCTTTCGCGCTACGCACCCAACCACTCTGGGACAGCACAATGGTCACTGGCTCTGACGGCAGCATGTCGTGCTCGCTCATCGCCTTCGCTTCTTCACGTTCCTGCAGCGGAGAGCGGCGTTCGTCGCCATAGGCCTCGGCATCAGCCTGCAGCTCTTTCTTCAGCAGGTTACTCATTTTACGCTCGGAAGCCAGAATGCCTTGCAGCTGATCGCGCTCTTTCGCCAGCTCATCCTGCTCGCCGCGGATTTTCATCTCTTCGAGTTTGGCAAGGTGGCGCAATTTCAGCTCAAGAATGGCTTCAGCCTGGGTTTCAGAAATGCCAAACCGCGACATCAGCTCGGGCTTAGGTTCATCCTCATGACGAATAATTTCGATCACTTCGTCAATGTTGAGGAACGCCACCAGCAAACCTTCAAGGATATGCAGGCGTTTAAGCACTTTTTCCAGACGATAGTTCAGGCGACGACGTACGGTATCGCGGCGAAACGCCAGCCATTCGGTGAGAATCTCCAGCAGATTTTTCACCGCCGGACGACCATCAAGACCGATCATATTCAGATTGATGCGGTAGCTTTTTTCCAGATCGGTGGTGGCAAACAGGTGGTTCATCACCTGCTCCATATCCACACGATTGGAGCGCGGGACAATCACCAGACGGGTCGGGTTTTCGTGATCCGATTCGTCGCGCAGGTCGTCTACCATCGGCAGCTTTTTATTGCGCATTTGAGCGGCGATCTGCTCCAGCACTTTTGCCCCGGAAACCTGATGCGGCAGTGCGGAAATCACCACCGCGCCGTCTTCTTTCGTCCATACCGCGCGCATACGTACGGAGCCACGTCCGTTTTCGTAAATCTTACGAATCTCCGCCCGCGAGGTAATGATCTCCGCTTCGGTCGGGTAATCCGGCCCCTGCACGATGTCCAGCAACTGATCCAGCGTTGTTTTCGGCTGCTCAATCAGGGTAATCGCCGCTTTCGCCACTTCACGCAGGTTGTGTGGCGGAATGTCCGTCGCCATACCAACGGCAATACCGGTCGTGCCGTTCAACAGAATATTTGGCAGACGCGCAGGCAGCATCTTCGGCTCCTGCATGGTGCCGTCGAAGTTTGGCACCCAGTCCGACGTTCCCTGGCCAAGTTCACCCAGCAGAACTTCCGCATATTTAGACAGGCGGGATTCGGTATAACGCATCGCCGCGAAGGATTTCGGATCGTCCGGCGCCCCCCAGTTCCCCTGCCCGTCGACCAACGGATAACGGTAAGAGAACGGCTGCGCCATCAGTACCATCGCTTCATAACAAGCGATGTCGCCGTGTGGGTGGTATTTACCCAGTACGTCACCGACGGTACGGGCGGATTTTTTAAATTTGGCGCTGGCATTCAGCCCCAGTTCGGACATCGCGTACACGATGCGACGCTGAACGGGTTTCAAACCATCGCCAATAAACGGCAACGCCCTGTCCATGATGACGTACATGGAGTAGTTCAGATAGGCGGTTTCCGTGAATTCATGCAGCGCCAGGCGCTCTGCCATATCGCTCATTAATCGTGGTTCCTCAACTTTGTACCCCTCTATTGAAGGGCAATATTGCCGCAGATACTACCCTATCTGGCGTGTTGAGTCACAAAGAAAAGGGCCACGAGTGCGGCCCTGATGGGGATTATTTGGCAACTTTGGTAATCTGTTTCACGTCGATTTCAACGGAGTTCCAGTCTTTATCCACTTCACCCTGGATTTCAACCACATCCTGCGGTGTGACGGTTACGCCGTTCCAGCGCTTGTGGTCGATATCCACATTCACCGTGCCAGTCGCATCTTTAAACACATACAGGTCGTCGGAAATACGCTCAACGATGTTCCCGCGCAGGGTAACCCAAGTGTCATCACGCAGTGATTTGGCGCTTTCTACCGTCGCGCTGCTACCATTCGGGCCGACAAATCCGCCATTTTGGCTTTGCGTGGTGGTTGTCGGTCCAGAGAAACCGCCCTGCTGCGCTGCCAGAACAGGTGCGGAACACAGTGCCATTACAGCAACCATTGCAGCTAATTTTTTCATCGTCATGTCTCCCTTTCATTTTGGTTTACGACTATTAAATAAGTTAATCCTTAACAAGTTCTTAAGGCAAAAAAAGATACTTTTTTTGCTGTACAGAGGCTGTAGTCACAAGGTTTACTGACGCTAATGAGAGCGGCTGCAGGGAAGAACATATGCGTATTTTACTGATCGAAGATGACACGTTGATCGGCGACGGCCTGAAAACAGGTCTGAGTAAAATGGGTTTCAGCATCGACTGGTTTACCGAGGGTCGCCAGGGGAAAGAAGCGCTCTACAGCGCCCCTTATGATGCGGTGATCCTCGACCTGACGCTGCCAGGCATCGACGGACGGGAGATCTTGCGCGAATGGCGAGCCAACGGGAAGCAGGAGCCAGTGCTGATTCTGACCGCTCGCGACGCGCTGGCGGAACGCGTTGAGGGTCTGCGTCTCGGCGCGGATGACTATCTGTGCAAACCCTTTGCGCTGATCGAAGTTGCCGCCAGGCTGGAGGCGCTGGTGCGCCGTGCCAGCGGCCAGGCGAGCAACATATTGCGCCATGGCCAGGTGACGCTTGATCCCGGCGCGCTGGTTGCCACGTCGGCAGATGAGCCTTTGTCTCTCAAACCCAAAGAGTTCGCGCTACTGGAGCTGCTGATGCGCAATAAGGGTCGCGTCCTGCCCCGCAAACTGATTCAAGAAAAACTGTATACCTGGGACGAAAACGTCTCCAGCAATGCGATTGAAGTACACGTCCATCACTTACGCCGTAAGCTCGGCAGCGACTTTATCCGTACCGTGCATGGCATTGGCTACACCCTGGGTGACGCATGAAACTCACACAACGCCTCAGCCTGCGCGTCAGGCTAACGCTTATTTTTCTGATTCTGGCATCAGCAACCTGGGCCGTTTCCAGCTTTGTAGCCTGGAAGCAGACCACCGACAATGTCGATGAGCTGTTTGATACCCAACTGATGCTGTTCGCCAAGCGGCTCAGTACGCTGGATATCAGCGACGTCACCACCTCAAGCAATATGGCTCGCACGCCGAAGAAGCTCAAGCACGGCCATATTGATGACGACGCGCTGACGTTTGCCATCTTCACCATCGACGGCAAAATGGTATTGCACGATGGCGACAACGGCCAGGATATTCCCTACAGCTACACCCACGAAGGCTTTACCGATGGCCAACTCAAGGGGGACAACGACGCATGGCGTTTTCTGTGGCTGAATTCCGCTGACGGCAAATACCGCATTGTGGTAGGCCAGGAGTGGGAGTATCGAGAGGATATGGCGCTGTCGATCGTCACCGCCCAGTTAACACCGTGGTTGATTGCGCTGCCGCTGATGTTGCTAATCCTGGTGGTCATGATTAGCCGTGAACTCAGGCCGCTGAAAAAACTGGCGCAGGCTCTGCGCTGGCGCTCACCGGAATCGGAGGAGCCGCTCGACCCGAAAGGTGTGCCAAGCGAAGTGCGCCCGTTGGTTGAATCGCTCAATCAGTTGTTTACCCGCACCCATTCCATGATGGTCCGCGAACGGCGCTTCACTTCTGATGCTGCCCACGAGCTGCGCAGCCCGTTGACCGCGCTGAAAGTACAAACAGAAGTGGTGCAACTGTCAGACGACGACCCGCAAACGCGGGAAAAAGCGCTGGTACAGTTGCATGCGGGAATTGAACGCGCCACCAGGCTGGTCGATCAGTTACTGACGCTTTCACGCCTCGACTCCCTCGACAATCTTCAGGATGTGGCGGAAATCTCGCTGGAGGAGCTTTTGCAATCCGCGGTGATGGATATCTACCATCCAGCCCAGCAGGCGCACATCGACGTGCGTTTGCAGATTAACGCGCATAACATCATGCGCACAGGACAGCCGCTGTTACTGAGCCTGATGGTACGAAATCTGCTGGATAATGCGATCCGTTACAGCCCGCGGGGTAGCATTGTGGAAGTGACGCTCAACGCCCGTAATTTTAGCGTCAAGGATAATGGTCCTGGCGTTGCGCCAGAGGTCCTGACGCACATCGGGGAACGCTTTTATCGTCCACCGGGACAAAGCGTGACCGGCAGCGGTCTTGGCCTATCGATTGTCCGCCGTATCGCAATATTGCATGGAATGTCAGCCTCGTTTGGCAACGCTCCGCAAGGTGGCTTTGAAGCGAAGGTCAGTTGGTAATTGCGTTATTATTGCTCAAATAGCAAAAGACTTTGCACATTTTGCTAATTTCACCGCGTCGCTGGTAGGGGTAAAATCGTCTTCAAACGTATTTCCCTGAGGACACAAAATGAGCAACATTCTGATTATCAATGGTGCGAAAAAATTCGCCCACTCCAACGGTCAGTTAAACGACACCCTGACCGAGGTCGCGGATGGCCTTCTGCGCGACCTCGGGCATGATGTTAAAATCGTGCGCGCCGACAGCGACTATGACATTTCTGATGAAGTACAGAACTTCGTCTGGGCCGATGTGGTTATCTGGCAAATGCCTGGCTGGTGGATGGGTGCGCCGTGGACTGTGAAAAAATACATTGATGACGTGTTTACCGAAGGTCACGGTACGCTGTATGCCAGCGATGGTCGCACGCGTTCAGATGCGTCTAAAAAATACGGCTCCGGTGGGCTGATTCAGGGCAAAAAATACATGCTGTCACTGACCTGGAACGCACCGATGGAAGCTTTTACTGAAAAAGATCAGTTCTTCCATGGCGTTGGCGTTGATGGCGTTTATCTCCCGTTCCATAAAGCAAACCAGTTCCTGGGAATGGAAGCGCTGCCGACCTTTATCACCAATGACGTGATTAAAATGCCGGACGTCCCGCGTTATATCGCAGAATATCGCAAGCATCTGAGTGAAATTTTTGGTTAACTGGTAACCTGGAATTAGAAGGAGTTAACCATGCTTACCGTTATTGCAGAAATCCGTACACGTCCAGGTCAACATCACCGCCAGGCGGTACTGGATCAATTCGCTAAAATCGTTCCAACCGTACTGAAAGAGGAAGGCTGCCACGGCTACGCGCCGATGGTCGATCATGCAGCTGGCGTTAGTTTTCAGACCACAGCCCCGGACTCAATCGTGATGGTTGAACAGTGGGAAAGCATTGCGCATCTTGAAGCGCATTTGCAGACACCGCATATGAAAGCCTATAGCGAAGCCGTGAAAGGCGACGTGCTGGACATGAGTATTCGTATTCTGGAGTCTGGCATTTAAGATTGTCGATTTGCCGGATAACGCCATAAACAGACGTATCCGGCTTATATTGCAATCCTCAGGCCTGGTAAGCCCAGCGCCATCCGGCATTCACGGTCAATTACCCTTCGAGATCCGCCAGGTCGCCTTTCTCCTGCAACCAGTTACGGCGATCTTCAGAACGCTTCTTGGCCAGCAGCATATCCATCATTGCGTTGGTACGCTGATCGTCTTCGTCATCGATGATGAGCTGCACCAGGCGGCGGGTATTCGGATCCAGCGTGGTTTCACGCAGCTGCATCGGGTTCATTTCACCCAGACCTTTAAAGCGCTGCACGTTCGGCTTGCCTTTCTTGCGTTTTAACTGCTCCAGCACGCCCGCTTTCTCTTCTTCCGTCAGCGCGTAATACACCTCTTTACCGAGGTCGATACGGTATAACGGCGGCAGCGCCACATAGACGTGACCGTGTTTCACCAGCGTACGGAAGTGTTTCACAAACAGCGCGCACAGCAGCGTGGCAATGTGCAAACCATCGGAATCCGCATCCGCCAGAATACAGATCTTACCGTAGCGCAGCTGGCTCAGATCATCACTGTCCGGATCGATACCGATCGCCACCGAAATATCGTGAACTTCCTGCGAGGCCAACACTTCATCGGAAGAGACTTCCCAGGTGTTGAGGATCTTACCTTTCAGCGGCATGATCGCCTGATATTCACGATCGCGCGCCTGTTTAGCCGATCCGCCCGCCGAGTCACCTTCGACGAGGAACAGTTCGGTGCGATTAAGATCCTGTGCGGTGCAGTCCGCCAGTTTCCCCGGCAACGCCGGACCGCTGGTCAACTTCTTACGCACCACTTTTTTCGCCGCACGCAGACGACGCTGGGCGCTGGAAATCGCCATCTCAGCCAGCAGTTCGGCTGATTGCACGTTCTGGTTCAGCCACAGGCTGAAAGCATCTTTCACTACGCCAGAGACGAATGCCGCGCACTGCCGCGAAGAGAGGCGCTCTTTGGTTTGTCCGGCAAACTGCGGATCCTGCATTTTTACCGACAGCACGTAAGCACAGCGATCCCAGATATCTTCCGCCGACAGCTTCACGCCGCGCGGCAGAATATTGCGGTATTCACAGAACTCGCGCATTGCATCCAGCAGACCCTGGCGCAGGCCGTTAACGTGCGTACCGCCCTGCATGGTTGGGATCAGGTTCACATAGCTTTCAGTCAGCAGCTCGCCGCCTTCCGGCAGCCAGAGCAGCGCCCAGTCCACGGTTTCTGTTTCACCGCTGAAATTACCGATAAACGGTTTTTCCGGCAGCGTCGGCAGGCCATTCACCGCTTCGCTCAGATAGTCATTCAGGCCATCCTGGTAGCACCAGCGCTGTTCACTGTTATTGACCTCGTCCTTAAAGGTGATCTCAACGCCTGGGCACAGCACCGCTTTGGCTTTCAGTACGTGCGTTAAGCGCGAAACGGAAAAACGCGGGCTGTCAAAGAAGCTTTCATCCGGCCAGAAGTGCACGCTGGTTCCGGTATTGCGTTTACCGCAGGTACCGACAACCTGTAAATCTTGCACCTTATCGCCGTTCTCAAACGCGATGTTGTACACCTGCCCGTCGCGGCGCACGTTCACTTCCACACGCTTCGACAGGGCGTTGACCACGGAGATCCCCACCCCATGTAAACCACCAGAGAACTGATAGTTTTTGTTGGAGAACTTACCGCCTGCGTGCAGACGACAGAGGATCAGCTCTACCGCCGGAACGCCCTCTTCAGGGTGAATGTCTACCGGCATGCCGCGGCCATCATCAATAACTTCCAGAGACTGGTCGGCATGTAAAATCACGTCCACGCGTTTTGCGTGGCCCGCCAGTGCTTCATCCACACTGTTATCAATCACTTCCTGTCCAAGATGGTTCGGACGGGTTGTATCGGTGTACATCCCCGGGCGACGGCGTACCGGCTCAAGCCCAGTGAGTACCTCAATGGCATCAGCGTTATAAGTTTGCGTCATGGTTTAAATAAGCAATTCGAATTGATCGTCAGAAACTGTGCAGTCCAAGGAAATCGACAATCGGGTTGAAATAATCTTCGAAGCCCGTGAATGCGTGGTTTCCGCCCTCAATAACTGTCTGGCGGCAGGAGGCGTAATACGCCACCGCCTGGCGGTAGTCCAACACTTCATCGCCCGTTTGTTGAAGCAGCCAGATCAAATCCGGCGCTTCCAGCGGGTCAATCTGCATGACTTTAAGATCGTAAATATGGCGTGACTCTAGCACATATTGCTGCCCCGTGTAGGGGTTCTCGTTTTGACCGAGATAGTCGACCAGCAGTTCATAAGGTCGGACAGCAGGGTTCACCACCACCGCGGGCAGCATAAAACATTGCGACAGCCAGGTGGCGTAATAGCCTCCTAGTGAGGAACCGACAATTCCCAGCGACTCTCCGCCATGTTCAAGAATGATCGATTCCAGCATCTCTGCGGCCTGGGCCGGATACGGTGGCAGTTGGGGTACGATCATCTCAACGTGCGGGTGATGCTCCGCCAGCCAGTTTTTCAGCAAACATGCCTTCGCCGAACGAGGAGAACTATTAAATCCGTGAAGATAAAGAAGCGTAGACATCAGTAGCCTTCTGAAGCGGTATCAGGGTGGAACCGATTACCCTGCAGACGGCGTACCTGCGTCTGCAACGTCCCGTCAGCAAAAAGCTCCAGCGTCCGCCAGCCTGGGCTGATGGTATCTAACGTGAAGTTGGAACAGTGTGGCTTAAACTGCACACAGGTCGACGGCGTCGCCAGCAGGCGGCGTCCGTTCCAGTCCAAATCCAGTTCCTGATGAATATGCCCACACAACAAATACTTGGCACGAGGATAATTCACCAGCACGTTATCCAGCTCTGCGGCATTACGCAGGCTATGCTGATCGAGCCAGCTACAGCCTGCTGGCAGAGGATGATGATGCAGAAGCAGCAAAGTATTGCGCTCAGGCGCATCGGCAAGTTTACGTTCCAGCCATTCGAGCTGAAATTCGCTTAATTCACCGTGGGGAACGCCGAACACCTGGCTGTCCAGCAACAGGATTTGCCACTGTTCACCAATAAAGACGCGTTTAGCGGGTGAGATCCCCGCGTCCTGTAGCGCGCTGTACATTGCCGGCTGAAAATCGTGATTGCCCGGTAGCCAAACGCAGGGCGCACGAAAGCTTGCGATGCCCTCAGCAAAATGCTGATAGGCCGCAGCGGATTGGTCCTGCGCCAAATCACCAGTCGCGACGATCAGATCGTATTCAGGCGACTCTGCATGTATTGCATCCAGTACGGATTGATAGCTGTCCCAGGTGTTTACACCCAGCAGCGTTTCATGCTTTTCGGCAAACAGGTGAGTGTCTGTAATTTGTAAGATCCTGACTCTGGCCTCACCAGCCAAAGGAAGGGTTAACAGGCTTTCCAAATGGTGTCCTTAGGTTTCACGACGCTAATAAACCGGAATCGCCATCGCTCCATGTGCTAAACAGTACCGTAACCAGTCGGCCAGAAACTGATTAATTTGATGCTTTTCGTCGCGTTGATGCAACTTTTTATTTGGATAATCATACCGCGCTTTGAAGCGAAAGATCTGCTGACTCGAACACACTTCGGCCACCCTCGCGTCATGATACAGGCGGACTGTCAATGACGGCAGGCTCCAGTAAGTGACCGCGGGTGCCGTTTGTTCGATCGCGACAAGCGTAGTGTATCGGGTCGATTCAACGATCGTTAACCGATATTGTGCGTTTGCGACCTGATAGCTCACTGTTTCATCGGCTGCGTCATTACGCGGCAGCAGACGGCGCAATTGCGAATAGTTGGTTTCGCACAGGCGCATCATTTCAGGGAAGTCAGGTGTGTAACGCTTCATTTTTTCCACTCAGTTTTTAACTCTTGATAGTGCAGCTGTAACCATTGCAAGGCGATGACAGAAGCCGCGTTGTCGATTTTCCCCTCTTCAACCCATTGATAAGCCTGCTCCCGGCTCACCACATGAACACGAATATCTTCGTTTTCATCAGCCAGACCGTGGATCCCGCTCGCGGTCGTGGCGTCCACTTCGCCAACTAAAATAGACAGGCGCTCACTGGTGCCGCCAGGGCTTGCCAGATAGCTCAGAACGGGCTTGGTACGTTTAACTTCCAGCCCGGCCTCTTCCATCGCTTCACGACGAGCCACATCCTCAACGGTTTCGCCCTCTTCAATCATTCCGGCCACCATTTCCAGGAGCCACGGGCTTTCGCTGGTATCAAACGCCGCGATACGGATCTGCTCGACCAGAACAACTTCGTCCCGCTCAGGGTCAAAGGGTAGCAAGACTGCCGCGTGTCCGCGCTCAAAAATTTCGCGCTTTACCTCACCGCTCATACCGCCGTTAAACAGGCGATGGCGGAACCGATAAAGATCCAGTGAAAAAAAACCGCGGTATAGCGTTTCTCGTGCAATAATTTCTACATCATTTTTAGTGAAAGTCATTGGCAAGTTGTCTGGTTTACGCATTGTGCTGTCCTGAAACCAATAGTGATTAAAATGTGAATTTCAAGGTCGTTTGACTGATGTTTGAACGCCCTTGTGTTAAATTGATGCAAATTAACGCCGTATGGCACGTAACGCCAACTTTTTGAAGTGGCGGATTCTGCTAGAATCAGCAAATATTTTTACAATTTGATCAGCGCTAAATACTGCTTCACAACAAGGAATGCAAATGAAGAAATTGCTCCCCATCCTTATCGGCCTGAGCCTGTCGGGGTTCACTACTTTGAGCCAGGCAGAAAACCTGATGCAGGTTTATCAGCAAGCACGCCTGAGCAACCCGGAATTGCGTAAATCCGCCGCCGATCGCGATGCTGCATTCGAAAAAATTAACGAAGCGCGTAGCCCATTACTGCCGCAACTAGGTTTAGGTGCCGATTACACCTACAGCAATGGCTACCGTGATGCAAATGGCGTCAACTCCAACGCAACCAGCGCGTCATTACAATTGACTCAGACGCTGTTCGACATGTCTAAATGGCGTGCCCTGACGCTGCAAGAAAAAGCAGCAGGCATCCAGGACGTAACGTATCAGACCGATCAGCAAACGCTGATCCTGAATACCGCTACCGCTTATTTTAACGTACTGAACGCGATTGACGTGCTGTCTTACACTCAGGCACAGAAAGATGCGGTCTATCGTCAGTTAGATCAGACCACACAGCGTTTTAACGTGGGCCTGGTCGCCATCACTGACGTACAGAACGCCCGTTCACAATACGATACCGTACTGGCGAACGAAGTTACCGCGCGTAACAATCTCGACAACGCGGTAGAACAGCTGCGCCAGGTGACCGGTAACTACTACCCGGAACTGGCTTCGCTGAACGTTGATGGCTTTAAAACCAACAAACCGCAGGCGGTGAACGCGCTGCTGAAAGAAGCAGAAAACCGCAACCTCTCATTATTGCAGGCGCGTTTGAGCCAGGATCTGGCGCGTGAACAGATTCGTCTGGCGCAGGATGGTCACTTACCGACGCTGGGTTTGACCGCCTCTACCGGCGTTTCTGACACCTCCTACAACGGGTCGAAAACCAACACCTCCCAGTATGACGACAGCAACATGGGCCAGAACAAAATCGGTCTGAACTTCTCGCTGCCGCTGTACCAGGGTGGGATGGTTAACTCGCAGGTGAAACAAGCGCAGTACAACTTTGTTGGCGCGAGCGAACAACTGGAAAGCGCGCACCGCAGCGTGGTGCAAACCGTGCGTTCTTCGTTCAACAACATTAATGCTTCTATCAGTAGCATTAACGCGTACAAACAAGCGGTTGTCTCTGCCCAAAGCTCTTTAGATGCGATGGAAGCAGGCTATTCCGTAGGTACCCGTACCATCGTGGATGTGTTGGATGCCACCACCACGCTGTACAACGCCAAGCAGCAACTGGCGAATGCGCGTTATACCTATCTTATCAACCAGCTTAACGTCAAATCTGCGCTCGGTACGCTGAACGAGCAGGATCTGGTGGCGCTGAATAATACGCTGGGTAAACCGATCCCGACTTCTCCGGATAACGTAGCGCCGCAAAATCCGCAGCAAGATGCCGCTGTGAATGACTTTAACAGCAACGGCAATATGCCTGCGGCTCAACCAACGGCTGCACGTTCAACCAGCAGCAACGGTAACAACCCGTTCCGTAACTGATGCTGATGACGGGGCTTCGGCCCCGTCTGAACGTAAGGCAACGTAAAGATCCGCCCCTTCTTCCGCATTCTCGCCTCTTCCCGCTTCAATTTCGACCAGTCATCCTCTATTCTGAGCAGAGTTACCACTGGGTCCTGGAAGACATAAATGAAACGGACAAAATCTATACATCACGCCTCGTTCCGCAAAAGCTGGAGCGCGCGCCACCTGACTCCTGTCGCTCTGGCAGTTACCGCTGTTTTTATGCTCGCGGGCTGTGAAAAGAGTGACGAAACGGTTTCGCTTTATCAGAACGCGGACGACTGCTCTGCAGCTAATCCGGGTAAAAGCGCCGAATGTACCACCGCGTTTAACAATGCGCTGAAAGAAGCTGAACGCACCGCGCCAAAATACGCCACTCGCGAAGACTGTATCGCTGAATTCGGCGAAGGCCAGTGCCAACAGGCACCTGCACAAGCGGGCATGGCGCCGACCGGTGAAGGCCAGGCTCAGGCGCAGAATCAAAGCAGCGGCAGCTTCTGGATGCCGCTGATGGCAGGCTATATGATGGGCCGCATGATGGGTGGCGGTATGGGCGCTCAGCAGCCGCTGTTCAGCTCGAAAAATCCGGCCAGCCCGGCATACGGCAAATATACGGATGCCGGCGGCAAAAACTACGGCGCCGCAACGCCAGGTCGCACCATGACCGTACCGAAAACCGCCATGGCGCCGAAACCGGCTACCACCTCTACCGTAACCCGCGGCGGATTTGGCGAATCTGTGGCTAAACAGAGCACCATGCAGCGTAGCGCAAGCGGTACTACCACTCGTTCAATGGGCGGCTGATCGTCATGGAAAGAGTCAGTATTGTTGAGCGCCCGGACTGGCGCGATAAAGCCACCGAATACGGTTTCAACTTTCACACTATGTACGGCGAGCCGTACTGGTGTGAGGATGCGTATTATAAGCTCACGCTTGCTCAGGTCGAAAAGCTGGAAGAGGTCACCGCAGAGCTGCATCAAATGTGTCTCAAAGTGGTGGAAAGGGTCATCGCCAGCGATGAGCTGATGACCAAGTTTCGCATTCCGAAGCATACCTGGGGCTTTGTCCGCCAGTCCTGGCTGACACAGCAGCCGTCGCTCTATTCGCGTCTCGATCTGGCGTGGGACGGCACGGGCGAGCCTAAGCTGTTAGAAAACAACGCCGATACGCCAACCTCTCTGTACGAAGCTGCGTTTTTCCAGTGGATCTGGCTGGAGGACCAACTCAATGCAGGCAACCTGCCGGAAGGCAGCGATCAATTCAACAGTCTGCAGGAAAAGCTGATCGAGCGTTTCGCCGAGCTGCGTGAGCAGTATGGTTTTCAGTTGCTACATCTGACCTGTTGTCGCGATACGGTGGAAGATCGCGGAACGATCCAGTATCTGCAGGATTGCGCTGCCGAAGCTGAAATCGCCACTGAATTCCTCTATGTCGAAGATATTGGTCTTGGTGAAAAGGGTCAGTTCACGGATATGCAAGATCAGGTCATAGCTAACCTGTTCAAGCTCTATCCGTGGGAATTCATGCTGCGCGAAATGTTCTCCACTAAGCTGGAAGACGCTGGCGTTCGCTGGCTGGAACCAGCCTGGAAGAGCATTATCTCTAACAAAGCGTTATTACCGCTGTTGTGGGAAATGTTCCCGGATCATCCGAATCTGCTGCCTGCGTATTTCGCCGAAGATGACTATCCTCAGATGGATAAATTCGTCGTAAAGCCGATCTTCTCACGTGAAGGCGCGAACGTTTCCATTATCGAAAACGGTAAAACGATCGAAGCAGTGGAAGGGCCGTACGGCGAAGAAGGTATGATCGTGCAGCAGTTCCATCAGCTACCGAAGTTTGGCGACAGCTATATGTTGATCGGCAGCTGGCTAATCAACGATCAACCAGCTGGCATTGGCATTCGCGAAGACCGCGCGTTGATCACGCAGGATCTCTCGCGTTTCTATCCGCATATTTTTGTCGAATGACTGAGAGTGCCGGGTGGTGGCTGCGTCTTACCCGGCCTACAGCATGAACTGTAGGCTCGATAAGCGCAGCGCCATCGGACATTTATCATCCGACCTGCACCGACAACATACTCAAACTTCCCATCTCAATCCCGTCAACAGGAATAATCACCGGCTCTTTGCCATCCCAGGCACCTAATACATACAGCAGCGGCAGATAGTGATCCGGTGTCGGGTTCGATAACGATCCCCCTTCATGATCGAGATAGTTCACCAGCGGGTGCTGTTCAACCGGTCCCTGCCATGTCAGGTTTGCTTTAACATATTCGTTGAATGAGGTCGCCCACGGATATGGCGTGTCCTCTCCGTGCCAACGCGCAGTGCGCAGGTTATGCACCACGTTACCGCTGGCTACCAGCATAATGCCCTCATCACGCAGTGCCGCCAGCTTGCGGCCAATTTCAAAATGCCAGGCCGCAGGTTTGGTACTGTCAATGCTCAGCTGCACCATCGGAATATCCGCATGCGGGTACATCTTGATCAGCACGCCCCATGAACCGTGGTCAAAACCCCACGCCTCTTTGTCTAAGGTAACGGGCACCGGGGCCAGCAAGTCAACCAGATGCTGCGCCAGTTCCGGTGATCCAGGAGCCGGGTAATGGGTGTCATACAGCGCCTGCGGAAAACCGCCAAAATCGTGGATCGTTTTAGGCGCTTCCATCGCCGTCACGCCCGTGCCACGAGTGAACCAATGCGCCGAGACCACCACAATGGCTTTCGGGCGCGGCAACGTTTCCCCCAGTTGCTGCCAGGCGCGGGTATAAACGTTATCTTCCAGAACATTCATCGGGCTACCGTGACCCAAAAACAATGCTGGCATACGAGTTGAAGACATGATGATATCCTTACTGAGGGAGTCATTTTGATACCACCACAATACGCTTATTCGGCTGATGAAGAACTCAGATAACCATGATGAAGATCATCAGTTATTTTGACGATCCAACCCGGACAGCAGATTGATAAGGAGTTTTATTTGTCGATGTCAGTACCTTTACTTCTGACTTTACTGGCAGGCGCCGCCACGTTTATCGGCGCATTTCTCGGCGTGTTAGGGCAAAAACCCTCCAACCGCGTACTCGCCTTTTCTTTAGGCTTCGCCGCAGGGATTATGTTACTGATCTCACTGATGGAGATGCTCCCAGCCGCACTGGCTGCTGAAGGTATGTCGCCGGTATTGGGCTACGGAATGTTTATCGTTGGCTTACTGGGATACTTTGGCCTGGACCGCCTATTGCCGCATGCGCACCCTCAGGATCTGGTACAGAAAACCACGCGGCCTCTGCCCGGCTCCATTAAACGTACCGCGATTTTATTAACGCTCGGCATTAGCCTGCACAACTTCCCGGAAGGGATAGCGACGTTTGTTACCGCCAGCAGCAACCTCGAGCTGGGCTTTGGTATTGCCCTTGCCGTCGCATTACACAATATTCCTGAAGGATTAGCCGTTGCGGGTCCAGTCTATGCAGCCACGGGCTCCAAACGTACGGCGATATTCTGGGCCGGGATCTCGGGCATGGCGGAAATCCTGGGCGGCGTACTGGCGTGGTTAATTCTGGGGAGCCTGATCTCACCGGTAGTGATGGCGGCAATAATGGCAGCAGTCGCAGGAATTATGGTGGCGCTGTCCGTCGATGAGCTAATGCCGTTGGCAAAAGAGATCGACCCGAATAATAATCCCAGCTATGGGGTACTTTGTGGAATGTCGGTGATGGGGTTAAGTCTTGTCATCCTCCAGTCCATGGGGATCGGCTAATTCAGAGGGCGGATGCCACCCTGCTAATTTACAGCATCCGCTCATCCATAGCAGAACGTGAAGGACTATTCCTGTTCCTTAACCGCGCTGTTATCTTCGCCAGAACGACGAAAGAGTTTGTTTCGCGCCTCGAGTAATGCATCCCGGTCTTGCCGAAATGCCCGACAATAACGCTTCATATGGCAATAATAACCAACTGCAACGAGTGCAATTAATACAATCCAGTACCAGGCGATAAACATTCTTTTACCCTTAAAATTTAACATCATTAAACATTTAACGTTAAAATTTTACACAACCTTATTCTGACATACTCCTATAGTGGCATATTCCAGAAACAAATATATGATTTCGATCATATAAACCAGCAGCTATGCAAATAGTTAACACCGTTATAAAAAATAAAACAATGTCGACAAGATCACACTGCGCAATAATAAATATTGCCCTTAAAATAACGCACTCATACCATCCAAAAAATAATAAAAATTAGCACCTGCAAAATAATACATTTCATCAATATTAATATATTCACCATAAAAGTAGCATCAGCAATACCATTTTTTATTATATTCACATCGTAAAAACATAATATATTCAGCACTGTTATATTTAAAGATAATATAAGGAGATATATCCATGTTTACACAGTACCGAAAAACACTTCTAGCCGGAACGCTTGCACTGACGTTTGGCTTTGCCGCAGGGAATTCATTTGCCGCGGGTTTCCAACCAGCCCAGCCCGCAGGAAAATTGGGTGCGATAGTCGTTGACCCATACGGAAACGCCCCTCTTACCGCACTGGTTGAATTAGATAGTCACGTTATTTCGGATGTTAAAGTCACCGTTCATGGTAAAGGTGAAAAAGGAGTCCCAATTACCTATACCGTCGGCAAAGAATCCCTCGCCACCTACGATGGGGTTCCTATTTTTGGCCTTTATCAAAAGTTCGCTAATAAGGTCACCGTTGAATATAAAGAAAATGGCAAGGCCATCAAGGAAGATTACGTGGTGCAAACATCTGCCATCGTTAATCACTACATGGATAACCGTTCTATTTCCGATTTACAGCAAACAAACGTTATTAAGGTCGCACCTGGCTTTGAAGACCGTCTCTATCTGGTGAATACCCACACCTTTACCGCGCAGGGCGCAGAATTCCACTGGCATGGTGAAAAAGATAAAAATGCCGGTATCCTGGATGCAGGTCCGGCCGGTGGCGCATTACCCTTTGATATCGCACCCTTTACCTTTGTCGTTGATACGGAAGGCGAATATCGTTGGTGGCTGGATCAGGACACTTTCTATGACGGTCATGACATGGATATCAACAAGCGCGGTTACCTGATGGGCATACGGGAGACACCGCGCGGCACCTTCACCGCCGTACAGGGCCAGCACTGGTATGAGTTCGATATGATGGGCCAGATTCTGGCCGACCATAAGCTGCCGCGCGGATTCCTCGACGCATCGCATGAGTCCGTCGAAACGGTGAACGGCACCGTACTGCTTCGCGTGGGTAAACGGGACTATCGCAAGGAAGATGGCATTCACGTACAAACTATCCGCGACCAGATTATTGAAGTCGACAAATCCGGTCGTGTTGTTGACGTGTGGGATCTGACAAAAATTCTCGATCCGATGCGTGATGCACTGCTGGGTGCGTTGGATGCGGGCGCGGTATGCGTCAACGTGGACCTCGCTCATGCCGGCCAGCAGGCAAAACTGGAGCCAGATACCCCCTACGGTGATGCCCTCGGAGTGGGTGCAGGTCGTAACTGGGCGCACGTTAACTCTATCGCCTTTGATGCCAAAGATGACGCCATCATTATCTCTTCCCGCCATCAGGGGGTTGTCAAAATCGGTCGCGATAAACAGGTTAAGTGGATCCTTGCACCGTCTAAAGGCTGGAATAAGGCGCTGGCAAGCAAGCTGTTAAAACCGGTTGATGATAAAGGCAACGCACTGAAATGTGATGAAAATGGCAAGTGCGAGAATACCGATTTTGATTTTACCTACACTCAACACACCGCATGGCTCTCCAGCAAAGGAACGCTTACCATTTTTGACAACGGCGATGGCCGTGGACTCGAACAACCGGCGTTACCAACAATGAAATACTCCCGTTTCGTAGAATATAAAATTGACGAGAAAAAAGGGACCGTCCAGCAAATTTGGGAGTACGGAAAAGAGCGCGGTTATGATTTTTATAGCCCTATCACCTCGGTTATCGAATATCAAAAAGATCGCGACACCATGTTTGGCTTTGGTGGTTCGATTAATTTATTTGACGTTGGACAGCCAACCATCGGCAAAATCAACGAAATTGACTACAAAACAAAAGAAGTCAAAGTCGAAATTAATGTCCTGTCCGATAAGCCAAATCAAACTCACTACCGTGCATTGCTGGTTCATCCACGCCAAATGTTTAAATAATTACGTTAGATTAAGGATTAATTATGTCATCTAAATGGATCACTTCATTATTTAAAAGCGTGGTATTAACCGCCGCGCTTGCCTCACCGTTTGCAGCATCAGCGTTTACTGAAGGCACTGATTATATGGTTCTGGAAAAACCAATTCCCAATGCCGATAAGACGTTGATCAAAGTATTCAGTTACGCCTGCCCATTTTGCTACAAATATGATAAAGCCGTGACAGGGCCCGTGTCAGACAAAGTCGCCGATGTCGTTACTTTCACTCCGTTTCATCTGGAAACCAAAGGGGAATACGGTAAGCAGGCCAGTGAAATCTTTGCCGTAATGATTGCCAGGGACATGGCTGCAGGTATTTCATTGTTTGACGCCAAATCACAGTTTAAAAAAGCCAAGTTCGCTTATTACGCCGCCTACCACGATAAGAAAGAGCGCTGGTCAGAGGGTAAAGATCCCGCCTCATTCATCAAAACAGGGTTGGATGCAGCGGGCATGAGCCAGGCTGATTTTGACGCGGCATTGAAGGATCCAGCCGTCCAGCAAACGCTGGAGAAATGGAAAGCAGCATATGATGTCGCCAAAATCCAGGGCGTTCCGGCTTACGTCGTCAATGGTAAATACCTGATCTACACCAAAAATATCAAATCTATTGATTCCATGGCTGAGCTTGTCAGAGAGCTCGCGAAAAAATAAACAGGGACCCGGCTATGGCTTTCATAAAAGGATCGTGGCGAGACTTACGCAATACACCGGTTGATACCCTGGTGAGATGGCAGGAACAGCGCTTTCTGTGGCTGTTGATGGCTTGCGCAATGGGTGGATTGATTATTCTGGCGCACTCGTTCTTCCAAATCTATCTCTACATGGCCCCCTGCGAGCAATGTGTCTACATTCGTTTTGCCATGCTGGTGATGGTTTTTGGCGGATTGATTGCGGCAATCAACCCCAAAAATGTTGTTCTGAAGCTCATCGGTTGTATCGCGGCATTTTACGGCAGCATCCTGGGCATTAAGTTCTCCATCAAACTTAACAGCATTCATTATGCTGTACATAACCCGGACCCGGATTCGCTGTTTGGCGTACAGGGATGTTCCACCGATCCGACATTCCCTTTTAATTTGCCTCTGGCCAACTGGGCACCGGAGTGGTTTAAACCCACAGGAGATTGCGGCTATGACGCTCCCATTGTTCCCGACGGCGTGGCGCTCAGCAGTACGCAAAAGTGGTTTGTCGATCTGTACCAGCAGTCAGAAGGCTGGTATCTGATCCCGCCTTGGCATTTTATGAACATGGCGCAGGCCTGTTTGTTGGCCTTTAGTTTGTGCTTACTGTTGCTCGTCATTATGAGCGGCGCATGGGCATTACAGCGGGTGAGAACCAAATAATCGGAGCAAGAAACAAAAAAACCGAAGCCTGGAAGATGGCTTCGGTTTTTTATACTTACCGCGACTAACGTGGTAATTTGCGATTAGCTGGCTTTGCGCTCATGCGCCTGACGGTAAGCCACCAGGTCTTCGATAGTAACTACCGCCATATTATGCTTGCCGGCAAATTCGATACATTCTGGCGCACGCGCCATGGTGCCATCGTCATTGGTCAGTTCGCACAGCACGCCTGCCGGTTTAAACCCTGCCAGCGTCATCAGGTCGATGGTTGCTTCAGTGTGACCACCGCGGGTCAACACGCCACCTGCCTGAGCACGCAGCGGGAAAACGTGCCCCGGACGGTTAAGATCGGAAGGTTTAGCGCCATCCTGAATTGCCGCACGCACCGTAGTAACACGGTCCGCAGCGGAAACGCCGGTGGTCACGCCTTCTGCGGCTTCAATGGTGACGGTAAAACCGGTACCGTAAGCGCTGGTGTTATTTTCCACCATCATTGGCAGATCGAGCTGTTTGCGTCGGTCTTCAGTGATGCACAGGCATACAATACCGCTGCCGTGACGAATGGTCAGAGCCATCTGTTCAACGGTCATGGTTTCTGCTGGGAAAATCATATCGCCTTCGTTTTCACGATCTTCGTCGTCAAGCACCATCACACCGCGTCCTTCACGCAGCGCAGACAGCGCAAGTTCAACACGTTCGAAAGGCGTACCAAAAGAGGAAAGTAGCGTCTGATTCATGGTAAAAAAACCTCACTAAAATTATGGTTACCAGAATCAGGGCAGTCTTAGGAGTACCGTCTAAGCGGCAAAAAAATAACGTGAGCGGGTCCATGCCCGACTGGATCGTTACTCTCTCCCATCCGGACTCTAACCGTCGGCCCCGGAATTACACCGGATCTGCTGACCTTTGAGTTTGCACCCAAAGCGCTCGCGGGCTTTCAACCTGAGTTGATTTACCGCCGGTGGGGAATTTCGCCCCGCCCTGAGAATAAGCGGGTTAACTATAACGCTATTGATTACCTTCATCAACGCCTTTGCTCGTCTTAGCTTCACACAATTCTGGTTTATGCCTGTGCCAGTTCGCACTACAATAGGCAACAACACGTACCAGTTCAGGGAAACCACAATGATTGACCCGAAAAAAATTGAGCAGATTGCTCGTCAGGTTCACGAGTCGATGCCGAAAGGGATCCGCGAGTTTGGCGAAGACGTCGAGAAGAAAATTCGTCAAACGCTGCAGTCACAGCTGACCCGTCTGGATCTGGTAAGCCGTGAAGAGTTTGATGTACAGACTCAGGTTTTGCTGCGTACCCGTGAAAAGCTGGCGCTACTTGAGCAACGTCTGACTGAGCTGGAATCGCGTGAAAAAACGGCAGAAGTTAAACCTGCTCCCGCGATCCCGTCAGTCGATCCGCAAGAGTAAAAACGACAACGGGCCGCAAGGCCCGTTTTTTCTGTTAGTGTTCCAGTTCTAGCTTCCTGGCCTCCGTCGCCTGCTGGCAGTACAGCGCATAGCGTTTGCAAAACCAGCTACGATGTTCTTCATCCATATTCCCAGTTATCGCCTGGATATCTACGGGATGGCCCTCAGCTTGCATCCTGGCAAAACTACGGGCCAGGAAATCGAAATTGTTCATTGAATACATATTGCTGTTCATGAGCATACCCTCCAGTTATTGAATATCTGTTAAGGCCATATGCTTTTTCTAATTTCAGTATTTCCCTGGATGCGAAGTTATTCTGTACATATTGTGCGCAAACCCACTGCGCTGGTTCACAGTTTCCCACGAAATCTAAGAGGGGTCGGATTTAAGGTCAGCGTGACGCACGCTGATTGTAACGTCATGTAAAAGTAAATCGGGGGGAGAAATCCCCTCTCCCCTTATTCCTTTACTCTGGGTTGAAGAAAACAGCAGCATCAATAGCAAGAAACGTATTGCATCCAAAAGTTCGATACGTTTCCAGCATTTGTTATTTATCGCTGTCTTTTTGGATCTTCTTGATGATATTGGTCGTTGAGCAGCCATCTTCAAAGTTCAGCACCAGCACTTCACCGCCGTTCGCCCACACTTCTTTGCTGCCCGCAATATCTTCCGGCTTATAGTCGCCGCCTTTTACCAGCAGATCCGGCAGGATGCCGGCAATCAGACGCTGTGGTGTGTCTTCTTCAAAAGAGACCACCCAGTCGACGGCTTCCAGCGCGCCCAGCACGATCATGCGCTGTTCCAGCGGGTTGACCGGACGCGTTTCGCCTTTCAGACGTTTGGTCGAAGCATCGCTGTTTACCGCCACGATCAGACGATCGCCCAGCTTGCGCGCATTCGCCAGATAGGAAACGTGGCCCGCATGCAGGATGTCGAACACGCCGTTGGTCATCACCACTTTCTCACCGCGCTTGCGGGCGCTGGCTACGGCCTGTTTCAGCTCAGACTCGCTCATCACGCCAAAGCCAGTGTCGGCCCGACCGCGCACGGCGTTTTCCAGTTCAATCGGGGAAACGGTGGAAGTCCCCAGTTTACCGACGACAACACCCGCTGCGGCATTAGCAAAATAGCACGCCTCTTCCAGAGTGTTCCCCGCCGCCAGCGTCGCTGCCAGCACACCGATCACCGTATCGCCCGCCCCCGTCACGTCATACACTTCCTGCGCCTGCGTCGGCATATGCAGTGGCGATTTGCCCGGTTGCAGCAGCGTCATACCCTGTTCGGAACGCGTGATCAGCAGCGCGGAAAGGTCGAAATCTGCAATCACTTTCATGCCGCGCTCAACCAGTTCATCTTCGCTTTTGCACTTACCGGCCACCGCTTCAAATTCAGACAAATTCGGCGTCAGCAGCGTTGCGCCACGATAGCGTTCAAAATCGGTCCCTTTCGGATCGATAAGCACCGGCACCCCAGCCTTACGCGCCAGAGCAATCATCTGCTGCACGCTTGCCAGCGCGCCTTTGGCGTAATCAGAGAGCACCAAAGCGCCAATGGAGCCCAGAGCCTGGTTAATACGCTCATGCAGCGGCTGCGGATCCACGCCTTCAAAACCTTCTTCGAAATCCAGGCGAATCAGTTGCTGGTTGCGGGAAAGCACGCGCAGTTTGGTGATCGTCGGATGAGTTGGCACAGAAACGAAGTCACATTTTACGTTCACATCCGCCAGCGTTTTGCTCAGCGCACGCGCCGCGTCGTCAATCCCAGTCAGGCCAACCAGACGCGAATTCGCTCCCAGAGAGGCAATGTTCATCGCCACGTTTGCTGCGCCACCGGGACGTTCTTCAATGGTATCAACCTTCACCACCGGAACCGGCGCTTCAGGTGAAATACGGCTGGTAGGACCGTACCAGTAGCGATCTAGCATCACATCACCGACAACCATGACTCCTGCACGTTCAAACTCTGGCAGCGTTACTTTCATTCCTGTCTCCTGAGAGATTCTCTGAGGGTCTTAAAATTTGCGCGCGATAATAGCACACTTCACTCGGCAACCAGCCACTTCTGCCAGCTGTCACGCACCAGCGTACGTTCAGCGTCGAAGTGCTCCGGCGCCACATGGCCCGGAAGTTCCTGCAATGCAAGATGATGAAGTTCATCGCGCAGCGTCGTATAAGCACGGGTAAGCGCCAGCGCTTCCTGCTCATCCATAATGTCGTTTTGCGCCAGTAACTCCAGAATGCGCACGTTATCCGACCAGCGCGTCAGCTTCGGTTTTTCATGCGCATAGCGCAGCACCAGGTATTGCGTAATAAACTCAATGTCGGTGATGCCGCCTTCATCCGCTTTGATATCAAAACGATCGCGATGCTTATTGCCCAAATGGGCCCGCATTTTCTCACGCATTTCGCGCACATCGGTCTGCAAGGTTTTCGCATCGCGGACGAGGGTCATGATATCGCGACGAATCGCATCAAACTGAGAGGTCAACCGTGGGTCGCCGTACACCACTCGAGCGCGCACCAGCGCTTGATGCTCCCACGTCCAGGCTTCGTTGCGCTGGTAATCAGCGAAAGCCTCGGTTGATGTCACCAGCATTCCCGCCGCGCCGGACGGACGCAGCCGCGCATCCACTTCATATAAAATACCGGATGAGGTGCGGGTGCTGAAAAGGTGCATAATGCGCTGCGACAGACGCAGATAGAACTGTCGCCCGTCAATCTCACGCTCACCATCCGTCATCACGTCCATAGGACAGTCATGCAGGAAGATCAAATCAAGATCCGAACTGTAGCCCAGCTCCCAGCCGCCCAGTTTGCCATACCCGACGACGGCAAAACCGCGCCCCTCACGCTCGTCAAGATGAGTGGGTTGCCCGTAGCGAGCGACCATCTGCATCCACGCCTGCTGGACTACCGCATCAATAATAGCTTCCGCCAGCCAGGTTAAGTGGTCGCTCACCTTCATCACCGGCAGCGTACCAGCGATATCTGCCGCGGCAATGCGCAACAGCTGCGTTTGCTTAAACTGACGCAGCGCTTCCAACTGCTGCTCTTCGTCATCTTCCGGCACGCGCAGCAAATACTGGCGCAGTTCATCACGGTAGGCATCCGTCGCGGTGGGTTGATACAGGGTATTCGGATCCAGCAGTTCATCGAGCAACAGCGGATACCGCGCCAGCTGGCTGGCGATCATCGGCGAAGCGGCACATAACGAAATCAGATGCTTAAGCGCTCCGGGGAATTCACTCAGCAGCTCCAGATAGGTCGTACGGGTCACAATGCCTACCAGCAGCGGTGTGATGCGCGACAGTGGGACTGAGGCGTCGTCACGCGAACAGACATCGCTCAGCAGATGCGGCATTAAGTGATCCAGCACCTGGCGTCCGCGTGGGCCAATGGTGCGTTTATCCAGCTCTTTGCGAAAATCGGCAATCAGAGACAGCACGCGCCGGCGATCGTCATCCGCCAGATGCGTCAGCACCGGCGTGGTGTCATCTTCCTGTAATGCGTCCTGCCACAGTTCACGCCACTGTTCTGAGAGCGACTCTTCCTGGGTTTCTGCTTCGTCATCGCCAATCAACTCGTTAAACACCCGGCGCACGTTGTCCATATGACTGGCCAGCACATCGGTTAGCTGCTGCCAGTCATCGACGTTCATCCCCCACGCCAGCCGCGCGCGGTTCAGTTCATCGCCTGGCAACGTCTGGGTCTGCTCATCATTGATACTTTGCAGCAGGTTCTCCAGACGACGTAAATAGAGATAGGCTGCGCGCAGTTGTTCCGCGTCGGTGTCTGACAGCAGGTGCAACGCATTGATGGCGCTGAGCGTGGGTAACAGCGAGCGGGATTGCAATGACGGCTCGCGCCCACCGCGAATAAGCTGGAATACCTGCACGATAAATTCGATTTCACGAATACCGCCCGCGCCCAACTTAATGTTGTCTTTCAGACCACGGCGGCGCACTTCGCGGGCAATCATTCCTTTCATGTTACGCAGAGACTGGATCACGCTGAAATCAATATAGCGGCGGAAAACAAAAGGCCGCAGCATAGCGCGAAGCTCACTGACGTAGGTACCGTCGCAATCGCCCATAATGCGGGCCTTGACCATCGCATAGCGTTCCCAGTCGCGCCCTTGTTCCTGGTAATAATCCTCCAGCGCGGAGAAGCTCAGCACCAGCGGGCCGCTGTCGCCAAACGGGCGTAAACGCATATCCACCCGATAGACAAATCCATCCATTGTGGGCTGATCCAGCACTTTGATGAGCCGCTGGCCCATACGGGTAAAGAACTGCGCATTATCCAGCTCGCGACGTCCACCCTGCGTACTGCCGTGCTCCGGCCAGGCAAAAATCAGATCGATATCAGAGGAAAAATTCAGTTCGCCGCCGCCCAGTTTCCCCATGCCTAAAATCAGCAGCGGTTGCGCAACACCTTGTGGATTACAGGGCGTACCCCATTCACGACAGCAGGCGGCGTATAACCAGTCACGCGCGGCGACGATCAACGTTTCAGCCAAATGGCTTAGCTGCTGCAAGATACTCTCTTCCGTCACCAGCGACAGCGTCTGCGCCCAGGCGATACGCACCATTATGCGACGGCGAAACAGGCGCAGCTCACGCATCAGCGTGTTTTCATCGCTAACGTCGACCAATGCTTGCTGTAACCAATCAGCATAGTGTTGCCATTCATCCGCCCCGGGTGGCGTGCTTTCCAGTTCGACCAGCCATTCGGGATGGGCAATAATGCTGTCGCGAAAAAAATCACTGAATGTAAGCACTGACTTCGCCTGAATACTAAGCGAGGACTCAGATATTGCTGCTGGCAGCCGCTCAACAACGGTCGGCCAGTACTGCTGTAACGGTGAAGAGAGCTGCTTCATTTATGGATTATCCTTTGAATAGTACCGGGCAGCGGCATGTTGCCTTATCCAGCCTGCATGACGCTTCCGCCCATCGCGTAGGCCTGATAAGCACAGCGCCATCAGGCATCCCGGCCTCACCCTGATTATCGTTTTCCGCTGTGCAACCAGAACGGTTCCAAAGCGATCGCCTCGTTGCGGAAGTGTTCAATTTCAATGTATTGGTTGGCCGCAATGGCGTGACGTAAACCCTGCCAGGTGGCGATCCATTCCGATGCGACCTTTTCGTCGTAGTATCCCGCCAGCATCAGCATGCTATCAATGTTGCGCGTCAGGCGCGGAAGTTGATCGGCGTACTGATCGCCCAGCGGCTGAGCAAAAGCTGTTTTCAGTTCAGCAGCATGGCGCGAGAGATGGGTATCTGAGAAACGCTTAAAGGAGTCGGCTATTTTACCCTGCGCCTTCGCATCAAGGAACGGCTGCCACCCTTTGGTCACCAGCCATTCGGTCAGCGCCAGCTTGGCCATCGCCGTTTGCGTGCTGTAAACCGCGGAAACGGCAGAAACGTCAGACGCAATGATCGCTTCCGACTGGGTCAGCAAATCACGTAAGTGAGCACTCGCTTTTCGCGGCACATTACCGCCAAACAGCATCAGAATGTGACGCACCAGGCCCATCGCAGCCAGCACCTCGGCTTTCGCCCCTTTGACGCCACGCACCCACAGCTCTTCATGGTACTGCCACTGTGATAATGCCAGCTCCAGCGCCGCTTCCAGCCCTTGCTCAATACTCGCTTTTGCCGGAACCTTCAAAATGCGCGTCGGTTTGAGTTCACGCGGCGCATTCCCCTGAGCCAGATGATAGCCGCGCGCCGCTTTACTCAGGCTGCCCTGGCGTAAACCGGTTTGCGATACCAGCTGGTTTGCCAGCTTCAATACCGCACGGGTATCGCCGCTTAACAACTCCAGTTCAAGCTCACAGATAGGTTCAGCCAACTCGCCCGCTTTCACTTCCCCGAGATCGAGGGCCATTTCAATGCGGCTACCGTCGATATCAAGGTGCCATTTCTCACGGTAAAAATCGGTGCTGAAGAGCGGCTGTACCTGAGAGGCAAGTTCAGCGGGCAGTTCGCCATCAGGCCAGACTTCCGTTGGAAACAGGGAGAGATCCAACTCTGGCGCGTTCAGCGCAACGTTAAACTCCGGCCGCTGATGCAGGCCACCCGTCACTCGCCCGGCAATTTTCATGGTCATTTCGTAATGACCGTTCTCACCGCGAATACGCAGCCCCATATCGTGACCACGCAGCCACGCATCCGGCGTTTCGTAGTAGATATTCAGCAACTGGCTGGGCGCATGATGCTCTCCCCCCAGCGTATTCAGACGTTCACGTAGCGCATCTACAGCGTCACTATTGACGATAAATTTTAATTCGATTTCCTGGGCCATGGTCTTGTACTTATGGGTTATGTCACAGTTGAGAAAACTGACTGCGAACTAAGCTCGTTCTTTATTGTCAGTAGATAGTATTTTGCGCCAAATTGCCATGCAACGAGCAATTTGACGGGCGTAAAAGTTTCGAGTGGTGGCAAAAAGGACACAGATGATTCCGATTGATGTCGAATGCTTTGCGTAGAGACACTGATGCCACTACTATCGTTCCACTTTCTATGACAATAACGACAGCCTGATGCCAAAATTACGCCTGATTGGATTAACTTTACTCGCACTTAGCGCCACTGCAGTCTCTCATGCCGAAGAAAAGCGCTATGTTTCTGACGAACTGAACACCTGGGTCCGCAGCGGTCCGGGAGATAATTATCGCCTCGTGGGTACGGTTAACGCCGGCGAGGAAGTCACGCTATTACAGACCGATGCCAACACTAACTATGCCCAGGTGAAAGACAGCACCGGACGTACCGCCTGGATCCCACTGAAAGAGCTGAACAGTACGCCGAGCCTGCGTACCCGCGTTCCCGATCTGGAAAACCAGGTTAAGACCTTGACCGATAAGCTCAATAATATCGACACCACGTGGAATCAGCGCACCGCCGATATGCAGCAAAAAGTGTCGCAAAGCGACAGCGTAATCGACGGGCTGAAACAAGAAAACCAGAAGCTGAGGAACGAGCTTATCGTGGCGCAAAAGAAGGTCAGCGCAGCCAACCTTCAGCTTGATGACAAACAGCGCACCATCATCATGCAGTGGTTTATGTACGGCGGCGGCGTGCTGGGTCTTGGTTTGTTGCTCGGCCTGGTTCTGCCACACATGATCCCCAGCCGTAAACGCAAAGATCGCTGGATGAACTGAATCGCCTTCTCCGCCACACTGACATATGATTAAGGGATCATAATTTCAAAAGGAAAGTGGCGTGAAGATTTATCTGGTCGGTGGTGCTGTTCGGGATGCGTTATTAGGGCTACCGATTAAAGATAAAGATTGGGTTGTTGTCGGTGCCACGCCGCAAGAGATGCTCGACGCGGGCTACCAGCAGGTAGGCCGCGATTTTCCCGTGTTTCTGCATCCGCAAACCCGGGAAGAGTATGCGCTGGCGCGTACCGAACGCAAATCAGGCTCGGGGTATACCGGATTCACCTGTTACGCCGCGCCGGATGTAACGCTGGAGGCCGATCTTCAGCGTCGCGATCTGACCATCAACGCAATGGCCCGCGATGACGACGGCGAGATTATCGATCCGTATAACGGACGCGACGATCTGGAAAACCGTCTGCTACGCCATGTGTCCCCCGCCTTTAGCGAAGATCCATTGCGCGTGCTGCGCGTGGCGCGCTTTGCTGCCCGCTATGCGCACCTCGGTTTTCGTATCGCTGAAGAAACCATGACGCTGATGCGCAATATGAACGCCGCAGGGGAACTGGAGCACCTGACGCCAGAGCGGGTGTGGAAAGAAACAGAAGGTGCTTTAACCACCCGTAACCCACAGGTATTTTTTCAGGTCCTGCGCGACTGCGGCGCACTGCACGTCCTGTTTCCGGAAGTAGATGCTCTGTTTGGCGTTCCCGCGCCCGCGCAATGGCACCCGGAAATTGATACCGGTATTCACACGCTGATGACGCTGTCGATGGCGGCCATGTTAAGTCCGGAGGTCGACGTGCGTTTTGCCACGCTGTGCCACGATCTTGGCAAGGCATTGACGCCAAAAGCGCTGTGGCCACGCCACCACGGTCACGGTCCGGCTGGCGTTAAGCTGGTCGAGCAACTGTGCCAACGCCTGCGCGTGCCGAATGACATCCGTGATTTAGCCAAACTGGTAGCCGAGTTCCACGACCTCATTCATACCTTCCCGATCCTGCAGCCGAAAACCATCGTTAAGCTGTTTGATTCCATCGATGCCTGGCGCAAACCGCAGCGCGTGGAGCAAATCGCCCTGACCAGCGAGGCCGACGTGCGTGGGCGAACCGGTTTTGAAGCGGCGGATTATCCGCAAGGCAGGCTGTTGCGTGAAGCCTGGCAGGTTGCGCAGGCGGTACCAACGAAAGACGTCGTTGAGGCGGGATTCAAAGGTCAGGCTATTCGCGAGGAACTGACCCGGCGTCGGATCGCGGCGGTGGCCGCCTGGAAAGAACAACGTTGCCCAAAAGCATAGACAGTGCATTGCCGGATAAGCGTTAACGCCGCTATCCGGCAAGCTAGCAAAATCAGAAGAACACGACGTAAACGGCTGCCGCCACAATAAAGCGGTAAATCGCAAACGGAATAAACGAGATGCGCTTAATCAGCTGCAGGAAGGTTTTGATCGCCACCAACGCCACGATAAACGCCGTCACGAAACCAACTGCAAACATCGGAATATCTGATGCGCTGAGGAACGTCCAGCTTTTGTAGAGATCCAGCGCCGTTGCGCCCATCATCATCGGCACGGCCAGCAGGAAGGAGAATTCGGAGGCCGCGTAACGGCTTACTCCCATCAGCATACCGCCAGAAATCGTCGCCCCGGAACGAGAAAAACCCGGCCACAGCGCCAGACACTGGAAACAGCCAATCATAAACGCCTGGCGATAGGTCATATCATCCAGACCCGGCGCACGCGGCTCTTTCGGCTTCAGGCATTCTGCGGCAATCAGCAGCACGCCCCCTACCACCAGCGCATACATCACGTTGATCGGGTTAAACAGCGATTTGATGATGTCGTGGAAAATCAGTCCCAGTACGACGGCAGGAACCATCCCCAACAGGATATGGCCCAGCGTCAGCCGACCTTTGCCAGTGCCTTCATGTGGGACCTTACCGAAGTGAATGCCAATCAGGCCAAACAGACGTCGCCAGAACATCACCACGACCGCCAGGATAGAGCCCAACTGGATAACCACCTCAAATGTTTTTGCGGTGTCACCCTCAAAACCCAGCAAGTGGCCAACAATAATCATATGGCCGGTACTGGAAACGGGTAAAAACTCCGTCAATCCTTCGACCACACCCAAAATTGCCGCCACCAGCAGCGAGTGCATATCACTCATTAATGAACCTCTAGATAGATAAACCACGGCGAAAACGAGCCGACATAAAGACCCTTTTATACCCGTTTGGTTTAGATATTATTATTTTAATTATTTTCTTTCAGATTATTGCCACGCTCAATGATAACCCCGACGTTGGCCGCACGGGCTACCGCGCCAGGTTTACTGAGTTTGATCCGCACCCATGGAGAATTAAAACGGCTCAGCAGCAGATCCGCCACCTCTTCCGCCACGCGTTCGACCAGCGCAAAGCGCCCGCCTTCCACATGATTAACAACCGTTTGAGCAATATCAGCATAGCTCAGGCAATCAGCCACATCATCGCTTTTAGCCGATTTACGGTTGTCCCACGCCATTTCGATATCGAACACCAACTGTTGTTCGATCGTTTGTTCCCAGTCGTAAACACCAATAGTGGTGATTACAGAAAGTTGCTCTATAAATACAATATCCATCACGACCTGCCTGCTTTTTGGCTAACCCGGATACCACTTCCGGCGAAATATGCGTATTATCCACAGAAGTAGCGTTTTACACGACATTTTCAAAACGGAACAGCTTATGAGTGCAATCGCGCCTGGAATGATTATCTTCGCGTACCTCTGTGGCTCAATTTCCAGTGCTATTCTGGTATGCCGCCTTGCTGGATTACCGGACCCGCGTGACAGCGGATCTGGGAATCCGGGCGCGACAAACGTATTGCGCATCGGTGGCAAAGGAGCCGCCGTCGCGGTGCTGATTTTCGACGTCCTGAAAGGTATGTTACCCGTCTGGGGTGCCTATGCGCTAGGCATTAGCCCCTTCTGGCTGGGATTGATCGCGATCGCCGCCTGTCTGGGTCACATTTGGCCGGTCTTCTTCGGCTTTAAAGGTGGGAAAGGCGTTGCCACCGCCTTTGGCGCAATTGCGCCGATTGGTTGGGATTTAACCGGCGTGATGGCCGGAACCTGGCTGCTGACCGTCTTATTAAGCGGCTATTCATCACTAGGCGCTATCGTCAGCGCGCTGATCGCCCCCTTTTACGTCTGGTGGTTCAATCCCCAGTTCACTTTCCCGGTGTCCATGCTGTCGTGCTTAATTCTGTTACGCCACCATGACAACATTCAGCGTCTGTGGCGTCGTCAGGAGCCAAAGATCTGGACCAAGCTGAAGAAAAAACGCGAAAGAGACCCAGAGTGATTTTAATGTCGGATAGCGACGCAACAGCGTCTTATCCGGCGTGGGGAATGTGATACCCCTCTACCGGTTTGCCTAATCGGTGCTGGCACCACGTCGCCAGAAACTCCACGCACACCCGAAGCTTCACGCTGCGATACAGCGGCTCCTGATAAACCGCCCAGATATTGGCGCTTTGCGCATAGTCCGGCAGCACGCGCACCAGTTCACCGCTTGCCAAAAACGGCTGCAGGTCCCATTCGGAACGCAGCATAATCCCTTTTCCCTGTAGCGCCCACTGCAACACAATCTCGCCGCTGTTAGAGGAAAGATGTCCCGCCACCTTGACCGACTTTTTCTCCTGGCCGTTATCCAGCTCCCACACCCCGTGGGTCATATCGCGTTCTTTAGTGACCAGGCAATCATGACGACTTAATTCCTGCAGCGTTGTCGGCTCACCGTATTTTTGTAAATACGTCGGCGCTGCACATAATATTCTTCTATTTTTCGTTAACAAATGCGCAATATAATAATCCGGAATTTCGTCATTAATACGAATATCCAAATCGATATTATCCTGCGCCAAATCAATTTGCCGATCGTAAAGTTCAAAATGCACCTGTAATTCAGGATAGCTATGCATCAGTTCGGTAATAGCCGGTGCAATATAACTGCGCCCAAAGCCAAAGCTACAGCCGATACGAATCATCCCTGCCGGGCGCGTTTTGAGTTGCGTGACGTCATCGACCAGATGCTGATAGCCCGCAAGAATAGCCTGCGCATGTTCATAACAACGTTGACCACTCTCCGTGAGTGTCACGCCGCGCGCGGAGCGGCTTAGCAGCGTCGTCCCCAGCGTGGACTCAAGGATCTGAATGCGTTTCGTCACAAACGCGGGCGTTTGGCCGAGCGCCGCGGCGGCGGCACTGAAGCTGCCGCTATGAACAATTTCAACCAGGACCTGCAGGTCTTTCGCGAGGGGATACGTGTTCAGCATGATCGGTATATCCGTAAAGTTGTTAACCGCAGTGTAATTCCCTCATGCGTATTAAACCCTGCCTTTGCGCAATTTTTATTGCTTATCTGAACATCATTCACGATCTGTTAATTGGATATTCACAGTGACAAATAATATAAACCCACATTTTTAGTGGTAGTTTGTGGCGGAGAATTTATTTCCAGATAAATAAAAGAACTGGAGTTAACAAGATGAGCAATCAAAATAACCAAAATGCGATAACTACGCTGACAAACATTGTCGCCGATTTTACCGCCATGATTTCTACCCGCATGCCTGACGATGTCGTAGATAAATTAAAACAGCTGCGTGAAGGCGAAACTTCGCCGATGGGTAAAATCATCTACCACACCATGTTTGACAACATGCAGAAAGCTATCGACCTGAACCGTCCGGCCTGTCAGGACACCGGCGAGATTATGTTCTTTGTGAAGGTCGGCTCCCGTTTTCCGCTGCTGGGCGAATTGCAAAGCATCCTGAAACAGGCCGTTGAAGACGCCACGGTAAAAGCGCCGCTGCGCCATAACGCGGTCGAGATTTTTGACGAAGTGAATACCGGCAAAAATACCGGTACCGGTGTGCCGTGGGTCACCTGGGACATCATCCCTGATAACGACGACGCGGAAATCGAAGTCTACATGGCAGGCGGCGGTTGTACGCTGCCGGGACGTTCGAAAGTGTTAATGCCTTCTGAAGGCTACGAGGGCGTGGTGAAATTTGTCTTCGAAAATATCTCCACGTTAGCAGTCAACGCTTGCCCGCCGGTGCTGGTGGGCGTAGGTATTGCCACCTCCGTGGAAACCGCCGCCGTACTTTCTCGTAAAGCGGTGCTACGTCCTATCGGATCACGTCATCCGAATCCAAAAGCGGCCGAACTGGAACTGCGTCTGGAAGAAGGGCTGAACCGTCTGGGCATTGGCCCGCAAGGGTTGACCGGGAATAGCTCGGTGATGGGCGTGCATATCGAATCCGCCGCACGCCATCCGTCGACTATCGGCGTTGCCGTTTCTACCGGCTGCTGGGCACACCGTCGCGGCACGCTGTTGGTTCATGCTGACCTCTCCTTCGAAAACCTGTCTCACACCCGGAGCGCGTTATGAAAAAGATCCTCACAACCCCGATCAAAGCCGAAGATCTGGCCGACATTCGCGTTGGCGATGTCATCTACCTGACCGGTACGCTGGTGACCTGCCGTGACGTGTGTCACCGCCGCCTGATCGAACTGAAGCGCCCGATTCCTTATGACCTGAACGGCAAAGCCATTTTCCACGCGGGGCCCATCGTACGTAAGAACGGTGAAAAATGGGAGATGGTCTCCGTTGGCCCAACCACCAGCATGCGTATGGAAGCGTTTGAGAAAGACTTTATCGAGCAGACGGGCGTCAAACTGGTGGTCGGCAAGGGCGGCATGGGACCGCTAACGGAAGCAGGCTGCAAACAGTTTAAAGCGCTGCACGTAATCTTCCCGGCAGGTTGTGCGGTCGTGGCGGCAACCCAGGTTGAAGAGATCGAAGAGGTACACTGGACCGAACTTGGCATGCCGGAATCCCTGTGGGTATGTCGGGTTAAAGAGTTCGGCCCGCTGATCGTTTCCATCGATACCCACGGCAATAACCTGATCGCCGAAAACAAAAAGCTGTTCGCTGAACGTCGCGATCCTATCGTCGATGAAATCTGCGAGCACGTGCACTACATCAAATAACCCTCCCGGAGAGGCGCTGCGCCTCTCCCTTTTCGTAGGGATACAACAATGGCACCTTTAGCTGGTTGGTGGCGATACCTGGCTCCGCTGGTGGTCATCGCCATTATTGCTGTACTGCCCGTCCCCAACGGCCTTGAGAGCCACACCTGGCTCTATTTTGCCGTTTTTACCGGTGTGATTGTGGGCCTTATTCTGGAACCTGTACCGGGCGCGGTGGTAGCGATGATTGGCATTTCGATCATCGCCGTCCTTTCACCGTGGCTGCTGTTCAGCCCGGAGCAACTCGCGCAGGACGGTTTTAAATTTACCGCCAAATCGCTGTCATGGGCGGTATCAGGTTTTTCAAACTCGGTAATCTGGCTTATCTTCGCGGCCTTTATGTTTGGTACCGGCTATGAGAAAACCGGGCTCGGTCGACGTATCGCGCTGATGCTGGTGAAAAAGATGGGGCACCGGACGCTGTTTCTCGGCTATGCGGTGATGTTCTCTGAACTTATCCTCGCTCCCGTCACGCCATCCAACTCCGCGCGCGGGGCCGGAATAATCTACCCGATTATCCGCAACCTGCCGCCGCTGTATAACTCGCAGCCCAATAGCGCCAGTTCTCGCTCCATTGGCTCGTACATTATGTGGATGGGCATTGTCGCCGACTGCGTCACCAGCGCCATTTTCTTAACGGCGATGGCGCCGAACCTGCTGTTAATCGGCCTGATGAAAGGCGCGTCCCACACGGCGCTGAGCTGGGGCGACTGGTTCTTAGGCATGCTGCCGCTGAGTATTTTACTGGTGCTGATTGTGCCCTGGCTGGCGTACGTGTTGTATCCACCGGTACTGAAATCCGGCGATCAGGTTCCGCGCTGGGCGGATACAGAGCTAAAAGCAATGGGACCGCTCTGCGCACGCGAGAAAAAGATGTTGGTGCTGATGGTCGGCGCACTGGTGCTGTGGATCTTCGGCGGCGATTACATTGACGCTGCGATGGTCGGATACAGCGTAGTGGCGTTGATGCTGGTACTGCGCATCATTAGCTGGGATGACATCGTCAGTAATAAAGCCGCGTGGAACGTCTTTTTCTGGCTGGCCTCGCTGATAACGCTGGCGACCGGGCTCAATAACACCGGTTTTATTACCTGGTTCGGCAAGCTGCTGGCAAACGGGTTGAGCGGTTATTCGCCGATGATGGTGATGGTGGCGCTCATTGTGGTGTTCTATTTGCTGCGCTACTTCTTTGCCAGCGCCACGGCGTATACCTCCGCCCTGGCGCCGATGATGATTGCCGCCGCACTGGCAATGCCGGAAATTCCACTTCCGGTCTTCTGCCTGATGGTCGGCGCAGCCATTGGTCTCGGCAGCATTCTGACCCCGTATGCCACCGGTCCTAGCCCTATCTACTACGGCAGCGGCTATTTGCCTACGGTGGATTACTGGCGACTCGGTGCTATTTTTGGCCTGATTTTCCTTGTGCTGCTGGTGATTACCGGTCTGGTCTGGATGCCCCTCGTTTTACTGTAAAACCCCATTGGGGCGGCATATTGTCGCCCCTTTATCCATAAGCTTCTCATATGATCGATTTCCCGATGCGCTGAGGCATACTTTTTTGTATGCAAACACCCTCATGCTGATAAGGGAAACGCTCTGGACACGGTTGCGCACGAGACACTCACACGGGGCTGGCAGGCCGAACTGGATCTGCATTTCACCCGCACTGGGCACAACACGGTGCTCGCCTCGGCGCGTCATCAGGGTCCATTGACGGTTCAGCGCCCGTTTTACCCGGAAGAGGACGTCTGCCACCTCTATTTGCTTCATCCACCCGCGGGGATCGTCGGCGGGGATGAACTACACATTGCCGTAACTCTCAACGAAAACAGTCATGCGTTAATCACCCAGCCCGGCGCGGGAAAGTTTTATCGCAGCGGTGGCCCGCAGGCGTTGCTGCGCCAACATTTCACGCTCGCCCCGCACGCCACGCTGGAGTGGCTCCCCCAGGATACGATCCTCTTTCCTGGCGCCAACGCCACTATCCAGTCCGTCTTTCACATCGCGTCGGAGAGTCGACTGCTGGCCTGGGATCTGCTGTGCCTCGGGCGACCAGTTATGCAGGAGTCCTTCAGCCACGGCTCGCTGCAAAACCGTCTGGAAGTGTGGCGAAATGGGCAGCCGCTGCTGATAGAGCGCTTGCAGTTGCAGAAGGGGGAGCTGAGCGGCGTCGCGCACCATCCGTGGGTCGGCACGTTGCTGTGTTATCCGGCCACTGAAAACATGCTGGAAGGCACGCGCGAGCGGCTGACGCCGCTTGGCGATTACGCCGGGGCAACGCTTAACGACTCACTGCTGACGATCCGCTTTCTTGCCGACGACAACCTGATTGTTCAGCGCGTTATGCGAGACATTTGGCAATTTCTGCGCCCGCTTTTGACACACAAACCGCCCGTACTACCGCGAATCTGGCAAACCTAAGAGACCCCGTATGGAACTAACCCCCAGAGAAAAAGACAAGCTGTTGCTGTTTACCGCCGCGCTGGTGGCAGAACGTCGCCTGGCCCGCGGGCTGAAGCTGAACTATCCGGAATCGGTGGCGCTAATTAGCGCTTTCATCATGGAAGGGGCACGCGATGGTCAAACTGTGGCCTCGCTGATGGAAGACGGGCGTCACGTCCTGCGCCGCGATCAGGTGATGGAAGGCGTGCCGGAGATGATCCCAGATATTCAGGTTGAAGCGACGTTTCCGGACGGATCAAAGCTGGTCACCGTCCACAATCCGATCGTTTAAGGAGCGGCAATGATCCCAGGTGAATATCAGATAGCCAAAGGCAATATCGCGCTCAATCAGGGGCGGGAAACCTGTACGATCGTGGTGGAAAATCATGGCGACAGACCCATCCAGGTGGGATCGCACTATCACTTTTCCGAGGTGAACCCGGCGCTGCGCTTTGACAGGCGGGCTGCACGCGGCTTTCGTCTAAACATTCCTGCGGGCACAGCGGTACGTTTTGAGCCGGGACAAAAACGCGAAGTCGAACTGGTGCGCGTCGCTGGCGCACAAAGGATCGTGGGTTTTCGCAGCGAAGTGATGGGCGCACTGGAGGCAAATGATGAGTGAAATTTCACGGCAGGCGTACGCCGACATGTTTGGCCCAACCACCGGCGATAAGGTACGCCTGGCGGATACCGACCTGTGGATTGAGGTGGAAAAAGACTTCACCACCTACGGCGAAGAGGTCAAATTCGGCGGAGGGAAAGTGATCCGCGACGGCATGGGTCAGGGACAAATGCGCGCGCAAGCGTGTGTGGATCTGGTGATAACCAACGCCCTGATCGTCGATCACTGGGGGATCGTGAAAGCGGATATCGGCATCAAGGACGCCAGGATCTTCGCCATCGGCAAAGCGGGTAATCCTGATATTCAGCCCGACGTTACGATCCCGATAGGCGTGGGCACTGAAGTCATCGCCGGGGAAGGCAAGATCGTCACCGCGGGCGGCGTGGATACGCATATTCACTGGATCTGTCCACAGCAGGCACAGGAGGCGCTGGTTTCCGGCGTAACGACGATGATCGGCGGCGGTACCGGCCCGGCAGCAGGTACTAACGCCACCACCTGCACGCCGGGTCCGTGGTACATCGCGCGCATGCTGCAGGCGGCAGACGCCTTGCCGGTTAACATCGGTTTGCTGGGTAAAGGCAACGGCTCAAACCCTGACGCCCTGCGCGAGCAAATCACCGCGGGCGCCATTGGCCTGAAAATCCATGAAGATTGGGGCGCTACGCCAGCCGCCATCAACTGTTCCCTGGAAGTGGCAGAGGAGATGGATATCCAGGTGGCGCTGCACAGCGATACGCTCAATGAGTCCGGTTTCGTTGAAGATACGCTGGCGGCGATTGGCGATCGCACCATTCATACTTTCCACACCGAAGGCGCGGGCGGCGGCCATGCGCCGGATATCATCACCGCCTGCGCGCATCCAAATATTCTGCCCTCCTCCACTAACCCGACGCTGCCCTATACCGTCAACACCATCGACGAGCATCTCGACATGCTGATGGTTTGCCACCACCTCGATCCGGATATCGCCGAAGACGTGGCCTTTGCCGAATCACGCATTCGCCGGGAAACGATCGCTGCCGAAGATGTGCTGCATGACATTGGCGCGTTTTCCCTGACCTCGTCCGATTCACAGGCGATGGGGCGCGTGGGCGAAGTGATCCTGCGCACCTGGCAGGTGGCGCACCGCATGAAGGTTCAGCGTGGTCCGCTGGCAGAAGAAACAGGCGACAACGACAACCAGCGCGTTAAACGCTACGTCGCCAAATACACGATCAACCCGGCGCTAACCCACGGCATCGCCCACGAAGTTGGCTCCGTTGAGCCTGGCAAACTGGCCGATCTGGTGCTGTGGTCCCCAGCCTTTTTTGGCGTAAAACCAGCGACGATCGTAAAGGGCGGGATGATCGCCTGTGCGCCGATGGGCGATATCAACGCCTCGATCCCCACCCCGCAGCCGGTGCATTACCGCATGATGTTCGGTGCACTTGGCGCGGCGCGGCATCGTACTCGGCTGACCTTTATTTCGCAGGCCGCTAACGCGCAAAACATCCCGCAGCAGCTCAATTTGCAAAGCGCCATCGCCGTCGTCAAAGGCTGTCGGACGGTGAAAAAGGCCGACATGATCCACAACGGCCTGCAACCCAATATCACCGTCGATGCTCAGACTTATGAGGTGCGCATTGATGGCGAACTTATCACCAGCGAACCGGCAGACGTTTTGCCGATGGCGCAACGCTATTTCCTGTTTTGAGGAGTGACGATGATCTACCTGACCCAACGCCTTGACCACGCCCACCGCGTCACCGCAAGCGTCACGCTACCCATTGATATTCGAGTAAAAAGCCGTGCCAGAGTGACGCTGAACGACGGTCGCGAAGCCGGGCTAATGCTTCCGCGCGGTTTGCTGTTACGCAGTGGTGATCTGCTGACCACCGAAGATGGCAGCGAGGTGATCGAAGTGATCGCCGCGCCGGAGTCGGTTTCCGTGGTGCGCTGCGCCGATCCTTTCCTGCTCGCCAAAGCCTGTTATCACCTCGGCAATCGCCACGTTCCGCTGCAAATTCTGCCGGATGAGTTGCGCTACCATCACGATCATGTGCTGGACGCCATGTTGCGCCAGTTCAGCCTGGAGGTGACGTTCGCTCAACTACCGTTTGAACCGGAAGCAGGCGCTTATGCCAGTGAATCACACGGGCATCATCACGCCCATGCGCACTGATGCATAACATCCAACAGCTGCGTCTGATGCAGCTTGCCAGCAGCGCTCTCCCGGTGGGGTCGTTTACCTGGTCCCAGGGTCTGGAGTGGGCGGTTGAAATCGGCTGGGTGAAAAGCGCCGATGACTTCTCTGACTGGCAAATCCAGCAGATGGAGCAGAACTTCTTTACCGTCGACCTACCGCTACTGGCGAGACTGTATCGCGCCTGCGAGCAGGACGATCTGGCTGCAGCACGCCGCTGGAGCGCTTACCTGTTGGCCTGTCGGGAAACCCGCGAACTACGGGATGAAGAACGCAGTCGGGGCGCGGCGTTTACGCGGCTGGTCATCGACTGGGAAGCTGATTGCTCGCGGGAGTGGCGCGCGCTCTTTGTCGACAGCCAACTCTGCGGTATGGCCTGGCTGGGCGTGCGCTGGAAAATCCCCCTGACGGAGCTGGCATTAAGCCTCGGCTACAGCTGGATTGAGAGCGCAGTGATGGCTGGCGTCAAACTGGTCCCTTTTGGGCAGCAGGCGGCCCAGCGTTTGATCATTGCGCTCTGCAATCGGTATGCGCAAGGTCTGGCACAGGCGCTGGCGTGTCCTGACGCCAGCCTCGGCTCAGCAACGCCGTTGGCGGCCATCGCATCTGCCCGGCATGAAACCCAATATTCCCGATTATTCCGCTCCTGAGGAGAAAAAATGAGTAACAACAAGCATCCCCTGCGCGTGGGCGTTGGCGGCCCGGTTGGCTCCGGCAAAACGGCGCTGCTGGAAGCGTTATGCAAATCCATGCGCAGCAGCTATCAACTGGCGGTGGTGACCAACGATATCTATACCAAAGAAGATCAGCGCATTCTCACCGAGGCTGGCGCACTGGAGCCAGACAGGATCGTCGGCGTGGAAACCGGCGGTTGCCCGCACACCGCTATCCGTGAAGATGCGTCGATGAATCTGGCCGCCGTAGAGGCGCTGAGCGAGAAATTCGGCAATCTGGATCTGATTTTTGTGGAAAGCGGCGGCGATAACCTGAGCGCCACCTTCAGCCCGGAATTAGCGGATCTGACGATCTATGTGATCGACGTTGCCGAAGGTGAGAAGATCCCGCGTAAAGGTGGCCCGGGGATCACCAAATCTGATTTTCTGGTGATCAATAAAACCGATCTGGCCCCTTACGTGGGCGCCTCGCTGGAGGTGATGGAGCGCGATACCCTACGCATGCGCGGCGAGCGTCCGTGGACGTTTAGTAATTTAAAATCCGGAGAGGGTCTGGAAAAAATTATCGCGTTTCTGGAAGAGAAAGGGATGCTGCGGGAGTAGAGTATTGCCCGGTGGCGCTACGCTTACCGGGCCTACAATATTATGTGCTTATGCCGCCGGTAATTCCGCCAGCGGCCAGCGAGGACGCACGGTCACGCCAAGATCCGCCGTTGCACCCGCTTTAAAACGCACCATGCCCGCGTAGGCGATCATCGCCCCGTTATCGGTGCAAAATTCCGGACGCGCGTAAAACACTTCGCCACGACGCTTTTGCATCATCTCGGCCAGTTTTGCGCGCAGCGTACGGTTAGCGCTCACGCCCCCCGCCATCACCAGACGTTTAAAACCGGTTTGATCCAGCGCGCGTTTACACTTGATCATCAGCGTATCAACCACAGCATCTTCAAACGCACGGGCGATATCTGCACGCGTCTGATCGTCATTTTCGTTATTACGAATGGTATTCGCGGCGAAAGTTTTCAGGCCGGAGAAGCTGAAATCCAGACCCGGACGGTCGGTCATCGGGCGCGGGAAGACAAAGCGTTTTTCAACGCCTTGCGATGCAAGCTTTGACAGCATTGGGCCGCCAGGATAATCCAGCCCCAGCAGCTTGGCCGTTTTATCGAACGCTTCACCAGCGGCATCATCTATCGATTCACCCAGCAATTCATACTGCCCAATACCGGTGACGCTGATCAGTTGCGTGTGACCGCCGGAAACCAGCAGCGCAACGAACGGGAAAGCAGGGGGATTATCTTCCAGCATTGGCGCCAGCAGATGCCCTTCCATATGGTGCACAGGAATTGCCGGTACGCCCCAGGCGAACGCCAGCGAACGTCCTACGGTTGCGCCGACCAGCAGCGCGCCAACCAGACCAGGACCTGCGGTATACGCCACCGCATCAATCTCTTTTGCCGTCAGTCCCGCTTCTTTCAGCGCGGCCTGGATCAGCGGTACGGTTTTACGTACGTGATCGCGCGAGGCCAGTTCTGGCACTACGCCGCCGTAGTCAGCGTGTAATTTCACCTGACTATACAATTGGTTGGCTAAAAGACCTTTTTCATCGTCGTAAATGGCGATGCCGGTTTCATCGCAGGATGTTTCAATACCCAGTACACGCATGACTTGTTTTACCTCGCTCTATTACCGCGCAGTGTAGGACCAATGCGGGTTGATGTAAAACTTTGTTCGCCCCAGGAGTTCCGCTCGTGTATACTCCTTATCCTTATAAAAGTCCCTTTCAAAATCGCGTCGGTGCTTTACAAAGCAGCAGCAATTGCAGTAAAATTCCGCACCATTTTGAAATAAGCTGGCGTTGATGCCAGCGGCAAACCGAATTTATAAAGGTGAGAGTTACATGCCGGTAATTAAAGTACGTGAAAACGAGCCGTTCGACGTAGCACTGCGTCGCTTCAAGCGTTCATGCGAAAAAGCAGGTGTTCTGGCGGAAGTTCGTCGTCGTGAGTTCTATGAAAAACCGACTACTGAACGTAAGCGCGCTAAAGCTTCTGCTGTGAAACGTCACGCGAAGAAACTGGCTCGCGAAAACGCACGCCGTACTCGTCTGTACTAATCCATTGAGAGCCAAGGCTCTCAATTCAGACAGAGTTGTAGTTGTAAGGCCGTGCTTCCGGAAGGAATGCGCGGCTTGTTTTCGTTTATACGCGTCATCATTCAAGCTGCCTCTGCGTTGGCTGCAGTCGTTCCCTCCAGTCACGTACTGATGTACGCTCCTGAGGATTCGCTCCCTTGCCGTCTTGATGCATCTTGAATGATTTTGTGTATATAAGTCATAAAAAAATAAACGGGGCATATGGCTGGACGAATTCCACGCGTATTTATAAATGACCTGCTGGCAAGAACCGACATTGTCGATCTCATCGACGCGCGGGTAAAGCTGAAGAAGCAGGGCAAAAATTATCACGCGTGCTGTCCGTTCCATAACGAAAAAACCCCCTCTTTCACCGTAAACGGTGAGAAACAGTTTTATCACTGCTTTGGGTGTGGCGCACATGGCAACGCCGTCGACTTTCTCATGAACTACGACAAGCTCGAGTTTGTGGAAACCGTCGAAGAACTGGCCGCAATGCACAACCTTGAAGTGCCCTATGAAGCAGGCAGTGGCCCTAGTCAGATAGAGCGCCATCAACGGCAAAGCCTTTATCAATTGATGGACGGCCTGAACACTTTTTATCAACAGTCTTTGATGCAACCCGCCGCTACCCCCGCGCGCCAGTATCTGGAAAAGCGAGGATTAAGTAGCGACGTTATCACCCGTTTTGCTATTGGTTTTGCGCCCCCCGGCTGGGACAACGTCCTGAAACGGTTTGGCGGCAATGCTGAGAATCGTAAATCGCTGGTCGATGCGGGAATGTTGGTCACCAACGATCAGGGACGCAGTTACGATCGCTTCCGCGAACGGGTGATGTTCCCCATCCGCGACAAACGTGGTCGAGTCATTGGTTTTGGTGGACGCGTGCTGGGCGATGCCTTGCCGAAGTATCTCAACTCCCCGGAAACCGATATTTTCCATAAAGGTCGCCAACTGTATGGCCTTTATGAAGCCCAGCAGGATAACGCCGATCCGCAGCGCCTGTTAGTGGTAGAAGGCTATATGGATGTGGTGGCGCTGGCGCAATACGGCATTAACTACGCTGTGGCATCCCTTGGGACGTCAACCACCGCCGATCACATCCAGTTGTTGTTCCGCGCGACGAACAACGTAATTTGCTGTTACGACGGTGACCGTGCCGGACGCGACGCAGCATGGCGCGCGCTGGAAACCGCACTGCCCTATATGACAGACGGACGCCAGCTACGCTTTATGTTTTTACCTGACGGCGAAGACCCCGATACGCTGGTGCGTAAAGAAGGGAAAGAGGCCTTTGAAGCCCGGATGGAGCAGGCGCTGCCGCTCTCCGCGTTTTTATTTAACAGCCTGTTGCCGCAGGTGGATTTGAGTACCCCGGACGGACGCGCACAGCTCAGCACGCTGGCATTACCGCTGATTACTCAGGTACCAGGCGAAACGTTACGCATTTATCTGCGACAGGAGTTGGGAAACAAGCTCGGCATTCTGGATGACAGTCAGCTTGAACGTTTAATGCCAAAACTGGCAGAAAATGGGGCTTCCCGCCCTGTTCCACAGCTAAAACGTACGACCATGCGTATACTTATAGGGTTGCTGGTACAGAACCCGGGTCTCGCCCCGCTGGTTCCGCCGTTAGGCGCACTGGATAGCAATAAGCTGCCTGGACTTGGCTTATTCAGAGAACTGGTCAACACTTGTCTGGCTCAGCCAGGTCTGACCACCGGACAACTTTTAGAACACTATCGTGGCACAAATGATGCTGCGACCCTTGAAAAACTGTCGATGTGGGACGATATAGCAGATAAAGATATCGCAGAAAAAACCTTCACCGACTCACTCAACCATATGTTTGATTCGATGCTTGAGCTGCGCCAGGAAGAGTTGATAGCTCGTGAGCGCACACACGGTTTAAGCAGCGAAGAACGCCGGGAACTCTGGACGCTGAACCAGGAACTGGCCAAGAAATAACAGAAAGACAAAAGTATTTAACGGCTTAACTGCCGAATATCGCTCGGGAAGCCCCCGACAGCCGCACGGAGAGGCAGCGGCAAAATATAAGTATGCCCTCGTTTTGCCGTTGGCGGTTTTACCGCCCAACACCAATCAAACGAATTAAGTGTGGATACCGTCTTATGGAGCAAAACCCGCAGTCACAGCTGAAGCTACTTGTCCAACGTGGTAAGGAGCAAGGCTATCTGACCTATGCCGAGGTCAATGACCATCTGCCGGAAGATATCGTCGATTCAGATCAAATCGAAGACATCATCCAAATGATCAATGACATGGGTATTCAGGTGATGGAAGAAGCACCTGATGCCGATGATCTGCTGCTTGCTGAAACCTCCAACAGCACCGATGAAGACGCGGAAGAAGCGGCTGCCCAGGTTCTGTCCAGCGTTGAGTCTGAAATCGGTCGTACAACTGATCCGGTCCGCATGTACATGCGTGAAATGGGTACCGTTGAACTGTTAACCCGTGAAGGCGAAATCGACATCGCTAAACGCATCGAAGACGGGATTAACCAGGTTCAATGCTCCGTTGCCGAATACCCGGAAGCCATCACCTACCTGCTTGAGCAATACGATCGTGTAGAAGCTGAAGAAGCGCGTCTTTCCGATCTGATCACCGGCTTTGTCGATCCGAACGCGGAAGAAGACATGGCGCCAACGGCGACACACGTCGGTTCTGAGCTCTCTCAGGAAGAGATGGATGACGATGCAGACGAAGATGAAGAAGATGACGACGACAGCAGCGATGACGACAACAGCATCGACCCTGAATTAGCGCGTGAAAAATTCGGTGAACTGCGTACTCAGTACGAAATCACTCGCGATACCATCAAAGCGAAAGGCCGCAGCCATGCTGCCGCGCAGGAAGAAATTCAGAAGCTGTCTGAAGTGTTCAAACAGTTCCGCCTGGTGCCGAAGCAGTTCGACTACCTGGTAAACAGCATGCGCGTCATGATGGACCGCGTGCGTACTCAGGAACGTCTGATCATGAAGCTCTGCGTTGAGCAGTGCAAAATGCCGAAGAAAAACTTCATCACCCTGTTCACTGGCAACGAAACCAGCGAAACCTGGTTCAACGCGGCAATCGCGATGAACAAACCGTGGTCTGAAAAACTGCACGACGTGGCAGATGATGTTCACCGCGGACTGCAGAAACTGCAGCAGATTGAAGAAGAAACCGGCCTGACCATCGAGCAGGTTAAAGACATCAACCGTCGCATGTCCATCGGTGAAGCGAAAGCCCGCCGTGCGAAAAAAGAGATGGTTGAAGCGAACTTACGTCTGGTTATCTCTATCGCCAAGAAATACACCAACCGTGGTCTGCAGTTCCTGGATTTGATTCAGGAAGGTAACATCGGTCTGATGAAAGCGGTTGATAAGTTTGAATACCGTCGTGGTTACAAGTTCTCTACCTATGCAACCTGGTGGATCCGTCAGGCGATCACCCGCTCGATCGCGGATCAGGCACGTACCATCCGTATCCCGGTACATATGATTGAGACCATCAACAAGCTCAACCGTATCTCCCGTCAGATGCTGCAAGAGATGGGCCGCGAGCCGACGCCGGAAGAGCTGGCTGAACGCATGCTGATGCCGGAAGACAAGATCCGTAAAGTGCTGAAGATCGCTAAAGAGCCTATCTCCATGGAAACGCCGATCGGCGACGATGAAGATTCGCATCTGGGTGATTTCATCGAGGATACCACCCTCGAGCTGCCGCTGGATTCTGCTACCACCGAGAGCCTGCGTGCCGCAACGCACGACGTTCTGGCTGGCCTGACCGCCCGTGAAGCGAAAGTTCTGCGTATGCGTTTCGGTATCGATATGAATACCGACCACACGCTGGAAGAAGTCGGTAAACAGTTCGACGTTACCCGCGAACGTATCCGTCAGATCGAAGCGAAAGCGCTGCGTAAACTGCGGCACCCGAGCCGCTCTGAAGTGCTGCGTAGCTTCCTCGACGATTAATCTCGCCGCATAAGCATAAACGCCACCGCAAGGTGGCGTTTTTCTTTATAGTCCCCGCCTGGCCAGGGCGTCATTCACTTCCCGATACGCCTCCACCAGTTTATCCAACGTAATCCGGCTTAACCCGCTGGGATTCGGCAAAACCCATATTTGCGTCGCGCCAATAGTCAGCGTTTGTTTTCCCCACTGCGCCCCACGCTGGCTGAGGCCCTGCTCAAATGCCTGCTTCCCAAGGATTGCGAGTGCAGCAGGCTGATACTCTTCTATTTTCTCAATGAGCTTACGACCGCCGTTGCGCATCTCCTGTAGCTTCACTTCATTGGCTTGCACCGTCGGTCTGTCGACAAATTTAGTCACCCCGCAACGGTAGTCCAACAGGTGTTGTGCCTCTTCGGGTTTGAGCTGGCGATCGGTAAATCCCGCCTGATGGATGACCTTCCAGAAGCGATTAGCGGGATGTGCAAAGGGGAATCCTGTACCTGCGGAAGACAACCCCGGATTGATGCCGCAAAACACCACCCGCAGCCCCGGCGCCAGTATGTCCTTAACCATAATTACTCCCATCAATACATCAGAGGAACAAGTATAACGGACTGAAAATACATTGTTTATAAAAACAGCATCCGTACGCTTATGTCTGGATTGCAACGCGGAGTTACTTTATAATCCACCGCCACGGCCCCTTAGCTCAGTGGTTAGAGCAGGCGACTCATAATCGCTTGGTCGCTGGTTCAAGTCCAGCAGGGGCCACCAAATAAAACAAGGACTTAGACAGGAAACTGGCTAAGTCCTTTTTGTTTTGTTTCAATCTGGGTGACGTAATGGGTGACGTAACTCAACTATAGGTGCCGTAGTCAGGGAGATTTAGCATGAGCTTTAAGGATAAAGTTGAAGAGAAAAAAATGCGCCGTATGGCCCGTCCCCCTGAGTTAACGGTAAAGGACTGGATTAGCCTTTATGATCTTCTTCGTTCAGCCAAAGCTCAAGACTCAGAAGCCATGTACGAAGACTTCGCCTCTGTGCTGTTAACTACCCTGTCGGTTGAGCATCATCCGGAACTATACCGCCTGGACGGAAACAAACTAAACGCTGTTGCCGATGACCATTTTGCCTGGGACCTACTATCCGCCCCAATGAAAGGGAAAATGTCCCCTGAAGAATTGGCGAAGCGCCCGAAGACCCTTTCCCAACTTCTTTGTATCTACGATGAAGATATCAGTAACGACGAGTCACTTCGTACACATGGCTTCTTGCGTGACGCTATTGCCCCTATCCTCGATTTCGAGCTTCTGGATAGCATCGAAGATGAGCCTGACTACAAAGAAAAATATTTCGAGTTGCTAGCAGCGCAAAAGCACTCGACTCCCCCGCCACTAAGAGGGGAAAGTTATGCTATCAAACGAGAAGAGTTGCTGATCACAGCCCTTGCGGTTATCTCTCAAAATCAAAGAGACGCTAATAAAAAGGTCGTCCCAACAGTTACTGAACTTCTGAATCAGATAGAAAAACATGCCTCTGCGTTCTGGCCTCACAGTAAACAACTTCCGATGTCTCGTGAGAATGCTTCTAAAGAGCTAGGCTTCGCCTTACATCTTTTAGAACAACCAAATCAGAATATTGAATTTCTTCGGGAAGCCAAAAAAGCAAAAAGAAAAAGTGCATAAAAAGAAATAGTTACAAAAGGTACCCAGTAATCTTCAGGAAGGTACACGAGAAATATACCGTTCAGTTTGATTAACTCCGTTCAGTTTCAGCTTTCACCACCAGGAGTTATTCAATTGAAAAATAAACCAACCATGTCTGATAAGGTTGTCGCCCTTCATCAGCCCCAACGTCTGATTCGCATTGATACAATGCTTCAGCTCCTCGATTGCAGTCGCACCACCCTCTACCGCTGGGTTAAAGCTGGCATTTTCCCACAGCCGATAATGCATGAGGGCCGAACCGTAGGATGGCCAGCCAATACGTATCAATGCTGGCTTGAGCAAAATAACAAGTAATTCTGTTTGTTAAAGGGCTGAAATATTCAGCCCTTTCTTCATCTGACAATGAAACAAACTGGAACAAAAACGATTATTTTCACCTATTCTGCGACATGCTAAAACATGAGTAACTCTCTGATTAATCAAGTAACAAAGCCCTCACCTGGTCAGGAACTCACCTCGGTATTTAATACTATTACGCCCGATAAGCCTGGCAACCTTGTTGAATATCAGCCAAAGGGAACGTTTGTTTTCAAAGAAGTGATGTGGTCTGTGCTGCCAGAGAAACGCAACCAGGACACGAAGATCATGAAAAGAATCTTCGGGGCAGTTGACAAGGTATCAGCGATGTCTCGCTTTCTTGCGGTCAGATATGATTTTCGGCTCCCGACCTACAGTGCGGATAATCGCATAATGGATGATTTCCATAATTTACTTTTCCGCCAGTTAAGTAAGAACTACCCAAAATCGTTTATCAGCTATCTTTGGGTAAGAGAGCAGGGCTCAGGGGAAGCACAGCATTATCACTATTTGTTGATGCTGGATGGCAACTATATCCGTTATCCAAATAAGCTGAATACGATTGTCCGACATTGCTGGGAACAGGTTGCTGGTGGTTCGGTATGGTTCCCGGAAAACGGTTATTACTTTGTGAGCGAAAATGATCTCAAGACCTATACCGAATTGATGCTGAGAGTTAGCTATCTGGGTAAGCGCCGTACTAAAGAGTCAATTGATAAAGGTATCAAACTTTTTGGCTCAGGCATGCGCAAACCGAAACCTGTCGCGCCTTCACGCCAAAAGTCTGCAATAACACCCTGCAAGCCAATCAACCAAAAAGCGGAGACGAAAACCAACGATCAGGATATGACGTTGAAATCCACCTACTCAGGAATGTTGGACAAATATTTTCTGGGCAAAGCCCGATTACCCGCCGTTCTGCGTAAACGTTCATCCTATGAACTTTATGACGAAAATAAATGGTGGTGTAATTCACCACGTTGGTCCGGCCATCGTCATAACTACGTGTTAGAGGCTCTGATTACTGGGATCAGCCTTTCTGATTACGCACGCAAGTACAAGTTGAATCCAGTACGGGTATATGCAAACTGTCGCCGTGTTGGGGGGCAAAGCCTTAAAATTATTCACTGGGCATGGCATCGCTATTGCTTCCAGAAAAGCAAATCCACACAGGATGACTACATTAACAATCACCGGCTGAATCATAAAACAGCTAAAAAGCAGTTACGGCGTAAACCAATGAGCTCTCACTGGAGCCAGCACTTTGATCGATATTATCAAAAGTACTGGCCGAAAGGCTGGACTGTGGCCGACTACTGCCGTGAACACAATCTGGTCGCCAGCACTGCCAGACGTTATATAGTCGATTTTCCATTTATAGGCCTGATAGACCCGTTCTTGTTGAAACCATGGTTATAGAGATGAAAACACCATAACAGTGTCACCTGGTATACTTACTGAGCGCGGCGTAACTTAAATATAAACACTTAGCCGCCATCAGTAAGCAGAGCCTTATCAACACTACCAGGGAATTATTGTGCAGCATGATAGCTGAGGTACCTCTCAATTCTTGACGGACATTAACGCACAGACAACGCTGATTACCTCCTGTAAGCCAATTTATATCTGCTTGCTGCCACATATCCGCTGGGACTAATCCCCTTTAAACACCTTTTACTTCAAAAAAATGTTTTCCTTCTGATTTATCCCATACGCGAAATAATGAAGATTTTATTTTAATTACTAATACTTTCAATGAGATAAGATGCATACATTCTTACACTCATATGATCACTTTTATTTTTCTTTTAATATCAACACGTTATGAATTGATCAGCACAAAAGTCACTGCAGGGGGTTAGCTGATTGAACGTTTCAGTTCGTTTCTAATGGCCACATATAGATTCACATCAAGAACTAGTGATCACTGTAGGGTAACGGTATGCCCAGATCAGCCTGCAGGGTATTCGCTGCGGATGACATGAAAAACAAAGACAGGGGATTGCTTACGGGTCAACAAACACACTGATGGGGAGGTTAAACCGGCGCGCAAGTGCTCGCTTGTGATCCAGTGTTAATGTGCAATCCCCTTTCAGGATGCGACTCACCAGAGATTTATTACCAATCTCTTCTTCAAAATCGCTCTGAGTCAGTTTGTGCTGATCCATCAGTACGCGCAGTAAGGCAACACCCGTTGGGACCGCTGCAATACGGCTATTAAATTCAGCAAACTCCGGCGCTTCATCTTCATACTGACCGATTTTCGCAACCAGAATATCCACCAGCGGATGGTCCGGCTCGTGTTCAATCAGATACTCGACCAGAGCCAGTGCATCTTCACTGTGGAAGCGTACGACTGATGTATAGGTAACATTTTGTTCAGTAATATATTTCATGGCTGCCAGTAAGTAGGAAGCTTTGAAAGTCACGTCCTGATAGTCCTTAGCTAACAAACTCCCATTCTCTTCAAACCGTTCAACAAATGCTGCAACTTCTTTTGGATCGATACGGCTGGTTTTATCTTTTCCGTTTCGAACAAACAGCTTTTGTTCTTCAGTATATAGCGTAAAAGGTACCTTCCTTGCCCCAGTAGACAGTTCAACTGGTTGGGAAAAAGACTCCAACATTAAATGATAGAAATCTTTATAAGTCATGATTACTACTCCCTCATCATTTTAGCACTCAAGAAAATACATGATGTGGTTGATTATCCGGTTGATAATTATGAATCGTCATCGTCTCATTACGGGGAAAACAGGGGGAAGGACGATTGCCACTCACCTTCCACTAATGCCCCTGATTCAAGCTCGAAGGGCACACACCAGAGCGATAAATGTTTATCAAAATGGAACACTGGCAACGGAGTATCAAAAAACTGATGACGTGGATATATCAGCATCATATTCCCCTTCCCTTGCAGATATTTTTGCCCATAAGCGAACATCTGATACAGATCAGCCTGGTTAATTTCATACTTTCTCAGGCTGTTATCAGCTCGGCTGTCTAACAGCTTCCATTTGGCATCCAGTACCATTACCTGCTCACCTGTGATGAGAAAGTCAGGTTTAAGCATGAACCATTGTTGAGGAGCCCTTTCGCCAGCAGGTACATGATCTAACAAATAATGACGTTTTGCCTGCTCAATAAGCTGATAATCCCTCAGCAAAGATAAAGCCAAACTGCGCCCCACCCAGCATTCATATAATTTTTCCATCGGGAACAACAGCGAGATCCCCTGATGCAACCCATGCTGAAAATCTGGATTCAGTTTTTCCAGAATAAGTTGGCACCATGGCTTGATGGCACGATAAGCATAGAGATATTTACCGTTGCTCCATTGCGCCAGAGGCTGCGTTGTACTGCCACAAATTGGCTCTATACCGTCCAGTTGGTGGCTCAACGTGTTCGCCTGTCGCCAGCTCTGCCCCTCTTTGGTCATTTTAAGCACCCAATTCAGGGCCGTACGTAACAGACGGTTTTCAACTCGCTGAGGTGAAAACTCCGCATAACGCACATGAAAGCGAGCATCTCTACCAGGAGGCTGTCTCATTTGTGCCGTGATGTTCAACTGACCACGGATAAAAGCGCTGTGCTCATCCTCAACAAGGTGGTAGTCGAACCGCAACCCTTTGTGTACCAGTTCGGTAAGATGCCGCAAGAACTCGCTGAAAATCCACTCATGCATCGGCTGGTTGCTCCGCTGCAATGCAGCCTGATTAACTTCTCGGGGTGTAATCCCCAATGAAGCGCTGAGCATTCGACGTAAAAGCTGACGCAGGGGGATTATCTCAGTTGGCGCTTCAAATGTGGTTTTGGGCAGAATTTCAATTGACTCGCCATTCGGGGATTGTAGATAACCGACATAGCTTCCCAAACGCAAAAACCGCTTCCCTTCTCGGCTGAGAATTTGAGAGGTACCACTCCACTTTTGTTGCAATTGCTCAAGCCAGGAAAAGGTTGCCTCAGAGACAATTCCCAAATCCATACTGGCTGTTTGAGAACTATCACAAGTCAGCAGAGCATATTCCCGGACCTGGATCATCATGTGACAATACCCTGATAAGCTTCTACCGACGCGAAAGCACGTTCATTGATGCGAAAACGCCTGTCAGACAAGCTATCCGCAATATCTTTCGGGAATAGTTCAGAGAATGACGGTAATTGTGCTGACTGTTGCAACAGGATAAAACGGTTTTCTTTCGCTTTTACCGAATCATTAAGCACCCAACCAATGCGCTCATAATCATCAAAGAAATACTCTCTCAGCAATGGAATGATTTTGTTCTGGAAGATGCTGGCCAGACAGGCTTCGCGGTCGGCATTATTTTCTAATTTTTTTAGTGGCATAAAGTAAGCATGGCCAATCATATGTTCACTATCCAGCAGCGCTTCGATCCGCTGATTAATACGCGTTAACAACGTTTCGACATCAACACCGAACGCAGTGACCCCAGCTAACAGCTCCGGTCGTGCGGGCATTTCGGTAAAGCTAAAGCGTCGTCTTAGCGCCAAGTCCATTTGGATGAGTGATTTATCCGCAGTATTCATCGTCCCAATGACATAAACATTTTGCGGTACTGAGAATGCTTGCTTTGAATAAGGGAGCATCAGCGACCGCTCATCATCGGCCCCTTGACGTTTGTCCGGCTCAAGAAGAGTAATAAGCTCACCAAAGATACGTGCTATATTACCGCGGTTGATTTCATCTATTATCAGTACATGTGGTAGATCCTGACTATCGGCATTCTCAACAGGAGCCAGCAACTGAGTTAATTTTTCACGATCAATCGTCGTATCCTGCAACTCATATAGGGTCATCTGAGATAGTGACTTGATGAAAATTTGCTCTTTAGGAAGGCTTGGGGTGTATGTTCTTAACCATTTAACTGAACGCATTTGATGGTAATACTCACGTTCATCATTGGGTAAATAACTATACTCACCTGTAATCTCAGCTATTGCACGGAACTTATGATTTCCATCAGAGACGACGACTAAATCGCCATTCTTAATAATATTTTTAAAGGTATTCACGGCAACAGCCATATAATTACTGGTGCCTTCCAATGACTGTTTTTCTGATGCAATCCGAGCTTTGACTGACTCATAGGTAGAGCAGTTACTAAAATCGATATCTTCTCCCCAACCTAGCAGGACATAATTGTTTGCCAGGCAGTCCTCATACACATCCTCTTCTCCGCCCATGGTATTACCCAGAGACATCTTCCAGATCCGCCGACCTTTGAGTGAGATAGATTGTGTTGCACTCCCCTGAACTTTAACCCTGGCATTCAGGCACAGCTGTTTAAAAATACCATCCACAACTTCGTAGCGAAGCGCGCCCGATTTTTCATCAGTAGTTGCGCGAATCCCTTCGATAAAATCTTCATAGGAGAAGCTCTGATGGAAGGTGGTAAACATAATGCGCTGCTTTTCTACCAACGCCTTATAGCGTTCATTTACCAACTCCCGTAAGTCATTGCCATGATGTTCGAGCGTAGCCTGTTGGTACCACGTATTATCGGCAATTTTGACCGCCATTTCGGTGGTACTGTAGGTTTTACCCGTGCCGGGTGGTCCAAAGAGAATTTGGTTTAAGGGATACATTAACGATTGTTCCTTATTTTCGTTGTCTCTTTTTAGTCTGGGTTGGGTAGTTATAGATGGTTTACCACCCAGCAAAGCCACCAGCGTCTGCAACGCTTCAACGGATTCAACATCAGCCGCGAAACCATATTGGGATGTACCGTTATCTTTCGGATAACGGCGGTAGCTGGTGCTTTTTACTTTTTCCCAAAGGCAGTGGATACCCGAAATGCGATCAATTTCCGCTTTTACGGCAAGGGTTTCAGGTGCAAGAACCAATGGACTCTTTTTAACCACGCCGTCCCGGCTGCGTTTGACATACAGATACTTTCCATTCCCGAGCGCATGTTCGGATGCATAGCTTGGCTCGAATTTTCCCGCCTCAAGCCGGTAACCCAATTCATTCAACGCCTGGTATATCTCGAAAGAATTCAGCATTTCCTACACCACTCCTTGATGAAAAAGCGTTAAGCCCCTTTCAACATATCAAACACCACGCGGGCAAAGCCCTTCGCCAGTTCAGGATTAGAGAGGTATTGCACCATCATCTCCTGCTGGGCGTCGTTGCTGTCCATCACGGCATCATCAATGGCTTTCGGGAAATCGCCCAGCATCGCCTGCTCACGCGTATTGTTCGCAATCTGGGTCATCACCGCCTGGTTTTCTGACAGCTTGTCGCGCACCGCGAAGGCATAATTGATCATGTCTTTATCGGTCAGATTATCGGTGACGAACAGCTCGTTCAGGCGCGCCAGGATATTCGACAGAAACTCTTCTTTCTTGTCTTTCGGCTTCGCCGTACCGACATCATTCCCCGGTGTGATTTTGTATTCTGCCGCATCTTCCTGCAGCTTCAGATGCTGTTCGTGGAGTTTCGACAGGCGATAATGGCTCATCTCCACGTTGCTTAAATCAATCTCATCTTCTTCGATACGCTGTTCATGCAGTAACGGGCGCAGGTGGCGGGCAAATAGGCTCAGTTTTTCCAGGTTCTTGTCGTCGTAATCGACGATTTGCGACATAAACTCGTAAAAGCGGACAAAGCTGCCGAGGTCTTTCTTGAAGATATCCAGCTTACTTTTTTCTTTCTCGCACTCTTTGAAGCTGTTTTCCGCATTGGTGATCAGCACAACATCGCCGGTCTTCTTAGTACGTTCGAAGATCGCTTTGGCCTTTACATACTCGTCAATCGCCGAGGTGTAACGCTGTTTCCAGCGCTGCACCGCTGGTTTGCAGATATTACTAATGGCCGCGTTGGATTTGTTTTTGCTGAAGAACGCTTCGCAGAACTGCTCCACTTCGTTCCACAGGAAAATACCGCTGGTACGCAGCTTTTCAAAGAGCTCAAAGACCTGTTGCGGGTCGCTGACATCCGTCAGTTCTGCTGTCTGGTAGTACGGCTGGAAAGCCCCCAAAATCTCGTCGGGCTCGTTGTAGAAATCGAGCACAAAGGTGCCTGACTGCGCCTTCCCCGGATAGGTACGGTTCAGGCGTGACAGCGTCTGTACACACTCCACGCCGCCAAGCTTTTTATCCACATACATGGCACACAGCTTGGGTTGGTCAAAACCGGTCTGGAATTTGTTGGCCACCAGCATCACCTGGTAGTCGTCGGTATCAAACGCTTTGCGCATATCCCGGCCTTTCAGGCCTGGGTTCATATTGATTTCGGTGAACTTCTGGTTAAGCAATGCAAGGCTATTGTGGTCATCTTCATGGAACTCAACTTCACCGGAGAACGCCACCATTGCGCTGATCTTGTCGTATTTTTGCTCGGCGATGTATTTATCGAATGCCAGCTTATAGCGCACCGCTGCTTTACGCGAACTGGTCACCACCATCGCTTTCGCCTGACCAGCCAGTAAGTGCATCACATGCTTGCGGAAGTGCTCAACAATCACCTTCACTTTCTGCGACACGTTATGATCGTGCAGCGATACCCACTGGTTGAGTTTGATCTTGGCTTTCTTGCTGTCTACTTCCCGGTCAGGATCGTCCAGCTTTTGCAGCAGCTTGTACGCCACCTTGTAGTTGGTGTAGTTCTTCAGCACATCAAGTATGAAGCCTTCTTCGATGGCCTGACGCATTGAGTAAACGTGAAACGCTTCCGGTTTGTTCGTTTTCGACGCCGGTTCCTGCGGATTAGGACGACGGCCAAACAGCTCCAGCGTTTTGGCTTTCGGCGTGGCGGTAAAGGCGTAATAGTTGAGATTGTTGCTGCCTTTACGTGCGGCGACGGTGGCATCCAGAATATCTTCTGAAGACATCTCCACATCGTCATCCGCTTCTTCGGTCATAAGCACTTCTTTCAGCTGACGCGCCGTAGAACCACTCTGCGAGGAGTGCGCTTCATCGGCAATCACCGCGTATTTGCGCTGCTTGAGGCTGACGCTGTTTTCAATCGCCTTCAGGACAAACGGGAACGTCTGGATAGTGACGATAATGATCGGCTGCGAGTTTTCCAGCGCGCTGGCCAGCTTCTCCGATTTAGAACCGTCGCCTTCTTTGTTATTGATCCGCCCGACCACGCCATCCTGATGCTCAAACTGATAGATGGTGTCCTGCAGCTGATCGTCAAGCACGGTGCGGTCCGTCACCACAATCACCGAATGGAACTGCTTCTCGCCATTTTCATCATACAGGCGGGAAAGCTGATGGGCCGTCCAGGCGATAGAGTTAGATTTGCCCGACCCGGCACTGTGCTGAATCAGGTATTTATTGCCGGTGCCTTCCACTGTGGCGGCGGTGATCAGTTTATTCACCACATCCCACTGGTGATAGCGTGGGAAAATCAGGCTCTCACTTTTGTACTTCAGGCCAATGGCATCTTCTTTTTCTACGATTTGCAGATGCACGAAGCTCGCGAGAATTTTCAGCAGATTGTCCGGCAGTAGCACCTCATTCCACAGGTAGCTGGTGGCGTAGTCGTTGGCATCTTCCGGGATATCGTTCCCCGCACCGCCGTCATGGGTGCCTTTGTTAAACGGCAGGAAGAAGGTTTTATCGCCCTCGAGTTTGGTCGCCATAAACACTTCGTACTGGCTGACGGCAAAGTGCACCAGCGCGCCGCGTTTAAAGGTCAGCAGCGGCTCGGGTTTATTAGTGCCTGGGTCCTTTGGCAAACGCGTTTTCTTATATTGCGTAATGGCGTTTTGCACCGTCTGCTTAAATTCAGACTTCAGTTCCAGGGTCGCTATCGGCAGGCCATTAACGAACAATACCAGGTCGATACGCCATTTCTTCGCTTTTATACCGGTATCTTCAAATGCGGCGTTCGATGCATGCGGGCTGTAAACCAGCTCCGGCACGATGCGGCAGATATTCTGTTTATAACGAGCCAGTGTTTCCGGATTGAGGTTATGTTCCGGCTTAAACTGGCACAGAGAAAAACGCGCGTTATGGCTTTTGATACCATGTCGCAGCACGCCTAAAGTGCCATAGGTGCGCGAAAGCATATCAGTAGCGTTGATGTCCGCTTTTTTCAGCTGCGCCACCAGCGCATCGAGGAAATGACGTTCGGTATCGGTAGGGTAAATTTTGGCAAACTTCTCCCACTCCTGCGGCTGTGTGGTCTGCACAAAGGTCAGCACATCCTGGGAATACAGCGCACGTTCGCGATCATAGCCGTCAGTTTTGCCACAAATCCAGCCTTTTGCTTTCATCTGAGCAATCATTTCGTTCTGGAAGATAAGCTCTTTGGTGCTGTCCATGCTCATGCGGTGGCCTCCTGTGGCTCCTCAGCGTCCTGCGTGTCAGGTGCTACCCAATCACGGACGTCGATTTTTCCGGTGACGGCAGCGGAGATCAGGGCGGTACGGCGTTCCTGGAGAATTTGAATAGTCTGCTCGACCATTTCTTGAGTTATTTGTATTTTGTCTATCTTTTCCAGTACTTTTTTTGCCAGATAAACCTGATCATCAAAAGGAATATCTCTCACGTAAAAATTACTAATTTGCTCTGGACTAATATGCGGCACACTAACACCAGTCAAGTCTATTTCAGCATATTCTCTGAATTCATTGCTACTAAGACATAATTTAATAAATGGTTGATATGATTTTATATTTGACCTTATCCTTGCAACTCGCTGCAATAAGAGGCAAGGTAAATCCTGCTCTTTAATTTCTGAAACCCTTGCTCCAGAACTAATCCATGGTCTATCCATACCAAAAACAATATCGCCAGCCGCTAATAAATAATCACTGAGCCTATCGAGTGTTCTAACATCCCAATATACAACGTCATCCCATTTTATGCTGTCAACACCGACATTAACCCCTCGTAAAAGAGGAATACTATTATCAGGTGAAAATTTAAATTTTGTACTTGAAAATGGATAGCCAGTTTGAATACTAACTAAGTTTTTTAGCTTAGTTTTCCTCTCATTACTACGTATACTGGCGACACTTGAGATCACGGCCTGACGCTTTTCTTTAAGTAGTTCAATTAGTTGCTGTTGCTTCTCGATCAGGTTATCGATTTTTGCAGTTTCGTGATCGAGGAAACTGTATATTTTTTCCTGCTCAGTCTTGTCTGGAAGCAGCAGCTCAATATTTCTAAATTCATCAGGATCCAGATCCCATTGATTGACTCGTATCCCCTTGGAGCGGCTCAGATATTGAGTAACGTAAATCGGGTTGCGAAGTAAATAATGCACATACCTTGGATGTGCCAGTTCAAAAAGGACATTGTTGGGTTTATAGACAAAATATGCCGGACTAACTATCCCTTCATACTCTGAAATTGCGATTGAACCTTGCCAGGCTTTCATCTTATTCATAACCAAATCATTTGGCTCAACCAATTGATAGGGGGACAAATCCTCTGAAGGCTTATTATTGTTATCATCTCTGCTTGATTTTGGTATAACACCATAGTCCCGATATACGGAAAGCAATTCTTTCTCTGTATATCCGGTCCGCTTGATCCTGGAAAACAATCTGGATATGGATACGGTTTTCCAGTGATTCGGAATCTCCCCCAACCACTCAACCCCAGAATCCTTATACTCCGGATACATCTTATACTTCGCCATCAGGAATGTACCTCCCGCAGCAGCTTCATAATCTCGGTACTGACTGCATCCAGATCGGCATCAATCTCTTCCAGTGGGCGCGGCGGCTGATAGACGTAGAAATGGCGGTTAAACGGAATCTCATAACCGACAATTCCCACCTCACCATCTTTCGCATCACGCTTATCGGCGTTGATCCACGCATCATTTACATGCGGCAGCACTTCTGCTTTGAAGTAGTTTTCGATCAGGTCGCTGGTCGACATTGCCGGGTTCAGCGGCACGTTTTCGTTATCGCGCAGCTCGCCGTCCTGTTCGAACTCAACAACCTTGCCTTTGTACTCAAACGCACCGTACAGCGGCTGAGCGGCTTCTTTCAGCACCTTCTTCACCACCGGCTCGGCATCCGGGTTTTTCGTGGTAATGGCATCGATAAACTGCTTGTTCTCTTTCGCATCCAGCTTCACGCCAGCCGTTTTGATGGCCCCTTTCAGGGTCAGTTGGAACTGATTGAAGTCATTGCTCACCCGCGTTTTGCCACCCGCCTGCGCACCCAATACCACCTGAATCTGCTGTGCTTTTTCCATGAACTCGCGCTGTGCCAGCCACAATTTGCTGTCGAGCAGGTCTTTAATCTGCTTCTCTTTCAGCTCTGCAAATTCGGCTTTGATGATGGCGCGCGCTTCGGCTTCCAGTTCGGAGAAATCACCATAGCTGTCCTCCCTCCACTGGGATGCGAACTCTTCATACAGGCGTTCCATTGGCGCGTTAAACGGCTTCGGCGCAAAGCGCAGAGTCGCAATCGCTTCATCAGTCACCTGTGCAGATAACCGCAGCGGGCGCTCAATGGTCAGGCGGCGATAGCCAAAGTCGGTGCTGTTAAAGATTTTGCTGGCGAAGGTTTTCGGCGCTTCGGTTTTGGCCATGGCAGGCTGACGGCCACGGTTGGATTTTTGCTCGGCGGCTTTTTCCAGACCCAGTTCTTCCAGGGCTGTGACATCCACCACCTGAAAATCACCGAAGGTCTGCGTGATCAGTTTGATATCGTCTTCGCCCATCAGGTTGCGCTTGGAACCCAGCGATTTACGCATTTTGCCGCACAGGTTAGTGCCATCAATCAGCTGTACTTTTCCTTTACGCTCAGGCGCTTTCTTGTTGGAGAGGATCCAGACGTAGGTGGCAATACCGGTGTTGTAGAACATATCTGTTGGCAGCGCGACGATGCCTTCCAGCAAATCGGCTTCCAGAATGTAGCGACGGATTTCGCTCTCACCGCTGCCCGCACCACCAGTAAACAGTGGAGAGCCGTTAAGGATAATCCCGATACGTCCGCCGTTGCTCACGGTGCCATCCACATTGTGGTTGTCGCGCATTTTGCTGATCAGGTGCATCAGGAACAGCAGCGAGCCGTCGGAAACACGCGGCAGGCCCGGGCCAAAGCGACCGTTAAAGCCCTTTTGCGTATGTTCGTCGTTAATCTCGCCCTCAATCTTCTTCCAGTCCACGCCAAACGGTGGGTTAGACAGCATGTAGTCGAATTGATCCAGCGGTAACTGGTCGTTAGAGAGGGTGTTACCCAGCTTAATGCGGCTGACGTCCTGACCTTTGATCAGCATGTCGGCTTTACAGATAGCGTAGGATTCCGGATTCAGCTCCTGACCAAAAGCGCGCATCACCGCGTTAGGGTTCAGCTCGTGCACATATTCCATGCCCGAAGAGAGGAAACCACCCGTCCCGGCCGTCGGGTCATAAATGGTGCGGATGATACCAGGCTGCGTCAGGGCTTCATCATCTTCCATAAACACCAGTGAAGTGGTCAGACGCACGATATCGCGTGGGGTGAAGTGCTCACCGGCGGTCTCGTTAGAACTTTCCGCGAAACGACGGATAAGTTCTTCAAACACCAGGCCCATCTCATAGTTGGAAATCGCTTTCGGGCTGAGATCGGTGGTGGCGAATTTCTTCACTACTTTGAACAGCAAGTTGGCGTCTTCCAGCAGGCCGACGAACTCACTGAATTTAAAATGCTCGAAGATTTCACGCGCATCGGGCGAGAACGACTGGACGTAATTCTCCAGGTTGGCTTTGATGTCGTTCTGCCCCATCTTGCCAAGATCCATCTTCGAGGTGTTGAAGAAGGAAAGCTCGCTGGCGCGCAGCAGAAACTTCTCTTTGGCATCTTCCGGCAGCGTGCTGGTTTTTAATTCATCATATTTCGCCACCACCGCATCTTTGGTCTCCGCCAACACACACTCAAGACGGCGCAGCAGCGTAAAGGGCAGGATCACGCGCCCGTACTGAGACTGTTTGAAATCACCGCGCAGTAGATCGGCCACCGACCATATAAACGCAGCCGTTTGAGAAAAGTTAGTGTTAGTCATAAGCGACACCCAAAAAAATGGCATAAAAAAGTGGCAAGATTATACCCCATCAGGCATAAGATGCTTTGACTTATAACGCATCAGTTTGAAACACAATGGTGATGGGGGTCACAGGGGCTGACATGTACTTTTAAGATTAAAAAGCATTAACATCTACTTTTGAAGAAAACAGAAAAAAACAATCACAAACCTTTAAAAACAAAAACTATGCCAATTATTAATAAAAAGTATCAAGAGCTTCAGTTAACAGATGAGTACATTACCGATCCACTGCTCATGGCCCTAGCCTGGAAGAAAAGCCATCACTACATACGTACCACAAATTGGTATGCTGACAACTTTGAACTAGACCTGTCGGCTTTGGACCTAATGCAGCACTGTAAAGATTGGGTCAAGAGAATGCAGGACAAAAAAGAATTTAAATTTTCAGAGCTACAACTTGTTCCTGTACCAAAAGCCTGTAAATGGGAGTTTAAGACTGTCGAAAATAAGGTTCTATGGCAACCTTGTGATGAAAAAGAACTTACCCTACGCCCCCTTGCCCATATACCCATAGCTGAACAAACCATCATGACATTAGTCATGATGTGCCTAGCCAATACAATAGAAACCAAGCAAGGAAACCCAGACACCAGCTATGACATCGTCCACCAGAAAGGTATCGTCAATTACGGAAATAGACTTTATTGTCAGTATATTGACGATAAAGCAGAGCACAGCTTCGGTGCAACAGTGACATATAGTAAATACTTCACTGATTATCGGAAATTTTTAAATAGGCCTTATCATTTTGCGTCAAAAGCGCAAGGTGAAATTTCGCCGGACGAAGCCGTTTACATCATAGAACTAGATCTTGCGAAGTTTTTCGATTTAGTAAACAGGAAGACTCTAATTCAAAAGATAAAAAACCATATCAGTGAGTCAATAAACAATAAAGAAAACCCACTCGCCAATCATTTATTTAAATGTTTTGCAAACTGGGACTGGACTGCATCTAGCATAAAAAATTATGACATATGCAAGTCAGACGAAGTAACAGAAATACCAAAAGGCATCCCTCAAGGATTGGTTGCAGCAGGGTTTCTATCAAATATTTACTTACTTGAATTAGATCAATTCTTGCATAATAAAATTAACACAGACATAACTGATGACATTAAATTTGTTGATTACTGTCGATATGTCGATGACATGCGATTTGTGGTTAAGGTTAAAAAATCAAAAAATAATAATACCGCATTCATAAATGATGTAATAACCAATCTTCTTAAAAATGAGATAGATAATCTTGGACTGATAATTAATCCTAAAAAAACAAAAGTAGAAATTTTTAGAGGCAAATCCGCAGGCATCTCGCGTAGCTTGGAAAACATCCAGACCAGATTAAGCGGCCCAATATCAATGGATAGCGCCAACGAACAACTTGGGCATCTTGAGTCATTATTAAGTCTGACAAAAACCGATTTTGAACCACCGAAAAATGGTAAATCAAATAGATTAGCTGAGATTGAAAAAGACCGTTTCGATGTCAGGGAGGACACTCTTAAGCGCTTTTCTGCCAATAAAATCAGTAAGATACTAAAAGAGTTAAGACATTTCATCTCGCAGGATATAGATACTGATGGGGAGGTTATTGCCGGGGAATGGGATTATCTGCAAGAACGTTTGGCACGGCGTTTTATTGTCTGTTGGAGCCATGACCCGTCACTGGCACTGCTACTCAAGAAAGGGCTGGAACTTTTCCCTGATCCTAAGCTATTAGACCCTATACTTGAACAGCTTTGCTCACTCATTGAAAGCGATAATGAAAAACAAAGTGCAGTAGCTACTTATTGCCTTGCTGAAATATTTCGACATTCAGCAATGACTATTCATAAAAAAGACACCTATGCATTCCCTGCACAAGCCAATGTGGATGGGTACTTTGAAAAAATACAACATTGCGCCGCGACATTCATTAATAAGCGCAGCGCCTCTGACAACGAAACTTGGAACCTGTTAATTAATCAGGCTAGTTTTCTGTTGCTTGTGCGTTTAGATAATACATTAGAAAAAAATGGCACTGATGCCAGGCATGATCTTATCTTAAAACTGGCATCAGGCTTTAGAACAATTACACTTCCCACTAAAATGGATAGCAAGACTATAGCCTCATGTATTTTGTTGGCTAGTCAATTAGTTAAAGATAACAAACCATTTATTCGCTCCTGCGCTTCTTTGTGCGAAAGAATTTATGACAAAGAACACGTCATAAAATTGAAGAAAATAGTTAGCATAATATCACATCAAAACTTATCATTGTTTAAATCCTTAGTTTATCATTCACGACCTTTACAACAGAAGTGGCTAAACTCAGACTCCGTGAAAATAATAATTAATGAATGCCATATAGATATACAACCTTTGGCGACTTCTTTAGGCATGATAAAAAGTAGTCACTCATTACTTAGAATCATATCAAGACCTGATAACCCATTTGCCAATGAGATAATGGCATTAAAACTGATGCAAGCCCTTTTATTGGACAGGATTGTTTGCCTGGATAATAAAAAAGATTATCAAATAAGTGTAGCAAACACCAAAGTGACGTTTCATAACTACTCCAACCCTCCAACATCGAATGTCTTCGATGCAGGAATGGATATGGATGCAAAATTATTCAAATCATCGGGATGGGTCGATTCTATTTTCACGGATGATGCAGACACTCAAATATTGTATAGAGTTGCCATGTGCATCCGTTCAGTACTACTCGGCAAACAAGACTGGACAGATTTTGGTCAAGCAATTTCCCCCAAACAGGGTTATCGGGGTATTAAAACTAGTAGAGACAAACGTCAATTGGGGATGATGACAACACCTGAGTCCATTGCCGGTGAGAACTCTCAGGTTTCTGGTTGGCTTACCACACTCTTATCCAAGTTGCTTGCCTGGCCGGGAATTTCAGTGGGTGATAATGGATATCAATGGCCAGCAATTTTTACAGTAGATGCTGTCAGAAAACTAGTTGATGCTCGGCTGAGTAAACTTAAGCAGGATTACTGCAAACTATCAGGAACTCCGGGACTTACAGAAAAAATACAGTTCAACTGGTCTGACTCGAAAAAAGCCCTAACAGTTGCTATGGTCCAGTCAAAACTGCCTGCAACGAAAGATTTTGTCAGCCATGGACTTCTTTTAAACTCCGCAAAGTATAGAGTGATTCATCGCAGACATGTTGCTGAAGTGGCTGATTTAGTTGTAAAACACACGCTTGCACAAAAAACAACTCAACGAACTCATGGTGAAAAAATAGAGAACATTGATTTAATAGTATGGCCTGAGCTCGCTGTACATAGTGACGATTTGGATGTACTCATCGCCTTATCTAGAAAAACGAATGCAATCATATACTCGGGCCTGACATTTATTGAGCAACCTGGAATCAAAGGACCAAATAATTGTGCCGTTTGGATTGTCCCACCTAAAAGCAATAGCAGCCAGAAAGAAATGATAAGACTTCAAGGCAAGCATAATATGATGGAAGATGAGAAAGGCCGGGTTGAACCCTGGAGACCATACCAATTGATGCTTGAACTTGTTCACCCCCAATTTACTGATAAAAAAGGATTTGTTCTCACAGGCTCCATTTGTTATGACGCAACCGACATCGCGCTAAGTGCAGATCTCAGGGATAAATCAAATGCTTATCTTGTAGCAGCATTAAACAGGGATGTTAATACATTCGATTCCATGGTTGAAGCACTGCATTATCATATGTACCAGCATGTTGTGCTCGTTAACTCAGGGGAATTCGGAGGATCTTACGCTAAAGCACCTTACAAGGAGCCGTTTAATCGTTTGATTGCTCATGTTCATGGCAATGATCAGGTAGCTATAAGTACGTTTGAAATGAACATGTTTGATTTCCGTCGTGATAATGTAGGAAAAAGTATGCAATCCGGGTTAGATAAAAAAACTGCTCCTGCAGGAATCATAATGTAATAAATATTAGATATTTTTATATTAGAGGTGAGGAGATGGCGTCACCTCTAATATTTTCGCTGATTGTATTTAGCATCAAATAATAAAGGTACAATTAATTTAAGTGACTATCATGAAAAAATTAGTTCCGCCATATCAAGTAACCCCGGCACAAATCTATCGTTCCGTTGCCAGTTCTACAGCCATTGAAACCGGAAAACCCGTGCAAGAAATTGAGCGACAGCTCAAACGTAACCGAACGCTGGCGAAGAACGTCGGCCTCGCCAGCAAATCCAGAGATCCGATTTAAGCCTCTATCTCTGCCCAAACAGGTTAACGACATTGTTTTCCTGCTGTTGCTGGTGGTTATTCACCCGAGACTCCCAGATCTCGAGAGCCTTACGCTTTTCAACCAGGTAATCGTAACGATCGTAGTGTTTAGAACTCACATCCTGTAGAGCATGGTTCTGAATGCGGTCACGCAGGTCTTTAGCAATACCCGCTTCGCCCATCAGGGTCTTACAGGTACGACGAATATCACGCGCAATAAAAGATGGGCTCAACGCAAAGTGTTGCCGGTAATAAATGATGGCTTGTGCAAAGCTGTCTGTGCGTAGATGCTGTTCCGGTTTAATACGCTGCGGGAAGATGTAAGGACTCTGACTATGATTCTCAGCTTTCAACTTTTCGAGTATCTCAATGGCTGACTCAGTCAAAGGCACCAGATGATCCCTTTTATTTTTCGACACATCCGCCACTATCAATAACGTTTTTTCTTCCCAGTTAACGGCATCCCAACGGCTGGAAACCAGTTCATGAGGCCGCTGGCCACCCGTATAGACACACAAGTTAAGCAATTGGCTGATTAACGGGCCGACCTTTGGTGCTTTAGGGAAATCCCCCATCAGTTGCTGCAACTCATCCAGCTTCAGCCAGTTTGTCCCTGCCTTCTCCGCTGCAGATTGTTTGGGTATGACACTCACTGGGTTCATTTGAAGCCCAAACATCACGTTCTGCTGGTGGTTTGCCGGATCGTTGTCAGCCTTCAACCCATAATTGAATGCTGCCATCAGATAAGAGCGAACACGATTTGCTTCAACTGATGCGCCACGTTTAATAATGGTGGCCAGAATTTGTTTGATATGAGCGGGGATAACGTCACGCGCTTTCGTCGCTTTAGGTATAAATGGATAGGTTTCTTTTTCCAGCCGGTACAAAACCTGTTGCCAGGTGCGTTTACCGTCTTCACGCATTTTGGTGGTGTAACCCAAAATGAGTTGCTCAATGCTGCCTTTGAGCTGGTCTTCACGTTGTTGTTGTTCGGCAGAGAAAAGCTGCTCTGCGATTTCAGCTTTGGGGTCTTTCCCTTCTTTAAGAAGACCCGCATGTTCTTTACATTGCTGTCTTGCCTGCGCGAGTGACAACTCTGGGAAACGGCCAAGCAGAATGAATTGCCGTTTTCCTTGCCAAAAATAACGATAGTAAAATACTCGCTGACCCGATGGCTCAACTTTCACCCCTAATCGCCCTGCCCCACGCTCACCACTTTTATCCCATTCATAATAAGCAGTAGTCTTCGGCTTCAAGCCACTAATCATTGAGACAGTTAAATTATCAGCCATAGTATTTTTCAGTCCTTTGTTCGTTACGTCACCCAGTCTGATTCTGGGTGACGTAGTGGGTGACGTAAGGATGATACTGAAGGTAAAAACGCAGAACAACATGAAACAACAACCAGCAAATAACCTACTGTTATTTATTAAATTTAATCTAACGTGAAAAAAGATGCAAAATCATGAAACATGGATTTCATATGACTCATAATCGCTTGGTCGCTGGTTCAAGTCCAGCAGGGGCCACCAAACACAGCAAGGGCTGGCGAGAAATCGCAGGTCCTTTTTTTTGGGGTTCTTCCGTAGATGTTGGCACGAGCCAAAAGGATTCCTGCTGGAACAAATCAATATCTGTTCGCACCAGAATGTGAAATAAGAGCCGGGAAGAATACGGCAGGCGGGGCCTGAAGATATATTACGGGATGCCTCTGTCCAGCAACAAGCTGGTCACTGTCCCCCTCTGGACGTCGCCATCCAGAGATGGAAACGTCCGTTAGAGTTTGATTCGATAGTCAGCTCAAACTAGCTCTTTGAGCTGCTCCTGCATATAGGTTGAAAAATACTCTGGGTTCTTGATAAGGATGCGGTTACCGGAGGCCACTTTTTCTGCCCATCCGGCCACTTTTTTCGTGAACTCGGGATTCCATCCCTCCTGCTCACCCCGTGCCATCACAGCTTCCGGACTTGCTGGCACACCTAAGTCATGCAAATACTTTAAGATTCCCTTAGCGGTACTTTCATCCATTGAATGGGGTACTGACGCCGAAGTGTTCATACCACCAATAAAATCCAATGCTTTCTCAATTGCTGTTGGCATGCTCTTATCCTTAAAATTAACCACGTGAGAGACACATTTATACTATGTACCCAACTCCGCCGGGATATCAAAGAGAACATCACCTTTATTTGATTTACCCCGCAGCTAAACGCTTGCGGCGGCTGTTTTCTGCACGATTAATTCGCTATCCCGGCCAAAACCAGCCCGGTCGCTACCGCATTACGCGGCCCTTCGGTACCACGGATGTTGCCCTGTCCGGCAACCACGCCGTAATGCGCCAGCGCGTCGGTGATCATCTGCGGGATTTCGAAATCCAGCGAGGAGCCGCCCACCAGCACCACAAAAGTCATATCGCGAATAGAGCCGCCGGGTGACACCTGGCGTAAAGCGCGCAGGCAGTTGGTCACAAAAACTTTCTCTTTGGCCTGTCGGCGCACCAACCGAATTTTTTCCAGCGAGGTCTGGTTATCTACGGGGATCAGCTCGCCGTTTTTCAGATAAACGACTTTGGCAAACACTGACGGACTGAGCGGTTCGCGAAAAAACTCCACCGCGCCGTTCTCGTGGCGAATGCTGAACAGGCTCTCCACTTTTGCCAGCGGGTATTTTTTAATTTCCTCCGCCAGAAACGGATCGCTTAAGCCCAGCTCGGTTTGAATCAACAGGCTGACCATATTTCCCGCGCCAGCCAGATGGACCGCTTTCACAACGCCATCGCTATTGATAATGGCGGCATCGGTGGAGCCTGCGCCTAAATCGAGGATCGCCAGCGGTGCAGCACATCCGGGCGTTGTTAACGCACCGGCGACAGCCATGTTGGCCTCCACGCCGCCGACTTCAACCGGGATGTTTAACCGGACGCTCAGCTCACTGGCGATGGCCTGCATCTGTAAGCGATCGGATTTCACCATCGCCGCAATGCCAACGGCGTTCTCCATTGAACACTCCCCGGCAATACCGCCCTGCACCTTGCGGGGAATAAACGTATCCACCGCCAACAGATCCTGAATATACACCGCGTTCATGTCGTGACCGGTCAGCGAGGCCATCACCTTACGCACTCGCTCCAGCATGCCGCCTGCATGCGTACCTGCTTCACCACGAATATCGCACACGGGCGCACAGGTGCTCATCGCCTGCATAATGGCCTGTGCGCCTTGCGCTACGTCGGCTTCACCGCCACGCTTTTCGCCGCGGATAAAGATCTTACCCGCCGGGATCACCCTTGAGCGCACATCACCCTGCGGGGTTTTCAGCACCACGGCGGAACGGTTGCCAATTAGCGCCCTGGCGATGGGGACGATGGTTTGCGTTTCCTCGGGCGTCAGGGTAAAGAAGGTCGCGATGCCGTAAGGATTCGACAGCACACGCACCACCTGTCCTGGGGCCGCCACTTCCACCGCCGCCAGCACACCTTCCGGCACCTTCTCCAGCAGGGTGACTTCATCTACCACCGGCATTGTTCGACGCAGGCGATTGTTCACCAGCACGCCATCATCTTTTTTCAGGATCGCCGCCACCACGTTGACCCCGCGATCCAGCGCCTCATTGATATACCAAACCGCCTCGAGGAAATCCCTCTCCTCACCGACCAGCGGGATCCAGCCCTGGGTAAACCGATCTTCACTCAACGCCGCCAGCTTCTCCACGGCGATGGTGGTTCCCATTCCCACGCCAACGCCGCCGGGCGTTTGCGGGTTATGCCCAATCATTGTTGATTCGGTAATGATGGTTTCAGTGATGGTTTCCATCGCCACATCGCCAATCACCGGTGCTGCCTCGTTGATGCAGATTTTCGCCACGTCCTGAAGCGACCACGGGGTGTTATTCAGCGCCTGCTGCAGGGAGGCCACCACCCCGGCAATATTGTCCCGTGTACCTTTCATACCGGTCGTGGCGACAATCCCGCTGGCGATAAACCGGCCATGCTGCGCCAACGCCACTTCGGTGGTGGCGTTGCCGATATCAATCCCTGCAATTAACGGCATACAACCTCCGTCACTGGCTGCCTTTACGCAGCTTGTTTCTCTGCTGATACACCTCTGCCGACTCGCGGACAAACCCGGCGTTCACCGTGGCATGCCAGGTATGTTCCAGTTCATCGGCAATGGCCTGAAGCTCGGCGAACGAAGAACGAAACGGCCGCAGCGCGTTGTAAATTTCAAGAATACGGGCATCCGGGATTGCTATAAGCTCCGCCGCACGACGGAAATTACGCGCCACGGCGTGACGCTGCATCTGTTCGGCAATCTGCGCCTGGTACTCCAGCGTTTGCTGAGAAATACGCACATCCTGCGGACCTACACGGCCCGCCAGCACATTCTCAAGGGTAATCTCGGTTAGCGGTTTGCCGGTAGGAGTCTGGATTTTCTCCGGGCAGCGGGTCGCTAATGGATAATCCTGCGCGGTCATGATGTTGTCGTTCATGGTCATTCCCTTACGAGTGCAATATGCAGCGTGACAGGCGCAGCATCCTGCACCACGTGTTTGGTTTCTTTGATATGAAACAGCGCGGCCTTGGCCATAAATTTGGGGCGTACCATCTGGTCATTAACCACTGGCACTGGCGAAGGCGACTCTTTACGTGCATAGCGCGCGGCGTTTTTACCAATCTGGCGATAGGTTTCCAGCGTCAGCAGCGGAGCCTGAGAGAACAGCTCAAGGTTGCTCAGAGGCAGCAGATCGCGCTGATGAATCACCGTGGTTCCTTTCGACTGGATACCAATCCCGATGCCAGAACCGCTGAGATTTGCCGCATCCCATGCCATAAATGAAACATCCGAGGTGCGCAGAATCCTCACCACCCGAGCATGCAGGCCCTCTTCTTCAATGCCGGCAACCAGTTCTTTCAAAATCGCTTTGTGCGGCATATCAATCAATGTTTTGTGCTGATACTTATCAAAGGCCGGGCCGACGCCTATCACGACTTCATCCACGCGTTCGTCCGCTTTAGCCGCCTCGCCTTCGCTCACCTGCAAGGTGAAAACCGGCTTACGTTCAGTTGTGCATTCCACTGTGTACCGCCTTATTCGATCGAGCCGGGCTGAACCACGCCCGCAATATTTTTAATTTCCGCCCAACGTTCGGCAGAGATGCGATAGCCGGTGCCGGGTCCCTGATAATCGTTGATGTCATTAACGGCGCTGACGACGTCGAACTGACGATCCAGAATGGCCGACGTTTGCAGATAATCACCAGTAACACGCTGCCTCAGCATGTTGAGGATATTACTGGCGATGTCTTCGAAGCCGCTGGAACTCAACGCGCCGACGATATCCAGCCCGGTGATATTGCTTTTCATCATCTCTTCCACGGCAGCCAAATCTTCCACCACATTGCGCGCGGGCATATCTTTGCTGCCGTGAGCGTAAGTGGCGGCGTCCACCTCTTCATCGCTAATCAGCGGCAGGCCCAGTTCGCGGAACACCGCCTGAATGGCGCGCGCGGCCTTATTGCGGATGGCGATTGTCTCCTCTTCCGTGACCGGACGCAGGCCCCCGTCAACCATCAGATCGCGTTGCAGAATGTTGTAATCATCGAAGTCTTCAGCGTCGAAGTTCGACCCGGCAAACATGTTGTCGTAGTTCGGTACCGCGCTATAGCCGGAGAAGATAAAGTCGGTGCCCGGCAGCATCTGCATCAGGGTGCGGGCAGTACGACGAATATCGGAGTGGGAAAAGGTCTGGTCATTGGCGGAGGCCACTTCAAGGTCGAGCATCGAGGCAATCAGGTTTTCCGCCAGCACCGCGCGAATCCCCGACGGCACAGCGCCGGTCATGCCGATACAGCTGACCGCACCGTTTTGTAACCCCTGTACGCCCGCGCCTTTGGTGATAAAAATGCAACGCGACTCCAGATAAAGCATCGATTTACTTTCGGAATAGCCCATCAGCGCTTCCGAACCGGTGCCGGAGGTGTAGCGCATCTTCAGACCACGAGAAGCATACGCCGAGGCAAGAAACGCTTTTGACCACGGCGTATCATCGCCATCGGTAAACACCGACTCCGTGCCATATACCGACACCGTTTCGGCGTAGCTGGTTAGCCCGCGCATTCCCAGTTCCAGTTCCGTGGCCTCTTCAACGGAGCATTGCGTCAGCACGCCGGGGCGACCGCATTGGGACCCCACCAGCAGCGCCAGGGCGTTAAACGGCGCATAGCGGGCGATCCCGACCGTTGTTTCCTGTTCGGAAAAACCACGGATCCCCGCTTCAGCAGCGTCGGCAGCAATCTGTACCGGGTTATCTTTCAGGTTGGTCACGTGGCACTGATTGGAGGGGGTGCGTCTGGCGCGCATTTTTTGCAGCGCCATCATCATCTCCACCACGTTCATTTGCGCCATCACCTCCACCGCTTTCGCCGGGGTGATGGCAGTCGTAATGGCAATGATCTCTTCCCGACTGACGTGGATATCCACCAGCATTCTGGCGATCTCCAGCGCGTCGAGCTGCATGGCGCGCTCGGCCTCGGGCACGTTAATCGCGTAATCGGCAATGAACCGGTCAATCATGTCGAACTCGGCGCGGCTCTTGCCGTCCAGCTCAACAATACGACCATTTTCCACCTTCACCGACGAAGCCGGATCGTAAGGGCTTTCCATTGCGATCAGCCCCTCTTCAGGCCATTCGCCAATTAGCCCATCCTGATTTACAGGCCGCTGGGCAAGCACTTCGAATCGTTTTGATCTTCTCATAGTTTATGGACTCAAAAGATAAAAAATAGGGACGCCGGGCCGTATTGCCGGGGACACAACACCCGGCATTCGCCTTTCATCAGCAATAGCCGAACTCTAAATGAGCAGGACAATAAAAAAATAAAAATAATTTCGTTCCAATTTGGTACGTAATAAAAACCCATCGTTTCATATTGAAACGCGGCTCAGGAATATTCACCGTGAATTGTGACGAGGTTAAATGATCATTATCAATAAACGCCACAACAGGAAACTGAACGTAATATTTTTGAAATCCCTACCCTATTGACTTAATAACGCGGGGCGAGAAAATAAGATAAAGCCAATGATAAAAATAGCTGTTGCGCGATATTTTCGTGACCTCAGCCCTACAACCTTTTCAGGAGAGAATGTGAATAAGAGCCAACAAATCGCCACCATTACGCTGGCGGCTGCAAAGAAAATGGCGCAGGCCGTCGAGGCTAAAGCGCTTGAAATCAACGTTCCGGTGGTATTTTCCGTGGTGGATCACGGCGGGAACACGCTGCTAATGCAACGTATGGACGACGCGTTTGTCACCAGCTGTGATATCTCTCTTAATAAAGCTTATACCGCCTGCTGCCTGCGACAGGGTACCCATGAAATTACCGATGCGGTACAACCAGGTGCCTCTCTATATGGCTTGCAGCTCACCAATCAACAACGAATTGTTATTTTTGGCGGCGGTTTACCTGTCATATTAAACGGCAAATTAATCGGTGCCGTTGGCGTAAGTGGCGGTACCGTCGAACAAGACAGATTATTAGCAGAAACCGCATTGAATTGTTTCTCTGAATTATAATTTAAATCTAAGAAGGTATATTATGAGCTATCGTATGTTTGATTACCTGGTGCCAAATGTGAACTTCTTTGGCCCCAATGCTATTTCCGTGGTCGGCGAACGCTGTAAACTGTTGGGCGGTAAAAAAGCGCTGCTGGTCACTGATAAAGGTCTGCGGGCGATTAAAGACGGCGCGGTAGATAAAACCCTCACACATCTGCGTGAAGCCGGTATTGACGTCGTGGTTTTTGACGGCGTTGAGCCAAACCCCAAAGACACCAACGTGCGCGACGGCCTGGAGGTCTTTCGGAAAGAGCATTGCGACATCATCGTTACCGTTGGCGGCGGTAGCCCGCATGACTGCGGTAAAGGCATCGGTATCGCCGCGACTCACGAAGGGGATCTCTACAGCTATGCCGGGATTGAAACCCTGACCAACCCGCTGCCGCCGATCGTTGCGGTGAATACCACCGCCGGGACCGCCAGCGAAGTCACCCGCCACTGCGTGCTGACCAATACCAAAACCAAAGTGAAGTTTGTGATTGTCAGCTGGCGCAACCTGCCGTCGGTCTCTATTAACGATCCGCTGCTGATGCTCGGCAAGCCAGCCCCACTGACTGCGGCCACCGGGATGGACGCCCTGACCCACGCCGTGGAAGCCTACATTTCCAAAGATGCCAACCCGGTCACCGACGCTGCCGCTATCCAGGCGATCCGCCTGATCGCCCGTAACTTGCGTCAGGCCGTGGCGCTGGGCAGCAACCTGAAAGCTCGCGAGAACATGGCCTACGCCTCCCTGCTGGCGGGTATGGCCTTCAACAACGCCAACCTCGGCTACGTTCACGCGATGGCGCATCAGCTTGGCGGTCTTTACGACATGCCGCACGGCGTGGCGAATGCCGTACTGCTGCCGCACGTGGCACGCTATAACCTGATCGCTAACCCGGAAAAATTTGCCGACATCGCAGAGTTTATGGGCGAGAACACGGACGGACTCTCCACCATGGATGCCGCCGAGCTGGCCATTCATGCTATTGCCCGCCTCTCCGCCGACATCGGTATTCCGCAGCATCTGCGCGATCTGGGCGTCAAAGAAGCCGATTTCCCGTATATGGCGGAAATGGCACTGAAGGACGGTAACGCCTTCTCCAACCCGCGCAAAGGGAACGAGAAAGAAATTGCCGAGATCTTCCGTCAGGCATTCTGATAACGCAGGGTGCGCAATGTTACTTTCATCACCGGGCGTACACCTGTTTTATCACTCACGCTGGCAGGGTACTCGCGTGCTTGACGAGTTGTGCTGGGGGCTGGAAGAGCAAGGCGTTCCCTGCCGGGCAATCTGTTGCGACGATCATGACTGCGCGCTGGCGCTCGGCAAACTGGCGGCCAAAAGTTCGGCGCTGCGCGTGGGTCTCGGTCTCAACGCCACCGGTGATATTGCCTTAACCCATGCCCAGTTGCCCGAGGATCGGGCGCTGGTCTGCGGGCATACCCGCGCCGGGACAGCACAGATCCGCACGCTCGGCGCCAATGCCGGTCAACTGGTTAAAGTTCTTCCCTTCAGCGAGATAAAATAAATGTACCGCATCTATACCCGAACCGGTGATAACGGCACGACCGCGCTGTTTGGCGGCAGCCGTATCGATAAAGACGACATCCGCGTTGAGGCCTACGGCACGGTGGATGAACTGATTTCCCAGCTTGGCGTCTGCTATGCCAGCACGCGGCAGGCCGAGCTACGCCAGGAATTGCACGCTATGCAGAAGATGCTGTTCGTACTGGGGGCGGAACTCGCCAGCGATCAGAAAGGACTCACACGCTTAAAACAGCGTATTGGCGAAGAGGATATTCAGGCGCTGGAGCAGCTTATTGACCGCAATATGGCGCAAAGCGGCCCGCTCAAAGAGTTTGTTATTCCGGGGAAAAATCTGGCATCGGCACAGCTGCACGTTGCGCGAACCCTGACGCGTCGGCTGGAGCGGATCCTCATCGCGATGGGCAGAACGCTGACGTTACGCGATGAGGCCAGGCGCTATATCAACCGGCTGTCGGATGCGCTGTTCTCGATGGCCAGAATCGAAGAAACTACTCCAGATGTTTGCGCTTAAACTGGCTGGCATCAATGTCGTACTGCTTCATCTTACGCCACAAGGTGGTGCGACCAATATTCAGCAGTTGCGACATCTCCTGAACACGCCCACTGGTCACGCGGGCGGCATGGATAATCGCCTCTTTCTCGATGGCGGTAAAGGTCAGGCTGGCGGGCAGCAGTGAAGATGCCGTCTCCAGACCCGGGCGTTCGGCAAACAGATAATCCGGCAGATTGCTCAGCCGAATATGGCCGTTATCGCTGCTGATGGCGATGTTTTCAATAATGCTGTTCAGCTCAAAATCATTACCCGGCCACGAATAGGCCACCAGTTGTGCCAACGCGTCGTCGTCGATCTTCAGGCTGGATGAAAAGCGTTTTTTCAGGCTATTCAACCGCGTATAAATCAGCGATGGAATACTGTTACGCCGCGCCCGCAGCGGCGGGATTACGATCTCAAAAGAGTGCAGCGCGTAATACAACTGACGGCTAAAGCGGTTTTGCTCCACCAGATTCGCGAGATCAACCGTGGTGGTGGCGATCACTTTGACATCCACCGGAATCAGCCGCCGGGCATCCAGGCGGGTTAAAACGCCCTGCTTGATCACCTGCAGCAGCGCGGATTGTAACTCCGGCGCCAGATATTCAATTTTTTCCAGAAACAGCGTGCCGCCGTTCGCCAGTTCAAGACGGCTCAGCCGCCCGTTTTCATCATCAGTGGGCGCACTGCCCATAAAATCCTGCCCCAGTACGCTGTTGGCATACAGCTGGCAGTTCACGGCGATATACGGCCCGCTGGCGCGTTCGCTTTCATTGTGAATGGCCTGACTCAGTAGCTCTTTACCGACGCCCTCTTCCCCGCACAGCAGGATCGGGAAACTTCCCCTCGCCGCCTGACGACCAAAGTGGATCAAACGTCGGGTTTCTGGATCGTCTGTCGACATCTGCTCAAAGGTGTGGCTCACCTTGCCGAGCTGGCTGGTCATCAGTTGACGCATTTGCTCCACCGGATGCAGCAGCAGGATAAAGCTGTTGCCCTGCTCTTCAACAATCGGTTTCAGGGTGATGACGGCATCAACAAACTGGTGCTGGCTTTCAAAGGTGACTTCGACATGATTCAGGCCGCGGGCATGTTTGATCGCCCGACGCAGCAGCATGGGGAGATTGAGCAGGTCGTTAATATTCTTCCCCTGGCTGGCCTGCGCGTCGAGATGCAAAAGCAGCGCCGCGCGCGCATTGAGGAACTGCAATACGCCCTGTTCGTTCCAGGCCATCACGCCATCATCCATACTCTCCAGCAGCCCGTACATCTGGTTCAGATGGCGGTTGGATTCAGCCAGCAGGCTGTCAGTCAGCAATGAGTTGCCGACTTCTCTGGCAATCGCCAGCGTCAGGGATAAATCAGAAACGCACTCATGCTCTACCAGACAGCACAGCGAGATGGAGCCAAACAGTCGACCATGGTTATCGAATACTGGCGTAGAGCAGAACGACCACGGATGCAACGCCTGTTTAAAGTGCTGATCGCCAGAGGTTTTTGTCGGTTGCCCCGGCATCGTCGCCAGCGACAACGCGCAGCTGCCAATAATGCTTTCCGCACAGTAACTGCCGTCGCGAAAACCGAGCTCCGCCAGTTGCTCCACCGTCTGCGGATCGCCGCAACGGCTGAGAATACAGGCCGATTCATCCAGAATTAACAGCGCGCACGGACGGCCGTCCATAAACTCCCAGGCATCTTCCAGCGCGGCCTGAGCAATCGTCAGCAGCGCTGTTTTGCGACGACAGATCGACTCAAAGGTCAGGCCCTGCGCCTGATGCGGCGCCTGCCAGGTTTCCCGCTGCATAAACTTGCTGCAACGATGCCATGACTGGGCAATGACCGAAGAGACTTCCTTCCCAATGTCCTGAGTGTGCGTCGTCATATCCCTTTCCGCTGTTTTACCATAGACAACCCCTCCGGCAGAGACTGTCAGAGGGGGGAGAAGATGCCGGATAAAAACTTACCGACGACTGATTAACGCGCCAGCCACTGCTGTCCCAGCAGGTCTGCCGTCAGTATCGCGGCATGTACGCTTTCAGGCGTCACCGAGAACGGCATATTGTGGATGGTTTCACCTTCTGCGCAGGTCGCTTTGGCCACGGCCATGATCTTGCCGTCAATGTCGTCTTTCACGCCCATTTCCGCTAACGTTACCGGCAGGCCTACTTTCTGACAGAAATTCAGCACGGTTTCGATCTCTTCCATCGGGCTGTTTTGCAGCACCAGCTGCGCCAGCGTACCAAAGGCGACTTTTTCACCGTGGTACAAATGGTGACACTCTTCCAGAATCGTAAAACCGTTGTGGATAGCATGCGCCCCTGCAAGACCGCTGCTTTCAAAGCCGATGCCGCTGAGGTAAGTGTTCGCTTCGACAATACGCTCCAGCGCATCAGTCACCACGCCAGCCTGCGCGGCAAAGCGTGCCTTTTCGCCTTCCGCCAGCAGGGTATCATAGCACAGGCGCGCCAGGCTCAGCGCCGCTACGGTGGACTGTCCGCCCGCCATGCTGGTCGCTCTGGCGTCATAACAGGCTTTCGCTTCAAACCAGGTTGAGAGCGCATCGCCCATCCCGGCCACCAGCAGGCGTACCGGCGCTTTGGCAATGATTGCGGTGTCCATCACCACCATATCCGGGTTTTTCGGGTAGATCAGATACTCTTCAAACTCACCGGCTTCGGTATAGATAACGGACAGCGCGCTGGTTGGCGCATCGGTAGAGGCGATAGTAGGGATCACCACCACCGGTAGCTTCTGGTAGTAACCAATCGCTTTGGCGGTATCCAACGTTTTCCCGCCGCCAATCCCAACCACGCCGCGGCAACCGTGCTGTTTCAGAATGGCAATCAGGCGATTAATTTCAATATGGCTGCATTCACCGTTGAAGCGTTCCGCGTGGCAGCTAATGTCGTGGCTGTGCAGGCCATTGAGTACCTTCTCTCCCGCCAGCTTCATCACGAAGTCATCCGCAATCACGAAAAAGCTGTCCGCCAGATTTTTAGCGTATTGACCAAATAAGGTGGAAGCGTCAGGGCCCTGGAGATATTTGGCTGGAGATTGAATAACTTTTAGCATTCCTTTCATCCTCAAATAAGTACATGTTTTTACATGGTGAGCCCTGGCGTTAACCTGTTTGGCCTGTTGCTGTCGGCAAAAACAGGTGGTACCGGAGCGATGCAATAACTGTATGGCGAGGCGTGAACAAAAAAATCTTTCGTCATTTTGTTCTGATATGAAACAGATAAAAACGACGCACGTTCCATTCTGGAACACTTATCCACAAAAATGATAAGGTTTGCGATCCCGATCCGTTCATTTACCCCCAAATCTCCGGCAAACACGAAGCTCAGTTCCTCTTTTACTCATGCAGTTGAATTAAAACCGGCAAAAAAAGGCTGGCTGCGCCGTATGAGCGGCGCTGATCGCAGGAGAAAAAAGTCGAGCGAGCTCGCATTATGATCATTCCCCGCTTTTTTAAGTTTCATTTCGGAACAAAAAACAGCATCAACGTTCCGTAATGAAACTCATTTTAGCGTTGTTTTTTTCCACGCTGACTTCGCCAGAATCTCTTCATTGCCTCCGCACCATGATCCTACATTCGGGGGTTTGTCTTTCACTCAACCTCGAGGAGCCGTTATGTCTCAATTCTTTTTTAACCAACGCACCCATCTCGTGAGCGACGTCATCGACGGGGCGATTATCGCCAGCCCATGGAATAACCTGGCGCGTCTGGAAAGCGATCCGGCCATTCGCATCGTGGTCCGTCGTGACCTTAATAAAAATAACGTAGCGGTCATTTCCGGCGGCGGTTCGGGACACGAACCCGCGCACGTTGGGTTTATCGGTAAAGGCATGCTAACCGCTGCGGTCTGCGGCGACGTTTTCGCCTCCCCGAGCGTGGATGCAGTACTGACCGCCATTCAGGCGGTGACCGGTGAGGCTGGCTGTTTGTTGATTGTGAAAAACTACACCGGTGACCGTCTTAATTTCGGTCTCGCCGCCGAGAAGGCGCGTCGCCTTGGCTATAACGTTGAAATGCTGATTGTCGGCGACGACATCTCCCTGCCGGATAACAAACACCCACGTGGCATTGCGGGAACTATCCTGGTGCATAAAATCGCAGGCTATTTTGCCGAACGCGGCTATAACCTCGCCACCGTCCTGCGTGAAGCGCAGTACGCAGCCAGCAACACCTTTAGCCTGGGCGTAGCTCTTTCCAGCTGTCATCTGCCGCAAGAAACCGACGCAGCCCCTCGTCATCATCCGGGTCATGCGGAGCTGGGTATGGGCATTCACGGCGAACCAGGCGCATCGGTTATCGACACCCAAAACAGTGCGCAAGTGGTGAACCTGATGGTGGATAAACTGCTGGCCGCCCTGCCTGAAACCGGTCGTCTGGCGGTGATGATTAATAATCTTGGCGGCGTTTCCGTGGCCGAAATGGCCATCATCACCCGCGAACTCGCCAGCAGCCCGCTGCACTCGCGTATCGACTGGCTAATTGGCCCGGCCTCGCTGGTCACTGCGCTGGATATGAAAGGCTTCTCACTGACGGCCATCGTGCTGGAAGAGAGCATCGAAAAAGCACTGCTCACCGAAGTGGAAACCAGCAACTGGCCGACGCCGGTCCCACCGCGTGAAATCAGCTGCGTAGCGTCATCTCAGCGTAGCGCCCGCGTGGAATTCCAGCCTTCGGCAAACGCCCTGGTGGCCGGGGTTGTGGAGCTGGTCACCGCAACCCTTTCCGATCTGGAGACTCATCTGAATGCGCTGGACGCCAAAGTCGGCGATGGCGATACCGGTTCGACCTTTGCCGCCGGCGCGCGTGAAATTGCCAGCATGCTGAATCGCCAGCAGCTGCCGCTGGATAACCTTGCCACGCTGTTCGCGCTGATTGGCGAACGTCTGACCGTGGTGATGGGCGGTTCCAGCGGTGTGCTGATGTCAATCTTCTTTACCGCCGCCGGGCAGAAACTGGAACAGGGCGCTAACGTTGTCGAAGCGCTAAATACGGGGCTGGCGCAGATGAAGTTCTACGGCGGCGCAGACGAAGGCAATCGCACGATGATTGATGCGCTGCAACCGGCCCTGACTTCGCTGCTCACACAGCCGAAAAATCTGCAGGCCGCATTCGACGCCGCGCAAGCGGGAGCCGAACGAACCTGTTTGTCGAGCAAAGCCAATGCGGGTCGCGCATCGTATCTGAGCAGCGAAAGCCTGCTCGGAAACATGGACCCCGGCGCGCACGCCGTAGCGATGGTGTTTAAAGCGCTGGCAGAGAGTGAGCTGGGCTAAGATGTAACAAGGAGCGCTTCTCAGGTATTTACTGCCTGATGGCGCTTCGCTTATCAGGCAGAACGTTAACGATAAACGCGGATCCCGCCCTCTACGCCGCGACTAAACAGCACCTGCCAAAGTTCAATATCTCTGGCGCGGAAAGCCCCGGCGCAGGCGCATAAATAGTAGTTAAACATTCTTCTGAAGGTGGCGGAATAACGTGATGACAGCTCCGGCCACGCTTGATTAAAGCGCTCGTGCCACGCCATCAGCGTTTTATCGTAATCGCTGCCAAAGTTATGCCAGTCTTCCATCACAAACCGTGATTCGCTGGCTTCGGCAATATGGGAGATCGCCGGTAAGCAGCCGTTCGGGAAAATGTATTTATTGATCCACGGATCGACGCTCATCCCTTTTTTATTGCTACCAATGGTGTGTAGCAGGAACAGTCCGTCCGGTTTTAAACAACGGTCGGCGATGCTGAAATAGGTGTCGTAGTTTTTTGGCCCGACGTGTTCAAACATCCCCACGGAGACAATGCGATCGTAGTGTTTATCGAGGTCGCGATAATCCTGCAGCAGAATCTTAACGTCCAGTCCTTCACAGCGCTGCTGCGCCATTTTTTGCTGCTCTTTGGAAATGGTGACGCCTTCCACCGCCACGCCATAATGACGCGCCGCATATTCCGCCAGCCCGCCCCAGCCACAACCAATATCGAGTAAACGCATGCCCGGTTTCAGTTGTAGCTTCTCACAGATCATTTTTAATTTGGCATTTTGCGCATCGTCTAGTGTGGTTGCGTCTTTCCAGTAAGCGCAGGAATATTGCATATGCGGATCAAGCATCAGTGCAAAGAGATCGTTACCAATATCATAATGTTCTTTGCCAACAATCCACGCGCGGCTCCGCGACTGCAAATTAAACAGGCGTGCGCTGGCAATACGTAAAATATCTTTCAGGTTACCCGGCATCTGCTGGTCAAGTTTTGCTTTCAGGATTTTGCAGAACAGAATATCGAGTCGCTCGCAGTCCCACCAGCCTTCCATATAGCTTTCACCAAGCCCTAACGAGCCTTGTTGCAGTACCCGTTTAAAGAAACCGGCATGATGAAGTTGAATGTCCCAGGTACGGGAGCCATTAATCCTGATATCCGCTTGCGAAAGCAGCTCTTTTCCCATTCGGGTCCAGTTATCATTTGTTTCATTGACGATGACAGCATCTGAACAAAGCGAGTTCATGGTATTTACCAAAGGTGGGCTAAAAATTCTTACGCAAGATTATTATGGAAAAAAGAGTGTATGTATTATGATCCGCGGACAAGATCTATCGAGCAGCGGACACACCATCGGGAGCATTGACGATCTATTTATGGAAACTCTCGTGCAAAAACAGTGGAACTCCTTCCCGGATAACTCCATGACGGAACTGCCGCAGGATGTTTACTTTCGCTCGTATGTCCTGGAAGCCAATCATCATGTTCCACAGCATTCACACTCTTTTATGCAGTTTCATTTCGCCCGCAAAGGCAGTATGCGTATTGATGTTGCCGGCAAGTGCTGGATAATCCCGGCGCATTATGGCATCTGGATCCCGAATCATACGGAGCATGCGGTTTGGGCATTGGATGATGTGTATTTAGAGAATCTGGATATTAAACCGAGCTTTCTTGAAGAGAGCATCAATGAATGTAAAGTGGTGGCTATCAGTGATTTCGCCAGAGAGTTTATTCATTACGCCACGAATTTAATTTCGGGCCATTATGATAGCCAGTCAAAAGAGGGCAAGCTGGTTAGCGTCCTGGTCGACATTATTCTGCAGCTTCCGGAAGTCGCTTTTGTATTACCCTGGCCGCAGGATCGCGAATTAACCAAAGTTTGCCGAACAATACAAGAATCCCCGGCGCTGGAGCATTCGGTTGAATACTGGGCGCAGCATCTGGGTATGTCTGCCCGTACCTTTTCACGCCATTTCAAAAAAGAAACCGGATTGCCTTTCAGCGTCTGGAAGCAAAAAATGCGTATTCTGGAATCCGTATTAATGCTGAAGAAAAATAAAAGCGTGACCGCCGTGGCGCTCGACGTAGGGTATTCAAGCACCGCGGCATTTAGCTACGCATTCCGCCAGGCGTTTGGCGTGCCGCCATCTAATTACTGATTAACGACGCTGATGCCAGTAAGCCGCTGCGCGAACAAGTTGCTGATCGAACGCCTCGCTTTCAAAGCGAGCACTCAGGTTTTTGACCACCTTACCTTCGCCGGTAATCCAGATGTAGTAATCATCTGCAGGTACGCTTAGCTGCGATAAGTGTTCATTCACCGCCTGTTCGTCATGGCCGATAAACCACTGAATAGTAAATCCGTCGAGATGAGCAAAATAGTCCTGGTACGCGGCATCCTGCACACTTACCAGCGCCGTGACGTTCGGACGTACCGCTAAACGGCTGAGCGACTCCAGGCGTCGGCGCAGCGCAGGCATTCCCGATTCATCACACACGTAAAGCTGATACGCGTAGTCTTCTGGCACCACCAAAGAACCGCGCGGTCCGCCTACCGTCAGCTTGTCACCCTCGCGGGCATTCATCGCCCACGTACTTGCCACGCCACCGTCATGAATATAGAAATCCAGTGCCAGCTCATGGCGTGCTTCGTCATACAACGGCGTGTAATCACGGGATATCGGACGCACGCCGTCAGCCCAGACAATACCTTCATCGGTGACAACCGGCGGCACAAAGTGGCTGCCCGGTTCAGGGAAAAAGACCTTGGTATGGTCATCAAAGCCGTGTGAGCTAAAACCATCCAGAGCGTCACCGCCCAGTACAATGCGCTGAAATCCCGCGCTAATACGTTCGACGCGCAGGACGGTAAGTTCCCGAAAACGCAGTTCATTGCGAACGCGCTGCGGGTAGCGTGAGGTGTTTTTTGTCATTTTTTCGCCTTCGGAAGATAATACGATATATCTAATTTAATTTTTAAATGATAATGATTGCTAATCAGAAAGATTGCAAGCACTTTTTTGATATAGTCGCCTTCTGACTAAACGGCTAACACACACCTTTAAAAAAGATAAAAATCATAAAGTTAAACAAAAAACATTTTATAGTCTTGCACCAAAACAATATTTAGATATAAATTAGATATATCTAAAACACATCAGGAGACGATGATGCAAAACCATCATGAAGGTTGCTGCAAGCATACAGAGCACCAACACGAAGGCTGCTGCAAGGGTGAAGGGCATCACCACGAAGGCCGCCACAACGAACACCATGCAGGTTGCTGCAAAGGTGAAGAACATCGCCATGAAGGCTGCAACAAAGAACATCACCACGAACAGGGTTGTGGACACCGCCACGGTCGCAGCGGCGGTCGTCGCCAGCGCTTCTTCGGTCACGGAGAATTACGCCTGGTCATTCTGGATATCCTGACCCGCGACGCCAGCCACGGCTATGAGCTGATTAAAGCGATTGAAACCCTGACTCAGGGCAACTATACCCCGAGCCCGGGCGTCGTCTATCCGACGCTGGATTTCTTGCAGGATCAAGAGCTGATCACCATCAGCGACGAGGAAGGCGGGCGTAAACAGATTGCGATCACAACCCAGGGCCAGCAGTGGCTGGATGAAAACCGTGAGCATCTGGAACATATCCACGAACGTATTAAAGCCCGCTGCGTGGGTTTTGAATTACGCAAGAACCCGCAGATGAAACGCGCGCTGGAGAACTTCAAAGCCGTGCTGGACCTACGGGTCAATCATGGTGATACCAGCGATGCGCAGATCAAAAAAATCATCGGTATTATCGATCGCGCTGCGCTGGATATTACTCAACTGGATTAATCTACAGAGCAGGCGGAACGCGTTCACCCTGCGTTCCGCCTTTATCGTTAATATTAATGCAGCACCGTAACCGCATCTTCCAGACGACCAGCGCGATGTTTCACCATCGCGGAAATCTGGGCGCTCTCTTCAACCAGTTCGGCGTTTTTCTGCGTAATGTTGCTTAATTCATTCACTGCGCGAGTCAGGCTCGAAAGACCATCTGACTGTTCCAGCGTTGAGTGACTGATTTGGGCGATCAACTGCGTCACGTTTTGCACCTGCGCCACAATATCATCCATCGTGCGCCCTGCGGCGTGAACCTGGTCGGATCCGGACTGCACCTTATCGGCGCTGGCATCAATCAGCTTGCGGATATCATTGGCTGCACTGGCGCTGCGGCTGGCAAGATGACGCACTTCTCCCGCCACCACGGCGAACCCTTTCCCCTGCTCACCCGCCCGTGCGGCTTCAACAGCGGCGTTCAGGGCCAGAATATTAGTCTGGAAAGCAATATCGTTAATCAGCGTGGTAATGGTGCCGATCCGCTGGGTGCTGTTGGCGATATCGTCCATAGTTTTGATGACGGTATCCATCGCCTCGCCGCCGTGCGTCGCCGCGCTGCTGGCTGCAATGGAGAGCTTGTCGGCCGCGGCGGCGGTCTCTGAGTTTTGCTTCACCGATGCCGCCATCTGATTCATAGTGGTCACCGTTTCCTGCACGTTCTCTACGGTCTGCTGCGTATGCTTGTTTAAATCATCGCTGCCCTTCGCCAGCGTTTCGCTGTCGCTGCGCACACAGCTCACCTGACTGGAGACATCATGGATGAGCCAACGGCACATTAGCCCCAGTTGCCCAACCGCTCGCAGCATCAGGCCCAGTTCATCACTGCGGTTAAGATGCGACACGCTGTTTCGTTCACCGGTCGCCACTTTTAGCGCCTGACGAGCGACATTCTCAATAGGACGCACAATCTGCCATTCGAAAATAGCCGTTCCCAGCATCATCACCAGCGCGCTTATCAGCAGTAACGGCCATTCGGCGCCCATTTGCTGCAATGCGGCCGCCAGTACGATAAACATAATTGCCATTACGCTGCGCACTCGCCAGCAAATCGGCAGCGCCGGGAGTTTACCCAGCCAGCCTTTGCGTACCACCAGTCCTTTATGGATACGTCGGTTGCAACGCCCTTCATTTAGCGCTTTATATAAAGGCTCTACCGCCGCAATCTCCTCGTCAGTGGCCCGGGTACGAATCGACATATATCCGGTGACACGACCTTCCCGTACCATCGGCACCGCATTGGCCCTTACCCAGTAGTGATCGCCATTCTTACGCCGGTTTTTCACAATCCCGCTCCATGGCTCGCCCTGTTTCAGGGTGTACCACATATCCGCAAACGCCGCTTTTGGCATATCCGGATGACGAACCAGATTGTGCGGCTTATCGAGCAATTCATTCAGTTGATAGCCACTGACCTGGACAAAGGTATCGTTCGCGTGGGTGATATAGCTTTGTAAATCGGTGGTCGACATGAGGGTGATATCATCATCCAGCGGTGTATTTTGCTGACTAACGTAGGGATGAGAAGACATGATTGCGTCCTGTGCAGGTTATCTGGTTGTTAACTCTTTCGGCTTATGTTATTTCGGCGATAATTTTTTTATCTTTAGTTGTTAAATTTGATTTAGATCGCAATTTGCGATTAAACCTCAAAATCTGTACGCATTCTAATCCATTGATTTAAAATACTTTCATCCAGTAACTATTCAACTACACTTCTACCAACGCACCGTCACAGTGCAAATATTGCTCACTTTTAGCGCAGAAAAGTGCTTTTCCGATCTGTTTTCGCGGTCTTAACCTGGGCAAAATGCCAGTAAATGTTAAACATCAGCATTAAATGTTGCGTGAATGAGATGTTTCCTGGTGTTTATCCCGATTTTTGCTAAGCGCGCCGGAATGGCGCAATCACTGCAATACTTAAATCAGTATCATGTGATACGCGAGCTCCGGGAGCATATTTTGAACAGGTTACCTTCCAGCGCATCGGCCCTGGCCTGCAGCGCACACGCACTGAATCTCATCGAAAAGCGCACGCTTGATCATGAGGAAATGAAATCATTAAACCGAGAGGTGATTGAATACTTCAAGGAGCATGTCAATCCGGGGTTCTTAGAGTATCGAAAATCTGTAACTGCAGGCGGGGATTACGGAGCCGTAGAGTGGCAAGCGGGAAGCCTGAATACGCTTGTCGACACCCAGGGGCAGGAGTTCGTCGATTGCCTGGGTGGATTTGGAATTTTCAACGTGGGGCACCGTAATCCAGTCGTGGTTTCCGCCGTACAGAATCAACTCGCGAAACAACCTCTGCACAGCCAGGAGCTACTTGACCCTCTGCGGGCCATGCTGGCAAAAACCCTCGCCGCGCTGGCGCCAGGTAAACTGAAATACAGTTTTTTCTGTAACAGCGGGACCGAGTCGGTTGAAGCCGCTCTGAAGCTGGCGAAAGCGTATCAATCGCCGCGCGGTAAATTTACGTTCATTGCCACCAGCGGCGCATTCCACGGCAAATCACTGGGAGCACTGTCCGCCACGGCTAAATCAACCTTCCGCAAACCGTTTATGCCGCTGCTGCCTGGTTTCCGCCATGTGCCGTTTGGCGATATTAACGCGATGCGCACCATGCTCAGCGAGTGTAAAAAGACTGGTGACGACGTTGCAGCCGTGATCCTCGAACCTATCCAGGGTGAAGGGGGCGTGATCCTGCCACCGCAAGGGTATTTGCCCGCCGTGCGTAAACTTTGCGATGAGTTTGGCGCGCTGATGATCCTTGATGAAGTGCAGACCGGCATGGGTCGTACCGGCAAAATGTTCGCCTGCGAGCACGAAAACGTGCAGCCCGACATTATGTGTCTGGCCAAAGCGCTGGGCGGCGGCGTGATGCCAATTGGCGCAACTATTGCCACTGAAGAGGTGTTTTCCGTTCTGTTCGACAATCCCTTCTTGCATACCACCACGTTTGGCGGCAACCCGCTCGCTTGTGCGGCTGCGTTAGCCACCATTAACGTCCTGCTGGAGCAAAATTTACCGGCTCAGGCGGAGCAGAAAGGCGATATGTTGCTGGATGGTTTCCGCCAGCTTGCGCGGGAGTACCCAGACCTGGTGCATGATGTACGCGGTAAAGGCATGCTGATGGCAATTGAGTTTGTCGATAATGAAATCGGCTACAACTTTGCCAGTGAGATGTTCCGCCAGCGGGTACTGGTTGCCGGCACGCTCAACAATGCAAAGACGATCCGTATCGAACCGCCGTTAACGTTAACGATCGAGCAATGCGATCTGGTATTGCGATCGACGCGCAAAGCCCTGGCAGCATTACGGGTGAGCGTGGAGCAGGTGTAATACATGTCGGATGGCGCTGCGCATCTCAGGCTTACGGGATCAAATGTAGGTCGGATAAAAGCGTAGCGGCCATCCGGCAATTAGCACAACTTAAACAATCCGCACACCCGCAGGCATAAGGCGTTCTGGCGTCAGCAGCACGCTTTCGCTGCCATCGTCCGTCTCAGCGCACAGCAACATGCATTCTGACGTTTCCCCGCGCATTTTGGCCTTTTGCAGATTACACAGCACCACCACCGTTTTCCCCATCAATTCCTCTTCGCTGTAATAAGGCACCAGGCTGGTCACGGTTTGCAGCGTACGCTCTCCCACATCCACCTGCACGATATACAGCTTATCAGCATTGTCATGGCGCTTTACCTGTGCGATTTTTCCAACACGTATTTCCATTCGGGCAAAATCAGCAAATGCGACGGTATCCATTGTGTTCTCCTTTGGTAAAACTTTACTAAATAATAGCAAAATATTTTCCGGGGATGGTTCTCAAAAGCGGGAAAATGACGTAGTCATCACACTCTGAAAGCCCAGTTTTACCCCAGGCATGTCAATTAAACGTACTTTTTTTACTGAAAACAGATGAATAGATAAGCACTTCATTTACAATGCGCAGGTAACTCAGGGAAAAGGCAAACATGGCAACACTTAAAGACATCGCAATCGAAGCTGGCGTGTCCCTGGCGACAGTGTCCCGGGTTTTAAACGATGACCCCACGCTGAATGTAAAAGAAGAGACCAAGCATCGCATTCTGGAGATCGCGGAAAAACTGGAGTACAAAACCAGCAGTGCTCGTAAAAACCAGACCAGCGCGCTCGGCCCCCAGCATATTCTGGCGCTCTACAGCTACCAGCAGGATTTGGAAATCAACGATCCTTACTATCTCGCGATCCGTCACGGAATAGAAACCCAGTGTGAGAAGCTGGGGATCGAACTGACCAACTGCTATGAGCACAGTGGGCTACCGGAGAGCAAAAACATTACCGGCATTCTTATTGTCGGCAAGCCTTCTTCGGCTTTGCGTAATGCAGCAGCAGCGCTTACCGACAACATCTGCTTTATCGATTTCCATGAACCCGGCAGCGAATATGACGCCGTCGATATCGATTTGGCCCGCATCAGTAAAGAGAGTATCGACTACTTCATCGCCCAGGGCGTCACTCGCATTGGCTTCATCGGCGGTGAAGACGAACCCGGCAAGGCAGATATCCGTGAAGCCGCGTTTGTCGAATACGGTCGTCTGCAGCAGGTCGTTTCTGAACAGGACATCTATCGCGGCGGTTTCTCCAGTTCATCAGGGTATGAACTGGCAAAAAAAATGCTGGCGAAAGCCGACTATCCCGGTGCCCTGTTTGTGGCTTCAGACTCGATTGCTATTGGCGTTCTGCGCGCCATTCACGAGCGTGGCCTGAACATTCCGCAGGACATTTCGCTGATTAGCGTTAATGATATCCCGACAGCGCGCTTCACCTTTCCTCCGCTTTCCACCGTTCGCATCCATTCAGAAATGATGGGCAGTCAGGGCGTCAACCTGCTGTTTGAGAAAGCCCGCGATGGGCGTGCGCTTCCTCTGCTGGTTTTTGTTCCCAGCAAGCTGAAACTGCGCGGCACCACCCGCTAAAATCCCCAGTAAACACGCCCGGTTTCTTCTGATGCCGGGCGCGCATTGTCATGCATTATTTTCTGCGCCCCATTATTTTCGTGATCCAGTTAAAGTAAATCACCTTACTCGCTATATTTTAGTAAAACTTTTACTAAAATCACCATCAATTACACTTACTCACCATTAAAATGAATGGTTCCGATTTTTCTCCACCGGGAGGCCTTATGAATCGCTGGGAAAACATTCAGCTCACCCACGAAAATCGACTGGCGCCACGCGCATATTTTTTCTCTTATGACTCCGTTGCGCAGGCTCGCTCGTTTGCCCGTGAAACCAGCAGCCTCTTTCAGTTGCTAAGCGGTCAGTGGAATTTTCAGTTCTTTGAGCATCCGCTGCAGGTGCCGGAAATCTTTACGTCGCAGTTTATGAATGACTGGGGCAGCATCACCGTCCCAGGCATGTGGCAGATGGAAGGACACGGCAAACTGCAGTATACCGACGAAGGTTTTCCTTTCCCGATTGATGTCCCCTACGTTCCGACCAATAACCCCACCGGAGCCTACCAGCGCATTTTCTCCCTCAGCGAAGGCTGGCAGGGCAAACAAACGCTGATTAAATTTGATGGCGTAGAAACCTACTTCGAAGTTTACGTGAATGGTCAGTACGTTGGTTTCAGCAAAGGCAGCCGCCTGACGGCTGAATTTGATATCAGCGCGGTGGTAAAGACCGGTGACAACCTGCTGTGCGTTCGCGTAATGCAATGGGCTGATTCCACTTACGTTGAAGACCAGGACATGTGGTGGTCGGCGGGAATTTTCCGCGACGTCTATCTGGTAGGCAAACAGGCGACCCATATTCAGGATTTTACCGTTCGCACCGAGTTCGATGATGACTATCGCGACGCCACCCTCACCTGCGACATTGCGCTGGAAAACCTGGCTGCCACGCCAGCGATGGCGTCGCTCGAATACACCTTGTTTGACGGTGAGCAGGCGCTGCATAGCGGTGTGATTAACAATCTGGCAGTGGATCAACACACCCGCACCGCTTTTAATTTCAAGGTTAGCGCGCCGCAGCAGTGGTCAGCGGAATCGCCGTATCTTTATCATCTGGTGATGACGCTGAAAGATGCCAACGGCAATCTCCTTGAGGTCGTGCCACAGCGGGTCGGATTCCGCGATATCAAAGTTCGCGACGGTCTGTTTTACATCAATAACCGCTACGTGATGCTGCATGGCGTTAACCGCCACGACAACGATCATCTAAAAGGCCGTGCGGTTGGCATGGATCGCGTTGAAAAAGATCTGCTGTTAATGAAGCAGCACAACATCAATTCCGTGCGTACCGCCCATTACCCGAACGATCCGCGCTTCTATGAATTGTGCGATATCTACGGTCTGTTCGTGATGGCCGAAACCGACGTTGAATCTCACGGCTTCGCCAATATCGGCGATATCAGCCGGATAACCGACGATCCGCTGTGGGAAAACGTCTACGTTGAGCGCATCGTGCGCCACATCCATGCACAAAAAAACCACCCGTCGATCGTCATCTGGTCGCTCGGCAACGAATCCGGATACGGCTGTAACATCCGCGCCATGTATCACGCCGCGAAAGCGCTGGATGACACGCGTCTGATCCATTACGAAGAAGATCGTGACGCCGAAGTGGTGGATATCATCTCCACCATGTACACCCGTGTGCCGCTAATGAATGAGTTTGGCGAATATCCACATCCTAAGCCGCGCATCATCTGCGAATATGCTCACGCCATGGGCAACGGTCCCGGCGGGCTTACGGAATATCAGAACGTCTTTTATCAGCATGACTGCATTCAGGGACACTATGTCTGGGAGTGGTGCGATCACGGGATTCAGGCCAAAGATGACGACGGCAACGTCTGGTACAAATATGGCGGCGACTACGGCGACTATCCGAACAACTACAACTTCTGCCTTGATGGCCTGATTTATTCCGATCAAACCCCGGGGCCGGGTCTGCAGGAATACAAGCAGGTGATTGCGCCAGTAAAAGTACGCGCACAGGATCTGGCTCGCGGCGAGCTACGGGTAGAAAACAAACTGTGGTTTACCACGCTTGACGACTACACCTTGCATATTGAGGTTCGCGCCGAGGGAGATACGCTTTCTGCTCAGCAGATAAAACTGCGCGACGTCCCTCCTGACAGCGATACCCTCGTGCAATGCACACTGCCGGAGCTGGATGCGCGCGAAGCGTTCCTCAACGTCATCGTGACGAAAGATTCCCGCACGTTATACAGCGAATCCGGGCACCACATCGCGACTTATCAGTTCCCGCTGAAGGCCAGAACGGCGGCTGCCGTACCGTTTAGCCTGAAAAACGCTATTCCTCTGACGCTGGAAGACAGCCGCCAGAGCTGCACCATACGCGGTTATAACTTCCATCTGACCTTCTCAAAACTGAACGGTAAGCCCATTAGCTGGACCGTTAACGGTGAGGAGCTGATTACCCGCGAGCCGAAGATTAATTTCTTCAAACCAACCATTGATAACCACAAACAAGAGTTCGAAGGCCTTTGGCAACCAAATCATTTACAGATTATGCAGGAACATCTGCGCGATTTTGCCATTGAGCAAACCGATGACGCGCTGTTGATAACCAGCCAGACGATTATCGCCCCGCCGGTATTTGATTTCGGTATGCGCTGTACCTACCGCTGGCGGATTGCCGCAGACGGTCAGTTGAACGTGGAGCTTTCCGGCCAGCCTTACGGCGAGTACCGGGACATTATTCCGTGCATCGGCTTCACGATGGGCATCAACGGCGATTTGGGGCAGGTGGCGTATTACGGACGTGGTCCCGGTGAAAACTATGCCGATAGCCAGCAGGCCAACATCATCGATATCTGGCGCAGCAGCGTGGATGAGATGTTCGAAAACTATCCGTTCCCGCAAAACAACGGCAATCGTCAGGACGTGCGCTGGGCAACGCTAACCAACCGCCACGGCAACGGTCTGCTGGTGATTCCGCAGCGCCCTGTCAACCTGAGCGCCTGGCGCTATACGCCAGAAAATATCTTTGCCGCACAGCACTGTAATGCGCTGCAGCGCAGCGATGACATCACCCTGAATCTGGACCACCAGGTGCTGGGCTTAGGCTCCAACTCCTGGGGAAGCGAGGTGCTTGATTCCTGGCGCGTCTGGTTCCGTTCGTTCAGCTACGGCTTCACGTTGTTGCCGGTTTCCGGTAGCGAATCTAGCGCTCAAACCGCCGCCAGCCGCGTCTTTGGTACCGGGTTCTTTTCCACGAATTTGCACAGTGAGAATACAAAATGAGGATCATCGACAACTTAGCGCAGTTCCAACAAATTTACGCATCCGGGAAGAAGTGGCAGCGCTGCGTCGAAGCGATTGAAAATATTGATAATATTCAACCAGGCGTCGCCCACTCTATCGGTGATTCCCTGAGCTATCGCGTGGAGACAGACTCCGCGACCGATGCACTGTTTACCGGTTATCGTCGTTATTTTGAGATCCATTACTACCTGCAAGGACAGCAAAAAATAGAGTATGCCGCCAAAGAGGATCTCCAGGTGGTTGAATATTATCGCGATGAAACCGATCGCGAATATCTGAAAGGCTGTGGAAAAACCGTAGAAGTGCGCGAAGGACAAATGGTTATTTGTGACAACCATGAAGCCTATCGTTTTATTTGTAATAACGCAGTGAAAAAAGTCGTACTCAAAGTCACCATCGAAGATGGTTATTTTCATAATAAATAAAAACACAGGCGGCGCCGACGTTGCGCCGCCAGTACCCTATAATAATCAGGAATCGGAGATGTGCTATGTCTGATACCAAACGTAATACCATCGGCAAGTTCGGCTTACTTTCACTCACCTTTGCCGCGGTTTATAGTTTTAATAACGTTATCAACAATAATATTGAGCTGGGTCTAGCATCCGCACCGATGTTTTTCCTCGCGACGATCTTCTACTTTATTCCGTTCTGCTTAATCATCGCTGAATTTGTTTCGCTGAATAAAAACTCCGAAGCCGGTGTCTATGCATGGGTGAAAAGTTCGCTGGGCGGACGTTGGGCATTTATTACCGCCTATACCTATTGGTTCGTTAACCTGTTCTTTTTTACCTCGCTGTTACCCCGTGTTATCGCCTACGCCTCATATGCTTTTTTAGGCTACGAATACATTCTGACGCCGTTCGCAACCACTGTGTTAAGTATGGTGCTGTTTGCCTTCTCCACCTGGGTTTCGACCAACGGCGCAAAAATGTTAGGACCAATTACTTCGGTCACCTCCACATTGATGCTGCTGCTGACCCTGTCCTACATCCTGCTGGCGGGTACTGCGCTGGTTGGCGGCGTACAGCCTGCTGACCCTATCACCGTAGACGCAATGATCCCGAATTTTAACTGGGCCTTCCTCGGTATCACCACCTGGATCTTTATGGCGGCAGGCGGTGCGGAGTCGGTGGCAGTGTACGTCAACGACGTCAAGGGCGGGTCCAAATCGTTCGTGAAGGTCATTATCATTGCCGGGATTTTTATCGGCGTGCTCTATTCCATCTCCTCGGTACTGATCAACGTCTTCGTGAGCAGCAAAGAGCTGAAATTTACCGGTGGTTCGGTACAGGTATTCCACGGTCTGGCGGCATACTTTGGCCTGCCGGAACTGATCGTTAACCGCTTTGTTGGCCTGGTCTCCTTTACCGCGATGTTCGGCTCTCTGCTGATGTGGACCGCAACGCCGGTGAAAATTTTCTTCTCTGAAATTCCGGCGGGTATTTTCGGTAAAAAAACCGTCGAACTGAATGAAAATGGCGTTCCGGCCCGCGCAGCCTGGATTCAGTTCCTGATTGTTATCCCGCTGATGATTATCCCAACACTCGGCTCCAATACCGTGCAGGATTTAATGAACACTATCATCAACATGACCGCCGCCGCATCAATGCTGCCGCCGCTGTTTATTATGCTGGCTTACCTGAATCTGCGCGCAAAACTGGACCACTTACCGCGCGACTTCCGTATGGGTTCGCAAAAAACCGGCATTATTGTGGTATCGATGCTGATTGTCCTTTTCACCATCGGGTTTATTGCCTCGACCTTCCCGACCGGCGGTAACATCATGACCATTATATTCTATAACGTCGGGGGGATTGTTATTTTCCTCGGTTTTGCCTGGTGGAAATACAGTAAATACATCAAAGGGCTAACCAAAGAAGAAAAAGCTATTGAGGCGGCCCCCGCGTCAGATATTAATTAAAATATTAATAACGATAAGCGCAATCTGTTTTCTTGCGCACCTGAAATACAATGTGACATTAAATATACAGAAGAGCAGGGCATTTATTGCCCTGCTCTTCTGTTGTGTATTTTCATTATTTGCAGAAAAGATTCGTCCACCAGCGGCCGCAACGTGTGAATCGCCCCCGTGCCAGAAGGAGGTTTAGCAACCCAGGACGCTCTGCGGCATTTATTTAACCCCCAGATGCCGCCACAGTTTGTCCAGCGGCATTGTCGCCAGCGCCACACACTCATCGGCGGCGCCATACCAGACGTGCAGCGTCTCATCGCGGATCAGCGCCCCACAGGTGAACACCACGTTGCCGAAGAAGCCTTCGCGCTCGTAGGGCGCATCTGGCTCCAGCAACGGTACCGGTGATTTCGCCAGAATACGGGTCGGCTCGTTGAGATCCAGCAGCAGCGCGCCAAGGCAGTAGCGCTGATCGGCATCCACACCGTGGTAGATCTCCAGCCAGCCGCGATCGGTTTTTAATACCGGCGCGCCGCCGCCTGATTTACGGCAGTCCCAGGCATCGCCGGACCGTCCCAGCAGGTGGCGATGGTTGCCCCAGTGCAACATATCCGGCGACTCGCAGATCCAGATTTCCGGATGACCGAAGTGGCACGGGGCCGGACGGGTCAGGGCGTGATATTTACCGGCGATCTTTTCCGGGAAAAAGCAGACGTCACGGTTGTCCGGGCAGAGGATCAACCCTTTTTTCTCCACCGTGACAAAATCTTTGGTCACCGCTAACGCGGTAGAGATCCCCAGCGACGACACCGCCGAGTAGTTGATGTACGCGGTATCATCGATGCGGGTGATCCGCGCATCTTCGCAGCCGAACTCTTCATATTGCGTATCGGCGATGATAAACGGCTGGCTGTCAATCCGGAAGTTCACCCCGTCGCGACTGCGCGCCAGACGCAGATGCGACATAGAGGTCAGCCACACCCGCGCCGGATCGCTTTTCAGCACGATCACCCGCGGATCGCTGAAATCATAGCGTTCATCGCGACGATCGAAACTCGCGGTGGCCTGTACCCAGCCCGTATCGGTTTTTTCCAACAGCGGTACGACACGCTGCTGCGGGTCGGAATTGATCACGCTTTCCGCCACCCGCAGCAGCAAAACGATCTCCCCGTCACACTCCGTTACGCCAGCATTGAAAACACAATCGACCTTCCTGCCGGGCAGTGAAGGCGTCACGTCCGCCGGGGTAATCAACGGGTTTTTACTGTGCCTGTCCATGTACTCTCCTTTTGATCAAACATTGATTCTTGCCAATCCATTGCGCGTCCTCTCCGTACAGCACTTCAGCCTCAATCTCCTGCCACGGATTGCGAACAGGCGCACCAAAGTTGATGGCGATCCAGACCTGCTCCTCCGCCGTCGAACGGGTAAACCAGACGCATTCGTCAGTGAGGTCGAGCGAGTCCTGCTGTCCCTGATGCAGCGCCGCAACGCGGCGGCGCAGGGCGATAAGCTGTCGGTACTGATGCCAGAACGATGTCTCATCCTGCTGCTGGCGCTCCGCGTTAATCAGGGTGATATCGCCGCCGACGGGCATCCACGGTGCGACGGAGGAAAATCCGCCAAAGGGGGCGTCGCGCCAGGGCAGCGGCGCGCGCGAACCATCCCGCGAATGTTCAATAGCCAGCGCCAGCGCCTGCTGTGGGCTGCTGCCTGCGGCAAGGGCGGTGCGGTAATGGGTTTTTCCCTGAATATCAAAAAGCTGCTCTGCCGTTTGCGGACGGTAGTCGGTCACCCCCAGCTCTTCTCCCTGGAAGATAAACGGCACGCCGCTCACCGTTAGCTGAAGCGCCAACACCGCCAGCGCCCGCCCGGTATCGCGCTCGTTTTCGCCAAAGCGGCTGATCATCCGCGACATATCATGGCTGGAGAAAAACAGCGTCGGTAAACCCGACTGCGCAGCCAGCGTGGTTTTTAACTGGCTGAAAAGACGGGAAACATCAAAGTTTTTCTGGCTACCGATATTGAAATTAAACACCACGTCCATCAGCTGCGGGCTTTGATAGCGGCTGAGCACGTCAGGGTCTTCGCTGCCGATTTCGCCAATCAGGAAATAGTCACCCTGCGCCCGAACATGGGCACACAGCCGTTGCAGCGTCTCCGGGAGTCGCGGCTGATTAACGTCAAATTCATGGCGCTGCTCGCCGTTCTCTTCCGGGTTATCAGGCCCAATGCCGTCGGTAGTAAGAAAGTTGATGACGTCAAAGCGAAAACCGTCCACCCCCTGCGTAACCCAGAAATCCACTACCCGGTAAATTTCCTGTTCCACCGCCGGGTTGGCCCAGTTGAGATCCACCTGGCCGGGCGCGAATTTATGGTAATAAAACTCGCCGGTGTCTGGCTCAGCGGTCCACGCGCTGCCGGAAAAGAAAGAACGCCAGTTATTCGGCTGGCGGCGAAAAAGGAAATAATCACGATAGCGGCTGCCCGGATTATTCCACGCATCGCGAAACCAGGGATGTTCTGAGGAGACGTGATTGACCACCAGATCGATAATCACCCGAATGCCTCTGGCGTGGCAGCCGTCAACCACCCGGCGGAAATCGTCGAGAGTGCCGAAACGGGCGTCAACGGCGCAGTAATCGCTGATATCGTAGCCGTTATCCACCAGCGGAGAGGGATAAAACGGCGTGATCCACACCGCGCCGATGCCCAGCGCCTGCAAATAATCCAGCCGGGAAATCAGGCCCGGAAAATCGCCCAGCCCGTCGTTATTGCCGTCGCAAAACGAAGGCAGATAAATTTGATAACAGGTACACGCCTGCCACCACGGTTGCTTTTTCACCGTCACGTTCCTTATTTCAGTGATAACGACATGCCTTCGAGGAAGTATTTTCTGAACAGAATAAACAGGACAACGATTGGCAGCATCTGCACCACCGACCCCGCCAGCACCGGTCCCAGGTAGATGCCGTAGGATTTGCTGAAGGTGGCGAGCAGCACCGAAAACGGCATTTTGTCCACTTCGCGCATCACGATCAGCGGCCAGAGGAAGTTGTCCCATGAGCTGGAAAAGGTGAACAGTGCGACAATCGCCAGAATGGATTTATTCAGCGGCATCATCACATGCCGCAAGATCCCCCACAGGCTGGCGTGATCGAGCCTTGCGGCGTACAGGTAATCATTCGGCGTGCCTTTAAAGCTCTGCGAAACCATAAAAATGCCCCAGGCGCTCATCGCATACGGCAGGATCATCGCCCCGTAGCTGTTGATCAGCCCCAGTTCACGCATCAGGACAAACTGTGGAATGATGAACATAAAGACCGGGAAAACCATCTGCACAATCAACAGGTTGCGAAACGCATTTTTGCCGCGAAACTCGGTTTTCGCGACGGCATATCCCACCAGCATTGAGGTCAGCGTGACGCAGACGGTAATGGTGAGCGACACGAACAGCGAGTTAACCAGGGTGCGCAAAAAAGGTTTGTCCGCCCGGTTGCTGTTATCGAACAGAAAAGCGTAATTCTCCAGCGTCAGATGACCGGAAAACAGCCCGGTCGTGTAGATTTGCGCCGTCGGTTTCAACGAGGAGATCACCATCCAGATAAAAGGATAAAGCCAGGTGAGCGCCAGCAAAAACATCACGGCGTGAATGAGCAGCGTTAAGGGAGTCATTTTCTTCATTCACACAATCTCGATATGTTTTTCGAATACTTTGCGGAAGACCCAGATTGCGAGGAAACTGCATGCCGCAACGATAATCGACATGGTCGCCGCCCAGGTTGGCTTCATTTTCTGGAACGCCACTTCATACATCACCACCATCGGACTGGTGGTGCTGTTGAGCGGCCCGCCGCCGGTGATAAGATACGGCTCGGTAAAGATGCTGAACGCCACGGTAATCGCCAGCACCATCACCATCACGATTTGCGCGTTCATCATCGGCAGGGTAATCGCCCAACTTTGCTTAAACTTCCCGGTTTTATCCAACTGCGCCGCGCTGTAAATATCCGCGGGGATCGCCACCATCCCGGAATAGAGAATCAGCCCGTAATAACCGACGAATTTCCAGGTGACAATTAACGCAATGGATAACATGGCGCAGTCAGGGTTGGTAAACCAGGGCACAGAGATGCCGAAACTGGCCTGTAAAAATTGATTGACCGGCCCGTATTCGCTGAACAGTTTTGCAAAGACGATGGAATAGGCCACCCCCGAAGAGATATTCGCCAGTAAAAAGCTCAGGGCAATAAAACTTTTCCCGTACTTAATTTTTCGTAATCCCGCGGCAAACAGCAGCGAGGCAAGAAAGACAATCGGGATATACCACATTAAAAAACGGCACACGTTCCACATCGATTGCCAGAATAACGCGTCATGAAACACGCCAATGATATTCTGTAATCCGCTAAACGTCGGCGTGCCAATAAATTGCCAGTTCGTCACGCTAAGCACGACCAGCCAGCACAGCGGATAAAACCAGAACAGCAACGAATAACCGATCCACGTGGAGGCCAACAGGCCTCCGGTGCGGGATTCATATCCAGCCATTTTTTCCCCTTATTTCGCCAGCAATGTGTTAATTTCCTGCGCGGATTTATCGAGGGTGGCTGCCGGATCGGCGTGGTTGAAAATGACCTGCTCCAGCATCTGCGTCATGCTGCGCTGAATCTCCGTGGTTTGCGTAGTGGCCGCTGGCGGCAGCGCGACGTCCACGTAAGAAGCGATCGCCTTCTCCAGCGGGTTTTTCTCAAAGTAATTCACAAACAGCGGATTACTCATTAAATCACTGCGTGCTGGCGGCATACCGGTCAGCTCCAGCCAGCTCCGGTCGTGCTCGGCGTTGTTAAAGACCCACTGAATAAACGCCCACGCCTGCGCTTTGCGCTTGCTGGAACTGAAGATCACCACCCCTTTGCTGTCGCCGAACGTATACGGGTGCGCGTCGCCTTTCTCGGTGAGCATCGGCCCAATTTGCAGCGTTTTGAGGATCTCCGGATACTGCTTGTGATAGCGAGCGATATCCCACGGACCGCGCGCGGACGCCAGCACCTGCCCGGTCGCTAACGGATCGTCGGCGGCGGTGAAGTCGTAGCTGCTCCACTTGCTGTTAAAGACTTTCCCCATAAAGGTCAGTACCGCCTGTCCGGCAGGATCGGCAAACGTCGCCTGATGACCCGCGAGGTAAGGTTTACCGCCGTTTTGCGCATAATAAAGCGGAATAAAATCGAACCAGCGTTCCCACCAGTTTTTCCCGGCGGTCATCTGGATAACATAGCCGTTATTATCCGCCGCCCGGCGCTCTGCCAACTGATAAAGCTCATCATAACGGGTCGGAACATGATCAAAACCATACTGCTTGAGTAAATCGCCCCGCCACCACCAGACGATAGGATTAATATAGATTGGCAGAACGTGTTGCTCGCCGTTTAATTGCCAGGCAGGAATAATTTTGCCCATCTGTCGGTTATTAACGAGTTCATTAAAACCACTCATTTTAGACAGGTCTTCAAGCTGACCAATTTCCACCAACTGGCTGGCAAAACCGATAAAGATATTACTGGAAATATCGGGTTCCGTGCCGGAAGCCAGCGCGTTCATTATTGCCTCTTCAGAACTGCTGGCGGCAGGAATGGGCGTAAATTCGACCGGGGTATGCGCCGGGTCTTTATTCCATTCTTTAACCATAGTATTCCAGAAGGCTTCTTCATTTTCGTTTGGTGCCACCCACATTTTAATTGGCGTTTTTGCTGTCTCTGCGGATTTTTTATCATCCGGACCGCAGCCAGAAATACAAAACGCGAATAGTACACAGGCTGTTAATTTAGCTAATATTACAATTCTCACGATAATTCTCCATTTACTTTCAATAAGTATTGATTTACCGCTACCCAGCTATTGAATGGAGCTTAAATTAACACCCCCTTTTTATGTTTAACGTTAAACTTTGCATCAACGTTCAACGCAATGGACGATAGAAATAAATAATTCACGCCAATATATAAACCCAGCAAATATATCAAACATGAAAATAAACGTTAATGATAATAAAGATAAGAAACGTATTACGATAAAATCATTGGCCAAGATTATGGGTATTTCCCATACCACGGTGTCGAACGCATGGAATAATCCGGAAAAATTATCTCCGGAGCTGCGCCAGCGAATTTTGCAATATGCCAGCGAGCTTGGCTTTCAGGGACCGGACAAGCTGGCGCGCGCGCTGCGTACCGGTAAATCTGACACCATCGGCGTGATATTCAACGACTCTATGAGTTACGTGTTTATCGATCCCCACGACATTGCGCTGATGCGGGGGATCGCCGTCCAGTGTGAAGAACAAAACGTCAATCTGGTCTTGATCCCTTTGCGTAAGCGGCAACAGACGCCGCTCAACACCCTGGTTGATGGCTATATTCTCAACGCCACGCATAACAATGCGGCCATGATCCAGCACGCGCTGGCTCATGGGCGTCCGGTGGTCACGCTCGATTTTCAGTTTCCCGACCACAGCAGCGTCTCCATCGATAACGCCTGCGCCATGCGCGATATTGCCCGTTATCTGGCCGATAAAGGTCATCGACATTTCGGCATCATCGCCTTTCCGTCACAGCCCTCGGCACAGGGAATGTGCGATCTGACCGCCCCCGTCACCGGCGACAACCTGCTGATGCTCTCCCGCGTGAATGCCTGCCGGGAGGTTTTCCAGCGGCGCGGCTTCGCCCTTGATACGTGCTGGCTGTATCAAACCCGACACGATGAAGAACACGGCGAACAGGCGTCCAAAGCGTTACTGGAAACCCATCCGGAGATCACTGCGCTTATCTGCCTTTCCGATCGCTTCGCCGTCGGCGCGATCCACTACTGCCAACGGCAGCAGCTGGCGGTTCCGCAGCGGGTTGCCGTTACCGGTTTCGATAATCTCGCCGTTGAGGTGGCGGGAATACGCCTGACCACCATCGCGCAAGATGCGGAAAAGAAAGGGGAAATGGCCGTCAAATTGCTGCTCACCAGAGGACCGGTGACCCACTATGAATTGCCTTACCAGCTCATCATTCGGGAGTCAGCCTGACTCATTAATTACAGAAGAGTAGATTATGGATGAACTAACCTGTTTTAAAGCCTACGACATTCGCGGTGAGGTTGGCGTCAACCTGACGCCGGATATCGCCTTTCGCATCGGTCGCGCTTACGCCGCCTGGCGCCATCCGCGCCGGGTAGTGATCGGCGCCGACATTCGCCTTAGCTCGGAATCGTTAAAATCCGCCGTGACCGACGGGCTGATTTCCAGCGGCGTGGATGTTATCGACATTGGTCTGTCAGGCACCGAAGAGATCTATTTCGCCACCCGGGAACTGCGTGCCGACGGCGGCATTCAGATTACCGCCAGCCATAACCCGGCGCAGTACAATGGTATGAAACTGGTGCGCGAAGAGGCGCGTCCGATCAGTAACGACAACGGCCTGCTGGAGATAAAAGCGCTGGCGGAGCGCAATGACTTTGCTCCGATCGTCCATCGTGGCAGCCTCATCCCTTATGATAATCGCCCCGCCTGGATTGCCTGCCTGCTGCGCTTCCTTCAGCATCCGCCGACTCGCCCGCTACGTATTGTGACCAACGCCGGACATGGCACCGTCGGGCCTGCGCTTGACGCGATCGCCGACGGACTGGCCCGTGCGGGCGTTCAGATTGAGTTTATCCGCCTGCACCATCAGCCGGACGGTCATTTCCCGGCGGGCGTGCCGAATCCGATGCTGACGGAAAACCGCCTCATCACCCAGCAGGCGGTTATCGAGAATCAGGCTGATTTCGGCATCGCCTGGGACGGCGATTTCGATCGCTGCTTCTTCTTTGATGAGTGTGGCCGCTTTATTGAGAGCTACTACCTGGTTGGCCTGTTTGCCGAGCACTTCCTGCAACGCTCCGCAGGCAGTCACATCATTCTCGACCCGCGCCTGACGTGGAATACGCTGGACGTTGTAACTCGCTGCGGCGGAATCCCGGTCATCAGCAAAACCGGGCACGCCTTTATCAAAGCGCGGATGCGCGAAGAGGACGCGGTCTACGGTGGAGAAATGAGCGGCCACCACTACTTCCGCGATTTTGGCTATTGCGACAGCGGGATGATCCCACTGGTATTGCTGCTGCAAATTATCGGCAGCGACAGCCGTCCGCTGTCGGCGTATATCAAACACGCCCAGGTGCGCTTTCCGGTTTCCGGCGAAATCAATCTGACGGTGGCCGATCCGCAATCGGTCATGCAATCCATCGCCGCTCACTATCTGCAAGCCGGCGGCCTGCGTGACGATTGCGATGGGTTGAGCATCGACTTCGTTGACTGGCGCTTCAACTTACGCGCCTCCAACACCGAGCCGCTGCTGCGCCTGAACGTGGAAACCCGCGCGGATACGGCACTGCTGGCGCGCAAAACCGATGAAATTTTAACGCTGATTGCAGCCTGGGATTCTGACAAGGAGAGGTTATGACCGCGCTAAGCCTGAGCAATATTCATAAAGCATGGGGCAAGAACACCATCATTGAAAATCTGTCGCTGGAGATCGCCTCCGGGGAGTTCATTGTGCTGGTTGGCCCTTCCGGATGCGGGAAATCCACGCTGCTGCGGATCATCGCCGGACTGGAAATCCCCGACGGCGGTAAACTGTTGATGGGGGGAAAAGAGGTCACCAGGCTTGCGGCGGGCAAACGCAACCTGTCGATGGTGTTTCAGTCCTACGCCCTCTACCCGCATATGACCGTCAGGGAAAATCTGTCATTCGGTTTACGTAATATCAACACGCCCGCCGCCGAGATTGATAAGCGGGTCGCTCACGCCGCCAGCATGCTGAAGCTGGAAGAGATGCTGGACAGGCTGCCGCAGAATCTGTCCGGCGGGCAGCGCCAACGTGTGGCGATCGGGCGTTCTATTGTCCAGCAACCGGAACTGTTTCTGTTTGATGAACCGCTGTCTAACCTGGATGCCGCGTTGCGGGTCGGGATGCGCCAGGAGATCCAGCAGCTGCATAACACCCTGAAAAACACCATGATCTATGTAACGCACGATCAGGTGGAGGCGATGACGCTGGCCGATCGCATCGTGGTGCTTTACAAGGGAAAAATTGAGCAGGTGGGCACGCCGCTGGAGCTGTATAACACCCCGGCAAACCTGTTCGTCGCTGAGTTTATCGGCACGCCGAAAATCAATGTTCTGCCAGCGGTATGGCGTGAAGGCGCACTGCATATCGCCGATAACCTCGTCTTCCGCCTCACCCGTCAGCCCGCAGGCGTTAGCGACGGGGACAAACTGTTTGTCGCCATCCGCCCGGAGCATATGCAGTACCAGCAGACCGGGGATTTCACATTGCAAGGTCGTACCCGGCTGTGTGAATTACAGGGCGACTCCACGCTGGTGTGGTTGGATTTAGCCGGCCACCCCGTGTGCCTGAAGTCTTTTCAACAGCTTAGCTTCATGCCGGATACACCGCTTACGCTCACCGTACAAGAGTCGCACCTGCACCTCTTTGACGGTCTGGGTAAACGACTGGCGTTCTGACTCACTTGCCCTTGCGTCCGCAGGGGCATTTTTTGAATCCCATCACAATCACGGCATTCCCCTTTTCCCTTTTACGCGGCGACGGCTAAATTATTAACTCATCCGACCACATAACAATAATTTTACATACTGGACACCTTTATGAGCTATCCGTCGCTGTTCGCCCCGCTCGATTTAGGCTTCACCACGCTTAAAAACCGCGTGCTGATGGGTTCAATGCATACCGGGCTGGAGGAGTATCCCGACGGTGCAGAACGGCTGGCCGCGTTCTACGCCGAACGCGCCCGTCACGGCGTAGCGTTAATTGTGAGCGGAGGTATTGCGCCTGCGCTTTCCGGCGTGGGGATGGAAGGCGGCGCGATGCTGAACGACACCAGCCAGCTTGCACATCATCGCGTCATTACCGACGCCGTGCATGACGAAGGCGGCAAAATCGCCTTGCAAATCCTGCATACCGGGCGTTACAGCTACCAGCCGCATCTGGTGGCACCTTCTGCCATTCAGGCGCCAATCAACCGCTTTACGCCGCATGAGCTGACGCACGATGAGGTGCTGCAGTTGATTGAAGATTTCGCCCACTGCGCTCAACTGGCGCGGGAAGCGGGCTATGATGGCGTCGAAGTGATGGGCTCGGAAGGCTATCTCATCAACGAATTCCTGACTCTGCGCACCAATCAGCGCAATGACGAATGGGGCGGCGAGTATGCCAACCGCATGCGTTTTGCCGTGGAAGTGGTGCGCGCGGTACGCCAGCGTGCCGGAAATGACTTTATTATTATCTTCCGCCTGTCGATGCTCGATCTGGTGGAAAACGGCGGAACCTTCGACGAAACCGTCCAGCTGGCGCAGGCGATAGAAGCCGCAGGGGCGACCATTATTAACACCGGTATTGGCTGGCATGAGGCGCGTATTCCCACTATCGCCACCCCGGTGCCGCGCGGTGCGTTTAGTTGGGTGACACGTAAGCTGAAAGGGCATGTGACGATCCCACTGGTCACCACCAACCGCATTAACGATCCTCAAGTCGCCGATGACATTCTGGCCCGTGGCGATGCCGATATGGTGTCGATGGCCCGTCCGTTCCTCGCCGATGCCGAACTGCTGTCAAAAGCGCAAACCGGGCGAGCGGATGAGATCAATACCTGTATCGGCTGTAACCAGGCCTGCCTGGATCAGATCTTCGTCGGCAAAGTCACCTCTTGCCTGGTGAATCCGCGCGCCTGCCATGAGACCAAAATGCCGATCGTTGCCGCCACTGCGCCGAAAAATCTGGCGGTTGTCGGAGCAGGTCCTGCAGGCCTCGCCTTCGCCATTAATGCCGCCGCACGCGGTCATCACGTGACGTTGTTTGACGCGCATAGCGAGATTGGCGGGCAGTTTAATATCGCTAAGCAGATCCCCGGCAAAGAAGAATTTTATGAAACCCTGCGCTACTACCGCCGGATGATCGATGTGACTGGCGTGTCGCTGAAGCTGAATCACGTTGTCAGCGCACGCGATCTGTACCCCTTCGATGAAGTGATCCTCGCCAGCGGGATCGAGCCACGTATGCCACCGATCGAGGGGATCGCGCATCCTAAAGTGCTGAGCTATCTCGACGTCCTGCGCGATAAAATGCCGGTGGGCAAACGCGTAGCGATCGTTGGCTGCGGCGGGATCGGTTTTGATACCGCCATGTATTTGAGCCAGCCCGGTGAGCCCACCAGCCAAAACATTGCGGAATTCTGCGTGGAATGGGGGATCGACACCAGCCTGCAACAGCCTGGCGGCTTACGCCTGGAAGGCCCGCACTTATCCCGCAGCCCGCGCCAGATAGTGATGTTACAGCGCAAAGCCAGCAAACCGGGACAAGGTTTAGGGAAAACGACGGGCTGGATCCATCGCGCCACCCTGCTCTCACGCGGCGTGAAAATGATCCCGGCAGTTAGCTATCAGAAAATTGATGATGATGGGTTACACGTCGTGTTGAACGGCGAACCGTTGATCTTTAACGTGGATAACGTGGTGATTTGCGCCGGACAAGAGCCGCGCCGTGAACTGGTTGATCCACTCCACGCGGCAGGTAAAACGGTGCATCTGATCGGCGGCTGCGATGTGGCGATGGAGCTGGATGCCCGACGCGCTATTGCCCAAGGGACGACGCTGGCGCTGGAAATTTAACAGTATGTATTTCGTAGGCCGGATAAGGCGGTCACGCCGCCATCCGGCACACACGATTAGCGGCGGCGACCGGTTTTGACCGCTTTTAGCACCACGAATTTATTATTGGTGGCGATGGTCACGCAGTTGCCGAAAATCTTCTTCAGCTTGTGGAAGTAGTCAAGGTGACGGTTAGCCACAATGTACAGCTCACCGTTGATTTTCAGGCAGCGGCGAGCGTGGTGGAACATCTCCCAGGCAATGTTATCCGTCAGCGCGTGCTTCTGGTGGAACGGTGGGTTACACAGCACGGCGTTAAAGCGGAACGGTTCGACACCCGACAGCGCGTTGTTGATCATAAACTCACAGCGATCCAGCGCTTCAGGCATGTTACTTTCCACGTTCAAGCGGCTTGAAGCCACCGCCATCGGCGATTCATCAACAAATACCACGCTGGCTTCCGGGTTCTTCGCCAGCAGCGTCATACCGATGACGCCGTTACCACAGCCGAGGTCAACAATCTCCCCTTCGAGGTTTTCCGGCAGATGCTCGATAAAAAAGCGCGCGCCGATATCCAGTCCGGTACGGGAGAAGACGTTGGCGTGGTTATGGATAGTCCATTCGGTACCTTCCAGCTTCCAGCTTAGCGTTTGCGAGGCAGCGGCCAGCTCAGGTTTGCTGAACGTACAGTTGATTAAACGGGCTTTTTTCCACGCCAGCGTCGTGGTGGTTGGACCCAATACTTTTTCAAACAGCTCCAGCGTCGAGGTATGCACATCACGCGCTTTTGCCCCGGCGATGATACGCGTTTGCGGCGTTACCACTTCGCGCAGTGCGCGCAGTTGCTGCTCCAGCAGCGCCATGGTTTTTGGCAGCTTAATCAGCACCACGCCCGGCGCCTGCGGGTAGTCAGCCGTACTGTCGAGGAACTTGACGCTCGACTCGGCAATTTCGTTATGACGCAGGTTCTCGCGTGTGGCAAGCTCGCTGAGATAGGAGTCGCCAATGCTGTACGGCGCATGTTGCGCCAGCGCACAGCCCAGCGCGCCAAAGGTATCATTCAGGATTAGCACCGGGCCGCTAATCTCGGTATCGTCCAACTGTTGCAGCAGATATTCATCTGCCGCTTCCCACGCCAGCAGCGGGTTAACGTCATCCGTTTCCGGGAAACGTTTAAGTGACAGCGAACGGAAACCGTTGTCTATGTGGCTCATCGGCCCTCCTGAATGGTAAAATTTCGGCGTATCCCTGAAAAGGGTGCGTGAGTATACACTTTTTATGATTGGCATGGGCAAAGATGAACCAACTAACTTACCTCCAGGGCTACCCGGAACATTTGCTTTCTCAGGTGAGAACGCTGATTGCTGAACAGCGTCTGGGCGCAGTGCTGGAGAAGCGCTATCCGGGAACGCATGATTTCGCGACCGACAAAGCGCTCTGGCAATATACTCAGGACCTGAAAAATCAGTTCCTGCGTAATGCCCCGCCGCTGAATAAAGTCATGTATGACAGCAAGATACACGTTCTGAAGAATGCGCTGGGGCTGCATACCGCCGTATCTCGCGTGCAGGGCGGTAAGCTAAAAGCCAAAGCGGAGATCCGCGTTGCCACCGTGTTTCGCAATGCCCCTGAACCTTTTTTACGCATGATCGTCGTTCATGAACTGGCGCATCTGAAAGAAAAAGAGCACGACAAAGCGTTTTACCAGCTGTGCTGTCATATGGAGCCTCAGTATCATCAACTGGAGTTCGATACCCGCCTGTGGTTAACGCAACAATCGTTAAAGCAAACTGCGTAGTTGCGCACTGGCTTTGTCTTCAGGGCATGCTAAATTGACGAAAGGATCCCTTTTCGCAGCCTGAAGGCCATTATGATACGTTTCGCAGTAATTGGCACAAACTGGATCACCCGCCAGTTTGTCGATGCCGCCCATGAAACCGGCAAATATAAGTTAACCGCGGTCTATTCCCGTAGCCTTGAACAGGCGCAGACCTTCGCCAACGATTACCCCGTCGAGCATCTGTTTACCTCACTGGAAGCGATGGCGCAAAGCGAGGCGATCGACGCCGTCTACATCGCCAGTCCAAACTCCCTGCACTTCCCGCAGACCGAGCTGTTTTTGCGGCACAAAAAGCATGTTATTTGCGAAAAGCCGCTGGCCTCAAACCTGGCGCAAGCCGAAGCCGCTATCGCCTGCGCGCGCGAAAATCAGGTCGTGCTGATTGAAGCGTTTAAGACCGCCAGCTTGCCTAACTTCCTGCTGTTGCAGCAATCTCTACCCAAAGTCGGAAGAATCAGGAAAGCGTTTATTAATTACTGCCAGTACTCCTCGCGTTATCAGCGCTATCTGGACGGTGAAAATCCGAACACGTTTAATCCGGCGTTCTCAAATGGCTCGATCATGGATATCGGTTTTTACTGCCTGGCCTCAGCGGTTGCGCTGTGGGGTGAGCCGCAAAGCGTTCAGGCCAGCGCCAGTCTGCTGGAAAGCGGCGTAGATGCCCACGGCGTGGTGGTGATGAATTACGGTGATTTCAGCGTCACACTCCAGCACTCAAAAGTAAGCGACTCGGTGTTAGCCAGTGAAATTCAGGGCGAGCAGGGATCGCTGGTGATCGAGCATATCTCCGAGTGTCAGAAAGTGTGCTTCGTTCCTCGCGGGGGGAAAACCCAGGATCTGACGACGCCTCAGCACATCAATACTATGCTGTATGAGGCAGAGGCTTTTGCTCATTTGGTTGAATCCGGCGAAGTGGATCACCCCGCACTGGCCGTCAGCCGTATCACCGCCAAACTGCAAACAGAGATTCGCCGCCAGACCGGCGTGATTTTCCCGGCAGATGAAGCGGTAACATCGCTGACTGCGTAAAGGTATGTAAAACGAATGTTGCAGGCCATTGACTGAATGCATGGCCTGTAATATTTTGTAACCCGCAAAGGGGAGTAACTTCGTTGTCGGTTGATCGTCATTACGATGTGTGAAAAACCACATCCGGTCGCCGGGCGATAACAAAGGAATACGCCATCGTATTCCTTTGTTGTTGTAAGTGAGACCTTGCCGAATGGCAAGGTCTATGCATAAAAAGCAGCGGCTAACGTCATTCGGCGTTGGCCGTTTTTTTTATGCATGGGGAAATACAATGAATACTGTCGGCACACCGTTGTTATGGGGTGGCTTCGCTGTCGTGGTGGTAATTATGCTGGCCATCGACCTGCTGTTGCAGGGTCGTCGTGGCGCGCATACGATGTCGATGAAGCAGGCTGCGGCCTGGTCAATCGTTTGGGTAACGCTGTCGTTACTGTTTAACGCCGTCTTCTGGTGGTACCTGGCACAAACTCAGGGCCGCGCCGTTGCCGACCCACAGGCGCTGGCTTTCCTTACCGGCTATTTGATCGAAAAATCGCTGGCAGTAGATAACGTCTTTGTCTGGTTGATGCTGTTCAGCTACTTCTCCGTACCGCCTGCGTTGCAGCGTCGGGTATTGGTGTATGGCGTGCTGGGAGCCATTGTTCTGCGTACGATCATGATCTTCGCCGGCAGTTGGCTTATCACCCAATTTGAGTGGCTGTTGTACGTGTTCGGTGCATTCCTGCTGTTTACCGGCGTGAAGATGGCGCTGGCGAAAGAAGATGCTTCCGGTATTGGCGACAGACCGTTAGTACGCTGGCTGCGCGGTCATTTGCGCATGACCGATACCATCGAAGATGAAAAATTCTTCGTGCGTAAAAACGGCCTGCTGTTTGTTACGCCGCTGATGCTGGTGTTGATTCTGGTTGAGCTGAGCGACGTCATTTTTGCCGTCGACAGTATTCCGGCTATCTTTGCCGTCACTACCGACCCGTTCATCGTGTTGACCTCAAACCTGTTTGCTATTTTGGGTCTGCGCGCAATGTACTTCCTGCTGGCGGGCGTGGCGGAGCGTTTCTCCATGCTGAAGTACGGTTTGTCGGTCATTCTGGTGTTTATCGGTATTAAGATGCTGATCGTCGATTTCTACCATATCCCGATCGCTATCTCGTTAGGCGTGGTATTTGGCATTCTGTTTGTGACGCTGATTGTGAACGCCTGGGTCAACCACCAGCACGATAAAAAGCAGCAAATACAGTAAGTTTCATCTGCTAGCTGAAAAGCCCGACAGCACACTGCGTGCGTCGGGCTTTTTGTTTATCATGTCAAAATAATGTTAACTCAAAGTTATAAAATATGATCTCAACGCGAAATCCAGGATATTTCGCTTCCAGAACCCTGTTCTTTCCTTATACTCAGCCATGCAAACATTTGCCTCATCCTGAAAGATGCGTCTACAGAACGCACAAAGGCAGGGCAACAACACAATGAAAGGATTACTACATGACTACGCAACGTTCATCGGGGCTATTCTCGCGCCTGGCGCAAGGGAGCCTGGTTAAACAAATTTTGATCGGTTTGGTTCTGGGGATTTTACTGGCACTGGTGTCAAAACCTGCGGCAGAAGCCGTTGGTTTACTGGGTACTCTGTTCGTCGGCGCGTTAAAAGCCGTCGCGCCAATTCTGGTTCTGATGCTGGTAATGGCTTCTATCGCCAACCACCAGCACGGGCAAAAAACCAATATCCGCCCAATCCTGTTCCTCTACCTGCTCGGAACATTTTCCGCAGCGTTAGCGGCCGTTGTCTTCAGCTTCGCCTTCCCATCGACACTGCATCTTTCCAGCAGCGCCAGCGATATCGTACCGCCGTCCGGCATTATCGAAGTGATGCGTGGCCTGCTAATGAGCATGGTTTCTAACCCAATTGATGCACTGCTTAACGCCAACTACATCGGCATCCTGGTTTGGGCCGTCGGTCTGGGCTTTGCGCTGCGTCACGGTAATGAAACGACCAAAAATCTGGTCAACGATATGTCCAACGCTGTTACCTTTATGGTGAAGCTGGTGATTCGTTTCGCGCCGATCGGTATCTTCGGCCTGGTCTCCTCCACGCTGGCAACCACCGGTTTCGCCACGCTTTGGGGCTACGCACATCTGCTGACCGTGCTGGTAGGCTGTATGCTGCTGGTAGCGTTGGTGGTCAACCCGCTGCTGGTATTCTGGAAAATTCGCCGCAACCCATATCCGTTAGTGCTGGCCTGTCTGCGTGAAAGCGGCGTGTACGCCTTCTTTACCCGCAGCTCCGCGGCAAACATTCCGGTGAATATGGCGCTGTGTGAGAAGCTGAACCTGGATCGTGATACCTATTCGGTGTCTATCCCGCTGGGAGCCACCATCAATATGGCAGGCGCGGCTATCACCATCACCGTGTTGACGCTGGCGGCGGTGAATACGTTGGGTATTCCGGTCGATTTACCGACAGCGCTGTTACTGAGCGTGGTGGCTTCGCTGTGCGCCTGCGGTGCATCGGGCGTGGCGGGGGGGTCTCTGCTGCTGATCCCACTGGCATGTAATATGTTCGGTATCCCGAATGACATCGCCATGCAGGTCGTTGCCGTTGGCTTTATCATCGGCGTATTGCAGGATTCCTGTGAAACGGCGCTGAACTCTTCTACAGACGTCCTGTTTACCGCTGCGGCCTGCCAGGCTGAAGACGAACGTCTGGCAAATAACGCCCTGCGCGGCTAATCTCTGCCCCTCCGTCACCGGACGGAGGGGTTCTCTTCTTGTACGCTTTTTTCAATTTTGAATGGATCAATTCCGCGTTTTTGCATCCGCCGGAAGCGAATAATGTTCAGGCCGTTCATCACCAGAAAACTACCTTCGATCATCGTCCCACCAATCGATCCCAACCAGAAATTATGGATAACCCAACAGGCGGTTGCGCACCACATTACGCAGCGCACGGTCAGCCCCTGGCAGCGAAACAGCGCCCAGGTGCTGGCCAGCGTGCCAATAATCGGCAACAGCTCCATCGCATGCTGTAATTTCGCCAGCCCGAGAACCAGGGTGAGGATAATAAAAACGGTCATTACCCACAGTTTGCGGGTATGCATCGAGACGAGTGTGCGGATGGTGTTTAGCTCTGCACTCATTCCCGCAGGCCAGGCGCCCATCAGAAAAAAATGCACGCCAATGGTGGCGCTGTAGACGGCAAGTTGCAGCCGGAACCGGCGCTCATCTCGATTGAAAAAGGTGGTAATGCCGATCAAAAAGGCGATGACACCTACGCCCTGGGCCAGCCAATACGCGGTCATGGGAGATCCTTGTGAGGAAACGCAAAAACAAACGGCGCTCCATATTATGAAACGCCGTTTTTAAAATCCACTCCATTTCGATTACCCAATAGATTTCGTGCTACCGCAAGGCGGTAAGTTCAGACATCCCCGGGAGCTTACTGGAGTAAGTGACCGAGGTGAATGGACGCAGCCAACGCGGCTGTCACGCGAAAGATGAAGGGTAATTACAATGTTACGCCGCTTTTAAAGATAGCCAGTTCCCGGAAATCGTTGCGCTCGTTGCAAGTTTGCTTGCCATTGGCGAACTCAACGATCGTATCGACAAACTCGCTCAGCAGCTGAGGCATCGCTTTACCGTGGATCAGCTGTCCGGCGTCAAAATCGATCCAGTGTTTTTTCTTGGCCGCCAGCTCGCTGTTGGTCGCAATTTTCACCGTCGGCACAAAACCGCCGTACGGCGTACCGCGGCCAGTGCTGAACAGCACCATATGACAGCCCGCGCCCGCGAGGGCACTGGTAGCAACCGCATCGTTACCCGGCGCGCTCAGTAAGTTCAGGCCGTGTGTCTTCAGGCGTTCGCCGTAGCGCAGTACATCCACCACCTGGCTGGAGCCCGCTTTTTGCGTGCAACCCAGAGATTTATCTTCCAGCGTGGTGATCCCGCCCGCTTTGTTGCCCGGCGATGGATTCTCGTAAATCGGCTGGTCGTGAGCAATGAAGTACTGCTTAAAGTCATTGACCATGGTCACCAGCTTGCCGAAGGTTTCTTCGTCACGGCAGTGGTCCATCAGCAGCTGCTCGGCACCGAACATTTCCGGTACTTCAGTCAGCACGGTGGTGCCGCCGTTGGCAATCACGTAGTCGGAAAAACGCCCCAGCATCGGGTTGGCGGTAATACCGGACAGGCCGTCAGAGCCGCCGCATTCCAGACCAAACTTCAGCTCGCCCAGCTTACCCGGCTCACGCTTATCGTTACGCATCACGTTGTACAACTGATGGAGATGTTCAATCCCCGCTTCCACTTCGTCTTCCTGATGTTGGCAGACCATAAAGTGAACACGCTCAGGATCGTACTCGCCTAAAGTTTCGCGGAAGGCATCAACCTGGTTGTTTTCACAGCCCAGGCCGACCACCAGCACCGCACCCGCATTCGGGTGGCGCACCATATTTTGCAGCATGGTACGGGTGTTGATGTGGTCGTCACCCAGCTGTGAACAGCCGTAGGTGTGACTGAAAAGATGCACGCCGTCGATACCCTCGGCGTCGTTGGTCTCTTTCAGAAAGCGGTTCTGCATCTGACGCGCCATAGCGTTGACGCAGCCGACCGTCGGCAGGATCCACAGTTCGTTGCGCACGCCGACCTCGCCGTTGGCGCGACGGTAGATCTGTACATCGCGATCGGCGGGTTGAACAAGCTCTGCCTGAAAATCAGGGTGGTAGCTATACGTGTCCAGGTCGCTCAGATTCGTGCGCGTGTTGTGAGCATGAATATGCTCACCCGCCGCCACGTCCACCAACGTATGACCGATTGGCAAACCGTATTTAATGACGTTTTCGCCTTGCGCAATATCGCATAAAGCGAATTTATGGCCACGAGAAACCGCTTGGCGCAGGATTACCGCTTGCCCATCAACGGTGACTTCGGTTCCTTCAGCCAAATCAGCGAGCGCTACCGCGACGTTATCCAGCGTATGGATCTTGATGTATTGCATACCTTCACCCAGGCCTTAGTTCAGTTCAATGGCGAAATAATCACGCGCATTGTTGAAGCAAATATTTCTGACCATTTCACCCAACAGCTGGATATCTGCCGGCGCTTCACCTGCAGCAACCCAACGGCCAATCATCTGGCACAGGATGCGACGGAAGTATTCATGGCGCGTGTATGACAGGAAGCTACGGCTATCGGTCAGCATGCCGACGAAACGGCTCAGCAGACCGAGCTGGGCCAGCTGCGTCATCTGACGTTCCATACCGTCTTTCTGATCGTTGAACCACCAGCCGGAACCGAACTGCATCTTGCCCGGCATACCTTCGCCCTGGAAGTTGCCGATCATGGTGCCCAGCACTTCGTTATCGCGCGGGTTCAGGCAGTAGAGAATGGTTTTCGGCAGCAGGTTCTGTTCGTTCTGCTTGCTCAGCAGTTTGGACAGCTCTTCGGCCATCGGGCGATCGTTGATGGAGTCGAAGCCGACATCCGCACCCAACAGTTTGAACTGACGCAGGTTGTTATTACGCAGCGCGCCGATGTGGTACTGCTGTACCCATTCACGACGCGCATATTCCGCACCGAGGTACACCAGCACCGCGGTTTTAAACTGGGCAACTTCATGCTCGCTAAGCGTTTCACCCGCCAGGCGGCGTGCCAGAATGCTATCCAGTTCAGATTCGTTAGATTCAGCAAACAGCACCACGTCCAGCGCGTGGTCAGAGACTTTACAGCCGTGAGCCGCAAAGTGATCCAGACGTTTGGTCAGCGCAGCTTGCAGGTCGCTGAAGCGGCGGATATCCGTGTCAGACACCTCACCGAGCTTCGCCATATAGTCATTAAAGGTCGCCTGCTCAATGTTAAAGGCTTTATCCGGACGCCAGCTCGGCAGCACTTTCACATCAAAGCTTGCGTCTTTAGCAACGGCCGCGTGATGCTCAAGAGAGTCGATTGGGTCATCGGTAGTACCGACCATTTTCACATTCATCTGCTGCATGATGCCGCGCGCGGAGAATTTGTCCTGCGCCAGCAGTTCATTGCACTGGTTCCAGATTTCGTCAGCCGTTGCCGGAGACAGCAGCTTACCTGTAATACCAAACGGGCGACGTAATTCGAGGTGGGTCCAATGGTACAGCGGGTTACCGATTGTGTGCGGAACCGTGGCGGCCCAGGCGTCAAACTTCTCGCGATCGGACGCATCGCCGGTACACAGGCGCTCAGCGACGCCGTTAGTACGCATCGCACGCCACTTGTAGTGGTCACCCTTCAGCCAGATGTCATACAGGTTATTAAAACGGTAGTTTTCCGCGATTTGTTGCGGTGGCAAATGGCAGTGGTAGTCGAAGATTGGCTGGTCTTTGGCGTAATCATGATACAGACGGCGGGCAAATTCGGTGTCCAACAGGAAATCTTCAGTCATAAACGGGGTCATTATCGTCTTCCTCTCAGCGAGTGCGTCAGATTGCTTATGTTTTGATGTTGACAAAGTTATCACACCAATTTCCATACACTGAAGATATTTTCGTGAGTTAGATCAACAAATGGCGACAAAAAAATTACTCTCAAAGAGGTAAACCTCGCGCCAAGCCGCACCAGCACTGGCTTTGCTGAATCGAAATAATGACCACACGAAGATTCACACTTTTGTGATGGCACTCACCTTTTAAAGCTGTATGACAAGTTATCTTTTTGCCGTCGCGATACATAAGCCGACGGAATGCAAATTACCGATGTATCACCATCGGATTAACCGGTACGGAAACCGAATTAGCACAAATATTGACATGGCAGAGTTCGGGGAGTACCGGCTTTTTTTCGGTTACCCCCTCGTAAAAGAACATCCTCCTCCCTGAACTGGAAGATGACCGCTCGTTCGCGGACATAACAAAACGATGAGGTTTTACATGCGTAAAATTAAAGGGTTACGTTGGTACATGATCGCACTGGTGACGCTTGGCACCGTGCTGGGTTACCTGACACGTAACACTGTGGCGGCAGCTGCGCCAACTCTGATGGAAGAGTTACACATCTCCACCCAACAGTATTCCTATATCATCGCAGCGTATTCTGCTGCTTACACCGTAATGCAACCCGTTGCCGGCTATGTGCTCGATGTGCTCGGCACAAAAATTGGTTACGCGATGTTCGCCGTTCTGTGGGCCGTCTTCTGTGGCGCGACCGCACTGGCTGGTAGCTGGGGTGGACTGGCGCTAGCGCGAGGCGCAGTCGGTGCCGCTGAAGCTGCGATGATCCCTGCGGGTCTGAAAGCCAGTTCTGAATGGTTCCCGGCAAAAGAACGTTCAATCGCCGTGGGTTACTTTAACGTCGGTTCCTCTATCGGCGCGATGATTGCTCCGCCGCTGGTCGTCTGGGCTATCGTCATGCACAGCTGGCAGATGGCATTCATTATTTCCGGTGCCCTGAGCTTTATCTGGGCCATGTGCTGGTTGGTATTTTACAAACACCCACGCGACCAGAAAAAACTGTCTGATGAAGAACGTGATTACATTCTGAATGGTCAGGAATCACAGCATAAAAACAGCACCGCCAAGAAAATGTCTCTCGGTCAGATCCTGCGTAACCGCCAGTTCTGGGGCATCGCGCTGCCGCGTTTCCTGGCAGAGCCGGCCTGGGGCACCTTCAACGCCTGGATCCCGCTGTTCATGTTTAAAGTCTACGGCTTTAACCTGAAAGAGATCGCGATGTTTGCCTGGATGCCGATGCTGTTTGCTGACCTGGGCTGTATCGTAGGGGGTTACTTACCGCCGCTGTTCCAGCGCTGGTTCGGCGTTAACCTGATCGTTTCCCGTAAAATGGTCGTCACCATGGGCGCATTGCTGATGATTGGCCCGGGGATGATCGGTCTGTTCACCAGCCCGTACATTGCTATCGCCCTGCTGTGCGTCGGCGGCTTTGCTCACCAGGCGCTGTCCGGTGCGCTGATCACGCTCTCTTCTGACGTATTTGGTCGTAATGAAGTGGCAACCGCGAACGGTCTGACCGGTATGTCCGCCTGGCTTGCAAGTACGCTGTTTGCGCTGGTCGTTGGCGCGCTGGCTGACACCATCGGCTTCAGCCCGCTGTTCGCCGTACTGGCGGTATTCGACCTGCTCGGCGCGTTAGTCATCTGGACGGTATTGCAGAACAAATCGGCCAGCGAGGTAGAGTCAGCTTCGCAAACTGGCGATCCCGCTGCGCAAAGTTAACCAGACACGATTTAACAAGGTTATGTAATGCTAAGCCGCCAGTCATCTGGCGGCTTTTTTATCGCCGCGAGTGGAGCCGTAATCGCAAAAGTGGTATAACAAATAGAGTCTGCCGTATCATGCCTGGAGCGCATATGGAAATCACCGAACCACGACGTTTGTACCAACAACTTGCCGCTGATCTGAAAGAACGCATTGAGCAGGGTGTCTACCTGGTGGGTGACAAACTCCCCGCCGAGCGCTTTATCGCCGATGAAAAAAATGTCAGCCGCACCGTGGTTCGTGAAGCGATTATCATGCTCGAGGTTGAGGGCTACGTTGAAGTGCGTAAAGGATCGGGGATCCACGTCATTTCAAACCAACCCAAACACTATGTCGCGCCAGATGAAAGTCTGGAGTTCGCCAGCTACGGTCCGTTTGAGCTGCTCCAGGCTCGCCAGCTCATAGAAAGCAATATTGCTGAGTTTGCCGCCACCCAGGTGACCAAACAGGACATCATGAAACTGATGGAAATTCAGGAGAAGTCGCGTAACGAAAAAAGCTTTCGTGACTCCGAGTGGGATCTCCTGTTCCATGTGCAGGTCGCGCTGGCAACACAGAACTCTGCCCTGGCCGCGATTGTTGAAAAAATGTGGACTCAGCGTATTCACAACCCCTACTGGAAGAAGCTGCACGACCACATCGACCTGCGTACGGTAGATAACTGGTGCGACGACCATGACCAGATCCTGCGGGCGCTGATTCGCAAAGATCCACACGCCGCCAAACTGGCGATGTGGCAGCATCTTGAGAACACAAAGCAGATGCTGTTTAACGAAACCAGCGATGATTTTGAATTCAACGCAGACCGTTATCTTTTTACCGATAATCCCGTCATTCATCTCGATACGGCAGCTAACGGCGCAAAATAAACAATCTTAACGATGCAGGCGCGACAAAGCGCCTGTTTCTGACGCTTGGTAAGCATTAGGTATAAAGTGTCAGCCTGTGTAAATCCTCTCGCCTCCCTCCATTGCGATAAGCAAAATCACAGGACAACACCCGTAATTTCTATAACGGACTACGTTGACCTTTGTTACAATTAGTTGTTATTTGAATTTTTGTGTTTGAGAGCTTGCTTACTTCACAACTTTACAGGGAATAGTTCAGGCCGTGAATTTGTGTCAGACCGCGATCCATGTAAAAAACACCAATAAAATTGCGGCGTTACAAACTCCAGAATACCGGCATGACGACAACCGATTCTCCAGGAATATTGAATGGAACTACTGACTCAATTATTGAATGCTTTATGGGCTCAGGATTTTGAAACGCTGGCCAATCCCTCCATGATTGGCATGCTCTATTTCGTACTGTTTACCATTTTGTTTCTGGAAAACGGACTGCTGCCAGCAGCCTTTTTACCTGGCGACAGTCTACTGGTACTGGTCGGCGTACTTATCGCTAAAGGCGCGATGGGTTTTCCGCAAACGGTACTGCTGCTCACCACCGCGGCCAGCCTGGGTTGCTGGCTCAGTTATATCCAGGGGAGATGGCTGGGAAATACCCGCACCGTTCAAAACTGGCTGTCTCATCTACCCGCGCACTACCATCAGCGCGCACATCATCTGTTCCATAAGCATGGCTTGTCTGCCCTGCTGGTCGGTCGCTTTATCGCGTTTGTCAGAACATTACTGCCGACCATCGCAGGATTGTCCGGTCTGAACAATGCGCGCTTTCAGTTCTTTAACTGGATGAGCGGACTGCTTTGGGTTCTGATTCTCACAACGCTTGGCTATCTGCTGGGCAAAACGCCAGTGTTTCTCAAATATGAAGATCAACTGATGTCTTGTCTGATGCTGCTTCCCGTGGTGTTACTGGTGTTTGGTCTGGCAGGTTCACTGGTTGTGCTTTGGAAAAAGAAATACGGGAACCGAGGGTAAATTATGCTGAAATCATGCATAACACTCCGACGACTGGCCTGGACGACTACTTTTATGCTGTTTATCGGCGCGCTGCTCCTGACCTGGTCGGTCATCCGCCAGCAGGAGTCAACGCTTGCCATTCGTGCTGTAAACCAGGGAGCCACCATGCCTGATGGCTTCTCTATCTGGCATCACCTGGACGCCAACGGCATTCGCTTTAAAAGCATTACTCCGCAAAATGACGCGCTGCTGATCACCTTTGATTCCAGCGCGCAAAGCGCAGCCGCAAAGGTCGTGCTGGACCGAACGTTACCGCACGGTTTCGTTATTGCTCAGCAGGATGATGATAATCAGGCGGTACAGTGGTTATCCCGCTTACGTGATACCCCGCACCGTTTTGGTTAATCTCCAGGAATCTGAATTAGATCACTCACTTTGGTGATTTCATCATTTAGCGCCTATGATTAATAAACTGGGTTTATGACCCATTGCTTTATTATTCTGGAGCATCGGCCAAAGCCACAAGGTCGAATCACAATGGAAGGTTCAAGAATGAAATACCGCATCGCTTTAGCAATTAGTCTTTTCGCTCTCAGTGCCGGCAGTTACGCCTCCACCCTCTGTCAGGAAAAAGAACAGGATATTCAGCGGGAGATAAGCTATGCCGAAAAGCACAACAATCAAAACCGCATCAATGGTCTGAACAAAGCGCTGAGCGAAGTTCGGGCAAATTGTACTGACAGCAAACTGCGCGCCGACCATCAGAAAAAAATCGCCGAGCAGAAAAATGAGATAGCCGAGCGTCAACGTGATTTGGCCGAGGCGAAGCAAAAAGGCGATGCGGATAAGATAGCCAAGCGCGAACATAAGCTTGCTGAAGCTCAGCAAGAGCTGAAAGAACTCGAGACACGCGATTACTAAGTACGGTAACTAGCCACTCAACTGGAGAAAACTATGTCGAAAGATAATGCTACGGAAAACCTGCGCGCTGAGCTGAAATCTCTTGCGGATACGCTTGAAGAAGTACTTAGCTCCTCTGGCGATAAGTCGAAGGAAGAGATGAGTAAAATTCGCAGCAAAGCCGAACATGCGTTACGCGAGAGCCGCCATCGTCTGAGCGAAACCAGCGATGTGATTGCCAAACAGACCCGTGAGGCCGCGGCAAAAGCCGATAACTACGTACGCGAAAACCCATGGACAGGCGTCGGCATTGGCGCAGCAGTCGGTGTGGTGCTTGGTGTACTGCTGTCGCGCCGTTAATAATGGCAGACTCTCAACACGCACAAGGTCCAGGCAAAGGCGTACTGGGTATTGGACAGCGGATCCTGACGATTCTCGTTGAGATCGTAGAGACGCGGCTGCGGCTGGCCGTCGTTGAGCTGGAAGAGGAAAAAGCCAATCTCATCCAGATCCTGCTGATGCTTGGGCTGACCATGCTGTTCGCGGCGTTTGGTCTGATGAGTCTGATGGTGCTTATCATCTGGGCCATAGACCCGCAGTATCGCCTGAACGCCATGATTGCCACCACCGTTGTGCTGTTGCTTTTAGCGCTTATCGGCGGGCTATGGACGCTGAGTAAAGCGCGTAAAACAACGCTGCTACGCCATACGCGCAATGAACTCGCTAACGACAGGCAGGCCCTGGAGGATGATGCATAATGAGCAGTAAAGTCGAACGTCAACAACGTAAGGCGCAACTGCTTGGACAGATCCAGCAGCAAAGGCTGGATCTGTCTGCCACTCGCCGCGACTGGCTGGAAGCCACCGAAGTCTACGATCGTGGCTGGAAGACGCTGCTGAACCTGCGTGGCTGGGTGTTGGTCGGAAGCAGTATTATGGCGGTTCGCACCATTCGTAACCCGAATCTGCTGGTACGCTGGGCTAAACGCGGCTTTAGCGTGTGGAGCATCTGGCGTCTGGTTAAATCGACCATCAGACAACAGCAACTGCGCGGCTAATCACCTCTCCCCCCCTAACCTCAAATTTTTTGAAAATTTCTGACAGTTTTCCTTGCTAACAATTGTCATTAGCCGCGTTTATGATTCTCTCCATCGACAGCAACGACGCACTCTGCGACGTCGTTGCACAAAAAAACACAATAAGCCGCCTGAGTGGTTTCCTGGAGAGTATGATGAAGAAATTAGAAGATGTTGGTGTACTGGTAGCGCGCATTCTGATGCCAATCCTGTTTATTACCGCAGGTTGGGGAAAAATCACCGGATATGCGGGTACCCAACAGTACATGGAAGCCATGGGCGTCCCAGGATTTATGTTACCGCTGGTTATCCTGCTTGAGTTTGGCGGCGGTCTGGCCATCCTGTTTGGTTTCCTGACCCGCACTACCGCGCTGTTCACCGCGGGCTTCACGCTGCTGACGGCGTTCCTCTTCCACAGCAACTTTGCGGAAGGTGTGAACTCTCTGATGTTTATGAAAAACCTGACCATCGCAGGCGGCTTCCTGCTGCTGGCTATCACCGGTCCGGGCGCATTCAGCATCGACCGTGTACTGAATAAAAAATGGTAAGCGAGCTATACTAAACGCATCAAAAAGCGAGGAGACATCTCCTCGCTTTTGCTATCTGAGGAGGCGAAAATCATGGGACAACTCATTGACGGCGTATGGCATGACACCTGGTATGACACCAAATCAACCGGGGGAAAATTTCAACGCTCTGCATCAGCTTTCCGTAACTGGCTCACTGCGGATGGCGCACCCGGTCCAACGGGCGAAGGGGGTTTCGCCGCCGAAAAAGACCGCTATCATCTCTACGTTTCTCTGGCCTGTCCGTGGGCGCATCGCACGCTGATCTTGCGTAAACTCAAAGGGCTGGAACCGTTTATTTCCGTTTCCGTTGTGCATCCGCTGATGCTGGAAAACGGCTGGACCTTTGACGATAACTTCCCGGCGGCAACCGGCGATACCCTGTATCAGCACGAATTTCTTTATCAACTCTATTTACACGCCGATCCGCACTACAGCGGTCGGGTGACCGTTCCGGTGCTGTGGGACAAAAAGAACCACACCATTGTCAGCAACGAATCTGCAGATATCATCCGTATGTTTAACACTGCGTTTGATGCGCTGGGCGCGAAAGCCGGGGATTACTATCCACCCGCTCTGCAAACTAAAATCGACGAGCTGAACGACTGGATTTATGACAACGTCAATAACGGCGTGTATAAAGCCGGATTTGCCACCAGTCAGGAAGCCTACGACGACGCCGTAGAAAAAGTCTTTCAATCTCTGGCGCGGCTGGAGCAGATCCTTGGGCAACATCGCTACCTGACCGGGGACCAGTTAACAGAGGCCGATATTCGCCTGTGGACCACGCTGGTGCGCTTTGATCCTGTGTATGTGACGCACTTCAAGTGCGACAAACACCGGATTAGCGACTATCTGAACCTGTACGGTTTCCTGCGCGATATCTACCAGATGCCAGGCATTGCGGAGACCGTTAATTTCGATCACATCCGCAATCACTACTTCCGTAGCCACAAAACCATTAACCCGACCGGCATTATTTCTGTCGGACCGTGGCAGGACCTCAACGAACCCCACGGGCGTGATGACCGTTTTGCCTGATTTACACGGGTCCCCTTTGGGGGCCAAATAATTAATACTGCAAATATTTACCAGTATTCCATTCACGGCTATTCTTAATTTGATTGCTTTAAAAACAAGTAATTGAATACAGAACGAGGCAAAAATGGATTGGTATTTAAACGTATTAAAGAACTACTTTGGTTTTGGGGGCCGCGCGCGTCGTAAAGAATACTGGATGTTTGTGCTGGTCAACATCATCTTTACGTTCGTGCTGGGCATTCTGGACAGAATGCTTGGCTGGGAACGCGCCGGAGGGGAAGGCATATTAACGACGATTTATGGGGTTCTGGTCTTTATCCCGTGGTGGGCGGTGCAGTTCCGGCGTTTACATGACACCGACCGCTCGGCCTGGTGGCTACTGGTGCTGCTGATCCCGATCGTAGGCTGGTTGGTAATCATCATTTTCAACTGTCAAAATGGGACTCAGGGGAGCAACCGCTTCGGCGCTGACCCGAAACAACTGTCCTGATGTAATACACCATCTTGTCGGCCGGATAAGGTGCATTTGCACCGCATCCGGCGTAACAGCCCTGCTATTTACCCGCAAACAGCTTGGGAATTTCCCGCAAACACCAGGATTTCGCTTCGCCCATGCTGTCTCGACGCCAGGCCATAATAATATCAATTTCGCTTGTCGATTCCGGGCTAACCACACGCAACCGACCCGCCGCAATGTCCTCTTCCACCAGCGGGTATGGCATCGTCGCCACGCCAAGGCCGGCCAACAGCGCCTGGCGTTTATCTTCTATCGAACTCACCGTCAGACGCGGCTGTTTATCCAGCAGTTGAACCGTCAGCACCGGGCGTTCGCGGGCCGTGTCCGCCACCGCGATTCCACGGTACTTCACGCGGGTGACTTCCGATAACGGTTCCGGCTCCTGATGAATTGGATGATCCGGGGCCGCCACATATACGTTCATCAGCGAGTACAGCTTGCGCGAGTTGATTTCCGAAGATGAGCGAAAATGCATATCCGGCGCAATCACGATATCCGCCCGCCCCTGCTCCAGACGCTCCCACGCCCCGGCCAGAACTTCGGTAATAACGGAAAGCTGGGTATTGGCCTTCCCGGCAAGTCTGTCGATCAGCGGGAAAAACGCCGCCGTCGGCACCAGCGCTTCGGTGACGATGGTCAGATGCGTTTCCCAACCGCGAGCCAGCGCTTCGGCATCGGTGGTCAGCTTATCCGCAGCTTCCAACAGTACACGCCCACGTTCCAGCAGCATACGCCCGACGTTGGTGAATTTTGTGCGATGACCTGAACGGTCGAACAGCACGACGTCCAGCTCTTCCTCCAGCTTCTGCATGGTATAGCTGAGCGCGGAAGGAACGCGCCCCAGTTCGTCCGCTGCGGCGGCAAAGCTGCCACGCCGGTCTATTGCGTCCATGACGCGTAACGCCTCAAGCGTTAAAGCCCTTTCTTTGGCCATCTCGTTCTCATTCAGGAAATTTGAACATACCGGGCAGAATATCTGGCTAACAATGCAGCGTCTAGCCATTTAACATAAAAGGAAGTAAAGAGAGGTCAAGAACTATGATTACTACCCGTACAGCCAAACAATGCGGGCAAGCAGACTACGGCTGGCTGCAGGCCCGTTATACCTTCTCCTTTGGACACTATTTTGATCCTAAACTGCTGGGTTATGCCTCGCTGCGTGTTCTGAACCAGGAAGTTCTGGCACCGGGAGCCTCTTTCCAGCCACGTACCTATCCGAAGGTGGATATCGTCAATCTGATCCTCGAAGGGGAAGCGGAGTACCGCGACAGTGAAGGCAACCATATCCAGGCCAAGGCAGGAGAAGTTTTACTGCTCGCCACACAGCCGGGAATTAGCTACAGCGAACACAATATCAGCAAAGATAAACCGTTAACCCGAATGCAGCTCTGGCTGGATGCCTGCCCGCAGCGCGAAAACGCCTGCGTACAGAAAGCCACGCTGAATGCCGGTAAGCATCAGTTGCTCGCCTCGCCGGATGGAGAACAAGGCAGCCTGCATCTGCGTCAACAGGTATGGGTGCACCACGTTGAACTGCAACAAGGTGAATCGCTGAGTTTTCAGTTACATGGGCCGCGGGCTTACTTACAGTCGATCCACGGCAGATTCCATGCGGTGACATCTGGCGCCGAAAAGGAAGCGCTCACCTGCGGCGATGGCGCATTTATTCGTGACGAAACTAACATAACGTTAGTCGCCGATACCGCGCTGCGCGCTTTGCTGATAGATTTGCCCGTATAGTCAGGGAAAACAATGGAGTACGACTATTGAGCAAGAAATCATCAAAAAAACGCCAGCCGCAGGTTGAGCCGAAAAAACAGGATACTGTGACCTTCGGCTATGAAGAAATGCTGACAGAGCTGGAAGCGATTGTGGCGGATGCCGAGCTACGGCTGGAAGACGAAGAAGCCGCCTGAAAAGGCGGCTTAGAGTTATGCCGGGGGCGATTCCGCCTTACCCGGCCTGCAGATTAATGTGCCTTACTGGCCATGATCTCAATGATCTGCTTGTCGGTTTCCTGCATCGAGCGACACGCCAGCGCACACAGGTTCGTGATAGATTGCTCCACGTTGTGCGCCACAATCCCTTCATTGCCGGTCACAGCGGTATCATCCAGCGCCATCAGCACCGCTTTCCACGCCGCAGATGCGCTGGTTGAAACTTTCATCGCGCAGCTGTTTGAGGCACCATCGCAAATCATTCCGCTCACGTCGCCAATCATGCTGCTGATTGCCATCGCGATGGTGTTGTAGCGACCATCAACAATCCACGCCATCCCCGCCGCGGCGCCCATCGCCGCCGTGGTTGCCGCACACAGTGCAGACAAACGCGGAAGCTGATGATGGATGTAGATAGCGCTCAGGTGAGACAACATCAGCGCACGCGCCAGTTTTTCTTCATCCGCACCAAAGTGCTCAGCCACCACCATTACCGGAACGGTCGCGGTAATCCCCTGATTTCCAGAGCCCGAGTTGCTCATTGCCGGAAGCGTCGCTCCCCCCATTCGCGCATCCGATGCAGCACTGGTGCGGATCAGAATAGAGGTAGAGAGATCGTTCGCCAGCAGGCCACGCGCGCACTGCTTCTCAAGCGTGGTTCCGATGTGCAAGCCCCAGTTACCGCGCAGCCCTTCCTGGGACAGCGCACCGTTCAGTTTCGCCGCATCGAGAATAAAGCGGATTGACTCAAACGGTACCGCGTTCACGAACGCCAGAATCTCTTCCAGCGACGTGTGGGACAATACCGCCAGCGGTGACTCTTGCTCCTCTTCCTGAGCGTTCTGTTCTGTCGTGAACACCACGCCCTTATTGGTCTCAATGTGCACAATGTTGGTATGACCACCAACAATCGTCACGCACGCCCATCCCTCAGCGCTATAAACCTTCGCACGGGAGAAGAGAATGTCCTCGCATGGCTCCTGCAGCATCACTGCGACCTTCCCGGCGGTAAGCATCGCTTTCGCATCGGCAATCGCTTGAGGCGAGGCGTCTTTCAGTACCTCTAAACCGGCGTGGGCATTTCCCCCCAGCGCACCCAGTGCCGCCGCCACAGGCAGCCCAACCATTCCGGTACCCGGCACGGTAACGCCCATGCCGTTTTTCATCAGGTTCGGTGAGACCCACGCATCAATGCGTTCAACCGCGCCGTCCAGCTCAGAGGAGGCGACCGCTGCCGCCAGAGCCAGAGAGATAGGTTCCGTGCAGCCCAGCGCAGGCTTAACTTCTTCCTGCACCGCGCGGATAAAACTATCCCATAATGGATTCAATGTAGTCTCAAACATAACAACAACCTTTGCTCAGATATCTCAGGAAAATGCCAGGAACGGAGAAACGCACAGCAGCAGGCCCGTGACAATAATCAGATACAGGGAAGCGCCTTTGTATTTGTGCAGTGCAGGAACTTTGTAGACCAACCAGGCCGGGATCAGACATCCCACCATGCCGAAGATAGGGCTACAAATAGAAGTGAAGCTCAGTACCGGCGCATTGAGCACAATGGCTCCCCACGCCAGCAGGATAGCGAAAACCATAATGCCGCGCTGAACCAGGGTCTCATTGATTTTCTCGGCTGGCATTTTGCGGCGCAGAACGTTCATCACGATCCCTTGAGTGGCTTCACGGAACCCTAAGTAAACGCCGAAGAAAGCGGTCATTACGGCAAAGATGTTCAGAATAACGCTGACGATTTTCACCCAGCCAGCACCCGCGCCGCTGATAAACTGCGCGGCAATCGCCAGAGCGGAAATGTTCTGCTCATAAGCTTTAACCGCTTCGTCATGGCCCATCGCCAGCGTGAAGGAAACGGCGTAGAAAAAGACGGTCACAAACAGAATACCGAACGCAATATTCATGGCTCGCAGGGCTTTATGGCGTGCCACTTCAATGGATTTATTGCGAGAACGATAGGAGATAACCATCGGGCTTAAGGTCTGAATAAACAGAATCGAGGTCAGGGTAAACGGCAGCGTGATAATCGCGTTTTTGATCAGCAGCGCCATCGGCGGCAGTGAACCTACGTTATATAAATGCCACATCCCAACCATCGACACGCCAAGCGCCGCCACCACCAGCAGCTTGGTCAGTACCATACCGGTGGAGATTTTAAACAGCAGTTTTTCCCCGCGGGACGAGATAGCCACCAGGATGCAAATCAGCACCAGGCCATAGAACGGGCTGTCGGACAGTAACCCTTCAGTAACACCAAAAGTATGCAGGTAGGAGGCGCTATCGTTGGTGATGGCGGTGGAATAGACGAACATCCAGATAACCAGCATCACAAAATACAACGCACCTAACAGGATGCCCCAGTTCTTACCCAGATAGCCGCTGATCACGCTCGGGTAGTCTTTACACTCAGGGGACTCAGCCAGCGTATTAATAAACAGACGCTGGAACAGATACATGGCTGGATAGCCAATGATAGAGGAGAGCAAAAACACCCACAGCCCCATCAAACCCACCTGGACGGGAAGAAAAACAATCCCCGCACCAATTGCCATACCGATACTCATAATGACCCAGCCGGTGTCCATGCTGTCGAATTTAATGGCTTCGCGCCATTCACTTTCGGTCATTCCCGCCCGACGTGCTGGAGCAGATGCGTCGAGTATTACGCTGTTATTCGTTGCCGTTTCCATAATTTTCCGCTCAATGTGTAGGTAGAGGTTTTTATATTTTTTTCGTACTGCCTCAATGCGATACGCAGTACTACGGTGCAGGTGAGCTATTGGAGTAATGAGGAAATCATACGCGCAGGATCAGAGAAAAACTTCACAAACAAACCCCTGTAATTTCTAAAAGTTAAGAAATATTTTCTCTTTTATTTCAATATAAAGAATTGAATTTCTATATTTGAAGCAGATCACAACAAAAAAGGCGCACTAACGTGCACCTTTTTTATCATGCCATATTGATTAATTTATTGCTGGATAGCGCTGCGCTTACCAGGCACGGTTTTTCACCTCAGGTACAAACCACTTTAATTGCCAGCCCACCGCGTGAGGTTTCACGGTATTTGTCGTTCATATCTTTGCCCGTTTCATACATGGTCTCGATCACTTTATCGAGCGAAACGCGTGGTTCTGACGTTCGACGTAGCGCCATGCGCGCGGCGTTGACGGCTTTTACTGCGTTGATCGCATTACGTTCAATGCACGGTATTTGCACCTGTCCGGCTACCGGATCGCAGGTCAGCCCCAGATTATGCTCCATGGCGATTTCCGCTGCGATACAGACCTGCGAAGGGCTACCGCCCAGCAGTTCTGTCAGACCGGCAGCCGCCATTGAACAGGCTACGCCAATCTCACCCTGGCAGCCCACCTCAGCACCAGAAATAGAGGCGTTCATCTTATACAGCGCGCCTATCGCCCCCGCGGCCAGCAAATAGCGGGCAATGGAGTTCGCATTCACCGGACGGCGGAACTTGTCGTAATAGGCCAATACGGCGGGAATAATCCCACATGCACCGTTGGTCGGCGCCGTCACAACCCGGCAGCCGGCGGCGTTTTCTTCGCTCACGGCCAGCGCGAACATGTTGATCCAGTCAATAACGTTCATCGGGTCGCTGGACAGATTATCGCTGGAAACCAGCAACCGACGTAACGCCACGGCGCGACGCGGAACGTTAAGCGGCCCCGGCAGGACGCCTTCGGTGTTCATGCCGCGCTCAATCCCGGCGTGCATGACGTCCCAAATGGCGGCAAAGCCAGCATCGATTTCCTCTTTGCTGCGCATCGCCAGCTCGTTTTGCATCATCAAGCCGGAAACAGACAGCCCATTGCGCTCGCACAGTTTCAGCAGTTCGCTGGCGGAATGAAAATTGTAGGGCACGTGTGCTTCAACATCATGCACCTGCCCAAATTGCTCCTCTTCAATGATAAAACCACCGCCGACGGAGTAATAGGTTTTGCTTAATAGCCTCTCGGTGCCGTTCCACGCGGTGATACGCATGCCATTTTCATGGCGCGGCAGGGTTTCGGTATGAAAGAGAATATTTTCATCTGGAGAGAAATCGACAACATGCGTGCCCTCAGCAACCGGCAAACGTCCGGTACGGGCTACTTCCTGAGTAAAACCAGCGATTGAGTCTATATTAACGTTTTGCGGACTATTACCGGCCAACCCCATCATGATCGCGACATCTGTCGCATGACCTTTCCCGGTCAGGGAAAGCGACCCGTAAAGATCGACCACAATATGCGTGGTTCTGGGGAGTTCGCCGCTGCTGACCAACAGATCGATAAAGCTTTTACCTGCGTTCATTGGCCCCACGGTATGGGAGCTGGAAGGTCCAATGCCAATCTTGAAAATATCGAATGCGCTAATCATATCCACACCCTCGGATTGCCGTTCAGTGAAGACCAGGTTTCACACTCATTAAGGATTGGGGCGATCCTGAGATCGCCCCGCAAGGGATTACAGCGTGTCGCCACGTACGGCGATGGCTTCAATCTCCAGCTTCACATCCTTTGGTAAGCGGGCGACCTGTACGCAACTGCGCGTGGGGTAGATAGCCTGATGCTCATCAAAGAACTGCTGGTACACCTGGTTAATGGTGGCGAAGTCGTTCAGGTCGGATACGAAAACGGTAGTCTTCACGATATCGCTCACTTTCAAACCTGCGGACTCGACGATCGCTTTCACGTTTTCCAGGCTTTGACGTGCCTGATCGGCCACGTTTTCTGCCACTTCACCGGTCTGTGGACACACCGGGATTTGACCTGACGTCAACACCATGCTGCCCAGATCCACGCCCTGTACGTAAGGCCCAATCGCCCCTGGCGCACATTCGGTTGCAATAACTTTTCTCATAATCCCTCCGGCGTCAGAGCGCCTGGGTGAAAGTACGTGAAATAACATCCTGCTGCTGTTCACGGGTCAACGCGTTGAAGCGCACCGCATAGCCAGACACGCGGATCGTCAGGTTCGGATAGTTTTCCGGGTGCTCAACGGCATCCATCAACATTTCACGGTTCATAACGTTAACGTTCAGATGCTGCCCACCTTCCACATGCGCTTCGTGGTGGAAGTAACCATCCAGCAGACCAACCAGGTTGGTTTTACGCACCCCATCTTCTTTGCCCAGTGCAGCCGGCACAATGGAGAAGGTGTACGAGATACCGTCTTTGGCATAGGTAAACGGCAGTTTGGCCACTGAGGTTAACGACGCAACCGCGCCTTTACGATCGCGGCCGTGCATCGGGTTAGCCCCCGGCGCAAACGGCGTACCTGCGCGACGTCCGTCCGGTGTGTTACCGGTTTTCTGTCCGTACACCACGTTGGAGGTGATGGTCAGGATGGACTGCGTCGGCACCGCGTTACGGTAGGTTGGCAACACTTTAATTTTCTTCATGAAGCGTTCGACCAGGTCGCAGGCAATGCTGTCTACTCGCTCGTCGTTGTTGCCGTATTGCGGATAGTCGCCTTCGATTTCGAAATCGACAGCCAGACCGTTTTCATCACGAATCGGTTTCACGCGGGCGTATTTGATAGCCGACAGAGAATCCGCCGCCACGGACAGACCCGCCATACCACAAGCCATCGTGCGATAGACATCACGATCGTGCAGCGCCATCAACGAAGCTTCATAGCTGTACTTGTCGTGCATATAGTGGATGATGTTCAGCGCGCTGATGTACTGCACAGCCAGCCAGTCCATAAAGTGGTCCAGGCTCTCCATCACCGTATCGTAATCCAGCACGTCATCCATCAGCGGTGCCGTTTTCGGCCCAACCTGAATTTTCAGCTTCTCATCCACGCCGCCGTTGATTGCGTACAGCAACGTTTTGGCGAGGTTGGCACGCGCACCGAAGAACTGCATTTGTTTGCCGATAACCATCGGGCTTACGCAGCAGGCAATGGCATAGTCATCGCTGTCAAAGTCGGCACGCATCAAATCGTCGTTTTCATACTGCAAAGACGAGGTGATGATAGACACCTGGGCGGCGTACTTTTTGAAGGCAATCGGCAGTGCTTCAGACCACAGCACCGTCAGGTTCGGCTCAGGCGCCGGTCCCATGGTGTGCAGCGTATGCAGGTAGCGGAACGAGTTTTTCGTCACCAGCGTGCGGCCATCCAGCCCCATGCCGCCGATAACTTCAGTCGCCCAGATAGGGTCGCCTGAGAACAGGGTGTCGAATTCCGGCGTGCGCAGGAAGCGCACCATACGGATCTTCATAATGAAGTGGTCGATCAGCTCCTGCGCCTGCTGCTCGTTTAAAATTCCCGCTTTGAAATCGCGCTCAATGTAGATGTCGAGGAACGATGCGGTTCGGCCCAACGACATTGCGCCGCCGTTCTGAGATTTCACCGCAGCCAGGTAAGCAAAGTAAACCCACTGCACCGCTTCCTGCGCATTACGCGCCGGGCGGGAGATATCGCAGCCGTACTTCGCTGCCATTTCCTGCATCTGCAGCAGGGCGCGACGGTGCTCAGACAGCTCTTCGCGCAGGCGAATCGTGGCTTCAAGATTCTGGCCCCACTCCAGGTTCGACTGGAGATCGGCAAACTGCAGTTCACGCTCGCGTACCAGGTAGCGGATACCGTACAACGCGACGCGGCGATAGTCGCCGATGATACGACCACGGCCATAGCCGTCCGGCAGACCGGTCAGCACGCCGGATTTACGGCAGCGCAGCATATCCGGAGAGTAGGCGTCGAATACGCCCTGGTTATGGGTTTTACGCAGTTCAGTAAACTGGTATTCAAAATCAGCATCCATCTCACGACCATAAGCATCAAAAGAGCTTTTGATCATGTTGATGCCGCCAAACGGATGCAGAGCGCGCTTGAGCGGCTTATCCGTTTGCAGACCAACGATTTTTTCCAGTTCTTGTTCAATATAACCCGCATCATGTGCGGTTATCGTGGTGGCAATATTGGTATCGAAATCAACCGGCGCGTGCGTCGAGTTTTCAATACGGATGCCCGCCATGACTTTTTCCCACAATGCAGTGGTCGCTGGCGTTGCTTCGGCGAGGAAAGATTCATCCCCTTCATAAGGCGTATAGTTGTGCTGAATAAAATCACGGACATTAATTTCTTCTTTCCAGTCCGTACCTTTAAAGCCATTCCAGGCTTCGGCATACAGCATATCGCTGGTATCGATATTTACCTTCATGAAAAATAATCTCTCTGCTGAAAATTAATTATGCAAATTCTACTGGTATATTAATTTTGCCTAACGCAATGGCATCACGCGCAATCATTTTCTCTTCATTTGTGGGAATAACCGCACAAATAACACGAGCATCTTTATTAGAGATAATTCTTTCGCCATGGGAATTTGGCAGGCTATTCATCTCGCTGTCGATATTCACCCCTAAAACGGCGAGATGTTCAATAACCAGACGACGAATTAATACCGAGTTCTCACCTATTCCACCGGTGAAAATAATCCCATCAAGACGATGCAGCGAAGCGGCATGTCCGGCGATATGGCGCGCGATACGATGCACAAACGTTTTAATCGCCAACTGCGCACGCTCATGTCCCTCGTGCCAGGCTTTTTCTAACGTACGTAAGTCAGAGGACAAACCGGAAATACCCAGTAAACCGGACTCTTTATTCACAACGCGCTCAAGGTCGCTCAGCGTCTGGTTGGTTTCGCTGGCAATCCACGCCATGGCGCCGAAATCGACGTCACCGCTGCGTGTGCCCATCATCAGTCCTTCCAACGGCGTCATGCCCATTGAGGTATCAACGCTCTGCCCGTTACGCACCGCGCAGATTGACGCGCCGTTCCCCAGGTGAGCCACAACCAGACCGGAGTCATCACTCTGCAGCTCAAGAAGCTCATGCGCTCGCTGAGATACATAGCGGTGCGACGTGCCGTGGAAGCCATAACGACGAACGCCTAACTCCTCAAAATATTTCCACGGTAGACCGTAAAGATAGGCCTCAGGGGCCATCGTCTGGTGGAAGCTGGTATCAAATACCGCAACCTGCTGCACGCCTGGGAAAAGGTGCTGTGCGGATTCAATCCCACTGAGGTTCGCATAATTATGTAACGGTGCTAAAGGCGATACCCGGCGAATATTATCGATAACGTCGTCAGTAATAATTGCTGATTCGGTAAAGATATTTCCACCGTGGGCAATGCGGTGGCCAATTAAGGCCACGCTGTCCATTAAATTACGTTTTTCCAGTTCAACGGCGATTGCTTTTAATGCGTCTTCGTAGCTGTGGTGAGCCAGCTTAGCTGGCTCTCCTCCATTAATTGCTATGAACGCATTTTCAGAGTTAATACCGTCCGCGATTCCCGCCATTAAAACTTCACAGTTCGCTGCATCCAGCACTGAGAATTTAATGGAAGACGAACCACAGTTAATAACCAGTACTACCGGAAACTCATTCATTTCACTACTCCGCTCATCCTGAGCTTAAGGATTAAAACAGTTTGTAGACAATGTTCAGGATAGTCAGCAGACCAATCACGGTAACAAACACGTTATCCAGACGGCCACGGTATTTCGCCAGTGACGGCGCTTTACGGATGGCATACATCGGCAGCAGGCAGAGCAGAGAGGCAATAATCGGCGCGCCCATTGCTTCAATCAGGTCCAGGATGTTCGGGTTGGCGTAAGCCACAACCCAGGTGGAGCCCATGATGAAGATCATGCTGATGGTATTAAGTTTGCCAGCGGAAACCTTAGTTTTATCGCCTTTGTAACCAAACTTCAGTACCAGACCGTTCAGACCTTCCAGCGTGCCCAGGTAGTGGCCGAAGAAAGATTTGAAGATAGCAACCAGTGCGATGATTGAAGCGCCGTACTCCAGAACGGTCGCGAAGGTGGACTTCGAACCGGACAGTGAAGCGAAGTGGTTCGCCAGGTAAGACAGTACTGGAATGTTCTGCGCTTTCGCATCCGCCATGTTTGCCGGAGAGAGCGTGAACAGGCAGCTAAAGGCAAAGAACATCACCACGGCAACCATCAGCATACTGGCGCGAGAGATGATTTTTGAACATTTCTGCTCAGTAAATTCGCGACCGTAATCTTTCTCATACTCTTCACGTTTAGAGACCACGAAGGAAGAAACGATAGGTGAGAAGTTGAAAGAGAACACCATGATGGAAATACCCAGCCACACGGTAACCAGGATGCCGTCATGGCCAGTCAGAGCGATATTGCTGAGATCAACCTGATCGATAACCGCAGAGTTCCAGTAAGGAATCAGAGACAGAGAGATCAGCACCAGGCTGGCAATAAACGGCCATACCAGGTAGCTCATCACTTTAACCATCAGATCCTTACCAAACCAGATGACGAATGCCATCAGCAGCAGCAGGAACAGTGCCACGAAGCCACGGTTTAACGCTGGCATCTGCAACTGGTTTTCCCAAAAGGTCATAAAGGTGTTGGTAATGGTGACGCCATAAATCCACAGCAGCGGACAAATCGCAAAGAAGTAGAGGAACGTGATAACCACGCCGCCCGTTTTACCAAAGTGCTCTTCAACCGTTTCTGTGATGTTACCGGAAGGGTTAGAACCGGAAAGACACAGGCGTGCCAGCGCACGGTGGCAATAGAAGGCGATGGGGTATGCTAACACCAGCATTATCAGAATGGGGATCAGTCCGCCAAAACCTGCGCGGATAGGGAAGAACAGCACCCCGGCGCCGATGGCTGTACCAAATAAACCCAGTGTCCAGGTGGTGTCCGATTTGCGCCAGGACGACTGTTTTGTCTGGCTGGATACAATGCTATCAGTAGTACTCATATCCTATCCTCAACGAAGTATATTAAGCGTCAACTAAACCAGTAATTTGAGATACACGAGAAAGGTCGATATTACCGCCAGAAATAATGCTGACTGTTTTTCTGTTCTGGATATAGCTATCTAATTTCCCGCTTAATAATGCTGCGCAAGCCAGCGCGCCGGCACCTTCAGTCACAACTTTATTTCGCTGAATTAATGCCACCATGCTGTTGCGAATTTCATCTTCGCTGACCAGGACAATGTCATCCACCAACTCACGAACAATTTCATACGTTAAAGTACCCGGGCGGGAAACGTCACAACCATCCGCCAGGGTGCCGGTCGTTCGGTGCGTGGTTATTTCTCCAGCGTGGAAAGAAGCCGCCATGCCGTGAACATTTTCAGACTGTACGCCAATAATTTTAATAGTCGGGTTAATAGATTTAATTGCCACCGCAATACCAGCAATCAGTCCGCCACCGCCAATTGGCACAATCACGTTATCGACATCGTACAGATCTTCCAGAATTTCCAGACCAATAGTGCCCTGACCAGCAATCACTTTCGGGTCATCATATGGCGGAATAAAGATACGGCCTTCAGTTTCCACAATCTCGCTAACCTTAGCGATGGTGTCGTTGAAGTTGTCGCCGTGCAGCACAACCTCTGCGGAATAATCGCAGGTTGCAGCAACTTTAGACTTCGGCGCGCCTTTCGGCATGACCACTTTGCCGTCGATTCCGAGCATGGCGCAGGAGAGAGAAACCCCTTGCGCATGGTTACCTGCAGAGCAAGCCACCACGCCCTTACATCTTTCAGCTTCGGTTAATGAACTGAGCTTGTTAAACGCACCACGGATTTTAAATGAACCGGTACGCTGCATATTTTCAAACTTGAGGAAAATTTCCCCTTTGCAACGTTCACTAAAATAGTTAGAGCGAGGCATTCCCGTTTTATAAATTTTCCCCGCCAGTCTTTTTTTCGCTTCGAGGATATCTTCAATTGCAACTGGGAGATCGTATGTAATGTGCATTAGAACCTCTTACTAGGGTATTAAAGTAAATAGATAGCCGTGACCATTGTCAGATATAGACAGATGGCGTTGATTTCGTGTTAAAACAAATTCAATCTTTAATCAATTTCAATTAATTGCCTTCGTCTCCGACAATTATATGATGAATACTCTTTGGCTAATTCCACCAAAATAGATGCTGCTTTTTTAATTCGATAATTTTTCGACCATACGGCGGCATAACGCGCGACGGGTAAGGTTTCTTCTACCGGGATAGTAATAAACTGGTTTGAGCCAAATGGTGTGGTCATATCGCAGGGAATTACTGTTAAGAAATCAGCATTGAGAACAAGATTATAAATCGTAACGACGGAGTCTGTTTTAACGATGTTTTCACTGCTGATGCCATTATTTTGTAACGTGGTTAGAAGTTCACTGTAGTACCCCATATTCGTTTGTGGCAACACCCACTGTTCGTTTTTCAACGCGCTCAGCGAGGTGATGCCGGTGCATGTTCGGGACTTGCTGGCAACCAGGATGAAGTCTGACTCAAAGAGCGGTTCAACATGCAGATCGTGCAGTTTCATCTCATCACTCAGCGTACCGATCGCGAAGTCCAGACGCCCGTCACGAATCGCAGGTAAGAACGAGGAGAGCTGAGCTTCATACATGGAAACCTGCGCTTTCGGGAACACTTCTTTGAATTTTTTAATCATGCCGGACATGATGGTGAAGGCAATCAGTGAAGGAAAGCCAAACGACACATCAACGACCGCATTGCTCGTCATGCTGTTCATCTCATCAACCATGTTCTTCATTTCACGGGTAATAGATTCAGACCATGAGAGCATAACCTGACCTGCCTGAGTTAAAGTCACACCAGTATTTTTGCGTACGACTAACTCAATACCGAAATAAGCTTCTACATCATTAATGATTTTGCTGACAGCCGGTTGAGTTAAACCTAATTCTTTTGCAGCTGAGCCGATAGAACCACTTCTAATGACTTCCTGAAAGACCACTAAGTGCTGTGTTTTAGGGAGTGTAATAGTATTCATATCGACCTGCGCTAATTACTTTGTTGACGGCAGGAAGTGTACCAAATTAAGCGAACGAGGATATGTGCTACCACTCACAAATCCCCTTGACTTACATTTTGTAAGACTATTATTTAAATTGAAATCACTTAATAATCATATAGATATGAAATATCGATCTCACTTTATCCTGACTTTAATCAAAAAAAGATGGGGGGATAACGATTTTTTATGGCTATAACAACACCATTTCTCCTGCTATTTCTTAAAACCACGAAAGGCTATATTTCAATCAATTACAGAGTAATTACCAGGCAAAACAGCGCTTAAATTTAATAAGCAACTTATCAAATATAATTATATTTTATCGTTTATAGTGGTCAAATAACGTTACGCATCACGTTTTTTAGCCTTATTTGTTTGTAAAGAAACATTGCATTTATTAATATTTAAACCAAAACATACAAATAATCATCACATGCAACATTGCATTAACAGTAGTTTTGTACAATTTATCAGCCAGTAATTTTGTGATGGCGATCGATTGCGTTCGATTATTCTCGATAAAAACGTATCGCGCAGCGTTTTGTGCTAGTCATCACAAAAAATGAAATATCCCGCAAGACATTCCCTCAGATAAAAGAAGTTCAGCGCGTAAATAAAGGTCAAATAACGATGAGATGAATGGGAAATAAAGGCCTGATTCGTGGTGAACCAACTACAACACGACAGGAAAAACGTCTGCCGGATGGCAGTGTAAACGTCTTATCCAGTCTATAAAGCAAAAAACCTCGCCGAAGCGGGGTTTTTATAAAGAGTGAAGTTGACCGATAAGCCGAGTTCTTTTGAGCATAGCGTCGTGGACAGTCTGCCTATAAAGCAAAAAACCTCGCCGAAGCGGGTTTTTTATAAAGAGGTGAAGCTGACCGATAAGCCGCGTTCTTTTGAGTATAGCGTCGTGGACAGTCTGCCTACAAAGCAAAAACCCCGCCGAAGCGGGGTTTTATAAGGAGGTGAAGCTGACCGATAAGCCGGGTTCTGTCGTGGACAGTCATTCATCTAGGCCAGCAATCGCTCACTGGCTCAAGCAGCCTACCCGGGTTCAGTACGGGCCGTACCTTGTGAACCCCTATTTGGCCTTGCTCCGGGTGGAGTTTACCGTGCCACGGACTGTTACCAGCCGCGCGGTGCGCTCTTACCGCACCCTTTCACCCTTACCTGATCCCACTTGCGTGGGCCATCGGCGGTTTGCTCTCTGTTGCACTGGTCGTGGGTTTCCCCCCCAGGCGTTACCTGGCACCCTGCCCTATGGAGCCCGGACTTTCCTCCCCTCCGCCCGTCTCCCCCGAAGAGGACGACGACGAAGCGGCGACTGTCTGGTCAGCTTCGGCGCGCAGTATAGAGGGTTTGCGGGGCATTGTCACCCCGCACTGCGCATTCCTATCGCCAACGTGGCGGCGATGTTTCTTGAAGCGCGATAAATATTATCAAATGCCCCACGAAAGGCCTCTTCCAGCGTGCTGATGGTGGTTAATACGCTAAACACCGCATCGATACCATATTGATGCACCACCTCCACATCGCGCGTCAGGCTGCCGCCAATACCAATTACCGGCTTGTGGTACTTCTTCGCGACATTCGCCACACCCACCGGCACTTTGCCGTGAATGCTCTGGCTGTCAATCCGCCCTTCTCCGGTCACCACCAGCGTACAGTCATGAATATGCTCTTCCAGATTGAGCGCCTGGGTCACAATCTCAATACCACTGCGCAGCTCCGCACCTAAAAAAGCCATTAACGCGGCGCCCATTCCGCCTGCCGCACCTGAGCCAGGAACGTTTTTCACATCAACCCGCAGCGATTTTTTAATGATGTCGGCATAGTGAGACAGATTGCGGTCCAGTTCGATAATGCGTTCTTCCGTCGCCCCTTTCTGCGGGCCAAAAATGCGCGAAGCGCCAGTATCGCCGGTAAGTGGATTGGTCACATCGCAGGCCACGCGAATTGAGCAGGTTTTTAAGCGCGGATCCAGGCCCGTTATATCGATGGTGTTCAAACTCTCCAGGCTTCCACCACCGTTGCCAATCTCTGTCCCGTTGGCGTCGCAGAGTTTCGCCCCCAGAGCCTGCACCATACCCGCGCCGCCATCGTTGGTCGCACTGCCGCCAATACCAATAATGATGCTCTGCGCACCGCTATCCAGCGCCTGCAAAATCAACTCCCCGGTGCCACGCGACGTGGTGACTAACGGGTTACGCTTTTCAGGAGGAACTAACGCCAGACCGCTGGCTGCCGCCATTTCGATAAACGCGGTTTTACCATCTCCAGACATGCCCCAGCAGGCATTCACTTTTTCGCCCAGCGGCCCTGTCACCCACGCTGAATGTTCACTCCCCTGCGTAGCGGCAATCATGGCTTCGACCGTTCCTTCACCGCCATCGGCAACCGGGACAGAAACATATTGCGCATCGGGGAAAATTTCCCGAAATCCTTTTTCTATTGCCTGAGCTACCTCGGTGGCAGAAAGGCTTTCTTTATAAGAGTCTGGGGCAATTACGATTTTCATAGTTATGTAGCCTGACAGTGCCGCGCAAGGCAAGAAATACAGGGCGCGCATCCGCGCCCTTCTTGTTAGCGAGTGACTTCCACTTTCGCCAGTTTTTCGTAGTAGCATGCGAGTGCGCTATGATCGGCGGTGCCCAGCCCATCAGCGCGTAGCGCCTGCATCATCTCCATGACTGCAGCAGTCAGCGGTAACTGAGCGCCAACGCCATGAGAGGTATCCAGCGCGTTCGCCAGATCTTTAATATGCAGGTCGATACGGAAACCCGGCTTAAAGTTTCTGTCCATAACCATCGGCGCTTTCGCATCCAGTACGGTGCTTCCCGCCAGCCCACCACGGATCGCCTGATACACCAGATCCGGGTTTACGCCCGCTTTGGTCGCCAGCGTCAGCGCTTCCGACATCGCCGCAATGTTCAGCGCCACAATCACCTGATTCGCCAGCTTGGTGACGTTACCTGCGCCGATATCACCGGTATGTACCACGGAACCTGCCATCGCCTTCATCAGATCGTAATATTTGTCAAAAATCGCTTTATCACCGCCAACCATCACCGACAAAGTACCGTCGATGGCTTTCGGTTCGCCACCGCTTACCGGCGCGTCCAGCATATCCACGCCTTTCGCTTTCAGCGCGTCGCTGATTTCACGGCTGGCTAACGGCGCGATGGAGCTCATGTCGATCAGCACTGTCCCCGGTTTCGCCCCTTCAATAATGCCGCCCTCTCCCAGCGCCACTTCTTTCACATGCGGAGAATTCGGCAGCATGGTGATGATCACATCGCACTGCTCGGCAATATCTTTCGCCGTAGCGGCGGTTTCTGCGCCTGCGGCAATTACTTCCGCAATGGATTCCGGGTTACGGTCAGCAACCACCAGCGAGTAACCTGCCTTGAGGAGGTTTTTACTCATTGGTTTACCCATAATACCGAGGCCAATAAAACCAACTTTCATTGTCATGTCTTTATCTCTCTCTACTGTCGAGGGTGGTTATTTCTTAAAAGAATCAGCCAATTTTTGCGTGGCTGAACGGAACACGCCAAGATCGCTGCCAACGGCAACAAACGTCGCGCCCCACTCCAGATAACGACGCGCATCCGCCTCTACCGGGGCCAGAATGCCGCTTGGTTTGCCGTGTGCTTTCGCGCGGGCAAAAATGTGCTGGATAGCTTTCTGCACATCAGGATGTGACGCATTGCCGAGGTGGCCTAACGCCGCAGCCAGATCGCTTGGGCCGACGAAGACCCCGTCGACGCCTTCTGTCGCCGCGATTGCGTCAACGTTATCAACGCCCTGTTGACTTTCGATCTGCACGATGATGGTGATGTTCTTATTCGACTGCGCAAAATAGTCCGGTACGGTGCCAAACATATTGGCGCGATGGGATACGGACACGCCGCGAATACCTTCCGGCGGATAGCGGGTCGACGCCACGGCGTTCACCGCCTCTTCTTCCGTCTCCACGAACGGGATCAGGAAGTTGTAAAATCCGATATCCAGCAGGCGTTTGATAATTACCGGCTCGTTGGTCGGTACGCGCACTACCGGCGCGCTGGCGCTGCCTTTCAGCGCCATCAATTGCGGGATAAACGTCGATATGTCGTTCGGCGCGTGTTCGCCGTCCAGCACCAGCCAGTCAAAACCCGCCAGGCCTAAAACTTCGGTACTGATTGGGCTGGCTAATGCAGACCAGCAGCCAATCTGAATCTGTTGCGCCGCGAGAGCCGCTTTAAACTTATTCGGAAAAATCGTGTTATTCATCGCTTACACCTTTGTTTATTTCTGCAATTCCATACGTTTAATGTCACCGACAATAAACAGGTAGCAAACCATTGCCATCAGCGCCGAGCACCCTACAAACATCAGCGCAGCATTAAATGAGTGCAGCTCGCTCACCAGATACCCAATCACCAGCGGGGTGACGATGGAAGCCACATTGCCAAATACGTTAAATACCCCACCGCACAGACCGACAATCTCTTTCGGCGCAGTATCGGAAATCACCGGCCACCCCAGCGCTCCGAAGCCTTTACCGAAGAACGCCAGCGCCATCAGTGCCACCACCAGGGTGGTGTTATCGGTGTAGTTACACAGAATAATGGTCGAGGCGAGCAGCATTCCGAGCACAATCGGCAGCTTACGTGCCAGAGTGATGCTGAAGCCACGTTTAATCAGATAATCAGAGAACACGCCGCCGAGTACGCCACCGGCAAATCCGCACAGCGCAGGAATCGAAGCCACCAGGCCCACTTTCAGGATCGACATGCCTTTTTCCTGTACCAGGTAAATCGGGAACCAGGTGAGGAAAAACCAGGTAATTGTGTTGATAAAATACTGTCCGAAGAACACGCCGAGCATCATACGGTTAGTGAGCAACTGCTTGATATAATGCAATTTAGGACCGCCTGACTTCACATCACCCGGCTTTTTATGGTCCATATCCACGACCGCGCCGTTTTCAGAGATAAACTTCAGCTCTTCTTGCGACATACGCGGGTGATCGGTTGGGTTATGAATAAACTTTACCCACAGTCCGGTGAGCACAAAACCAATCACGCCCATCACGGTAAAGACGTGTTCCCAGCCCCAGGCGAAGGTCAGCCAGCCCAGCAGCGGCGAAAACAGCGCCAGAGAGAAATACTGTGCGGAGTTAAAAATTGCGGACGCCGTACCGCGCTCTTTCGTCGGGAACCAGGCCGCCACGATACGGGCATTCGCCGGGAAGGACGGCGCTTCCGAGAAGCCCAGCATAAAGCGCATGATGAACATTGAAATACCCGCCCAGGCCAGCGGGAACATGTCGACAAAGCCCTGCAGGAAGGTAAACAGCGACCAGAAGAACAGGCTGTAGGTATAGACTTTCTTTGAACCGAACTTATCCAGCAGCCAGCCGCCGGGGATTTGCATTAACAGGTAAGCCCAGCCGAAAGCGGAGAAAATGTACCCCATTGAGATGGCACTGAGCTGTAACTCTTTCGCCACTTCCGTGCCGGCAATTGACAGCGTTGCACGGTCCGCATAGTTAACGGCTGTAACGATAAATATTATCAGCAATATTAAGTAACGGGTGTGCGTGCCTTTCTTTTTCTCGACAACTGTATCCAGAATCATTCTAATTACCTCGGGTACATTAAATTTTTATTATTATTGGGTAGATATTCCTGGTGATAAATTACTGATAATAAGAACGCATAATAATTTATCAGACGCTATGAAACCGTGATTTAGTATAATCAGCAGCGCAACGTTAATCATTGTGCAAGCGCTCATTAAACATGCATCATTAAAATAATGTTTTGGGCATATGCACACATACATGGGCGCTAATGCACACATTTACGTATTGCTACCCCTGGTGGGGCGGCCTTGCTGAGTTTAAGTGATCATCATCACATTCTTGGCGATAAACTCCTGACATTCTTATTTCACGATACCGAATCTTTATTACTTATAATTAGATTCAAAATATAAATATCCACACTATTATCACCACCTTGTTGGAGAATACTGGACAATGGCCGACATCGAAATCAGACAAGAATCGCCAACGGCGTTTTATATTAAAGTTCACGAAACAGATAATGTGGCGATAATTGTCAATGACAATGGTCTGAAAGCTGGGACGCGTTTTCCAGACGGACTGGAACTCATTGAACATATTCCCCAGGGACATAAAGTGGCGCTCTTGGATATTCCTGTTCGCGGCGAAATCGTGCGTTATGGCGAAGTGATAGGCTATGCCGTTCGCGATATCCCACGCGGCAGTTGGATTGATGAATCAATGGTTGAGCTACCCAAGGCCCCGCCGCTGGAGACGCTGCCGCTGGCAACCAAAGTGCCAGAGCCGCTGCCGCCTCTTGAAGGTTACACCTTCGAAGGTTATCGCAATGCGGACGGTAGTGTCGGCACCAAGAATCTGCTCGGTATTTCCACCAGCGTGCACTGCGTGGCGGGCGTGGTGGATTATGTGGTGAAAATCATTGAGCGCGATCTGCTGCCCAAATACCCGAACGTTGACGGCGTGGTCGGACTCAATCATCTGTACGGCTGCGGCGTGGCGATTAATGCCCCAGCCGCCATCGTGCCGATTCGTACCATTCACAATATTGCGCTAAACCCGAACTTTGGCGGTGAAGTGATGGTCATTGGCCTCGGCTGCGAAAAACTGCAGCCAGAGCGCCTGCTGGAAGGCACGCACGACGTGAAAAGTATTCCGGTCGAAAGCGCGAGCATCGTCAGCCTGCAGGATGAAAAACACGTTGGCTTTCAATCGATGGTTGCCGATATTTTGCAGGTGGCCGAACACCATCTGGCAAAACTCAATCAACGCCAGCGTGAAACCTGCCCGGCGTCAGAACTGGTGGTCGGCATGCAGTGCGGCGGCAGCGATGCGTTTTCAGGCGTGACGGCCAACCCGGCGGTCGGTTATGCCTCCGACCTGTTAGTACGCTGCGGCGCCACCGTAATGTTCTCTGAGGTTACCGAAGTGCGCGATGCCATCCATCTTCTGACCCCACGTGCGATTAACGAAGAAGTAGGTAAACGCCTGCTTGAAGAGATGGCCTGGTACGATAACTACCTTGATATGGGCAAAACGGATCGCAGCGCCAACCCTTCTCCAGGCAACAAGAAAGGCGGTCTGGCAAACGTGGTGGAAAAAGCGCTGGGTTCTATTGCCAAGTCTGGCAAGAGCGCGATTGTCGAAGTCTTGTCGCCGGGCCAACGCCCAACCAAACGCGGCCTGATTTACGCGGCTACACCCGCCAGTGATTTTGTCTGCGGTACGCAGCAGGTCGCTTCCGGGATCACCGTGCAGGTGTTCACCACCGGACGCGGTACGCCGTACGGCCTGATGGCCGTGCCGGTGATAAAAATGGCGACCCGTACCGAGCTGGCCAACCGTTGGTTTGACCTGATGGACATCAACGCAGGCACCATCGCCACCGGCGAAGAAACCATTGAAGACGTGGGTCTGAAACTGTTCGAGTTTATTCTCGACGTCGCCAGCGGGCGTAAGAAAACCTTCTCGGATCAATGGGGACTGCATAACCAACTGGCGGTGTTTAACCCGGCGCCAGTGACCTGATTCCTGAAAGCTAAATTCGATTACAGGTCGGGGAGTTCGCAAACTTCCCGACTTTTTTATCAGATACTCACCAGAACAACCTCAATCCCATGTTTACGTAAACCTTCCAGACTATCCTCTGGAATACCTTCATCAACAATAATCATATCAATCCGCTGGGTATCAATGATCTTATGCAGGCTGGAGCGGTTAAACTTCGTCGAGTCAGTAACGACAATGATACGCTCAGCCACTTCACACATCCGACGGTTGAGACGCGCTTCATCTTCGTTGTGTGTGCTAACACCACGCTCTAAATCGATGGCATCAACGCCAAGAAACAGCATGTCGAAGTGATAATTTTGTAGCGATTGCTCTGCCTGATCGCCATAAAATGATTGCGACTGACGACGCAAATGGCCGCCGGTCATCAGCAGCTCAACCCCTTCGGCTTCCAGTAACGCATTGGCGACATTCATACCGTTAGTCATAGCAATGACGTTGGTTTGCTGGCGCATCAGGCGGGCAATTTCATACGTCGTGGTACCGGAGTCGAGAATCACGCGGTGCCCCGGTTTGATCAACTCCGCGGCGGCTCTGGCAATACTGCGTTTTACCGCCGTATTGAGTGAGCTCTTATCTTCAACAGAAGGCTCCACAACAAGCGCATTGCTTTCGCAAATCAGTGCTCCACCATAGGCGCGTACCGCAATCCCCTGCTTTTCCAGAAAGGCGAGGTCGTTACGAATAGTGACCGTGGAGACGCCAAAAAATAAAGAAAGATCGTTAACCTGAACGCTTCCCTGCTGCCGTAATCGCTGGATGATCTGCTCACGTCTTTCGCTAGTGCCGATAACGCGCTTGTCTGCAGAGGACTCGGTGTTACTCATATGAAATCCTTTAGTTGAATCTTTCGTTTTATTTCGTTTTTTCTATTAACGCCTTTCTTTTACGTGAATGCAAGCCCCGTAAACGGGTAAGAGCCAGACAGACTTACGCTGAAACCTTTCATTGCGTTTCTTTTGTGAAACAGATCGGAAAACCATTATCTTTCGTTTTATTTTTATACCACCATGATGCAGTATTAAATGAAACAAAACGAAAGAATGATGTCGCAGTTATCTGACCTGGAGAGGAAAGTGAAACATCTAACTAAAATGGTCGAGCAGCATAAATGGGGGAAGGCAAACGGGATTTATGCCGTTTGTTCCGCACATCCAATCGTACTGGAAGCCGCAATACGCTACGCCCATGCCAATCATACACCGCTGTTGATCGAAGCAACCTCTAATCAGGTTGACCAGTTTGGCGGCTATACGGGTATGACACCAGCCGATTTTCGCAGTTTTGTCTGCCGTTTAGCCGACTCGCTTAATTTTTCTCAGGATATGCTGATTTTCGGCGGGGACCATCTTGGGCCAAACCGTTGGCAAAATCTGCCAGCAGAAGAGGCAATGGCCAACGCTGACGATCTGATCAAGAGCTATGTCGCCGCAGGCTTTAAAAAGATCCACCTCGATTGCAGCATGTCGTGTACTAACGACCCGGTTCCCCTGACTGATGAAATCGTCGCCGAGCGCGCCGCACGCCTGGCAAAAGTAGCCGAAGAAACCTGTATGGCACATTTTGGTGAGTCTGACCTGGTCTATGTGATCGGCACAGAAGTTCCGGTTCCTGGTGGCGCTCACGAAGCGTTAACCGAACTGGCGGTAACAACGCCGGATGCCGCACGTGCAACGTTACAGGCCCATTATCACGCCTTTGAAAAGCGCGGGCTGGAAGGTATCTGGCCGCGTATTATCGCCCTGGTGGTACAACCTGGCGTTGAATTCGACCACACACACATCATTGATTATCAACCGCAGAAAGCCGTGGCACTCAGCAAAATGGTGGAAGACTACGACACGCTGGTTTTTGAAGCGCATTCTACCGATTACCAAACGCCACAGTCCTTGCGCCAACTGGTGATAGATCACTTCGCCATTCTGAAAGTGGGACCCGCGCTGACCTTTGCCCTACGTGAAGCACTGTTTTCGTTAGCCGCTATTGAAGAAGAATTGCTGCCAGCAAAAGCCAGTTCAGGCCTGCGACATGTGCTGGAAAGCGTGATGCTTGATCGACCAGAATACTGGCAGAGCCACTATCACGGCGATGGAAACGCGCGCCGTTTGGCCCGCGGTTATAGCTACTCCGATCGGGTTCGTTACTACTGGCCGGACAACCAGATTGATGAAGCATTCGAACGTCTGGTGCGTAATCTGGCGGATGACCCCATTCCACTGCCGCTAATTAGCCAGTATTTACCCTTGCAGTACGTAAAAGTGCGCGGGGGAGATCTCAGCGCCACACCGCGAGAACTCATCATTAACCATATTCAGGACATACTGCAGCAATATCACTGCGCCTGCCTGGGTGCGCCAGATCGTAACGAATAACAAAAAAGAGAAAAATACCATGCCAAACATTGTATTAAGTCGCATTGATGAACGTCTGATTCACGGTCAGGTTGGTGTGCAATGGGTCGGATTTGCGGGGGCAAATCTGGTGCTGGTCGCTAATGATGAAGTGGCTGAAGACCCAGTACAGCAAAACCTGATGGAAATGGTACTGGCAGAAGGGATCGCCGTACGCTTCTGGTCACTACAAAAAGTGATCGACAATATTCACCGTGCCGCCGATCGCCAGAAAATTCTGCTGGTTTGCAAATCGCCTGCGGATTTCTTCCGTCTGGTTGAAGGCGGTGTTCCTGTTAACCGTATCAACGTTGGCAATATGCACTATGCCAACGGCAAGCAACAAATCGCCAAAACGGTTTCTGTAGACGCTGCCGATATTACGGCGTTCAACGGGCTAAAAGCCGCTGGGGTGGAGTGCTTCGTTCAGGGCGTTCCAACAGAAGCCGCCCAGGACCTCTATAAACTTCTCTGAGGTATTCACAATGGAAATTAGTCTGTTGCAGGCTTTTGCGTTGGGTATTCTCGCCTTTATTGCAGGCCTGGATATGTTCAACGGGTTAACGCACATGCACCGCCCGGTTGTTCTCGGGCCGCTGGTCGGCCTGATTCTGGGCGATCTGCATACCGGTATTTTGACAGGTGGTACGCTGGAACTGGTGTGGATGGGCCTGGCCCCGCTGGCTGGGGCTCAGCCGCCAAACGTGATTATCGGCACTATCGTGGGAACCACGTTTGCCATAACGACAGGAGTAAAACCCGAAGTTGCCGTAGGAGTGGCGGTACCGTTCGCCGTAGCGGTACAGATGGGGATTACCTTCCTGTTCTCTGTGATGTCAGGGGTGATGGCTCGGTGCGATCGCATGGCAGCAAATGCCGATACCGCAGGAATTGAGCGGGTCAACTATTTGGCGTTGCTGGCGCTGGGGACCTTCTATTTTTTATGCGCGTTCCTGCCGATTTACTTTGGTGCGGAACATGCCAAAACCGCTATAGATGTTCTGCCGACTCGTCTGATTGACGGCCTCGGCGTGGCAGGCGGCATCATGCCAGCTATCGGCTTCGCCGTACTGCTGAAAATCATGATGAAAAACGTCTATATCCCCTACTTTATCCTGGGTTTTGTAGCCGCAGCCTGGCTCAAACTCCCTGTTCTGGCGATCGCAGCAGCAGCACTGGCAATGGCGCTGATCGATTTTCTGCGTAAATCACCTGAACCTACAGCTCCCGCAGCACAAAAAGAGGAATTCGAAGATGGCATCTAATCAAACGGCTCTGCCGAACGTTTCCGAAACCGAAGAAACGCTGCTGTCCGGCACCAATGAAAACGTCTACGAAGACCAGAATATAGGTGCTGAGCTGACGAAAAAAGATATCAACCGTGTTGCCTGGCGTTCAATGTTATTACAAGCCTCTTTTAACTACGAACGTATGCAGGCATCAGGATGGTTGTACGGCCTGTTACCTGCACTGAAAAAGATCCATACCAACAAGCGCGATCTAGCGCGTTCGATGAAAGGCCATATGGGCTTCTTCAACACGCACCCGTTCCTGGTCACGTTTGTTATCGGGATTATCCTTGCGATGGAACGCTCCAAGCAGGATGTCAACAGTATTCAAAGCACCAAGATTGCTGTAGGTGCTCCACTTGGCGGTATTGGTGATGCCATGTTCTGGTTAACGTTATTGCCTATTTGCGGTGGTATCGGGGCCAGTCTGGCGCTGCAAGGTTCTATTCTTGGCGCAGTTGTCTTTATTGTTATGTTTAACGTGGTTCATCTTGGTCTGCGCTTTGGGCTAGCACACTATGCATATCGAATGGGCGTTGCTGCCATCCCGCTAATAAAAGCTAACACCAAAAAGGTTGGACATGCTGCATCCATCGTTGGGATGACGGTGATCGGCGCGCTGGTAGCTACCTATGTTCGCCTGAGCACTACGCTGGAAATTACTGCTGGCGACGCGGTTGTGAAACTGCAAACAGACGTTATAGACAAATTGATGCCAGCATTTTTACCGCTGGTCTACACATTGACTATGTTCTGGCTGGTCCGTCGTGGCTGGAGTCCTCTTCGTCTTATCGCCATTACCGTGGTGCTTGGCGTCGTAGGTAAGTTCTGTCACTTCCTGTAAATATAAGGGGTTGTAGATGTTAGGTATTATTTTGACGGGCCATGGCGGGTTTGCCAGCGGAATGGAAAAAGCGATGAAACAGATTTTGGGTGAACAGACTCAGTTCATCGCCATCGACTTTCCGGAAACCTCAACCACAGCCTTACTCACCTCGCAACTTGAACAGGCGGTGAGTGAACTGGATGCTCAGCAAGACATCGTGTTTCTAACAGACCTGTTGGGCGGGACGCCATTTCGCGTAGCTTCTACGCTGGCCATGCAAAGGCAAGGTACTGAAGTGATCACCGGTACCAATCTACAACTGCTACTGGAGATGGTGCTGGAGCGCGACGGCCTGAGCAGCGAAGCGTTTCGTTTGCAGGCGTTGGAGTGCGGACACAGGGGTTTAACCAGTCTGGTGGACGAGCTGGGACGCTGTCGCGAGGAAAACCCCGTTGAGGAAGGGATATGACAAAGCGATTGCGCGCCAGGCGTCTACTAACCGAACAGGGATGGCTGGATGATCATCAATTACATATTAAAGACGGTATCATTGCAGCAATAGAGCCAATCCCGTCCGGTGTTATGGAGCGCGACGCTGAACTGCTTTGTCCAGCTTACATTGATACTCACGTACACGGTGGTGCAGGCGTCGATGTGATGGATGAGGCACCGGATACGCTCGACAAACTGGCGATGCACAAAGCGCGTGAAGGGGTAGCCAACTGGCTACCCACTACCGTCACCGCTCCACTACCGGATATTCACAGTGCGCTGGAGCGTATTGCCCGTCGCTACCATTGCGGCGGGCCTGGCGCACAGGTGCTGGGCAGTTATCTTGAAGGCCCATATTTTACGCCGCAGAACAAAGGGGCGCACCCGCCTGAGCTTTTCAGGGAACTGGAGCTCAGTGAACTGGCTGAACTGATTACTGTTTCCCAGCACACATTGCGCGTCGTTGCGCTGGCACCAGAAAAAACTGGCGCATTGCAGGCTATCGAATATCTGAAGCGGCGCAACGTCCGAGTGATGCTGGGCCACAGCGCAGCCAACTGGGAACAAACCCGCGCGGCCTTTGATGCAGGTGCTGACGGATTGGTTCACTGCTATAACGGTATGACTGGCTTACATCACCGGGAGCCCGGTATGGTTGGCGCAGGGTTAACCGACCCTCGCGCCTGGCTGGAGCTTATCGCTGACGGACACCATGTCCACCCGGCGGCCATGAAGCTGTGCTGCTGTTGCGCGAAAGAGAGACTGGTGCTGATCACAGATGCCATGCAGGCTGCAGGAATGCCTGACGGGCGCTATTCGCTCTGCGGTGAGCAAGTGGAAATGCGCAGCGGAATTGTGCGTACCACGTCCGGTGGCCTGGCTGGCAGCACGCTCTCGGTTGATGCAGCCGTACGAAATATGATCGAGTTCACCGGGATAACGGCAGAAGAGGCAATTCATATGGCCTCTCTCCACCCTGCACGTCTGTTGGGAATCGATCGCCAACTGGGATCGTTAGCGGTGGGTAAACGTGCCGACGCGATCGCGCTTAATAGCGGGCTGCATTTACAACAGATCTGGATTCAGGGTCAGGCTCTCCCCCTTTGACCTTTCATTTTGTCTTGTGTTGGCCTGCGATCCTTGATCGCAAGGCCTTTCTTTTCCTTTCGCTTAAGGAAATACTCAACCACCTTACAACAACTCTTATCTTTATAGATCAATAAGATAATTACATCCCTCGCTCTCACGATCACAATTTTCGTTTTATTTCATTTCATCTTATTGACCTTTCGATTTCTTTTCTATAGATTTTAATTAATAGATTATATGAGCAAGTGAAACGAAACGAAACGAAAGATAGCGATATTTTCGCCAGCGTCTTATGTGGATTTTACAAGACTAAGGACTTAAGTTATGCCAGAAACCTATACCCCTGTTACTGCGGTAACGGGCACCTGGACCGAAGAAGAGATCCGTCAACAACCTGCCAGTTGGATCCGTTCTCTCACCAATATCGACAATATTCGATCCGCCATTGATAGCTTTCTTGCGCCATTGTTGCGCAAAAACGATCTGCGGATCGTACTAACCGGGGCCGGGACCTCAGCATTCATTGGCGACATCATCGCCCCGTGGCTGGCAAGCTACACCGGAAAAAACATCACTGCCGTTCCGACCACTGACCTGGTCACCAATCCGATGGATTATCTGAATCCCGCACATCCACTGCTGCTAGTTTCTTTCGCTCGCTCAGGTAACAGCCCAGAAAGCGTTGCTGCAGTAGAACTGGCTAATCAGTTTGTATCTGAGTGTTATCACCTGCCAATCACCTGTAACGAAGCTGGTTGCCTGTATCAAAACGCAGTCGCAAGCGACAATGCCTTTGCTCTGTTAATGCCCGCAGAGACACATGACCGTGGTTTTGCCATGACCAGCAGCATTACCACCATGATGGCCAGTTGCCTGGCAGTATTCGCCCCAGAGAAAATCAATAGTCAGACCTTCCGCGACGTAGCCGATCGGTGCCAGGCGATCCTGATTTCACTGGGCGATTTCAGCGACGGTGTGTTCGGCAATGATCCGTGGAAACGGATCGTCTACCTTGGTAGCGGTGGATTACAGGGAGCTGCGCGTGAATCGGCACTGAAAGTTCTGGAACTGACTGCGGGTAAACTGGCTGCATTTTATGACTCCCCGACCGGCTTTCGTCACGGTCCAAAGTCGCTGGTTGATAACGAAACGCTGGTAGTGGTTTTTGTTTCCAGCCACCCCTATACACGTCAGTACGATCTCGATCTATTGGCAGAGTTACGCCGCGATCGTCAGGCGCTACGAGTTGTCGCAATTGCCGCACAAACCCATGAAGTGATTGAAGCTGGCCCACATATTCTGCTGCCGCCAGCACGCTCTTTCATTGATATGGAATTAGCGTTCTGCTTCCTGATCTACGCCCAGGTCTTTGCTTTGACGCAATCCATTAACATCGGCAATACACCGGATACGCCTTCTGCCAGCGGCACTGTGAACCGCGTTGTACAGGGCGTTGTTATTCATCCCTGGAACGCCTAAAAGGATCGTTATATGAGCATTATTTCCACAAAATACCTCCTGCTGGATGCACAAAAAAAAGGCTACGCCGTACCCGCCTTCAACATTCACAACGCCGAGACGATCCAGGCGATCCTTGAAGTATGCAATGAAATGCGATCGCCCGTGATCCTCGCCGGAACCCCAGGTACCTTTAAGCATATTGCACTGGAAGAGATCTATGCACTGTGCAGCGCTTATTCCACCAGCTACGACATGCCGCTGGCGTTACATCTCGATCATCATGAGTCTCTGGACGATATTCGCCGCAAAGTAAATGCAGGAGTACGCAGCGCAATGATCGACGGCAGCCATTTCCCGTTTGAAGAAAACGTGAAGCTGGTGAAATCCGTCGTAGATTTTTGCCATGCCAAAGATTGCAGCGTCGAAGCAGAGTTAGGTCGCCTCGGCGGTGTTGAAGATGACATGAGCGTGGATGCCGAAAGCGCCTTCCTCACCGATCCACAAGAAGCCAAACAGTTTGTTGAGCGTACCGGCGTAGACAGCCTTGCAGTCGCCATTGGTACGGCTCACGGCCTCTACACCAAAACGCCTAAAATCGATTTCCAACGGCTGGGTGAAATTCGTGAAGTAGTCGACGTTCCACTGGTACTACATGGCGCAAGCGATGTCCCTGACGAATACGTCCGCCGCACGATCGAACTTGGTGTGTGCAAAGTTAACGTTGCTACCGAGCTGAAGATTGCCTTTGCCGATGCAGTCAAAGCGTGGTTTGCGGAAAATCCACAAGGTAATGATCCCCGTTATTATATGCGGGTCGGTATGGATGCGATGAAAGAAGTGGTGCGTAGCAAAATTAATGTATGCGGCTCAGCAAACAAATTGATGGCTGTCCGCGAATTATCGTGACTATCGTTATATTTCTTTTTTATTCTTGAGTGCTATCTGCATAATGTCTGTTAGCACTCATTATTCGAATAATAGAGATATATAGCATTTAAATTACGCTGAATAAATTCATAAACTTGATACTGCAATAATAATATATTTCAATAATCAATGTAATTCAATCTTTTTATGGTGAGGATTAAAATATGAGTGGTCCAAAAATTCTGTTAACCCGCATTGATAACCGATTAGTACATGGACAGGTTGGCGTCACATGGACATCCACAATTGGTGCTAACTTGTTGGTCGTTATTGATGATGACGTTGCTCAAGATGAGATTCAGCAGAAATTAATGAGCATCACTGCTGAAACTTACGGTTTTGGCATCCGCTTTTTTTCCATAGATAAAACCATAAACGTTATCGGTAAGGCCGCACCACATCAGAAAATCTTTCTTATTTGTCGGACGCCACAAACAGTAAGAAGATTGCTCGAAGGAGGTATTCAACTGAACGATGTCAATGTGGGTAACATGCATTTCTCTGAAGGCAAAAAACAGATAAGCAGCAAAGTTTACGTTAATGAACAAGATCTTGATGACCTGCATTTTATAAAAAAACAGGGTGTTCATATTTTTATTCAGGATGTCCCTGGAGATCAAAAAGAACAGATTCCTGATTAAAAGGCTAAACAACTTTTTCATAATAAAAGGATTTATTTTCTTGAGGTGATATATATGCATGAAATAACCCTTATTCAGGGTATATCCCTGGCTGCATTAGTTTTCTTTCTTGGAATCGACTTTTGGCTGGAAGCCTTGTTTTTATTCAGACCGATTATTGTATGTACTTTAACCGGCGCTATTCTGGGTGATATTCATATTGGCCTAATAACAGGTGGTTTGACCGAGTTGGCTTTTGCTGGCCTAACCCCCGCAGGAGGCGTACAGCCACCCAATCCAATAATGGCCGGTTTAATGACCACTGTTATCGCATGGTCTACCGGCGTGGATGCCAAAACAGCCATCGGTCTTGGTTTGCCCTTCAGCCTTCTAATGCAATACGTAATATTGTTCTTTTACTCAGCATTCTCTCTGTTTATGGCAAAAGCCGATAACTGTGCGAGAGAAGCAAACACAAGCGCATTTACGCGTCTGAACTGGCTGACAACACTGATTGTTGCTTCTTCATACGCCATCATCGCCTTCCTGTGTACGTATCTGGCACAGGGCGCTATGCAGTCACTGGTAAAAGCCATGCCCGCCTGGTTAACACATGGATTTGAAGTGGCGGGGGGCATTTTGCCTGCTGTTGGTTTTGGTTTGTTGCTCCGCGTGATGTTCAAAGCACAGTACATACCTTACCTGATTGCTGGCTTCCTCTTCGTCTGCTACATCCAGGTTAACAACCTACTGCCCGTCGCCGTATTGGGCGCAGGCTTCGCCGTATATGAATTTTTCAATGCGAAAGCCAAACAGCAGGCTCAACTTGCCACTAATAAAAACAATGAAGAAGAGGACTATAGCAATGGGATCTGAAATCAGTAAAAAAGACATTACTCGCCTTGGCTTTCGCTCGTCATTTCTTCAGGCCAGCTTTAACTATGAAAGGATGCAGGCAGGTGGTTTTACCTGGGCTATGCTCCCGGTACTAAAAAAAATTTATAAGGATGATAAAGCCGGTCTAAGCGCGGCGATGAAAGACCATTTAGAATTTATCAATACCCACCCTAATCTGGTCGGTTTTCTGATGGGATTATTGATCTCAATGGAAGAAAAGGGGGAAAACCGCGACACAATTAAAGGCTTGAAAGTGGCGCTATTTGGACCTATCGCCGGGATCGGCGATGCCATTTTCTGGTTCACCTTACTGCCTATTATGGCGGGGATCTGTTCATCTTTCGCCAGCCAGGGAAACATACTGGGACCAATTTTGTTTTTCGCCGTTTATTTGATGATCTTTTTCTTGCGCGTCGGCTGGACGCATGTCGGTTACTCGGTAGGTGTTAAAGCTATCGACAAAGTACGAGAAAATTCGCAGATGATCGCCCGCTCAGCAACGATCCTCGGGATCACAGTTATTGGCGGGCTTATCGCATCCTATGTGCACATTAACGTTGTAACTTCTTTTGCAATCGACAGTACCCACAGCGTGGCATTACAGCAGGATTTTTTCGATAAAGTATTCCCGAATATTTTACCGATGGGCTACACGTTACTGATGTACTACCTGTTGCGGGTGAAAAAAGCACATCCAGTACTGTTAATCGGCGTGACGTTTGTACTGTCAATTATCTCTTCAGCACTCGGCATACTTTAAACGAAATAAGGGTGAAGCAGCCTGCAACACCCTACTTCAAAAGGACTCGAAAAATGCAATATATTCAGTATTGCGACAATTATGACGTATTGAGCGATCGCGCCAGCGAACAGTTAATTACGCTGATACAGAATAAACCTGATGCAACCATCTGTCTGGCAACAGGAGGCACCCCCCTTCTCACATATCGCTACTTTGTCGAGAAAATTAACCAACGTAATATCGATTTTAATCGAGTGGTTTTCGTGAAATTGGATGAGTGGGTCGGTATTCCGTTGAACTCTCCTGCAACGTGTGAATCTTTCCTGCAACAACACATCGCTCAACCGCTGGGTTTACGAGCTGAACAGTTGGTTGGTTTTCAATCTGAAAATGTTAACGAGCAGGAATGCGAGCGCATCACAGAGATTATTGCCAGCCGAGGCGGCCTCGATTTATGTCTGCTCGGAATAGGCAAAAATGGCCATTTGGGATTGAATGAACCCACAGAGCTCCTGGAGCCGTTTTGCCATATCAGCGTACTTGAGGAGAAAACGCGCCATCATGACATGTTAAAAACAGCTGGTAGTCGTGTGACTCACGGCATTACGCTGGGATTGAAAGACATCCTGAATGCAAAAGAGATTTTGTTGCTGATAGCAGGTGAAGGGAAGCACGATGCGGTAGAAAAATACCTAGCCGCCTCCGTTACTACTACTATTCCTGCTTCATTTTTATGGTTGCACCGCAATGTCAGTTGCCTGATTGACGGCTCACAATATCCTGATAAATAAAATTTACAGCAACCGCCACATCCCCCTGACGCAGCAACGCGTTGCAGTTTGCCTTTTAACTGCAACGCTTTCAGCAATTTCTTCCGACATTTCTTCCGACATTTCTTCCGACAAGCCGGTGATTAATCCAGGCCTTCTTACTCCCCCTGCTGTTCCAGCGCGTACTTATACAGCGCATTCTTCTTCACGCCGTGGATCTCAGCGGCCAGTGCGGCGGCCTTTTTCAGCGGCAGCTCTGCCTGCAATAAGGCCAACGTACGCAGCGCATCAGCCGGAAGGTCGTCTTCTTGCGCTTTGTGTCCTTCGACAATCAGCACCATTTCGCCTTTACGACGGTTTTCATCTTCCTTGACCCACGCCAGCAGTTCGCCGACCGGCGCACCATGAATGGTTTCCCAGGTTTTGGTCAACTCACGCGCCAACACCACGTAGCGGGATTCGCCCCAGACAGCAACCATGTCTTCCAGGCTATCCAGCAAACGGTGGGTGGATTCATAAAAAATAAGCGTACGCGGTTCAGCCTCAATGGCTTTCATCGCATCACGACGCCCTTTCGATTTGGCAGGCAGAAAACCTTCATAGCAAAAGCGGTCTGAAGGCAGACCTGCAGCGCTCAGGGCAGCAATCGCCGCGCAAGGGCCTGGCAGGGGAACAACGCGGATCCCTGCTTCGCGACAGGTCCGTACCAGATGGTAACCAGGATCGTTAATCAGCGGCGTTCCGGCATCAGAAACCAGCGCAATGTTTTGCCCTTCTTTAAGCTTCGCCACCAGCGTTTCGGCCTTTTGCTGCTCGTTGTGATCATGTAAAGCGAACAAACGCGCGTTAATCGCGAAGTGTTGTAACAAGAGTCCTGTATGACGAGTGTCTTCAGCGGCAATCAAATCAACGGCTTGTAAAACTTCGAGCGCTCGTTGGGTAATATCAGCCAAATTTCCTATAGGAGTAGGTACAATAAAGAGTTGGCCTTGAGAATTATCCGCCGATTCGTGTTGTTTCATTGTGTCGTCCGTATTGCCGATTTAATATTGAGCATTGAGTAAAAAAATATCACTGGATACAGTATGGTACCCTCAACATTTTCTCGTTTGAAAGCCGCACGCGCGCTACCAGTCATTCTGGCTGCACTGATTTTCGCAGGCTGTGGCACCCAGGCGCCAGACCAGAGTGCAGCCCATATGCAGGGCACTGCGCAGGCTGATTCCGGCTTTTATCTGCAACAAATGCAGCAAAGCTCAGATGATAGCAAGACCAACTGGCAATTACTCGCCATTCGTGCACTGCTGAAAGAAGGCAAGAGCCAGCAGGCTATCGAGCTGTTCAACCAGCTACCACAGAAGCTAAGCGATACCCAGCGTCGTGAACAGTCACTGCTGGCCGTCGAAATTAAGCTCGCGCAGAAAGATGTCGCTGGCGCACAGGCCCTGCTGGATAAGCTAACCCCCGCCGATTTTGATCAAAACCAGCAGGCGAGATACTGGCAGGCGCAAATCGACGTCAACCAGGGTCGTCCATCGCTGACGCTACTGCGCGCCCTGATCGCCCAGGAACCGCTGCTGGCCGCGAACGCTAAGCAGAAAAACATGGATGCCACCTGGCAGGCGCTGTCATCCATGACCCAGGAGCAAGCGCAGACGCTGGTCATCAATGCGGATGAAAACGTGCTGCAAGGCTGGTTAGATCTCCAGCGCGTCTGGTTCGATAACCGTAACGATCCAGACATGATGAAAGCCGGTATTGCTGACTGGCAGAAACGTTATCCACAAAACCCGGGGGCAAAACTGTTGCCAACGCAGTTGGTTAACGTGCAGAGCTTTAAACCCGCTTCCACCAGCAAAATTGCTCTGCTGCTGCCGCTGAACGGTCAGGCCGCTGTATTTGGCCGTACTATTCAGCAAGGCTTTGAAGCTGCGAAAAATATGGGTACTCAACCCGTAGCGGCCCCTGCTGTTGCCGCGCCTGCTGCGGATACAGCGGCTGCGACGACCACGGAACAGCCGCAAACGACTGACGGTGTTGCCAGCCCGGCTCAGGCGTCAGTAAGCGATCTGACCAACGAGACGCCAGCACAGCCAGAAGCTACAGCTCCACCACCAACAGCGCCTACGCAGCCAACAACCGCCAGCACACCAGCGAATCCGTCCGCGGAGCTGAAAATCTACGACACGTCATCACAACCGCTGAATCAGATCCTGACTCAGGTTCAGCAGGATGGCGCCAGCATCGTGGTTGGCCCACTGTTGAAGAACAATGTTGAAGAGCTGATGAAAAGCAACACGCCATTAAACGTCCTGGCGCTTAATCAGCCGGAGTCGGTGAAAAACCTGCCGAACGTCTGCTACTTCGCTCTGTCGCCAGAAGATGAAGCGCGCGACGCAGCACGCCACATTCGCGATCAAGGAAAACAGACGCCGCTGTTGTTGATCCCGCGGAGTTCGTTAGGCGATCGCGTTGCCAACGCCTTTGCACAGGAGTGGCAAAAACTGGGTGGCGGCGTGGTGCTGCAGCAGAAGTTCGGCTCCACCGCTGAGCTGAAAATGGGCGTCAACGGCGGCTCGGGGATTTCCCTGACGGGTAGCCCGGTGGCCTCTTCTGTACCCGCGCAGCCTGGCGTGACGATTGGCGGTCTGACCATCCCGGCAGCACCTACCGATGCGCAAATCACCGGCGGCAGCGGTCGTGTTGATGCCGTATATATTCTGGCAACGCCGGAAGAAATTGCATTTATAAAGCCGATGATCGCCATGCGCAACGGTAGCCAGAGCGGTGCCACGCTGTACGCCAGCTCCCGTAGCGCGCAGGGAACTGCCGGCCCGGATTTCCGTCTGGAGATGGAAGGCTTGCAGTACAGCGAAATTCCGATGCTGGCAGGCGCTAACGCCCCTCTCATGCAGCAGGCGCTGGGCGCGGTTCGTAACGACTACTCGCTGGCACGTATGTACGCGATGGGCGTCGATGCCTGGTCGCTTGCCAACCACTTCTCGCAGATGCGTCAGGTGCAGGGTTTCGAAATTAACGGCAACACCGGAGCCTTAACCGCAACGCAGGATTGTGTGATTAACAGGAAGTTATCATGGCTCAAATACCAGCAAGGACAAGTCGTCCCCGCCAGTTAACGAGTAAACAGACCGGTGACGCGTGGGAATCCACCGCGCGTGACTGGCTGCAGAGCAAGGGACTGCATTTTATCGCCGCCAACGTGCATGAGCGTGGCGGCGAAATCGACCTGATAATGCGTGAAGGCAACACCACCGTATTTGTTGAGGTTCGCTATCGGCGCTCAGCCCAGTTTGGCGGTGCAGCGGCGAGTGTGACCCGGAGCAAACAACACAAATTATTACAGACTGCCCGCTTGTGGCTTGCGCGCCACAATGGAAGTTTTGATACTGTGGATTGCCGGTTCGATGTGTTAGCCTTCACCGGAAATGATGTTGAGTGGTTTAAGGACGCGTTCAACGACCGCTCATAGTTGAAGATTCAGAGCCTGGTTCTTAAGGATTAGCGTGTTAGATAGAATTAAAGTCTGCTTTACAGAAAGCATTCAAACTCAGATAGCTGCGGCTGAAGCACTTCCGGATGCGATCTCCCGTGCAGCCATGACGCTGGTTCAGTCCCTGCTCAATGGCAACAAAATTCTCTGTTGTGGTAATGGGACGTCCGCTGCCAACGCACAGCATTTTGCTGCCAGCATGATCAATCGTTTTGAAACAGAGCGCCCAAGTTTACCTGCGATTGCACTAAATACTGATAATGTGGTCTTAACTGCGATTGCCAACGATCGCCTGCACGACGAAGTTTATGCAAAACAAGTCCGTGCGCTGGGACATGCAGGTGATGTTCTGCTGGCAATCTCTACGCGTGGTAATAGCCGCGATATCGTAAAAGCCGTTGAAGCCGCCGTGACACGCGACATGACAATTGTCGCACTGACCGGGTATGACGGAGGGGAGCTGGCCGGGTTACTGGGGCCGCAGGATGTTGAAATCCGTATCCCTTCACACCACAGCGCCCGCGTTCAGGAAATGCATATGCTGACGGTCAACTGCCTTTGCGATCTCATCGATAACACGCTTTTCCCTCACCAGGATGATTAAGGAGTACACATGAAGGCATTTTCGCCGCTTGCTGTGATTATCGCTGCCCTGCTACTGCAAGGCTGTGTCGCTGCCGCCGTTGTCGGAACTGCTGCTGTCGGCACCAAAGCCGCGACGGATCCTCGCAGTGTAGGCACCCAGGTAGATGACGGAACCCTGGAATTACGCGTCAATACCGCGTTGTCGAAAGATGCCCAGATCAAGAAAGAGGCGCGTATCAACGTGAGCGCGTATCAGGGTAAAGTGCTGCTGGTCGGTCAGTCGCCAAATAGCGAACTGTCTGCGCGGGCAAAACAGATTGCGATGGGTGTAGAAGGTACCACTGAGGTCTTTAATGAGATCCGTCAGGGTCAGCCAATCGGCCTGGGCGATGCGTCTAACGATACCTGGATAACCACTAAAGTACGTTCCCAGTTGCTGACCAGCGATCAGGTGAAATCCTCTAACGTGAAAGTCACCACCGAAAACGGGGAAGTGTTCCTGTTGGGTCTGGTGACTGAACGTGAAGCGAAGGCTGCGGCAGACATCGCCAGCCGGGTAAGCGGCGTGAAACGCGTCACGACGGCTTTTACGTTTATTAAGTAAGACTGCTACAAATGCCGGATGGGGACGCCAGAGCGTCCTCTCCGGCATTTTATTTGGCTCTTTCGCGCAGTTCGGAAGAGGTCAGGATCGAAACGCCTTCATGTCCAGGTGCCAGTGCCTCCGCCAGCATAGCCCGGGCTACATCACGCGCCTCAATCGACTTCCAGTTCCCCGGCAGCAGCCGAAATAACGGCGCTAAAAACCTCTCATTCGCCCGCTGTTTATCCCGTTCTCCGAGTAACATTGAAGGCCGAACAATCGTCAGCCGCGGCCAATTTTGCGCGATCAGCGCCTGCTCCATTTCCCCTTTCACCCGGTTATAAAAAAACGGTGAATTGGCATTGGCACCCATCGAACTGACCACCAGCATATGCTGAGCGCCCAACCGACGCCCCGTCAGGGCCGTGTCCACCACCAGCGTATAGTCAGCATGGATAAACGCTTCTTTGCTACCCGCTTCACGCCGGGTGGTTCCCAGACAACAAAAGACAATATCTACCGGATCGGTGACCTGCGCCAGCGCATCGGTTAGCTGCGGATCATAGGGATTATAGACGCCAGCCGTATCAGCCAGCGGTCGACGCGTCGGTGCCGTGATGGCATTGACCCGGGGCTCATTGAGCAGCATACGCAGCAAATTTCCGCCTACCAGCCCCGTTGCGCCTGTTATTAACACCTGACTCATCGCTAATCTTCCCCTGACTCTTTAATCACTCTATTAACTATAGATCACGTTGCCAGTGCATTTTTTTGCCAAAGCCCAGCGTGTTGTCCGTGAATTTGACTTCATCCAGTCGAATCTCCCACACGGGCGCAGGCAGCATTCTGGCAACCGGGAAACGGCGGTTGTAGGCATTACGCGCGGCTTCACTCTCCTGCCCTTCAAGACGCCGGATTTCCCCTTTAAACTGTACGCCACGAATCAGGGCGACCGTTTTGGGCTGACCATTTATCGTGCCGGCAATCGGCGCGCGCGGCCCGGACATCTGCGCATGGCGCGTTTTCTCTTCGGTCAGCACATAGAACACCATCTTCTGCGCATCAAAAAGGTAAAACGCATTGGCGCACCATAATTCACCGTCATGATGTACACACCAGGTCACGACGTGCTGCTTTGCCAGCCAGCGGGTCACCGCAGTCAGTGTTTCCATTTCTGTTCTCTTTTATACTGTAGGCCTGAAAATTATCACGTCGATGGTGACAATGACACCCTGGTATCTGTACCTGATCCGTACTGCGGACAACGCCTTATACACCGGAATAACCACCGATGTGCAGCGCCGCTATAAGCAGCATCAAAGTGGGAAAGGCGCGAAGGCGCTGCGCGGAAAGGGGGAACTCACGTTGGCATTTGCGGCTCAGGTCGGCGACCGTTCGCTGGCCCTGCGCTTAGAATATCGCGTCAAACAGCTTACAAAGCGGCAGAAAGAGCGCCTTGTTGAAGGCGAAGGGCTTGAGGCACTACTGAGCAGCCTGCAAACCCCCGGCGCTTAAAAACGATTGAAGTAGTCGTGGTATTCCACAAGGCCCGTCACACCCTCCAGCGCATCGTCCGCCAGGCGATGAACCTGGAACGCGCTTTCGGTGCCCGGCCAGCGGCAACGCAGGTCATGATGGGCAGCCAGCTCAAAACCAAAGCGGCTGTACAGCGCCGGATCGCCCAGCGTAACCACCGCGGCGTAACCAAACTCGTTCAGGGAATCGAGTCCTTCATAGACCAGCTGACGCGCCAGGCCCTGTCCACGGTAGTTTTCATCCACCGCGAGCGGCGCCATGCCGACCCATTGCAGGTCTTCGCCCTGGACATCGACAGGGCTGAACGCGACGTAACCCACTACCTGACCTTCGTCATCGGTAGCAACCAGACCCAGCGTTATGAAACCGTCTTCACGCAGGTCGTGCACTAATTTCGCTTCCGCATCGCTCTCAAATGAACGACGCAGCAATGCATCAATACCTGGGGCATCAATGGGAATTTCAACTCGAATCAGCATGGCTCACCTACCGAAGTCTGTTTGGTTTCTGGCGACGTTTTCATTCCCGCCTCAACAAAATCCGCCAACTGCATCAGCATGACGCGCAACGCTTTAGGCATCTGATCCAGTTCGATGGCGTCCATCAGATTTTTTACATACAGCCCTAATTCTGTATCACCTTCAATCACCAGGCGACGCTGGAAGAACAGCGTATCCGGATCCTGCTTACGCGCCGCGATCATCAGGAGATCGCTGGCATCCGCGCTAAAACTCACATCCGCCTCTGCATTCTGGCTGACGATAAGTTTATCGTTCTCAACAGAGGTATACCATTTAAGGCCAATGTCACGCACATGAATGCTCAGCCAGCGACCGTCGAGAAACTCCAGCTCCCCATCGGCCAGCGCCTGACTAAACTGCCAGCTCAGGACCTGCTCCAGAACCTGGCGCTTCAGCGCAAAGGGCGTCAGTTTAACCGGTACACTCATCAGAGAAGGACCAAAATGTACTAAGCGTGAACGCAGTTTATCCAACACGAGCTTTACTCCCTGTTTCAATTATCCTGCTATTTTGCCATATCAAATAAACGACATAGCGGCATAAATCAACAATTCGCTACGAAATTGTTACCTCTTATTGGTATCACCAATACGACTTTAACTGCCTCAAATCAAAAATTGTCTCAGCAAGGTTAACTAAAATCCCTCTTCGTTAACATTTCTGCGCCCTTTACGGCGCAACGTTCAGGATAAATTATGGAGCTGCTCTGCCCTGCCGGAAACCTCCCGGCGCTTAAGGCGGCCATCGAGAACGGCGCTGATGCGGTCTACATCGGGCTGAAAGATGATACCAACGCCCGTCATTTCGCCGGCCTTAATTTTACCGAGAAAAAATTGCAGGAAGCGGTGAGTTTTGTCCATCAGCACCGCCGTAAGCTGCACATCGCGATTAACACCTTTGCGCATCCGGATGGTTACGCGCGCTGGCAACGTGCCGTAGATATGGCGGCGCAACTGGGTGCGGATGCGCTGATCCTCGCCGACCTCGCCATGCTTGAGTATGCCGCAGAGCGCTACCCGCATATTGAGCGTCATGTCTCTGTTCAGGCATCCGCAACCAATGAAGAGGCGATTAATTTCTATCATCGCAACTTTGATGTCGCCCGCGTGGTGCTGCCGCGCGTACTGTCTATTCACCAGGTGAAGCAACTCGCTCGCGTCACGCCAGTTCCCCTGGAAGTGTTCGCCTTTGGCAGTCTGTGCATTATGGCGGAAGGCCGCTGCTATCTTTCATCCTATCTGACGGGCGAGTCTCCTAATACGGTTGGCGCCTGCTCTCCTGCCCGTTTTGTTCGCTGGCAGCAGACCCAACAAGGGCTGGAATCTCGTCTTAATGAAGTGCTGATCGACCGTTATCAGGACGGAGAAAACGCCGGTTATCCGACGCTGTGTAAAGGCCGCTATCTGGTTGATGGCGAGCGCTATCATGCGCTGGAAGAACCCACCAGCCTGAATACGCTGGAGCTGCTGCCAGAACTGCTGGCGGCCAATATTGCCTCGGTGAAAATCGAAGGGCGTCAGCGTAGCCCGGCCTACGTCAGCCAGGTGGCGAAAGTGTGGCGCCAGGCGATCGACCGCTGTATGGCCGACCCGCAAAACTACGCCCCACAGGCCGCGTGGATGGAAACGCTCGGTTCAATGTCCGAAGGCACGCAGACCACGCTTGGCGCGTATCACCGTAAATGGCAGTGAGAGAAGAAATGAAATATTCCTTAGGGCCGGTGCTGTGGTACTGGCCGAAAGAAACGCTGGAAGATTTTTATCAGCAGGCCGCCACCAGCCAGGCCGACGTTATCTATCTTGGCGAAGCGGTGTGCAGTAAACGCCGCGCTACCAAAGTAGGCGACTGGATCGATATGGCGAAATCGCTCGCTGGCAGCGGTAAACAGGTGGTGCTGTCAACGCTGGCGCTGGTGCAGGCCTCCTCTGAACTGGGAGAGCTGAAGCGCTATGTCGAAAACGGCGACTTCCTGCTGGAAGCCAGCGATCTCGGCGTGGTAAACATGTGCGCCGAGCGTAAGCTGCCGTTTGTCGCCGGGCATGCGCTCAACTGCTACAACGCGGTAACCCTGCGTTTGCTGCTCAGGCAGGGCATGGTGCGCTGGTGTATGCCGGTAGAACTGTCCCGTGACTGGCTGGTCAATCTGCTCAACCAGTGTGAAGAGCTGGGTATTCGCAATCAGTTTGAAGTAGAGGTACTGAGCTACGGGCATCTGCCGCTGGCGTACTCTGCCCGCTGCTTTACCGCACGCTCTGAAGACCGTCCAAAAGATGAGTGTGAAACCTGCTGCATCAAATACCCGAATGGGCGCGATGTGCTGTCGCAGGAGAATCAGCAGGTCTTTGTCCTCAACGGCATCCAGACCATGAGCGGCTATGTTTACAACCTCGGCAACGAGCTGACATCGATGCAGGGTCTGGTTGATATTGTGCGTTTGTCCCCTTCAGGCAGCGACACGTTCGCCATGCTCGATGCCTTCCGCGCCAATGAAAATGGCACTGCCCCATTACCGCTTGCCGCCCACAGCGACTGCAACGGCTACTGGAAGCGACTGGCAGGTCTTGAACTACAGCCGTGATTAATAGCTCACTTTGTTAACAACATTCGCTAATCTTTAATGCAGTATTAAAAGATTAACCGGTAACAAAGTGAGCCGTTATGACTGACAAAACTATTCCGTTCTCGGTGCTGGATCTGGCGCCGATCCCTGAAGGATCTTCGGTAAAAGAGGCCTTCACACACTCGCTTGATCTCGCTCGACTGGCCGAAAAGCGCGGCTACCACCGCTACTGGCTGGCAGAACATCACAATATGACCGGCATCGCCAGCGCGGCGACCTCTGTGCTGATTGGCTATCTGGCGGCCAATACCACCACGCTACATCTTGGTTCTGGCGGCGTTATGCTGCCCAACCATTCGCCGCTGGTGATCGCCGAGCAGTTCGGTACCCTGAATACGCTGTATCCGGGACGAATCGATCTCGGGCTTGGCCGCGCGCCGGGTAGCGACCAACCGACCATGCGCGCGTTGCGCCGCCATATGAGTGGTGATATCGATAACTTCCCGCGCGACGTAGCTGAACTGGTGGACTGGTTCGACGCCCGCGATCCAAATCCTCATGTACGCCCGGTTCCCGGCTACGGCGAGCAGATCCCGGTCTGGTTATTAGGCTCCAGCCTGTACAGCGCACAGCTGGCAGCCCAGCTCGGCCTGCCATTTGCCTTCGCCTCGCACTTTGCTCCGGATATGTTGCATCAGGCGCTGCATCTGTATCGCACCCAGTTCACGCCCTCAGCACGGCTGGCAAAGCCGTATGCGATGGTGTGCATCAACATCATTGCCGCCGACAGCAACCGCGATGCCGAATTTCTTTTCACCTCAATGCAGCAGGCGTTTGTGAAACTGCGTCGTGGCGAAACCGGCCAGCTACCGCCACCGGTAGAGAATATGCATCAGCTGTGGTCCGCTTCCGAGCAGTACGGCGTACAACAGGCTCTGAGCATGTCGCTGGTTGGTGATAAGGCGAAAGTGCGACACGGTCTCGACGCCATTTTGCGTGAAACCCAGGCCGATGAAATTATGGTTAACGGCCAGATTTTTGATCATCAGGCACGTCTACATTCGTTTGACCTGGCGATGCAGGTGAAAGAAGAGTTGGTGGGGTAATCGTTGTTTTGCCCGGTGGCATTTGGCTTACCGGGCCTACGAGATCGTATAGGCCGGATTAGGCGCAACCGCCATCCGGCACTAAAAGGTTACTGGTACACAGGCAACAAATTCACGCTCGACAGAATATGGATAACCGCGTTGCCGATACCGAATACCAGGATCAGCGCAATCATCGGCTTGCCGCCCCAGACACGGAATTTCGGGCTGCCAAAACGCTCGCGGGATTTACGGGCCAGCAGCGCCGGAACAATGGCGGCCCAGATGGTCGCGGCAAGCCCTGCATAGCCAATGGCGTACAGGAAACCGTTCGGCCACAGCAGGCCACCGACAATCGGCGGGACAAACGTCAGCAATGCCGTTTTAAAACGTCCCATTGCCGAGTCATCAAAGCCAAACAGATCCGCCAAATAGTCAAACAGACCGAGCGTGACCCCGAGGAATGAACTCGCCACCGCAAAGTTGGAGAACACCACCAGCAGCAGATCCAGACTGCGGCTGTTCAGCACGCCGCTCAGCGCCTGTACCAGCACATCAATGTTACCGCCCTGCTGCGCAATACCGATAAATTCCGGACGCGGGATGTTACCCATCGTCCCCAGTAACCATACGGTATACAGCACCAGCGCCAGCAACGTGCCGTACACCAGGCACTTAACGATGGTCTTCGGATCTTTGCCGTAATACTTCATCAGGCTCGGGACGTTGCCGTGATAGCCGAATGAGGCCAGGCAGAACGGTAACGTCATCAGCAGGTACGGCGTATACGAAGCGTTGCTCTGCGCCACGTTAAACAGCGTAGTAGGCGTAACATGCCCCAGCAGACTGCCGAAGGTCAGGAAAAAAGTAATCACCTTCGCGCCCAGCACAATCGCCGTCATGCGGCTAACCGCTTTGGTGCTTAACCACACCACGAACGCCACCAGCAGCGCAAAACCAAGACCCGCCGCACGCGCCGGAACGTTCAGCGACATCTCCGAGAAGGTGTGATGCAGGATCGAACCACTCGCCGAGATATACGCATAGGTAAGGATATAGAGAACGAAAGCAATCGAGATGCCGTTCACAACGTTCCAGCCTTTGCCCAGCAGATCTTTCGTGATGGTGTCAAAGCTGGAACCAATGCGGTAATTGAGGTTAGCTTCCAGGATCATCAGCCCGGAATGCAGCATGCAAAACCAGGTGAAGATCAGCGCCGCCATTGACCAGAAGAACCACGCCCCGGACATGACCACTGGCAGAGAAAACATCCCCGCGCCAATAATGGTGCCGCCGATGATCACCACGCCGCCAAGCAGCGAAGGTGACGTTTGGGTGGTGGTTAGTGTTGCCATTTAGCCATCTCTCCAGTCATTTATATTGTGACTACATTTCAATGTGCTGCACTGTACCAGTACACGAGTACAAATGAAATAAAAAAAGCCCCAATTGTTGAGATCGGGGCTGTATATTTTACTTTACGGTATTAAACCGTAATTTCGCATGGATTACGCATCACCACCGAAACGACGACGACCAGCGGAATCATCACGACGCGGAGCAGAAGAATCGTCACGACGCGGACCGCGGTTGCCTTCACGACGTTCGCCGCTGAAACGACGACCTTCGCTACGACCGCCTTCACGACGCTCGCCGCTGAAACCACGACCTTCGCCACGACCGCCTTCACGACGCTCACCGCTGAAACGGCCACCGCCACGACGCTCACCACCGGTGTGCGGAACTGCATCGCCAACCAGCTGCATGTTCATCGGCTTGTTCAGGATGCGAGTACGGGTAAAGTGCTGCAGCACGTCGCCCGGCATACCTTTCGGCAGCTCGATGGTTGAGTGGGAAGCAAACAGCTTGATGTTACCGATGTAACGGCTGCTGATATCGCCTTCGTTAGCAATCGCACCAACGATATGACGGACTTCAACACCGTCATCACGGCCCACTTCAATGCGGTACAGCTGCATATCGCCAACGTCACGACGTTCACGACGCGGACGGTCTTCACCACCACGCTCATTACGGTCACCACGCGGGCCACGATCGTTGCGGTCACGCGGACCACGATCGTCACGGTCGCGGAATTCGCGTTTCGGACGCATCGGCGCATCTGGCGGCAGGATCAGCGGACGTTCGCCCTGAGCCATTTTCAGCAGTGCGGCTGCCAGCGTTTCGATATCCAGTTCTTCTTCCGGCTGCATTTTCGCCAGCAGAGCACGGTACTGATCCAGATCGCTGCTTTCCAGCTGCTGCTGTACTTTAGCGGCGAATTTTTCCAGACGGCGTTTGCCCAGCAGGTCTGCGTTCGGCAGTTCTACTTCCGGAATAGTCAGCTTCATGGTGCGTTCGATGTTACGCAGCAGACGACGCTCACGGTTCTCAACGAACAGCAGCGCGCGACCCGCACGGCCCGCACGACCGGTACGGCCGATACGGTGAACGTAAGATTCGGAATCCATCGGGATGTCGTAGTTAACAACCAGGCTGATACGCTCAACGTCCAGGCCACGGGCCGCAACGTCGGTAGCAATCAGAATATCCAGACGGCCATCTTTCAGACGCTCCAGAGTCTGCTCACGCAGGGACTGGTTCATGTCGCCGTTCAGTGCAGCGCTGCTATAACCGCTACGCTCCAGCGCTTCTGCCACTTCCAGGGTCGCATTTTTGGTACGAACGAAGATAATCGCCGCATCAAAGTCTTCTGCTTCCAGGAAACGCACCAGCGCTTCATTTTTACGCATGCCCCAGACGGTCCAGTAGCTCTGGCTGATGTCAGGACGGGTAGTTACGCTGGACTGAATGCGTACTTCCTGCGGCTCTTTCATAAAGCGGCGGGTAATACGACGAATCGCTTCCGGCATAGTCGCGGAGAACAGAGCGGTCTGATGACCTTCCGGGATCTGCGCCATGATGGTTTCAACGTCTTCGATGAAGCCCATACGCAGCATTTCATCAGCTTCGTCCAGTACCAGACCGCTCAGTTTGGAGAGGTCCAGAGTACCGCGCTTCAGGTGGTCCAGCAGACGGCCCGGCGTACCGACAACGATCTGTGGTCCCTGACGCAGGGCACGTAATTGCACGTCATAACGTTGGCCGCCGTACAGGGCAACCACGTTCACGCCGCGCATGTGTTTAGAAAAATCCGTCATGGCTTCTGCAACCTGAACCGCCAGTTCGCGGGTCGGTGCCAGCACCAGAATCTGAGGTGCCTTCAGCTCAGGATCAAGATTGTTGAGCAGCGGTAAAGAGAACGCTGCAGTTTTGCCGCTACCCGTCTGGGCCATACCCAGAACATCGCGGCCGCCCAGCAGATGCGGAATGCACTCTGCCTGGATTGGAGATGGTTTTTCGTAACCCAGATCGGTAAGGGCTTCAAGGATAGGAGCCTTCAGGCCCAGATCTGCAAAAGTGGTTTCGAATTCAGCCATGTAGTACGTGTGCCTCAAAATTAATGGCGGCCAGTCTACATAACTCATCATGAAATTGATCTGCAATTTTCATTGAAAAGTGTGAACCGGCTCAAAGTAGGTGTATTAACGAACAACAACGCCCTCACCCGTGAAGGTGATGGCAATCAAAAAAGATTACGGGCTGATGTGTACGTCAGCTATTGCTGGTCCGATTCTGCCAGGTCATCTTGGTCCTGGCCCAGGAGCGATAATTCCAACAATGCGTATCGGTGCTCAACAAAGTTATGAACGTTGTTAGCCACCGCCAGTTTGAACAATGCCGTAGCGTTGTCCAAATCCCCCAGACTTAGGTAGTACTTACCTAAATAGAAGTTGGTTTCACTGAGATGCTCAGCGAGCGAGGTGTTATCCGTTGCGTCCGCCTTTAGGCGTTCCATCAGCGTTGCTTCGCTAATGTTGCCCAGGTAGAACTCGACAATGTTCCATCCCCATTGCTCTTTATCCGATTTCTCAAAGCGTTGCTTTAACGCTTCTTTAGCCTGCTTCTCATCGAGCTTCTGCTCGGCGAGATAAAGCCACAGACTACGGAAAGGATCATTGGGATCGTCTTGATAAAACGCTAGCAGATCATCTTGCGCTAACTTGTCGCGACCGCCGTAATACAATGCGATACCGCGATTTAAGTGCGCGTAGTTGTAAGTTGGATCAAGCTCAAGTACAGAATCAAACGCTTCATAGGCAGCATCAAAATTGCCTGCCTGCGTTAAATATATACCTAAGTAATTGAATACTTCAGGCATATCTGGTCGGATTGCCAGCGCTTGTGAAAAATCATTTCGCGCCAGTGCCCTCAGACCGAGACTATCATACAACACTCCGCGCTCATATAAAAGCTGTGCGCGTTCGTCATCGGTTAAAGCCCGACTGGCAAGAATTTGTTCCATACGTGCCAGAATCACTTCCTGCTGCAAAGTCGGTTGCAATGGTACTGCGAGGACTTCACTCTTACGCCAGGCGGAATTACTGCATCCAGCCAGCGTGAGTGCTGTCGCAACGAAACACCAGCGCAAAAAAGGCTTCATTTCCCACTCCCGAAGACAACGATTGAATGAACGTCCAGGTTCCCCGGTTGCTAACAAGGCGTCCTGCCGGGTTAAAAGCCCTCCGCTTTCACGGAGGGCAATGGCAACCTTACTCGCCCTGGCTTGCCGGAGCTTCCGGTTCGCCTGCAGGCTGAGACTGCTCAGTTGCTTCTTTAATGCTCAGACGTACACGGCCCTGGCGATCAACTTCCAGAACTTTGACCGGTACTTCCTGGCCCATCTGCAGGTAATCGGTCACTTTCTCAACGCGTTTGTCAGCGATCTGAGAGATGTGTACCAGACCTTCTTTACCGCCACCGATGGCAACGAATGCGCCAAAGTCAACGATACGGGTCACTTTACCATTGTAGATACGGCCTACTTCGATCTCTGCGGTGATCTCTTCGATACGACGGATAGCATATTTCGCTTTCTCGCCGTCGGTCGCAGCAATCTTCACAGTACCATCATCTTCAATTTCAATGGTGGTGCCGGTTTCTTCGGTCAGAGCACGGATAACAGAACCGCCTTTACCGATAACGTCTTTGATCTTGTCCGGGCTGATCTTGATGGTGTGGATACGCGGAGCGAACTGAGAAATGTCACCACGCGGTGCGTTGATCGCTTGTTCCATCACACCCAGGATGTGCAGACGCGCACCTTTAGCCTGGTTCAGAGCAACCTGCATGATCTCTTTGGTGATACCTTCAATTTTGATATCCATCTGCAGTGCAGAGATACCGTCGCGGGAACCCGCCACTTTGAAGTCCATATCGCCCAGGTGGTCTTCGTCGCCCAAGATGTCAGACAGAACAACAAAGTTGTCGCCTTCTTTCACCAGACCCATCGCGATACCCGCAACGGCAGCTTTGATCGGCACGCCTGCGTCCATCAGCGCCAGAGAAGCACCACATACGGAAGCCATGGAAGAAGAACCGTTAGATTCGGTGATTTCAGAAACCACACGTACGGTGTACGGGAATTTATCCAGTTCCGGCATCACTGCCAGTACGCCACGCTTCGCCAGACGACCGTGACCAATCTCACGACGCTTCGGAGAACCGACCATACCGGTTTCACCTACGCAGTACGGAGGGAAGTTGTAGTGGAACAGGAAGTTGTCAGTACGCTCGCCCATCAGCTCGTCAAGGTTCTGCGCATCACGAGTGGTGCCCAGGGTCGCAGTAACCAGCGCCTGAGTTTCACCACGGGTGAACAGTGCGGAACCGTGGGTACGCGGCAGCACGCCAGTACGCACGTCCAGACCACGGATCATGTCTTTTTCACGACCATCGATACGCGGCTCGCCTGCCAGTACGCGGCTGCGAACAACATTTTTCTCGATAGCGTGCAGGATTTCACCCAGTTCGTTAGCGTCCAGGGTTTCGTCTTCAGCCACCAGAGTTGCGATGGTTTCAGATTTGATCACGTCAACCTGAGCGTAACGCTCTTGTTTGTCGGTGATACGGTAAGCATCGCTCAGACGAGCTTCTGCCAGTGCGGCAACGCGTGCGTTCAGCGCTTCGTTGACGGCTTCTGGCTGCCAGTCCCAACGCGGTTTGCCAGCTTCTTTCGTCAGCTCGTTGATAGCCTGAATAACAACCTGCTGCTGTTCGTGGCCGAATACTACAGCGCCCAGCATCTGGTCTTCGCTCAGCAGTTCAGCTTCGGATTCAACCATCAGTACGGCAGCTTCAGTACCAGCAACAACCAGGTCCAGCTTGCTTTCTTTCAGTTCGTCTTGAGTCGGGTTCAGTACGTACTGGTCATTGATGTAACCAACACGTGCAGCACCGATCGGGCCGTTGAACGGGATACCAGACAGAGTCAGCGCAGCAGATGCACCAATCATTGCCACGATATCCGGGTTAACCTGCGGGTTAACGGAAACAACGGTCGCGATAACCTGAACTTCGTTAACGAAGCCTTCCGGGAACAGCGGGCGAACCGGGCGGTCAATCAGACGCGCGATCAGAGTTTCGCCTTCACTCGGACGGCCTTCACGACGGAAGAAGCTACCCGGGATACGGCCAGCAGCGTAGGTACGCTCCTGATAGTTAACGGTCAGTGGGAAAAAGTCCTGGCCTGGTTTCGCTTTTTTCTGGCCAACAACGGTAACGAATACCGCAGTGTCATCCATGCTAACCATAACAGCGGCAGTCGCCTGACGCGCCATCATGCCGGTTTCCAGCGTAACGGTATGCTGACCGTACTGGAATTTACGAACGATCGGATTAAGCAAATTAATATCCTTTCTCTATTTTTTGACGACACATTTTTGCGCCATCGTTAATACCCGATCTTCTGCGCATCCTCGCGACTAATGACAACCCTAACCCACAAGCATGAGTAAAGCCTCTCATTAGCCGCGCGAACCTCTGCAACGGAAGATCATTCATAGCAACAATACATTAGTTTCCAGCGAATTGCTGCCATCTGCTGGAAAAAAGGGGCCATGAAGGCCCCCTCTTTCTGAAACTCGAAAGAATTAGCGACGCAGACCCAGACGCTCGATCAGCGCGGTGTAACGTGCAACATCTTTACGTTTCAGGTAGTCGAGCAGTTTACGACGCTGAGAAACCATGCGCAGCAGACCACGACGGCTGTGGTGATCTTTTTTGTGCTCTGCAAAGTGGCCCTGCAGGTGGTTAATCTGTGCAGTCAACAGAGCAACCTGAACATCGGTAGAACCGGTGTCGTTTGCATCACGACCAAACTCAGAAACGATTTTAGCGGTAGCTTCAGTACTTAGAGACATTTTAAAACTCCAAAGTGTTAAGAATGAAAGGATGCCGATCTCTAATTCAGCTATCCCAGTGTATACACGCCTTCTTCAAACTGACCCTGCGCTGGCTGTGTCCGCTCACCTCGGTCACTTACCTGAGTAAGCTCCTGAGGATCCTCAGACCTGCCGCCTTGATGCAGCTCGAATGATTTTGTGTACACGCCACGCAGATTGTTAAACAATTTACGCGACGTTAAGCGGCAGTATTCTACTCGCAGCGCCCTTTTATCGCAAGACAGAGAGCGCTATGCAGGATACTCAACCACCAGGCGACGAGGGGCGACACGACCTTCATCGTCCATCTCCCCCATGCCGATAAACTTGCCGTCATCGCCTTCCGTCACGCGCACCAGCCCTTCAAGCGGCGCACCTGACGTCCGTACCGGGTTACCATTTTTAAAGTAAACCGAGGATGTTAAAGGCAAATTAACAACAGGGTAGTCCGATGCAGGACTGTCCATTGGCATCAGCAAAGGATCAAGCAGCTGCGCCGCCGGAATGTTCTGCTGTTCGGCCTGTTCAACCAGCGCATGCAGATGTTCCAGCGTAACCATACGATCCACCGGATACTTGCTGACCGTCAGACGACGCAGATACGTTACGTGCGCGCCGCAGCCCAGCTTCTCACCGAGATCGTCAACGATGGTGCGAATATAAGTGCCTTTGGAGCAGTGAACTTCCAGCTCCAGCTCGTTACCTTCGTGGCGAATAAACAGCAGCTCATAGACGGTAATCGGGCGCGCTTCACGCGGCACTTCAATGCCCTGACGCGCATATTCGTACAGCTTTTTACCCTGGTACTTCAGCGCCGAATACATTGACGGAATCTGCTCGATATCGCCGCGGAAAGTCTCCAGCGCGCTGGCAAGCTGCTCTGCGCTGAAGGTTACCGGACGCTCCTGCACGATTTGCCCATCGGCATCGGAGGTGTCGGTACGCTGGCCCAGACGGGCAACCACACGATAGCGTTTGTCAGAATCCAGCAAATACTGGGAAAACTTAGTCGCTTCACCGAGGCAGATAGGCAGCATGCCTGTCGCCAGCGGATCCAGCGCGCCGGTATGTCCCGCGCGGTTGGCATTGTAGATGCGCTTTACTTTTTGCAGTACGTCATTGCTGGACATGCCCTGCGGCTTATCCAGCAGCAGAACACCGTGAATATCGCGACCACGACGACGAGGACGACTCATCAGTCCTCCTTGCTGTCGTCCGCTGGGTTCACACGACGCTCATCGTCATGTTTCACCACGCTGGTCACCAGGTTGGACATGCGCATCCCTTCAACTAACGAATTGTCGTAGAAGAAGGTCAGCTCAGGCACGATACGCAGACGCATTGCTTTACCCAGCAGAGAGCGGATAAAACCAGAGGCTTCCTGCAGTGCCTTAATGCCGTTTTTCACGGCAGCTTCGTCCTGATCGTTGAGGAAAGTCACGAACACTTTAGCGTATGCCAGGTCTCGGGACATCTCAACACCCGATACGGTGGTCATCATACCAACACGCGGGTCTTTGATTTCGCGTTGCAGGATGAGTGCGATTTCTTTCTGCATCTCCTGCGCGACACGCTGTGGGCGACCAAATTCTTTCGCCATAATAAATTCTCCAGAATAAAGACAAAAAAGGGGCCATAAGCCCCTTTTTAAATTTCTTGCCGGGTGGCGCTTCGCTTCCCCAGCCTACACTTAATCATCTTCTAAGGATTTTGGGTTGCAGCAAGGCGGCAAACTCGTAAATCCCCGGGAGCATAGATAACTATGTGACCGGGGTGAGCGAGCGCAGCCAACGCAGTTGCGGCCCAAAAGACGACGAAGATTATGCGATGGTACGTTTGATCTCGATAATCTCGAACACTTCGATCATATCGCCAACGCGAACGTCGTTGTAGTTCTTAACGCCGATACCACATTCCATGCCATTACGGACTTCGTTGACGTCATCTTTGAAGCGGCGCAGGGATTCCAGCTCGCCTTCATAGATAACCACGTTGTCGCGCAGTACGCGGATTGGGTTGTGACGTTTAATAGTGCCTTCGGTAACCATACAGCCTGCGATAGCGCCGAATTTCGGTGATTTGAACACATCACGAACTTCAGCCAGACCAATGATCTGCTGTTTCAGTTCCGGAGACAGCATGCCGCTCATCGCTGCTTTCACTTCGTCGATCAGATGATAGATGACGGAGTAGTAACGCAGATCCAGGCTTTCTGATTCGATAACTTTACGTGCAGAGGCATCAGCACGGACGTTGAAGCCAACCAGAATCGCGTTGGATGCCGCAGCCAGGGTCGCGTCGGTTTCGGTGATACCACCTACGCCAGAACCGATAATCTTCACTTTTACTTCGTCGGTAGACAGTTTCAGTAAAGAGTCGGAAATCGCTTCTACAGAACCCTGAACATCGGCCTTCAGAACGATGTTCACTTCGTGAACTTCGCCTTCGGTCATGTTGGCGAACATGTTCTCCAGTTTAGATTTCTGCTGACGAGCCAGTTTAACTTCACGGAATTTGCCCTGACGGTACAGTGCAACTTCACGGGCTTTCTTCTCGTCACGAACAACGGTAACTTCGTCACCCGCAGCCGGAACACCGGACAGACCCAGGATTTCCACCGGAATGGACGGACCCGCTTCCAGGACTTCCTGACCCAGTTCGTTACGCATCGCGCGAACGCGGCCGTATTCGAAACCACACAGTACGATGTCGCCTTTGTTCAGCGTACCTTCACGTACCAGCACGGTAGCAACCGGACCACGACCTTTATCCAGGAAGGATTCGATAACCGCACCGCTCGCCATACCTTTACGCACAGCTTTCAGTTCCAGTACTTCGGCCTGCAGCAGGATAGCATCCAGCAGTTCGTCGATACCGGTACCCGCTTTCGCAGAAACGTGGACGAACTGGCTCTCGCCGCCCCAATCTTCCGGCATGATGCCGTACTGGGACAGTTCGTTTTTAACGCGATCTGGATCCGCTTCTGGTTTATCGATTTTGTTGACTGCAACCACTACCGGCACACCTGCCGCTTTCGCGTGCTGGATAGCTTCGATAGTCTGCGGCATCACGCCGTCATCTGCTGCAACAACCAGAACAACGATATCCGTTGCCTGAGCACCACGAGCACGCATGGAGGTAAACGCGGCGTGACCCGGGGTATCCAGGAAAGTGATCATACCGTTGTCAGTTTCAACATGGTACGCACCGATGTGCTGAGTAATGCCGCCCGCTTCGCCAGAGGCAACTTTCGTGGAGCGAATGTAGTCCAGCAGAGACGTTTTACCGTGGTCAACGTGACCCATGATGGTCACTACCGGTGCGCGCGGTTCTGCCGCAGCGCCGGTGTCACGGTCGCTCATTACTGCTTCTTCCAGCTCGTTTTCACGACGCAGGATAACTTTGTGGCCCATCTCTTCGGCAACCAGCTGTGCGGTTTCCTGGTCGATGACCTGGTTAATGGTCGCCATTGCGCCCAGCTTCATCATCGCTTTGATGACCTGGGAACCTTTGACTGCCATCTTGTTCGCCAGATCGCCAACGGTGATGGTTTCGCCGATCACAACGTCACGGTTAACGGCCTGAGCCGGCTTCTGGAAGCCCTGCTGCAGAGCGGAACCTTTACGCTGCTTACCGCCTTTACCGCCGCGAACCGCTGCACGCGCTTCTTCACGGTCAGCTTTAGATTCAGCGTGTTTGTTACCTTTCTTCGCCGGACGCGCTGCTTTCGTGCTGCGAGTACGACCACGACCGCCTTCTACTTCACGATCGTTCTCGTCTTCTGCCTGGCGAGCATGCTGAGAGGTGGTGACGTGATAATCGCTGGTATCTTCAACAGGTTCAGCGTTATTCACACCATTCTTCTCGTTTTCTTCCGCCATACGGCGAGCTTCTTCCGCTACGCGGCGCGCTTCTTCTTCAAGCTTGCGACGTGCTTCTTCTTCCGCTTTACGCTTCAGTTCTGCGGCTTCATTTTCACGGCGGGCTTTTTCGGCCTGGGCGGTTTTAGTCATATCGTCGGTCTGTTGATTGCTCACTTTGTCTTTTTCCGCAGCTTCACGTTTCGCTTTATCAGCGGCTTCACGCTTAGCTTGTTCTGCGGCCTCACGTTCGGCTTTTTGTTGCGCCTCGCGTTTGGCAGTTTCTTCTGCCTCACGACGGGCTTGCTCTTCCGCTTCACGCTGCGCCTGCTCTTCCGCGGCAAGGCGTTCAGCCTCTTGCGGATCGCGTTTCACAAAGGTGCGTGTCTTGCGGACTTCGATTTGTACCGATTTGCTTTTTCCACCGGTACCTGGAATATTGAGAGTACTGCGCGTTTTACGCTGCAATGTCAACTTATCGGGCGCTGAGCCGTTTTCACGGTTCAGATGCGCCAGTAAGGTTTGTTTCTCTTGTGCGGACACAGAGTCGTCAGCAGACTTCGGGATACCTGCATCAGCAAATTGCTGTACCAGGCGATCCACGGAGGTCTGTATCTCTGCAGCCAGCGTTTTTACGGTTACATCTGTCATACTGTTCCTTCCTGCTACAGTTTATTACGCTTCGTCGCCGAACCAGCAAATATTACGGGCAGCCATAATCAGCTCACCGGCTTTTTCGTCGGTCAACCCTTCGATATCAGCCAGATCATCAATGCCCTGTTCAGCGAGATCTTCCAGCGTACAAACACCACGGGCAGCCAGTTTGAAAGCCATCTCACGATCCAATCCTTCCAGATTCAGCAGATCGTCAGCCGGTTTGTTATCACCGAGACTTTCTTCCTGGGCCAGTGCCAGAGTGGTCAGTGCGTTTTTAGCACGCTCGCGCAGCGCTTCAACGGTCTGTTCATCCAGGCCGTCAATTTCCAGCAGCTCTTTCATTGGCACGTAGGCCAGTTCTTCCAGCGTCGCAAAACCTTCTTCTACCAGAACCGTCGCGAAATCTTCATCGATATCGAGATATTTGGTGAAGGTATCAATGGCTGCATGTGCTTCAGCCTGATGCTTCGCCTGCAGGTCATCAACGGTCATCACGTTGAGTTCCCAACCGCTCAGTTGTGAAGCCAGGCGGACGTTCTGACCATTACGTCCAATCGCCTGAGCCAGGTTACCGGCTTCAACCGCGATATCCATGGTGTGTTTGTCTTCATCCACCACGATAGAAGCGACGTCTGCTGGCGCCATTGCGTTAATCACGAACTGCGCCGGATTATCATCCCACAGGACGATATCGATACGCTCGCCGCCCAGTTCGGTAGAAACCGCCTGAACGCGCGCACCGCGCATACCCACACAGGCGCCGACCGGATCAATACGCTTGTCGTTGGTCTTAACGGCGATTTTCGCACGTGAACCCGGATCGCGAGCAGCCGCTTTAATTTCGATCACTTCTTCGCCAATTTCCGGCACTTCAATGCGGAACAGCTCTATCAGCATTTCCGGTTTGGAACGAGTTACGAACAGCTGCGCACCGCGCGCTTCCGGGCGTACAGAGTAAAGAACGCCACGAATACGGTCGCCTGGGCGGAAGTTTTCACGCGGCAGCATGTCTTCACGCAGGATCACGGCTTCAGCATTGCTGCCCAGATCCAGAGAAATGTTATCGCGGTTAACTTTCTTCACCACACCGGTGACGATTTCGCCTTCGTGTTCGCGGAACTGATCGACAACCATTGCGCGTTCGGCTTCACGTACTTTCTGTACGATAACCTGTTTCGCGGTCTGGGTGGTGATACGGTCAAAGGTGACAGATTCAATCTGATCTTCAACATATTCGCCCACGTTCAGGCTTTCGTCTTCGAAGCGTGCCGCTTCCAGCGTAATTTCTTTGGTCGGCTGAGTAACTTCTTCTACGATTACCCAACGACGGAAGGTATCGAAATCACCGCTTTTACGATCGATTTCTACGCGAACGTCGATCTCTTGCTCATATTTTTTCTTTGTTGCTGTAGCCAGCGCACTTTCCAGCGCTTCAAAAATTTTCTCGCGTGGCAGCGCTTTTTCGTTGGATACGGCTTCAACAACAGCCAAAATTTCTTTGTTCATCGCGGGCTTTTCACCTCAATCCAGACTGTTAAAAGTGGGGAACCAGGTTCGCCTTCTGGATATTACTCAGCGCGAACACTTCATCTTTACCTTCGACTGTGACCGTGATCATCTCACCATCCACCGCTTTGATAACGCCCTGCCATTTACGACGGTTTTGTACCGCCATACGAAGAACCAGCGTCACTTCTTCACCCAGGAAACGCACGTAGTGTTCAGCTGTGAACAGAGGACGGTCGAGACCCGGAGAGGAGACTTCCAGGTTGTAGGCAACGGTGATTGGGTCTTCGACATCCATCACGGCGCTTACCTGATGGCTCACATCAGCACAATCATCAACATTGATGCCATCTTCACTATCAATATAGATGCGCAGTGTGGATGTGCGACCACGAATAAATTCGATGCCGACCAACTCGTAGCCCAGGGCTTCAACTGGCGCTGTAATCATCTCTGTTAATTTTTGCTCTAATGTGGACAAGCCCACCCCCAAGACATAAAAAAAGGGCCTAAAGCCCAGTTATTCTGTAGTCAGATAACAAAAAACCCCGATAAATCGGGGCTTTATATAACTGAACCCTATAACCGCACCTGCGGTTCGGAAAACCTTCCGAAAGAATTTTTTTCAAATCCAGCTACGAAGGCCTAAGTCTTCACAGTATATTTGAAAAAGAACTCTAAGGGAAAGTGGTTGCGGGGGCCGGATTTGAACCGACGACCTTCGGGTTATGAGCCCGACGAGCTACCAGGCTGCTCCACCCCGCGCCTGAAACGTGGCAAATTTTACTCGTTTTGGGTAAAAAATGCAAATACTGCTGGGATTTGGTACCGAGGACGGGACGTAAAATCTGCGCACAGTATATTGATTCACTATGCGGTATGTCAACCTTGTTACGACTATGCAAATCAATGAATGCTGTCCAGCGAATATTCGACCAGATAAATGTGTCACCCGCGCCGTTATTTAACGAAATTATCACTAAACTCTTCCTGTCATCCAGAAAAGATGATTAAATGAAAACTCACTTATTTTGCATAAAAATGCAATTAGTATAATAAGCCGACCTCTTCACCAGTCTATCAAGCAGGGTTTTATTTTATGACGACGATTCTCAAGCATCTCCCGGTAGGTCAACGTATTGGTATCGCTTTTTCCGGCGGCCTGGACACCAGTGCAGCACTGCTGTGGATGCGACAAAAAGGGGCTGTCCCATATGCATATACTGCGAATTTGGGCCAGCCGGATGAGGATGACTATGACGCCATTCCTCGCCGTGCAATGGAATATGGTGCTGAGAATGCTCGCCTGGTAGATTGCCGTAAGCAGCTGGTTGCCGAAGGGATTGCTGCGATTCAGTGCGGTGCATTCCACAACACCACCGGCGGACTGACCTATTTCAATACCACTCCGCTGGGCCGTGCTGTCACCGGCACCATGCTGGTTGCGGCCATGAAAGAAGATGGCGTAAATATCTGGGGTGACGGTAGCACCTATAAAGGTAACGATATTGAACGTTTCTATCGTTACGGTCTGCTGACCAACGCCGAACTGCAGATTTACAAACCATGGCTGGATACCGATTTTATCGATGAACTCGGCGGTCGCCATGAGATGTCCGAATTTATGATTGCCTGTGGTTTCGACTACAAGATGTCCGTTGAGAAAGCGTACTCCACGGACTCCAATATGCTCGGGGCGACCCACGAAGCAAAAGACCTCGAATTTCTGAACTCCAGCGTCAAAATCGTCAACCCGATTATGGGCGTGAAATTCTGGGATGAGAGCGTGAAGATCCCGGCAGAAGAAGTCACCGTGCGTTTCGAGCAGGGTCATCCGGTTGCGCTGAACGGTAAAACCTTTAGCGACGACGTTGAGATGATGCTGGAAGCCAACCGTATCGGCGGTCGTCACGGTCTGGGTATGAGCGATCAGATTGAAAACCGTATCATTGAAGCGAAAAGCCGGGGCATCTACGAAGCTCCGGGGATGGCATTGCTGCACATCGCCTATGAGCGTCTGCTGACCGGGATTCACAACGAAGACACCATCGAGCAGTATCACGCGCACGGTCGCCAGCTTGGTCGTCTGTTGTATCAGGGCCGCTGGTTTGACTCTCAGGCGCTGATGCTGCGTGACGGTCTGCAGCGTTGGGTTGCCAGCCAGATTACGGGTGAAGTGACGCTGGAACTGCGTCGCGGTAATGATTACTCCATCCTCAACACCGTGTCTGACAATCTGACTTACAAACCAGAACGTCTGACGATGGAAAAAGGCGACTCGGTATTCTCTCCGGATGATCGTATCGGTCAGTTGACCATGCGTAATCTGGATATCACTGATACCCGCGAGAAGCTGTTCGGTTATGCGCAGTCTGGCCTGCTGACCGCCTCTTCCACAACCGGCCTGCCGCAGGTTGAAAATCTGGAAAACAAGGCGAAGTAAATATTCATCATCTTCAGGCCGCGAAAGCGGCCTTTTTTATGCGCAGAAAATAGGGATGTTCTGTTACCCTGAGGCCTGATAAGCCAGGCATCATCAGGTATTGTAATAGTCGGACGGCGTCCTAAATGTCTTATCCGACCTACAGAACTACCACAAATGACAGACGAAAAAAAAGACGCTTTGCAGCGTCTTTTTTTTGGAATTTGGTACCGAGGATGGGACTCGAACCCACAAGCCCGTTAGGGCACTACCACCTCAAGGTAGCGTGTCTACCAATTCCACCACCTCGGTACAGAATACTTAGCGTGGGATATCGCTGGTCGGCTGAGCCGGAGCAGCTGGCTGAGTTTGCTCGGTTTTCGCCGGTGCACTCAGATTTTCCCACTCACTTCCTTTATTGGTCTTATTGCTGTTCATGTTACCCAGCACCAGACTGATGATGAAGAACAAGGTTCCCAATACAGCTGTCATGCGGGTCATGAAGTTACCAGAACCACTTGAACCAAACAGAGTACCAGAAGCGCCTGCGCCAAAAGAGGCTCCCATATCAGCGCCTTTGCCTTGCTGCAGCATGATCAAGCCTACCAGGCCAATTGCCACAATAAGGAAAACTACTAAAAGAGCTTCGTGCATAATCAACCTGTTCCTTGCGGAGTTGCCGCGTACAATGCTTCGACCATTAAAGCGGGAATGTTTACTGTTTCCCACTGAAGCGGGTGTGAATACTAACCAAAGCGAATAACCTTCGCAAGGGCAATTTGTTGGCATTGTATCAACTGCGGAAAAAATCGCCACATCAATCAAAAACGCAGCAACTTCTCCCAGCATCTCTGCATGACGGCGCGTTGATCGTCAAGATTCGCCCATACCACAACGGGGATTTCACAAATCAGGTCAGCGTTTTCTGGCCAGCAGTGAATAATTTGCTGGTTCACCAACTCTTCCGCCACCATCGATTCGGGTAACCATGCCATTCCCATATGCCGCAGCACCATTTCTCGTATCGTTTCGCTTAAACCACTCTCAAACACTTTTTTCAGACGTGGGCGGACGCGTTGTTCAGCTGGCTCAATAATGCGTCTGACAAAGGTGTAGTCGCTATAGCATAGCCATGGGATCGGCACATGCGGATCGTTAAGCGCATTAGCCAACTGCGCAGAAATAACCGGTATAAATCGCTCATACCGCCATAGTGAACGTTTTAACCCTCCGGCAATCTCCAGCCCCGGCTGCGAAGACGGTAAATCGTAGGTCACCAGAAGATCGATTTGCCGATCTATCAAGGCGTTAAAGTGGTTGTCTATCCCCTGAATACTGGCATTAACCGTAAAATTTAACTGCGGTTCGCTCTGCCGCAGATAGTTGATCATATCCGGCAGGATATTCACCGACAGCGTATGCAGGCTAACCATCACCAGCGTATTGTCCGTTGCTGGCGTCATCGCCGATAGCTCGTGGCGCGCCTCTGTTAGTGTACTGAGGACGTGCCGGGCATAGGGTTCAAAGCGTTCACCATAGCGTGTCAGCGTAACGGGGGTCGTGGTCCGGTCAAACAACGGCACCCCTAACACCTCTTCCAGCGCCTTTATACGCCGACTGAGTGCGGGTTGAGTAATATGCCGCTGCGCCGCGGCCTGAGAGTAGTTTCCATGCTGACTCAATGCCAGAAAATCTTCCAGCCACTTACAATCCACGTTGAACTCTCCACCATGCCATAACCGCATCCTCCAATACCAAATCGGTAATAGTCATAGTTATAGTAATGGCTTTATGGTGGGCATCATAACAACAATATTCCTTTTCACCTGCCGACTCTCACCCACGACGTTTGACAGGACCGATATGTTTACTTTATTGACCAATGCCCGTGTTTTTTCTCCCGAGGATTTAGGCCTCTGCTCCCTGCTCATTCATGCCGACCGAATTGTGGCGGTAGAAAAAGATCTTTCCCTGTTTGATGGCGTCGACGAGGTCATCGATTGTCATGGCAAATGGGTTATCCCAGGCATAATCGATCAGCATGTCCATCTTACCGGTGGCGGTGGCGAGGCTGGATTTGCCAGCCGAACGCCAGCCGTCAAGCTACGCGATCTGATTCAGGCAGGTATTACCACGGTTGTCGGCGTGTTAGGTACCGATGCCATTTCTCGTTCGCCCAAAGACCTCTACGCCAAAATGCAGTCTCTCAACCTTGAGGGATTACGCGCATTTATGCATACGGGAGCCTACGCGGTACCCAGCCCAACCATTACGCGATCCATCCGCGATGACATGACCTTCATTCCGGCGATTCTTGGCGTCAAAATCGCCCTCGCCGATCACCGTGGTTCTTACCCCTCTTTCCAGGAATTGCTGAGAATAGTAAGCGATATCCGTGTGGCTTCCCTGCTGGCAGGCAAAAAAGGGTTACTGCATGTACATCTGGGGAATCTGCCTGAAGGGATGTCACAGCTTATTGAGCTGTGTGATGCAGGCATTCCGATTCACCACATTTCACCGACCCATGTTGCGAGAACAGCGCCCTTGTTCGAACAGGCGATTGCGTTCGCTCATCGTGGCGGCCATATCGACGTTACGTCTGGCGGTAGTCGCTTTATGCCTCAGGAGCAGGCAATCCTCCACGCTCTGGAAGCCCAGGTTCCAGCCGATCGCATCACGATCAGCTCTGATGGTAATGGCAGCGTTCCGCGCTTTAACGCCCAGGGTATTGTGGAAGGCTTAAGCGCGGCACCGGTCGCTGGTAACCTTAATCTTCTTCCTCGTCTGATTGATGTGGGGATCCCGGTGCCACAAGCGATCGCGATGTTGACGGCAAACGTTGCGCGCTCGTTGGGTATTTCCGGCGGCGTGCTCTGCGCCGGGGAACGTGCCGATATCTGTGTACTCAATGATGACCTCTCGCTGGCCCATCTGTTCGCTGCGGGTAAGCCGTTGCTGCGGGATGGCGAGTGCCTGGTTACTGGCAACTTCGAGTAAGGGGGCAAGAATGTCATTATTATTGGCGCTAATTGCCATCATTTTTGCCGGACGTCTGATCCTCAAAAAATATCACCCCCAGTCAGTGTTGCTGTTGACCGGGATTGTGCTGCTGCTTATCGCGCATTTTAGCGGGATGACCACGCTCAGTGACCTGGTGAAAAAAAGCACCGGATTCGGCCCCTTTGATGCCTTCGAGTTTATTCGCGATACCCTGAGCGTGCGCCTCGGCGGCCTTGGGCTGCAAATTATGCTGATTGGTGGTTTCGCTACATATATGTCGGCCATTGGCGCAAGCCAGGTGCTGGTTCGGGTGACGTCTCGCCCTTTGCAACGCCTGAACTCACCGTATCTGCTGTTGGGGCTGGCGCTGTTGCTGGGTCAATTCCTGTCGCTGTTTATCAGCAGCGCCACCGGGCTGGGTCTGCTGTTGATGGCGACGCTCTACCCGCTGCTGACCCGTCTTGGCTGTAGCCGCGCTGCCGTTGCCGCCGTTATCGCCAGTACCTGTGCGGTTGAATTTGGTCCAGGTTCCGGCAACTCGGTTCTCGCCGCCAAAACCGCAGGCATCGAGGTGGTGAACTATTTCGTGCAGGATCAGTTGCCGATCGTCGTCCCCGTTATTCTGTTCATCGCCCTGTTACATATTGTTGTGCAACGCTTTTTCGACCATCGGGAAAGCAGTGACGGTGTGGCTCAGCAGATGCAGACATTAACGTCGACCGATGAAACTGAAGCACCGATCGCCTGGCTTTTTCTGCCCATGCTACCTCTGGTGTTGATGCTGGTGTGCAGTGATTTAGTATTCAGTTCGCTCAAAATTACGCTGGATACCGCCGTACTGATAAGCCTCGCCATTACCCTGGTTTGTGAGTATTGCCGTCATCGTAAGGCGCGCGAGGTGATGGCAGGCGTACAAAAAGTCTTCGACAGCATGGGCAGCGTTTTTGCAACCGTCGTCACGCTGATTATCGCCGGTGAAGTCTTTTCAGCCGGACTGAAAGCCATTGGCGCCGTCGATGCGCTGCTGTCGCTTTCCGGTGAATTTGGCCTCAGCGCCGCCTCTATTATCCTGCTGATGACCCTTATCACCTTTGCAATTTCAGCGCTAATGGGCTCAGGAAATGCCGCGTTTTTCTCCTTCGCCCCGATGGTACCGGACATCAGCCGTCATATCGGTAGCGACATCGCAGTCATGATGTTGCCTATCCAGATATCGGCGGGTATTGGTCGTACGTTATCCCCCATTGCCGGCGTCATCATTGCTATCGCGGGAATTGCAGGCGTCTCGCCTGTGGATATTGTTAAACGCACCGCGATTCCGATGCTGGGCGGTTGGTTACTGATGATTGTGCTGACCTTTGCCCGGTCAGGACATTTGCTGGCGGTTCTGCCGTGGCTGGCAGTCCTTGTAATATTAATGATCGGTGGTTACTTCTGGCAGCGCCGACATAAACAGTCGCTTCCCGTACAGTAATAAAAAACCGGAGTCCCAGACTCCGGTTTTCACTGTCTTTAGTGATTACACCGCTTTGACGGCATCGGCAATACGGTGAGCGAATTCAGTCACCTGAGCTTCATCTTCACCTTCAACCATCACGCGAATTAACGGTTCTGTACCTGACTTACGCAGCAGAACACGTCCGCGATTGCCCAGTGCAGCTTCAACTTCAGCCATCACCGCTTTCACGTTTTCATGTTCCAGCGGATCGCCGCTACCTGCGGTGTAACGCACGTTAACCAGCAGTTGCGGGAACATTTTCATGCCGCTGCACAGGTCGTGCAAACTCATATGGTTGCGCACCATCGCCGCCAGTACCTGCAGGCCCGCCACGATACCGTCACCGGTGGTGGTTTTGTCCAGCAGGATCACATGGCCTGAGTTTTCAGCACCGATACGCCAGCCTTTTTCCTGCATTTTTTCCAGTACGTAGCGGTCGCCGACTTTCGCACGGGCAAACGGAATACCCAGCTGTTTCAGCGCCAGCTCGAGGCCCATATTGCTCATCAGCGTACCTACCGCACCACCGCGCAGTTGCCCCTGACGCAGGGCTTCACGGGCAATGATGTACATGATCTGATCGCCATCGACCTTATTGCCTTCGTGGTCAACCATAATGACGCGGTCGCCATCACCATCCAGCGCAATACCCAGATCGGCTTTTTCCGCCATCACGCGCGCCTGCAGGGCACGGACGTCGGTAGCGCCGACTTCTTCATTGATGTTAACGCCGTTTGGCTCACAGCCAATAGCAATCACGTTTGCGCCCAGCTCACGCAGTACATTTGGCGCAATGTGGTACGTCGCACCATTAGCGCAATCCACCACGATTTTAAGCTCACTCAGGCTCAATTCATTCGGGAAGGTGCCTTTGCAAAACTCGATATAACGACCAGCAGCATCAACGATACGGGTAGCTTTACCCAAGTCAGCCGAGTCCACGCAGGTGATCGCTTTTTCCATTTCGGCTTCGATAGCTTCTTCAACCGCATCCGGCAGTTTAGTCCCATCGATGGAGAAGAATTTAATCCCGTTGTCATAGTACGGGTTGTGCGAAGCAGAGATAACAATCCCGGCTTCAGCACGGAAGGTGCGCGTCAGATATGCAACAGCAGGTGTTGGCATTGGGCCTGTGAAAGAAGCCGACAGTCCGGCGGCAGCCAGACCCGCTTCCAGTGCGGACTCCAGCATATAGCCAGAAATACGCGTATCTTTGCCGATAATAATTTTACGTGAACCATGACGTGCCAGCACTTTTCCTGCAGCCCAACCCAGTTTGAGCACAAAGTCAGGGGTAATTGGGGCGTCGCCTACGCGACCACGGATCCCATCGGTGCCAAAATATTTACGATTACTCATAGCGTTTATTTTCCTTTGCAGACAATGTGGCTTCCACCACACGCATCGCTTCTACGGTTTCTTTGACGTCATGGACACGAATGATATGCGCCCCTTGCATTGCGGCAATGACCGCACACGCAAGGCTACCGCTCAGGCGTTCGGATGGCCCCACATTCAGCAACTGGCCAACCATTGATTTTCGTGACATCCCAACCAGCAATGGCAGATTAAAATGATGAAACTCAGCCAAACGTGCCAGTAATGTGTAGTTGTGAGTGAGATTTTTACCGAATCCGAACCCGGGGTCGAGCAACAATTTATCTTTTGTGATTCCAGCCCGCTCGCAGCGTGCTATTTGTTCAACAAAGTAACGATTTACATCAGCAAAAACATCCTCGTACTTTGGTGCTTCCTGCATGGTTTTCGGCTGACCCTGCATATGCATCAGACAAACCGGTAATCCGGTTTCTGCTGCGGCTTCCAGCGCCCCAGGCTCCGAGAGTGAGCGAATGTCATTAATGATATGTGCGCCGACTCTGGCGCACTCGCGAATCACTTCTGCTTTTGAAGTATCGACCGAAATCCACACTTCAAAACGTTGAGCAATCGCCTCCACCACCGGGATCACTCGCTGCAACTCTTCTTCCACGCTCACATCTGCCGCGCCTGGACGCGTGGATTCACCACCCACATCAATGATAGTCGCCCCGGCGTTAATCATCAGGTTTGCGTGTTTTACCGCCTCAACCAGAGAGTTGTGCGCACCACCATCGGAAAAGGAATCTGGCGTGACGTTCAAAATCCCCATGACGTGCGGATGGCTGAGATCCAGTGAAGACCCCTGAGCAAAGAGTTTCATAGTTTTATCCCTGATAACATCTTGAATATACAAATAAGAAAAACCCCGGGGCAAGCCCCAGGGTTTTAAATTAGAACACGGTCATCATCAACGATAACTTATTTGTCGCCCAGTTGCTCTGACATGGTGCCAGAGTCCGGCGCACGCGGTTCATCAACCGGACGCGGCGCACTCGGCTTGCCGGTGCTGCCAGAGTTGTTGTTAGAAGAACCCGGTTCTTCCCAACCCGCTGGCGGACGTACCTCGCGGCGAGCCATCAGATCATCAATCTGCGGCGCATCGATGGTCTCATATTTCATGAGCGCATCTTTCATCGAGTGCAGAATGTCCATGTTTTCGTTCAGCAGACGACGCGCACGGTCATAGTTACGCTCAATCAGAAGTTTAACTTCCTGATCGATAATACGAGCCGTTTCATCGGACATATGTTTAGCTTTCGCCACAGAACGTCCCAGGAACACTTCGCCTTCTTCTTCAGCGTACAGCAACGGACCGAGTTTCTCGGAGAAGCCCCACTGAGTAACCATGTTACGCGCCAGGTTAGTCGCGACTTTAATGTCGTTCGACGCACCGGTAGAAACATGTTCAACACCGTAGATGATCTCTTCGGCCAGACGACCGCCGTACAGCGTGGAGATCTGACTTTCCAGTTTCTGACGGCTGGCGCTGATAGCGTCGCCTTCAGGCAGGAAGAAGGTCACACCCAGCGCACGACCGCGCGGGATAATCGTCACTTTGTGCACCGGATCGTGTTCCGGTACCAGGCGACCGATAATCGCGTGGCCTGCTTCGTGATACGCGGTAGATTCTTTCTGCGCTTCCGTCATCACCATGGAGCGACGTTCCGCCCCCATCATGATTTTGTCTTTCGCTTTCTCGAATTCAACCATCGATACAACACGCTTGTTGCCACGAGCCGCAAACAGCGCCGCTTCGTTGACCAGGTTCGCGAGATCTGCACCGGAGAAGCCAGGCGTACCACGTGCAATGATTGCCGCATCGATATCCGGAGACAGCGGTACGCGACGCATATGCACTTTCAGGATCTGTTCACGACCGCGGACATCCGGCAGACCAACCACAACCTGACGGTCGAAACGGCCTGGACGCAGCAGCGCAGGGTCAAGAACGTCCGGACGGTTAGTTGCCGCGATAACGATAATGCCTTCGTTACCTTCGAAGCCGTCCATCTCAACCAGCATCTGGTTCAGTGTCTGCTCACGTTCATCGTGACCACCGCCCAGACCTGCACCACGCTGGCGGCCTACGGCGTCGATTTCATCGATGAAGATGATGCACGGTGCCGCTTTCTTGGCTTGTTCGAACATGTCACGCACACGAGATGCACCGACACCCACGAACATTTCCACGAAATCAGAACCGGAAATGGTGAAGAAAGGAACCTTCGCTTCACCTGCGATAGCTTTCGCCAGCAGGGTTTTACCCGTACCCGGAGGACCGACCATCAGGACGCCTTTCGGGATTTTACCGCCCAGCTTCTGGAAACGGCTCGGTTCGCGCAGATACTCAACCAGCTCAGCAACTTCTTCTTTTGCTTCGTCGCAACCAGCAACGTCTGCAAAAGTCGTTTTGATCTGATCTTCCGTCAGCATGCGCGCTTTGCTCTTACCGAACGACATGGCACCTTTGCCACCACCGCCCTGCATTTGACGCATGAAGAAGATCCAGACACCAATCAGCAGCAGCATTGGGAACCAGGAAATGAAGATAGAAGCCAGCAGGCTCGGCTCTTCAGGCGGTTCACCAACAACCTTGACGTTTTTGGTCAGCAGGTTATCAAGCAGCTTCGGATCGTTAACCGGAATGTAGGTCGTGTAACGGTTACTATCTTTCTTGGTAACGTTAATCTCACGTCCGTTGATCTTCGCTTCACGAACCTGGTCCTGATTGACCTCTTGCAGGAAGGTAGAGTAATCAACCTTACGGCCATTAGACTCGCTGGGCCCAAAGCTCTGGAATACTGACATCAGCACAACGGCAATGACCAGCCAGAGAATTAGGTTTTTCGCCATGTCACTCAAGGGATTAACCTCATATTACAACTGTGTTAAAAACAGCGTCAGGATACTCTATATCCAGTTTCTTTCAAACTTTCGTTTGAAATCTACCGGTTATGGTTTACGCCCGGTCGCTACAATATACACTTCACGCGAACGGGCGCGAGAAGAGTCCGGCTTACGAACTTTGACCTTCGTAAACAGGGAGCGAATCTCTCTTAGATACTCATCGAAGCCTTCGCCCTGGAACACCTTCACTACAAAACTACCACCTGGCGCTAATACATCACGAGCCATTCCAAGCGCCAGCTCTACCAGATACATGGCCCGGGGAATATCCACCGCCGGTGTTCCACACATATTTGGCGCCATATCAGACATGACAACTTGTACTTTACTGTCACCTACGCGTTCAAGTAACGCTTTCAGGACTAATTCATCACGAAAGTCGCCCTGAAGGAAGTCCACACCAACGATTGGATCCATAGGTAAAAGATCGCAAGCGATAATGCGGCCAGTGTTGCCGATCTGCGTAACCGCATATTGCGACCAGCCACCGGGTGCAGCACCGAGATCAACAATCGTCATCCCCGGTTTAAAAATTTTGTCACTTTGCTGTATTTCATCAAGTTTAAACCAGGCACGGGAACGTAACCCCTTTTTCTGCGCCTGCTGAACATATTTATCGCTAAAGTGTTCCTGAAGCCAGCGACTCGAGCTGGCAGAACGCTTTTTACCTGTCATTTCACATTCCCAAAGGGCAGTTCATCGTAACCAATGGTGTAAATTTCTACACAGCTATTTGGCGATATATGGGAGATGGCGGTAGAATGACCCGTTTTCAATCCCAACGTAAGCAAAAATATACGATGAATCTGAGTACTAAACAAAAACAGCACCTGAAAGGTCTGGCACATCCGCTCAAGCCTGTAGTTATGCTTGGCAACAATGGTTTGACCGAAGGGGTACTGGCCGAGATTGAACAAGCGTTAGAGCACCATGAACTTATCAAGGTGAAAATCGCCTCGGAAGATCGCGATACTAAAACCTTGATCGTGGAAGCTATCGTACGCGAAACCGGCGCCTGCAATGTACAGGTCATCGGTAAAACGCTGGTACTGTATCGCCCGACTAAAGAACGTAAAATCTCGCTGCCACGCTAAGAATATCCCAAAGTTGCACACGAAGTTTGTGTAAAACGCGGGATTTTCCGCTAGCAGGAGAGCAAAATGCCACGCTCTCTTCGTTGATAAAAGGCCGCTATGCGGCCTTTTTCCTTTCTTTACAATGTATCAACATCTTAACCAAGATGCGAATTACAGGTATTCTACCTTCGTTACTTCATATTCAACTTCACCGCCCGGCGTTTTAATAACCACCACGTCATCCTGCTCTTTACCGATCAGGCCACGAGCAATAGGCGAGTTCACCGAAATCAGGTTCTGTTTAAAATCGGCTTCATCATCGCCGACAATACGCCAGGTCTGCTCTTCGTCGTTATCGAGATTCAGCACGGTAACCGTCGCGCCGAAAACTACGCGACCATTGTTCGGCATTTTTGTGACGTCGATAACCTGCGCGTTGGACAGTTTAGCTTCGATATCTTTAATGCGCCCTTCGCAGAAACCCTGCTGTTCGCGCGCCGCGTGATACTCTGCATTTTCTTTCAGGTCGCCATGCTCGCGCGCATCTGCGATAGCGGCAATGATTTCAGGACGGCGCACCGATTTCAGAAAATCCAGTTCTTCGCGCAGTTTTTCAGCACCACGTAAGGTCATTGGGATAGCTTGCATTTGTTATACCTCTTGAACATTCCTGTAGGGGGCGGCTGCTCTCACCCCGGCTGCTAAGCCCACTCTGGCATACGCCATGCCAGAGTCAGAAGCAAAAAAATACCGACCCGGGGCTCAGGGTCCCAGGTCAGCTACAATTCTCTATTTGATGATCATTTTACCCTGGAGTTCCCTATGGGTCATCGTTTACTTTTTGGGGCGTTGCGCCGTAGTATGACGGCCTGTTTCCAGGTTGTTAGCGCGAGATTATGCGATTTTCCAGATTTACCATTGGATTGACTGCCAGTATAGCGTTCAGCGTTCAGGCTGCGAACGTCGACGAGTATATCAATCAGCTCCCTGCCGGGGCCAACCTCGCCCTTATGGTACAGAAGGTTGGCGCACCTGCTCCTGCTATTGATTACCATAGCCAGCAGATGGCGCTGCCGGCCAGTACCCAGAAAATGATCACCGCGCTGGCGGCATTGATTCAGCTCGGGCCTGACTTTCGTTTTACCACCACGCTTGAGACTAAAGGCAACGTGGAAGGCGGCGTTTTGAAAGGTGACTTAGTGGCGCGATTTGGTGCCGATCCGACGCTAAAACGTCAGGATATTCGCAATATGGTGGCAACCCTGAAAAAATCAGGCGTGACGCAAATTGCTGGAAATGTCATGATCGACACCTCCATTTTCGCCAGCCATGATAAAGCGCCTGGTTGGCCCTGGAACGACATGACGCAGTGTTTTAGCGCACCGCCCGCGGCAGCCATTGTCGATCGTAACTGTTTCTCGGTTTCACTCTATAGCGCGCAAAAACCTAACGATCTCGCCTTTATCCGCGTGGCATCTTACTACCCGGTCACCATGTTCAGTCAGGTGCGTACTCTCGCTCGTGGCTCTGCCGAAGCGCAATATTGTGAATTGGACGTGGTTCCAGGCGATCTCAACCGCTTTACGTTGACCGGATGTCTGCCCCAACGAGCCGATCCGCTGCCGCTGGCATTCGCTATTCAGGACGGCGCCAGCTATGCCGGGGCGATTATCAAAGATGAGCTAAAACAAGCCGGTATCACTTACAGCGGGACTCTGCTGCGCCAGACGCTGGTCAACGAGCCGGGGACCGTGGTAGCCAGTAAGCAGTCGGCGCCGCTGCACGACCTGCTTAAGATTATGCTGAAAAAATCGGACAACATGATTGCCGATACCGTTTTCCGTATGATCGGCCATGCACGATTTAACGTGCCAGGTACCTGGCGAGCAGGTTCTGATGCCGTACGCCAGATTCTGCGTCAGCAAGCGGGTATTGATATCGGCAACACCATTATTGCCGACGGTTCTGGGCTCTCCCGCCATAACCTGATTGCCCCGGCGACCATGATGCAGGTGCTGCAATATATCGCTCAGCACGATAACGAGCTGAACTTTATCACCATGCTGCCGCTGGCAGGCCATGACGGCTCTTTGCAATACCGTGCGGGTCTGCATCAGGCTGGCGTAGATGGCAAAGTATCGGCGAAGACAGGCTCACTGCAGGGGGTCTATAACCTGGCAGGCTTCATCACCACGGCAAGCGGTCAGCGCATGGCATTTGTGCAGTATCTGTCTGGTTATGCGGTAGAGCCAGCTGATCAGCGTAATCGCCGTATTCCACTGGTCCGCTTCGAGAGCCGGTTATACAAGGATATTTATCAGAATAACTGAGTATGTTTGCCGGATGGCAGCGCTAACGCACCTAATCCGGCCTTCTGAAACCTGGAAACAAAACCCCGGCAACATGGCCGGGGTTTTTAATGTGATTAACGCTTGTAGATGAACTCAACGCCTTCTTCGTCGTCTTCGTCCCAATCGTCATCCCAGTCATCTTCTGCTTCGTCTTCGACTTCAGCGAGTTGCTGGCGGTGATAATCATCCCACATGAACTCGACTTTCTCTGGCTGTTTCGCTTCTTCAGCCTGAACAATCGGGTTCTCGATGATAAAGGTCATCACATCCCAGCAGAGATCCTTCACGCCCAACTGGCTGGCGGCGGAGATCAGGTAATATTTACCTTCCCAGCCCAACGCTTCGGCGATCGCTTTCGCTTTCTCTTCCGCTTCAGCCTTGTCCAGCAAATCAATTTTGTTGAACACTAACCAACGCGGTTTAGACGCCAGATCCTGGCTGTATTTCTCAAGCTCGCCAATAATGATACGGGCATTTTCAACTGGATCGGAACCGTCAATCGGATCGATATCAATGAGGTGTAGCAGTACGCGGCAGCGTTCCAGGTGTTTCAGGAAGCGGATACCCAAGCCTGCGCCTTCAGCCGCGCCTTCAATCAGACCCGGAATGTCGGCAACCACGAAGCTCTTTTCGTTGTCCATACGCACCACACCCAGGCTCGGAACCAGAGTGGTGAACGGATAGTCAGCGACTTTCGGCTTCGCCGCGGACACCGCACGGATAAACGTCGATTTACCGGCGTTTGGCATGCCCAGCATCCCCACGTCCGCCAGCAGCATCAGCTCCAGCATCAGATCGCGTTTATCGCCCGGTGTACCCATCGTTTTCTGACGCGGAGTACGGTTGACCGAGGATTTGAAACGGGTATTGCCCAGACCGTGCCAGCCGCCTTTAGCGACCATCAGACGCTGACCGTGTTTGGTCATGTCGCCCATGGTTTCGCCCGTGCCCTGATCGATTACACGCGTACCTACAGGCACTTTAATCGTGACATCTTTACCACGCTTGCCGGTGCAATCACGGCTCGCGCCATTCTGTCCACGTTCCGCGCGGAATGATTTTTCAAAACGGTAATCGATCAGCGTGTTCAGGTTTTCGTCGGCTTCCAGCCAAACGTCACCACCATCACCACCGTCTCCACCGTCCGGACCGCCTTTTGGGATGTACTTTTCGCGGCGGAAGCTGACGCAACCATTACCGCCATCACCTGCAACGACCAGAATCGATGCTTCATCAACAAACTTCATTTTACTCTCCGTAAATCATTCGCCTGAGCGGGGCTGCGAAACCACCGTTTCATGCTTACGTAAACCGCCCCAAATTCGATGACCAATGGCGGAATACATCGCGCCCGCAACCACGATAAACGCACCGAGATAACCTAATAGGTTTAGCATCGGTCTGGCGAAGAAATCGGGCCAGGCCAGTGATAATAAATCTGAAAATAACAACGTAAACAGCGGAGTGAGCGTAATAATGGCGCTCACCTGTGCCGCCTGCCAACGCGCCATCGCTTCCGCGAGAGCACCGTATCCTACCAGCGTATTCAGGCCGCAGAATACAAGGCATGCCAGCTGCCAGTCACTGAGCTGCGTGATGACACCGGGTTTAGCCAACGGCAACAACGCAATCGTACATAAAGTGTACAGTAAAAACAGGATCTGCGGTGATGCCAGGCGGCGCAATAACACCTTTTGCGCGACCCCATAGCTCACCCAGACCATCGCCGCACCAACACCAAAGATAACGCCCCAGGTGTAATCGGTGAGTCGGGTAAAAATTTCGATCAGACTGGTATTAAAAAACAGAACCAGGCCGCTCAGAAGCATAATGGCGCCAATCACCTGCGTACCGCGCATCTTTTCTTTCAGGATAAAGACGCTGGCAATCATCATACCAACCGGTGACAGCTGACCGATAACCTGCGAAGCCGTTGGGCTCAAATATTGCAAGGATGAACTAAACAGAATGAAGTTACCGAACAACCCACCGGTAGCGATAGCCAACAGTATCAACCAACGCGCTTTGCGAAAAATACGCAACGGAGGGAGCTTTTTTTTAACCGCAAGAATAGCGCCAAGGCCAATGCTTGCCATTAAAAAACGGTAGAACACCACGGTAGGAGGCTCCATCACCTCCAGCACTTGCTTCATCGCTATTGGCAAAGCGCCCCAACATACTGCCGTTGTGAGTGCTAACAGAATACCAATACCTGCCTGCTGCTTCATGCCGTATTCCCTGCAAGGGCTCGTTTCCGGGTTATCACGGCGCGACGAGCGTATTTACCGGCCGTCGAATGTAAAAAGCCCCGCAACGTGTTGCGGGGCTTTTATCCGTTACCGGGACGCGAAAAACTTATTCAGCAACGATGCTGATGAATTTACGGTTTTTCGGGCCTTTCACTTCAAATTTCACTTTACCGTCTGCTTTAGCAAACAGAGTGTGGTCTTTGCCGCAACCAACGTTGGAGCCAGCGTGGAATTTAGTACCACGTTGACGAACGATGATGCTACCAGCCAGAACTGTTTCACCGCCGAAGCGTTTTACGCCCAGACGTTTAGCTTCTGAATCGCGACCGTTACGAGTCGAGCCGCCAGCCTTTTTATGTGCCATTTAATCTGCTCCCCTTAACTTAAGCGCTGATGCCAGTGATTTTTACATCAGTGAACCACTGACGATGGCCCTGCTGCTTACGGTAGTGTTTACGACGACGAAACTTAACAATTTTAACTTTCTCGCCACGACCGTGAGCAACAACTTCAGCTTTGATAACGCCGCCATCAACGAAAGGAACGCCGATTTTGACTTCTTCACCGTTTGCGATCATCAGAACTTCTGCGAATTCAACAGATTCGCCAGTTGCGATGTCCAGCTTTTCCAGGCGAACGGTCTGACCTTCGCTTACTCGGTGTTGTTTACCACCACTTTGGAAAACCGCGTACATAAAAAACTCCGCTTCCGCGCACACCTTTTTGATGATTCAGAGTGCGCTATAAATATTCACAATAGGGCGCGAATATTACGCAAAACGCGAGCCTTTGACAAGTGCTACGTCAATACATGAAGAAAAAAAACACAACACGTACGGTAACGTTTATCTATGGCGTTTTTTCAGTACAATCAGCATATATTTATAACCCTAAACCCGACGTTACCTTCCGATACAGTGAGGTAATCGGGGCGAGAAGCCCGGCTTTTGCGATGAATTTAGAAAAAATCAATGAGTTAACCGCGCAAGATATGGCGGGGGTCAATGCGACAATCCTTGAACAGCTCAATTCCGACGTGCAGCTGATCAATCAACTGGGGTACTACATCGTTAGCGGCGGCGGAAAACGCATTCGCCCAATGATCGCCGTACTCGCTGCGCGTGCAGTTGGCTACCAGGAAAATGCGCACGTTACGATTGCAGCCCTCATCGAGTTTATCCACACCGCGACCCTGTTGCACGACGATGTTGTGGATGAGTCCGACATGCGCCGCGGAAAAGCCACGGCGAATGCGGCGTTTGGCAATGCGGCCAGCGTGCTGGTCGGCGATTTTATCTATACCCGCGCTTTTCAGATGATGACCAGCCTCGGTTCGCTGAAAGTGCTGGAAGTCATGTCGAAAGCGGTCAACGTCATCGCCGAAGGTGAAGTCTTGCAGTTGATGAACGTCAACGACCCGGATATCACTGAAGAAAACTATATGCGCGTTATCTACAGTAAGACTGCGCGTTTGTTTGAAGCGGCTGCCCAATGCTCTGGCATTCTGGCTGGTTGCAGCGAAGAACAAGAGAAAGGGTTGCAGGATTATGGCCGTTATCTCGGTACTGCTTTCCAGTTAATTGACGATTTGCTGGATTACAACGCGGATGGCGAGCAACTGGGTAAAAACGTCGGTGATGACCTCAACGAGGGTAAACCAACGCTGCCGCTGCTGCATGCCATGCGCCACGGCACCCCTGAACAAGCACAAATGATCCGCCAGGCTATTGAGCAGGGTAATGGCCGTCACCTTCTGGAGCCTGTTCTGGAAGCGATGAACGCCTGTGGTTCCCTGGAGTGGACTCGCCAACGTGCAGAAGAAGAGGCTGATAAGGCCATCGCTGCGCTGCAGGTACTGCCTGATACGCCGTGGAGAGAAGCGCTGATTGGTCTGGCGCATATCGCCGTACAGCGCGACCGTTAATACCCTGCGGCATCTTTCATCATCCCGTGCCCTGCACGGGATGCTTTTATAAATTCCAATAAATACTTCCCCCTCTCCAGCAATTTTCGCATAAATTTGGCATATTCTGAATATTCTCACACTTTACATGAACATTTTAGAACATTCGTTCTCCGGGCGTTATAGTGTCTCCACAACCGATCGTGGAACCATAAGTCGATAACCAAAGGAGAGATGAGTTTATGGAAAACAAGCTGATTGACTGGCATCCGGCCGATATCATCGCCGGACTGCGCAAGAAAGGGACCTCAATGGCCGCTGAATCACGTAAAAATGGATTAAGCTCATCAACGCTAGCCAATGCGTTAACACGCCCATGGCCAAAAGGTGAGTTGATTATCGCCCGATCGTTGGGAACCGACCCGTGGGTGATTTGGCCGTCACGCTATCACGATGCAAAAACACATGAGTTTATCGACAGAACGCGGATGATGAGGGGACGCAAAGAGAAACAGAATCCTGAATGAACACTGATGAGTAGTAACCCCCGGTTCACAGAACTGGGGGTTACAAGAGACGTAGACGATTACTCGCCTTTCACGCGCTCAATGTTTGCGCCCAGCGCGCGCAGTTTATCTTCGATGCGCTCATAGCCGCGATCGATGTGATAAATACGATCGACTACCGTCGTACCTTCAGCAATACACCCTGCCAGCACGAGGCTTGCAGATGCGCGCAGATCGGTCGCCATAACCTGTGCGCCGGAGAGCGTTTCCACGCCGTGGCAAATCACGGTATTGCTTTCGATTTCTGCGTGAGCGCCCATACGGCTCAGCTCAGGCACGTGCATAAAGCGGTTCTCAAACACGGTTTCCGTGATGAAACCCGTCCCTTCTGCCACCAGGTTCAGCAACGTGAACTGGGCCTGCATATCGGTAGGGAACGCCGGGTGCGGTGCCGTGCGCACATTGACCGCTTTCGGACGTTTACCGTGCATGTCCAGGCTGATCCAGTCGTCACCGACTTCGATATCCGCTCCCGCATCACGCAGCTTCGCCAGAACGGCATCCAGCGTGTCAGGTTGTGCATTACGACAGATAATTTTGCCGCGAGAAATTGCCGCTGCGACCAGGAAAGTACCGGTTTCGATGCGGTCAGGCAGAACGCGATACACACCGCCGCCGAGGCGCTCAACGCCTTCGATGGTAATACGATCGGTACCCTGGCCTGTGATTTTTGCGCCCAGCGCAATCAGGAAGTTCGCGGTATCCACGATCTCCGGTTCACGCGCGGCGTTTTCGATGATGGTAGTGCCTTCGGCAAGCGTTGCTGCGCACATGATAGTGACCGTCGCGCCGACGCTCACTTTGTCCATGACGATATGCGCGCCTTTCAGGCGGCCATCAACGGACGCTTTCACATAGCCTTCTTCAAGCTTAATAGTCGCGCCTAACTGCTCCAGACCAGTAATGTGCAGGTCAACCGGACGCGCGCCGATGGTGCAGCCGCCCGGCAGTGAAACCTGGCCCTGGCCAAAGCGGGCAACCAGTGGCCCAAGCGCCCAGATGGATGCACGCATGGTTTTGACCAGATCGTACGGCGCACAGAAGACGTTCACGTCACGTGCATCAATGTGCACAGAACCATTACGCTCAACTTTCGCCCCCAACTGGCTCAGCAGCTTCATTGAGGTGTCAACATCCTTCAGTTTCGGGACGTTCTGGATCTCTACAGGTTCTTCAGCCAGCAGCGCCGCAAACAGGATCGGCAGCGCGGCGTTTTTAGCGCCTGAAATTGTGACTTCGCCCTGGAGCTTGGTTGGCCCCTGAACACGAAATTTATCCATTATTCTGTTCTCTGTTAAGAATTTATCTTCGCTACCGGCATATCACCCGTAGCTCAAAAACCGTTAAGTTTGCGATCGCGCGCCCATTCCGCTGGAGTAAACGCCTTAATCGACACGGCATGAATGCGGTTGTCCGCAATGTACTCCATCAACGGGCCATAGACCGATTGCTGTTTCTTGACCCGGCTCATGCCTTCAAACATCTCACCCACGGCAATAACCTGAAAGTGACTGCCGTCGCCAGAAACGTGGACTTCCTGGAGGGAGAGTGCATTCATCAGCACGCTCTGAATTTCATTATTTTCCATGGGCTCTTCATTCGTCAGATAGTGAAAACAGCCCAACATCTTAGAGCAAAGTGGCGCTGTCATAAATAAGCAAAAAGCCCCGCTGATAAATCAGACAAGGCTTTAGTGGCAGATCCCCCGCAGAGGAGTTGCCGGATGGCGGCACAAGACCTTATCCGGCTTACAAAAATTAACGCGGAAGAACGTCGTCAGGCAAATTGTAAAGCTGCGCCAGCGTGTACACTTTATCGTTAACGCCAGCGAGCGAAACGCTGTTCCCCTGCTGCTTGCCCTCATTAATCAGGTGCAGCAGTAATGCCAGACCACCGGTATCCACCCGGGAAATCTGGTTCAGGTCGATACAGGATACCCCTTTCATCGCCTCAACTCGCGCATCCCATAATGGGTTTAACACGTCCTGATCCAGCTCTCCCACCAGCACCAGCTTGTCGCCTTCACGCATCCAGGTGAGTGACTGCGTCATTATTTTTTCTCTTCCAGCGTGATTTTCTGCTGAGAAATAGATTTCAGCTGTGCCGTCAGGCCATCAATACCTTTCGTACGCAGCAGGTCGCTCCACTCATTCTGTTTGGTGGTGATCATACTTACGCCTTCAGCAATCATGTCATACGCCTGCCAGTTACCCGTCTGGGAATTTTTACGCCACTGGAAATCCAGACGTACCGGAGGACGACCGTTTGGATCGATGATGGTTACGCGGATAGGCACGATGGTCGCATCACCCAGCGGCTGCTCAGGGGCAATCTGATAGGTCTGGCCGTGGTACATCGCCAGCGCCTGACCGTAAGCCTGCTTCAGATATTCACGGAATGCGGCGAAATAGGCGTCACGCTGAGCCGGTGTCGCATCTTTGTAGTAGCGGCCCAGTACCAGTGCGCCTGCATACTTAACCTGCACGTAAGGCAGCAGTTCCTGATCGACCACCTGACGCAGGTAATCCGGGTTGGAACGGATTTTAGGTTGCTCGTTCTTCAGACGGTCAAACGTCTTCTGCGCCGCCTCATCCATCAGTTTGTACGGGTTCGTCTGGTCCGCTGCGGTTGCCGCGCTAAGTGGAGCAATCACCAGCATAGCCACCATCATCAATCGTTTAAACATACGTCGATTCTCCTGAGATTATTTCGTTGCGCCCGCAGGCGTAGTGGCTTCATTATTGCCTTCAGTTGCGGCTGGCGCATCGCCAGAATTCTTATTGTCATCACCTTTACTGTTGCTGTTGTAAAGGAACTGACCAATCATATCTTCCAGCACCATCGCAGATTTCGTGTCCTGAATCGTACCGCCATCTTTGAGGATAGACGTTCCCAGCTCAGGATCTTCAAAACCTACGTTCAATGCCAGATACTGTTCGCCCAACAGACCGGAAGTACGGATGCTCAGAGAACTGGTGTCAGGAATATGGTTAAAACGCGATTCAATTTCCAGCGTCACGCGCGGCAGGTACGTTTTCTGATCTAACGAGATGTCCGATACGCGTCCTACCACGACCCCGCCAATCCGCACCGGAGAGCGCTCTCTCAGACCGCCGATATTATCAAAGGTCGCATAAATCGTATAAGTCGGTTCAGTACGCATTGAGGTGACGTTCGCCGCCTTCAGGCAGACAAACAGCGCGGCCAGCAGCGCAACCAGCAGGAATAACCCGACCCAAATTTCATTTTTTTTCGTTTGCATGAACTCAATTCCCAAACATCAGTGCGGTCAGCACAAAATCCAGCCCCAGAACGGCAAGAGAGGCGTGCACTACGGTGCGTGTCGTTGCCCGGCTAATCCCGGCAGAGGTCGGGATAGCATCATAACCATTGAACAATGCAATCCAGGTGACCGTAATGGCAAACACCACGCTCTTAATCAGACAGTTGACCAGATCCAGACGCCAGTCGACGGCATTTTGCATAGCCGACCAGAAAAAGCCTGCATCAATACCTTTCCAGCTTACGCCAACCAACGACCCACCCCAGATCCCCACCGCGACAAATATAATCGTCAGCAGCGGCAATGAAATCACACCGGCCCAAAAACGTGGGGAGATCACTCGGCGCAGTGGGTCGACGGCCATCATTTCCAGGCTGGAAAGCTGCTCGGTCGCCCGCATCAGGCCAATCTCTGCGGTTAAGGCCGATCCGGCCCGCCCGGCAAACAACAGCGCCGCAACCACCGGCCCCAGCTCACGTAGCAATGACAGCGCCACCAGCATACCGAGGCTGGTTTCCGCACTGTAGGTCGTCAGCACCAGGTATCCCTGCAACCCCAGCACCATGCCGATGAACACGCCAGAAACAATAATGATCAGCATCGATAAGACACCGACATTATAGAGCTGGCGTATCAGCAGCGGCGCATGTTTGCGAAACTCCGGCTTGCCGACAACTGCATTGAACAACATTAATCCGGCTCGCCCGAACGTCCTGAGGGTTTTTATTCCCCGATGTCCGAGTGATGCCAGCGCATTTAACAACATGGGTGGCTTAACTCCCTGTTTTGAGTAAATCGATGTGGTAGTCGCCCGCCGGGTAACGGAACGGAACCGGTCCATCGGCAATGCCATCGAGGAACTGACGCACACGCGGATCGGCATTTTCTTGCAGCGCCTGAGCACTACCGTAGGCCACTATTTTTTTATCCGCCATAATATAGGCGTAATCCGCAATACTCAGCACTTCTGGCACATCATGGGAAACCACCACGCAGGTGACGCCCAGCGCGCTGTTCAGTTCAGAAATCAGCTTCACCAGCACGCCCATGGTGATGGGATCCTGGCCGACGAACGGCTCATCAAACATAATAAGGTCTGGCTCCAGCGCGATAGCACGTGCTAACGCGGCACGACGCGCCATCCCACCGGATAATTCAGAAGGCATTAATTTTGCCGCGCCCCGCAGGCCAACGGCCTCGAGCTTCATCATTACCGTGCTTTTCAGCAGCGGCGCAGGCAGCGTTGTATGCTCGCGCAACGGGTATGCAACGTTGTCAAACACATTCATATCAGTAAACAGCGCACCAGACTGGAATAGCATGCTCATGCGCTTACGCACGGTAAATAAACGCGAACGGGACATGGCCGGGACATTTTCGCCGTCAAACAGGATCTCGCCCTTATCCGGGGAGATTTGTCCGCCGATCAGACGCAACAGCGTCGTTTTGCCGATGCCTGATGGCCCCATGATCGCCGTCACCTTACCACGCGGCACCGTCAGGGAAATATTATCAAAGATGCAGCGGTCGCCTCGGGAAAAGCTGACATCGCGCATATCGATTAGATTCGCCACAGACTGACCCATTGATTCATCCTTTACTATTGCCTCGTTGATCGAAGAGCTTGGCGCTCAATTTAGCCCTGAACCCAACATATTTACAGATTATTACCTGTCCTGGTTAGCGAAAGCTGGCATTTGTTTTACTTTTTAGCCGCATAAAGTCAAAATTAAGAATTCGTGACGGCTTCCAGAAATCCTTCAAGTGGACCGGCGAGTATACCTGAAGAAAGGACTTTAGATGCTTTTAGCGACGGCGCTGTTAATAATTGGTTTACTTCTGGTGGTCTACGGTGCCGACCGACTGGTATTTGCCGCATCCATTTTATGTCGAAACTTCGGTATTCCCCCCATTATCATCGGGATGACCGTGGTCAGCATTGGTACATCGTTACCCGAGATAATTGTCTCCGTTGCCGCATCGATGAACGGGCAGCTTGATTTAGCCGTCGGTACCGCCATCGGCTCTAACATTACCAACATTCTGCTTATTTTAGGCCTGTCGGCGCTGATTCATCCTTTTACCGTGCATTCTGATGTTCTGCGTCGTGAATTACCGCTAATGTTGCTGGTAAGCATCTTAGCCGCATCGGTCCTGTATGACGGGCAATTGAGTCGCAGCGATGGTTTCTTTCTTCTGCTTCTGGCCGTGCTATGGCTGTTATTCATTGTTAAAATCGCCCGTCTGGCTGAGCGACAAGGTAACGACAGCCTGACCCGCGAGCAGATCGCGGAACTGCCGCGCGAAGGTGGATTACCGGTCGCCTTTTTGTGGTTGGGTATTGCGCTAATTATTATGCCAATGGCAACGCGTATGGTGGTAGATAACGCAACCGTACTGGCGAACTACTTCGCCATGAGCGAACTCACCATCGGGCTGACTGTGGTCGCCATTGGTACCAGCCTGCCGGAGCTGGCAACGGCAATTGCGGGTCTGCGTAAAGGCGAAAACGATATTGCCGTGGGCAACATCATCGGCGCGAACATTTTTAATATTGTTATCGTCCTCGGACTGCCGGCGCTGATTACGCCGGGTGAGGTCAATCCGATGGCCTTCACCCGTGACTATAGCGTCATGCTGCTGGTGAGCGTAATTTTTGCACTACTCTGCTGGCGACGTCCGCGCCAGATTGGTCGCGGCGCGGGTGCGCTGCTGACCGGCGGTTTTATCATATGGCTGGCGATGCTGTATTGGTTATCGCCACTTCTCGTTGGATAACTGGAAACGCATTATGTCGCACTTAGAGTTGCAACCGGGTTTTGACTTTCAGCAAGCAGGCAAGGAAGTCCTGGCAATTGAACGTGAAGGCCTGGCGGAGCTTGATCAGTACATCAACCAAAATTTTACTCTCGCCTGCGAGAAAATATTCAGTTGCCCGGGCAAAGTTGTAGTGATGGGGATGGGGAAATCCGGACATATCGGGCGGAAAATGGCGGCCACATTTGCCAGCACCGGCACCCCCTCATTTTTCGTGCATCCAGGCGAAGCCGCACATGGCGATCTGGGCATGGTCTCGCCGCAGGATGTAGTCATCGCCATCTCTAACTCCGGTGAATCCAATGAGATAGCGGCGTTAATCCCGGTGTTAAAACGTCTTCATGTACCGCTTATCTGCATGACCGGTCGTCCGGAAAGCAGCATGGCGCGTGCGGCAGATGTGCATCTGTGTGTTAAAGTGCCCAAGGAAGCTTGCCCGTTAGGCCTGGCGCCGACCAGCAGCACGACCGCAACGCTGGTGATGGGCGATGCGCTAGCCGTAGCATTATTAAAAGCGCGTGGCTTTACCGCGGAAGATTTTGCGTTATCTCATCCCGGTGGCGCACTAGGCCGTAAGCTTTTACTGCGCGTTAACGATATTATGCATACGGGCGATGAGATCCCGCATGTGACTAAAAGCGCCAGCCTGCGTGACGCCTTACTTGAGATCACGCGTAAAAATCTCGGCATGACCGTCATTTGCGATGATGACATGAAGATTGACGGTATTTTCACCGATGGCGATTTACGTCGCGTCTTCGATATGGGCGTTGATGTTCGCCAGTTAGGCATTGCCGATGTGATGACCCCTGGCGGCATTCGCGTGCGTCCGGGCATTCTTGCCGTCGATGCCCTGAACTTAATGCAGTCCCGCCATATCACCTCGGTAATGGTTGCTGATGGCGACCGGTTACTTGGTGTGTTACATATGCATGATCTGCTGCGTGCAGGTGTAGTGTAAGAAACTCAAGGATAAAGAAAATGAGTAAAGCAGGTGCGTCGCTTGCGACCTGTTATGGACCCGTCAGCACAGACGTTATCACCCGGGCAGAGAACATCCGTTTGCTGATCCTGGATGTGGATGGCGTACTGTCTGATGGTCTGATTTATATGGGCAACAACGGTGAAGAGCTGAAGGCTTTTAACGTCCGCGATGGTTACGGAATTCGCTGTGCGCTCACTTCCGGTATCGAGGTTGCCATTATTACCGGACGAAAGGCTAAACTTGTAGAAGATCGCTGTGCCACATTGGGGATCACGCATTTGTATCAGGGGCAGTCAGACAAACTGGTCGCCTTTAACGATCTCCTTAGCAAACTGGCGATCGCTCCTGAAAATGTTGCCTACGTTGGCGATGATCTGATCGACTGGCCGGTGATGGCACAAGTGGGATTAAGCGTGGCGGTGGCGGATGCTCATCCTTTGCTGATCCCGCGGGCTGATTATGTCACCCGCATCGATGGGGGACGCGGCGCGGTACGCGAAGTCTGCGATTTATTACTCCTGGCGCAGGGCAAACTGGACGAGGCCAAAGGGCAATCGATATGAGCAAAACCAGACGTTGGGTTATCATTCTACTGTCGCTGGCTGTCCTTGTGATGATTGGTATTAATCTGGCAGACAAAGACGACACCGCTGAGGTCGTCGTAAATAACAACGAGCCAACCTATAAGAGCGAACATACTGATACCGTTGTGTATAGTCCCGAAGGCGCACTGAGCTATCACTTGATCGCGCAAAACGTTGAATATTATTCGGAACAAGCGGTTTCGTGGTTTACTCAACCGGTATTAACCACATTTGATAAGGATAAAGTACCGACCTGGACGATCAAGGCTGATAAAGCCAAATTGACCAACGATCGGATGCTATATCTGTACGGCCATGTTGAGGTCAACGCCCTGGTGCCCGACTCTCAACTACGCAGAATTACGACCGATAACGCACAGATTAACCTGGTGACACAAGACGTCACTTCCGATGATCTCGTCACGTTATATGGCACAACATTTAACTCCAGCGGACTGAAGATGCGCGGCAACTTACGCAGCAAGAACGCCGAGCTGATTGAAAAGGTTAGAACCTCATATGAAATCCAAAACAAACAAACTCAGCCTTAATCTTGTGCTTGCCAGCTCACTTCTGGCCGCCAGCATCCCGGCATTCGCCGTCACCGGCGATACCGAGCAGCCGATTCACATTGAGTCGGACCAGCAGTCTCTTGATATGCAAGGCAACGTGGTGACCTTTACTGGCAACGTGATTGTGACTCAGGGCACCATCAAAATTAACGCCGATAAAGTCGTCGTAACCCGCCCTGGCGGTGAAGACGGTAAAGAAGTCATTGATGGCTACGGTAATCCTGCAACCTTTTACCAGATGCAGGACAACGGTAAACCGGTTAAAGGCCACGCCTCACACATGCATTATGAACTGGCGAAAGACTTCGTCGTTCTCACCGGTAAGGCTTACCTGGAACAGCTCGATAGCAACATCACGGGCGATAAGATCACCTATCTGGTGAAAGAGCAGAAAATGCAGGCCTTCAGCGATAAAGGCAAACGCGTCACCACCGTTCTGGTACCGTCGCAGTTGCAGGACAAAAACAAGGCTCCGGCAGAGAAAAAAGGTAACTGATTCGTTATGGCAACATTAACTGCAAAGAACCTTGCAAAAGCCTATAAGGGCCGCCGTGTGGTGGAAGATGTCAGTCTGACCGTCAACTCTGGGGAGATCGTCGGTCTGCTCGGTCCTAACGGTGCGGGCAAGACAACGACCTTTTACATGGTGGTCGGCATTGTCCCGCGTGATGCGGGCAACATTATCATTGATGACGAAGACATCAGCCTGCTGCCTCTGCATGCGCGCGCGCGTCGCGGCATCGGCTACTTGCCGCAGGAAGCGTCTATTTTCCGTCGCCTGAGCGTGTTTGATAACCTGATGGCGGTGCTGCAAATTCGTGACGATCTTACCAGCGAGCAGCGGGAAGATCGCGCCAACGAGCTGATGGAAGAGTTCCACATCGAACACCTGCGTGACAGCATGGGACAGTCGCTCTCCGGTGGTGAACGACGCCGCGTGGAGATCGCCCGCGCACTGGCCGCGAATCCGAAATTTATCCTGCTGGATGAACCGTTTGCCGGTGTTGACCCGATTTCCGTTATTGATATCAAACGGATCATCGAACATCTGCGCGACAGCGGGCTTGGGGTGCTGATTACCGACCATAACGTTCGCGAAACGCTGGCAGTGTGTGAGCGCGCCTACATCGTGAGTCAGGGCCACCTGATCGCGCATGGCACGCCAACAGAAATACTGCAGGATGAGCACGTTAAACGCGTATACCTTGGGGAAGACTTCAGACTCTGATAGGGTAGAAGACTTCACGTCACCGCAGGAGAGAACAACTCTGAACATGAAGCAAGGTTTGCAACTCAGGCTTAGCCAACAACTGGCGATGACGCCTCAGCTACAACAGGCTATCCGTCTGTTGCAGCTGTCCACGCTGGAACTTCAGCAAGAACTTCAGCAAGCGCTGGAAAGTAACCCACTGCTCGAGCAAACCGATCTTCACGACGAAATTGATACCCAGGAAAAACAGGACAGCGAATCCCTCGACACCGCAGATGCTCTCGAACAAAAAGAGATGCCAGAGGAGCTGCCGCTTGACGCCAGTTGGGATGAAATTTACACCGCCGGTACGCCTTCTGGCACCAGCGGGGATTACATCGACGACGAACTGCCTGTGTATCAGGGTGAGACCACGCAATCGCTGCAGGATTACCTGATGTGGCAAGTGGAGCTGACCCCGTTCTCGGATACCGATCGCGCAATTGCGACATCCATTGTTGATGCGGTAGACGAAACCGGTTATCTCACCGTAACCCTGGACGATATTCTCGAAAGCATGGGCGATGACGACGTCGGTATGGACGAAATCGAAGCCGTGCTTAAACGCATTCAGCGTTTTGATCCCGTGGGCGTGGCGGCCAAAGATCTCCGCGACTGCTTATTGATCCAACTTTCACAGTTTGATAAAGCCACGCCGTGGCTGGAAGAAGCGCGCCTGATCATCAGCGATCACCTCGATCTGTTAGCCAACCATGACTTCCGCACGCTGATGCGCGTAACCCGGCTGAAAGAAGATGTGCTGAAAGAAGCCGTCAATCTTATTCAGTCCCTGGACCCCAGACCTGGGCAGTCTATCCAGACCGGGGAGCCAGAATACGTTATTCCGGATGTACTGGTGCGTAAGCATAACGATCGCTGGGTGGTCGAACTCAACGGCGACAGCATTCCACGGTTGCAGATTAACCAGCACTACGCCGCCATGTGCAACAGCGCGCGCAACGACGCTGACAGCCAGTTTATTCGTAGCAATCTGCAGGATGCAAAGTGGCTGATTAAAAGCCTGGAAAGTCGCAATGATACGCTGCTGCGCGTCAGTCGCTGTATCGTTGAACAGCAGCAAGCCTTCTTTGATCAAGGCGAAGAGTTTATGAAACCGATGGTGCTGGCGGATATCGCCCAGGCCGTCGAGATGCACGAATCGACCATTTCCCGAGTGACCACGCAAAAGTATCTGCACAGTCCGCGCGGCATTTTTGAATTGAAGTATTTCTTTTCCAGTCACGTTAACACTGAAGGCGGAGGCGAAGCCTCATCCACAGCTATCCGTGCACTGGTGAAGAAATTAATTGCTGCGGAAAACCCCGCGAAACCGCTGAGTGACAGCAAGTTAACCTCTATGCTGTCAGAACAGGGTATCATGGTGGCACGCCGCACTGTTGCGAAGTACCGAGAGTCTTTATCCATTCCGCCGTCGAACCAGCGCAAACAGCTGGTCTGACCCAACCGATAAGGAAGACACTATGCAGCTCAACATCACTGGAAACAACGTCGAAATCACTGAAGCCTTACGCGATTTTGTAAATACAAAATTCGCCAAGCTAGAACAATATTTCGACCGGATTAATCAGGTCTATATTGTGTTGAAAGTGGAGAAGGTGACACATATCTCGGATGCAACACTGCATGTGAACGGTGGCGAAATTCATGCCAGCGCGGAAGGTCAGGATATGTACGCCGCCATTGACGGTTTAATTGATAAACTGGCTCGGCAGTTAACAAAACATAAAGATAAACTGAAACAGCACTAACTTGTCCGGGCAGTTAGCGGGTGCAGGACGGCCTGTTGTGTAGCACAACGGGCCATTTGTACAGTTAGCGCTTAGGTGAAATTATGACAAATAACGATACGACTCTACAACTGAGCAATGTTCTTAACCAGGAATGTACACGCGCTGGCGTTCACTGCCAAAGCAAGAAACGCGCGCTGGAAATCATCAGCGAACTGGCGGCAAAACAGCTCAGCTTGCCCTCTCAGGTGGTATTTGAAGCCATTCTGACGCGTGAAAAAATGGGCAGTACCGGCATCGGTAATGGAATTGCTATCCCGCACGGAAAGCTGGAAGAAGACACGATGCGCGCAGTTGGCGTGTTTGTGCAACTTGAAACGCCAATTGCTTTCGACGCCATTGATAATCAACCCGTCGATCTGCTTTTCGCCCTGCTGGTTCCGGCAGACCAAACCAAGACGCATTTGCATACGTTGTCGCTGGTCGCCAAACGTCTGGCCGATAAAACCATCTGCCGCCGCCTGCGCGCAGCACAGAGTGACCAGGAGTTGTATCAAATCATCACGGACACCGAAGGTGGACTGGATGAAGCATAACAACCCAATGGCATCCTTTTTTGTCGTTGTGAGGAGAAACAGTACATGGTACTGATGATCGTCAGCGGTCGTTCGGGGTCAGGAAAATCTGTCGCCCTGCGAGCGCTGGAAGATATGGGTTTTTACTGCGTGGATAACCTTCCCGTAGTGCTGTTGCCCGATCTGGCTCGTACTCTGGCCGATCGCCAGATTTCTGCGGCCGTCAGCATTGATGTGCGCAACATGCCTGAGTCCCCAGAGATTTTCGAGCAGGCAATGAACAATCTGCCTGAAGGCTTCTCACCACAGTTGCTGTTCCTGGACGCCGATCGTAACACCCTGATTCGCCGCTACAGCGACACGCGTCGCCTGCATCCTCTTTCCAGCAAGAACTTATCTCTGGAGAGCGCTATCGATAAGGAAAGCGATTTGCTGGAGCCTCTGCGCTCTCGTGCTGACCTGATCGTGGATACCTCCGAAATGTCCGTGCACGAACTGGCGGAAATGTTGCGTACCCGCCTGCTGGGCAAGCGTGAACGCGAATTGACGATGGTATTCGAATCCTTTGGTTTCAAACACGGTATCCCAATTGACGCGGATTACGTCTTTGACGTGCGCTTCCTGCCTAACCCGCACTGGGATCCGAAGCTGCGCCCGATGACCGGTCTTGACCGCCCCGTTGCCGCCTTCCTTGACAGGCACACAGAAGTACACAATTTTATCTACCAGACTCGCAGCTATCTTGAGCTATGGTTACCCATGCTGGAGACCAACAACCGCAGCTACCTCACCGTAGCTATCGGCTGTACCGGCGGGAAACACCGTTCGGTGTATATTGCAGAGCAGCTGGCAGACTACTTCCGCTCACGCGGTAAAAACGTACAGTCACGCCATCGTACGCTGGAAAAACGTAAATCATGACCGTGAAGCAAACCGTTGAAATCACGAATAAGCTGGGTATGCATGCTCGCCCAGCCATGAAACTGTTTGAATTGATGCAGGGTTTTGAAGCAGAAGTTTTGCTGCGTAATGATGAAGGAACGGAAGCCGAGGCAAACAGTGTTATCGCTCTGCTGATGCTGGATTCCGCCAAAGGGCGTCAGATAGAAGTTGAAGCCACGGGTCCACAGGAAGTGGAAGCCCTGGCAGCGGTGATTGCCCTGTTTAATTCAGGGTTTGATGAAGATTAGTCGAGTACCTGAAGCGCTGCGCTCATCAGGCCTACACGGCAACGTCACACTCCCGTAGGCCGGATCCGTATCCGGCAATAAACCCGTTAATACAGCTTATTTTCCCGCATAAACGACTCACCGCCTAGCTGGCGCATTTGGCGCATAATCCACGCCTGACGGCTACGTACATAACCAGAAGGCGCATTCGCTTTAAAACGCAAAGGGTTGGGTAATACCGCCGCCAGCAAGGCCGCTTCAGACAGACTCAGCCGACTGGCTGGCTTATGGAAATAGCGCTGCGCCGCTGCCTCCACGCCGAAAACCCCATCACCAAACTCAGCAATATTCAGGTAAACGGTCAGAATACGCTTCTTGCTCCAGACGGTTTCCATACCCAGCGTTAGCCCGGCCTCGAGACCTTTACGCACCCAGCTACGTCCATCCCACAGAAAGAGGTTTTTTGCCGTCTGTTGCGATAACGTCGACGCCCCGCGAATACGGTTTTCATTACGTTCGTTGTGCGCCAGCGCTTTCTCTATAGCGGAGACATCGAATCCCCAGTGCTCGGGAAACTTCTGGTCCTCCGCGGCGATCACCGCCAGTCCCATCCACGGTGAGATCTCATCCATGCTCACCCAGTCTGAGTGCGCCACATAACCGAAATCACCGGACAGCCATGCGCTCAGTTGCCGCTCGACCATCACGGCAGAGAAAGGGACTGGCATCACGCTGAAAAGTGCGATGCCCCCGCCCCAGAATACGGCGAGGACAACGACCGCCCGCAGAAAGATACGTCGCAGAAAGGCGGTAACTCCTTTTCTCATTCAGCCAGCACCAGCACACGTGATACCAGTTTATCGATACCACTCGCGGCCTGAGCGATGTCCTGCGCCAGCATATAGGCGGGAGTGGTGACGATTTTGTTGTCTTCATCAACGACAATGTCATCAACCGGACAAGGCACATGTTCTGCGCCCATCTCTTCCAGCACCTCTGCCGTATCAATATCAGTACCGATGGTCAGACGCAGCGGAAAGTCAAAAATTTTAGGTAACATGGCAGGCGCAATGCACATAAATCCCAGCGGCTTACCCGCCTGATGCATAGCCACCGCCAGCGCAGCTAAGTCGCTATCAACCCGGCACTCACTGCCCTGGCTGGCAAAATTGCTCAGATTTTTGGCCGCGCCAAACCCGCCTGGCACGATCAACGCATCCAGTTCCGTTGAGACTGCCTGAGCAAGTGGGCGAATATCACCGCGTGTTATACGGGCGGCTTCAATCAGCACATTACGCGTTTCCTGCATCGGCTCGCCGGTCAGATGATTAATCACATCCGCTTGTTGTTTATCCGGTGCGAAACAGACAGCCTGAGCGCCGTTGCGGGCAATCGCCAGAAGCGTGAGAACAGTTTCATGGATCTCTGCGCCGTCATACACGCCACATCCGCTGAGCACTACACCCACTTTTTTCATCGTGATACTCCTTTCTCAACTGGCTGAAACATATTAGTTATTATGATTTAAATGCTACGCTTCACACATTTAACTGATTCATGTAACAAATTATTTAAGATTTGCTATCTTAACTGCGTGCGGCCTGAAAATTAGGGCTGCGCCCTTGTAAACAATGATAATAATTTACGGCGCAGCCACGATTTCCCTGGTGTTGGCGCAGTATTCGCGCACCCCGGTCAAGCCGGGGTCATTTTTTTTCCACGCTCGCCACCCAGGCCTTCAATACCGCCACGTCGTGCTGCCACTCCTGCTTCATCTCTTCAATCCATTCAGCAACATTATCTTCCCAGGCTGGAAGATCTGGCGACTGGATTTGCTGACCTAACTGTTGCAGGTGGCGCAGCCCCACGGAACCTGCCGCGCCTTTAATTTTATGGCCTTCCTCAACAACGCCTTTTTTATCCCGTGCGGTCAGATTGGACTCCAGCACGCTCAAATATCCCGGCATCATCTTCTCAAACACCGCCAGCCCGTCGGTTATTAACTTCGGTCCCACCAGCTCGAGGTATTGTTCCAACATAGGAATATCTAACAGCGCTTGCGATTTACTGCTCTCTTCAGATGTCACAGTGCTCTCCTCTTTGTTTCGGGTATCCCAGTATTTTTTGATCATGGCGGTTAACGCCGGAACCGACAGCGGCTTACTCAGCACGTCGTCCATTCCCGCGTCCAGATACTCTTTTTTATCTTTCAGAACGTTGGCGGTAAGCGCAACCAGCGGCGGCAGGTCCTCACGGGCGTATTTTTGCGTCAGCTCGCGCGAGATATCCAGACCGGTCATATCCGGTAGCTGAATATCCAGCAGCACCAGGTCATACTCGCCCGGCGTGAACATTTCCAGCGCGGCTTTCCCGGTCATGGCGACATCCACGCTGTTGCCCAGTTTTTCCAGCACTGAACGCGCGACAATAACGTTCAGTTCGATATCTTCCACCAGCAGCACATTCAGGGCTGGCAGCGGCATGTCGTCGTCTTCAAAGGCGTCTTCAATCTCTTCCGCTACCGCAGGCGCATGCACGGTCAGCGTAAAGATGGAGCCTTTGCTAGCCTGGCTGGAGACCGTAATATCACCGCCCATGTTTTTCGCCAGACGCTTCGATACGGCCAGTCCAATCCCGGTTCCCGTTGCCGGTTTGCCGCCATTGCTGTCCTTAACCTGATAATACATGGCGAAGATTTTATCTTGCTCATCCTGCGGAATACCGATCCCGGAATCTTCAACTTCGAAATGCAGTATATTCCCCTGGTCATAGCGCGCCCGCACGGTTACCTGCCCCTGCTGGGTAAACTTCACGGCGTTGCTGATCAGATTCCACAGAATCTGGCGCAAACGCGTGCCGTCGGTAATGACCTTATGCGGCAGTGGTAACGTCGGCTCAAGCACAAAACGCAGCCCTTTTTGCTGCGCCTGCAGGCCAGAGAGGTTTTCCAGATCCGCCATAAAGCTGGTGAAATCGATCGGCTGGTTATCGAGCTGAACTTTACGTCGCTCCATCTTATCCATGTCGATAATATCGTTGAAAATATTCCCCAGCGTCACGGCAGAGACGTGGATTGTTTTCAGGTATTTTTCCTGCTCAGCGGTCAGATCCGTATCCAGCAGGATCCGGCTTAAGCCGACAATGCCGTTAAGCGGAGTGCGCAGTTCGTGGCTGATGGTAGAAATGAAGGTGGTCTTATCGCGGCTGGCACGCTCTAACGCGTCCTGATAACGCTTACGCTCGGTAATATCGCGCCCAAAACCCATCAGACCATGCCGCTTACCTACGCGGTCATAGTAAGGCACTTTGCGAATTTCAAAGCAGGCTTTGCGCCCGTCCGGATAGTCCAGCCACTGTTCGTAGGTGAGTGAGACGTTATGACGGAACACCTTCTCGTCGGTTTCAATGACCTTTTCTGCCGCCTCAGGGGAGTAAACATCAGCCGGTTTTAAATTCACCAACTGCTTTTCGCTCTTGCCGGTCAGCAGTTCCATGGCACGGTTACAGCCGGAAAATTCTTTATCTTCATTACGATAAAAAACCAGATCCGGCGAGGCATCAAGGAAAGAGCGTAAAAAGGAAGACTGCTGCTCAAGCTGAATCTGCGCTTCTTCGCGCTCTTTGATTTCAACCTTCAACTGCTCGAACGTATCCTGGCGCTCCGCTTCGGCTTTTTCGCGCTCAACAATTTCCTGATTAAGCTGGGCAATATTATCTTTCAACTGCACATTGAGCTTGAGATCGCGCTCGCGCATCTCTTCCAGCTTTTGTACCAGTCGTGACAAGCGTTGCCGGGACTCTTCCAGTTGCTCCACCACCACTGACAGAAAATAGACGGCCCAGGGGGTAATTAACAGACCAAAAAAGATAGAGCGGATAACATCAATGCTTTCTACCTGGCCATGCAGCACCATGGTGACAGCCATCTGCACCACAATCGCCAACACGACCAGCGCCAGCGCCAATAACAGCGAAAAGCGCACCAGACCCAATTTCATCATCAGGTCGACGTAATATTGCGCCAGCATACGGATTTGCTTCATAGAGGGTTCCTTCACGACAACTTGGCACAATAATACTCAATTCTCAGCGTGACGTTGAAGATTGTGCAAGAAATGCGGAGGTTATCGGTGAAATGACCGAGGAGAGATTCAACGTGGGCCTGATAAGCGTAGCGTCATCAGGCAAGCAGGCGCAGATTGCCGGATGGTTAGCTCCCAGGCTGAATCCACGGAGTGCCAAGCGCAGAGCCTTGAACACCATGTGCATTGAGATAGCGATCTAGTTCGACCATCCCGGTCCAGCGGTTTTCACACCATAGCGGAGCCAACAGCATTGGGCGACGCGCGCTGGCAGAGATTCGATGATAAATCACCTCTGGCGGCGTATGGCGGATCATCTCCCCGGCGGTAACCGTGTAGTCATCCAGTTCAATTCCGTGCAGACGTCCGGCTTCCCAGGCCTTTGCCATCGTACTGCCTTTCACAATATGCAGCGGATGCAGCTTAATACCGTCAACGCCCGTCTCCACCACTCGTTCCATGGTTTGCAGACAGTCTGCCTGTCCTTCTCCCGGCAGGCCAACAATCAGGTGTGAGCACACTTTCAGCCCGCGCTCGCGCGCCAGCCGCGTGGTGTTCTGATAGCAGGCAAAATCATGGCCGCGGTTAATCCGGTGCAGAGTTTTGTCATGCGCAGTTTGCAGACCGAGCTCCAGCCATACCTCATAGCCGAGGTCTTTATACTCACAAAGCAGATCGAGTACCGCATCCGGCACGCAGTCGGGACGGGTCCCAACGCATAACCCGACGATGTTGGCCTGGCTGACCGCCTGTTGATACATCGAACGCAGCACCTGTACTTCCGCGAAGGTGCTGGTATAAGCCTGGAAATAGGCCAGATAGCGTCTGGCGCGATTGACCAACTGCGCCTGATGCTCAAGCTGCTCGGCAATTGAATGGTGCTGCTGTGCTTCATCGGCAAACGAGGCGACATTACAGAAAGTACATCCGCCGCGTCCGATGGTGCCATCACGGTTTGGACAGCTAAAGCCGCCGTGCAGCGTGAGTTTATGAACCTTTTGCCCATAACGGCGAGAAAGATCCCCACCAAACATATTGACTAATTTCTGTAACTGCATAATCTGGTAGACCGCGCCTTGAAAAGAGGCCAAAGCCTGCCATTTTTTGCCCCAGTCGGCGATGACCTGGATCAATCGCCCTGGCGAGCCTTTATTTATTGCATAACAAATCAAAATAATCGAAATTTCATTCACTCAAAATATAATTACTTTTCCTTATATCCAGCTGTTTTTTTTATCTTCTTATACTCTCAGCGTAAAAACAGTATCTTTAAGACGCCAAAACTCTAAAAACCAGCATAAAATGCCAAGTATATCGATAAACAAAGGGAGGACGAGAGATATCCGGCCTCTCTTACAGTGAGACAGATCACACTTCCCAGGGCATCCTCCTCAGGTTATATCAATGTATAAAACCCTTTTATTTCAATATTTTCATAAAGTTAATTGCCCAATAGCACATTTTTGCATAAATAAGATTGCCATTTGACCTGTGTGTGGATTCCCGATAACTTGGAAATCCGCTGGAAGCTTTCTGGATGAGCAGTCTGCTCATCATATTTATGCAGTAATTGAGATTCCCTCTGAAGCAAGTCCTCAAACTTGTTTGACCTGTGCGAAAAGGATAAAGAGGGCGAATGCGAGGTAAGCGTATGACACGCAAACCCCGTCGCCATGCTCTTGGTGTGCCCGTGCGCAACGGTCCAGATGGGAATCCCGCAGAGCCTGGGGAGGTTCACTGATATGTTGTACGATAAATCCCTTGAGAGGGATAACTGTGGTTTCGGCCTGATCGCCCACATAGAAGGCGAACCTAGCCACAAGGTAGTGCGTACCGCCATACACGCACTGGCCCGCATGCAGCACCGTGGCGCAATTCTTGCCGATGGAAAAACCGGCGATGGTTGCGGCCTGCTGTTACAAAAACCTGACCGCTTTTTCCGCATCGTAGCGCAAGAGCGCGGCTGGCGTTTAGCCAAAAACTACGCCGTCGGCATGATCTTTTTAAATAAAGACGCTGAGCTGGCAGCGGCTTCTCGTCGCATTGTAGAAGAAGAATTACAGCAGGAGACCCTGTCGATTGTCGGCTGGCGCGACGTGCCGACTAACGAAGGTGTTCTCGGTGAAATTGCGCTCTCCTCCCTGCCTCGTATCGAGCAAATTTTTGTTAATGCCCCTGCGGGCTGGCGTCCGCGTGATATGGAGCGTCGCCTGTTCATCGCGCGCCGTCGTATCGAAAAACGCCTCCAGGAAGATAAAGACTTCTACGTCTGTAGCTTGTCGAACCTGGTCAATATCTATAAAGGTCTGTGTATGCCGGCGGATCTGCCGCGCTTTTACCTGGACCTGGCGGACCTGCGTCTGGAATCGGCCATCTGCCTGTTCCACCAGCGCTTCTCCACCAACACCGTACCACGCTGGCCGCTGGCGCAACCGTTTCGCTACCTGGCGCACAATGGTGAAATCAACACCATCACCGGCAACCGCCAGTGGGCGCGCGCCCGTACCTATAAATTCCAGACGCCGCTGATCCCTGATCTGCACGACGCCGCACCGTTCGTTAACGAAACCGGCTCCGACTCCAGCTCAATGGATAACATGCTGGAACTGCTGCTGGCTGGCGGGATGGATATCATCCGCGCCATGCGTTTACTGGTGCCGCCGGCCTGGCAGAACAACCCGGATATGGACCCGGAGCTGCGCGCGTTCTTCGACTTTAACTCCATGCACATGGAGCCGTGGGATGGTCCGGCGGGTATCGTTATGTCCGACGGTCGCTTTGCCGCCTGTAACCTTGACCGCAACGGCCTGCGTCCGGCGCGCTACGTCATCACCAAAGACAAGCTGATTACCTGCGCTTCTGAAGTCGGGATCTGGGATTATCAGCCGGATGAAGTGGTTGAGAAAGGTCGCGTCGGCCCTGGGGAGTTGATGGTTATCGATACCCGCAGCGGGCGCATTCTGCATTCGGCTGAAACCGATGACGATCTGAAAAGCCGCCACCCCTACAAAGAGTGGATGGAGAAGAACGTCCGCCGTCTGGTGCCTTTCGAAGACCTGGCTGACGATCAGGTCGGCAGCCGTGAACTGGACGATGACACCCTCGCCAGCTACCAGAAACAGTTTAACTACAGCGCTGAAGAGCTGGATTCCGTTATCCGCGTGCTCGGTGAAAATGGTCAGGAAGCGGTCGGTTCAATGGGTGATGATACCCCGTTTGCCGTGCTCTCCAGCCAGCCGCGCATCATTTATGACTACTTCCGCCAGCAGTTTGCCCAGGTCACCAACCCGCCGATCGACCCGCTGCGTGAAGCGCACGTCATGTCGCTGGCCACCAGCATCGGTCGTGAGATGAACGTCTTCTGCGAAGCCGAAGGTCAGGCGCACCGTCTGAGCTTTAAGTCGCCGATCCTGCTGTACTCCGATTTCACCCAGCTCACCACCATGAAAGAGGAGCATTATCGCGCTGACCGACTGGATATCACCTTCGACGTGACTGAAACCACGCTCGAAGAGACCGTCAAAGCATTGTGCGATAAGGCTGAACAGATGGTGCGTAACGGCACGGTGCTGCTGGTGCTCTCTGACCGTAATATCGCAAAAAACCGCTTGCCGGTTCCGGCACCGATGGCCGTTGGCGCAGTACAAACACGTCTGGTAGAACAAAGCCTGCGTTGCGATGCCAACATCATCGTTGAAACCGCCAGCGCCCGTGACCCGCACCATTTTGCCGTTCTGCTCGGTTTTGGCGCGACGGCCATTTATCCGTATCTGGCGTATGAAACGCTGGGACGTCTGATCGACACTCAAGCGATTGCCAAAGATTACCGGACCGTGATGCTGAACTACCGTAACGGCATCAACAAGGGTCTGTACAAAATCATGTCCAAAATGGGCATCTCGACCATCGCCTCTTACCGCTGCTCGAAGCTGTTTGAAGCCGTTGGTCTGCACGATGATGTTGTGGCTTTATGCTTCCAGGGCGTGGTCAGTCGCATCAGCGGCGCGGGTTTTACCGACTTCCAGCAGGATCTGCTGAACCTCTCCAAACATGCCTGGCTGGCGCGTAAGCCTATCAGCCAGGGCGGTTTGCTGAAGTACGTCCACGGCGGCGAATACCACGCCTACAACCCGGACGTGGTGCGCACGCTGCAACAGGCAGTACAAAGCGGCGAGTACAGCGACTATCAGGAATATGCAAAGCTGGTCAATGAGCGTCCGGCGGCCACGCTGCGCGATCTGCTGGCGATTACACCTGGCGATGAAGCCGTAAGCATTAGCGAAGTAGAACCCGCAACCGAACTGTTTAAACGCTTTGATACCGCAGCGATGTCTATCGGGGCATTAAGCCCGGAAGCACACGAGGCGCTGGCCGAAGCCATGAACAGCATCGGCGGTAACTCGAACTCCGGTGAAGGCGGCGAAGATCCGGCACGCTACGGCACTAACAAGGTGTCGCGCATTAAGCAGGTGGCTTCCGGTCGCTTTGGCGTAACCCCAGCGTACCTGGTCAATGCTGATGTCATTCAGATTAAAGTCGCTCAAGGCGCGAAGCCGGGCGAAGGCGGTCAGTTACCGGGTGATAAAGTCACCCCGTACATCGCCAAACTGCGTTATTCGGTGCCGGGCGTGACGCTGATCTCCCCGCCGCCGCACCACGATATCTACTCTATCGAGGACTTAGCGCAGCTGATTTTCGACCTGAAACAGGTTAACCCGAAAGCGATGATCTCGGTGAAGCTGGTTTCCGAACCGGGCGTCGGCACTATTGCGACCGGCGTGGCGAAAGCCTATGCGGATCTGATTACCATTGCCGGCTACGATGGCGGTACCGGTGCAAGTCCGCTCTCATCCGTGAAGTATGCGGGCTGCCCGTGGGAACTCGGTCTGGTGGAAACCCAGCAGGCGCTGGTGGCTAACGGTCTGCGTCACAAGATCCGTCTGCAGGTCGATGGCGGTCTGAAAACCGGCGTCGATATCATTAAAGCGGCAATTTTGGGTGCAGAAAGCTTCGGTTTCGGCACCGGCCCCATGGTCGCGCTGGGCTGTAAATACCTGCGTATTTGCCATCTGAACAACTGCGCAACCGGCGTGGCAACTCAGGATGACAAACTGCGTAAGAACCACTATCACGGCCTGCCGTTCAAAGTGACTAACTACTTTGAATTTATCGCCCGCGAAACCCGCGAGCTGATGGCGCAACTGGGCGTGAAACGTCTGGTGGATCTGATTGGTCGTACCGACCTGCTCAAAGAGCTGGAAGGTTTTACCGCCAAGCAGCAGAAACTGGAGCTGTCTCGTCTGCTGGAAACCGCTGAACCGCATCCAGGTAAAGCGCTGCATTGCACTGAAAACAATCCGCCGTTTGATAACGGCGTGCTGAACGCCCAGCTGTTACAGCAGGCGAAACCGTTTGTCGACGAGCGCCAGAGCAAAACCTTCTGGTTCGATATACGCAACACCGACCGTTCCGTCGGCGCATCGCTGTCGGGCTATATCGCTCAGACGCATGGCGATCAGGGGCTGGCATCTGACCCGATTAAAGCGCACTTCAGCGGTACCGCAGGCCAGAGCTTCGGCGTGTGGAATGCGGGCGGCGTGGAGCTGTATCTGACAGGCGATGCCAACGACTATGTCGGTAAAGGCATGGCGGGCGGCCTGCTGGCAGTGCGCCCTCCGGTTGGCTCTGCTTTCCGTAGCCATGAGGCGAGCATCATTGGTAACACCTGCCTGTATGGTGCTACCGGTGGCCGCCTGTTTGCTGCGGGTCGTGCGGGTGAGCGTTTTGCGGTGCGTAACTCCGGCGCTATTACCGTGGTTGAAGGTATTGGCGACAACGGCTGTGAATATATGACCGGCGGCATCGTGTGTATTCTCGGCAAAACCGGCGTCAACTTCGGTGCGGGCATGACCGGCGGATTCGCCTACGTGCTCGACGAAGACGGTGAATTCCGCAAACGCGTGAACCCGGAACTGGTAGAAGTACTGAGCGTGGACTCGCTGGCTATTCATGAGGAACACCTGCGCGGCCTGATTACCGAGCACGTACAACATACCGGTTCTTCACACGGCGAAGAGATCCTGGCGAACTGGCCAGCATTCTCGGCGAAATTCGCGCTGGTAAAACCGAAATCCAGTGATGTGAAAGCACTGTTGGGTCACCGTAGTCGTAGCGCAGCAGAGCTGCGTGTGCAGGCGCAGTAAGGGGTAGCAGCAATGAGTCAGAACGTATACCAATTTATCGACCTGCAGCGCGTTGATCCACCGAAGAAACCGCTGAAGATCCGTAAGATCGAATTTATCGAGATCTACGAGCCGTTTTCCGAAGGCCAGGCCAAAGCACAGGCAGATCGCTGTCTTTCCTGCGGCAACCCGTACTGCGAGTGGAAGTGCCCGGTACATAACTACATCCCGAACTGGCTTAAGCTGGCGAATGAGGGACGTATTTTTGAAGCGGCAGAACTGTCGCACCAGACTAACACTCTGCCGGAAGTCTGTGGCCGAGTGTGCCCGCAGGATCGTCTTTGTGAAGGATCCTGCACGCTAAACGATGAGTTCGGTGCGGTAACTATCGGCAACATCGAGCGCTATATCAACGATAAAGCGTTCGAGATGGGCTGGCGTCCGGATATGACTGGCGTTCGCCAGACGGACAAGCGCGTGGCGATCATCGGTGCAGGTCCGGCGGGCCTGGCCTGTGCTGATGTGCTGACCCGCAACGGCGTGAAGGCGGTGGTATTTGACCGCCACCCGGAAATCGGCGGTCTGCTGACCTTCGGGATCCCGGCGTTCAAGCTGGAGAAAGAGGTCATGACCCGTCGCCGTGAAATCTTCACTGGTATGGGCATTGAGTTCAAACTAAACGTGGAAGTGGGCCGCGACGTGCAGCTTAACGATCTGCTGAAGGATTACGATGCCGTGTTCCTTGGTGTAGGTACCTATCAGTCGATGCGCGGTGGGCTGGAAAACGAAGACGCTTCCGGCGTATTTGATGCCCTGCCGTTCCTGATCGCCAATACCAAACAGTTGATGGGATTTGGCGAAAGCAGTGATGAGCCGTACATCAGCATGGAAGGCAAACGCGTCGTTGTTCTCGGCGGTGGCGATACCGCGATGGACTGCGTGCGGACCTCGGTTCGCCAGAACGCGGCACACGTAATCTGCGCCTATCGCCGCGACGAAGAGAACATGCCGGGTTCCAAACGCGAGGTGAAAAACGCGCGTGAAGAAGGCGTCGAGTTCCAGTTCAACGTCCAGCCTTTAGGCGTAGAAGTGAATGCCAACGGTAAAGTGTGCGGCGTGAAAATGGCGCGCACCGAAATGGGCGAACCGGATGCGAAGGGGCGTCGCCGCGCGGAGATCGTCGCCGGTTCCGAGCACGTTGTTCCAGCTGATGCGGTGGTACTGGCGTTTGGCTTCCGCCCGCACAGTATGGAGTGGCTGAAAGAGCACAGCGTCGAGCTGGATTCTCAGGGCCGTATTATTGCTCCGGAACGCAGCGATAACGCCTTCCAGACCAGCAACCCAAAAATCTTCGCTGGTGGCGACATCGTGCGTGGTTCGGATCTTGTAGTCACCGCGATTGCCGAAGGTCGTAAAGCGGCAGACGGTATCCTGAACTACCTGGAAGTGTAAGTAAGCGTCCTCTGGCATCTCATCTTCAAACGCTGATGAGATGCCAGATTCCTTGCAATACCCCTGCCCCCTCCCCTCTATCAACACCGTGAAAGAGAACTAAAAAAACATACGGAAACGTTTGCTTTATTCTGAGAACTGTATATTATGCGGCGGATTTTTTGGGCAAAATTCATGGAGGCGTTGTGTCGCAGGACAACAATTATAGCCAGGGCCCCGTCCCTCTGGCGGCGCGGAAGGGCGTGATTCCACTAACGTTTGTCATGTTGGGACTCACATTTTTTTCCGCCAGTATGTGGACCGGTGGCACACTCGGTACCGGTCTTTCCTATAATGATTTCTTCCTGGCAGTTCTCTTCGGTAATCTTCTCCTCGGTATTTACACTGCATTTCTCGGTTTTATCGGCGCAAAAACAGGGCTCTCAACCCACCTTCTGGCACGTTACTCATTTGGTTTGAAAGGTTCATGGCTTCCCTCACTGCTCTTAGGCGGTACACAGGTAGGCTGGTTTGGCGTTGGTGTGGCCATGTTTGCTATCCCGGTTGGCAAAGCGACGGGGATTGACGTCAATGTTCTGATTGCGGTTTCCGGTCTGTTGATGACCCTGACTATCTTTTTTGGCATCTCGGCGCTGACCGTTTTATCTATCATCGCCGTACCTGCCATCGTCGTTCTTGGCAGCTACTCCGTCTGGCTGGCGGTGAGCGATGTCGGCGGTTTAGACCATTTAAAAGCGATAGTGCCGCAGACACCGCTGAATTTCTCCACCGCACTGGCGCTGGTGGTCGGCTCATTTATCAGCGCAGGCACGTTAACCGCCGACTTTGTCCGCTTTGGCCGCAACGCCAAAGGTGCGGTACTGATTGCCATGGTGGCATTTTTCCTTGGCAACTCGTTGATGTTTATCTTCGGCGCTGCGGGTGCCGCCGCTGTTGGACAGGCGGACATCTCTGACGTAATGATTGCTCAGGGCCTGCTGCTGCCCGCAATTGTGGTTCTTGGCCTGAATATCTGGACCACCAACGACAATGCGCTCTACGCTTCAGGTTTGGGATTTGCCAATATTACCGGCCTTTCCAGCCGTTCGTTGTCGGTGGCTAACGGTATTATCGGCACACTGTGCGCACTGTGGCTTTACAATAACTTTGTCGGTTGGCTGACATTTTTGTCGGCAGCGATTCCTCCAATTGGTGGAGTGATTATCGCCGACTATCTGCTGAACCATCGCCGATATGCCGACTTCAGCAAAGCACAATTTATTTCCGTAAACTGGATAGCTATCCTGTCCGTTGCACTGGGCATTGCCGCCGGTCACTATATTCCCGGTATCGTGCCCGTCAACGCCGTACTCGGCGGCGTATTCAGCTATATCCTGCTGAACCCACTTTTCAATCGCAGCCTTGCTAAATCACCAGAGGTCAGCCATGCAGAATAATAACATCACCATTCGTCAGGCGCGTTTACAGGGACGCGAAGGATTGTGGCAGCTCACGGTTGAAAACGGACGCTTCAGCCGAATTGAGGCTCAGGACGCCGCTACGTTGCCACAGGGTGAAGTGCTTGATGCCGAAGGTGGCCTGGCAATCCCACCGTTCGTAGAGCCACATATCCACCTGGATACCACGCAAACCGCGGGGGAGCCGAGCTGGAACCAGTCTGGTACGTTATTTGAAGGCATTGAGCGCTGGGCCGAACGTAAGGCAATGCTCACTCACGATGACGTGAAAGCGCGCGCCATGCAGACTCTTAAGTGGCAGATGGCCAACGGCATCCAGTATGTCCGCACTCACGTTGACGTTTCCGACCCAACGCTGACCGCGCTGAAAGCCATGCTGGAGGTGAAGCAAGAAGTCGCTCCGTGGGTAGAGCTACAGATTGTCGCGTTCCCGCAAGAGGGCATTCTTTCTTATCCCAACGGTGAAGCGTTATTAGAGGAAGCCGTGCGTTTGGGGGCCGACGTCATTGGCGCTATCCCCCACTTTGAATTTACGCGTGAATATGGCGTGGAGTCGTTGCACAAAATTTTCGCCCTCGCGCAAAAATACGACAGACTTATCGACGTGCACTGTGACGAAATTGACGATGAGCAATCACGCTTTGTTGAAACCGTCGCGGCGCTGGCCCATCGCGACAATATGGGCGAGCGCGTGACCGCCAGCCATACTACGGCAATGCACTCCTATAACGGCGCGTATGCTTCCCGTCTTTTCCGCCTGTTGAAAATGTCCGGCATTAACTTTGTCGCGAATCCACTGGTGAATATTCACCTGCAAGGGCGCTTTGACACGTATCCTAAACGCCGCGGCGTTACACGCGTCAAAGAGATGCTGGAGGCGGAGATCAACGTCTGCTTCGGCCATGATGACGTCTTCGATCCGTGGTATCCGCTAGGCACCGGGAATATGCTGCAGGTACTGCACATGGGGTTACATGTGTGTCAGCTGATGGGATACGGACAAATTAACGATGGCCTGAATCTGATCACCACCCACAGCGCGAAAACCCTGCACCTGCAGGACTACGGTCTGAGCGTGGGGAATTCCGCGAACCTGGTGATTTTACCGGCAGAGAATGGGTTTGACGCGGTTCGTCGCCAGACGCCTGCACGTTATTCCATTCGTCACGGGCGAATCATTGCCGAGACTGTGCCGAGCCAAACGACGCTGCATCTGACGCAGCCGGAAGCGGTGACGTTTAAGCGCTAGGTTGTAATATCCGGTGTCGGATGGCGCAAGCCTTGCCATCCGACACCGTCACTCTCATCGTCAGGTGTGTAATAAACTGGCGCGCACCTTGATCACCACCTTTTTGATGTCCATCGGAGCCTGTACCACGCAGCCCGGCTTATGCGGCTCGCCCGGCATAAAAATCACAAATCTTCCCGGCTTCAGTACCATCGCCTGCTCATCGGCAATCTGGCTACACAGCTGATAATCATCCTCAACGTGCATCTCTTCGCACTGACGAGCAGAATCAGTCATCCCGAACAGAATGCGTTCTTCACCGGATAACAGCACCTGAATATCAATGTATTCCCTGTGCAGTTCCGCTTTCTTTTGCTCTGGGCTCTGCGTTGCAAATTGCATAACATTCATAAAAATATTATCGCCCTGCAACTCGTAGCGCCCTGGCGTTTTCTCCTGCGGATTCGCCGCAACAGCCAGCGTTAACGCCTGCTGCAAAACCGGATGTAATCCGGCAGAAGGCAATGAACGCAACTCATCTGACATCATAATCAATCTCCCTGGGCCAACAGCGCGGCCCCCAGTAATCCAGCGTCATGACGGTAATGCGCCGCCCGTAATTCTACGTGGTAAGCCGAAGGCTCTTGTGCCAGATAGTTTTCCACCAGCGGCAGATACCCTTCTGCCAGCCCCACGCTGCCGCCAATCACCACAATCTGGCAATCGATCGTGGCCTTCACATCGGCGACAAGCCTTGCCAAAGTACGTGCCGAACGATGGATCAACCGCCGAGCCTGCTCATCACCCTGCCCGGCGCGGCTAAAAATGGTTTTGGCATCGCATCCAGCAAGCGCGCCTTCGGCAGCCGCCGCGATCCCACGACCGGAAGCGATCGCCTCGACACAACCCACACGCCCGCAACCGCACACCGGCCCATGCGGATCAGCCAGCGTATGTCCCAGATGCCCGGCCAGACCGCCAATCCCGGTCAGCAGCTTCCCATCACTTACCACCCCGCCGCCTACACCGGTGGAGACTGTGATAAACACCATATCGCGGAACTCGCCGCCAAGCGCATGATATTCAGCCCACGCCGCGGCCTGCGCGTCATTGACTGCCAGCGTCGGCAAAGCGGTGAGATCTTTTAGCGTTTGCACCAGAGGAAAATGCAGCAGCCCGCCGAGGTTGTGCGGGTTCAGCGCCAGTAGAGAACCGTCGCGGATAATCCCCGTTGAGGCGATCGCCACCCGCGTTGCCTGCCCCTGTAGCGGCGCAACCAGTGCTTGTAACGCAGCACGCAGAGCATCCGGTGTTTTGCTGGCAGGCGTCGGCAATTCATGACGCTCTTGAATTTGCAGGCTGCTGTCTACCAGTGCGACAGCCAGTTTGGTGCCGCCAATATCAATCGACAGCGTGGTCATAGCACCGCCTTTTTAAGCGCTGTGTTGTACCACTGGCAAATGTGCTCCAGCCGGGTAATGGCTGAGCCGACTGTCACCGCCCATGCGCCATGACGCATCGCCTCAGCGGCCTGCGCTGGCGTGTTGTAACGTCCTTCAGCAATCACCCGACAACCCGCGTCGCTTAAAGACTTCACCAGAGCCAGATCCGGTTCTTCGGGCGTTTCTGGCGTGGTATAACCAGAAAGGGTAGTGCCAATGATTTCGGCACCGAGTTTCTGGCAGGCCATGCCATCCGCCATGGACGAACAGTCAGCCATCGCAAGGCGTTGGTGATGATGAATACGTGCCAGTAAGGTTTCTACAGGTACCGGACGTACGCGATCGGTACCGTCGATGGCGATGATGTCAGCGCCTGCCTGCGCCAGCGCATCAACATCCTCCAGATATGCGGTGATGCGAACCGGAGAGTCATCAAGGTCACGTTTGAGAATGCCGATAATCGGCACCGAAACTACCGCCCTGGTCGCTTTCAGGTTTTCCACCCCTTCAATGCGTAACGCCACCGCGCCAGCCTGTTCTGCGGCCAGCGCCATCGCCGCAACAATTTCCGGTTTATCTAACGGGCTGTCAGGAACAGGCTGGCAGGAGACAATCAGCCCGCCGTTCGCGGCAATCTTGATATCCAGTTGTTCAAGTAACGACATGCTTATTCCCTTATGACTATTGCCCGGCGCAGGACCGGGCAAACGGATTAACTTTTGGATTTCACCATGGTGCTTTTGTCGCCGCCGAACGGCACGGCCCCGCTAAACGGTTTGCCATCAATGGCATCATGCGTACGCAATGCTTCAGGCCGCAGCCAGCGCTGTACGCGAGACGGCATATCGAGACCAATCAGCAGGATCACCACAAATGTCAGGCCGAAAGAGAGCGATCCCAACGCGGTGCCCAGATCCAGTCGTTGGGCAATCAGCGCACCGATGATCGGTGCCAACGCCCCGCCCAGTGCACCCACGTTGTAGGTGAAGCCCAGACCCGCCGCACGCTGGTCGGTATCGAAATAGCCGCCAATCAGTTTTGGTAAGATCCCGGAGATCCCCTGACCGAGCATTTGCTGGAAAAACAGCAGTAAACCCAGTACCCAGACGTTTGAGCCGCCAATCGCAAACACTGGAATAATCAGCAACTGCGAAGCCAGCAGACTGCAGACATAGGCCTTACGCGTGCCCAGCCAGTCGCCAAGAAAACCACCGACGCAACAACCGACCGCCGCGCCAAAGCCGCTAAAGAAGAGCACCCTGGCGACAGTGGAAGGGTCATACAGCAATTCGGTTTTCAGATAGGTTGGCAGCAGCGCCTGAATCGGCCACGAGTAAAGGAAGGCAAACAGCACAACCACCATCAGCATGACGCCCGTCGGCCAGCGTTTCCCGCTGCTTTGCACCATAAAACTAATGAAGATAAACGCGCATATCAGGCCAAGGACCGCCACGATAGCCGCATTTTGCAGGTTGCCTGCAAAGCAGAACCACAGCGCGGTTGCGGCGGCGAGAGTCATCACAATATTGATAACCCGATGTTCGCCCCGGTAGAGAATGTCCACCATCGTGCGTACCGGCGCTTTGCCTTCGTGTTTCTCTTTCCAGTCTTCCGCTTCCGGAATATTTTTACGCAGCCAGAGGGCGAAGATAATCGGCAAAATGCCGATGAAGAACAGCGCGCGCCATCCCCAGACCGGGACCACCAGGCTGTAGACCTGGGCGGCGATCACTGCGCCTACAGAGAAGCCGGAAATCAGGAAGCCGCTGGCTTTGTTTCGCAGGTGCCTGGGCCAGCTTTCAATAACATAAGTTGCGCTGGAGCCGTACTCACCAGCCATCCCCATACCGATAACCAGGCGGGCGATAAACATGGTGGTGTAGCCCGGCGCGAAGCCGCAGGCCAGCGTCCCCACAGAGAACAGAATGATACTGGTGACCATCGCCAGGCGGCGTCCATAACGGTCGCCCATCGCTCCCAGCATTAACCCACCAAACCAGCGGGAGATAAAAGCGGCCGAGATCAGACTGGCCGCCTGCACCGTCGTCAGTCCGAATTCGCCTTGTACTTCCGTCAGCACAAGGGCGATTAATACAAAATCAAAACCATCAAGCAAATATCCCAGCCAGGCGGCGGAAAATGCCCGCCATTGCGCCCGATTGAGATGGCGATACCACGGGATGCTCTGGGTAGAAGTACTCATTTTACTCTCCCGACGATCTTTATTTTCGTTGTGGTGCCGGATGGCGGATTCGCCTTATCCGGCCTACGAGTCTTGTTTTTGCAGGCCGGATAAGCATTGTGCTATCCGGCGTCCGATCAGTCGCGTTCCAGCATTAATTGCTGGGCCAGCGCTTTCAGTTCCGGCAGATATTGTTCATCTACCGGGGCAAATGGTTTACGGCACAGCGGAACAGAAACCACGTCCATATAGTGCAATACCGTCTTCAGGCCGCGGAACACGCCAACCTTAATGAGCAGATCGATAACCTTATTGCACTCGGTTTGCAGCTTTTGCGCCGTACGGATGTCGCCTTCTTTGAGCGCTTTCACAATTCCCTGATAACGCCATCCCATAATGTTGTAAGTGCTACCGATACCGCCATCAGCGCCCGCCAGCAGACCAGAAGCGAAGATCTCGTCATAACCGTTATAAAGCACCAGATCGGGGTGAGCGCGGCGGATCTGTTCCATCTGATAGAGATCGCCTGAGGTTTGCTTCAGCGCGCCAACGCCCGGCAACGTCACCAGCGTGTTGATTTGATCCAGCGTCAGTTTTACGCCGCTCAGCGCCGGGATGTTATAGACCACCATCGGCAAGCCATCAGCGGAATCAATAATTGCGCGGTAGTGATCGCAGTGCTCTTCAAAACTGAACGGATAGTAAAACGGTGTGACGGCCGAAACCGCATCAAAGCCGTAGCGATGCGCGGCACTCGCCAGCTGTTGGCTCTCTTCGGTACTCACTGTGCCAACGTGAGCGATCAGCGTCACCTTGCCTTTCGCTTCTTCGGCAACAATTTCCAGTACCTGCTCTCTCTCAACGCGGTTTTGGACAAATGCCTCACCCGTAGACCCACCGACATAGAGCCCGTCGATCCCTTGCCCAATGTTGAAACGCACCAGGCGGCGCAGGCTCTCAATGTCCAGTCGCTGTTGGCTATCGAATGGGGTTAACAACGCTGGCATTACGCCTTTTAAATCTCTTGCCATAGCTACCTCTGATGATGATTAGTGTTGTCTGACTGCATACCTTTATACCTGTTATACCAGATCAAATAAGCAGCAATACAATACAGAACGCTTATAGTGCGATCTGTCTCACTAAACGATCGTCAGGATCGCGATTACTTACGCAATTTTTTACTTTTGCTGAAGGCGTGCCAGGTAGCGGAAACGCTGTTGAGATGTTCTTGCAGTGCGCGGTCAGCTTCCTCAGGATCGCGCTGACGAATCGCGTCCACAATAGCGATATGCTGCTGATAACTCACGTTATTGTGCTCATATAACTCTTGGTCAGCCACGGTCGGACGGGCGGCAATCAGCCAGTCTAACAGCGCAACATGGATAGCCATAAAGATGGGATTGCCCGGGATCTCCGCTAGTATGCGGTGAAAATCAACGTCCGAGCGAATGAACAGCGTATTGTCATCGAGCGACTGGCTGTTGATCTCCAGTGCTTTCGCCAGTCTGTCGATTTGCTCATCCGTCGCATGTTCTGCGGCGTATCGTACCAGGCTGGATTCAAAGAACAGTCGCAGCTGTTCGAAGTGGGCAATGCCGCCGGGATGCGCGAGGAAATCTTTCGCCATACCGGACAGCTCGCTGATAATGGTATCAGCTGAAGGACGCGAAACGCGGGCGCGCTCGCCATTGTTGATTTGCACCAGACCTTTGCGTTTTAACGCTGCCAGCGCTTCTCGTACAGAAGGACGGCCCACGTTAAAGAAGGCCATCAGTTCCCGCTCAGATGGTAACTGTTCGCCCTCGCCAAATTCCCGACGACGAATCATCTGCTCCAGTTCTTCTTCAACCATTTCAGACAGCTTTTTACGCGCCAGCGGGCGGTTGCGTAAGCTACGGCCAATGGTGGATGGAGAGTCTTCAGCTTGCGAATCAAATGCGTTCATAGGGCCCATTCAGCTAAGTCGTGGTGACAAATAACAGCGGGTTTATCCTAACACAGGATCGAAAGCAGGGTGAAATGGTGGTCAATCAGACTGTCGGGCTTATTGGCGGTCTAACGTATCCGGATATTTTGTTACGCTAAAACATTCAGCTTTTCTTTAATTGAAAACAATCATATTCGCTTCGTGAAATTTATGAATATGAACGTGATAAATTATCATAACCATCTATTTTATAACGATAAATAATTTAAACATCGAATTAAAAATAAGATATTCACTCCATAAAAATCGCCCGAAAAAATATAACATCCGTTTGGACAACAGCGTTATTACCGGATTTATCTTCTTCTCTGGCATGGAGTGAAACAATGTTCGGCATCATTATCTCTGTCATCGTTTTATTAACGATGGGTTACCTGATCCTCAAAAACTACAAACCGCAGGTAGTGCTGGCAGCCGCGGGGATCTTCCTGATGATCTGCGGCGTCTGGCTAGGCTACGGCGCGCTGGTCGCTAACGACAAGAGCAGCGGCTATCTACTGGTCGATATTTACAACGAAATTCTGCGTATGCTTTCCAATCGGGCGGCCGGACTAGGGTTATCAATCATGGCGGTAGGTGGTTATGCCCGTTATATGGACAGGATGGGGGCCAGCAGAGCGATGGTTAGCCTGTTAAGCCGCCCGCTTAAGCTAATCCGCTCACCCTATGTTGTTCTTGCCGCCACCTATGTGATTGGTCAGATCATGGCGCAGTTCATCACCAGCGCTTCCGGGTTAGGCATGCTGCTGATGGTGACGCTGTTCCCGACGCTGGTCAGTCTTGGCGTGAGCCGTTTATCCGCGGTGGCGGTCATTGCCACTTCAATGTCAATTGAATGGGGCATTCTGGAAACCAACTCTATTTTTGCCGCGCAGGTGGCGGGCATGAAAATCGCTACCTACTTCTTTCACTATCAGTTACCCGTCGCATCGTGCGTTATCGTCGCCGTCGCTATTGCACATTTTTTCGTTCAGCGGCAGTTTGATAAAAAAGCATTCCCGGAAAGCAACGGATTCGCTGAACAAAAGACGCTGGAAAACGTGCCACCTCTCTATTACGCCATTCTACCCGTCATGCCGCTGCTTCTGATGTTGGGCTCGCTTGCCCTGGCACATATGGGGTTAATGAAAACAGAGCTGAATCTGGTGGTGGTCATGCTGATGAGCATGACGCTGACGATGTTTGTCGAGTTCCTGCATAAACATAATCTGCGCGAAACGATGGATGATGTGCAGGCCTTCTTTGACGGCATGGGAACCCAGTTTGCCAACGTTGTCACGCTGGTGGTCGCCGGTGAGATCTTTGCGAAAGGGTTGACGGCTATCGGGACTGTCGACGCCGTAATAAAAGGTGCAGAGCATTCCGGCCTTGGCGGTATCGGCGTGATGATCATCATGGCCGTGGTCATTGCCGCCTGTGCGATTGTCATGGGGTCAGGTAACGCGCCGTTTATGTCTTTTGCCAGCCTGATTCCAGATATTGCCGCCGGACTACATATTCCTGCGGTAGTGATGATTATGCCGATGCATTTTGCTACTACGCTGGCCCGGGCGGTATCCCCCATTACAGCGGTCATTGTGGTGACATCAGGTATTGCGGGCGTATCGCCCTTTGAGGTGGTAAAACGTACGGCCATTCCGATGGCGGTGGGATTTGTGGTCAATATGATAGCCACCATCACGCTGTTTTACTGATCCCGAAGGCAGAAAACAGAACAGGCCCCAAAGGGCCTGTTTTTTTATTTCACTACGCGTAGCGCTGGACGCCCACCGCGTGGCGGCGGCGGAGTGTCATCCGGATCGTTGTCGTCGCCATTGTCAGGCTTATCGCCATCAATGACCGACATGACCGTTTCACTCTCAAAACCAGGTGCGTCGTTGTCGTCATCATTTAAGCTGGCGACATCTTCGTCGTAGGCGGCTTCCGGCTCGAACATAGTACCGGCACCATTTTCACGAGCATAAATTGCCAGAACTGCCGCCAGCGGTACAGAAACCTGACGCGGCACACCACCGAAGCGCGCGTTAAAGCGCACTTCATCGTTAGCCAGTTCCAGGTTACCCACCGCACGCGGTGCGATATTCAGAACAATTTGCCCATCACGCGCATATTCCATAGGAACCTGCACGTCCTGAAGCGTCACATCCACCACCAGGTGCGGCGTAAGCTGGTTGTCTAACAACCACTCATAGAATGCGCGCAGCAGATACGGACGGCGTGGTGTTAGCTGTGGCAAATCCATACAGGTTAACCCCGGCCCAGACGCATTTCACGTTCAGGCTCAGTCAGAGAAGCCAGGAAAGAATCACGTTCAAAGACGCGAGTCATGTACCCTTTCAGTTCTTTCGAACCTGCACCGTTGAATTCAATGCCCAGCTGCGGTAAACGCCACAGCAGCGGCGCCAGGTAGCAGTCTACCAGGCTGAACTCATCGCTCAGGAAGTAAGGTTTCTGGCCAAATACTGGTGCAATTGCCAGCAGTTCTTCGCGCAGACGCTTACGCGCGACTTCGGCTTCAGAAGCAGAACCGTTCACGATGACGTTCATCAGCGTGTACCAGTCTTTTTCAATACGCTGCATGTACAGGCGGCTTTCACCACGCGCAACCGGGTAAACCGGCATCAGCGGCGGATGCGGGAAGCGCTCATCCAGGTATTCCATAATGATGCGAGATTCCCACAGGGTCAGCTCACGATCCACCAGTGTCGGTACGCTCTGATTCGGGTTGAGGTCGATCAGATCCTGCGGTGGATTGTCCTTCTCCACATGCTCAATCTCGAAACTAACACCTTTCTCAGCCAGCACAATGCGGACCTGATGGCTATAGATGTCAGTAGGACCAGAAAACAGCGTCATTACCGAACGTTTGTTGGCAGCGACAGCCATGAAAACCTCCAGGTATATTCAGAATTTTTACTGCTACCAGCCACTAAGTGGCCAGCCAGAAGTGATGTCACCCATATTCGGGAAAGCCATTACTGTTCAAAATACAAACAAAAAATGAACGATACCGGACATTTGGGCAGAAAATTGGATGATAGTTTACCAGATTTTGTGACCTTTGTGGTGAGTCGATTCTTGAAATGGGGAAAAAGAGGTGGCAATCAGCGGATTACCGTGGTTATACGGAGAGCAGTAACGATAAAAAAACCCGCCGAAGCGGGTTTTTTCGCAAATTGTTGTCTGCCGAAGCAGAGTACAATTAACGTTTGGAGAACTGAGGACGACGACGTGCTTTACGCAGACCGACTTTCTTACGTTCAACCTGACGAGCATCACGGGTAACGAAGCCAGCTTTACGCAGTTCGCCACGCAGGGATTCGTCGTACTCCATCAGAGCGCGGGTGATACCGTGACGGATCGCACCAGCCTGACCAGAGATACCACCACCTTTAACAGTGATGTACAGATCCAGTTTCTCAACCATGTCGACCAGTTCCAGCGGCTGACGAACTACCATGCGGGCAGTTTCACGACCGAAGTACTGTTCCAGAGAACGTTGGTTGATTACGATTTTACCACTGCCCGGTTTGATGAAAACGCGAGCTGCGGAACTTTTGCGGCGACCAGTGCCGTAGTATTGATTTTCAGCCATTGCCTATAATCCCGATTAGATGTCAAGAACTTGCGGTTGCTGTGCCGCGTGGTTGTGCTCGTTGCCAGCGTAAACTTTCAGTTTACGGAACATAGCACGACCCAGCGGGCCTTTTGGCAGCATGCCTTTAACCGCGATTTCAAGCACACGCTCAGGACGGCGAGCAATCATCTCTTCAAAGGTCGCTTGTTTGATACCGCCGATGTGACCGGTGTGGTGATAGTACACTTTGTCAGTACGCTTGTTGCCAGTTACAGCAACTTTGTCAGCGTTCAGAACGATGATGTAATCACCGGTATCTACGTGCGGAGTATATTCCGCTTTGTGCTTACCGCGCAGGCGCAGAGCCAGTTCGGAAGCCAGACGGCCCAGAGTTTTACCGGTCGCGTCAACAACATACCAGTCGCGTTTTACGGTTTCTGGTTTAGCTGTAAAAGTTTTCATTAAAAGCTTACCCAAATAAATAAGTTACACGTTGGTGAACACCCAAACGTTTTGTCAGTTGAGGTTCACACGACATTGTCCAGCAAACCTACCCCTTCGAATAGCCTATGCCGGCGCATAGAAAGTTTTGGGAAAAAAACTCTCTCGTAACGTGGGGTCGCAAGATTATAGAGAAGTCAGGGTCAAAGATCGACCCCTTTATGTGATTTGCGGCAGGTTTAACCGGCTAAATGTTCCCGCTTCAGATACTCTTCGCTTTGCATCTCCTGCAAACGCGACAAACAACGCTGAAATTCAAACTTCAGACGCTCGCCCTGATAGATTTCATAAAGAGGTGAGGCCGCACTGACCACCAGCTTAACGTGGCGTTCGTAGAACTCATCCACCAGTGCGATAAAACGCCGCGCTTCACTCTCCATCAGCGTCGTCATGACCGGCACATCAGACAACAGCACCGTATGAAACAGACGCGATAGCGCAATGTAGTCATGCTGACTACGTGCATCGACACAGAGCGTGGTGAACGACACCGCCAGCGTTTGGTTTTCGACGGCCAGCGTCTGCATCGGACGATGATTGATCTCCAGCGTCGGAGCGTGTTCACCTTTCGTTCCCGCTAATGCCAGCCAGAGCTTGTCCATCTGCTGGCGGGTTTCCTCATTCAGTGGCGACAACCACAAATGCGCCTGCGTTAAGGTGCGCAGACGATAATCGACGCCAGCATCGACATTCATGATGTCACAATGCTGTTTGATGGCATCAATGGCAGGAAGAAAACGCGTGCGTTGCAAACCGTTGCGATACAGCTCATCAGGCGGAATATTGGAGGTTGCCACCAGCGTAATACCACGGGCAAACAGCGCCTTCATCAGACCGCCGAGCAGCATGGCGTCGGTGATGTCAGAAACAAAAAATTCGTCAAAGCACAGCACGTCCGTTTCAGCCTTAAAGCGGTCGGCAATGATTTCCAGCGGATCGCTCTGCCCCTGCAGGGCCGTAAGCTCTTCATGGACGCGCAGCATAAAACGGTGAAAGTGCAAACGCTGTTTACGCCCGCCCGGCAGGCTATGGAAGAACAGATCCATCAGCCACGTTTTTCCGCGCCCGACTCCGCCCCACATATACAGACCACGCACCGGCGCATTGGTCGGTGACCCACGTTTTCCCAGCAATTTGCCAAAACGCGCCATCAGTCCGCTCTCCTGCGGCGCAGGACGTGCTGGCGTCGAAAGCGCCTGGAAAATTGTTTCCAGTCGATTCACTGCTTCTTGTTGTACGTTGTCGGGCTGATGACTGCCGTCTTTGAGGGCTTGCTGGTAACGCGATGTCGGGGAAAGGCTTTGCATGATGTTATTGTTATTCCTTGAGAATCGATGTGCCGTCGCTCACGGTTGACGAAAAAAAGGCCGTTCTACATTACGTGATATAAACACGGGATTCCACTTCTACGGGATTAGCGGTTATAGTGGCATAATCAGGCGCAGGCATGGAGCCTAAAGCCAACACCCTACGGAAACACAAGACAACGGGAGATGTTCATGACCTGGGAATATGCGCTAATTGGGTTAGTCGTCGGTATCATTATTGGTGCTGTAGCCATGCGTTTTGGTAATCGTAAATTACGCCAACAGCAAGCATTGCAGTACGAACTGGAAAAAAATAAAGCTGAGCTGGAAGAGTACCGCGAAGAGCTGGTGAGCCACTTTGCCCGCAGCGCTGAACTGCTGGATAACATGGCGGACGATTATCGTCAGATCTACCAGCATATGGCGAAAAGCTCCAGCAACCTGCTGCCGGGTATGTCACCGGAAAATAATCCGTTCCGTAATCGTCTGGCAGAGTCCGAAGCGGGTAACGATCAGGCGCCGGTTCAGATGCCGCGTGACTATTCTGAAGGCGCATCTGGCCTGCTGCGTAGTGGCGTAAAGCGCGACTAACTGCACATCGTTAAGAAATTTATTGGGCGCAGCAATTGCGCCCTCCGCTTCTCTTCCTGTCCCAGCTATTATTTAGTCGTTAGCCTCATTGTGACCAAACCGAAAATTCAATAACATCAAACTGTTTTGAATCATCTTCCGTTTACTCAAGGTACGAGAGCAGGATCCATGAAAAAACAAACCCAGCTGTTGAGTGCATTAGCGTTAAGTGTCGGGTTAACTCTCTCGGCGCCATTCCCAGCCGCAGCGTCGATTCCCGGCCAGGTTCCCGGTCAGGCTGCGCTCCCCAGCCTCGCCCCGATGCTGGAGAAAGTGTTACCTGCCGTGGTGAGCGTAAGGGTCGAAGGCACCGCCGCTCAGGGGCAGAAAGTCCCGGAAGAGTTCAAAAAGTTTTTTGGTGATGAACTTCCCGATCAACCTGCACAACCTTTTGAAGGGCTGGGTTCCGGGGTCATCATTGATGCCGCCAAAGGCTACGTCCTGACCAATAATCACGTCATCAATCAGGCGCAAAAAATCAGCGTCCAGCTTAACGATGGCCGTGAGTTCGACGCTAAGCTTATCGGCAGCGACGACCAGAGCGATATCGCTCTGCTGCAAATTCAACACCCCAGCAACCTGACGCAAATTGCCATTGCCGACTCCGACAAACTCCGCGTCGGTGATTTTGCGGTGGCCGTGGGTAACCCGTTTGGTTTGGGGCAAACGGCCACCTCCGGCATCGTATCGGCTTTGGGTCGCAGCGGGTTGAACCTGGAAGGTCTGGAAAACTTTATTCAGACCGATGCCTCCATCAACCGGGGTAACTCCGGCGGCGCGTTGCTAAACCTCAATGGTGAGCTGATTGGCATTAACACCGCGATTCTGGCCCCCGGCGGCGGTAGCATCGGTATTGGTTTTGCGATCCCGAGCAATATGGCACGCACGCTGGCGCAGCAACTGATGCAGTTTGGTGAAATCAAACGTGGTCTGCTGGGAATTAAAGGCACCGAAATGACTGCCGATATCGCCAAAGCGTTCAAACTGGACGTGCAGCGCGGCGCGTTTGTCAGCGAGGTTCTGCCTAACTCTGGCTCCGCAAAAGCAGGTGTGAAGTCTGGTGACGTCATTACCAGCCTCAACGGCAAACCGCTCAACAGCTTCGCCGAACTGCGTTCACGCATAGCGACAACCGAACCAGGGACCAAAGTCAAACTGGGCCTGCTGCGTAACGGTAAACCGCTGGAGGTTGAAGTAACCCTGGATACCAGTACATCATCGTCCGCCAGCGCGGAGATGATTGCTCCTGCGTTGCAAGGGGCTACGCTCAGTGACGGTCAGCTTAAAGACGGCACCAAAGGCATCAAAATTGATAACGTTGAAAAAAGTAGCCCAGCCGCGCAGGCCGGTCTGCATAAAGATGACGTTATCATTGGCGTTAACCGCGATCGTGTAAACTCGATCGCCGAAATGCGTAAAGTGCTGGAAACGAAACCGTCGATCATCGCTCTGCAGGTAGTTCGTGGTAACGAGAGTATTTACCTGCTCCTGCGTTAACGCATGCAACCGGACATCAGCCTCCCGTGTGATGTCCGGTAAACTCGTGATATGCTGCTGCCGTTCCCTTTATTAATGACGCCGCCATCATGTTTGTGAAGCTTTTACGTTCGGTCGCGATTGGTTTAATCGTCGGCGCTATTCTGCTGGCCGCGATGCCCTCTCTGCGAAAAATAAATACGCTTACCGCGCCACAGTTCGACAGTGCAGATGAAACGCCCGCCAGCTATAACCCGGCGGTTCGCCGTGCAGCGCCTGCCGTCGTTAACGTTTATAACCGTAGTATGAACAGCACAGCACATAACCAGCTTGAGATCCGCACACTCGGCTCAGGCGTTATCATGGATCAGCGCGGCTATATCATTACCAATAAGCACGTCATTAATGATGCCGACCAAATCATCGTCGCGTTGCAGGATGGGCGTGTATTCGAAGCGCTGCTAGTGGGTTCTGATACGTTAACCGATCTTGCGGTGCTGAAAATCAACGCGACTGGCGGACTGCCGACAATTCCAATTAATAACAAACGCGTGCCGCACATCGGCGATGTCGTCCTCGCCATTGGTAACCCGTACAACCTTGGGCAAACCATCACTCAGGGGATTATCAGCGCCACCGGTCGTATTGGCCTGAACCCGACTGGACGGCAAAACTTCCTGCAAACAGATGCCTCCATCAACCACGGCAACTCCGGCGGCGCGTTGGTCAACTCGCTGGGCGAGTTAATGGGTATTAACACGCTGTCATTTGATAAGAGCAACGATGGCGAAACCCCGGAAGGGATCGGCTTTGCTATTCCGTTTCAGTTGGCAACCAAAATTATGGATAAGCTGATTCGTGACGGGCGCGTGATTCGTGGCTACATCGGCATCAGCGGTCGCGAAATTGCGCCACTGCACGCCCAGGGCGGCGGGATGGATCAAATTCAGGGGATTGTGGTTAACGAAGTGGCTCCAGACGGTCCGGCTGCGCAGGCAGGAATTCAGGTTAACGATCTGATTATTTCGGTCAATAACAAACCGGCAGTATCTGCGCTGGAAACCATGGACCAGGTGGCAGAGATTCGCCCAGGTTCGGTTATCTCTGTTGTCGTGATGCGTGATGACAAGCAGTTGACGCTGCAGGTAACGATTCAGGAATACCCGGCTACAAACTAAATCACAAACGAAATGATGTAAAAAAACCGGAGATAGCTCCGGTTTTTTTATGCGTCAAATTCGCGATATTTGTAGGACGGATAAAGCGTTAAACACCGCCATCCGGCCTACATAAAGGCGTTATTTAACGAACTCTTCACCCAGGGTGATATCTTTCTTCAACGTATCCAGCATACCTTCCAGTGAGCTCTGCTCAAATGCGCTCAGCTTGCCGATAGACTGGCGTTCTTCTACGCCGTTTTTACCCAACAGCAGCGGCTGAGAGAAGAAGCGAGCATACTGGCCGTCGCCTTCAACGTAAGCACATTCAACCACGCCTTTTTCGCCGCTCAGTGCGCGAACCAGTGACAGGCCGAAACGTGCTGCAGCCTGACCCATAGACAGGGTTGCAGATCCGCCACCGGCTTTAGCTTCCACAACTTCAGTACCCGCATTCTGGATACGTTTGGTCAGGTCTGCCGCTTCTTGCTCAGTGAAGCTCACGCCAGGAATTTGTGACAGCAGCGGGAGAATGGTCACGCCAGAGTGGCCGCCAATAACCGGGACTTCAACGTCACCAGGCTGCTTGCCTTTCAGTTCCGCAACAAAGGTGTTGGAGCGGATGATGTCCAGCGTGGTCACGCCAAACAGTTTGTTCTTATCGTATACGCCTGCTTTTTTCAGCACTTCTGCAGCGATAGCAACGGTCGTGTTCACCGGGTTGGTGATAATACCGATACATGCTTTCGGGCAGGTTTTAGCAACCTGCTGCACCAGGTTCTTCACGATACCGGCGTTAACGTTGAACAGGTCGGAACGATCCATACCCGGTTTACGTGCGACACCCGCAGAGATCAGTACCACATCAGCACCTTCCAGTGCAGGGGTAGCGTCTTCGCCGCTGAAGCCTTTGATTTTCACAGCAGTAGGGATATGGCTCAAATCAACGGCCACGCCAGGCGTTACTGGAGCGATGTCGTACAGGGAGAGTTCTGAACCTGAAGGCAGTTGGGTTTTTAACAGTAATGCTAGCGCCTGACCGATACCACCAGCAGCGCCGAGGACTGCAACTTTCATCCTAAACTCCTTATTATATTGATAAGCAAAGTGTCTATTGCTCCGCGGCGGCGACCTTAATTCACAAATCCAACGAATACAACAACCACGCGTCAAGAATGCGTAGTCACGCAAATTTGGCTTTTATGCATTTAACTTACGTAAAATAAAACCTAAGTTACGTAATTCAAAACCACCCGCACAGTAGAGCAACTTTCCAACAGGTGCTGACAATATACCCTACCCACCTCTCAAAACAACATCAATTTGATAACATTTAATTTACTTTTAACCTTATTTGCGAGCCGTGACACAGGCATGTTTCTTGATAACGAAATTTGATAAAATTCCGCTCTTTCATAACATTATTTCAGCCTTGAACAAGGCAGACTGTTTGCATAAAAATTCATCTGTATGCACAATAATGTTGTTTCTACCGCCATATTACGGGTGACTTATGCGAAGCTCGGCAAAACAAGAAGAATTAGTAAAGGCGTTTAAAGCGCTGCTTAAAGAAGAAAAGTTCAGCTCTCAGGGCGAAATCGTCCTCGCGTTGCAGGATCAGGGCTTTGATAATATCAATCAGTCCAAGGTTTCTCGCATGCTGACCAAGTTCGGCGCCGTGCGTACCCGCAATGCGAAAATGGAAATGGTGTACTGCCTGCCGGCAGAGTTAGGGGTACCTACAACATCCAGTCCACTGAAAAATCTGGTATTGGATATCGATTACAACGATGCAGTTGTGGTTATTCATACCAGCCCTGGCGCTGCTCAGTTGATTGCACGTCTGCTGGACTCATTAGGTAAAGCGGAAGGGATTCTGGGTACAATTGCCGGTGACGATACCATCTTCACCACCCCAGCTAAGGGTTTTACGGTAAAAGATTTGTACGAAGCCATTCTGGAACTGTTCGAACAAGAGCTGTAATACTTCCACCCCGTCGCCTCGCGGCGGGGGAAAAACCTCTGTATCCACCCTCCTCCCTCTATTATCCACTGTCATTGATTTAACAAATGGTGCGTTTAACCGTCAAAAGTCATTCACATAGCGAATATGAAGAGTTAAAAACGCACATTTTGCAAAAATACATATCTCAATGATTTAATTGAATTTATTATAAAATTAATGCTTAAAACCCTATTTTTAATTCCGTTTTGTTATAAAAAATATTTTTCTTAATACTTAATCCGCATAGAAACAATTAGCGTGGTATTAATTTATCGAGTGATTAGTGTATACTTGATTTTGTGATGAGGGTCACGAAACGCAGACCCCAATAAAAGAATTCGACGAGGTAAATATCATGAAAATCAAAACAACTATTGCAACCTTAAGCCTTCTTTCTGTTCTCTCTTTCGGTGCAAGCGCCGCAGTGACTCAGGTGAACTCACAAGAAGCACAGAACCTGCAATCCATGGGCAGCATCTCCGTATCTCAGATCGGTAGCTCACCAATGGACATGCGTCAGGCCATCGCCGCTAAAGCTGAAAAAGCGGGTGCCAGCAGCTATCGCGTCACCGAACTCCGTGAAGGCGCTCACTGGCACGCGACTGCAGAACTCTACAAATAAACCCTCGTCGTCTAGTCCGACGACTTGCCCCCGCCTGCCGGGGGCTTTTTTATGCCTTACATTGAGTGACGAACGTTAAAGCGCAGTTGTCCTTCCAACTCTTCTTCCGCTTCATCGAACAGTAAAATCAGTGCGCCGTATCGCCTGCGTAGCTTGTCCGGCAAATGAACAAATTCAATCTCCAGCGGCAGCGGTAAAACGTCCCCGATAACCACCTCCCACAGAGAATCTAAATCAACCACCTTTTCCCGGGCGAGACCGAACGCGCGCGTAAACTCACGGTAGAAATCCCCCTGGTCTTCTATCTCGTCAAAATCAAATGTATAGATGTTCATCTATAGCCACCATCCCGACGCCAGTCACTCTACAGACCATCAATATGCAGGAACCTCCTGCATTTTCAGGTAAGTATAGCCATAAAAAAACCGACGCTTTTAGCGTCGGTTTCCAACTCTTAATTACTGGTCAGCGCATGCTGGTATTTGTGCAGCATCCCGCTAAGTCGTTTTACCGGCTCGGTCACCTGCGGCGGCGCTTGCCAGATGATTAATTTCTCCTGATAGATCTCAAGCTCCTCCAGCAACTGGCTAAAGTAGCGTCGGCGCTTGTCGTCGTTTCCTGCGGAAATCACGTGATCCGCAGTGCGACGAAGCTGGCGATGGAACGTGGATAGATCCTCGTTTACCGGTATCGGCGCATCGCGCAAGCGCTGATGCGCAATGATCATCGTCAGCGCCAGGCGAAACTTCGCCAGGTCGCCGGGAAATTTGTTCATCAGCAAAAACAGCTGCTGATAAAGCGCCGGGAGATGGTTTTCTTTACGACGTACCACGTTGGTGGTCATCGCTGAAACCGCCGCCGAGACAAACTGGTTGAGCAACACGCGACCCGTTCTGTCACGAGAGTTATCGCGCACCAACAGAATGACGATAAATGCCAGCACGCAGCCAACAATTTGCCCCAGCGCACTGTCAAGGAACTGGCTAAAGTGGAAGGTCATCGGGTTATCCAGCACGATGATATTAATAGTGCTGGCCAGAGCCCCCATTGATCCCAGCCGTCGTTTCTGTACCTCTATACCCAGAAAGAACCCCAGCACCGCCAGGCTCAGGCACAGTAACAACATGCTTTGTTGCGTATTGGGGATAATCACCAGGAAATAGAGCGCCCCGAGCGGTAACGCCGCCAACGTACCGTAAATAAAGTCTATCGCCACCATGCGCGGGTTGGGCAAACGCATTGCCAGCGAAGTGACAACCGCAATCATCACCATTGCGCCGCTGCCGGAGGTCCATCCGGTCCACAGCCAGAATAAAGTTCCCAGGACACAAGAAAGCGTGGTGCGCCAGAAGTTGACCATCGCATGATGGCGCTCGGCAGACTCCACCTTCACTACTGGCTCACCTTGCAGGATCTCTTCTTCCGTGGCGCTAATTTTGGTATTACTCAGTACACCGCGTTTGAGCAACAGGTAGCGCGTCGCGGCGCCTGCCCAACTATATATCGTGATCGGCGTTTCGCGTTCGCCGGTCCAGGCAATCACCCGCCGCATCCGCTTCAACTGTTTATGAACATCCTGCACCGTCTCAACCGGCATATTGAACAACTCGCGGAAGGTATCAGTGATCAGTTCGGGTCGAGTGTTCTGAATAAGATAGGTTTCGCAGGACTGCGTGATGAGCGTGAGTGACAGCGTGTTCAATGCTTTGAGTCTGCGGTTAGCCCGCCCCCAGCGTGAGGACTCCATATTCAGGTTACTTCGCATGCCTTCCAGTGCCGCCGTACGCCGGACTAAATCGCCCCAGGCTTTGTCCACTTCTTCACTGTCACCATGCTTAATGCACAGCTGCATAAGCTGATACTGCGCCACCAGCAGGCTGTCCAGTTCGACATCAATCTCCTGTTTCACCGAACGGGGCGAAAAGAGCAGATCGGCCACAATAGCACAGACAATCCCCATCACTATTTCACTACAGCGTTCGAGCGCAAATTGCGGCGTCAGCAGCGGTTCAGCCTGGATGGTAATGACGATGATCAGCGCCGTATAGCCCGAAAGTCCCCAGGCATAGGAGTTTTCGATCTTCACAAGCGACGAGATCCAGGTACAAAAACCGGCCCAGATACAACACACCAGGATCATCAATAACGGGGCGCGGATCATGCTGATGATAATGATCAGTGCAGCAATACAGCCAATAAATGTCCCGACAATACGCAGCATGCCGCGATAGCGTATAGCACCAGAATAGGGCTCTCCGCCAGCGGCAAAGGCCGGGCCAGCCGCCACAATGGCGGCGGTCAGCACCGCCCAGCGCGGGGTCTCAAGTTGGAAGTGAAAGCCAACGAACAGCGCCAGTACAATCGCGCACGCCAGTTTCACCGCAAAGCGGATATGCTGGTTGGCAATAGAGAAAATGCCCATCACGATTAGCCAAACTCGCGCAGGCGGTGCGCCATTTTACGGAAGAAGGATTCCCGGCTTGCATCGCGATCCTGCTTGCCGGTAATGACGACGGTAGCCGTAGTCCCCGCAGGCCACAGGGTTCCCTGCTGCTCATCAAGACGAATTCGCACCGGTACACGCTGCGCCAGACGCACCCATTCGAGATTGGAATCAATGGTCGCCATACCCTTTGCGTCCCGCGTGCTGCTGGCATTCGTTACGCCAGCCGCCACGCTATCAACGGTGCCCTTCAGCACATGATTACTGCCCAGCGGGGTGATCTCTGCGCGATACCCAGGGCGGACGCCTTCCAGCTTGGTTTCTTCCATATAGGCCAGCACATAAAAAGAATGCTGTTTGACCAACGCCACCGCCGTAGAGCCGCGAGTAATAAATTCGCCGCTGTAGACGTTCAGGTTAGTCACCCAGCCATCTGCTGGCGCGCGAATGACGGTACGTTCCAGATCTAATTTCGCCAGGTCGCGGGTCGCCTGCGCTTTCGCAAGCTGGTGTAATACGGTTTGCAGGACATTGTTTGACTGGTCGATCTCTTCACGAGACATAGCCTGCACGCCCAGCCGGTTACGACGGCTGGCTTCCTGGCGTTTTTCCTGTGATAACACCTGATAGTAGGCGACGTCTGCTTCCGCTTCTTCGAGCGCTTTTTTATAGCGCGGCTGATCGATGGTAAACAGGACCTGGTCTTTCTTCACCAGTTGATTATCATGAACGTTAACGTTAGTGATAAGCCCGGCGACATCCGGGGCTATGGCCACAACGTCGGCGCTGAAGCGCGCATCACGCGTCCACGGCGACTCGGTGTAGAACACCCATGCGCGGAAAATGGCGATGAAGGCCAGAACGACCAGTACGAGAGTCGTGGCCGTACGGGAGAGTTTTCTTGTTAGTGTTTTCACTTCAACCTCAAACGAACAGGCGCGTTATTAAATAGAACAGGCAGCAATACAGCGCGGTGTTAAACAGAGCCGGGTGCCAGACAAAATCATAGATGCCAGTTGGAACCAGTACCCGGCGCACCAGCCAGAAAATCGCCAGTGACAAAAGTAATTCGAAAAAAATCGGTGGGAAGGACAGACCAAACACCACGATAACGGGAAACAGACTCATGTTGACCTTGGTAGCTTAAGAGAGTGCAGGTGATAGATTTTCTAGCGTATGTCACCGCAGAGAAGGGCAAGGATGAGCCAGGCGAGAGCGACATAGCTGTTATTTGAATAATAATATATTAACGTAACTGTTATGCTGTTATCTATATTATGTGATCTAAATCACTTTTAAGTCAGAGTGAACAATGGAACGATTAAAACGTATGTCGGTGTTTGCCAAAGTTGTCGAACTGGGCTCCTTCACCGCCGCCGCAAGACAGCTACAAATGAGCGTTTCATCGATAAGCCAGACGGTCTCTAAACTGGAAGATGAGCTACAGGTCAAGCTGCTAAACCGCAGCACACGCAGCATTGGGCTAACCGAAGCCGGTAAAATTTATTATCAGGGCTGCCGCCGGATGCTGCACGAAGCACAGGATGTTCACGAGCAGCTTTATGCCTTTAACAACACGCCCATCGGCACCTTGCGCATTGGCTGTTCTTCAACCATGGCACAAAATGTCCTCGCTGGGTTGACCGCAACGATGCTGAAAGAGTATCCAGGATTGACGGTAAATCTGGTAACAGGCATCCCGGCACCGGATTTAATCGCCGACGGTCTGGACGTGGTTATTCGCGTCGGCGCGTTGCAGGACTCCAGCCTGTTTTCACGTCGCCTGGGAACCATGCCGATGGTGGTCTGCGCCGCTAAAAGCTATCTCGCGCAGTTTGGCGTGCCGGAAAAACCCGCCGATCTCAGTAACCACTCGTGGCTGGAATACAGCGTGCGCCCGGATAATGAATTCGAACTTATCGCTCCGGAGGGGATCTCTACCCGCCTGATCCCGGAGGGGCGCTTCGTGACTAACGATCCGATGACGCTGGTGCGCTGGCTGGCCGCAGGCGCGGGTATTGCCTATGTGCCGCTGATGTGGGTGATCAATGAGATCAATCGTGGCGAAGTGGAGATCCTGCTGCCCCGCTACCAGTCGGATCCACGTCCGGTCTATGCACTGTATACCGAAAAAGACAAACTACCGCTCAAGGTCCAGGTGGTGATTAACTATCTGACGGATTATTTTGTCGATGTAGCGCAACTGTTTCAGGGGATGTACGGCCGGGGCAAAGAGAAATAAAAAAGCCCGGTAGCGCTTTGCTTACCGGGCCTACATTCAGTGCCAGCGCACATTCCAGGCCGGATACGCTGAGCGCTATCCGGCGACCGGGTCGTTACGCGGTGCCACCTACGGTCAAGTTATCCACCTTCAGCGTCGGCTGGCCCACGCCCACCGGCAAGCTCTGTCCTTCTTTACCGCAAACGCCAACCCCGTTATCCAGTTTCAAGTCGTTACCCACCATCGAAATCTGCTGCATCGCTTCGATACCGGAGCCAATCAGCGTTGCGCCTTTCACCGGTTTGGTCACTTTACCGTTTTCAATCAGATACGCTTCGGACGTCGAGAATACAAATTTCCCGGAGGTGATATCCACCTGACCGCCGCCAAAGTTAGGCGCATAAATACCGTATTCAACGGATTCGATGATTTCCTGCGGCGTGGATTTCCCCGGCAGCATATAGGTGTTGGTCATACGCGGCATCGGCAGGTGCGCGTAAGATTCACGGCGACCGTTACCCGTTGGCGCTACGCCCATCAGGCGCGCATTCAGTTTGTCCTGCATGTAGCCTTTCAGAATGCCGTTTTCGATCAGCACGTTGTACTGACCCGGTGTCCCTTCGTCATCGATAGCCACGGAACCACGACGGTCCGCCATTGTGCCATCATCCACAACGGTACACAGTTCTGATGCCACCAGTTCACCCATGTGACCGCTGAATACCGAGGTGCCACGGCGGTTAAAATCACCTTCCAGACCATGACCGACCGCTTCATGCAGCAGAACGCCAGGCCAGCCAGCGCCGAGTACCACCGGCAGCGTACCTGCAGGCGCTGCTACCGCGGACAGATTGACTAACGCCATGCGTACGGCCTCTTTCGCCCACGCGTCGGCACGGACTTCACCATCAAGGTCGCCAAGGAAATAGTCATAGCCAAAACGACCGCCGCCACCGCTGGCGCCGCGCTCACGCTTACCGTCCTCTTCGACCTGTACGCTTACGGACAAACGTACCAGCGGGCGGACGTCGGCGGCCAGCGTACCATCAGTCGCGGCCACCAGGATCAGTTCATAAACACCGGTCAGGCTGGCGGTCACTTCCTGGACGCGTTTGTCGGTGGCACGGGCCACGTTGTCTACGCGGCGCAGGATATCGAGTTTTTCTTCACGGCTCATGCTCTGCAACGGATCAACCGAGGTGTAAAGCGCCTGATGCTCCACGGCCCCCAGCGTTTTTACTTTGCCGTCACCGTTGTCACGCACGATAGTACGCGCGGCATGAGCGCTTTGTTCCAGCGCCAACAGGCTAATCTGGTCTGCATAGGCAAACCCTGTTTTCTCGCCGCTGATGGCGCGGACGCCAACGCCCTGATCGATATTGTAAGAACCATCTTTAATTATGCGGTCTTCTAAAACCCAGGATTCGTGATAGCTCGACTGAAAATAGAGATCGCCGTAATCAAGACGGCGTTCGGCCAGTTGGCCCAGGATGGCAAACAGATCCTGATGTTTCAGGCCATTTGCCGCTAGCAATTGTTCACTTACCAGGTTCAGACTCATCGTTTTGATTACTCATTTAATTCTGCCGGATAGCGGAAAAAACGCCTTATCCGGCCTACGTTGTTAGGCTGCTGTAGGCCGGATAAGCGCTGCGCCATCCGGCAATACTATGTACTGAGATTGGGGCAATTACTCGCCCTCGTCAAATCATTGCTGGCTTTCTTTGCGCGGCTGACGCAGAACTTCGTTAATTTGCGGCTTATCGACCGGACCGGTGATGCGATAGCGCAGAATCGAGACTTTGCTCCACAGCGGCCCCAGCACCTTACTGGCGGCAAACACCGCCGCACCAACAATCGGGTTGACGGCAAACGCGGCGGCAACGCCTACGGTGGCAGATATTTCTGGTGCAACGATGGCTTCCATGTCCAGATCCCGGCGTACCAGGTTCACTGAACCTTTCATCGCAATATCGGCTTCCAGACCGTCCACCAGCGTGTCGTCGGTATGCATCACACCATCTTTGATCCACGCCGTGCTGCGAATCGAGTCGAAGTAGAAGCCTTCGCTGAAGGTGTCGCTAAAATCAAAGCGCAGTTTACGCAGTAACGCATCGAAGCTTAGCAGACGTAACAGTTGCCCCGCATGTCCGGTACTGAGTTCGGTAAGTTCGCCTTTGCCCAGCCGGGTACGCAAAATACCATTCAGCGAGGCTACATCAGGATCCCACGGCGGATTACGCCAATGCAGATCATACTCCACGTTGAATGAAGAATTGCGAATCGGCGTTGATACGCCAAAGAAACCGGCTGCGGAGTCAATTTTATTGCCGCTCAGTTTACCCTTCAGCGACGTTCGCTCCTTGCCCGGCGCATTCACCCACACGCCGTCGGTGGTCAGTCTGGCAAAACCCGTATCCAACAGACCGTTACTCAAGGTCAGCGTGTCGCCTTTAATCGCTACATCGGCGTCAATGCGCCCGTATTTCTGTCCCCACATCCAGCACTCGGCACAGCGCAGCTGAAGGTCCGGCCAGCCACGGAAGCTGACGTTGTCGATGGCTGAGAACGGCGAGGCTGGCGTACTATTTTGTGACGGTTTTGCCGCACTTGGGTTGTAATAAAGATACTTAATATTGGCCAGCCACGGCGCATTATTGCGCATAGCCAGCGTGGCGTTAATTTCACGGCCCTGCGCCTGCACGGTGGAGCCATTGCTCGCAGGCTCAGAAACGATACTCAAATTATTCCACTGTTGACCGCCCAGGGATAACGATGGCGTACGCATCGTGATGCGCTGCGGGAAGTTAGCGTTGCTGCCCACGTTATCCACAGCGCCTTTCTGGAATAACGCCAGCCATTGCGCGCCATCCATAGGGGGAAGATTAAGCTCTATGCCTTGTTGATCGGGTAACGCGGGCACGGTGCGGCTTTCCGACGCCCAGATTGCGCGGTCAAGCGTCAGTTTCTGATTCAGCAGCCAGCGGCTATTAAAATGATTTTTACTGCCAGCGTTGCCGGTCAGATCAAAGCTGCGCAGATTGCCGTTGGCCTTAACGTTCACCGGCAACGCCTCACCGGCCGCCTTATTCAGCGGAGAAGGTAAGTGACTACTTACATTCTTGAGGTCGCCCTTTAACTCAACGTTGTAGGTCGGCCCGGCATGATACGGAAGATCGATTCCTACCTTGCCATTCCACGCTATGCTACCGTTCAACGCGTCGTTGACCTGCGCCGGTAAAATCCCCATGCGGCTTGGCTGCCAGTCACCTTGCAGATTCACGGCTACCTGATAGGCTTTCGCCCCTTCGGTCGTGGAAAAGTCGACGTTCAGCGGCTGATTAAACCAGTTCGCGGTCATCGGCTCGCTCTTCAGATCACCGTTGATAAAGCTGAATTTACCATTCAAATTCTTCAGCGTGCTGTCGAGCGGTTTAATAAACAGGCTGTTATTACGCAGGTTGACGTCACCTTTGGCGGTAACCTGCGAGCCGTCTAGCGGAATATCAAGATGTAAGCGAGCATTCACATCGCCGTCAATCTGCAGTTGCTCAAGCGTAGCGCCGAGTGAATCCTTCAATGGCGTCTCATCAAAATAAGGTCCGACCGCCTTGCCCGGCCCGTTGATGTCGGCATCAATCAGCAGTTTTTCTTTGGCATAGTCGGGGATGTTAGCCGTCAGATTACTGGCCTTCACACCGCCCAGATTAACGCTATCGGTCTTCATCCACAGACCGTCGTTAATGAAGTTCAGTTCAATATTAAGGTCAGTCAGCGCGGGCCAGTCGGGCTGGAAAGCAAACTTCGCATTGCGAAGCGGCACCAGTACCTGGAACTGCCCTTCATTGTGTAGATACGGGAACAGATGCGGGTCGCCGCCATACACCAACGTGGCGTTATCCGCTTCGCCGCCCTGAATAGCGCCGCTGAGGTAATCAACCAGCTCTTTGCCCATCAGGTTTTCCGGGAAGTAACGCCAGGCCTGAGAGCCATCGTCGGTGCTGATACCTGCCAGAATGCCCAACCATTGCTCATCATTGGCGGGCTGCAGATAGCGAAAACCACCGCGTGCGCGTACCGCTTTCGCTTTAACATCAATGTTGCGCCCATCTAACTGGAAACCTTTATCATTCTTCAGCCAGCTTAGCGTCGCTACGCCATCCTCTATTTCCAGCGGTGCGCGAAAGACGGTTTCATACGGCATTTTAGCTTGCTTCATGGAAGCAGTGAGCGCCCCGTTTTCAACGCTGCCCGCGAGCGTACCGGAGAAATGTTCTGCCCCTGGCAGCAGCTTCCACTGTTTCCAGGCCAGATTGGTCCACGAGGACTGGAAGCGAGTTTTTTCTGTTGCCTGTAACGGGATATCCAGCGCCAGCACATCTATTTTGCCGCTCGGCTGCGTGGCCCGCCAGATATCACCCAGCGCAGGCGATAACTTGGCCGCCATCGGACGCAGCCCTTCTAACCCGGCCAGCTCCAGATTGCTGGCGCGGATGCGTAGCTCGTCGCTGCGTTTGTGATTCTCGCCGCCGACTTCCTGTTCAGGGATCCAGGCCAGCGTTAACGCCCCGCTTGGCCAGGGTTTATCATCCATCGTGATACGGGTATCGGGAATGGAGAATTGCCAGCCCGACTGCTCGCGGCTGATGTGCGCCGTCAAGTTATCGACGGAGAGCGTGTGCGTACGATTCTCTCCCAGCCAACTTGCCCCACCTTTTTTCAGCCAGACATCGCCGCCGGAAACGACGCCTTTTCTGATCGTCATCCATGCTTCCAGGCTAAAACGCGCGGTTTGCAACGCGACATTATCCTGCATCCATTTACCCAGCCACGGCTTGACGTCGATATCGTCGGCCTGCAACCAGACCCGACCGTTATTCAACAGCCCGTTGTCGTCACGCAGATCCATTCGCACCTGCATAACACCGTGCTGCCCGGTCAGACTGGAGAGACTGACCTGACCTTCAGCGCGATGTCGGTTTTTACCGTTAAGCCAGGTAAGCTGTGGGATCGCCAGTTCTGCACGCTGGCCTGAGAGGGTTAAAAAGCTAATCTGGCTGTCGCGTAGATCGAAATGATCAAACTGACGCAGGAAGAGATCGCTCAGGTGGCCGGCTTCAATTCCATCACCGCTTTCGCTGCGCTGGATGGGGGTATTGGTACGCAGCTGCAACTGCCAGAAGGTGAGATCGCGAAACTGCCAGCGCATGTGCAGCAAGCTTTGCCAGACATCCAGCGCTAATGTAACGCGCTTTACCGAAAATTCACCGCCATCTTTAAGCTGCGCGTGGATATCGCGCGCTTCAAGAGTAGGCCCGAAATTTTGCCAGCTAGCGGAAAGTTGGCTGGCGGAGACGGGCAGACCGGTGGCGGATTCAATCTTGCCAAGGATGGCCGGACGCCAGCTATCAAGATGAGGCAGCGCAAGGCGCAGCCCACTGACCAGCAGCGCTGCGATGACAACGAATGCGGCTCCAGTGAGCAGTAATATCCCCGGCAATCGCCTCACGCGCCTCTCCTTGTCTACCAAAAAATGTGACTCACAAAACCGTCTTGCCGGATGGCGGCGTGAACGCCTTCTCCGGCCTGCAAGGTATCGCCATTGGGCGTTTACCAGGCCAGATTACATCATGACAACGTCGAACTGCTCCTGGTTATACAGCGGTTCGACTTGTACTTTAACCTGTTTGCCGACAAAGATTTCCACTTCCGCCAACGCATGTGACTCTTCACCCTTCAGGGTTTCAGCCACTGCCGGAGATGCATAAACCAGGAAACGATCGGAGTCATATGCATGGTGTACCCGCACGATTTCGCGCATGATTTCATAGCATACAGTTTCCACGGTTTTCACCGTACCGCGCCCATGACAGGTCGGACACTCGTTGCACAGCACATGTTCCACGCTTTCACGCGTGCGTTTGCGCGTCATCTCCACCAGGCCCAGCTGTGAAAAACCGTTGATGCTGGTTTTTACGCGATCCTTGCTCAGCGCCTGTTCCAGAGAGTGCAGTACCCGTCGACGGTGATCTTCATTATTCATGTCGATAAAATCGATAATGATAATGCCGCCGAGGTTACGCAGACGCAGCTGACGAGCAATGGCCTGCGTTGCTTCAATATTAGTATTAAAGATAGTGTCGTCGAGATTACGATGCCCAACAAACGCTCCGGTATTGATATCGACGGTGGTCATTGCTTCAGTTTGATCGATGATCAGATAGCCGCCGGATTTCAGTTCAACCTTGCGTTCCAGCGCGCGCTGGATTTCATTCTCAACGTCAAAGAGATCAAAAATGGGCTGGCGCCCGCTGTAATGTTCCAGCTTGCTGGTCATCTCGGGGATATATTCCGCTGTGAACTCCAGCAACGCTTCATAGGTCAGACGAGAGTCAACGCGGATCCGGTCAAGCTGGGCATCCGCAAAATCACGCAACACGCGCTGCGCCAGCGCCAGTTCGCCGTACATCTGGTAGCGCGTTTGCGGGCGCTTTTTACGCTCCATAACTTTAGTCCAGACGCGCTTCAGGTAGGCAGCATCCGAGGCCAGATCCTCCTCGCAGACGCCTTCCGCCGCTGTGCGAATGATGAATCCGCCCTGTTCATCGCAGTAATCCGCCACCACTTTTTTCAGGCGTTCGCGTTCGGTTTCGCTTTCGATACGTTGGGAAACGCCAACGTGCGAAGCACCCGGCATAAAGACGAGGTAACGGGAAGGAAGCGTGATGTCCGTCGTCAGGCGTGCGCCCTTAGTACCCAACGGATCTTTTACCACCTGCACCATCAGATCCTGGCCCTGGCGCACCAGTTCAGAAATGTCGCGCACGGTGAACTGTTTTTGTTCTTCACCCGCCACGCATTCGGTGTGCGGCATGATGTCTGAAGCGTGAAGAAATGCGGCTTTATCCAGTCCAATATCTACAAAAGCCGCCTGCATACCCGGAAGTACACGACTTACACGACCTTTGTAGATATTGCCTACGATTCCGCGTCGCGCCTCACGTTCAATATGAATTTCCTGCAGAATACCGCCATCAATGTAAGCCACCCGAGTTTCCGATGGCGTTACGTTTACCAACAATTCAGCCGTCATGTTTATCCCTTTTCTCACGCAGTGCGTTAAAATTGGTCAGCAACTCATACGTTTCTACCAGCGGTAAGCCGACTACGGCGTGATAGCTGCCATTGATCTTCCTGACAAAACAGCCACCCAACCCTTGAATACCGTATGCACCTGCTTTATCCATTGGTTCACCGCTGGCAACATAGCCCGCGATGTCCTCATCGGTTAGTGCTCTGAACGTCACATCCGTCACCACCAGACAGTCCAGACTGTGCCGGCGGTCGGCCAATGCCACGGCGGTCATGACCTGATGCGTTTTACCCGACAGTTTGCGCAGCATTGCTGCGGCATGGGCGACGTCGTGTGGTTTTTCCAGCACTTCGCCATTAAGGATAACAATGGTATCTGCACCCAATACAGGCAAATCACGCTGCGCCAGCGCCACGCCAGCCTGCGCTTTTTCGCGTGCCAGACGCGAAACATACTGCTGCGCGCTCTCCTGCGGGTGTCGCTGTTCTTCAATCCCAGGCACCAGCCGTTCAAACCTAACACCAAGCTGAGCGAGCAGCTCCTGACGACGTGGAGAACCTGAAGCAAGATACAGAGTATTCATATCAACCTTATTGCACCGCAAACTGCTGACGGACTTTACGCATCAGTAAGAATAGCCATGGCCAAAGCACACCATTCACTACACTACTCCAGAACACTTCGGGTCTGAAAGAGACATTGATCACTAAAAACTCGGCCCAGAAAACAATAATATCCACGACCAGTGATAACAACATGACCACCAGCGCCTGTTGCCAGAGCGCGAGGTTACGGAATAGCTGGAATTTCAGCGCAACCAGATAAGCAATGATACTCATCGACAATGCGCGCACGCCAAGCGTGGAGCCGCTGATGAGATCCAGTATGGCACCCACCACAAACCCCGTGCCCACATTTACGCGATGCGGCAGCGCCAGGATCCAGTACAACAAGATGAGCAGTACCCAGTTTGGCCGGAAAACCAGAATATCGTCCGGCCAGGGCATGACTTGCAGCAACAGTGCAATAAGGAACGAGAGCCAAATCACCCAACGTCCCTGGCTACGATAGCTTGCCACTTACTGTCCTCCCGGCTTACGCGGAGCAGGTTGTGGCGGCGTGGTACTCGCAGGCGCTGGAGTCACGCCTGTTGCGGGAGCTGGCACTGGCGCAGGCGGCCCCATGGCATCTGGTGCAGGCAGAACTTGCGGCATCATTTGCATCAGACGTTCATTGGCAACGCGGTGCACTTCTTCTGGCGTCATCGGATTTGCGCCGTTACGATCGGCGCCCCACAACAGCAGCAGATAACGCAGACGCTGCAGACCCGCGGTCGGGCGTGCCTGAATCACGGTATAAGCGCGCTGAGTGTCCAGCTTAACGGAAGAAACAACACCAACCGGATAGCCTTCAGGGAAACGTCCCCCCAGACCCGAGGTAACCAGCACATCGCCAACGCGAATGTCGGTGTTGGCCGGCAGGTGTTCGAGCTGAAGATCGTCGGTGCAGCCGTTACCGGCAGCGATCACGCGGATATCGTTACGCAGTACCTGAATGGGCAGAGCATGCGTCGCATCGCAAATCAGCAGCACGCGGCTGGTCAGTTTAGCCACCGCTACGACCTGACCCACAACGCCTTTGTCGCTAATAACCGGTTGACCTTCGTAGACACCGTTAACGCTCCCTTTGTCGATCACCACCTGATCGCTGTAAGGGTCATTAACCGTTGAGATGACCTGCGTCACCATCTTTTGTTCGTCCTGACGCAGCGGCGATCCCAGCAGCTCACGCAAACGCGCGTTCTCCTGTTTATATTGCCCCAGCATCAGCAGCTCGCTGTTTTTCAGCAGCAGTTCCTGACGCAACGCCCGATTTTCAAGTTCGAGTTGGTCACGCGAAGCCAGCGTTTGCGAAACGCCGTCGAGTAATTCACGAGGACCATTTGAGATAAAGTAGAAAGGACTTACGGCGGTATCCATGTACGTTCGTATTTGACTAAACGTACCCAGGCGGCTGTCGGCAATAATAACGCCGAGCGCCACCAGCACCGCCAGAATAAGGCGAATCTGTAGCGACGGGCCACGGCTAAAAATTGGCTTCATAGTCTATGCGTATTCTCGTATCAGAGCGGAAGGGCAACCCGCGGGCTACCCTACCTGCATCCGATTACTCTTCGCTGAACAGGTCGCCGCCGTGCATATCGATCATTTCCAGCGCCTTGCCGCCACCGCGCGCCACGCAGGTCAGCGGATCTTCAGCAACAACAACTGGAATACCGGTTTCTTCCATTAACAGACGGTCAAGGTTACGCAGCAGAGCACCGCCACCGGTCAGTACCATGCCGCGTTCGGAGATGTCAGACGCCAGTTCTGGCGGACACTGTTCCAGTGCAACCATCACCGCGCTCACGATACCGGTCAGCGGTTCCTGCAGGGCTTCCAGAATCTCGTTGGAGTTCAGGGTAAAGCCGCGTGGAACACCTTCTGCCAGGTTACGGCCGCGAACTTCGATCTCGCGCACTTCGTCGCCCGGATAAGCGGAACCGATTTCGTGTTTAATACGTTCTGCGGTGGCTTCACCGATCAGAGAACCGTAGTTACGACGAACATAATTAATGATGGCTTCGTCGAAGCGGTCGCCGCCAATACGTACAGAAGAGGAGTAAACCACGCCGTTCAGGGAGATAACGGCAACTTCAGTTGTACCACCACCGATATCCACAACCATAGAACCGGTTGCTTCAGAAACTGGCAGACCCGCCCCGATCGCAGCCGCCATCGGCTCTTCGATCAGGAATACTTCACGGGCACCTGCGCCCTGGGCGGATTCACGGATCGCACGGCGTTCAACCTGAGTTGCTCCAACCGGTACACATACCAGTACGCGCGGGCTTGGGCGCATGAAGCTGTTGCTGTGCACTTGTTTGATAAAGTGCTGGAGCATTTTTTCAGTCACGAAGAAGTCAGCGATAACGCCGTCTTTCATTGGCCGAATGGCAGCGATATTGCCCGGTGTACGACCCAGCATCTGCTTCGCGTCATGGCCCACTGCGGCTACGCTTTTTGGCGAGCCGGCACGATCCTGACGAATGGCCACAACAGAAGGCTCATTCAATACGATGCCTTGTCCTTTTACATAAATAAGGGTATTCGCGGTACCCAGGTCAATGGACAGGTCATTGGAAAACATGCCACGAAATTTTTTCAACATACTAAGGGATAATCCTGAAAGCTGGGGCGGAAAACAAAATCCGCTTACTTTACCAACCACACGCAGCAGCGACAAGGCGCAAAAATCATCTGCTACGGTGAAAATTAGTGCAGTTCGTTTCCTTTGTTACAAAATCGGCCTGAGTCCATCAGGGCTGAATAAATCAGCAGCACTCCTCGCTTTTGTTTGCAACCTGTCAAAGGTCATTCACCTGCATGTTTGCTGTTACAACCTGGCGAGCAGACAAGCACACCCCCAGAAGGCACAGCGCGCGTTATTCTACGTGAAAACGAATTAAACGGCAGGTTAAACCGAGTATCTTTGCGAATATTTTTTCACGTTAGTGTCAAGTGGCTGTGATGCGGCAAAAAAATCCCCTTGCCCACCCGCAACTCCGCGTTCCGTCAGCGTATGCCACTCGCTACGCGAACGAACGCCCGTGGCGTAAACCTGCGTTGGCGTTCCAGAACAAGCCTCCACCAGGCTTTGCACCAGGAGCTGGTTTTCGGTTCGCTTATCAATATTCCTCACCAGGCTTGGATGCAGCTTCAATAACTCAACGTTAAGCTCTTTGATCCAACTGGTGCTCACCAGCGTTAAACCCGCCTGCGTAACGGCAATTCGCACACCCAGCGCATTCATCAATCTGATGACGGGCTGTAACCGGCTGATATGTTGACAGACATCTGCCTCAGCAAGTTCAATAATTATGCGTTTGCGTAATGATTTTTCGCACTGCATCAGCGTATCACGTAGCCAGCGCTGAAAACGTGGGCGAATTAGCGATTCAACCGTTGTCTGCATCGCCAGGTTTTCCTGCGGCCAGTAGCCCAACAGTAAGATCAGACGGCTGATTTGCAGACGGTCATATTCTTCAGCCAGGCCAAACTGCAGGACCATCGGCATATATTCCGCCGAAATAACCTCTTCGCTGCCATCAAAAATACGGCACATCAGCTCCCGGTGGTGCACCCGTCCTTCACGGGTTACCGCAGGCTTTTGATAAATTCTTGGTCCACCCCGGCTGAGCATCTGTTCGATCAGCGTTCGCCAGCGTACGTTACCCCGACCTTTTTCCGGTAGTGAGTCATCATAGACCGACCAACTGTTCCCACCCTGCAATACCGAGTTCCGCGTGGCGGCTTCGGCGTGATCCATCACTTGTTCCGTCGACTGACCGCTGCGGCAAACACAAATGCCAATATGAACCATATCGGCACGGTCGATCATTTTATTAGCCGGAAGCGCATCTACCGCTTTTAATAATTGCCCGGCAATACTTTCCGCCTCTTTCAGCGTGCGGTGTGGCAACAGGATGGCAAAATCGCTACGGTGGTAGCGCGCCAGCAACGCGCCCGGATAGCGCGTCATAAAAGTCGACAACAAATTGATTAGCGTTGAAATTTGTTCTTCCGCAAGGGTAATTCCCCAGCTATCGCGCAGCAGCGTAAAGTCCGGCAGGCGTACCATCATCACGACGCCATGCGATCCCACTTTTTCCTGATCTTCCAGCAGCGTTGCCAGTTGGTTATCAAAGAACAGGCGGTTGCTTAGCCCGGTTTTTGTATCCTGCGCCACATAGGAACGAATCAGCGTATCCAGTCGGCTACGTTGCTCGCGGGCACTTTGAATTTCGGTCAGCAGCATATCGAGCGCGCTACTGGTACGCGCAGGCCATTCATAAACAGTCCCCCGCACGTTCGGTCCACGTTCGCCGTTAAGAATGCGCGTTGAACGAATCTCCAGCAACTCTTGACCTGAAAGCTGACGCTGAAGCCAGCGCACAGACAAAAAGAGCATCAGTATAATGAAAGCAATCGCCAACGTGAGTGGCGCGGTAGTCATCAGCGAATGGAAATAGTTGCCCATTGGATCCTGATAAACCAGACGCAGCGACATGCCCGGGTGTTTGACCAACGGGACGGTGACATCACGATACAGATTGTTCGTCCCCGCCGGGCGGTAGCTACTGGTTCGGGAGTGGTCATACACCACGTGTTCGCCCTGTAGCAGTTCGACGCGCACGATATCAACCGAAACCATCAGTTCATCGATTTGCGGGGTTAGCGCAACGACATCGCGGGAGACAAGGTGCGTATCAATCGCCGTCGCCACTGCCTGAACACGGGTGGTGAACTTATATTGAATCGCGTTATAGAAACTCAGCGAGCAACCGATCAGAGTTACGAAGATCGTTAACCCTGTAAGCAGCGTCACAAAAGCTGAAAATTTCGTCGTTAATCGCATCCTTGTGTTAACTCCGACAGTTATGAAACAGGCATGAAAGTGATAAAGCGGCGCGAAAATGCAAAACTGAACGCAAAATCCGTCCATTTATACAAACAGTGTGGGCATACTACCAAATTAGGTATATCTGGCAATTTATTGCGCGGAATCGGCATCATGTTTTGATTAGCGAGTATAGTCTTCATTAATAATTTTCCAATCCACTATACGAATTGAGGACAGGTTATGCAGGCTTTGATCTTAGAACAGCAGGACGGAAAAACCCTCGCATCCGTTCAACCCCTCGACGAAAATCAGCTACCGGAAGGCGATGTGACGGTGGATGTCCACTGGTCAAGCCTGAACTATAAAGACGCCCTGGCTATCACCGGCAAGGGTAAAATCATTCGCAATTTTCCGATGATTCCTGGTATCGATTTCGCCGGTACCGTGCGCGCAAGCGAAGATCCCCGTTTTCATGCAGGTCAGGAAGTTTTACTGACCGGCTGGGGCGTGGGTGAAAATCATTGGGGTGGACTGGCCGAACGCGCACGCGTGAAAGGCGACTGGCTGGTTGCGCTGCCACAAGGGCTGGACGGACGTAAAGCCATGGTCATCGGTACCGCTGGCTTTACCGCCATGCTGTGCGTCATGGCGCTTGAAGATGCAGGTATTCGCCCGCAAGACGGTGAGATTGTCGTCACCGGCGCCAGCGGCGGCGTGGGTAGCACGGCCGTGGCGTTACTGCATAAGCTGGGTTATCAGGTTGCGGCGGTTTCGGGTCGCGAAAGCACTCACGACTACCTGAAGAGCCTGGGCGCTAACCGTATCCTTGGCCGCGATGAATTTGCTGAATCTCGCCCGTTGGAAAAACAGCTGTGGGCTGGTGCGGTTGATACCGTTGGCGACAAAGTTCTGGCAAAAGTCCTGGCACAGATGAACTACGGTGGCTGCGTTGCTGCCTGCGGCCTGGCTGGCGGTTTCGCTCTGCCAACGACGGTGATGCCATTTATTCTGCGTAACGTTCGTTTGCAAGGGGTGGACTCGGTGATGACCCCGCCGGCACGCCGGGCAGAAGCCTGGGCGCGTCTGGTTAAGGATCTGCCGGACTCTTTCTATGCTCAGGCCGCCACGGAGATTACGCTGGCAGATGCGCCGAAGTTTGCCGATGCCATCATCAATAACCAGGTGCAAGGTCGTACGCTGGTGAAGGTGAAGTAACAAGCTCTGGCGCAGAAATTTACACTTAATTAACGAAATTTCGCGGCATATCTACAGACTCCCTGCCATATTAACTACGCGTCCCCTGTCAGTTATGACGCGTAAGCCGGGAGTCTGTTATGAAGAAATTACGTCCATTTACAGAAGCCGACGTCACTGACGAGTCGGCTTTTTTTATGCAACGCCGCCAGGTACTGAAAGCATTAGGAATCAGCGCCGCCGCGTTGTCTTTCCCCCTCTCTGCGCAGGCTGACCTTCTTAGCTGGTTTAAGGGGAATGACCGCCCGCCCGCGCCCGCGGGTAAGCCGCTTGATTTCAGTAAACCCGCCGCCTGGCAAAATTCGCTTCCTTTAACGCCAGCGGATAAAGTTTCTGGCTACAACAACTTCTATGAGTTCGGTCTCGATAAAGCGGATCCGGCAGCCAATGCTGGCAGTCTGAAAACCGATCCGTGGACGTTAAAAATCAGTGGTGAGGTGGCAAAGCCACTCACCCTCGATCACGATGCGCTGACCGCCCGTTTCCCACTGGAAGAACGGATTTACCGGATGCGCTGTGTGGAAGCCTGGTCAATGGTCGTGCCATGGATTGGTTTTCCGTTACATAAACTGCTGGCGCAGGTTGAACCCACCAGCAACGCAAAATATGTCGCCTTCGAAACGATCTACGCACCGGATGAGATGCCCGGACAAAAAGATCGCTTTATTGGCGGCGGGCTGAAGTATCCCTATATTGAAGGACTGCGTCTGGATGAAGCTATGCATCCACTCACTTTGCTTACCGTGGGGGTTTATGGAAAAGCTCTTCCCCCACAAAATGGCGCGCCCATTCGCTTAATTGTGCCGTGGAAATACGGATTTAAAGGCATTAAGTCGATCGTGAGTATTAAACTAACCCGCGAACGCCCCCCGACAACCTGGAATCTGGCCGCCCCCAATGAATATGGATTTTATGCCAACGTGAATCCGCATGTCGATCACCCGCGCTGGTCCCAGGCCACTGAGCGTTTTATTGGCGCAGGCGGTATTCTGGACGTTCAGCGCCAACCCACGCTGCTGTTTAACGGTTACGCCGACGAGGTCGCTTCGCTGTACCGTGGTCTTAATCTGCAGGAGAATTTTTGAGTGCGCCTGACTGCAAAGCACATTACCGGGCTGAAAGTTTGCCTGCACCTTGCCGGCTTTTTACCGTTTGTCTGGCTATTTTGGGCGGTGAATCACGGTGGTCTGAGCGCAGACCCGGTCAAAGATATCCAGCACTTTACCGGTAGGACAGCTCTGAAATTCTTGCTGGCGACCTTGCTGGTCTCTCCCCTCGCGCGCTACGCTAAACAGCCATTATTGATACGCACACGGCGCCTGTTAGGGCTATGGTGTTTCGCCTGGGCAACGTTGCATTTAACCAGCTACGCACTCCTGGAACTGGGCATTCATAATCTGGCGCTGTTAGGACGGGAATTAATCACGCGACCTTATTTGATGCTGGGCATTGCCAGTTGGGGCATATTATTCGCCCTCACGTTAACCTCCACCCAGTCGGCTCAGCGAAAACTGGGCAAAAATTGGCAGTATTTGCACAACTTCGTCTATCTTGTGGCGATCCTGGCACCCATACATTATCTGTGGTCGGTAAAAATTATCTCCCCTCAACCGATTATTTATACAGCACTCGCTGTGGTGTTGTTAGCCTGCCGTTACAAGAAGTTTCGCCAGTGGTGGCGGTAGTTTCACGTTATGTGCAGTGCGTTACAAAATGTGGACGATCCGATTTTCTTTACATGTTAACGGTTGATTATCTTCCCTGATAAGACCAGTATTTAGCTGCCAATTGCTACGAAATAGTTATAATGTGCGACTTTGCTATCCCCGGTAGCGTTTTTAGAGCGCTGAAAGGGTGACATTCGCATGTTGAAGGTATATTTTGTCTTTTACCCGAAAATGGCAGAAGATAGCCGCACAATGACTAACAAGTCTGGCAATCTCACTTAATGGCAACCGCACCCAGTGCAATGCCTGAGATGCGTGGCATCTTGTCACTCACTGTTATAAAAATGCTATACAGACGGCGGTAAAACGCTTGTCACAATCTCACTAAACAAAGAGTACGGAACCCACTCATGGATATTCGTAAGATTAAAAAACTGATCGAGCTGGTTGAAGAATCAGGCATCTCCGAACTGGAAATTTCTGAAGGCGAAGAGTCTGTACGCATCAGCCGTGCGGCGCCAGCTGCAAGTTTTCCAATGATGCAACAGGCTTATGCTGCACCAGTGATGCAGCAGCCAGCTCTGTCTAACGCTGTCGCACAAACTGCCTCTCCAAGTATGGAAGCTCCGGCAGCAGCGGAAATCAGTGGTCACATCGTACGCTCCCCAATGGTTGGTACGTTCTACCGCACCCCGAGCCCAGATGCGAAAGCGTTCATCGAAATCGGCCAGAAAGTGAATGCGGGCGATACCCTGTGCATCGTTGAAGCCATGAAAATGATGAACCAGATCGAAGCCGACAAATCCGGCGTAGTGAAAGCGATTCTGGTAGAAAGCGGTCAACCGGTAGAATTTGACGAGCCGCTGGTCGTCATCGAATAACGAGGCGAACATGTTGGATAAAATTGTTATCGCCAACCGCGGTGAGATCGCCCTGCGTATTCTGCGTGCCTGTAAAGAGCTGGGCATCAAGACTGTCGCTGTGCATTCAAGCGCGGATCGCGATTTAAAACACGTATTGCTGGCGGATGAGACGGTCTGTATTGGCCCGGCTCCGTCCGTAAAAAGCTATCTGAACATCCCGGCTATTATTAGCGCTGCTGAAATCACCGGCGCAGTGGCAATTCACCCGGGCTATGGCTTCCTCTCTGAGAATGCCAACTTTGCTGAACAGGTAGAACGTTCCGGCTTTATCTTCATCGGCCCGAAAGCCGACACCATCCGCCTGATGGGCGATAAAGTGTCCGCAATTACCGCGATGAAGAAAGCTGGCGTACCGACAGTCCCAGGCTCTGACGGCCCGCTGGGCGACGACATGGACGCTAACCGCGCTCATGCTAAACGCATCGGTTATCCAGTTATTATCAAAGCCTCCGGCGGCGGCGGCGGTCGCGGTATGCGCGTCGTGCGCAGCGATGCCGAACTGGCACAATCCATCTCCATGACCAAAGCGGAAGCGAAAGCGGCTTTCAACAACGACATGGTTTACATGGAGAAGTACCTGGAAAACCCACGCCACATCGAAATTCAGGTGCTGGCGGACGGTCAGGGTAACGCGATTTATCTGGCAGAACGTGACTGCTCCATGCAGCGTCGTCACCAGAAAGTCGTCGAAGAAGCACCAGCACCGGGCATTACTCCGGAACTGCGTCGCTACATCGGCGAGCGTTGCGCCAAAGCGTGCGTTGATATCGGCTATCGCGGGGCAGGTACTTTCGAGTTCCTGTTCGAAAACGGCGAGTTCTACTTCATTGAAATGAACACCCGTATTCAGGTTGAACACCCGGTAACCGAAATGATCACCGGCGTTGACCTGATCAAAGAGCAGCTGCGCATCGCTGCGGGACAACCGCTGTCCATCAAGCAGGATGAAGTTGTGGTTAAAGGCCATGCGGTAGAATGCCGTATCAACGCCGAAGACCCGAACACCTTCCTGCCAAGCCCGGGTAAAATCACGCGTTTCCACGCGCCGGGTGGCTTTGGTGTGCGCTGGGAGTCTCATATTTACGCAGGCTACACCGTACCTCCGTACTATGACTCAATGATCGGTAAGCTGATCTGCTATGGCGAAAACCGCGACGTAGCGATCGCCCGTATGAAAAACGCATTGCAGGAACTGATCATCGACGGTATCAAAACCAACGTTGATCTGCAGATCCGCATCATGAATGACGAGCATTTCCAGCACGGTGGAACCAATATCCACTATCTGGAGAAAAAACTCGGACTTCAGGAAAAGTAAGCGTGCGTTAACTGAAAAGGCCGGAAATTCCGGCCTTTTGTTTTTCTCCCCTCCCGCACGTGCCATAAGGTACAATCCCCGCTTTCTTTATCCACAAGGGACAAAAAATGGACGCTCGTTTTGTTCAGGCCCATAAAGAGGCGCGCTGGGCGCTGTGGCTGACCCTTTTATATCTTGCCACATGGTTAGTGGCCGCTTACTTACCAGATTCCACGCTCGGTTTTACCGGCTTACCACACTGGTTCGAAATGGCCTGCCTGCTAACGCCGCTGGTTTTCATCGTGCTGTGCTGGGCGATGGTGAAGTTTATCTATCGCGACATTCCGTTGGAGGATGACGATGCAGCTTGAAGTTATTTTGCCGCTGGTCGCCTATCTGTTGGTGGTCTTCGGTCTTTCCGTTTACGCCATGCGTAAGAGATCGACCGGCACTTTCCTGAATGAATATTTCCTCGGCAGCCGCTCGATGGGCGGGGTCGTATTAGCCATGACGCTAACGGCAACCTACATTAGCGCCAGCTCGTTTATTGGCGGTCCTGGCGCCGCTTACAAATACGGGCTGGGATGGGTGCTGCTGGCGATGATCCAGTTGCCCGCCGTTTGGCTTTCTCTGGGGATTCTTGGTAAGAAATTCGCGATTCTGGCGCGCCGTTATAATGCCGTTACCCTCAACGATATGCTGTTTGCCCGCTACCAGAGTCGCCTGCTTGTGTGGCTGGCAAGCCTTAGCCTGCTGGTCGCGTTTGTCGGAGCAATGACCGTACAGTTTATTGGCGGCGCACGTTTGCTTGAAACCGCTGCGGGTATACCTTACGAAACCGGTTTGCTTATTTTTGGCGTCAGTATCGCATTGTATACGGCGTTCGGCGGTTTTCGCGCCAGCGTACTGAACGACACCATGCAGGGTATGGTGATGCTGATTGGTACTATTGTTCTGCTGGTCGGCGTCGTTCATGCTGCCGGTGGCCTCAGCAATGCGGTGGTAACCCTGCAAACTATCGACCCTAAACTGGTCTCGCCGCAAGGCGCGGATGACATTCTGTCACCCACGTTCATGACCTCATTCTGGGTACTGGTGTGCTTTGGCGTAATTGGGCTGCCGCATACAGCAGTACGCTGCATCTCTTATAAAGACAGCAAAGCTGTACACCGCGGCATTATCATCGGCACCATCGTAGTGGCGATCCTGATGTTTGGTATGCATCTGGCGGGTGCGTTGGGGCGTGCGGTGATCCCTGATCTGACAGTGCCGGATCTGGTTATCCCTACGCTGATGGTCAAAGTGTTGCCGCCGGTAGCTGCTGGGATCTTCCTCGCGGCCCCCATGGCCGCGATCATGTCGACGATCAATGCCCAATTGCTGCAAAGTTCCGCTACGATCATTAAGGATCTGTACCTGAACCTGCGTCCGGAACAGCTGAAAAACGAAACCCGGCTGAAGCGCATGTCGGCAGTGATTACCCTATTGCTCGGCGCGTTACTGCTACTGGCTGCCTGGAAACCACCAGAAATGATTATCTGGCTTAATCTGCTGGCGTTTGGCGGGCTGGAAGCCGTCTTCCTGTGGCCGCTGGTACTGGGCCTGTACTGGGAGCGTGCAAACGCGGCGGGCGCTTTGAGCGCGATGATTATCGGCGGCGTTCTTTATGCCGTACTCGCTACATTTAACATTCAGTACCTGGGTTTCCATCCGATTGTGCCCTCGTTACTGATAAGCTTGCTGGCTTTCCTGATCGGCAACCGTTTCGGTTCTGCCGTCCCGCAAGCCGCCATATTGACTACTGATAAATAAAAGAGTTTTGCCATGCCATGGATCCAACTGAAACTGAACACAACCGGTGCCAACGCTGAAGAGTTGAGCGATGCGCTGATGGAAGCGGGCTCCGTTTCCATTACTTTCCAGGACACGCATGATACGCCGGTATTTGAGCCTCTCCCGGGCGAGACTCGCCTGTGGGGAGATACCGACGTTATCGGCTTGTTCGATGCAGAAACCGACATGAAAGAAGTGGTTGCCATCCTGGAGCAGCATCCGCTGCTGGGTGCAGGCTTCGCGCATAAAATCGAACAGCTCGAAGACAAAGACTGGGAACGCGAATGGATGGATAACTTCCACCCGATGCGCTTTGGTGAACGTTTGTGGATTTGCCCAAGCTGGCGCGATGTCCCGGATGAGAATGCCGTCAACGTGATGCTGGACCCGGGTCTGGCGTTTGGTACCGGCACTCACCCCACCACCTCCCTATGCCTGCAATGGCTGGACGGTCTCGATCTAAACGGCAAAACCGTCATCGACTTCGGCTGCGGCTCCGGCATTCTTGCCATTGCGGCACTGAAGCTGGGTGCGGCAAAAGCCATCGGCGTAGACATCGATCCGCAAGCAATTCAGGCCAGCCGTGATAACGCCCAGCGTAATGGCGTTTCTGAGCGTCTGGAGCTCTATCTGCCGAAAGACCAGCCAGAGGCGATGAAAGCCGACGTGGTGGTCGCAAACATCCTCGCAGGCCCATTACGTGAACTGGCACCGTTAATCAGCGTACTGCCCGTTGAGGGCGGTTTGCTGGGGCTTTCTGGCATTCTTGCCAGCCAGGCGGAAAGCGTCTGTGAGGCCTATGCCGAACTCTTTACGCTCGATCCGGTTATCGAGAAAGAAGAGTGGTGCCGCATTACCGGTCAGAAAAAATAATCCCCTCTCGTTACCGTTGGTAACGCAATAATCGCTCTTTTTTTCGCAAAAGGATTTGCGGAAATGAGAGCGAGATCGCATTACAAAGCCACTATTTGCTCACAAAAACAGCTTTTTATCCTGATAACCTGAGGCTGGCCGTAATAAAAAAAGAGAAGTTTTCGGAATTTATAAACGGATGAAAAATTAGCACAACCACGTATCAAACTGATTATTAAAGATTTTAATTTGAAACTGTGTACTTAACCAGCAATTCATTGATCCACCTCAGTGGATTGGTCAAAGTTTGGCCTTTCATCTCGTGCGAAAAATGCGTAATATACGCCGCCTTGCAGTCACAGTATGGTCATTTCTTAACTCATGCGCATCGGACAATACCAGCTCAGAAATCGCCTGATCGCAGCACCTATGGCTGGCATCACTGACAGACCATTCAGGACGCTGTGCTATGAGATGGGAGCAGGATTGACGGTATCCGAGATGATGTCTTCTAACCCGCAGGTTTGGGAAAGTGACAAATCTCGTTTACGGATGGTGCACGTTGATGAGCCAGGAATTCGCACGGTGCAAATTGCCGGTAGCGACCCTGTTGAGATGGCCGATGCCGCACGTATTAACGTGGAAAGCGGCGCCCAGATTATTGATATCAATATGGGGTGTCCGGCTAAAAAAGTGAATCGCAAGCTCGCAGGTTCAGCCCTCTTGCAGTACCCGGATCTAGTGAAATCAATACTAACCGAGGTCGTCAATGCAGTGGACGTTCCTGTCACACTCAAGATTCGCACCGGCTGGGCTCCGGAACACCGTAACTGCGTAGAGATTGCCCAACTGGCTGAAGACTGTGGCATTCAGGCTCTGACCATTCATGGACGCACCCGCGCCTGTTTGTTCAATGGAGATGCTGAGTACGACAGTATTCGGGCAGTTAAGCAGAAAGTTTCCATTCCGATTATCGCGAATGGCGACATTACTGACCCGCATAAAGCCAGAGCTGTACTCGACTATACGGGGGCGGATGCCCTGATGATAGGACGTGCAGCTCAGGGAAGACCCTGGATCTTTCGGGAAATCCAGCATTATCTGGACACTGGGGAGCTGCTGCCCCCGCTGCCTCTGGCAGAGGTGAAGCGCTTGCTTTGTGCGCACGTTCGGGAACTGCACGACTTTTATGGTCAGGCAAAAGGGTACCGAATTGCGCGTAAACACGTATCCTGGTATCTCCAGGAACACGCTCCGGATGACCAGTTTCGGCGCACATTCAACGCCATTGAAGATTCCAGCGAACAGCTGGCGGCGTTGGAGGCATACTTCGAAAATTTTGCGTAAACAGAAATAAAGAGCTGACAGAACTATGTTCGAACAACGCGTAAATTCTGACGTACTGACCGTTTCTACCGTTAACTCTCAGGATCAGGTAACTCAAAAGCCCCTGCGTGACTCGGTTAAACAGGCACTGAAGAACTATTTTGCTCAATTGAATGGTCAGGATGTTAACGATCTCTATGAGCTGGTACTGGCTGAAGTAGAACAGCCCCTGTTGGACATGGTGATGCAATACACCCGCGGTAACCAGACCCGTGCTGCCCTGATGATGGGCATCAACCGTGGTACTCTGCGTAAAAAACTGAAAAAATACGGCATGAACTGATACTAATCAGCGAAATGTTTGTTTTAAAAGGCGCTACTCGGCATGGGGAAGCGCCTTTTTTATTAACGTCACACGGGAGGCTTTGGCGATGAACGCAAGATGTGAACCTGTCTATTTTGGCGATGAATCTAAAAAGATAATCCTGGGTGATGCTCTGACCGAACTGAAAAAGCTGCCGTCAGAAAGCGTCGATCTCATTTTCGCCGACCCACCTTATAACATCGGTAAAGACTTTGACGGGATGGTGGAATCCTGGGACGAAGAGGCCTTTTTGGCATGGCTGTTTGAGTGCATTGACGAGTGCCATCGCATTCTCAAATCACACGGCACCATGTACATCATGAACAGTACGGAGAACATGCCGTATATCGATCTCAAATGCCGCCAGCTCTTTACCATCAAGAGCCGTATCGTGTGGTCATACGATAGCTCCGGGGTGCAGGCCAAAAATTACTTTGGTTCGATGTATGAACCGCTTCTGATGATGGTAAAAGATCAGAAAAACTACACGTTTAATCGTGATGATATTTTGGTTGAAGCCAAAACGGGCGCTAAACGTGCACTGATAGACTACAGAAAGAACCCGCCCCAACCTTACAACCAGAAAAAAGTACCAGGCAATGTCTGGGAGTTTCCACGCGTTCGTTATCTGATGGACGAATACGAAAATCACCCCACTCAAAAACCCAAAGCCCTCCTTGAACGCATCATTCTGGCTTCCTCCAGTCCAGATGACAGCGTGCTGGATCCGTTTGCCGGTAGCTTCACGACCGGTGCCACTGCCGTGGAATTAGGTCGCAAGTTTGTCGGGATTGAAATCAATGCCGAGTACGTAAAAATGGGGCTCAGAAGAATGAGCATTGGTTCGCATTTTTCAGAGAATGAACTTGCAAAGGTGAAAAAGCGGAAGACAAAAAATCTGTCTAAAAAGAGTCGATTAACAGCAAAGAGCGGCGATCTTTCAGCAAAGTAAAGGCATTGTAAGTCTGCTTTTCAGCTTGCAGATTTCGTGTATATTCCCTGCACGCTTGGGCATGAATACACAGGGTTTGGTAATGATTCGCAAGTATTGGTGGCTGGTTGTTTTTGCGGTCTTCGTTTTTCTCTTTGATGCGCTGCTCATTCAGTGGATAGAGCTGATGACAACGGAGCACAATAAGTGCCGGAATATGAATTCTGTAAACCCCCTCAAGCTGGTCAACTGCGTCGACCTCGAATAGCACGACGAAAAATACGTCGACAGCCGTCAGGCCCTGGCGGCTAAAACTATCCTGGCTGATTTTCACTCTGCATTAATTGCATTACACAGCCGTCTGGGCTTAACATTTTTAATACGTTATCAACTAATACTGGCGCTTGCCCATACAAATCATAACTCACTGGATTCATTAACCAGTTTTTTATTATTCCGCTAAAGCTACCGTGCAGAATAATGATGATGACATCTAAATCCAGACTGGTGGCAATCAGATTTTCATCCACGCACTTTTGCAGTGAATCACGAATGCTTTGATGACTGAGACCTATTTTATCGCGAATGGTCTGTTCTGATATCATATCGTTATGAAATTCACATTTATGATATAAAATTTGCATTAATGCCTGCTGGCGAGGATTCTGTGCAATATATTGCAATCCCACCACAAACTTTTCACGCAGCCGCTGTAAAGGATTATCCCCCCAACGACCAATAAGCTTATCCTGAATAAGATCGCGTAATGGAGGTTGTTGTAACCATAGCGCATTGAACAATTGCGTCTTATTTTCAAAATGCCAATAGAGCGCCCCCCGCGTCACGCTGGCGGCATCCGCAATGTCGTTTAACGTCGTATTGCTAACACCACGCACGGCAAACTGCATAATCGCTGTTTCTATCAGGTGCTGTCGTGTTTTGAGGGCATCAGCTTTCGTTTTTCTGGCCATGGTTTCGACTGTCTGAGGTAAGGTAGAGAATGATTAACTTTCTTATGTAATATTTGCTAAACGGAACAAATGTATCACTTAGCGTTTATTTAGACGAGTTCTAAAACAGTTAATTATGGATATTGCACACGAATAAACAAAACAAATAACAACCACCAATATATTCATCAACCAAATACTTATTTCAATATGTGTTTATGCGCATCATTGCATTACTATTAAAACCATAATGAAACAACCGAAGATAAATCCTTTTTTGTTTTTACGTGCCGTGTATCGCGCCCATAAATAAGTATTGCTTACATCGCAAGCTAATAATTTGTAGGATAGCCAACCATTATTTTCACTTGTGCGCGTTATCGCCTCTGCGTTACCCGGTTAATAACGAGCGTTCGGTTTTTTAAGGAATAGAAATGACGAAAAATGCCAGGTTTTCACTCCTGCCCTCATTCATCATCATGTCCGCTGTATTACTCGCCGGTTGTAACGATCAGGGAGAAACACAAGCTCACCCCGCAGAGCCGCAGGTGACTGTCCATGTCGTCGAAAAGGCGCCTTTAGCCGTGACGACCGAATTACCTGGGCGCACAACAGCATTTCGTATTGCTGAAGTCCGTCCTCAGGTCAGCGGGATTGTACTTAAACGGAATTTCACCGAGGGAAGCGATGTTGAAGCCGGTCAGTCGCTTTATCAGATCGATCCTGCGACTTACCAGGCCGACTACGACAGCGCCAAAGGCGAACTGGCAAAGAGTGAAGCGGCAGCAGCTATCGCACATTTAACGGTAAAACGTTATGTCCCGCTGGTTGGCACTAAGTACATCAGCCAGCAAGAGTACGATCAGGCCATTGCTGATGCTCGCCAGGCCGATGCCTCCGTTATCGCGGCAAAAGCGGCGGTCGAAAGCGCTCGTATCAACCTGGCCTACACCAAAGTGACATCGCCCATTAGCGGACGTATCGGTAAATCTAACGTCACCGAAGGCGCATTAGTCACGAATGGCCAGGCAACTGAACTTGCTACCGTGCAACAACTTGATCCTATTTACGTCGACGTAACACAGTCCAGTAATGACTTTATGCGCCTTAAACAGTCCGTTGAGCAAGGGAGCCTGCATAAAGACAGCGCCAGCAGTACCGTCGAACTGGTGATGGAAAATGGTCAGTCGTACCCGCTGAAAGGTGCGTTGCAGTTCTCTGATGTCACCGTTGATGAAAGTACCGGATCCATCACCCTCAGGGCCGTATTCCCTAACCCACAGCACACGCTGCTGCCGGGCATGTTTGTGCGTGCTCGTATTGATGAAGGCGTCCAGCCGAATGCCATTCTCGTTCCCCAACAAGGGGTAACGCGTACGCCACGCGGTGATGCAACGGTGATGGTTGTCAATGACAAGAGTCAGGTCGAGGCTCGCACCGTCATTGCTACTCAGGCGATAGGTGATAAGTGGTTAATCAGCGAGGGCTTACAGCCTGGCGATAAGGTTATCGTCAGCGGATTGCAGAAAGCGCGTCCCGGCATAAAGGTTAAAGCAACCACCGATACCGAAACTCCAGCCGCAAAAACTGCGCAATAAGGTAACCGGACATGGCTAACTTTTTTATCAATCGCCCTATTTTTGCCTGGGTTCTGGCCATCATTCTGATGATGGCAGGGGCTCTGGCAATCATGCAACTGCCCGTTGCACAGTATCCGACCATTGCACCTCCTGCGGTCGCTATTTCTGCCACCTACCCAGGTGCGGATGCGCAGACAGTACAAGACACGGTTACGCAGGTTATCGAACAGAATATGAACGGTATCGATAACCTGATGTATATGTCCTCCACCAGCGATTCCTCCGGGAGCGTCACCATTACTCTGACTTTCGAGTCGGGTACTGACCCGGATATCGCACAGGTCCAGGTGCAAAACAAATTACAGTTAGCGATGCCCTTACTGCCACAGGAAGTACAGCAGCAGGGGATCAGCGTCGAGAAATCCAGTAGCGGTTTCCTGATGGTGGCGGGTTTTGTCTCCGATAATAACAATCTGACGCAGGATGATATTTCCGACTATGTGGCGTCTAACGTTAAAGACGCAATAAGCCGAACAGCAGGTGTCGGCGATGTCCAGATGTTTGGTGCACAGTACGCAATGCGCATCTGGCTCGACAGCAACGCAATGAACAAATATCAGTTGACTCCGCTGGACGTTATCAATCAACTGAGAACGCAAAACAATCAGATTGCCGCAGGCCAACTGGGAGGCGCACCATCCGTCCAGGGTCAACAACTTAATGCCTCCATTATTGCTCAGACACGCCTGAAAACGCCGGAAGAGTTTGGTCGCATAACGCTGAAGGTGGGCCAGGATGGCTCAATGGTTCACCTCAGAGATGTAGCCCGCATCGAACTCGGCGGCGAAAACTATAACATGGTGACGAAAATTAATGGTCAGCCCGCAACAGGTCTGGGCATTAAGCTGGCGACCGGTGCAAACGCGCTGGATACTGCCGCAGGCGTCAAAGCAAAGCTGGCTGAGTTACAACCTTTCTTCCCGCAAGGTTTGCAAGTGGTTTACCCCTATGACACTACACCATTTGTAAAAATCTCGATTAACGAGGTGGTGAAAACGCTGTTTGAAGCCATCATCCTCGTCTTCCTGGTGATGTACCTGTTCCTGCAAAATCTGCGCGCCACGCTGATTCCAACTATCGCAGTGCCTGTCGTGCTGTTGGGAACATTCGCGATCCTCGCCGCATTCGGATTCTCCATCAATACGCTAACGATGTTCGGAATGGTGCTGGCCATCGGCCTGCTGGTCGATGACGCTATCGTGGTAGTAGAAAACGTCGAACGCGTCATGGCGGAAGAGAAACTGCCGCCCAAAGAGGCGACGCAGAAATCCATGGTCCAGATCCAGGGCGCGCTGGTCGGGATCGCGATGGTACTCTCGGCGGTATTTATCCCCATGGCGTTCTTTGGCGGCTCGACCGGCGCCATTTACCGCCAGTTCTCTCTGACCATTGTTTCAGCGATGGCGCTTTCTGTTCTGGTCGCCCTCATTCTTACGCCAGCGCTTTGTGCAACGCTGCTAAAACCCGTTTCCGCCGGACATGTTGAAAAGAAAGGCGGTTTTTTCGGATGGTTTAACGCCCTGTTCGATAAAAGCGTCGGGCATTACAGCAATAGTATCAGCGGTATTCTGCGCAAAACCGGACGCTACTTGTTGCTATATGTTCTTATCGTCGGCGGAATGGCTGTTCTGTTTTTACGCCTCCCTACCTCCTTCTTGCCCGAAGAGGATCAGGGGGTCTTTATGACAATGGTGCAACTTCCTGCCGGTGCGACACAGACGCGCACACAGCAGGTGCTGGATCAGATTCAGAATTACTACCTGAACCAGGAAAAAGCGAACGTAAAATCGGTGTTCACCGTTAATGGCTTCAGCTTTAGCGGCCAGGGACAGAACTCCGGTATCGTCTTTATTAGCCTCAAACCATGGGAAGAGCGTTCGGGCGATGAAAACGGCGTGACGGCTATCGTCGAACGTGCGACCAGGGCGTTCAGCCAGATTAAAGATGGACTGGTGTTCCCGTTCAACATGCCTGCCATTCTTGAACTGGGTACCGCGACCGGCTTTGATTTTCAGTTAATTGATCAGGCTAACCTCGGTCATACAGAACTGACGAAAGCCCGGAACCAGTTGCTGGGTATGGTGAGAGAACATCCGGATTTGCTGGTGCGCGTGCGCCCTAACGGTCTGGAAGATACCCCGCAATTTAAGCTGGATATTGATCAGGAAAAAGCCCAGGCGTTAGGCGTAAGTCTGTCGGATATAAACCAAACGATTTCCACGGCCCTTGGCGGCACCTATGTGAACGATTTTATCGATCATGGCCGAGTGAAAAAGGTATACGTTCAGGCTGACGCGCCGTTCCGTATGTTACCCAACGACATCAACAATCTCTACGTACGTAGTGGGAATGGTGAAATGGTGCCATTCTCTGCGTTCAGTTCGTCGCATTGGATTTATGGTTCACCCCGCCTGGAGCGTTACAACGGTATGCCATCAATGGAAATACTGGGAGAGGCCGCGCCGGGTCGAAGCACCGGTGAAGCCATGGCACTCATGGAAAACCTGGCAGCACAGCTGCCAACCGGTATCGGCTATGACTGGACGGGGATGTCATATCAGGAACGGCTCTCCGGCAATCAGGCACCTGCGTTATACGCTATTTCGTTAATCGTCGTCTTCCTGTGTCTCGCCGCATTGTATGAGAGCTGGTCTATTCCATTTTCAGTCATGTTGGTTGTACCGCTCGGCGTGGTCGGTGCGCTTCTGGCGGCGTCCATACGCGGTCTGAATAACGACGTTTACTTCCAGGTAGGTCTGCTGACTACCATCGGTCTTTCCGCCAAAAACGCTATCCTTATCGTGGAGTTTGCCAAAGACCTGATGGATAAAGAAGGTAAAGGGTTGATTGAAGCCACACTGGAGGCGTCACGCATGCGTCTTCGTCCAATCCTGATGACATCCCTGGCGTTTATTCTGGGGGTTATGCCTCTGGTTATCAGCCACGGAGCGGGTAGCGGGGCACAGAATGCGGTTGGTACAGGCGTAATGGGAGGCATGCTGACCGCGACATTGTTGGCAATCTTCTTCGTCCCCGTCTTCTTCGTTGTCGTCAGACGGCGTTTTAGTCGGCGCAACGTTTAATTTGTAAAATAAAGGCGTCTTCGGACGCCTTTTTCACCCAAGATGCCCCTCTTTATTTATTAATAAGATAGCCATTTATTTCTAATAAACCCTTCCTGAAAAACTCGCCAGTCACCTTTCTTTTTATCCATTATTTTTACAATCCACATGAATTGAGATTATTCCTCATGTCAGTATTTTTTTAAGAAGTGGTAAAATAATCGCCGAGTTCGCAGATGGCTTAGCGTTTGTCTTTGCTCAATTAGCGAAACGCTTATTTTTGAGGTAACACCATGAAAAGATTAATATCCGTTGCATTGCTTACCGCATTCCTGGCCGGCTGTGCACACGATTCTCCTTGCGTACCTGTATACGACGATCAGGGGCGCCTGGTTCATACCAATACCTGTATGAAAGGCACCACGCAGGATAACTGGGAAACAGCCGGTGCCATCGCCGGTGGCGCAGCAGCCGTTGCCGGGCTGACGCTTGGGATAGTCGCCCTGACCAAATAAATCTTCTTAAAAGCGCGGTGGGTACCGCGCTTTTTGCAATAAGAATTAAATCTTTATATAAGACAAAACGTTGGTATATAGCACTCAACGTATAATAAAATTATTATAGATTTGCCTCACATATCCACGATTTGAAATTAGCATTTTTTCAGTTCTTCGTAACAGCGCGCTTTCTTTTCATTATTCTCACGTCATCAATATTAACGTACGAAATCGTTATCACGCGTCCGGTTTGATTTTTAAATTTTTTGCGCCGGAATGTGGCTTACGTTTCAATTTTGCACCACTTCAGGGCGCTGCATTTATTTTTTCCTGTCTACACTCTGGATATTGCGTCGAATAATCGTGCGCAAAAACCTGGCACTACCTTTGCTTAAAAGAGTATGGCCATAGCCACAGACAGGTAAAAGACGTTTTCAGAACGTTTCCATAACAATAATTCCTCCACACAGGATGCTCTATGAAAAAGATGATAATAGCCAGCCTGGCTGCGGCCGGCGTGCTGCTTGCGGTTGCAAATCAGGCACATGCCGGCGCAACACTTGATGCCGTAAAGAAAAAAGGTTTTGTGCAGTGTGGGATCAGTGACGGGTTGCCTGGCTTTTCTTATGCCGATGCAAGCGGTAAGTTCTCAGGTATTGATGTCGACGTATGTCGTGGCGTTGCCTCCGCCGTATTTGGCGATGATAGCAAAGTAAAATATACCCCGCTCACCGCCAAGGAACGCTTTACCGCACTACAATCTGGTGAAGTCGACATGCTCTCTCGTAATACCACCTGGACCTCCTCTCGTGACGCAGGAATGGGAATGTCTTTCACTGGCGTAACGTATTACGACGGCATTGGTTTTCTTACCCACAATAAAGCGGGTCTCAAGAGTGCTAAAGAGCTGGATGGCGCAACGGTTTGTATCCAGGCAGGAACAGATACCGAACTGAACGTGGCTGACTACTTTAAAGCCAACAACATGAAGTACACCCCTGTCACTTTTGACCGCTCGGATGAATCAGCTAAAGCTCTGGAATCTGGACGCTGCGACACGCTGGCTTCCGACCAGTCTCAGTTGTACGCCCTGCGAATCAAGCTGAGTAATCCTGCGGAATGGATTGTCCTGCCAGAAGTTATTTCTAAAGAACCGCTGGGACCTGTTGTACGTCGTGGAGACGATGAGTGGTTCTCCATTGTTCGCTGGACGCTGTTCGCCATGCTGAATGCGGAAGAAATGGGCGTTAACTCGAAAAACGTCGATGAAAAAGCGGCTAATCCTGCAACGCCGGATATGGCACACCTGTTAGGCAAAGAAGGGGATTATGGTAAGGATCTGAAGCTTGATAACAAATGGGCTTACAACATTATCAAGCAGGTAGGTAACTACTCGGAGATCTTTGAGCGTAACGTGGGATCGGAAAGCCCACTGAAGATCAAACGTGGACAGAACAACCTCTGGAATAACGGTGGCATTCAATATGCGCCACCGGTGCGCTAATACGTAGTGATGTAACGGGCGCCGCGACTGCGGCGCTCAGTCCAGAGTCATAGTTACCGAGGTTTTCTTATGTTCCATCGCCGCTCAATCGTAAAAGGATCGTTATCCTTTTCTAACCCTGCGGTCCGCGCCTGGTTATTTCAAATACTTGCCGTCATTGCAGTCATCAGCATTGCGGTCTATCTCATCCATAACACGATAAATAACCTGAATAATAGCGGTATTACCTCGGGATTCTCTTTTCTCGATCGCAGCGCCGGATTTGGTATTGTCCAGCATCTGATCGATTACGAGCAAGGCGATACGTATGGCCGTGTCTTTATCGTTGGCCTGCTCAATACGCTATTAGTTTCTGCACTGTGCATTGTTTTCGCATCAATTATTGGTTTCTTTCTCGGACTGGCACGCCTGTCAGATAACTGGTTATTACGAAAGCTCTCGACGATCTACATCGAAACGTTCCGCAATATACCGCCGCTGCTGCAGATCTTCTTTTGGTATTTCGCCGTATTACGTAACCTGCCCGGCCCACGTCAGGCCGTTAACGCGCTGGACTTGATGTTTCTGAGTAACCGGGGGCTCTATATTCCGGCACCGCAAATAGGAGAAGGATTTTTTGCCTTTTGCGGCGCTGTAATTATCACTATCGTCGTCACTATCGGGCTATTTCGCTACAACAGAATACACCAGACTAAAACCGGTCAGCTACGCCGGACCTGGCCCACGGCTCTGGCGCTGATCGTGCTTTTACCGATGATCTCACAGTGGCTGTTTGGCGCAGCGCTTCACTGGGATATCCCCGCCCTTCGCGGTTTTAACTTCCGTGGCGGTATGGTGCTTATTCCCGAACTGGCTGCCCTGACGCTGGCGCTTTCAGTGTATACCTCGGCGTTTATTGCAGAAATTATTCGAGCGGGAATCCAGGCCGTTCCTTATGGCCAACATGAAGCAGCACGCTCGCTGGGTCTGCCAAATCCGGTGACACTGCGCCAGGTGATCATCCCACAGGCGCTGCGCGTCATCATTCCCCCATTAACCAGCCAGTATCTGAATATCGTCAAAAACTCCTCTCTTGCGGCCGCTATTGGCTACCCGGATATGGTTTCACTGTTTGCCGGCACGGTACTCAATCAAACAGGGCAAGCCATTGAAACCATTGCTATCACGATGTCGGTGTACCTGATCATCAGCCTGAGCATTTCTCTGCTGATGAATATTTATAACCGCCGTATTGCACTGATTGAGCGCTAAGGAGCCATGATGACAAAAGCACTGCTGTCTCACCCCTCGCGTCAGAATAGTAACCCGGCAAGCCGCAGTCTACTCTGGATGCGTAAAAACCTGTTCTCCAGTTGGTCAAATAGCCTGCTCACGCTGCTGTGCGTTTGGCTGATTTGGTCATTTCTTCCGCCACTGCTGAACTGGGTATTCTTTCAGGCCAACTGGGTCGGTTCAACCCGCGCAGACTGCACCAAAGCTGGGGCTTGCTGGGTGTTCATTCATGAACGCTTTGGGCAATTCATGTATGGACTTTATCCCCACGATCAGCGCTGGCGCGTAAATCTGGCCCTGATCATTGGCCTGGCCTCTATCGTCCCTATGTTCTGGAAATCTATTCCCCACCGTGGCCGCTATATCGCCGTCTGGGCCGTCGTTTATCCCGTGGTGGTCTGGTGGTTGATGTACGGTGGTTTTTTCGGACTTGAGCGCGTAGAAACCCGACAGTGGGGCGGATTAACACTGACGCTTATCATTGCATCCGTGGGGATTGCGGGCGCGCTTCCGTGGGGTATTTTACTGGCGCTTGGACGCCGGTCTCATATGCCAGTCGTGCGGATTTTATCCGTCATTTTCATTGAGTTCTGGCGCGGTGTGCCGTTGATTACCGTCCTTTTTATGTCCTCGGTCATGCTTCCTCTGTTTATGTCCGAAGGGACCAGTATCGACAAACTTATCCGGGCGCTGGTCGGCGTGATTCTTTTCCAGTCGGCGTATGTCGCAGAAGTGGTTCGCGGAGGGTTACAGGCCCTACCAAAAGGTCAGTATGAAGCCGCTGAATCACTGGCGTTAGGGTACTGGAAAACGCAAGGGCTGGTCATTCTTCCGCAAGCCCTCAAGCTGGTTATTCCGGGTCTGGTTAACACGATTATCGCCCTGTTTAAGGATACCAGTCTGGTCATCATCATCGGCCTGTTTGATCTCTTCAGTAGCGTGCAGCAGGCAACTGTGGACCCTGCATGGTTGGGTATGTCGACGGAAGGATATGTTTTCGCCGCACTGATTTACTGGATCTTCTGTTTTAGCATGTCGCGTTACAGCCAACATCTGGAAAAACATTTTAACACCGGGCGTACACCGCACTGAGGAATTTATGAGCCAATTATTAATGCCGTCTACCGACGCGATGATTACGCTGGAAAACGTCAACAAATGGTACGGACAGTTTCACGTCCTGAAAAACATCAACCTGAAGGTAAAGCAGGGAGAACGCATCGTATTATGCGGACCTTCCGGTTCGGGTAAATCGACAACTATCCGCTGTATCAACCATCTGGAAGAGCATCAGCAAGGACGTATTGTGGTGGATGGGATCGAACTCAATGAAGATATCCGCAATATTGAGCGCGTCAGACAAGAAGTTGGCATGGTTTTTCAGCACTTTAATCTCTTTCCTCATTTGACGGTCCTGCAAAACTGCACGCTGGCACCAATCTGGGTACAAAAGATGCCGAAAAAAGAGGCTGAAGCTCTGGCAATGCACTACCTTGAGCGAGTTCGCATTGCTGAACATGCGCATAAATATCCTGGGCAAATCTCTGGTGGGCAGCAACAGCGCGTGGCCATTGCACGCTCGCTGTGCATGAAACCTAAAATTATGTTATTCGATGAACCCACATCAGCGTTGGATCCTGAAATGGTAAAAGAAGTGCTTGATACCATGATAGGTCTGGCACAATCAGGCATGACCATGCTGTGTGTTACCCATGAAATGGGCTTTGCCCGCACAGTGGCCGACCGGGTGATCTTTATGGATCTTGGCGAGATTGTTGAACAGGCAGCACCGGATGAGTTTTTTGCTCACCCCAAATCTGAACGCACTCGTGCGTTTTTGTCGCAGGTTATCCATTAAAGCCATGCGCCGGATACAACCCGGCGTTTAACAGATAAAACAAAAGGCCCAGTCTTTCGACTAGGCCTTTTGTTTTTATTTGATGTCTGGCAGTTCCCTACTCTCGCATGGGGAGACCCCACACTACCATCGGCGCTACGGCGTTTCACTTCTGA
>NZ_JAOWCV010000001.1:0-323 GCF_030336805.1 Citrobacter sp. Cb023 | reverse complement strand
TTTGATTATTCTATTCTTTCCCATGGTACCCGGAGTGGGACTTGAACCCACACAGCGCGAACGCCGAGGGATTTTAAATCCCTTGTGTCTACCGATTCCACCATCCGGGCTCGGGAAGAAATTGGAGGCGCGTTCCGGAGTCGAACCGGACTAGACGGATTTGCAATCCGCTACATAACCGCTTTGCTAACGCGCCGAAATCTTCTGGCTTTTCAGCCGACATCCGCTATTGCCGATGTCTTTAATTTGGAGCGGGAAACGAGACTCGAACTCGCGACCCCGACCTTGGCAAGGTCGTGCTCTACCAACTGAGCTATTCCCGC
>NZ_JAOWCV010000039.1:135054-228292 GCF_030336805.1 Citrobacter sp. Cb023 | reverse complement strand
ATACCTTGGTCTGGGAGAAGGCTCTATGCTCCCGGTTGGGACTCCAATTCCCTGGCCGCTGGCAACACCGCCGACCGGCTTTCTGAAAATGAACGGTGCAACATTTGATAAGGTTGCAAACCCTAAGCTTGCCCTTGCGTACCCGTCCGGAGTCTTGCCCGACTTACGTGCGCAAACTATTCGTGGCTGGGATGATGGAAGGGGTATTGATACCGGACGGGCGCTTTTAAGCGAACAGGGGGATGCGATCCGAAACATTATTGGCAGTGCCGCGAACGTCTATACAGGAAACCCAGATTTAGCGACGGGCGTCATTACCTACACCGGTACTGGAATCACCTCGTGGCAGAGTGGAACAGGACTGAGTATTTCCTACAGAAACTTAAATATTAATGCTGCGACTCAAGTTCCAACCGCTGCTGAGAACCGCGTTAAAAGCGTGGCATTTAATTACATCGTGAGAGCGCAATAATGAAAGAATACATCACGCTTAATGCGCAGGGATTTGCAGAAACTTCAGGATGGATTGTTTGCTATCTGACAAAACCTGATGGGGAATATATCGGCTTTATTGATGAGTTTATCCCGGCAACTGCTGGCTTACCTGCTGGTGCATATATTGATGAACCCCCGGCCGATGAAGCGGGAAAAGCGATAATCCGTGTCGGCGATAAGTGGGAGTTAGTCGATGACCATCGCGGCGAAACGGTTTACAGCACAGAGAGCGGCCAGCCAATTGAAGTGAAAATCCTCGGTGATTACCCTGACAATACAACGCCACTTGCGCCAGCCACACCTTTTGACAAATGGAATGGCAGCGCCTGGGTTACTGATGAAGTAAAGCTAAAAGGTGAAAAAATCGCTGAAGCTGAGTTTCGTAAAGCACAATTGCGCGCTCAGGCGGATTCAGAAATTGCCTGGCGGCAGGATGCGGTTGACGCGGGTATAGCGACGGAAGAAGAAACCGCCGCTTTGTCTGAATGGAAAAAATACCGGGTGATGTTGATGCGGGTTGATACATCAAAAGCCCCCGATATCAAATGGCCTGAACTGTCCGTTTAGTTTGCCATTCCCCACGTGGGTAGCCCATTGCTACCCACAACACGCTTCATTCCCTCCGGAGGCACCCCTAAAAACTCCAGAGCCATATCGTCATCGACGGGCTTAATATCATCAGGCAAAACGCCATTCGCACGGTATGCGTCGAGTAACACTGTCGGGTAAAATTGATTCGTTGACGCGCTATAAAAGTAAATATTCATTATCACCACCCCTTCGCATACCAGTTACATGTCAAATTTGCCGGATTCACGTTATTACCCTCTGCGGTTGCGCAGCCAACTCTGAATTTTGAGTTACTGACAGGGAATGCCTGTGAAATCTCAGCATATGACGTGTCATTCGGATCTGAGCTAATCAAAACGAACACACAACGATTCGGGAACGGAATGACAAAGTCCCCATCGCCGTTTCCATAATTACCGCGCCCCCACTGCTCCAGAAATCCGTCTGGAGTCAACCGCCACCCGTAATCCGCTTTCAGCGATGTCCATTTGCTCATGTCCGGGATTTGTCCCGATCCGGTACCCACATCCTTTTTCGCCGCTGTTCCCAAACCAACGTTTTTAATAATGATCATTTATCGCTCAGGTGGCATGATTCCGGCCTTTTGGAGGAAGGAAACTCATGCTTATTGGCTACGTGAGGGTGTCAACTAATGACCAGAACACTGCACTTCAGCGAAACGCGCTCGAGTGTGCAGGATGTGAGCTGATTTTCGAAGACAAGATCAGTGGTAAGGTGTCCGACAGACCAGGATTAAAAAAGGTGCTCCGGACGCTATCTGAAGGCGATACGCTGGTAGTGTGGAAACTGGACCGGCTTGGGCGAAGCATGCGACATCTTGTTGTGTTAGTGGAGGAACTGCGGGAGAAAGGGGTTAACTTCCGGAGCCTGACAGATAGCATCGATACCAGCAAACCTATGGGCAGATTCTTCTTCCATGTCATGGGGGCGTTGGCGGAGATGGAAAGGGAGCTTATTGTCGAACGCACCCGTGCAGGTTTAGAAGCTGCGCGCGCGGAAGGTCGCATTGGTGGCCGTAGGCCAAAACTAACGGATGAACAGTGGGCGCAGGCAGGGAGATTAATTGCTGCGGGGGAAACGCGTCAGCGCGTGGCAATAATTTACGATGTAGGAGTGTCAACACTATACCGAAAATTTCCTGCAGGCAGGGGGTAGACATGATGCAGGCCGCCGGTAAAGATCGATGCAGGCAGCCTGCACAACTTTACAGCCCAACCTGGCGAACTGTCGGGAACTCAGATACCAGCCACATATCGGCTTCTTCAAACATATCCTCCAGCATGCGGTTCAGCTTTTCCCGATCGCTTTTACTGGCATCGCTATTCAAGCCGTTTGCCTGCATCGGCTTCACCTTCACTTCGGCATCAGGGAAAATCTGGTGCACTCGCTTTGTCAGCTCAGCCAGGATGATCTCTCTGGCGCCAGTTAAACCTTCAACATTTCTCTTGTCGTATATCAATTCAACAAACATAACTGAATCTCCCACTTACTGTGATTGTATACAGTATTATGCAGGTGGTGGCAGCCAGTCAAATTAAAAGTACAGAGTTTTGAGTACAGTTTTTAGTACATATTTTGAATTCAATGGCATCAAATCCAATTAAAATCAATTAATTGAAGGGTTTTTCCCGTAATCGTGAAAGAGAAAACCAGGTTGCTGCTTGCCGTCATTCATTGTTCAGTTATGTCCGGGATCAATTTAGCGCTCGTCCAAGAATACCAAAAAATAGCGAGGTAATCAGCAAAGCGATTATCAATGCTGAATGATGTACGCAATAAAATTGAGATGAACAGGCTTTAATAGAATTGATTAATAAATTTTGCACTGTTAAGGGAAATTACTGGAATAAATTTTCTGAAATCTATGAGCTGATAAATAATATAAATGAGAACCATTATTGTTATTTAGTGCTGATTTGTTGTGTTCTGGAAATTTTAAAATTCTTTTATAAACAATGGGTTTTTATTTTGGCGGTTAGCTGCTCTATATTCTAATGAAATGTGAGTGAGGTTAAAAATTAATAATTTAAACACCATATAATAATTGGATATATCTAATAACAGGAGGTTATATGAGCATTAGTCGGCGTAATTTTTTGCGAGGAGTGGGTATCGGTTGCTCGGCCTGCGCGATAGGCAGTTTTCCGCCTGGCGCACTGGCGCGAAATTCTCCAGAGAGCATTAAGGGGAAAACATCCCTGACGCCAAGCTTGTGCGAAATGTGTTCTTATCGTTGCCCAATACAGGCACAGGTAATTAATAACAAGACGGTTTTTATTCAGGGGAACCCTAATGCGACTCAACAGGGCACGCGTGTCTGCGCACGCGGAGGCAGTGGTGTTAGCCTGGTCAACGACCCGCACCGTATTGTCAAACCCATGAAACGCACAGGGCCTCGCGGCAGCGGAGAATGGCAGGTTATTAGTTGGCAACAGGCTTACAAAGAAATTGCCGAAAAAATGATGGCAATAAAAGCGCAGCATGGTCCTCAGGGGGTCGTATTCTCTTCCAAATCCGGTTCGCTTTCGGGTCATTTATTTCAGCTGGCAACGGCGTTTGGATCGCCAAACACCTTTACGCATGCCTCGACATGCCCTGCCGGAAAATCGATTGCCGCCAAAGTGATGATGGGCGGCGATTTGGCTATGGATATCGCCAATACCCGTTATATGGTCTCTTTTGGCCACAATCTCTATGAAGGTATTGAGGTTGCCGAAACGCATGAACTGATGACCGCGCAGGAAAAGGGCGCAAAAATGGTCAGCTTCGATCCCCGTTTGTCAGTCTTCTCCAGCAAGGCGGATGAATGGCATGCGCTCAAGCCGGGCGGCGACTTGCCGGTGTTAATGGCCATGTGTCACGTCATGATTAATGAACATCTGTATGACGCGGACTTCGTAGCGCGCTACACCACAGGGTTTGACCAACTGGCCGAAGCGGTACAAGAGACCACGCCGGAATGGGCGCAAAATCAAGCTGACGTGCCTGCTGATGTTATTGTTCGGGTCACCCGCGAAATGGCCGCCTGTGCGCCTCATGCTATCGTCAGCCCTGGCCATCGCGCGACGTTTTCGCAAGAAGAAATTGATATGCGGCGTATGATTTTCACCCTCAATGCGCTGCTGGGAAATATTGAGCGTGAAGGGGGCTTGTACCAGAAAAAAGCCGCGGCAACCTACAATAAGCTGGCCGGAGAGAAGGTCGCTCCGGTGCTGGCAAAACCTGATGCCAAATTGCCCAAGCCAACGGCGCAGCGCATCGATTTGGTTGCCCCACAATTCAAGTACATCGCGGCGGGCGGCGGCGTGGTGCAAAGCATCATCGATGCCGTGTTAAACCAGACGCCGTATCCGGTGAAGGGATGGATTATGTCCCGCCACAATCCTTTCCAAACCGTGACCTGTCGGCCTGATCTGGTCAAAACCGTCGAACAACTCGATCTGGTGGTCAGTTGCGATGTCTATTTAAGCGAAAGCGCGGCATATGCCGATTATCTGTTACCCGAATGCACCTACCTTGAACGCGATGAAGAAGTCTCTGACATGTCGGGCCTGAATCCGGCCTATGCCCTGCGCCAGCAGGTTGTAGAGCCGATTGGGGATGCGCGTCCGAGCTGGCAAATCTGGAAAGAGCTGGCCGTGCAGTTAGGTCTTGGGCAGTTCTACCCCTGGCAGGATATGCAGACGCGGCAGCTGTACCAGCTTAATGGTGATCATGCGCTTTCCGCTGAACTGCGTCAGAAAGGATATCGGGAGTGGGGGATTCCGCTGCTGCTGCGGGAACCTGAAGCGGTGCGTCAGTTTGTGGCGCGTTATCCGGGCGCAGTGGCGGTTGATGGCGACGGTACCTATGGCGAGCAACTGCGCTTTAAATCCCCGTCTGGAAAAATTGAACTCTACTCTGAAGAGCTGGAAGCACTTTTGCCTGGCTACGGTATTCCGCGCGCCCGCAATTTTGCCCTCAAAGGCGACAATGAACTCTATTTTATTCAGGGAAAAGTTGCGGTGCATACCAACGGCGCGACGCAATATGTACCACTGCTGAGTGAGCTGATGTGGGATAACGCGGTGTGGATCCACCCGCAAACGGCCCGTGAAAGAGGCATCAAAAACGGCGATGAGATTTGGCTGGAAAATGCGACCGGTAAGGAAAAAGGCAAAGCACTGGTTACTGCCGGAATACGACCCGATACGCTGTTCGTTTATATGGGATTTGGCGCCAAGGCGGGAGCTAAAACAGCGGCGACGACGCACGGTATTCACTGCGGTAATTTGCTTCCGCATGTTACCAGTCCGGTTTCCGGTACGGTGGTGCACACCGCTGGCGTCACGCTTCGTCGGGCATGAGAAAGGAGAACATCATGAATCAATCAACAAACCCTTATGTCATGCTGCATGACGAGAAACGCTGTATTGGCTGTCAGGCGTGTACGGTTGCCTGCAAGGTACTGAATGACGTGCCGGAGGGATTTAGTCGCCTACAAGTGCAGATCCGTTCACCCGAACATGAACCCGAGGTGCTGTCCCACTTCCAGTTTGTTCGCGTTTCCTGTCAGCATTGTGAAGATGCGCCGTGCGTCAGCGTCTGTCCTACCGGTGCTTCATTTCGTGACGAAAATGGCATTGTGCAAGTGGATAAGTCTCGCTGTATTGGCTGTGACTACTGCGTTGCCGCTTGCCCGTTCCATGTCCGCTACCTCAACCCACAAACGGGGATTGCCGACAAATGTAACTTCTGCGCCGATACTCGCCTGGAGGTCGGACAATCGCCAGCCTGCGTTTCCGTTTGTCCGACGGATGCGCTGAAATTTGGTCGTCGCGATGACCCGGAAATTCAGCACTGGATTAATCAAAAAGAGGTTTATCGCCAGCAGGATACGCGTAGCGGCCCGGTAAGTGTCTATCGGCGTAAAGAGAGCCATCAGGAGGGTAATGTATGAATTCTATCTGGGGAGCAGAGCTTCACTATGCGCCGGACTACTGGCCGCTGTGGCTCATTTATGCAGGCGTTATTATTGTGCTGATGATTGCGGGTCTGGTCACGCACGCGCTGTTACGTCGGATGCTGGCGCCCAAAACGGCAACCGGGGAAGAGCATCGGGACTACCTTTATTCGCTGGCGGTCCGCCGCTGGCACTGGGGTAATGCGCTGCTCTTTATCCTGCTTCTGCTGAGCGGCCTGTTTGGGCACTTTTCTGTCGGACCGGTGGCCTTAATGGTGCAGGTACATACCTGGTGTGGCTTCGCATTGCTGGCCTTCTGGGTTGGCTTTGTGTTAATAAACGCAACCAGCGGCAACGGCTGCCATTATCGCGTGAAATTTAGCGGGTTGATATCACGCTGCCTACTGCAAACACGCTTTTATCTGTATGGCATTATGAAAGGTGAGCCGCACCCGTTTGCCGCAACGGCAGAGGACAAATTTAACCCGCTGCAACAGCTGGCCTACCTGGCCATCATGTACGCACTGGTTCCACTACTGATCATCACCGGGTTGCTATGTCTCTACCCGCAGGTGGTAGGGGCGGGGCCGGTGATGCTGGTGCTGCATATGGCGTTAGCGATTGTGGGCTTACTGTTCATCTGCGCGCATATTTACCTGTGCACGCTGGGTGACACGCCAGGGCAAATTTTTCGCAGTATGATCGATGGTTATCACCGCCATCGCAGTCATCACGCAGAGACCGCGCCGCGTAAAGGGTAGTTCCTGCGAGATTTGTCTCTGAAACCCTTTCCTGATAGCAAGAAAATGTGCCTTATGTCACATTTTCTTGCAATTTATCCATGTTTGTTCGACAGAACTTCCGTAAAAAGAACGGCTATTTCTCCCTTTCCTGAGGACATGCTGTTGAAACGCCGTTTGTTTATTGCCGCTTCACTATTAACGATGAGTTTTTCGCCCGCCTACGCGAGCGATGCCGTGAGCTTCGCCCCACAACCTCCTGCGATTACTGCCGGGGCATGGGTGTTAATGGATTACACCACGGGCCAAATCCTGACAGCCGGTAATGAACACCAGCAGCGCAATCCTGCCAGCCTGACGAAACTGATGACTGGCTATGTTGTCGATCGCGCAATTGACAGCAAGCGTATTAGTCCGACAGATATTGTGACCGTCGGGCGCGATGCATGGGCAAAAGATAATCCGGTATTTGTCGGTTCATCCTTGATGTTCCTGAAAGAAGGGGATCGCGTTTCGGTACGTGACCTCAGCCGTGGGTTAATTGTTGATTCCGGTAATGATGCCTGCGTGGCACTGGCGGATTACATCGCCGGAGGGCAGCCGCAGTTTGTCGCGATGATGAACAACTATGCGCAAAAACTGAACCTGCAGGACACCCATTTTGAAACGGTACATGGTCTGGATGCGCCGGGTCAGCATAGCTCGGCGTACGACCTGGCCGTGTTGTCTCGCGCTATCATCCACGGGGAACCGGATTTCTACCATATGTACAGTGAGAAAAGCCTTACCTGGAACGGCATCACACAGCAAAACCGTAACGGCTTGTTGTGGGATAAAACCATGAACGTTGATGGCCTGAAGACAGGGCATACGTCCGGTGCCGGGTTTAACCTGATTGCTTCCGCCGTCGATGGTCAGCGCCGTCTGATTGCAGTGGTGATGGGTGCGGAGAGTGCGAAAGGGCGCGAAGATCAGGCGCGTAAACTGCTGCAATGGGGGCAACACAACTTCGATACAGTGCAGGTTTTGCGTAGCGGTAAGCAGGTTGGCACTGAACGGATCTGGTATGGCGATAAAGAAAAAATCAGCCTCGGAACCGAGCAGGATTTCTGGATGGCCCTGCCTAAAGCAGAAGTCCCTAACATCAAAGCAAAATATGTCCTTGATAAGAAAGAGCTGGTTGCTCCCATCGCTGCGCATCAACGTGTGGGGGAAATTGAACTCTACGATCGGGATAAGCTGGTGGCGCATTGGCCTCTGGTTACGCTGGAATCCGTCGGCGAAGGCGGCGTTTTCTCGCGCCTGAGCGATTATTTCTACCACAAGGCGTAGTTTTTCCTGATGCGTCTGACTGGCAAGAGTGCGAATCTGCTCACATAATAATCACTATTTCCTTGTGGCCGACATAGCCAGAAATTACACTGTATATAAATACAGTGTAACGGTGGAGGTTGTATGGAGTACGAGATAAAGCTGGTCGATAAACGCATGATTGCCGGTTTCCATATGGTTGGACCGTGGGAACAAACGGTGAAGCAGGGGTTTGAGCAATTAATGAAGTGGGTCGACGGTAAACAGATTGTGCCGTTGGAATGGATTGCTGTTTATTACGACAATCCTGATGTTGTTCCTGCGGAAAAACTGCGCTGTGATACCGTGGTTTCTGTGCCTGAAGGTTTTGAAATCCCGGAAAACAGCGAAGGGGTGATCCTCACCGAACTGGCGGGTGGCGACTATGCTGTCGCCGTTGCGCGCGTTGAGAATCACGATTTTGCGACGCCTTGGTATCAGTTCTTCGAGCGCCTGTTGCAGGATACGACTTATGCGATAGCCGCTAAACCCTGCTTTGAAGTTTATATGAACAATGGCATGGAGGACGGTTACTGGGACATTGAAATGTACGTGCCAGTGCAGACGAAGTAACTGTTTGGGGTGTAAATCAGGATGATCTTTTCACGCTAAAAACAGGTACAATTCGCTTCTTTGCTATTCCCTGACGGAGTGCATGAGTGCGTGCAGACAAATCGCTGAGTCCTTTTGAAATTCGTTTGTATCGTCATTATCGTGTGGTGCATGGTATTCGCATTGCGCTGGCGTTTCTCCTTACTTTTCTGTTGGTTCGCCTGTTAAACATTCCCGAAGGTACATGGCCTCTGATCACGCTGGTGGTGATCATGGGGCCAATATCTTTTTGGGGTAACGTTGTTCCCAGGGCCTTTGAACGTATAGGCGGCACGATCCTGGGCTCGGTCCTGGGACTGGTTGCCCTGCGTCTGGAACTCTTCTCGCTGCCGTTAATGCTGATATGGTGCGCGGTAGCGATGTTTCTCTGCGGCTGGCTGGCGCTGGGTAAAAGGCCGTATCAGGCGCTGCTGATTGGCATAACGCTTGCCGTGGTCGTGGGTGCGCCTGCCGGAGATATGAATACCGCGTTATGGCGCGGTGGTGATGTTATTCTGGGGTCGTTACTGGCGATGCTGTTTACCGGCATCTGGCCGCAGCGGGCATTTATACACTGGCGTATCCAACTGGCGCATTGTGTCACGGGGTACAATCGGGTGTATCAGGCCGCGCTATCCCCCAATCTGCTCGAGCAACCGCGGCTGGAAAAGCATTTACAACAACTGTTGAGCGACGTTGTCAAAATGCGTGGGCTCATCGCTCCTGCCAGCAAGGAAACCCGCATTCAAAAGTCGATCTTTGAGGCTATTCAGACGGTGAATCGCAATCTGGTCTGCATGCTCGAGCTGCAAATTAATGCGCTGTGGGCCAGCCGTACCAGCCACTTTGTCATGTTGAATGCGCATACGCTGCGTGAAACTCAGCTCAGGACCCAGCAGGCACTACTGACAATAACCCACGCCTTGTATGAAGGTAATCCGCAGCCGGTGCTTGCCAATACGGAAAAGCTCAATGACACCGTGGCAGAGCTGCGTCAGCTTATTGCTGAGCATAAAGGCGATAATGTCGCAGAAACGCCCATTCACGGCTACGTTTGGTTGAACATGGAGATGGCTCGACAGCTGGAGTTACTCTCACATTTAATCTGTCGCGCACTGCGCAAATAAAGAGCAGATGAGGGGATTGGTTCTACTGCTGCTTCGATTCAGCAAAGATTAGAGGTATGATACTGAAAAAGGCTAAAACCATTGGTAACTGCAATGGCTTTACCCTCGATAACTCAGGTTTCAACCATGCATTGTCGATGCAGATGCAACTTGAAGTATGGCGGGCATGAAAGTAATGTTGACCCACTTTAGCCGTTGTTTTAACGAATCCGAATCTCACATTATCAGGGGTGTAAAAATGGAAACTACCAAGCCTTCTTTCCAGGACGTGCTGGAATTTGTTCGTCTGTTCCGTCGTAAAAACAAACTGCAACGTGAAATCCAGGACGTTGAGAAAAAGATCCGTGACAACCAGAAACGCGTTCTGCTGTTGGACAACCTGAGCGACTACATCAAGCCTGGTATGAGCGTGGAAGCGATTCAGGGCATCATTGCCAGCATGAAAAGCGATTATGAAGATCGTGTTGATGACTACATCATCAAAAACGCCGAGATCTCTAAAGAACGCCGCGATATCTCTAAAAAGCTGAAAGCCATGGGCGAAGTGAAAAACGGCGAAGCGAAAGCCGAGTAACGATTTTATGCTTGTTCGGGTCGCTGCCGTGCGGCGACCCTTATTGCAGTTCGACCCCGCCCGTTACCATGCGTAACAAATGCTGTTCTGGCCAGTGAATAGTAAGTTTTTTCTGCGTCAGCATCCATTTAATGTAATCCACATCATGACGATTTCTGTCCAGCATCAGTCCGACTACGCTGCCGCTGTGCGCGACGTTGACGCCGTATAAATCACATTCTTCCACCAGTGCTAATAGTGAATCAAAATCCGGCTTTGGTAACAGCAGTTGGCTGGCGATTGCGCTAAGCGTAGCCGCTTCTCCTAACCGGTAAGGATTTTGGCTAATACAGGCTTCCTGTACTTTTTCCCATGCCCGTTGGAGGGCCGCAGCTCCCGCCTGCAAGCCGGAATGACGTGGAATACGGTGATAATCCGCGGTACGCAATGTTTCAGGGCTTTCGAGAACCAGCAGATCGAGTTGAGGCTGAGCTTCACAACCAATTTGCGTGGAAGCGTTGTTATGATCGAAAAGGGTTAGCTTACGAAAAACGGTGCTGTCGGTTGGCTCCAGAGAAACGCAAAGCTGTGCCAGTGTTGGCTCGTCCAGTTGATGGCCCAGATAATGCGCTGCGGCGATGGCCGTGGCGGCAATATCCGCAGTGCTGCTGGCCATTCCTTTCGCGATGGGAATGGTTGACTGAACATCTATCCGGATATCCTGACTGAGATGCGCCGGGTACTGCCAGTGCTGTAATAACCTGTTAACCATTGCCCGAGAAAGTGGACGTTCATCTGTCAGCGGTGAGCCTGAAGTGACCTCAACGGTGCTATACCATTCGACCGGGCAGGAGACCAGTTTCTCACTCCCCAGAATCCAGCCCTGGATAAGTTCTCCGCACGATGCGGGACATTGCGCAACAGCCACGTCTTCACCTTTGTGTTCAGCAATCCTCGGCGCATAGTGTCATGGCGATCGCGCTATTACCATGATTTGCCGCAATTTGCGGTTCGGCAATATCAGGCGGGAATGCCCAATGTCACAGTTTCTGATATCGCTAAACGCATAACGTCCTGGGCTATCATCAGCTCTTCATTGGTATTAATCACCGCCACTTTAACTACCGCATTTTCCGTCTGAATAAAGGTGGCGTTACGCTGATTTTTTTCTTCATCAACGGCCAGACCTAAGAAATTCAGGTTGTGGCAAATCGCGGCGCGAGCACGCGCTGAATTTTCACCAATTCCCCCGGTAAACACCAGCGCATCCAGACCGCCCATCTGCATAATATAGCTGCCAATAGTGGCGCGAATCCGCTCGGCAAAAAGCGTCAACGCCAGTGCTGCCTGGTGATTGCCCGTATCTGCGGCATGTTCAACGTCCCGGTAGTCGGGTGAAACACCAGAAACTCCGAGTAATCCGGACTCATTGTTGAGCAATTGGTTGAGCTGCTGCGGGGTTTTGCCTTCACGCAGGGCAATCCACGGCAGAATGGATGGATCAATATCGCCACTTCGCGTGCCCATCATTACGCCAGACTGCGGCGTAAATCCCATGGAGGTATTCACCGAGTGTCCGCCTTTGATAGCGCAGATGCTGCTGCCGTTGCCCAGATGACAACAAACAACCCGCAGGGCGCTGAGCGGTACCCCCAGCTTTTCAGCAAGCTGAGCGCTGACATACTTGTGGCTGGTACCATGAAAACCATAACGACGAATACCCAGCTCTGAGTAGTAGCGCCAGGGCAGGGGATAAATGAAAGAAGGCTCATCAAGGGTCTGATGAAAAGCCGTGTCAAAAACCGCAACGGCTGGCGTTTTCGGCAGTAGCTGGCGAAATATCGCAATCCCCAACGCATTAACCGGGTTATGAAGCGGTGCCAGTTCCGCAAGGCGTTCGATTTCCGCCAGTGTATCATCGGTTACCCGTGCGGAATCTTTGAAGGATTCTCCACCGTGTGCGACGCGATGGCCTACGCCGTCGATCTCTTCCAGACTGCTGATAATATTGTGGCTGAGCAGTTTTTCCAGTAGCAGCGTTACTGCTTCACGGTGATTGGCTACGGGCAAAGTCTCCTGCCATTTTTGCGCTGGTGCTTTTAGGGTGACCTGCGCATCAGACATACCGATACGCTCGATCAGTCCCTGGCAAATCATTTCACCCTGCGGCATCGCCAGGAGCTGAAACTTAAGCGAGGAACTGCCTGCATTAATGGCCATTATTTTGTGAGACATGAAGGTTCCTTTGCATTCAGAAAAATGAACATCTCATCGACCCCGGTATTCTCCAGCGCGCTGGTGACAAATACTTGTTGCGCGCCAGCCTGAACTAACCAACTCTCCACGAGAGAAATACGCTGCGGGCTGGCTAAATCGGCTTTGGTGACGAGGCCGATAACGGGTCGGTTCATCGGGCCAGTAAAACCTGGAGAAAAAGGTGACCACGGCGCGTCAGCATTGAGAACCAGCGCGATGATGTCTGCTTCACAGGCGCTGGCCAGCAGCGCGCTGTACAGGCAGCGGTTTTCGAGATATTCACCCGGAGTGTCTATCGTTGTGGGAGACCAGACAATGGCCTGGGTCTTCTGATAATGAAGCGCCTCTCCCCGCATGCACTGCGTGAGTGACGTTTTACCGCACTGGCTGGGGCCAATTAGCATTATGCGTTTCATGAGATTATGTCCGGGTGATAGGACAGGCGGTAAAACGCATCATTTCGCCCAGCGTCCGGGTTACCTGTTTCAGCGCGTACTCAACGGCGGAAACATCGCCCGTCAGTACCACAGCGCCGGTAAAACGGTCGAGAAAACCAATCTCTACCGCCCCGGATTTCGTGGCGATATCACAGGCGATGATTGAGGCTTCGCTGGGGGTAATCGTCAGAATACCGATTGCGGAAACCGACTCTGGTAATCCCAGTTTCTTGAACATATCTTTACCCGGATTAGCGATAAGATGCGCCAGCGTAACCTGCTTGCCAGGAACATATTCCTGAATCATACGATCCGTGGTGGGTTGTCTTTCCATTATCCCTCCACCATCTGTCGCCACATGCTTTCATGCGGACGAGGGATGACCGAACGGTAAACCAACAGACCTTTTTCACCTGCACTTTCACTGGCAACTGTCACTGCGTTATTCACATCAGACACATCGCCAGCGACAACCATGTAGCACTTGCCGCCAATACCAAATGCCATATGGACGCGTACCAGCGTGACATTGGAGGCTTTAACCGCACGGTCGGCGGCACAGATGCAGGCCGCAACGCTCCATGTTTCAACAATGCCCACGGCCTGACGCTTATCCACGCTGTTAAGTCCACTGATCGCAGGAAGTACGCTGGCGTGAATGTTGGGTAGTACCAGACTATCAACGAGCATATCGCCAGCAAGAGAAGTTCCGGTGGCGATCGCCTGTTGTATTGCGCCTACGTCACCACCGAGCATGAGCAGAAATTTACCCGGGCAGATGGTCTTGCTGACCAGTAAATTCACATTCGCGCTTTTTAACATGGCATCGCCAGCTTCCATTCCTTTGGCAATGCTGGTGAGTTCTAAAATCCCTATAGCCTGAGACATGATTAACCTCTTATTACCGTGATGGATTGCTCAGTAATTTCGCTGACAATACCGTCAATACTGGCGTGGACAGGTGCGCCTAATGCGCCGGACGGCACATCGGCAACGCATTGACCGCGAACAACGTGTTCGCCCTGCAGTACACATGGGATGGCGCTGGCACCAATATGCTGGCGTAGCAACAGCGTCGTTTTATCCGTGGGATAATCAGTCTCAGTCAGTGGCGCATCGTGATACCAGTCGCTAAGGCCCAGTTTGGTAATAAGGCGCTTCACCGGAATAAGCCGATACTTCGCCATTTCATCCTCAGGATTTAACGGCCCTTCATAACGATGGTTGAGCGCCCGTAGCTCGCGTTTAAGCATGCGGTTAATTCGCATCGGTGAAATCCCAACCGGACAGGCTACGCTTTCACATACATTGCATTCTGAACAGGTCAGGGCTGTGAGCAGTAACTGCGGTGTGGCCGCCTGCTGATAATTAACCGCGCGAACCAGCAGGTGCGGCGATAATTCATGGCCGATCAAATGTCTTGGGCACAAATCCGTACACAAACGACACTGTTCGCAAACGGTTTTTGCGACGGAAAGCACGGTGCGTTCATCCTGCATCCGCCGCTGAATCAACGCATGAGACTTTGGTAAAACCAGCAGTCCCCCGGTGGTCTTGCTGACTGGGGTATCCAGTGAGGTAATCAGGCCGCCCATCATCGGACCACCGTTAATAAAACCGGGATCGTCAACGGTAGCACCACCGGCCAGCGCCAGAACCTCACGTAAAGACATTCCGATAGGGACGGTAAGAGTGATTGGTCTGGCGACCGCGCCATTAACGGTCAGGGTACGGCGCGTAACCGGATACTGCTGCTCAACGGCTCTGGCGATGTTGAGTACAGTCTGGACGTTATTGACCACCACGCCGACGCTGACCGGCAGCGCGGCAGGCGGAACTCTCCGGCCCGTTGCCATCCAGATGGTCAAAACTTCGTCACCAGCCGGGTAGACATCAGGCAAAATATGTAAGCGGATCCCGGCAGGCAAAAGGGGCGTTAACGCATTGATAGCCCTTTGATATTTCTCTTTCAGCGCAATAATACCGGCCCTGGCCCCGGTAGCCGTCATGGCATATTGAACGCCGCGGATAAGTCGCTCAGCCTGAACGGCCATCAATTGCTGGTCAACTTTCAGCATCGGCTCACATTCTGCCGCATTGACCAGAAACGTATCGACCTGCGCCTGTAATTTTACGTGAGCAGGAAAGCCTGCGCCTCCGGCCCCGACAACACCCGCTGCGCGAACGCGTTCGCGAATTGTCTGCGCATCATAAAGCGTGGACTCTGCCGTCATGGCTGTCTTCATAATAATTCCTCAAGCAGTTCCTGCATGGCGCTGGCGTCGGCAACACGAGGATTGGTTTGCAGCGTGACATCAGCCAGCGCGGCCTGAACCATCGACGGTATACGTTGTGACCAGGCTTGCTTTCCGTCTTTAAGCGCGTCAGCAAAAGAAGGTAACGCACACTGTTTTTTGAGTAGCTCTATATGACGAATTAGCGCATTCAGTGCCGCCGTATCGTTCGCGTTATCCGGGCATAGGTGGCAGGCTTTAGCGAAACGGGCGTAGCGCTTCGCGGCCCGCGGATCATGGGCATTAAAATGAATGACATGGGTCAGCAGCAGCGCATTGGCAAGTCCGTGGGGCAGATGAAACTGGCCGCCTAACTGATGGGCAATCGCATGATTGATACCCAGACCAGCCTGACTGAATGCCATTCCCGCGAGCGTTGACGCGTTGTGCATTTTTCCTCTGGTTGCCAGGCAGTCGCCTTTGCTGACGGCGACAGGCAGGTACTGGAAGACAATTTGTGCCGCTTTTTCAGCCAGCGCATCGGTGAAGTCGCTGGCTTTCGTGGACACGTAAGCCTCCAGCGCATGCGTTAATACGTCCATGCCGGTATTCGCGGTTATGGCTGGTGGAACGCTGACGACCAGCGTCGGATCAAGGATGGCCATGTCCGGATAAAGCGCATTATTAAATAATGGATACTTAATGCCTTTATCCGGATCGCTAATCACGCAGGCGCTGGTCACCTCCGATCCCGTGCCGCTGGTGGTGGGAATTGCAACGCAGGTTTCAATCTCAATACCGAACTGTCGGCTGAACCAGACGATGGCTTTTGCGGCGTCCAGTGCAGAGCCACCGCCAAAACCAATTACGACGTCCGGTTGTAGGGACTGCATTTGCGCAATCCCTTGTACTACCGTGCTAATGGTGGGATCGGGGGTGATATCGCTGAAAATGCTGATGCGGTTATCCGCTGGCAGCGCGTCGCGCAGCTTTTCAATCAGGGGAGAACGCGCGAGAAAACCATCGCAGATAATCCAGATATGCTTATTCGTGAAGCGCTTAAGCACATCCAGGCTTCCCTGGCCGCTGTACAATCGAGTTTGCAGTGAAAAGCTTTTCATAACGGCCCCATTAGCGAATAGAAAAACCGTTTGTCAGCACGCAACGACGAGAGCGTGCGAAAGTGCGCGCAGATGTCGTTCCTTCACCGGTCGGCGTTGCGATGGTGAAGGTGGTAAAGCCTTCACCACCAACGCCAATCCCAGCATAAGAGGGGCCATTTTTCACAAAAATGGAGGTCTGAAGCGTGCGCGCGGCAAGGTTCAGACGTGACACATTTTGCGAATGCATAATGGCGGTGTGATGCAATCCCTCTTCAACCTTCAGGGCCAACGTTAACGCGCTGTCAAAATCGCTCACCGTTACGATGGGGAGCATTGGCATCAGTTGCTCGCTGGTAACCCATGGGTCGTCAGCCTTGACGATACCTATCAGTAATCGAGGTGCTTTTGCCGGAACCGGTATTCCCGCGGCTTCCAGTAAGGTTGCCGGGCTTTTCCCTACCAGTTGTTTATTGGCTATTCCTTCTGGCAGACAAACTGCGCGCAGTTTGTCTGTCTCTTCGCTATTGAGTCGCATTGCGCCAAAAGACTGCATTTGTTGAACCAGTCGTTCGGCAACGGCATCAACAACAATCAGGCTCTTCTCAGCAATGCAGGGGAGGTTGTAATCAAAGGATGCGCCATTGATGATATCTTCTGCCGCCTTAACCAGGTCGGCTGTTTCATCAACAATGCAGGGAGGATTGCCTGCGCCTGCGCCAATGACTTTTTTCCCGCTTTTCATGCCCATAGCAACAATGCCTGGACCACCGGTAATCGCCAGAACTGCGATTTTAGGGTGCGCCATCATCTGCTGGGTAGCCTCAAAAGTGGGTTCTGTGACCGTGACGACAAGATTCCGAATCCCGCAGCAGCGAAAAGCAATATCTTCAATCATGGTAATCAGCTTCAGTGAGACCGCTTTTGCACCTGGATGTGGGCTAAAATAAACGCTATTTCCCGCAGCCAGCATACTGATGCTGTTGTTAATAATAGTTTCCGTCGGGTTGGTGCTGGGGGCGACGGAACCAATCACGCCAAAGGGTGAATACTCGAATAACACCATGCCGCCGTCGCCGGTAAGCGCCGTGGTGGTGAGATCTTCGATGCCCGGGGTATTGTCCAACGCAGCTTTATTTTTAAGGAACTTATCCTCTTTGTTGCCCATTCCCGTTTCGGCAGCGCTTTCAGCAGCCAATGAAGCAAGGTGAGGCGTCAGCTCTTCTCGCAGGGCGTTAATGATGGCGCTGCGGGTTTTCAATGGACATTGCTGATAACGCAGAAAAGCCTGATGAGCGGCATCGATCGCTTCGCTAACGGACGGAAAAATTCCATTACCCTTAACTTCTGCTTTTGCCGGGGCAAGTTGCTCACTCAAAATGTTACGAATAAGGGTTTCAAGTTCTGAAGTGTTCATTGGTGTGTTCTCACGTTAATTGCCGCAATGGCCGTTTCTGCAATGTCCATATCCTGCTCAACGCTTCCCCCGCTGATGCCAAGACCCCCAAGGAGTAACCCCTCACGCCATAATGCGTACCCGCCACCGAAGGTGACGACTTTTCCCTGCATATGGCTTTCCAGACCGTAAAGCGCGGCGCCTGGCTGCACTTCCGATGTCAGCTCGTGCGTGGCGGTTTTCATTGCCACGGCGGTCCAGGCTTTTTTCGGTGCCAGTTCGCTACTGACGAGTAATGCGTCAGGCATGCGCCAGGTCACCGTTTGGGTCCCATTCGCATCAACAATGCTGATGACGACCGGAACCTGAAGTTCTTCTGCTCTCGTTACCGCAACGCGAGTGAGTTGGTGGAGTTCCTGAAAAGACAGAGACATAGCCGGCTCCCTGGTGGCTGATGTACGGATGGCTGCGAGATAACGCTCCGCCACTTTCTGAATAATGTTGTTTTGATGGGCGTCATGATCTTCTGCTCGTGCAAGCGCATATAAGCAGTCGGAGAGGCGATTGATATAACGCATCAGCACGTGTCTGACGGAAATCTCGGTGGAGAGTTCGACCAGTCGCCTCTCTGCGCGGCGGGCCAGCGTGCGGGCAAAGTGCAGACGGCTGGCGGCTTCGCTGCGGCCAGGTAAAATAAAGCTGCGTAGGGGGGGCACTCTCCCCATCGCGGTATCAATGGCGGCTTCCAGCGCGGCAATTTCTTCTGAGCTGATGTAGCGCTGCTCTGGCGCTGGCTGTTCGCTTTCGCTTGCCAGCTCGGCGCTGAACCAAAAAAGCTGCAGTTGAATGTTTTCGAGTAACTGGCGGTGCTGCGGGTTTTTCGCTGCGCAAACACACAGGCTAAGCGCCGCATTAAGTTCGTCCAGCGTACCGTAAGCCTCGACGCGCGGGTGCGTTTTGCTCACGCGTTGCCCGGTAAAGAGGGCCGTTGTGCCGGCATCGCCAGTGCGGGTATAAATCGCCATAGTTCCTCCTAACGAGAAAGCGTGTCGACAATGCCGACGATAGCCAGATCGATGGCCTCATTAGGGCCGGAAAAAACGTGTCTGGCGCTGGAGCCACTGCTGAGTAATACCAGTTCTCCAGTTCCAGCGCCGACAGAATCAACCGCGACTTCATCTCCACTCACAGGGGACGCGGGAAGCTCTCCGTCCGCACTCACCCGACGTACCAGCAACAGTTTCTTCCCCACCAGTGATGGGGATTTTTGCGTGGAAACCACAACGCCTGTAACCCGTGCCAGATGCATAGCTCACTCCTGCTTAATCAATTGGACATTTCGCGTACCGACTGCGTCCTGAGCCAGAGCCGTCACGACACATCGACGACGTAGCACCAGAACGCCCCCCTTCAGTTGGGCGACGTCGGCATAGCTGAGAAGTTTGTCAGGATGCAAAACGATGATTCGCCCCAGCTCGTCACTGAACTCCAGAGGCAGACGTGCAAGTTTTCTAACGGGGATAGCGGGTAACAATCGGTGTTGTAGTGAAATTTTCACGCGGACTCCGCATGCCAGCGCTTCGTGGATCGTTACCACCGATATGTTGTCCGCGCAGCCCTCGGCAATTTGCTCCAGCAATGGCAGGTCCGCCTGCAGGAGGTGGAGCGACGAGTACTGGCAGCATAATGTCCGTGGTTCGATTTCCCGTAACTGCGCGACGCTAAGCGAGAGCGTGCTTTCCGCGCGTTTTTTTAATCGGGAAACAACCTCCTCGATAATGCGTTGCAGCAGTTCGTTTTTCATCGTGGGCTCACCAGTGTGGCAAATGCCTGCGGATTATCTGCGCCCGCAGCATTGGCTTCGTCGGTATCGATATGCATCTCAAGGCGCATATCCGGCGAAACGCGTACGGCGACGTTATCGAAAATCAGTCGACGTTCATCGCCATTAATGGCAACAGAGACTTTATCGCCATGGGAAACGCGCAGGATTAGGGCATCGAGCGGCGACATATGGATATGGCGTTGGGCGACGATTACCCCGGATGCTAAGTCCAGTTCAGCAAATGGACTGATAAGGCGAACGCCTGGCGTGCCCTCGATACTGCCTGACATCCGTAGTGGAGCAGCAATTCCCAACGTACGAGCGTCGGTACGAGAAATTTCGACCTGACTGGTGCTACGCAGTGGGCCGAGTAAGCGCACATTTTTTAACTGACCTTTTGGTCCCACCAGCGTGACGGTCTGGTCTGCTGCATATTGTCCGGGCTGCAGCAGCTCTTTTTTCTCACTAATAGGGTGATTGGGAAACAAGCGGTCGTAATCTTCAGCGCATAGATGAATATGACGATTAGAGATCCCTAGCGGAATAGGGCGCTCACGCATTTCATCCAGAACTTTGGTGACCGTTGTCTCCAGTTGCTGTTTATCCATCACGCTTCACCTCGTTTGCCTGAGTGCAGACAAAGAGAGCGCGGCTCGCCTTTTTGACGGGGGCAGGCAGGGTCAAGACACAGATTGCAGCTAATCAACTCTGCATCTTGCGGCGCTTCGGGCGCTGCATGGTCCTCAGTCATCTCTTCATGTGGTACGACCGGTGTCGGGGCGGGCGCTGGCTCAGACTCAGACTCCGGGGTGACGCTATGTGACAGAATGCCATCCCCTGGTCTGGATATGACTTTGTGAGCCACCAGTCCATCTCGCTGGTCAGCGAAACTGACACCGGTGGAAATGGCCGCCTGGACGGAGGCCACATCCCCGATTATTTTGATCACCATCCAGCCTGAACCGTTGGTTTTTTCGAGGCCCACCAGCGTGATGGAGGCGGCTTTCGCCATGACGTCCGCGCAACTGATGGCTAATGCCAGACCACTAACTTCAAGTAATCCCAGTGATTGCTTCACGCTGTGCTCCTTGGTTGCAACGACTTATGCGGATTTAGGTAAAATGGCTTCAACGTCGCTGTGCGGACGTGGGATAACGTGGCAGGATTTCACCTCGCCAACGGCGCTTGCTGCAGCGCTTCCTGCATCTACGGCAGCTTTCACTGCGCCGACATCGCCGCGAACCATAACGGTGATAAGGCCTGAGCCGATTTTTTCGTAACCAACCAACTGCACGTTTGCGGATTTCACCATGGCATCAGCGGCTTCAATAGCGCCGACGAGCCCTTTTGTTTCAACCAGTCCCAGTGCGTTATTCATACTGCTTTTCTCCTGTGGGTTATGAGTGGCATTCCCGAAATGGAATGCCTTTAACCAGCCGCGCAGCGTTATTACCAATGCTGCGTCGGGCATGGTTATCTTGTTGATACGTCAGCGTAAATAGTGGCGCTGATGTGGGTAAGTTTTTATAGTGCACGACCAGTTTTTCGCGACTACAGCCAATGCCAACCAGCAGCGGCGAGTGGCAAGCCGCCAGCCATGCGTTGTGGATAACGTCAGTTGACGAGCTCTCCTGAATCACAAAGGGGATCCCTTCTTCTTCAATACCCAGCAGCACATCACTCCAGACGTCAGTGCATCCAGCAGTGGCGAAGATAACGATGGCTGGCGTGGTGAGATTACTTTCCATGAGCGAATGCCTTGTACCAGGAGAGAATCAGCCCTGTCGCGACCGCGTTGCGCGGACCTTCGGTGCCACGAATGTTGCCGCGCCCGGCAACCAGGCGATAGTGTGCCAGCGCATCGGTGACCAGTTGCGGAACTTCAAAGTCCAGGGATGAGCCGCCAACCAGCACCACAAAGGGAATATCCCGAATGTTCCCGGTCGGACTCACCTGACGTAGCGCTCTGAGTGCGTTGGTGACGAAAACGCGTTCCTTAGCGCTGCGGCGAATGGCCCGGACTTTCTCCAGCGCCAGTTCGCCTGGCAGTGGCACCAGTTCATCGGGTTTTACTACGCATACGCGGGCAAAAACCGTTGGCGGGAGAGGTGTAGGGAAGAACTGGACGCTGCCATCTTCGTGGCGAAGATGGAATAAGCTCTCGACTTTAGCCAGCGGGTACTTTTTGATCTCTTCAGCGAGATAACGGTCTTCCAGCCCCAGTTCACGGGCAATAATCATCGTGACCATATCGCCCGCACCCGCCAGGTGCGTGGCAATAATTTCGCCTTTCGGGTTGATGATGGAGGCATCGGTCGATCCTGCACCGAGGTCCAGAATAGCCAGTGGCCGCGTCGTGCCGGGGGTGGTTAAGGCCCCCAGAATGGCAGCTTCGGCTTCGGCGCCGCCAACCTGGACGTCAATGTTGAGCTTTTGCGTGATTTCCTGAGCAATCATCGCCATTTGCAGGCGGTCTGATTTCACCATGGAAGCAATGCCGACAGCTTGTTCCAGCGAGAACTCACCGGCTAGTCCGCCGGTCACGCTGACGGGAACCGAGGTATCGACTGCCAGCAGGTCCTGAATAAAAATTTCGTGGCTGGGTTTGTTGGTTAATTCAGCCATTGTCTGGCGCACATGCTCCAGCATGCCGCCAATATTGGTGCCAGCCTCTCCGGTGACGTTATCCAGTTTCGGGCATTCACCAACCGCTTTCATAATCGCTTCAGCGCCAGCTGCAACGTCGACCCGTACGGTACGACCCTGCGACTGTAGCTCCAGATTTCCGGCAGGAATGGCTCGTGCTTTCACATCACCTGATGGCGTTTTCACGACCACGGCAGAACGGTTGCCGATCAGCGCCCGCGCCATCGGGACAATGTTTTTAGTCTCGTCGGCGTTGAGGCCAAAGACGGTCGCAATCCCGTAAGGGTTAGAAAGCGTTTCAATGACTTTTCCTGGAATTGCGACCTCAATGGCAGCCAGCATCCCTAACGGGATGCGGTCGATATGAAGGACTTCATCGACGATAGGCAGGGGGTGAGTCAGACGATTACTGACCAATACGCCATCGTCCTGCTGCAAAATAACGCCAGTTAACTGGTATCCGGCGCGGACGGAGGCATTAATCATCGTGGCGACATCGGCGAAATCAAAGGCCGATGACACCACCAGAATATAGGGCGTATCCGCCGGACGGCTGAGCAGGTCTTCCGGCGTAATAGTGACGCCAACGCCTAATCCGACGCCGCCCGGCGTTTTAGGGTTATGGCCGATCATGGTGGATTCAGTGATGATGGTTTCGGTTATCGTTTCCATCGCGACGTCACCAATGACCGGGGTGGCTTCATTGATACGGATGAGCGAAATATCGCTGACATTGATACCGGCGTTTTTTGCTGCCAGCGAAAGTGCCTCCTGAATACCAAACACATTACGTAATGTGCCTTTAATTCCGGTGGTTTCTGCCAGCGCGCTGCCGGTGATGCTCAGTGCGCCAGACTCATCGAGGGTAGCCAGAGCGACTTCCGTTGATGAGTTGCCTATGTCAATGCCAGCTATATATCGCATGATCCTGTCCCTGAGTTAGTCGTCGCCTTTGAGTTTTTTACGCTCAACGTACAGCGCTGCCGCTTCACGAACGAAAGCTGCACAGATCTTTGCCTGATAACGATTTTCGAGATCGTCGGCGATGGCCATCAGCTCGTCTTTCGTTGAGCGGTATGGGCGCAGCGCGTTGTAGATCTCAAGAATGCGATCGTCAGGTACAGCGGTTAGCTCAGCTGCACGCTCGAAGTTCATCGCCAGTCTGTCACGTCCGGCATCTTTGGCGATTTCCGCCTGAAGGCGCAGCGTTTCAGGGGTGATGCGCATGTCCTGCGCCGTCACTTTGTTGCTCAGAACATTTTCGAGCGTGAAGTCATCCAGAGTTTTGTTGGTTGCGGTTTTTACCCACTCAGGATGTTTGTTCGCGAGAGGGTAATCCGTGACTTTCGCGGTATGTGCTGATGAACTCGCCGCGACCGGCGTCGCGGACTCGCCTTGCAGGCTGTTCATCCGGCTTAGCACATCCCGAACCATCGATTCAATTGCGTCGGTATTCATGGAGTTATCCTTTATCAAAGCGCCACGCGCAGTTCCTGCGGGTTTTTGCCCGTCACGACGTATTTGGTCTCTTTAATGTGCAGAATGGCCGATTTCGCCTGGTACTTAGGACGAGCCATCTGGTCATTCAGAGTAGGGACCGGTTGCGGAGATTCACGCTTGGCATAACGCGCGGCGTTTTTACCGATCTGACGATAGGTTTCCAGCGTCAGAAGTGGTGCCTGAGGGAACAGCTCCAGGTTAGAAAGCGGCGGTAACCCCTGCTGGTGGATTACCGTGGTGCCTTTTGACTGGATGCCGATAGAGATCCCGGAACCGCTCAGACGGTTACCTTCCACGGCGACAAATGCCACATCGGAGGATTTAAAGCAGCGGATAACGCGCGCTTTAATGCCTTCTTCTTCAATACCCGCAATCACTTCGCGCAAGATGTTCTTATGCGGGATCCCTACGATATTGACGGTTTGCGACAGTCCAAACGCGGGACCTACGGCAATAATCACTTCGTCCTGCTGCTGGCCTTGTTTGGCTTCGCCAATCTCGGTCAGAAAGCTGTCGCCCTGCGCCGCTGCAGCCTGTGGCGCGCTAGCCGCTGTCGATGCGCGGAATGAGACGGGTTTGTCGCTGGTTTGCATTTCAGACAGTACGTCTTCAATTATCTGGCGCAGCAGCTTTTCATTGATTTCCATTTTTCACCCCTTAGCCAAGTTCGTTGGGATCAAGTGCGCCAGGGATGTTTTTGATCTCTTCCCAGCGTTCGCCTTGTAGGCGATAACCTGTTGCCGGACCGGCATAGTCATTGACGTCATTTACTGCGGATAGCACCTGTCCGTCGCCAACGATAATGGCGGAGGTATGCAGATAATCCCCGGTTAACTTGGCTTTCTGGATGTTGAGCATGTCCTGAGCGACATCGGTAAACCCGCCCTGAGCAAGGGCTTTCACCACTTCCAGACCGTTACGGTTTTTATTGATGATCTCTTGCGCAAACTTAATGTCTTCAACGATGTTTCGCTCCGGCATATCTTTCGAACCGTGGGCGTAAGTCGCCGCTTCCACTTCTTCATCAGTGATTGGCGGTAATCCCATCCCGGCAAAGACGGCCTGCAGTGCGCGCGCCGCTTTATTACGAATGGCGATAACGTCTTCTTCACGAACCGGACGCAGACCCCCATCTACCTTGAGGTCTCGCTGGAGGACGTTGTAGTCGTCAAAATCTTCGGCATCCTCGTTCGAACCCGCAAACATGTTGTCGTAGTTCGGCACAGCGGAATAACCGGAAGAGATGAAGTCAGTACCCGGCAGGAACTGCATCAGCAGGCGGGCAGTACGACGCATATCCGAGTGGGTAAAGGTTTGGTCGTTGCTGGAGGCACACTCCAGATCCAGGGAGGAACAGATCAGGTTTTCAGCTAACACCGCACGAATGCCTGACGGCACAGCGGAAGGCACGCCGATGCAGCTTACTGAGCCATTTTGTAAACCCTGTACGCCAGCGGCTTTGGTGATGTAAATACAGCGGGCTTCGAGGTAAAGCATCGATTTACCTTCGGCGTAACCCATCTGAACTTCTGAGCCAGAACCGGAGGTAAAGCGCATTTTCAGACCGCGTGAGGCGTAGGAAGAGGCGAGGAAACCTTTCGACCATGGCGTGTCATCGCCGTCGGTAAAGACGGGTTCAGTACCATAGACAGAGATGGTTTCCGCGTAACAGGTGTGGCCTAACATACCGAGTTTAAGTTCGGTCGCCTCTTCCAGCGAGCACTGGGTTAATACGCCAGGGCGCCCAACCTGTGAGCCGACTAACAGCGCAATGGCGTTAAAGGGTGCATAACGCGCAACGGCAACCGTCGTTTCCTGTTCGTCAAATCCGCGCCAGGCGCCTTCAGCCGCATCAGCGGCAATCTGCACCGGATTATCTTTAACGTTAGTGACGTGCGCCTGCTGAGACGGTGTACGACGAGCACGCATTTTCTGCATGGCCATCATCATCTCAACGACGTTCATATGGGACACCACTTCGACAATTTTTGCCGGGGTCATTGCGGTGGTCAGCGGCACAATGTCTTTGCGCTTCACGTTAGGGTCGCAAAGCATATTGGCAAGTTTTACTGAGTCCATCGCCATGACTTCTTCAGCGCGCGCCAGGTTAATGCCATAGCGGGCAATGAAATGGTCAATTAAGTCAAATTCACTGGCGGATTTGCCGTCCAGTTCTGTGACTGTACCGTTGACAATTTTAATCGACGGTTTAGGGTCGTTCGGGCTTTCCATCGCAATGAAGCCTTCTTCGATCCACTCCTTAACGAAGCCATCCTGATTCACAGGGCGCTTCGCCAGTGCTTCAAATCTTTTCGATCTCATGAATCAGCCTCACTGATATCAGATGTAGGACGGACGATCGTTTTTCGGTTCTGAGCCGAGGGTCCCGAGTACGGTTTTACCGATTTCGCGGGCGGAGATAACGGCCTGACGCACAGCGCCGGAATCGCCTGAAATGACCAGAATGGCTTCGTTACTGAAGCTGGTGCCATGGGCAGGGGAGCTGTAGGCCACAACTTCCACGTTGGCGGATTTCAGCGCAGTATCAGCCATCAGGACACCAACGGATGCCGGGGCGCCGACGATCACGCCACAGGCACGGCCAATCGGTGCACCAAAGGCTTTTTCCAGCGCGTAGCTGGCGCGTGCGGTGTATTGCATCTCGATGTGACCGGCTTCGTTGGCATACACATCGCCAAAGGTGCGATCCAGTTCTTTCAGCGCAACCTCAATTCCGCGTTTCACGTCGGAAACATCGTTGCCGCCGAGAATAATCAGCGAACCGTGACCCGCGCCGCCTTTGGTATCACGTGGCAACTCAATACTGACGACTTCAGTATTGGTGGCTTTTACCGCTTCATCTGCGGCCATGATGTGCGGGCCTGCACCAGTACGCGCGCCAAGGATGCCAATGGAGCGATACCGTTTTTCAAGTTTCATTGCGTCCAGTAGGGCGCTGTCCACGTTGGCGATTACCAGACCGACGGTGTCGCCAATCGCAGTACCGACAAACTCCGTTAAACTGCAGCTTTTCTCTGCCATAGCCGTTTCTCGTGTTGGAGGATTATTTTCAGGGATAGCCTGCTGTTCCGGCGTTGCCACGCGAGCAATCACCTGCGCCATGATCTGATCAACCAGCTCATTGCTGCTCATTAGCTAATTCCCTTCGGTAAGATTTTTTCTACATCGGTGTGAGGGCGCGGGATGACGTGTACGGCTTTCACTTCTCCCACATTACGTGCTGCGGCGGCACCTGCATCTGTTGCTGCTTTGACTGCGCCAACATCGCCGCGGACAATGACTGTTACCAGCCCCGAACCAATTTTTTCGTAGCCGACCAGCATTACATTGGCTGACTTCACCATTGCATCTGCGGCCTCTATGGCTGCAGTCAAGCCTTTGGTTTCTACCATTCCTAACGCTTCTTGTTGCATAAAGACCTCGCCTGGGTTGTCCCGATGTTCATGACTATAAAAAGAAGCGAGGAAAAAGAATGGCTGACTTGAAATTGAGAGTGAAAAAATAATAGAGGTAAGGTGATATAAAATTGCTATTAATTATTTTAACTTGTTGTTTTTAATGAGTATATTAAATTTTATTGATGTGATTATTTAGTTATGTCAGTTCCACATTTACACTTTTTCTGGTGACATTATAAATATCATTTGCTATGCGAAAAAAATGAAATTGTGATGGTGGTTTGAAAACGGATTTCTGCTAATAGCAATATTTTATTGTTTTGAAAATGTCCGTGTAATACGCGTAATCCCGATTGTCTCTAATGTTTTAATAAAGTGCGTAGCAAGAATTTGCTATTGCACCACGATTTTAAAGGGCAAGCTATCCGCAGAATGCCAACAATTTGCTGATACGGCCTTTTATAGTAAGCCTCGAAGTATTCTACTTGCCAGTAAGGAGTCCGCTGGTAAAGACACGAACTCTGCTTAGAAGGTGTCACAATGAACGATTCACTAAAAGCGCAATGCATTGCTGAGTTTTTGGGTACCGGGCTGTTTTTGTTTTTTGGTATTGGCTGCCTGAGCGCTCTGAAAGTCGCAGGTGCCAGCCTGGGATTGTGGGAGATCTGCATCATTTGGGGTCTGGGGATCTCGCTTGCAGTCTACCTGACGGCCGGGATTTCTGGCGCGCATCTCAACCCTGCTATCACCATCGCACTGTGGCTGTTTGCCTGTTTTCCGGGGCGCAAAGTTTTACCTTACACTGTGGCGCAGGTCGCGGGGGCCTTTGGTGGCGCTTTGCTGGCTTATTTGCTCTACGGCAGTCTGTTTACCGAGTATGAGTCGGCCCACCAGATGGTGCGCGGCAGTCTGGAAAGCCTGCACCTTGCCAGTATTTTTAGTACTTATCCTGCGGCGGCGCTCAGCGTCTGGCAGGCAGCGTTGGTCGAAGTGGTGATTACCTCCATTCTTATGGGGATGATCATGGCGCTGACTGACGACGGTAACGGCGTTCCTAAAGGTCCGTTGGCGCCATTGCTGATTGGTATTCTGGTTGCTGTTATCGGCGCATCCACCGGTCCGCTCACCGGATTTGCGATGAATCCGGCGCGTGATTTTGGTCCTAAATTGTTTGCCTGGATGGCCGGGTGGGGAGATGTTGCGATGACCGGTGGGCGTGATATCCCTTATTTCATTGTACCGATTGTGGCCCCTATCATCGGCGCGTGCGCGGGTGCAGCAATTTATCGTTATTTGATTGGCAAAAATTTACCGTGTAATACGTGTAAGCTGGACGAAAATGAGAGCTAGCTTCACAGAAGAAGTTTATTTTTGAAAAGTAAAAACTGTTTTCGTGATCCGGTATCCTGAACTGCCCAAAAAGTCTCCCAAGAATGGGAGACTTTTGTTATGTTCAATTACGACTTTCATCAATGCTCAGGATGGCAGGGTGAAAACGAATGTGAATAATATGTTTTATTTATAACAATAAATTAACTGAGAGGTTTTATCATGATTTCTGCGAGTGCCCTGAACTCAGAACTCATTAATAAAATCGCACAGGATTTTGCGCAGGCCACCAGTCTGGCCGTTGTGGTTGTCAATATTCACGGTGATGAAATTTCTGAGCTTTTTAATTTCACCCCTTTTTGCCAGTTGATGCGCCAGCATCCTCAGCACAGTACCCGTTGTCGTATGAGCGATCGCTGTGGAGGGCTGGAAGCCTCTAAATCCGATCAACCCTGCATCTATCGCTGTCACGCCGGACTTACCGATTTCTCAATTCCGCTGGTCATTGCGGGGCACCTGGTAGGGTTTGTGCTTTGTGGCCAGGTACGCTTAAGTAACGATGTTGGTTTGGTCGATATTCTGAATGTAGATGACCGCTGGCAAGCCGATCCCGAACTGGTCAACGAGTTTCGTAATGTACCGGAAATGGACTATTCGCGAGTCATCGCCTCAGCGGATCTGCTGAAGCTCATCGTAGAAAATTGCCTTAAGAAACAACTTAATTTTGTGGTTATCAAAGATAACCCGCAGCAGTCAGAGCCGGTACGCGCTAACCGCAGTACCAATCCTCATGACAGCAAAATGAAAAAAGCACTGCGTTATATTGATGCGCATTTATCAGACGAATTGCGTCTGGAGGATGTCGCCTCTCATGTTTACCTTAGCCCTTACTATTTCAGCAAATTGTTCAAAAAATATCATGGTATCGGTTTTAACGCATGGGTAAACCAGCAGCGAATGGCCAGTGCAAAAGAGCTGCTTTGCCACAGTGACTGGAGCATAGCCAGCATTGCGCGTAATTTAGGATTTTCGCAAACCAGTTATTTTTGCAAAGTTTTTCGTCAAACGTATCAGGTCACGCCGCAGGCATTTCGCCAACAAATAAATGTCATTTCACGTGGCGAATCCGCTTAAATGGCAATATTTTGCTATTGCCGATTTTTGATATAGGGCGCTATGCCAGTCATTATAAAATGAAAAGTAGCGACAGCAGTCAATAAATTGTCATAGCGCAACAAAATATTAGTATTAGAGGGATAAACTGCACCAGTTTTTATTTTTGTGATGAGATACAGTGTCTCTGTGAATGACTTTCTTTATTCTTTGTTGGCACTTTCATTCAGAATGCGAGCATATGAATAAGTGGGTTTATGCCAGGTAATTGGTTGAATGAACCCGGCAAGATATTAAATTGAATTATTGTCATGAGGTCGTGAATTTACCTCATAACAGAGAGCTTAATTAATCAGGCTCTTGAACTGACAGGTTTGCCACATTTGTGGTAGGGAAGGGGGTGAGAATCCCCCGCAGCCCCCGCTGCTGTGATGCTGACGACCCCGTATTGACCACTGATCGCAAGATTGGGAAGGACGGGTGAGGATGACGCTAAGCCAGAAGACCTGCCTGTCAGTGACTACCAACAACTTCGGTGGGAAGTGGGTGGTTCAGATGCATACAGTCGAGAGACTGGGTATCTTTACACCCCTACCACCCTGAACAGGATCAGGGTATGGCGGCCAATTTTCACGCTTTTGTTCTTGCAGGTACCGGAAGCGGCTGTGGTAAAACCACGGTGACGCTGGGCCTGTTGAGCTTGTTGAAAAAACGCGGTTTACGCGTCCAGCCTTGCAAAGTAGGCCCCGATTACCTTGATACCGGCTGGCATACCGCGGTATGCGGCACTGCTTCCCGCAATCTTGATAGCTTCATGCTTCCCGTCCCCACCCTGAATGCTTTATTTCGCGAGCACATGCAACATGCGGATATCGCCGTTATTGAAGGCGTTATGGGGTTGTATGACGGATACGGCACCGACCCAAACTACTGCAGCACCGCCGCGATGGCCAAACAGTTAGGCTGTCCGGTTATCCTACTGGTTGATGGCAAAGCCGTTTCCACTTCGATCGCCGCGACGGTAATGGGGTTTCAGCATTTTGATCCAACCCTGAATATTGCCGGCGTTATTGTTAACCGGGTTAACAGCGAAACGCATTACCAGCTCCTGAAAGTTGCAATTGAGCGTTACTGCGCTGTACCCGTCTTAGGCTACGTTCCCCGTATGGAAGGCGTTGCGCTTCCCGAGCGTCATCTGGGTTTGGTTACCGCGCGTGAGTCGGTTATCAACCAGCAGCCGTGGCAGGCGTTTGCCGCGACGCTGGAGCAAACCCTTGATATCGACGCGCTGCTGAGATTAAGCCAGTTAGACACGCTTCCTGCTGGTGAATGGCCAGCGCTGCCCGCCGCAGACGCCGGGGTAGGGCTAACGCTTGCCATCGCCGATGACGAAGCGTTCAATTTCTACTACCCGGACAACATTACGCTACTGGAGCGCACGGGGCTTAAGATTGTCCGTTTTAGCCCGTTGCACGACACCTGTTTACCCGACTGTCAGATGATCTGGCTGGGGGGCGGATATCCTGAGTTACATGCTGCGGCGTTGGCCCGTAATATTGCAATGCTTAACCAACTGCGGGCGGCGCACCAGCAGGGTGTCGCGATTTATGCCGAGTGCGGGGGGCTGATGTATCTCGGCAGTTCGCTGGAAGACAGCCAGGGTGATACCTGGCTGATGGCGGATATCATTCCCGGTCACAGCAAAATGGGAAAACGTCTGACCCGATTTGGCTACTGCGAAGCGCAGGCCGCGCAGCAGACGTTGTTAGCTGCAGAAGGCGAAGTGCTGCGCGGACATGAATTCCACTACTCCGATTTTACCCCTGAAACCCCCGCGGTGATGAACTGTCGCAAAGTGCGCGATGGCAAAACGCTGCAAGCCTGGTCCGGCGGCTGGCAGGTGGGAAATACCTTTGCCAGCTATCTACACGTTCATTTTGCTCAACGTCCGCAGATGCTTAACCACTGGCTGGCAGCCGCGAGGAGCGCACTATGACCATCCTCGCGTGGTGTGTTGCCTGGCTGCTTGATTTTATCATCGGCGATCCGCAGAACTGGCCGCATCCGGTGCGCTGGATTGGCAATCTGATTTCTGCAGTGCAGCGAGTTGTTCGGCGTTACTGCCATAGCGACCGTGCGCTACGCATCGGTGGCGCGGTGATGTGGATTGTGGTGGTGGGGCTGACCTGGGCTGTGTCCTGGGGAGTACTGGCGCTGGCGCACTCTATTCATCCCTGGCTTGGTTGGGTGGTTGAGGTCTGGATGATCTTTACCGTGCTGGCCGGGCGCTGCCTGGCAAACGCCGCGCAGGATGTCGAGCGTCCGCTACGTGCCGGTAACCTTGCTGCAAGTCGGGAAAAGCTGTCATGGATTGTGGGACGCGATACCTCGCAATTACAGCCACAACAGATCAACCGCGGCGTAGTGGAAACCGTGGCTGAGAACACCGTTGATGGCATCATCGCGCCGCTGTTCTTCTTGCTCCTCGGCGGTGCGCCTCTGGCGATGGCCTACAAAGCGGTAAACACCCTTGACTCCATGGTGGGCTACAAACATGAAAAATACCGTGCTATCGGTATGGTCAGCGCTCGTCTGGACGATGTCGCAAATTATATTCCCGCGAGACTAAGTTGGCTGCTGCTGGGCGCAGCGGCATTTTTATGTCGCCAGGACGGCGCGCGTGCTTTGCAGATTGGCTGGCGCGATCGCTACAACCACAGCAGCCCCAACTGCGCGTGGTCAGAAGCGTCCGTTGCCGGGGCATTAGGAATTCGTCTGGGTGGTCCTAATGACTACTTTGGCGAGCGCGTTGAGAAACCGTGGATCGGTGATGCACAACGCGACATTTCGGTAGACGACATTTCCCATACGATTCGATTGATGTGGGTGGCATCGATGCTGGCACTGGCGCTGTTTATTGCGCTGCGGTGGCTGCTGGTCGGTGTAGCCTGAGGACAACACAATGCAATATATCCAGCAACCCCAGGCGATTGAGGCCAAAAGTTTCGACATTATTGGCGAGATCATCCGTGAAACCCGTCCGGACTATCAGTTTGCCAGCCCGTTACATGAAGCCATTATCAAGCGGGTCATTCACACGACAGCGGATTTCGACTGGCTGGACATTCTGTGGTTTTCCAGTGATGTGCTGGAGCAGTTCTGTGCGGCGCTTAGCCGTTCGAGCGTGATTTATACCGACACCACTATGGCCCTTTCCGGGATTAATAAAACGCTGCTGGCAAAATTCGGTGGCGAATGCCGCTGCTACATCAGCGACCCGCGGGTCGTGCGGACGGCAAAAGAGCAGGGCATTACCCGGTCAATGGCGGCCGTTGACATTGCGGTGAAGGAAGAGGGTGAAAAGCTGTTTGTGTTTGGCAACGCGCCGACAGCGCTGTTCCGCCTGCTTGAGCATGATGTGGCCGTCAGTGGTGTCGTTGGCGTACCGGTTGGGTTCGTCGGTGCCGAAGAGTCGAAAGATGCACTGACCCAAAGCCATCTGCCCGCCATTGCTGCGTTAGGTCGTAAAGGGGGAAGTAACGTCGCCGCCGCGATCGTCAACGCCATGCTTTATCACATGCAGGGGGCGCGATGAGCGAGTCCTTCGATACGCCGGTGTGGCACAACGGTAAAGCGCTGCGTAAAGGATATACCACGGGATCGTGCGCGACGGCGGCGGCAAAAGTGGCGGCGCTGATGGTATTGCGTCAGCACCTGATCCATCAGGTTTCTATCGTGACGCCATCAGGTGTGACGCTGTGTCTGAACGTAGAGTCACCACATATCGAAGGACAGCAGGCGATAGCCGCCATCCGCAAAGACGGTGGCGATGATGTGGATGCCACCCACGGCATGCTGATTTTTGCCCGCGTGACGTTAAACGATAGCAAAGAGATAACCCTTCAGGGCGGGGAAGGCGTTGGCACGGTAACCCGCAAAGGGATCGGCCTGCCGGTGGGCAGTTCGGCGATTAATCGCACACCTCGCCAGACCATTGAGTCTGCGGTTCGTGAGGCGATTGGTCCGAATCGTGGGGCGCAAATTGAAATTTTCGCGCCGGAAGGCGAAGAGCGGGCGCAAAAAACCTACAACTCCCGCCTTGGCATTCTGGGCGGCATTTCGATCATTGGTACGACTGGGATCGTCACGCCGATGTCAGAAGAAAGCTGGAAACGTTCACTGTCGCTGGAGCTGGAAATTAAGCGAGCGGCGGGGCTGGAGCGTGTCGTACTGGTGCCAGGAAACCACGGCGAACGTTTTGTGCGTGAGCAGATGGGGATCGACACCCAGGTTGTGGTCACTATGAGCAATTTTGTCGGCTACATGATTGAAGAAGCCGTCCGTCTGGGGTTCCGACAAATTGTGCTGGTGGGACACCCTGGTAAGCTCGTCAAAATTGCGGCGGGGATCTTTCATACCCACAGCCATATTGCCGATGCTCGCATGGAAACGCTGGTGGCCCACCTCGCGTTACTGGGGGCGCCGCTGGAACTGCTCACGCTGGTCAGCGACTGCGATACCACCGAGGCGGCGATGGAACACATAGAAGCATACGGTTTTCAGCACATTTACAACCATCTGGCTAAGCGCATCTGTATGCGCGTTCTGCAAACGTTGCGCTTTACCAAAAATCCCCCGACCTGTGACGCCATCATGTTCTCTTTTGATAATCAGGTGCTTGGAAGTAATCGCCCGGTCGCAGAGATTGCTGAGGAGATGCAATGTTAACCGTTGTAGGGATGGGGCCAGCCGGTTTGCATTTGATGACGCCTGCTGCGCGCGAAGCGGTCGCAACGGCTGATGTTCTGGTCGGTGGAAAGCGACATTTGCAGCAATTCCCGGATTTTACCGGTGAACAGTTTGTTCTCGGCGCCAATATTCTCGAACTTTTGAACTGGATTTGCGCGCACCAGGAGAAACGCGTTGTGGTGCTGGCATCTGGCGATCCGCTGTTTTACGGCATCGGGACGCGCATGGTGGCGCATTTCGGTATTGAAAATGTGCGCATTATTCCCGGTATTAGCGCGGTGCAGTACCTGTGTGCGCAGTCCGGTATTGATATGAACGATATGTGGCTGACCAGTAGCCATGGTCGCAGCGTCTGTTTCGATGAACTGGCGCGACATAACAAGGTGGCTATGGTGACAGATGCGCAGTGCGGCCCGCGTGAAATTGCGCAGCAGCTCATTGCACGAGGCAAGGGACATCGCTGGATGGTGATTGGCGAAAACCTGGCAATGGAAAACGAACGGATCCATTTCCTGCCTGTGAACGAAGTTAACGCCGACTATGACATGAATGCAGTGGTGATCCTTGATGAAAGATGAGCTGTTTTTACGTGGAGAGAAAGTGCCGATGACCAAAGAAGCGGTACGTGCACTTGCCCTCTCAAAACTTGAATTACACCGCGCCAGTCACCTGATTGATATTGGCGCGGGAACCGGCAGCGTGTCGATAGAAGCCGCGCTGCAATACCCTGGATTGCGCGTGACGGCAATCGAGCGTAACCCGGCGGCGCTCAGGTTGTTGGATGAAAACCGCCAGCATTTTGCCTGTGCAAACATCGACATTTTTCCCGGTGTTGCGCCGATGACCATCGCTGAAAAAGCCGATGCCATTTTCATGGGCGGCAGCGGCGGCCATTTGACTGAACTGATTGACTGGTCAATGCGTCAATTGCATCCCGCAGGGCGGCTGGTGATGACATTCATCCTCCAGGAAAACCTCAACACCGCGCTGGCACATCTGGACCATCTTGGCGTACCGGGAGTGGATTGCCTGCAGCTACAGGTTTCCTCGCTTACCACGCTTGGCAGTGGTCACTATTTCAAACCGAATAACCCCGTATTTGTTATCGCCTGTCAGAAGGAAGGAAACCATGTCTGAGATTTTTGATCCCCGTAGCGTGTGGTTTGTTGGCGCAGGTCCTGGCGATCGCGAGCTGATTACCCTCAAAGGTTACCGGTTGCTACAGCAGGCGCAGGTTGTTATCTACGCCGGCTCGCTGATTAACACGGAATTGCTGGAATATTGCCCTGCTGGTGCTGAATGCCACGACAGCGCTGAACTGCATCTGGAGCAGATCCTTGATCTGATGGAAGCCGGAGTGAAAGCGGGTAAGACCGTGGTGCGTCTGCAAACCGGCGATGTTTCGCTGTACGGTTCCGTGCGCGAGCAGGGCGAGGAACTGACCAAACGTGGGATTGACTGGCAGGTGGTGCCCGGCGTCAGCGCATTCCTTGGTGCGGCGGCGGAGCTGGGCGTTGAGTATACCGTGCCTGAGGTCTCACAGAGCCTGATCATTACCCGCCTGGAAGGACGCACGCCGGTGCCGGAGCGCGAACAGCTGGAGTCATTTGCCAGTCACCAGACATCTATGGCGATTTATCTGTCCGTTCAGCGTATTCATCGTGTGGCCGAGCGTTTGATTGAAGGCGGTTATCCGGCGACCACGCCCGTGGCGGTGATCTACAAGGCAACCTGGCCGGAAAGCCAGACTGTGCGCGGTACCCTGGCGGATATTGGCGACAAGGTTCGTGATGCGGGCATCCGTAAAACGGCCCTTATTCTGGTCGGTAATTTCCTGGGCTCGGAGTATCACTACTCCAAACTCTATGCGGCGGACTTTAGCCATGAATACCGTAAAGCCTGAGTCAATTGCGCTTTTTTGCCTGACCCCGGGAGGTGTTACGCTGGCAAAACGTCTGGCGGCCATGCTGCCGGTCACCTGTTTTACCAGTGAAAAGCTGCTGGAGGAGGGATTTATTCCTTTCGAAAACGGCTTTGCGAATACCGCCCGCGAAGCGTTTGCGAATTACTCGGCGCTGATTTTTATCGGTGCGACCGGCATTGCGGTGCGCGTGCTGGCCCCGCTGGTCAACGACAAATTTTGCGATCCGGCGGTGGTGGTCATTGATGAACGCGCCCAGCATGTCATCAGCCTGCTCTCCGGTCACGCGGGTGGTGCCAATGCGCTGGCGCGGTATCTGGCGGGCATGTTGGGCGCCGATCCGGTGATCACCACGGCGACGGATGTCAACGATATGGCGGCACTGGATACGCTGGCATTTCAACTGAATGCCCGGATGAGTGATTTCCGTTCGGCGGTGAAGATCGTTAATCAGATGCTGGTCAGTAATAAGCGGGTTGGGCTGTGGTGGGATGATGAACTGACGCAGGATGTCAGTCATTGCGACCGGCGCGGATTTATCACGGTAACCGATCTCAATCAGCTTCCTGAACTGGATGCGCTGGTGTGTATCACCTTACGCACCAACTTACCCGATCTGCCTGTTCCGCACTGGAAGCTGGTGCCGCAGCGTGTTGTGGCCGGAATTGGTTGTCGTCGTGACACGCCGTTCCCGTTGCTGGCCGCGCTGCTTGCCAGGCAACTCGAAGCCCAGCAGCTCGATCCGCTGGCGCTTAAAGCGATTGGCAGTATCACGCTGAAAAAAGATGAACAGGGACTTATCCAACTGGCTTCGTGCTGTCGCGTTCCTTTCGAAACCTTTACTGCTGACGCGCTGCGTGAGCATGAACACCGTTTTCCGGCCTCATCGTTTGTTCGCAAAACGGTGGGTACAGGAAGCGTTTCCGGTCCTGCAGCCTGGCTGCTGAGCCACGGAAAACTGTTAGGCGAGACCCTGCGAGAACAGGGCGTCACTATCACTTTGGGAGTTTCACACTGATGTTAAGCGTAATTGGAATTGGCCCTGGCTCGCAGGCAATGATGACCATGGAAGCCGTTGAAGCATTGCAGGCAGCGGAAATCATCGTTGGCTATAAAACCTACACCCACCTGGTAAAAGCGTTCACTGGCGACAAGCAGGTGATCAAAACCGGGATGTGCAAAGAGATTGAACGCTGCCAGGCGGCGATCGAACTGGCGCAGGCAGGTCACAATGTGGCGCTGATCAGCAGCGGTGATGCAGGGATTTACGGTATGGCCGGGCTGGTGCTTGAGCTGGTCAGCAAGCAAAAGCTGGACGTTGAGGTCAGGCTGATCCCAGGAATGACGGCCAGCATTGCCGCCGCCTCTTTGCTGGGCGCGCCGTTGATGCACGACTTCTGCCACATCAGCTTAAGCGATCTGTTAACACCGTGGCCAGTTATCGAAAAACGTATAGTGGCTGCCGGCGAAGCAGACTTTGTAATCTGTTTCTACAACCCGCGCAGTCGGGGTCGCGAAGGACATCTGGCGCGCGCATTTGAGCTGCTTTCTGCCAGCAAGAGCGCGCAAACGCCGGTGGGTATTGTGAAGTCAGCCGGACGTAAAAAACAGGAAAAATGGTTGACCACCCTGGGTGAAATGGACTTTGAACCGGTTGATATGACCAGCCTTGTGATCGTTGGCAACAAAACAACCTATGTTCAGGACGGCCTGATGATCACGCCACGAGGTTATGTGCTGTGAATTACGGTGATGTGTTGGTCATGGGCGGTACCAGCGATGCGCGCATGCTGTGCCAACAACTGGACGCAGCCAATGTGGCCTACACCCTGTCAGTTGCGACTCCAACGGGGAAGCAGCTGGCGGGAGATATCAAAGGTCAGGTGCGCTGCGGGCGTCTGGAGCGCGAACAAATGATTGCCTGGCTACAGGAAAATCGGACGCGCTGGGTGATAGACGCCTCGCATCCGTATGCCGAGGTGGTGAGCCGCAACATCATGAACGCCTGCGAAGCGGCGGGGGTACTGCTGAGCCGCTATCAACGTCCTGAGCAGTTAAGCGGTTTAACCCACCCGCAGCTTTATACCGTACAGAGTATTCAGCAAGCCTGCGAGGTTGCGCGCCGTTTCGGTGACCGCGTGCTGCTGACGACCGGCAGTAAAGATCTGGCTATCTGGCGCGAAGGGTTGCCTGAAAAAACGCTGTTGGCGCGCGTCCTGCCTGTACCCGAGGTTATTCAGCAATGCGCGGACCTGGGATTTGGCGTCGGTGAGATTTTTGCATTGTGCGGGCCGTTTAGCGCCGAGTTCAACGCTGCGTTTTACCGCCAGTGTCAGGCTGATGTGGTGATCACTAAGGCATCCGGTGCGGAAGGTGGTTATCAGGAAAAAGTTCAACCCTGTCTGGATGCTGGTATCCCCTGCATCGTGATTACACGTCCGGCACCGTTGGTGACGGGAGAAGAGTTACTGGAAAGTCAGGCCGCCTTTGGGGCGCGTTTAACGCGCTGGCTGGCCGCTGCTTAAGGAGTTAGAGATGAAAAAGGCGCTTCTGGTGGTCAGCTTTGGCACCAGCTATCACGACACCTGTGAGAAAAATATTGTGGCTTGCGAGAGCGATCTCGCAGCCAGTTGCCCTGACCGCGACCTGTTCCGGGCGTTTACCTCCGGGATGATTATCCGCAAGCTCAAGCAGCGCGACGGCATTGAGATCGACACGCCGCTGCAGGCACTGCAAAAGCTGGCGGATCAGGGGTATCAGGACGTGGCTATTCAGTCGTTGCACATTATCAACGGTGATGAATACGAAAAAATTGTCCGCGAAGTGCAAAGCATGCGCCCGCTTTTTTCTCGCCTGACGCTGGGTGTTCCGCTGCTGAGCAGCCATGACGATTACGCCCAGCTGATGCTGGCGCTGCAACAGCAAATGCCGGTGCTTGGCGAAAATGAAAAAGTGGTGTTTATGGGACACGGTGCCAGCCATCATGCCTTTGCCGCCTATGCCTGCCTCGACCATATGATGACGGCACAGCGCTACCCGGCGCGGGTTGGGGCGGTGGAAAGCTACCCGGAAGTCGATGTGCTGATTGAAAGTTTGTCTCAGGAAGGGGTGACGGCGGTGCATCTGATGCCGCTGATGTTAGTTGCTGGCGATCATGCCATCAATGATATGGCCTCTGACGAAGAGGATTCCTGGAAAACATTGTTCAATGCGGCCGGGATACCGGCTACGCCGTGGCTCAGTGGTCTGGGTGAGAATCCGGCGGTTCGCGCTATGTTCGTGGCGCATTTACAACAGGCGCTTAATGTGGCGCTGGAGGAAGCAGCATGAGCGGAAAACTGTACGCATTAAGCACCGGACCAGGCGCTTCCGATCTTATCACCGTGCGGGCCGCACGCACGCTGGGTACGCTGGATATTCTCTATGCGCCCGCCGGGCGCAAAGGTGGCGACAGTCTGGCGCTGTCGATCGTACGTGAATATATCGGCGAGCAGACCGAAGTTCGCTGCTGCCATTTTCCTATGAGTGCTGACAGCGCCGAAAAAGAGGCGGTATGGGATGACGTTGCGGCCGCGCTAGTTCAGGAAGTCGAAGCGGGTAAGCAGGTGGGCTTTATTACACTCGGCGACGCCATGCTGTTCAGCACCTGGGTTTTTTTACTCCAGCGTATTGGCTGTCCTGACTGGTTAGAAATCGTCCCGGGCGTGACCTCTTTCGCTGCGATTGCCGCGCGTTCAAAAACGCCGCTCGCCATGGAGCAACAGTCACTGGCCGTGGTCTCCTGTACCGCGCCGGAAGCGGAAATCCAGCAGGCGTTAAAGCAGCATGACAGTCTGGTGCTGATGAAGGTATACGGTCGTTTTGCGCGCATCAAAGCGCTGCTGCAACAAGAGGGTTTGTTGGGCTGTGCATTGATGATGTCTGAAGCCACGCTGCCGGGTGAACAGTGCTGGCGTCATCTCGATGAGGTGAGCGACGATCAGCCGCTGCCTTATTTCTCGACCATTCTGGTCAATAAACAGTGGGAGTATGCACAATGAAGCTTGAACAACAGCTAAAACAGCTGTCTTTCAGCGGGTTGGCTGCGGCGCTATTACTGATGGTTGTTCCTGAACAAGCGTTCGCCATGCACATAATGGAAGGTTTCTTGCCGCCGATGTGGGCGCTGGCCTGGTGGCTGCTGTTTTTGCCGTGCCTGTGGTACGGGCTGGTGCGGCTGCGCCAAATCGTGCAGGAAGATAGTCACCAAAAAGTGTTACTGGCTTTGTGCGGCGCGTTTATTTTTGTGCTGTCGGCGCTGAAAATTCCTTCTGTTACCGGAAGTTGTTCGCACCCTACCGGGGTAGGCCTGGCGGTTATCCTGTTTGGACCGGGCGTGGTGGCAATCCTCGGGGCAATCGTCCTGCTGTTCCAGGCGCTGTTGCTGGCGCACGGTGGTTTGACAACGCTTGGCGCTAACGGCATGTCGATGGCGGTGATTGGCCCGGTAGTGGGTTACATGGTATGGAAAATGGCCTGCCGTGCGGGGTTGCGTCGTGATGTTTGCGTCTTCCTGTGCGCGATGCTGGCGGATCTCGTCACCTATTTCGTGACCTCGGTGCAACTGGGCGTGGCGTTCCCGGACCCATCCGCTGGTGCTACGGGTTCAATCATCAAGTTCATGGGGATTTTCTGCCTGACGCAGATCCCAATTGCGATAGCGGAAGGTCTGCTCACCGTAATGATTTATGACCAGTTAACCAAACGGCAGTTGATTACCGCTCAAGGACATTAACGATGAAAAAGACGCTGATTTTGTTAGGGATGGTAGTGGCGCTGGTGATCCTGCCGTTCTTTATCAACCATGGTGGAGAGTACGGCGGCTCAGACGGTGAGGCGGAGAGTCAGATTCAGGCAATTGCCCCACATTATGAGCCGTGGTTCCAGCCGTTGTATGAACCGGCAAGCGGTGAGATTGAAAGCCTGCTGTTTACGCTCCAGGGATCGCTGGGCGCAGCCGTGATTTTCTACATTCTGGGTTACACCAAGGGCAGGCAACGCCGTGATGACCGGGCTTGACAGGCTTAGCTATCAAAGCCGCTGGTTTCATGTCTCACCCGTGCGGAAATTTCTGCTCTGGCTGATGATGATGATTCTGGCGTTTACTCTGCCCCCGTTGGGGCAGGGTATTGAGCTGTTACTGATTGCCGCGCTGAGCTGCTGGCTGCTGCGCATTTCCTTCTGGCGCTGGTGTCGCTGGATGGCATTACCGTTTGGTTTTCTGACGGTCGGCGTCGTGACCATTCTGTTTAGTTTTAGCCGCGATCCGCAGACGCTGCTGGCCAGCATCCCCGTTGGAAGCTATTGGTTAGGCGTTAGCGATCCAGGGCTTGTCACCGCCAATGAAACCTTCTGGCGCAGCCTGGCTGCGCTGGCGGCGACGTTCTGGCTGGTCCTGAATCTGCCGTTTCCGCAATTAATTATCTTACTCAAACGCGCGCACGTTCCTCGCCTGCTCACTGAGCAGATCCTGCTAACCTGGCGCTTTATTTTTATCCTGTTAGACGAGGCGCTGGCTATTCATCGCGCACAAACGCTACGTTTTGGTTATCGTAGCTTGCCGTTGGGCTATCGCTCGCTGGCGATGCTGGTGGGATTGCTGTTTACCCGCGTGTTGATCCGCTACCAGCAAATGACCACCACACTGGATATCAAACTGTATCAGGGTGATTTTCACCTGTAAGGAAAAGTATGCTTGCCACTTCAGCGCTTTGGTTTCGCTATCAGGATGACCCAATCCTCAAAGGGCTAACGCTGGACTTTTCAACGCATGCCGTCACCGGGCTGGTAGGTGCTAATGGCTGCGGGAAATCCACGCTGTTTATGAACCTGAGTGGTTTACTGCGCCCGCAGGAAGGCGCGGTGATGTGGCAAGGCAAACCGCTGGATTACAGCAAGCGCGGCCTGCTGGCGCTGCGTCAGCAGGTGGCAACCGTATTTCAGGATCCCGATCAGCAAATTTTTTATACCGATATCGACAGCGATATTGCCTTCAGCCTGCGCAACCTTGGGGTGGATGAGACTGAAATCTCCCGCCGGGTGGATGATGCGCTCACGCTGGTCGATGCCCAGCATTTTCGCCATCAGCCTATTCAGTGTTTAAGCCACGGGCAAAAAAAACGTGTGGCGATTGCCGGGGCGTTGGTGTTGCAGGCGCAGTATTTGCTACTGGATGAGCCTACTGCGGGCCTTGACCCATCAGGTCGCACGCAGATGATTGAGATAATCAAACGCATCGTAGCGCAAGGAAACCACGTGGTTATCTCCAGCCATGATATCGATCTTATCTATGAAGTCAGCGATGCAGTGTACGTTTTACGCCGGGGTGAAGTGCTAACGCACGGCTCGCCGGGTGATGTGTTTGCCCGGACGGATCTTATTGAACAAGCGGGATTAACTCAGCCCTGGCTGGTGAAGCTGCATACCGAGCTGGGCTTCCCGCTGTGTAAAACAGAGGCTGAATTTTTTAGCTGTATGCGAGAGAACGCACTGAAGGAGGCGTCATGACGCAGGCAATAATGTTGCAGGGAACGGCATCTGATGTAGGTAAAAGCGTGTTGGTCGCCGGTCTGTGTCGAATTTTTTATCAGGATGGACTGCGTACCGCACCGTTCAAATCGCAGAACATGGCGCTGAACTCTGGCATTACGCCAGAGGGCAAAGAGATGGGCCGCGCGCAAATTTTTCAGGCTGAGGCCGCCGGTATTACGCCAGATGTGCGTATGAATCCGGTGCTGCTTAAGCCGACCAGCGATCGTAAAGCGCAGGTTGTGCTGATGGGCAAAGTGGCAACCGATATGGATGCGGTGAGCTACCACGAGTACAAACCGAAACTACGGGATCAAATCCTGTCTGTTTATAACAGTCTGGCGCAGGAGTTCGATGTGCTGGTACTGGAAGGGGCGGGAAGCCCGGCTGAGATTAACCTGCGCGATCGCGATATCGTCAATATGGGTATGGCTGAAATGGCGCAGTGCCCTGTCGTTCTGGTGGCGGATATCGACCGCGGCGGGGTGTTTGCCTCCATTTACGGCACGCTGGCGCTACTGCACGACCATGAACGCGCCAGGGTAAAAGGGGTGATCATCAATAAGTTTCGCGGTGATGTGGCGTTGCTGTATTCCGGGATTGAGCAAATTGAAGCGCTGACCGGCGTTCCGGTCCTGGGCGTCATGCCATGGCTGGACGTTGATCTGGAAGATGAAGATGGCGTTGCGCTGCAAAAGGGCAAATATTTGCGCACAGACAAACGCGACATCGATATCGCCGTTGTTCAGATACCACACATTTCTAACTTTACTGATTTCAATGCGCTTGCCGCACAGCCGGATGTGCGCGTGCGCTATGTTCGCCAGCCTGAAGAGTTGGCGGGGGCCGATCTGGTGATTCTGCCCGGCAGCAAAAACACCCTGGGCGATCTGGTGTGGCTGCGTGAAAGCGGGATGGCGCATGGCGTGGTGCAATTACATCGTAATAACGTACCCGTAGTGGGGATTTGCGGTGGCTATCAAATGCTCGGCGAAACCATCATTGATGAAGTTGAGTCAGGACTCGGTACGTTGCCGGGTCTGGGCTTGCTCGATACCGTAACGCATTTTGCCCAGCATAAAACCACGACCCTGGTTGAGGGACAAATGTCCTCCTCGCTGCCGGACTGGCTGGCGGGTACCGCGGGATTATCCGTTCGCGGTTATGAAATCCATATGGGCGAAACGGCATTAACCGAGGAATGCCGGTCGGTGATGACGCTGCGTAAAGACGGCGGTAACGTGGCTGATGGCGCGGTCACTGCCGATGGCCTGGCGTTCGGCACCTATCTTCACGGTCTGTTCGACAGCGATGAATTTACCCGTGCGCTGGTTAATGGCCTGCGAGAACGTAAAGGGTTAGCGCCGCTGGATTCCACCTTCCATTACGCGCAATATAAATCGCAGCAGTTTGATCTGCTGGCGGATGCGATGCGGCAACACATCGATATTGAGAAAATTTATACCATCATGCAGCAACACCGGGAGCCAGTATGATGATTCTGGTGACTGGCGGCGCGCGAAGCGGCAAGAGTCGGCATGCGGAAGCGCTGATCGCAGACTCTCCAAACGTTTTGTATATCGCGACTTCGCAGATTTTTGATGAGGAGATGGCTGCGCGAATTCAGCATCATCGTGACGGACGTCCTGCGCACTGGCGGACAGCCGAACGCTGGCAACATCTCGATGAACTGATTACGGCAGCAAACGATCCACAAGAAGCTATTCTGCTGGAGTGCATCACCACGATGGTGACCAACCTGCTGTTTGCGCTGGGCGGTGATAGCGACCCGGATAGCTGGGATTACGCGGCGATGGAGCAATCTATTGAGGATGAAATTCGTTCGCTGATTGCGGCCTGTCAGCGCTGTCCGGCCAGGGTTGTGCTGGTCACTAACGAAGTCGGAATGGGGATTGTTCCGGAGAACCGTCTGGCACGGCATTTTCGCGATATTGCAGGACGTGTGAACCAGCGACTGGCGGCGGCGGCTGATGAGGTCTGGCTGGTGGTATCAGGAATTGGAGTCAAAATTAAATGAGTAAGTTGTTCTGGGCAATGCTCTCTTTTATTAGTCGCTTGCCCGTTCCTGCTCGCTGGTCGCAAGGACTGGATTTCGAGCACTATTCACGTGGCATTGTGATGTTCCCGCTAATTGGCGTGGTGCTGGGAGGGCTGACGGGGCTGGTCTTTATGGCGCTGCAGCCCTGGTGTGGGGTGCCGTTGGCGGCCCTGTTTGCAGTCCTCACGCTGGCGTTATTGACCGGGGGATTTCATCTCGACGGTCTGGCGGATACCTGTGACGGTATTTTTTCGGCCCGTCGACGCGAGCGGATGCTGGAAATCATGCGTGACAGCCGGCTGGGGACTCACGGTGGACTGGCGTTAATTTTCGTGTTGCTGGCAAAAGTGCTGGTGGTGAGCGAACTGGCTTTGCGGGGCACGCCGATGCTGGCGGCGCTTGCAGCCGCTTGTGTCGCCGGGCGGGGTACCGCTGTTTTGCTGATGTATCGACATCGCTACGCCCGCGAAGAAGGGCTGGGCAACGTCTTTATCGGTAAAGTCACCGGGCGTCAAACCTGCGTCACGTTGGGATTTGCAGCGATCCTGGCTGCCGTGCTTCTTCCGGGCATGCGCGGCGTGGCGGCGCTGGTTGTTACGATGGTGGCGATTTTTATTCTTGGGCAGTTATTAAAACGCACGTTGGGTGGGCAGACCGGCGATACGCTGGGCGCAGCCATTGAACTTGGCGAGTTGATTTTCCTGCTGGCTCTGCTCTGAGTCAGCCAACATACTGGAACCCTTATGCAGACTTTAACCTCTTTACTCCACGCAATCCCTTCACCTGATAGTGCTGCGATGCTGCGTGCACAGCAGCATGTCGATGGCTTGCTTAAACCGCCGGGAAGTCTTGGTCGGCTCGAGTCGCTCGCCGTGCAACTGGCCGGAATGCCGGGTCTGAAGGGCGTACCACATGTGAATGGCAAAGCGATGCTGGTGATGTGCGCCGATCACGGTGTATGGGATGAAGGGGTTGCCGTTTCGCCTAAAATCGTCACGGCTATTCAGGCTGCTAATATGACGCGTGGGACGACAGGCGTTTGTGTGCTGGCCGCTCAGGCGGGGGCAAAGGTACATGTGATTGATGTCGGCATCGATGCTGAGCTTATCCCTGGCGTGGTGAATATGCGCGTGGCGCGCGGCTGCGGCAATATTGCACAAGGCCCGGCGATGAGTCGTTCGCAGGCCGAGGAGCTGCTGCTGGAGGTTATTCGCTATACCCATGAGCTGGCCAAAGATGGCGTAACGCTGTTTGGCGTCGGTGAACTTGGTATGGCAAATACGACGCCAGCGGCGGCAATCGTCAGCGTGCTGACCGGCAGCGATGCCGAGGATGTAGTAGGCATCGGCGCTAACCTGCCGCTTTCAAGAGTAGGCAATAAAGTCGATGTTGTGCGGCGAGCAATTGCCGTCAATCAACCGGATCGTAATGACGGTATCGATGTGCTGGCTAAGGTAGGCGGGTTTGATCTGGTCGGCATGGCGGGGGTGATGTTGGGGGCGGCCTCCTGCGGCCTGCCGGTCGTGCTGGACGGTTTTCTCTCTTATTCCGCTGCGCTGGCAGCCTGCCAGATTGCGCCGCAGATTAAACCTTACCTGATCCCGTCACATTTCTCCGCCGAGAAGGGGGCTCGCACCGCGCTGGCGCATCTTGAACTGGAGCCGTATCTCAATATGGGGATGCGTTTGGGCGAAGGCAGCGGGGCCGCGCTGGCGATGCCGATTGTTGAAGCCGCCTGTGCAATGTACAACAACATGGGGCAGCTTGCCGCCAGTAACATTGTGCTTCCGGATGGTAAGGAAGCATAGTTACGTGAGTTCCTGACCCCGCCTTATGGCGGGTTTTTTTATGCGGATTTTAGGCGTAACCCACTAAAACAGATAATAAAAGCTATAATTAACGGATATCTGCTGCGGCGAAGGAAAGGAAAAAGATGCGTCGTGTAAAACTGCTTTGTTCACTCATTATGCTGCTCGTGAGTCAGAGCGCGCAGGCGGTGAGTTATCCGCTCCCGCCTGAAGGCAGTCGCCTGGTGGGGAGCCCTTTGACCATTACGGTACCTTCAGGAAACACTCAGCCGTTGGAAGCTTTTGCCGCGCAGTACGGACAGGGGTTGAGCAATATGCTGGAGGCCAATCCCGGCGTGGATGTTTTTCTGCCTAAGTCTGGCTCTACGCTGGTTGTGCCACAGCAACTGATATTACCGGATACTGTACGCGAGGGGATCGTAATCAACGTCGCAGAAATGCGCCTTTACTATTATCCCGCTGGCAGCAATACGGTTGAGGTTTTACCCATTGGCATTGGCCAGGCGGGCAGAGAAACGCCGCGTAACTGGGTGACGGCGGTAGAACGTAAGCAGGAAGCACCAAGCTGGACGCCTACGCCGAATACCCGGCGCGAATACGCAGCACGTGGGGAAAGCCTGCCGGCGTTTGTTCCTGCCGGGCCAGATAACCCGATGGGACTGTATGCGATTTATATCGGCAGGCTTTATGCCATTCATGGCACAAATGCGAATTTCGGTATTGGTCTGCGGGTAAGTCAGGGGTGTATCCGTTTGCGTAATGACGACATTAAATATCTGTTTGATACCGTACCGGTAGGGACGCGTGTGCAACTGATAGACCGACCGGTGAAATACAGCGTAGAGCCGGACGGTAGTCGCTGGGTGGAAGTGCATGAACCACTGTCACGAAACCGGTCGGAATACGAGTCTGACAGAAAAGTTCCCTTGCCAGTCACCCCCGCGCTGCGTACCTTCATCAGCGGGAATGACGTGGATATGAGTCGCGGAAATCAGGCACTGGAAAGACGCTCCGGCATGCCGGTGAATATCAGTCTGACTCAGACCCATTACTAATTTTCAAGGCGACCCTGTGACCCTTAGCCTGAGTGGGGCGCTTTTTTAATTTGATACTGGCCCATTTTTACCACGCCAATATGGTCTGCCATTAGCTGCGCCTCGTGTTCGCTGTGTGTAACCAGCAGTGCCGTTTGCCCGGCGGCACGCAAAATATCCCGCACCTCGTTGCCAAGACGCTCACGCGTGCGCTTATCAAGGCTGGAGAAAGGCTCATCGAGCAGCAGGATTTCCGGATGCGGCGCCAGCGCGCGCGCAAGAGCGATACGCTGCTGTTGACCGCCGGACAGTTCATGCGGATAACGGCTGGCATGACTGTGCAACTCCACCATTTTTAACAGTTCCGCCACCCGGACCTGCTGCTGCTCACGCGGCATACGTCGTAACCCAAAGGCCACATTTTGTTGCGCCGTCAGGTGAGGGAATAACGCATATTCCTGAAAGACCATGCCGACATGCCGTTTTTCCGGCGGCAGATGAACACCGGAACCGGCAACGCGGCGCTGCGACACATAGATCTCTCCGCTTCGCAGCCGTTCAAATCCGGCAACTGCACGTAACACTGTGGTTTTTCCGCAACCTGAAGCGCCCAGTAGACAGGCGATCTCTCCTTTACGTACCGACATTGAAAACCCGCTCAGCACCGATTGCTGACTGTTGCCGTAGGCAACATGCACATCCTGGAGTCGTAATGCAATTTCTGACATTGTTACTCTCTTAACCACGGCGAGTCATCTGGTGACGCACCAACAAAATAACCGGTAGCGTGCCAGCTAAAACAATCATTAGCGCGGCGATAGCACCTTCTTCATAGGTTCCACGGGCGGCTTCTGCATACAGCAACGTAGCCAGCGTTTCGAAGTTTACCGGGCGCAACAGCAACGTTGTTGGCAGTTCTTTCATGGCATCGGCAAAAACCAGCAGGGCGCTACTCACTAACGCCGGGCGCAGCAATGGGAAATGAACCCGTGCAAATGTGCCGGCACCATTCTCACCCAACAGACGAGAAGCCTGCTCCAGCGAAGGCGGAATGCGGCCCAGGCCGGAATCCAGTGCGCCGATAGCAATCGCCTGGAAACGCATGGCACAACAAATTACCAGCAGGATCCCGGCAGACATCAGCGGCAGGCCGCGAACATCCAGTAAATCTGCCAGCCAGCGGTCGACTGCCATGGCGGGGGTTAAAAAACCAATCGCCAGAATTGTACCGGGAACCGCGTAGCCTAAAGAAGCCAGACGCATTACACCACGGCGAAATCCTGGCATCGCGTTGTCTGCGGCGCTATGCCGCGCGCTCCAGGCCACCAACATACTGACGCAAACCACCACCAACGTGGTTCCCGCGGCCAGTGATAACGTATTTTGTAATGCAGCCAGTAACGAGGAGGATATAGGGCTCTCGTCACCTATACGTTTGGCGCTTTCCCAGATTAAAAACAGCACCGGGGCCAGAAAGCCCAGCACAACTGGCAGCGAAATAACGACACCGAGTAGCCAGCCACGCCAGCCTTGCACGCGGGTGGGTTGAATTTCCCGCAGGCTACGGCTGCTGAATCCCTGTTTTCTGCGGCCATAAAATTCCAGCGTCAGAATAAAGAATATAAACATCAGCATCATGCAGGAGATTTGCGCTGCGGCAGATAAATCAGAGCGAGAGATCCACGTGGTGTATACGGTAACGGTTAACGTTTGTACCCCGAGAAATTCCGACGCGCCAATATCGTTAAGCGTCTCCAGCAGCGCCAGACTGATCCCGACGGCCAGTGCCGGGCGTGCCATGGGGAGTGCAACACGAAAAAAGGTCCCGGTTGTGCTGCAACCCAGCGTACGGGCAGCTTCCAACAGATGGGCCGGCTGGCTGATAAACATGGCGCGGGTTGTCAGGTACACGTAAGGATAAAGTACTAATCCGAGCAAGATTATTGCGCCGGAAAGGGAACGTAAATCGGGCAGACGGAACTGTCGCGGGCTGTCAAAGCCCAGTATAAAACGGATAAAGGTTTGCAACGGGCCAATCGGATGCAGCAGATCGAGCCATGCAAAGGCAACGATGTAGGTCGGCATTGCCAGCGGCAACAGCAGCGCCCAACTGAGAATTTTTCGCCCAGGGAAATCCCATGCCGTTACCGCCCATGCGCTGCCTACGCCAATGACGCCAACCATTATCGCGACACCCGCTAGCAACAGCACGGTGTTTTTGAGCGCTGAAGGCAGTACATATGTCATAAGATTATCCCAGTGGGATAAATCAGCCTGGGTGGCCTGCCAGATCAGCGCAACGATGGGGGTCAGGACGCCAAACGCGACGCACAATGCGCCAAGATGCAACGGCGTTAATAATGACTGCGGCCCGGAAACCAGGCCGCGTAACGTCGGAAACTGCAGCGGTTTATTGATCGAATCCAACTTTATCTACCAGCAAACTAGCTTGTTTACGATACTTCACGATCTCGGTGAGCGGCGTTTTATCGACGTCGATTTCACCGATTGTGGCGCTAATGACCGGGTCAAGCGTTACGCCTTTCAGTACTGGATATTCAAAGTTCGCTTTCGCATACTGCTGCTGGGCAGGCGCGGAAACCAGATATTCCATCAGCTTAACGGCATCGGCTTTATTTGGCGCATAGCGGGCAACGGCAGCGCCGCTGATGTTGACGTGCGTACCGCCATTTTCAAAGGTTGGTTTAACGACTTTAATGGCATCGCCCCACTGACGAGCATCGCTGCCTTCTTTGGCGTTTTTCATATGGCCGACATAATAGGAGTTTGCCAGGCCGATATCACAAATTCCACCGAGGATATCGCGGGCAACATCGCGATCGCCGCCGGTGGCTTTACGCGCCAGGTTAGCCTTCACGCCGCGCAGCCATTCTTCGGTTTTGGCTTCACCATGATGGGCAATCATCGCGGCGATCAGCGCCGTGTTGTAGGGGTGCTGACCGGAACGAATACAAACTTTACCTTTGTATTCTGGGCTGGCGAGCTGTTCGTAATGCCAGTTATCGATTGGCAGCGACTTCTCGGCATACAGTACGCGGGCGCGCATAGAAAGCGCAAACCACTGATTATCCGCGCCGCGCAGATTCGCCGGAATGGCGGCTTTCAGCGCTTCTGACTCTACCGGCTGGGTGACGCCGGCTTCAACTAAATCGATGAGATTTCCGGCATCGACGGTCATCAGCAGGTCGGCAGGGGAGTTTTTGCCTTCAGCCTTAACACGCTCAAGCATACCGTCTTTGATATAGACCGTACTTACTTTGATACCGCTGGTTTTAGTCCAGCTATCAAGTAAAGGCTGGATCAGGCCCGGTTCACGGGTGGTGTAAAGCGTTAACGTTTCCTGAGCGAAAGCCGGCAGGCTGACAGAGAAGAGGAGGGCAGAGGCAAGCGTGATACGGCGCAATCCGGTGCGAGTCAGAGCATTCATCGTTTTTATCCCAGAGTAATTGGAACATACAGTGAACCGAGTCGGGGCTCGTTCTTTTGGCTCGCGTACAATAAATGATAATCACTAGCACTTACAATAATTGCAAAGTTTAAACGATTTACATTTACACAACTTTAATCAACGATGTGATGCGGCATGGAATGGGGAGTTATGGCAGACTGAGCGCTTATAGAGGCAGCTTTTACACAGACGTTAAAAGCAAAAAGCCCGCTTAAGTTTCCTTAAGCGGGCTTCTTAAATTTGGCTCCTCTGACTGGACTCGAACCAGTGACATACGGATTAACAGTCCGCCGTTCTACCGACTGAACTACAGAGGAATCGTGTGAACGAGGCGCATATTACTGACCTCATCATGAGGTGTCAACAGTAAAATTAGCGCGTCATTTCAATTGGTTAATTAATCTTCAAATTCAGTGTTAATGCGTGTTTGGTGAGCGATAATCGTCGTCTCCCCGGGTATCGCGTAACCGCTCCATGGGGTTCTGGCGATAAAACTGGATGAAACGCTGCCATAAGGCAGGAAAACGCGGAGCAAATAATTCAGGAGCACTGAAAAAATACTCGGATAGCACGGCAAAGCATTCAGCAGGATCAGTCGCTGCGTAGGCATCTATACTGCACGCAGTTTCTCCAACCAGATCGATCTCATCCTGAATATTGTTCATTGCAGCATGCAGGTCGTGTTCCCAACCGGCTATATCGCGCAGGGGAATCGCCGGAATACCGCTGGCACGATCGCCATTACGCATATCAAGCTTGTGCGCCACTTCATGGATGATCAGATTAAAGCCGGAGGCATCAAAGGAATCCTGAATATCCAGCCAGTTGAGGATTATCGGGCCTTGTTGCCAACTCTGCCCGGACTGTACCACGCGTTGATTATGCACCAGCCCAATATCGTCTTCCCATTCATCGTCTACGACAAATGGGGCAGGGTAGATGAGAACTTCATGAAACCCGTCGAGCCACTCAATCCCCATTTCCAGAACAGGTAAACAGAATAGCAGAGCAATGCGCGCACTTTTTAGCGGGTCCAGCTCAAACCCCTGAAGAGCGACTAACCTTTTTTGTTGTAAAAAGCGCTCGGCCAGGGCAATAAGTCTGGCTTGTTCTTGCTCGGTGAGATTCACCAAAAGGGGAATAGCCAGGGCGTCGTCCCACGGCCAATCGTCACTCCGGGTTGCTTCTTGTTCTTTCCAGGGCCACTTAATCATCGTTTTGCTCGCAAACTCGTCACTTGAACGAAATTGACGGAACTGGGTCTGTTAAAATGCCAAATTACCTGGCATCATGGCAACCGCCAAAACGGAGAGATGCCAGAGCGGCTGAATGGACCGGTCTCGAAAACCGGAGTAGGGGTAACTCTACCGGGGGTTCAAATCCCCCTCTCTCCGCCACTATTCAAACACTTAGCACACTTCCTTTCAACGACTCATGTCACACTTGGTATAGTGTTGGTATATTCACTTGGTATAAAACTCGCCATCATCATCTTCTGATTTGCCCAATACTGGAAGATCCAGTGTGGGAGAAATTTTCACTTTTCTGTCATAAACCACAACCTGGCTTTCAGTTTTGTGACCTGAGAATAGTTGCTTGTCCTTAGTCGAGCCTTCGTAATCCGATATTCCCTTGGCTTTGAGATCATGAAAAGTACACGGCAGTTTTCTATCTGGTTTTTTTCCTGCTACAGATGACCGTTTCCCGTCCGTCCAAAGTCTTTGCAAGTTCGATGGTGTTATGAAGCCGTTCGGTCCAGACCTTTATTTGCTTAGTCCCGGTATTTCCTTGCTGAATAAAAATGCCTTCCTCGCTTACTTGCGACCATTTGAGTGAAAGAACATCCGATACGCGAGCTGCACATAAGTAAGACATTTCCATTCCAACCCGAAGAGCTGGCGCAGTTTCTTCATAAATTGCCTGATATTCTTCGTCTGTCACGTACACATCACGGGCTTTTAAAGAGAACTTGCGCACTCCCTTGTACGGATTTCCTTTCACATACCCTCGTTCATATCCCCATGAGAAAACACGCGATATCCCGCCGAATTCCTGGTTTGCCTGGTTCATACTGCGTTGGCCACGTTTATCCATATAGATCCTGACCATCTCAATTTTAATGTCATCTGCTCGCATATTCCCGAACACTGGGACAGGTTTTTTCATACGACCTGTAATCAGTCTGCGTCCGTGGAGCCAGTTCAGCAAAAGCTGGGTTGCTGGTGAATAACATCCATAATTTAGAAAATGTCATTACATCTGAACGTTTGTTTAAACAAATATTAATACCCCCTCTATGAGGAGGGGGAAACTATAATTCGTGATTTTTTTTCTGTGACGTAGGTGCAGTTAGATGGAATATTAGATTTAATAAATGACATTGCACCAATTTTGACATTGTCACCAATTTTCACAGAAAGACCAATGATGCATGTATTTGCACCTATGTCAACATTATTACCAATTGTTAACCTTAAAGATTTGCAATCCTTGTCTATTTGTCCTATTACGCAGTTTTGTCTGATAATAAAATTATCCCCAATGTCAACAGAGCCGTGAATAACGATGCCTGAATGGTGCGGGATCAATAAACCTTTGCCTATATTTGCACCCAATCCTATTTCACAGCCAAATCTCTCAATTATCTTGTTATTCAGCTTTATTGCTGCTCTTTTTTGGTATTTCCCACCATTTTTGTACATTTCATTGGCTAGGCGCCACCAAAAAAGGAAGTTTCTGTGTCTTAATTTCTTCTCGCGTAGTAATCTTATGATTGAAAAATACGGTCTCCTTATAATCTCACTCTTCCAATAATAGAATAGTTCTTGTGAACGCCCGAATATTACGAATTTTAAGGCGATAATGTATTTAATCATAAATTTCCTTTAAGTAACATTATGTTTTGTTGAATTATTTTTGTAACTTTAACTTACGCTTAGCTACGATATTTTGATCTGTGTCTATGCCTTAATAAAGGAGTTTAGTTTTTCTTGTGGACCTTCTCTTTCATGACGAAATTCAGATTGTGTTATACCTACCACTTTGTGATGTTTGTTGTACTATTGTTACAAATAATGTATTTGATAAGGGGAGGTTTTGCAACATGCCTGACAGTAAAAATACCGACAAGTCAAAGGCAGGCTTTTTCTTTCATGTCAAGGGGGAGCGAGAAGCTGATGGAGATTTTGGATCATATGAATGCAAAGGAAGTAAGGGGAGCGCTTTATTTCGCCGGTCAGGGTACCCAGCAACAGTGGGCAATTAAAAGAGAGATGCAGTCACCCCGATATACCACCCGCGATGAAGACCTGCTCCGGGTTAAGTAACAGGCTTAATTTAATCTGCCCCCTGATTTTTCACATTTCCGACGGCACGCGTTACGGCGTGCCATATAAATTTATCAGCCGGCACGACACCGTCAACTGCAATTTCCGCTGCTTCTTTCCCTCCAAGATCCTGCCTCATCCATTCGCGCGCGGCTTCCGGTAGCACTACCAACGGTTGTCTGTCGTAAATATCTACCAGTCCTTTGTCGGCCACTGTTTCAGACCGTGCGTTAATTAGCAGCGGTTTATACCACCACCTCGGGCGTATCCCCAAAGTACAGGGTCAAGGTGCAGTTGTTCATCACGTTCACTCAGCAGCAGAACTTTGATGGCAGGTGCCACGTTGAAACGTCCGATGGGTCTGGATCGTATGGAATGTCGCGTTCAGCGTATTCAGAGAGCAGGGCGAGATAGTCTTCACGCGTCATTTCAAGCAATTGCACGCCTTGCTTTCAACGACAGTTCTCATGGATGTCTTTTTCTTTGAGTATCCTCACAAGTTTATCGTTGTAATGCCCGTGTGGTAAAAAATACGCTTCGTATAAAGAAAAAGCCCGCTTTATAAAAAGCGGGCTTGCCTGTTTGTGCATCAATTAGAACTGATAGACTAAACCAACGGCAACGATGTCATCTGTCGCAATACCATTGCTTTCATAGAAGTTGTCGTCTTCGTCCAGCAGGTTGATTTTATAATCAACATAGGTGGACATGTTTTTATTGAAGTAGTAAGTCATCCCCACATCAACATATTTAACCAGATCTTTGTCGGTGTAGCGTGGATTGCCATTGCCGTCGTATTCCCAGCCACCTAAATCAACGCCTTTAGACATCAGGAAAGAAACTGCTGGGCGCAGACCAAAATCAAACTGATATTGAGCGGTCGCTTCAAAGTTTTGCGTTTTATTAGCGATACCGCCAGCAAGTCCATCACCTGAACCGTAATAGGTCATATTGCGAGTTTCAGAATACATGGCTGCCAGGTAAACGTTGTAGGCATCATATTTAGCGCCAACGGTCCAGGCATCTGCTGTTTCACCGCCAGCGTAGCTATTGACATGAGTACTATCGCCACGGCCACGGGAAACCTGGTCATTGGTACGGTCAGAGCTGGAGTATGCGGCACCCAGGCTCAAACCGAAGTCGAAGTCATAGGAGGTAGACATACCGAAACCGTCGCCATTTTCTTTCGCCAGTTTTCTACCTTTACTATTACCAGAACCTTCTTGATTTGCGCTGCTACCTTCGTTGTTACCCTGGTACTGCAAGGCAAAGTTCAGACCATCAACCTGACCAAAGAAGCCTTTATTACGGTAGGTAGCAACACCGTTGGTACGACCGGTCATATAGACGTCGGTCTGGGCATAAGTATCACCCCCAAATTCCGGCAGCATATCGGTCCAGGCTTCTACGTCATAGACGACGCCATAGTTACGACCGTAATCAAAGGTACCGTTCTCACCAAATCCAAAGCCCGCGAAAGCCAGACGAGTCCATGAATCGCCTTTGTCACCATCGGTGCCGTTGGCTTGAATGTTATATTCCCACTGACCATAGCCAGTTAGAATATCGTTGATTTGCGTTTCGCCTTTGAAACCCAGACGTGCATAGGTCTGATCGCCGTCGCTGCCTGCGTCGTCAGAGAAATAACGCAGAGCAGCAACTTTACCGTACAGATCCAGTTTATTGCCATTCTTATTATAAATTTCAGCCGCATTTGCTGCGCTTGCAGCTAATAAGGCAGGGAGAAGCAGTGCCAGTACTTTTCTTTTCATTATGTATTCCCTTTATATAATAATTAAAATGAATGTGTAACACTATCTGAAAGACTACATTTGAATACTATCTATGAAGTTCATTTAATTTTAAATATAATATGTAACAAATGTATTTAAGATATTTCAAAATGTTTCATCATTGCTTTTATATAATTAAAATCGCATGTCATTTGAATTGGCATTATCTATATAAATGTATTTTTATCATATAGTTATGATTTTTATCATTCTATCTTGTTAAATGTATATTATTGATATTCGTTATTTATTTTGAATGCGGTATTATAATTGAACTGCTTGTTTTGAATAATGGATTTATATATTCGTGAGGATAATAATTATTAAGTGAATAATATGTATTGATGATAAAAAAGCGTCGACGGTAGTCTGACATGAGAATTGTTGCTAAGGTGGTTTTCTTTCTGCGAAGAGCGAGAGTATGGAACTACAGTACTGGCAGTCGAAATTTGAAGCCTGGTTACGTGACAATCATTTCGGGCACGACGCTGCCCATGACATCTTTCATTTTCGTCGCGTCTGGATGACGTCACAAAAGTTGAGCATGGATGTGACCGTAGACTGGCTGGTGGTGCTGACGGCGTGCTACTTCCACGATCTCGTCAGTTTGCCGAAGAACCATCCCGATCGTCATCGTTCGTCGGTACTGGCAGCCCAGGAAACGCGTCGCGTTTTGATGCGTGATTTCCCTGATTTTCCACAACAACGATTACCTGCCGTGTGCCATGCTATTGAGGCGCACAGTTTCAGCGCCAAAATCGTACCAGAAACCCTTGAAGCCAAAATCGTGCAGGATGCTGACCGGCTTGAGGCGTTGGGCGCAATTGGTTTAGCACGGGTATTTGCCGTGTCCGGCGCGTTAGGCGTGGCGCTGTTTGATGCGGAAGATCCGTTTGCCCGACAGCGTAGCCTTGATGATAAACAGTACGCACTCGATCACTTCCAGACCAAATTGTTGACGCTGCCGCTGACGATGCAAACTGAACACGGTCGGCATTTGGCGCAACATAATGCTGACTTCTTACTGACGTACATGGCGAAGCTGAGTGCGGAGTTAAAAGGAGAATATGAAATGCTGGATCTTGACGCGATTCAACCCTTTAAGCTGCGTTAGTCGCCAGTACAGCCGCAACGTCAACCGCGCTAATTTATGTTAACCTGTCAGCTATCCATTTCGGCCGGTTAAATGTATGCAGGATAATTATTCAGTAGCAGGTTCCATGAACCCGATGACAGATGATAACGAGGCCGCCGCACAGGTGATTTTGGCTAAGTTGCTTGAAATATATGACGTGAAAACGCTGGTTGCTCATCTGAATGGTGTTGGCGAGAACCGCTGGAGTCCGGCCATCTTCAAGCGAGTGGTTGCCAATGAAACGTGGCATCGCCTCAGCGACGGTGAGTTGGCTCATCTGAACGACTTGCTGCCGAGGCCGCCTGCGCATCATCCACATTATGCTTTTCGCTTTATCGATCTTTTTGCCGGTATTGGCGGCATTCGTCGCGGCTTTGAGGCGATTGGCGGGCAGTGCGTGTTTACCAGTGAGTGGAACAAGCATGCGGTGCGCACCTACAAAGCGAATCACTACTGTAATCCTCACCAGCACCATTTTAATGAAGATATTCGCGATATCACCCTCAGTCATCATGATGGGGTGAGCGACCAGCAGGCGGCGGAACATATCCGCCAGCATGTTCCGCAGCATGACGTGCTGCTGGCGGGATTTCCTTGTCAGCCATTCTCTCTGGCCGGTGTATCAAAGAAAAACGCGTTAGGGCGGGCTCATGGCTTCGCCTGCGATACGCAAGGCACACTTTTTTTTGACGTGGTGCGCATCATTGATGCGCGTCGGCCGGCAATATTTGTGCTCGAAAACGTCAAAAACCTGAAGAGTCACGATCAGGGGAAAACGTTCCGCATCATTATGCAAACGCTGGATGAGCTGGGTTATGACGTGGCTGATGCACACGATAACGGGCCGGACGATCCGAAAATTATCGATGGGCAACATTTTTTGCCTCAGCATCGCGAACGTATTGTGCTCGTCGGCTTTCGCCGCGATCTGAATCTGAAATCAGACTTCACGTTGCGCGATATTGTCTCCCGCTATCCTCAGCGGCGTACGACGCTGGCGGAGCTACTTGAGCCGACCGTCGACGCAAAATATGTGCTCACGCCAGTGCTGTGGAAATATCTGTATCGCTATGCGAAAAAGCATCAGGCACGGGGCAATGGATTTGGCTATGGCATGGTGTATCCCGGCAATCCCGATTGCGTAACGCGCACATTATCGGCGCGTTACTATAAAGATGGGGCGGAGATCTTGATCGACCGCGGTTGGGATATGGCGCTGGGTGAAAAGGATTTTGATGATCCGCACAATCAGCGATACCGTCCGCGCAGGCTGACGCCCAGAGAGTGCGCGCGCCTGATGGGATTTGAATCACCTCAGGGCTATCAGTTCAGGATCCCGGTGTCAGACACACAGGCTTATCGTCAGTTTGGTAATTCGGTGGTCGTCCCGGCATTTGCGGCGGTTGCCAGACTGCTGGAGCCAAAAATCAAACAGGCGGTTGCTATTCGCGAGAAAGAGAAACTGCATGGCAGACGTTCACGATAAAGCGACGCGCAGTAAAAATATGCGGGCGATAGCAACCCGCGATACCGCAATTGAAAAACGCCTTGCCAGCGTACTGACAGAGCAGGGGGTAACGTTTCGTGTGCAGGATGCGACGTTACCTGGCCGTCCCGATTTCGTGGTGGATGATTATCGTTGTGTGATTTTTACCCACGGCTGTTTCTGGCATCATCACAACTGCTATCTATTCAAAGTCCCCGCAACACGAACAGCGTTCTGGCTGGAAAAAATAGGCAAAAATGTTCAGCGTGACGCGCGGGATTGCGAAAAATTGCAGGCTCTGGGCTGGCGCGTACTGATTGTCTGGGAGTGCGCCCTGCGTGGGCGCGAAAAGCTGGGGGATGACGCGTTGTCCGAACGCGTCATCGAGTGGATCTGCGGCGGTGGCGCAAGTGCGCAGATCGACACCCTCGGTATCCATTTACTGTAACGTCTTTTCCGACGGGGTCGCAACGGCGTCCGCTTTAACGGGAAATAGGTATTTACCGAGTGTGACCAGTACCACCGCAAATACAATCACGCCAAGCGCCAGCCATTCGATGGGCGCCAGACTTTCACCTCCTAGGCCGGTACCTAACAGTACGGCGACAACCGGATTAACGTAGGCATAGCTGGTGGCTAATGCCGGGCTGACGTTGCGGATCAAGTACATATACGCGTTGATGGCAATAATAGAACCAAACACGGCCAGATAGGCGACTGCCATAAAGCCTGAAAACGTCGGCATAGTGGTCAACTTTTCCCCGGAAATCAGCGAGGCGCACATCAGCACAATACCGGCGGCTAACATTTCAATGGCTCCGGCCATCATGCCAACGGGTAACGTTATGCGCGAGCCGTACACTGAGCCAAACGCCCAGCTTATCGAACCTATCAGGATTAAAATTGCTCCCCATGGATTACCGCTCAAATTACCACCGCTGTTCAGCATGATGATCCCCGCGAGTCCAATTGCGATCCCCATCCATTCAAGTTTGCGCGTTTTGATGCCAAAAAAGTGGCTAAAACACAGCGTAAACAGCGGGACGGTGGCGACCACCACGGCGGCAATACCGGAAGGCACGTTTTGATGTTCTGCGACGGTGACCAGTCCGTTACCGACAGCCAGCAGCAGGATACCAATTAACGCGGCGTTCAGGAGCACGCGCAGAGGCGGCAGCTTATGTCCGCGGATAAGTAAGAATGCTGTTAATAAAATCCCCGCAGAGAGAAAACGAACGCCAGCCATCATCAACGGCGGCCAGCTTTCAACGCCAATGCGAATAACGAAGTACGTGGAACCCCAAATGATGTACAGCGCGAAAAGCGCACTGAAAAGCGGTAGCAATTGCCTGAAACGCATAATCCCTCACGGTGGAAATAAAAAGGTGCAACATAGTAAACGTCAAAACTATCTTGCTGGCGAGATTTATAATTACGTGCTGATGTTAAAAATTTGTTGACCAGAAAGGTCAGTTTCAGCATTGCGTGTTTTACTTCATACTTATGACTGCAAAAAAATAATATTGAGGGTAAAAATTTTGGCAGGAAGTAGCTTATTGACCTTACTCGATGATATCGCCACTTTGCTGGATGATATCTCTGTCATGGGAAAACTGGCCGCGAAAAAAACCGCGGGTGTGCTGGGCGATGATCTGTCGCTTAACGCGCAGCAGGTGTCGGGTGTGCGGGCGAACCGCGAACTCCCGGTGGTCTGGAGCGTCGCGAAAGGATCGTTTGTTAACAAAGTTATCCTTGTGCCGTTGGCGCTATTGATAAGCGCCTTCATTCCCTGGGCGATCACCCCCTTATTAATGGTAGGCGGGGCGTTCCTCTGTTTTGAAGGTGTAGAAAAAGTTCTCCATACCCTGGAAGCGCGTAAGCACAAAGAAACCCCGGAAGAGCGTCAGCAGCGTCTGACATCATTGGCAGCACAGGATCCGCTCACCTTTGAGAAAGATAAAATCAAAGGGGCGATACGTACCGACTTTATTTTATCTGCTGAGATTGTCGCGATTACGCTGGGGATCGTAGCGGATGCGCCATTGTTGAATCAGGTGTTGGTGTTATCTGGCATCGCGTTAGTGGTGACAGTGGGGGTCTACGGCCTGGTCGGGATTATCGTTAAGCTCGATGATATCGGATACTGGTTGGCAGAAAAGCGCAGTACGCTGGCCCAGTCGCTGGGTAAAGGATTGCTGGTCGTTGCTCCCTGGCTTATGAAAACACTTTCCGTGGTCGGCACGCTGGCGATGTTTTTGGTTGGCGGCGGAATTGTGGTGCACGGAATAACACCGCTGCATCATGCGATTGAACATTTTGCCCAACAGCAAAGTGCATTGATTGCGCTGATGCTTCCGACCCTGCTGAATCTGGTGCTCGGATTTATCATTGGCGCAATAGTGGTGCTGCTGGTGAAAGGTGTCGCCAGAGTGCGCGGAGTTTCGCACTAATTGTCGCAGGGTTGATTACGCAAAACCCTTCTTTGTCGTCTAAGGTGTAAAGGTTTCTCTTGATACAGGAGGCAGGTATGGTCTTTTCTGTCAGTGAGGAAGTCACCTCCAAAGAGGGTGGCCCACGCATGATCGTTACCGGGTATGCCAGCGGAATGGTGGAGTGTCGCTGGTACGACGGCTTTGGCGTCAAACGGGAAGCATTCCGTGAAGATGAACTGGTGCCGGGCGAGCGAAGAAAGCTCTGCCAGGATGCCTGAACACCTGGGGTGCGCGTAACCGGGTGATCTTTCAATCATTAGTTATATTTATCATTTTGGTGAGAATTATTTACTTGTCAGGCAAAAAAATTGCAGATAAGGTTTGTTTCACATCAGATTTCCTGGTGTAACGAATTTTCAAGTGCTTCTTGCATAAGCAAGCTTGATCCCGACCCGATAAGGGCCGGGATTTTTTTCGCCCTCAGTCAGCGATTGATCTCCGACACGCTAAAATCATGGATATCAAGCTCGAACGCGTCGGCCAGTTCATGCCACGTGTGGTAATCACGTCCGTCGACGCTGACGCGTTCAGGGTCATCCTGACTGCGATGAATTTCACTCTCGCAGATTTCGTTGATTGCCTTCAGTAGCGCGTCCACATCGACGCTGACTTCACGTTTGGCCGTATCGCTGTACTCTTTCGCGGTTTTCATCCTCATACCTCTCAACCGTTAAGGATACCGGGGGAGCGCATCCAAACATCAGATACGCACAACTTAAGTATAGACCGTCGATAAAACCCGCAATCGCGCGAGGCGGGCGCTGCCAGAAAAAGGAAATTGTTCTACACTGGCACAAAGCCACAGGAGGAAAACTATGAAGGTGAATGATCGGGTCACAGTCAAAACGGACGGCGGTCCTCGTCGACCGGGCGTGGTACTGGCTATCGAAGAGTTTAGTGAAGGCACCATGTACCTGGTTTCGCTGGAAGACTACCCGCTCGGTATCTGGTTCTTTAATGAAACAGGTCATCAGGATGGTATCTTCGTGGAAAAAGTAGAATAAGGTGAGTTTTGCTGCATGATCCTGACTGGTGGATTCGCCACCAGTCAGAACGTGTTAGCGCGTATTCACAAAGATACCATTGGTAACGTTATCGGTGAGTCTCACAACGTGATAGATAACTTGCTTATTATGCGTCTTTATCTTTCGTTTTATATTCCCCTTATGGGATGACACGGTCTTGGCCTTGATATTCATTTGGTCGGATATCTGTATTGTTCCCTGACCCTCCATCCACATGCGTAGCATGCTGGACTCGGTACGGCTCAATGATAATGTCGGTAGATTCACATCAATGACAAAATCTACTTCTTTTTTCAGAATATCGCCAAGGAGTTCATCCAGTGAATCTGGTTTAATCGACTTAGAACTAATCAATAAATTTTTTCTGACTAATAGATACTCATCAAAATGCACGTTGGCAATTGCCATAAACACAATAAATAATGTGCCGGGATGCTGATTAATGATTTGCTTTATTTGCTGGCTATTAGCAGGATCGTGGATAAAGCAGTCCTCATTAATAAACACCACAGTGGGCTGTTGAGAGACACAGGCGAGACTGAGCTCCTCAACGTTGGAAATGTTGTTGATTTCCCTTTTCTTCACCCCCCGACTTACCAGATATCCGGTCAACCCTAGCCGGGTGTAACTGCACAAATCCATAATAATCGTTGACATGGCATACCCTCACTCAATGCGTAACGATAATTCCCCTTACCTGATTATTTTCATCACAACTAAACGGAATAATAACGACCCAAGATGACGCTTTCGCTGTTTTTCAGGCGAAATTACTATCCCGTAAAGTTGCGTATAATTTGCCAGGAAACATCTTAAAGTAAAGTAAATGTTGCGTTATGTGAGTGAGTCAATAATAAATAAACCGCGACAGAGATATCCTGGTGGATGTTGTCACTTTTTAAATTTAGGACAATCCTTAGTAAAACAGGGTAAAAATTAAGGGTTATTATTTTCCGGGCATTTCGCTGACAATATCAGCCAACAAATTAAAAATTTCGCTGAATAATCGCTCGCAGAATGGCGCAATTAATGGCATCAGGGCTGCCATTAATGAAATACCCACGGCGAGGGTGAGTGGAAAACCGATGACGAAAATCGACAGCTGAGGAGCCATGCGATTCAGCAGACCGAGTGCGAGGTTTAGGGTGAGTAGCAGCGTCATTATCGGCAGGGCCAACATTAGCCCGTTGAGGAAAATCAGGCTACCCGCCCGCGCCAGCGCGAGAAACGCATTGCTGTTCACCGGATTGCCGCCGATTGGCAAGGTATGAAATGTATCCACCAACAGCGAAATAAGCCACAAATGGCCGTTAAAAGTCAGGAATAACAGCATGGCGAGCATGTCGATCAGTCTCGCCAGTACCGGCATATTCAGACGGCTGCCGGGATCAAAGAAGGTTGCGAAGGAGAGACCCATTTGCAGACCAATCAATTCCCCGGCGGTACGTACTGCCGCGAAGGCAAACTGCATAGTGAAGCCCAGAGCGATGCCGATCAGGATTTGTTGCATTGCCTGCCATAGCGCCACGATAGAAAAGATAGGGACGTCTACCGGGGGAATCGACGGAGCGATAACGACGGTTATCATTAACCCCAGCCCCAGTTTTACTCGTTTGGGGATCGCGCGCTCGCTGAGAATTGGAGCCGTTGAGATGAGCGCCAGGATGCGCAGCAAAGGCCAGAAGTAAAGATTCAGCCAGTGGAGCCACTCAACGCTGGTCACCTGCAGCATAATGTCATCTACCCGATGATGTAGGGGATATTGCTGAACAGCGTACGCACGTAGTCGAGCAGCAGGTTAAGCATCCACGGGCCGGCAACAATGATGGCAATAAAAACCGCGACAATTTTGGGAATGAAGGACAGCGTCATTTCGTTTATCTGGGTCGCCGCCTGCAAAATACTGATGATAAGACCTGTGACGAGGGCGACCAACAGCAAAGGCGCGGCAAGGGCCAGGGCGACTTTCATCGCCTCTGTGCCCATCATCATGACCGATTCAGGTGTCATTTCGCGCCTCTAACTGTAAAAGCTTTGAGCTAGCGAGCCGACAAGCAACTGCCAACCGTCTACCAACACAAACAGCATCAGCTTGAACGGTAGCGCGATCGTGGCCGGGGGGACCATCATCATCCCGAGCGCCATCAGCACGCTGGCGATGACCAGGTCGATAATCAGAAACGGAATAAAAATGGTAAAGCCTATCTGGAATGCCGTCTTCAGCTCGCTGGTGACATAGGCTGGAAGCAAAATCCGCATCGGTACGGCTTCTGGTCCCTGTAGGGGACCGCTGTTTGCTAAGCGCGCGAAGAGTGCCAGATCGGCTTCACGGGTCTGGCGCAACATAAACTCGCGCAGCGGCTGTGCGCCTTTCTCCATGGCTTCCTGCATAGAGATTTTCTCTTCGCTGAACGGCTGATATGCGTCGACGTAGATTTTGTCGATTACCGGCGACATGATGAAAAAGGTCAAAAATAGCGCCAGGCCCAGTAGCACCTGGTTCGGGGGGGCCGAAGGGGTTCCCAGCGCATTTCGTAACAGACCGAAAACGATGATGATGCGGGTGAAGCTGGTCATCATCAATAAAATGGCGGGCAGGAACGTCAGCGAGGTGATAAACACCAGCGTTTGCACGGGCAAAGACCAGCTTTGTCCGCCGCCAGGCAGCGGCTGGCTAACCAGACCCGGGAGCTGGGCGAGGGCTACTGGGCTGAAAAGCCATAAGCCTGCCAGCGTGATGGATAACAAACGGCGCATCAGGATCTCCCGGGACGCTTAAGCAAACTCTTCATCATGGCCTGGAAATCCGCGGGGGAGGCCGGTTTTTCTTCTGCATCAGCAGGCGCCGGGGGCAGGGTGTGCAGCACGTTAATTTGCGAGGCCGTGACGCCCAGTACCAGGCGCGCATCTTCAACCTCAACAATCACCACGCGCTCACGTGGACCCAGTGAGGTACTTGCCGCAACTTTCAGTCCGCGCGTACCGGCGCTTTTGGGGGCAAACCCCATACGCTTAATCACCCAGGCTGCAGCCAGGATCAATACGATGATCCCAAGCAGCGCGCCGCTTACCTGAACCAGCGGTGAGCCGGGTACGGCGGCTGGCTGAGAAACTGTAGCCTGGGTATTCATGATTAACGGCTCAGACGGCGCATGCGTTCAGATGGGGTAATAATGTCAGTGATACGTACGCCGTATTTGTCTGCGACAACCACCACTTCACCCTGGGCAATCAGGTAACCGTTGATCAGGATATCCAGCGGCTCGCCCGCCAGACCATCCAACGCGACGACCGAACCCTGTGTCAGACGCAGCAGCTCTTTGATGGTCATACGGGTTCGGCCCAATTCGACGGTCAGTTTGACCGGAATGTCCATGATCAGGTCGATGTCCTGCAAGGCACCGCTGACGTCGCCGCCACCTAACTGCTGGAATACCGCATCGGCCGCACTTTTGGTGGGGGTGGTTTTTTGCTCGTTTAACGCGTCAGCCCACAGATCGTCCAATGCACCAGTGTTCTCATCGGACGGATTATTCATATCACTCATTTGGGCTGTTCCTCATTCAGCGAATTCAAAATCGGGTTTATCAGATGTTCTACGCGTAACGCATACTGACCGTTCACCGTGCCATACTGGCTGGTCAGTACAGGCACGCCGTCCACATGAGCAATAATGCGGTCGGGTTTTTCAATCGGCAGTACATCGCCGGGTTTCAGTTTTAAAATCTGGGATAGCCGCAGCGGAATGTCAGCAAAGTTTGCCACCAGCTCCAGCTCAGAATGCTGAACCTGACGCACCAGATTATTGCGCCAGTTCTGATCTTCATTACGCGAGTTTTCCAGCGGCGGGTTCACCAGCAGCTCACGCAACGGTTCAATCATGCTGAATGGCAGACAGATGTTAAATTCACCGGTCAGGTTGCCAATTTCAACGTGGAATGGGGTATTGACCACGATGTCGTTAGGAGACGTGGTGATATTGGTAAATTTCACCTGCATCTCGGAACGAACGTATTCCACTTCCAGCGGATTGATGGCCTTCCACGCGTCGCTGTAGCTTTCCAGCGCCAGCTTCAGCATGCGGTTGATAACGCGCTGTTCGGTATGGGTAAATTCACGGCCTTCCACTTTCGTCGGGAAGCGGCCATCACCGCCGAACAGGTTATCGACGGCGATAAATACCAGACTCGGTGAGAACACCACCAGACCCGTACCGCGCAGCGGCTTCAGGTGGATTAAGTTCAGGTTGGTCGGAACCGGTAAGTTGCGCGCAAACTCGTGGTATGGCTGGATACGGATCGCACCCACGGTAATATCCGGGCTACGGCGCAACAGGTTAAATAACCCCATACGGAACTGGCGCGCGAAGCGTTCGTTAATGATCTCCAGCGCCTGTAAACGCTCACGTACCACGCGGCGCTGGGTGTTGGGATCGTAAGGACGAATATCGCTTTCTTTTGCGATACCGGAAATGGGTTCGTCTTTAGTTTCGCTATCGCCATTAAGCAATGCGTCGATTTCAGCCTGAGAAAGAATACTGTCGCCCATGTCTTTACCGCAGAATAAAAGCTGTATAAAGAACGTCGGTGACAACCTGTTTGGGTTGCCCAACAACGAGCGGAGTCGCGAGCGTCTCTTTGATGGCGGCAATGAGCTGTTGCTTACCTTCTTCGGTGGCGAGCGTAGCCGCGTTCTGACGAGAGAACAGCAGCAGCAAGCGGCTGCGCACTTCCGGCAGATATTCGTTAAGACGTGAACGCGTTGCCTCGTCTTTCATGCGCAGCGTGATACCGATATACAGTACACGGTCCGCATCACCCAGATTGACGGTAAAGGTATCCAGCGCAAAGAATACCGGGGCTGGCGGCGGAGCCGGTTCCGCTTTGACGCTGGCGGACGGCTGCTGCTGCATGCGCCAGTAGCTATAACCCGCAGTTGCGCAGGCGGCGAGGGTAATCAATACCAGCAGAGGGATCCAAATAGCGCGTTTACTTTTTTTGTTAATCGCGGAGTCAGTCATCAGATACGGGCTTCCTGTTTCGGTACAGCTTATGGGCTGATTATCCCGTGTCCTGTCCACGACAAAGCGTGGAAAAGACGCGGATAATCATGCTACCTCTGGCGTTAGGCGAAGATGTCTACTGCTCCATCACCGCGTGCTGCGGCTTGCAGTGAGGCTGGCGCTGCCAGTACGGCGTCATCTTCAGCGGCAAAAATGTCTTGTCCCTGAGCGCGACCCGCCTGCTGTTGCTGCCCGGAAGACTGCTGATTACCGGCAAAGCTTTCACTGCTGATACTGCTTTGTCCAAGCTGGATCCCGCTTTCAGCCAACTGCGTACGCAGCATCGGTAATGCAGCTTCCAGCGCAGCGCGCACGTGACTGTGTGGCGATACCATTTGCAACTGCGCGAGATTGTCATCCAGCTTGAGGGAAATGTGCACCTGGCCCAGATCCTGTGGATGCAGACGCAGTTCTGCGCTTTGCTGGCCCTGGCGAGTAAACAGAGTGACGTGCTGGCTCAGTGATTGCTGCCATTCCTGGCTACCCAATGGTGCGCTTAGCACAGGTGCGGCGGTCGGTAACGGTTGAGCGTGGGACTGCGGGCCACTTAACGGCGCTGTCGTCATGCCAATGCTGGTCGGCGAAGGGGAGCTTTCAATTTCCGCTCTGGTCGTCGCCGCTGCCGTCAACGGGGTTAATGTCGGATTGTTTGTCTGATCTACGCTGCTGGCAGGCGTTGCAATATCCGCTTTGCCTTTTTTGGCATCACCTGGCAGCAATTCGCCAGCATTATCGGCGATAGCGCTGTGTACCGAACCTCGTGACAACGCCGAAAGCGTCGCATCAACGGGGGCTGGCGCGCTGTCGACGGCAGGCGTGGTCTGCGGTTGTCCTGGCAGCATGGCGAACAACGCGCTCAGGTTGGCGAGATCCTCATCGCTCAGTGCGGTGTTTTTTTCATCCTGCTGAGCGACTTTGCCCAGTGTCGTCAGGGCATTAACTTTCAGTGAGGGCGTGAGGGCAGACAAAAGTTGCTGAGCGTCTGTCATGTCGACAAGAGAAGTATCAGTGTGCATCTCTTTTTGCGCCAGTAGTTCGGTCAACTTGAGCGACGGTGCTGAATCGCCATTTTTTTGCAATAACCCTTTTTGCAGTTTGCTACCGGCCGCCTGTAAGTCGGCAAACGACAGCGGGGCGTCTTTACCCTGCGCGTTGTCCGCACCTAATGCACCAGCCAGCAGCGCTAAAAAATCCTCGGGTGAATCAACCGCTTTGCCTGACTGAAGACCTGCGGCTACGTCGGTGTCGGTGGTAATCAGTTGGGGTAAAGTAATCATTCGGGTTTCCTCATAGCTGCGCGCTGAGCAAATTCATCCATTTTTTTCTGATCCAGGCGGTTTTCGGCCAGTAACGCCGCCGAGGTTTGTCTGTCCTGCAGAGTCTGCCACGCCTGTAAACGTTGTTTTTTGTCGCGCCAACTGTTCAATGCCTGGTCTACTTTCTGCGTCCACTGATTGAGCTGTTGGCGGTGTTGCTCAATCGCTTTTTCCAGCGTCTGAATAAATTGTTGGTAATTGATCCAGCGATTACTGGTAATACCCTGACCCATGTCACTGTTCAGATTGTTGCGGTACTCATGCTGATAATCGATCAGCATTTTCAACTGCTCTTCCGCCTGCTGACAGCCACGACGCATCTCTCCCAATAAGACAGCGGCGTCATCTACCTCTTTTTCAGCCAGGTCTTTCAGTGTGGCTAATGCACCATGTTGTGCCATGACCTATGCTCTCCTGCTTACTCACACACCAGGGAAAATCAGTTCTAACGCGTGCAGAGAATCTTCCCAGTCCGCTCGTTCAAAAATGCCTTGCTGCAAGAATGCTTCCAGCTGTGGCCATAGGGCGATGGCTTTATCCAGCATGGGATCGCTGCCTTTGGCATACGCCCCCACGCTGACCAGATCGCGGTTGCGCTGGAAGCTGGATAGCAGCTGTTTAAAGTTACGTACCCGCGCATAGTGTTGTTCACTAATAAGCGCGGTCATGGCGCGACTGATCGAGGCTTCAATATCGATGGCCGGATAGTGACCCGCTTCGGCCAGATGACGGGACAGCACAATGTGGCCGTCCAGAATCGCGCGCGCGGAATCCGCAATGGGGTCCTGCTGGTCGTCACCTTCGGTCAGTACCGTGTAAAACGCGGTAACGGAACCGCCGCCGTGAATACCGTTCCCGGCACGTTCGACCAGCGCTGGCAATTTGGCGAATACTGAGGGGGGATAACCTTTCGTTGCCGGCGGCTCTCCGATCGCCAGGGCGATCTCACGTTGTGCCATCGCGTAGCGGGTGAGGGAATCCATAATCAGCAATACGTGCTGTCCACGATCGCGAAAATCTTCGGCGATACGCGTGGCATAGGCCGCACCTTGCATACGTAACAGCGGCGAGACATCTGCGGGAGCGGCAATCACCACCGAGCGTGCACGACCGTCGGTACCGAGAATATTTTCAATAAAATCTTTAACTTCGCGACCACGTTCGCCAATCAGACCTACGACGATAACATCGGCTTGGGTATAGCGCGCCATCATGCCGAGCAGAACGCTTTTACCGACACCGGAGCCCGCGAAAAGTCCCATACGCTGACCGCGACCGACGGTTAACAACGCGTTGATGGGACGTACGCCGGTATCCAGGACGTGTTCAATCGCGGTGCGTTGTAGCGGGTTAAACGGCGGCGTAATCAGCGCCCCGGTTTCGGTGGTATCCGGGGCGGGCAGACCGTCGAGCGGTTTTCCGCTACCGTCAAGCACACGACCCAGCAATGCAGGGCCAAGCGGTAATTGCTTCCCGCTTTGCAGACCTTCTCCGGCAATGTTTTTTGCGTACACGCGTGCGCCGGGCAGAACGCCTTCAACCTCTTCGAGGGGCATCAGAAACAGACGCTGACCGTTAAAGCCCACGACTTCACTTTCGACCTCCTGGGTTTCGTTGCCGTCCTGGCGTTCAATAACGCAGGTGGCGCCCAGAGGCAACTGTAATCCAGTGGCCTCCAGCACCAGCCCAGTGGCGCGGGTCAGGCGACCGTAACGGCGCACCGCAGGCAGCAGCGACATTTTCTCTTCGAAGCTGTCCAGCGTGTTGAGCCAGCGAGTCAGGCGAGTGGTCATTACACGACTCCCGGCGCTGCCAGACGGCAGAGTTCTTGCCAGCGCGTGGCGACGCTGGCATCCAGATCGCCTTCATCGGCAGAGACTTTACAGCCGCCGTGATGCAGCGTCGGATCACCGCGCAGCCGCCAGCCGTGCAGGCTGAGGGTCGCACCGAGCATCTCCTCCACACGCTGGAGATCGTCCGGATGTACGCGTAGCTGCGGCTTACCGCTAAACAGCGGTTCTTGCTGCAACAGCTGTTGGATTTGTTTAATCAGCGCAGCGTTATCCACAATAGGCGTCTGACCTATAACCTGACGCGCAGCTTCCAGCGCCATTTGCATCAGACGCGAGGCAATTACGCTGTCCAGTGCGTCCAGCGTATTCTGAAACTCGCTCACCAGTTGCTGCATGCGGGCATGGATCGGCGCATGCTGAGCGCGCGCCTGGTTCTGGCCTTGCTCCAGCCCCTGACTCAGGCCTTCCTGATAACCTTGTTCGTGGCCTTTTTGTCGACCTTCCGCCAGACCCGCGTTATAACCTTGCTCATGGGCCTGCAGTTGCAGCTGTGCGAGCTGCTGTTCAAGCTGTTGCTCTGCGGAAAGCTCTGGTTCTGCTGTTTCTTCTGACAGCGGGTTTTCGCTGTGCTCAGCCAGTACGAACTCCGCCATCGGTGGGGCGAGGTCGTCCGGGGTCCAGACTTTCCACGGCAGTTCGTTAGACATAGGTATCCTCGCCGCTGCCTATCACCATCTCGCCGGTTTCCGCCAGACGACGCACAATAAGCAGAATGGCTTTCTGTTCGTTTTCCACCTGCGACAAACGCACCGGACCGCGGTTGGCGAGGTCGTCGCGCAGAATATCGGCAGCACGTTGCGACATGTTGCGCAGGAACTTCTCGCGCAGCGGCTGTTCGGCACCTTTCAGGGCAATCAGCAACGATTCGGAATCCACTTCCTGCAGCAGGCGCTGGATACTGCGATCGTCGACATCCACCAGGTTCTCGAACAGGAACATCTCGTCGATAATTTTCTGCGCCAGCTCGCCGTCGAATTCGCGTACGGCGGTAATAACCGCTTCTTCCTGCTGGGTTTTCATCAGGTTGATAATTTCTGCCGCCGTTCTCACGCCGCCCATTTTGCTGCGCTTGAGGTTCTGGCCATCGAGCAGGCCGTTGAGAACCTCGGTCAGTTCTGCCAGCGCGGCAGGCTGTACGCCGCCAAAGGTGGCGATACGCAGCATCACGTCGTGACGTAAACGCTCGTCGAACAGTGCCAGAATATCGGCAGCCTGGCCCCGCTTGAGGTGCACCAGAATGGTGGCGATAATCTGCGGATGCTCGTCGCGGATAAGGTCGGCGGCGCTTTGCGGCTCCATAAAGTTAAGCGTTTCAATGCCGCTGGTGGTATCGCGGGTTTCCAGAATATCTTCCAGCAGACTGGAGGCACGTTCTTCGCCCAGCGCTTTCACCAGCACGGAGCGCAGATATTCGTTGGCGTTGATATTCAGCGCGGCAAACTGTTCGGCTTCTTGTTCAAATTCGGCCAGCACTTCCGTCAACTGCTTGTTGGAAATCTGGCGTACATTCGCCATCGCCGTACTGAGCGCCTGAACTTCGCGCGTGGAAAGGTGCTTAAACACCTCCGCCGCGCGATCTTCGCCAATGGTCATCAGCAGGATGACGCTTTTATCGGTACCGGTAAGATTACTCATGATCGTTGCTCATCCACTGGCGAATGACCAGCGCCACGACGCGCGGATCGTTATCTGACATTTCACGAATACGCTGACTCATGACTTCTGCTCCCAGACGCTGATTAGTACGACGCTGCTGGGTTTGTTCGTCTTTGCTGAGGCGAACTTCTACCGCTTCTTCGGTTTCCTGACGGACACGCGTTTGTTCTTGTACGGCTTTCGCTTCTTCGCTGCGACGGACCAACTGCGGACGAACGGCTTTCCGCCACAGGATCCACGCCACCAACAGAACCAGCAACCAACGACCTGCGGACATTAACTGGTCAATAAAGAACGGCTGTTTCCAGAACGGTAGCTCGCCCATGGAATCGTCGGTCGCCGTGAAGGGAGAGTTCACCACGTTCAGGGTATCGCCACGCTTGTCGGAGAATCCCATCGCTTCGCGGGTCAGATCCTCAATCTGTTTCATCTGCTCGGCGGTTAACGGCAACGGTTTGCCGTCTGGTAACGTTTTGTAGTTGACCACGACAGCCACCGAGAGACGCTGCACATCGCCAACGTTCATTTTGGTATGGCGAATAGTGCGGTCAACTTCATAGTTGCTGGTTTCATTGCGCTGAGTATTGCGCGGGCCGGCATTATTACTGTTATTCGCCGTCTGTGCGTTTTGCGTATTTTGCGCGTTTTGCTGATTAGCGGGTGGGTTGGCGATTGGCGCAGTATTTGCCGGAGCGGGCTGATTTGACAACGCGCCCGGTACGCCGCCAGGTGCTCCGCTACCGACCTGCTCACTGACGTTCAACTGACGAGAACGCAGCACGGCCTGGGACTCATCACCGTTTGGACGGTACTGTTCTTCGGTTTGCTCTTTGTTGGCAAAATCCAGCTGCGCGGTAACCTGCGCATGTACGTTACCGTTGCCGACAATCGGCGACAGAATCGATTCGATACGACGCTGAACGCGGCCTTCGACGTCGCTGGCGTATTTCAGCTGCGCATCGTTAAGATCGCGGCTACTGGTATTCGACTGGGTTAACAGATGCCCCGCCTGGTCGACCAGCGTAACGTTGCCCGGCGGCAAGCCTGCAACAGCGCTGGAAACCAGATGCGTGACCGCACTGATCTGACCTTCATCCAGCGCGCGACCCGGCTCCAGGTTGACGGTGACGGAGGCTGAAGGCGCTTTTTGCTCACGCACAAACAGCGACGGTTTCGGCATAGCCAGATGCACGCGGGCGCGTTTTACCGGTCCCAACGTTTCAATCGTACGGGCTAATTCACCTTCCAGCGCGCGCTGGTAGTTGACCTGCTCGCTAAACTGGCTGATACCAAACTTTTCCTGATCCAGCAGTTCAAAACCCACCGCGCCGCCTTTGGGCAGACCTTGCTGCGCCAGACGTAAACGCAGTTCGTGGACTTTATCGGCAGGAACTTCAATGGCGCCGCTTCCCTCAGTAAAACGGTAGGGAACGTTCATCTGCGTCAGTTGGGTGACGATCGCGCCACCATCCTGATCGGAAAGATTGCTGAACAGCGTGCGGTAGTCAGGTGCTTTGGCCCACAGGACCATCGCCACGATGATCGCGACGGCAGCGGCTCCCGCCACAATCAGAGGAATTTTGGGATTCGCGCGCAGGCGGTTTAACCACTCGAGAGGTTTAAGCTGGGTTGCAGTCGATGCTGTCGCACTCATCTCGCACCTCGTGGCTTATCGTGGACGGCGTTTTTTGCAAAGTGGAACAAGACTCACTCCCGGGTCAGCAAACTCGAAAAATTGACGGTCTCATTATTTGCGGTTTCGAATTTTTCTATGCGTTAAAAACCGTGGTTTTTTATCGTTATTTAACGCCTTTATCTTATTGACTAACTGGTAATCTCAACTACGTAAAAAATTATCCAGGGGATCAGAATGTCGGCAATACAGGGGATTGAAGGGGTCATCAGCCAGCTACAGACCACGGCGATGTCAGCAAAAATGCAGGATATGCAGCCACAACCGACCGTGAGCTTTGCCGGTCAACTGCATGCGGCGTTAGACAGGATCAGCGATGTACAAACCGCGTCCCGTGTGCAGGCTGAGAAATTTACCCTCGGTGAACCGGGTATTGCGCTGAACGATGTGATGACCGATATGCAAAAAGCGTCGGTATCGATGCAGATGGGGATCCAGGTGCGCAACAAACTGGTGTCGGCGTATCAGGAAGTGATGTCGATGCAGGTGTAGCAAGCGGAACATTCTCCCGCTGCGTCGGGCAACGGGAGAATTGCATTACTTCTGAATCAAATAACGAATCGTTGGACCATCCTGCTGAATATCCAGCACCGTATAGCCGTGATTACGCGCATCCAGTGGAATATTGTTGATTGACTGCGGGCAATCGCTCACCACTTCCAGAATCTCACCTTTCTTCAATTGCGGCATCGCTTCCAGTGTGGCGACAGCCGGGTACGGACACGGCTCGCCGACCATATCGAGGCGATAATCAGGCACGATATTTTTCATACAGACTCCTTGGCAGGCGTCAGCCCAGCGCGACGGAAGAAGCGTTTTTCCCAGCCGATGATGAGCATCAGCGCGGTAAATAACAGCAGATAGGTTACCAGCAGGCCACCGAGCGGGCCGAAGGTGTTGAGCAGATTCACTTTGTCCCAACTGGTGGCAAGCGCGGGAGCAAAATCATCCCAGTAGTAGGCCAGAATGGTCGAGCCAATAACGTTGCCCAGTCCCACCCACCAGTAATGCACCTGGCCTTCAACGGCGCGGTACATCCAGCCCGTTTCACACCCGCCCGCCAGAACAATGCCGAAGCCGAACAGCAAGCCGCCGATCACCGCATTCGGACCTGCCCACATGATTTTAGGCTCGACGCCCAGTTGTACGTAGCTAAAGATACCGATGGCGCTGACCGCCATCCCGAAGATGATCGCTTTCGCCATATGGGTGCGACCGGAAATCCACAGATCGCGGAAGGCGGAGGTGAAGCAGATTTGCGCCCGTTCAATCAGCAGCCCGAACCCGACGCCAAACAGCATGGCCAAACCAAGTTTGGGCTTATCCATCGCAGTGAGGAGCGCCCAGCCGATCATGGCGATAAACACCAGCATGCCGAGGCGGAAACGGCGACGGGCCTGATCTGGCTTTTGCGTTAACGGAGAAGCGGCGGAGACTTTCTGCATTTTGACCGGAATACGAAACATCGGCAGCAGGGTAAAGCGTGCGCCAAACCATGAGCCAATAGCCGTTGCCAGGGCGAAAAACCAGGCGTGTAGCGAGAACTGTGGAATACCGGTGAAGAATGCGGCCAAGTTACAGCCCATTGCCAGCCGGGCGCCGAATCCGGCAATCATCCCGCCGACGATCGCCTGCATAATGCGCACCCGACTGCGCGGCATGCGTAATTTGACGTTGTTTGCCCACAATGCGGCAGCAAAACAGCCCCCGAACATACCGAGGATCATCATGCCGTCAATGCGGGTCAGGGGTGAGCCTTCGAGATGGATCAGCTTGTAGTATCCCCATTCTTCGGCGTGAACGCCGAACAGTTGCAGGATTTGACCACCCCAGCGAGTGAATTCGCCGGTAACGGCCCAGAAGGTTCCCGTAATGCCGAAATAGTAGGTAGAGAGAATACCCGCTGCGATGACCGCAGGGGCGGGGGCCCAAAATTTAATTAACCAGGCCTGTTTGAAGTGTTGCCATGACATGCGTTGTGCCTCTGAACTCAGAAGGTATGTAACAAGAAGTGTGGATACTACACCGATCAGAATTTTTGACTATGAGTAATAAGAGGTAACACCGTCTGGATCAATCTTTCTCGACACTGCCGAAAGGCTGGCGACATCAGGCCTTTAATGCCACAATCCCATTTTCTTCGCATGCAGGATGAATGATGAAAAAATTAGCAATCGTTGCTGTATTTCTGGCGCTTACCGGATGCGCCGAAGTAGAAAATTATAACGACGTGGTGAAAACGCCAGCGCCAGCCGGTCTGGAAGGATACTGGCAGTCAAAAGGTCCGCAACGCAGTCTGGTGAGCCCGGAAGCGATTGCCAGCCTGGTGGTAACAAAAGAGGGCGACACGCTGGATTGTCGCCAGTGGCAGCGAGTGATCGCGCTGCCGGGGAAACTGACGATGATCTCTGGCGATCTCACCAACGTGACGGTGAAACGCGAGCTGTATGAGATTGAGCGGGAAGGCAATACGCTGGAATATGACGGTATGACGCTGCAGCGGGTCGACCGCCCGACGCAGGAATGTGCTGACGCGTTAAAGAAAACGCCGCTGGCCACGCCATTGCCATAAGCTATACGCCCCGGTAGCCAACGGCCACCGGGGTTGAGCTTTATAACACGTCTTCAATCACCCACACGCTGACGCTACCGCCGTTACAATAAAACGTCGCTTCACCGTTTTCATCGGTGACCACGCTTTCTTCGCGATTTCCCAGATAGTCGCGCCAGGTTTTATTCCCGTAATTCGCACCGAGATTGATGGTCTTTTCCCCGTCATCGCCGTTAGACAGAACAACCACACAGCCGGGATCGTCGTCCGTTCCGCTGCGGCTAAAAGCGATACAGTTAGGGTGATCAAAAAAGAGCGTCTGTACGCCGTGCGCGAAGCGCTGGCGCGCGAGGATCAGTTCATCAAGCTGTTCAATGATCGGCATGTCGATAGGATAGGTTTCGCCATCGCCGCCGGTGTCTTCGTAATGCGCCCCGTAGAGGTCAGGATAAAACACTGACGGCACGCCGTTTTCGCGCAACAGGATCAGCGCATAGGCCAGCGGCTTAAACCATGGCTCGACAGGGGCTTCCAGCGCCTGCAAGGGCTGAGTGTCGTGGTTGGCCACCAGCGTGACGGCATGAAACGGATCGGCTTCCACCAGGGTGTCGGTGAAAATCTGACTCATGTCGTAATCGCGTCCCTGACGAGAGGCCTCGTGGAATTTCATCTGTAAAGGGGCGTCGAATAACATGGTTTTCCCCTCCACCTGATTAATGTAGGTTTGCAGCTTGTCGACTTCATGCGACCAGTATTCCGCGACGATAAACAGCGGCTTGGGGGCGACTTCCTGCACATGCTCAATCCACTCTTTATAAAACCATGCCGGAATATGTTTCACGGCATCTAACCGAAAGCCGTCACACTGGGTTTGCTCCATCACCCAACGCGCCCAGTATTTGATCTCTTCGGTGACCGCGTGATTGCGAAAATCGATGTTTTCGCCCATCAGATAATCAAAATTACCCAACTCATCATCAACCTGATCGTTCCAGCCTTCGCCGGTGTAGTCGTTCACGATTTTAAAAATGCCGTCTTCGGTTGGGTTTTCGATATGGTCAATACCGCTGAAGCATTTAAAGTCCCAAATGAATTGCGAGTACTGGCCCGCGCGGGCAGGGAAGGTGTAGCGCGTCCAGCCTTCGCATTCGACGATCTCATCGTCTATTTGCGTGCGGTCCTCGGCGTTAACCCGCTGGACACGAATATGCTCTTTTTCATCTGCACCCATCTTGTGGTTAACCACCACGTCGAGCAGTACGGCAATATCATTGTGTTTTAGCGCGTCTATCGCCGCCAGCAGCTGGTTTTTATCGCCATATTTGGTGGCGACGGTTCCCTTTTGGTCGAATTCGCCCAGATCAAAAAGATCGTAGGAGTCGTAGCCAACGGAATAGCCGCCGGAAGCGCCTTTATAAGCGGGAGGTAACCACACCATATTGATGCCGATGTCATTGAGTCCACCTGCGCGTTCGGCAAGTTCGGGCCAGAGTTGACCGCCCTCGGGGTAATACCAGTGAAAATACTGCAATAACGTGGGATTTTTCATCTTCCGTGCTCCAGAAGTCGTTTGGCCGACCTCTGGAGTATGGAAGATTATTCAGACGAGACGGGAAATTATTGTGGGGCAGTGGGGGCGTCGGGAACTAACAGCATGCCGGAAAGACGGCCATAGGCGTTATTTAGCGTCTTTTGGCGCGTCGACTGACCGATGAGATTGCTGAGTTCATCCAGACGCTGCTGCAACAATGTTTTAAGCAGTTGTTCGTTATCCAGCGTCTGTTTAATGTACCCGGCCACTAAATCCTGAATACTTCGCGTAATGCCTGGTGGAGTTTGCTCTTCCATGACCACTTCAATACTTTGCAGATAGGTAACTTCCTGTTCCAGTAAAAGGTCCCATTCACCGCGCTGCGCCAGTTCCAGCAGTGAGTGACTGAGCAGCGCGATGCGCTGCCAACGGTTGATAAACTCCACGGCTGAGGTCATTAACGAGACTCCTGGGAAGATGCTTTCGGTGAGATCTGTTTCCAGGCATCTGCAATGTTGCCGAGTAACCCTTCGACTTCTTCAATGGCCTGACAATCATTACGCAAGTTAGCTTGCAGTAAACGGCGAATCATATAGTCGTACAGTGAAGACAGATTGGTGGCGATTTCGCCGCCATTCTCTTGATCAAGTCCTGCCTTCAGGCCATTGTCGATAATATTAATGGCTTTACTTAACGCCTCACCTTTGGCGACGATATCACCCTGTTGCATAAACAGGCGAGCGCGCACCAGGGCGCTGTTCGCGCCGTCAAACAACATTTCAATCAGCTGATGTGGGCTGGCGCTCATCACGGCGCTTTCCACGCTGACCTGTGCATAGGCTTTGGTACCGCTCGCGGTATACATGCTTACCTCGTGTTATCAGGATTTATTCATCGCTGTAAATTGTTGGCCCAGATAGGTACTGGTGTTATTCAGTTTGCTCATCATGCTATCAAGCTGGGTAAACTGCGCCGTATAACGCGCAACCATGTCGTCAATGCTGGCGCTAACTGACAGATATTGTTTGGTCAGTTTTTTCAGCGTGGCGTTAATGCTGTCTTGCGCATTGTCGATAATGCCGTCATCGGCGAGATAGCTTTTTACTTCAGCGGCAATTTTGGTGGTGATGCCGGTTTCTTTGCCGTCGCCAGCCAGCAGTTCGCGAACAGAGGCGGTGTTTTCATCCAGCGCTTTTTTCAGCTTGGTATCATCGATGGACATCTTGCCGGTTTTGCCATCTTGTTTGATGCCGATTTCATTCAGTGTCTTAAAAGCACCTTCAGCACCGGAGTTAGCAAACTGTGCACGAATGCCTGTCTGAATCGTACGTACTACGCTGTCACCGACCAGCGCGCCGTTGTCTTTGTCCTGACCTTCCGCACCTGCATCTACGGCTTTATATTTGGTCAGCGTATTAAAGGTATCGATCAGTGAGTTATAGGCATCCACCCAACCTTTAATCGCTTCCGTGGCTTTCTCATTGCTTTTCGTCACCGTTACGCGCGCGTCGGTAACTTTTTTGGTCAGTTCCAGCGTAACACCCTGCGGGGCATCGGTGACTTTGTTGCTTTGACGTTCAATATCGATACCGTTCATCGTGAGCTTGGAGTTCTGGGCCTGAACCAGCTCAGTCATTTTTCCTGTACCGGTCGTGCTGTCGTAAGCCAGCATATCGTTAAGCTTGCTGTCGCCCTCAACAGAGATGGTCATCTTGCTGTCCATACCTTCGGCTGCGGTCAGCACCAGTTTGAACTCGCCGTCTTTCACCTTCACGATACTGGCGGAGATACCGCTATCGGTATCGTTAATTGCCTTGCTGATATCATCCAGCGTGGTCTTATCTTGGGAGAGTTTAATCTCCAGCGGCTCTTTACGGCCCGGCTGCTCAATTTTAATGGTACGCGTGGCGGAGCCATCACCCAGAGCCTCTTTGTTTGAGGCCACCGATGTGGTGCTCAGCGATTGTGCCTGCGCCAGTTGCGTGACGCTGATGGTATAAATACCCGGTGCCGCGCCTGCTTCGGTGGTGACTTTCAGGTCTTCAGTACTGCTCGTCACATTACTGCTTCTGAACAACTCCGGTTTATTTAACGCGGTATTGGCCGTCTGGAACTTTTCCAGCGCACTCTTCAGCGTACCGTAAGCCGTCAGACGGGCAGTATTGTCGGTCTGTTGCTGAGTAATTGGATTTAGACGTTTTTTCTCAGCAATAGTCAGGTTGTTTAGCAACGTGTCCAGTGGTAAGCCTGAGCCTACGCCTAATGATGTAAATGAAGCCATGCCCGATTCCTTGTGATTGCAAACAATTGTTATGCGGGTTATCGGCAATCTGCGCGCAAAGTTTAATGATAGTTTTGTCAAAATAATGCGCGGAATAGTGGTGCATATAGAGGGTATTTCGTGGGCTAAGAAAAAAAACGACAGAAAGTAAAAATTTTCTAAAGTTCGAAATTAAGGTGCCGATACATGGGTTACGGTGAGAAACCGTGGGCAACAGCCCAATAACATCAAGTTGTAATTGATAAGGAAAAGATCATGGCACAAGTCATCAATACAAACAGCCTGTCGCTGTTGACCCAAAACAACCTGAACAAATCTCAGTCCGCTCTGGGCTCCGCTATCGAGCGTCTGTCTTCTGGTCTGCGTATCAACAGCGCGAAAGACGATGCGGCTGGTCAGGCGATTGCAAACCGTTTCACTTCTAACATCAAGGGTCTGACTCAGGCTTCCCGTAACGCCAACGACGGTATCTCCGTTGCACAGACCACTGAAGGCGCGCTGTCTGAAATCAACAACAACCTGCAGCGTGTTCGTGAACTGTCCGTACAGGCAGCAAACGGTTCTAACTCTAGTTCTGACCTGACTTCGATTCAGGACGAAATTAATCAGCGCCTGGCAGAAATCAACCGTGTTTCCGAGCAAACTGACTTCAACGGTAAAAAAGTCCTGAACCAGGACGGTCAGTTGACTATTCAGGTTGGTGCAAAAGACGGTGAAACTATTACAATTGATTTGAAGAAAATTGATAGTACGACTCTTGGTTTATCTGGCTTTAGTGTGACCGACACCACAAAATCTGTTGCAAACGGTGAAAAGGCAACAATTTCGCATACCCTTGTTAAAGGGGACTTTTCTGATAAAAAAGCAGGTGGCGTTGACTTCACAGCGGCTACTGCACTGGCATTAGTTAAAGACGATACAGGTAAGTATTTTGCGACAGCAGACGGTACTGATTTCTATGCTGCGAAGCTAGATGAAAAAACAGGTAAAGTCGAGATTGATAGCGCAACGGGTACTGTAACACCAGCACAGAAGAACGCTGTGGCGTCAATTGGTAAAGAAGTAACTCTGGATACAGCCGCGCTGACAGCTGATCAACATTTAGTAAGTTACAAAGACAGTGCAGGTAAGATTTCTTATGCTATTCAGAATGTCGATCCGACTACTCAAGCGGTGACTTATAAAGGCGCTAAAATCGATGATGCAGGTGCTGTAACTGTAGATGCAGCTGTTGATTTAACCTTGGGTACTAAAGATCCTCTGGCCAAGATTGATGATGCTTTATCAACAGTCGATCAATTCCGTAGCTCCCTGGGTGCTATTCAGAACCGTTTTGAATCTGCAATTACTAACCTGGGTAACACTGTAAACAACCTGTCTTCTGCTCGTAGCCGTATCGAAGACTCCGATTATGCAACTGAAGTGTCTAACATGTCTCGTGCGCAGATCCTGCAGCAGGCGGGTACTTCCGTCCTGGCACAGGCTAACCAGACCACGCAAAACGTACTCTCTTTACTGCGTTAATCCACCGATTGGGTTACTCAGTCGTTAGAGACAATAAAGGCAGCGAAAGCTGCCTTTTTTCTATACTGGAGTCTGAAGAATGCAAGAAATTACCGTTACTGAACCCAATTTTGTGACTACGTTTCAGTGCACCGGCACACAATGTCGCGATCATTGCTGTAAAGGCTGGAATATACATCTGGATAAGGCAACGGTGAATAAATATGTCTCCAGTAAAAATGAGATCATTAAGAATATTGCCAAAGAGAATATTATTCTGCTTAAAAAAGATATTGCGCAATGGGGGGTAATTAAACTTGCCGATGGCACTGGAAACTGTCCTTATCTGACCGAAGAGAGTCTGTGTCAGGTACAAAAAACATTGGGAGCCCAGGCGCTAAGTACGACCTGTCAAACATTCCCGCGTGTTGAGCGTGTTTATAAAAATGATGTGAGAAAATCGCTAAATTTATCGTGCCCTGAGGTTGTTGGTATTGTATTAACAGATCCTAATGCGATGATATTGAATGAAAAAAGTACCGTGAAACCGCAGGCTAATGTTAAACCCGCCCTTACACCACAGCAAAAGCTGTTGAATCTTTTTTGTTTAAGCCTTGTGGATCAAGCTGGACGTGATATCAACGTCGGATTTTATTCTCTGATTAAGTTAACACTGTTTATCGAGAAATTTCAGTCGGTTGATAACGCCGCGTTGTCAGAGATTGAACCCGTTTATCATGCACTGTTAGCTCAGCTTCAATCGGGAGAGTTAAGAAAGGAGCTGTCAGATTTTTCAGCGGATAGAAATATCAAATTATCCTTAGTGCTTTTGCTGCAGGACTATTTTCGCAGTAATTCAGGGAGCAGAGGGAGTGGCGTACTGAATTATTATATTCAGTGCTTGCTGAGGACGCTAACTCAGGACGATACTTATTCCGTAGATGAGGGCATTGCCAGACTTGAGGCGACCTGGGAGAAGGTTTATGAACAGCAGGGTGAGTCTGGGTTCGATCTTAAAAATTTCATTTTATATAAAATTTGGGAAAACAACTTTCCTAATCAAAAGAACGTAGACCCGCTACGTTCTTTATACATGATAAGTGTTGAATACTACTTCATCAAAATGTTGATCGCCGCGAGTGCCTACGAAAGAACGTACCTGGAGAAGGAGGATGCGATCAATATCGTCTATAGCTTTCATTCGCGAAGCCAGCATAATCCTACCGTGCATGAGAACTTCCACAAGCACATCGAGACCGTCAGAACAGGTGATGACCTGTCGATGATTCATCTCTTGACATAATTTTAACGGGGATGCGTGAAAACGCATCCCTCGCAGGCTAACTATTTGATTTATTCTTGATTATTTCTTATTCGAAATAACGCCATCAGCTACATAAGTGAAATAACCCTTCTTTTATAGTCTTATTCCTCCGATAGAACCCCCTGCAGAAACGGATAATCATGCCGATAACTCATTTAACGCAGGGCTGTTTATCGTGAATTCACTGTATACCGCTGAAGGTGTAATGGATAAACACTCGCTGTGGCAGCGTTATGTACCGTTGGTGCGTCACGAAGCATTGCGCCTTCAGGTGCGTTTGCCGGCGAGCGTAGAACTGGATGACCTGCTACAAGCGGGCGGCATCGGGTTATTGAATGCAGTCGACCGATATGACGCTTTGCAAGGAACGGCATTTACCACTTACGCAGTGCAGCGTATTCGTGGAGCGATGCTGGACGAACTACGTAGCCGGGATTGGGTGCCGCGTAGCGTTCGGCGCAATGCTCGCGAAGTGGCACAGGCGATGGGGCAACTGGAGCAGGAATTAGGGCGTAACGCGACGGAAACCGAAGTGGCGGAGCGTCTGGCTATTCCTGTGCAAGAGTATCGTCAGATGTTGCTTGATACCAATAATAGCCAACTCTTCTCCTACGACGAGTGGCGGGAAGAGCATGGCGATAGTATTGAGCTGGTGACGGAAGAACATCAGCAGGAAAACCCGTTACAGCAGCTACTTGAGGGTAACCTCCGCCAGCGCGTGATGGACGCGATCGAAGCGTTGCCGGAACGCGAAAAGCTGGTGTTAACGCTGTACTACCAGGAAGAGCTGAATCTGAAAGAGATTGGCGCGGTACTGGAAGTGGGGGAGTCACGGGTTAGCCAGTTGCACAGTCAGGCCATCAAACGTCTACGCACCAAGCTGGGTAAGCTATAGGGGTACATCATTACCCCTGAACAATGCCGCATTACGAATTGACTACCAGGAGTTCTCATGACGGTGCAGCAATCAAAAAGACGGCCTCTAAGCCGCTACCTCAAAGATTTCAAACACAGCCAGACGCATTGCGCCCATTGCTTTAAGTTGCTCGACAGGATCACACTGGTTCGCCGCGGGCAAATTGTGAATAAAATCGCCATCGCCCGACTGGACACGTTGCTGAATGAAGCAGAGTGGGAACAGGAGAAAAAAGAGTGGGTGGCGCTGTGTCGTTTTTGTGGTGATTTGCACTGCAAAGAGCAGAGCGACTTTTTTGACATTATCGGCTTCAAGCAATTTTTATTCGAGCAGACCGAAATGAGTCACGGCACGGTACGCGAATACGTTGTGCGCCTGCGTCGCCTCGGGAATCATCTGACCGAACAAAATATCTCTCACGATCTGCTGCAGGAAGGGTTTCTCGACGAAAACCTTGCCCCGTGGCTGCCGGAAACCAGCACCAACAATTACCGCATTGCCTTGCGTAAGTATGAGCAGTTTAAAGCCCATACGCATATGGGACATATGCAGAAATCCTCCTGGACAGCCAGTTCTGATATATATTAAAAACGAATAAGGTGTAACAGAGTCGTGTTTGTGGATCACGGCAAACGCTTTACACTGTAGTCATAAATGATAGTCACTAATGACAATATTCGGGGTAACTATGAAATTAGCACTTCTGGGACGTCAGGCTCTGATGGGTGTAATGGCTGTTGCACTTGTCGCCGGAATGAGCGTGAAGACTTATGCAGATGAAGGTCTGTTAAATAAAGTTAAAGAGCGCGGCACGCTGCTGGTGGGCCTGGAAGGGACCTATCCCCCGTTTAGTTTTCAGGGCGATGACGGCAAGCTGACCGGTTTCGAAGTGGAGTTTGCCGAGGAACTGGCCAAGCATCTCGGAGTGAAAGCCACACTGAAGCCGACCAAATGGGACGGTATGCTGGCTTCTCTTGATTCCAAACGCATTGACGTGGTCATCAACCAGGTGACTATCTCTGATGATCGTAAGAAAAAATACGATTTCTCTACCCCGTATACGGTCTCTGGTATCCAGGCGCTGGTGAAGAAAGGCAATGAAGGCGTTATTAAGACTGCTGCCGATCTGAAAGGTAAAAAAGTCGGCGTGGGTCTGGGAACCAACTATGAAGAGTGGCTGCGCCAGAACGTGCAGGGCGTGGATATTCGTACCTATGATGATGACCCGACCAAATATCAGGATCTGCGCGTAGGTCGTATCGACGCCATCCTGGTTGACCGTCTGGCCGCGCTGGATCTGGTGAAAAAAACCAAGGATACGCTGGCCGTTACCGGTGAAGCATTCTCCCGCCAGGAGTCCGGCGTGGCGCTGCGTAAAGGCAATGAAGATCTGCTGAAAGCGGTGGATGCAGCCATTGCTGAAATGCAGAAAGACGGTTCGCTGAAAGCCCTGTCTGAAAAATGGTTTGGAGCAGATGTGACGAAATAATCGTCATCTGATGAAAAAAGGCGCCTTTAACAGCGCCTTTTTTTATTTCATTGCGCCTGAACGTGCATAATAAAAGAACATCACAATAACGAATACCGGAGGCTGTATGCCGCTGCATAATTTAACGCGCTTTCCACGTCTGGAATTTATTGGCGCGCCAACGCCACTCGAATATCTTCCGCGCCTCTCAGATTACCTCGGGCGTGATATTTTCATTAAACGCGATGACGTCACGCCGATGGCTATGGGCGGCAATAAGCTGCGTAAGCTGGAGTTTCTGGCCGCAGACGCGCTGCGTGAAGGCGCGGATACGCTGATAACCGCGGGTGCGATTCAGTCTAACCATGTTCGCCAGACGGCGGCGGTCGCCGCTAAGCTTGGCCTGCACTGCGTGGCGCTGTTGGAAAATCCGATAGGCACCACTGCCGAAAACTATCTCACCAATGGCAACCGTCTGCTGCTGGATCTGTTTAATACGCAGATTGAAATGTGCGATGCGCTGACCGATCCGAATGCACAGCTGCAGGAGCTGGCGACGCGGATTGAAGCGCAAGGGTTCCGCCCGTATGTGATCCCGGTTGGGGGTTCCAATGCACTGGGTGCGCTGGGCTATGTGGAAAGCGCGCTGGAAATTGCCCAACAGTGTGAAGGGGCCGTCGCGCTCTCTTCCGTAGTGGTGGCCTCGGGCAGTGCGGGAACGCACGCCGGACTGGCCGTGGGCCTGGAGCAATTGATGCCAGACGTCGAACTTATCGGCGTGACCGTCTCACGCAGCGTGGCGGATCAAAAGCCCAAAGTTGTTGCACTGCAGCAGGATATTGCCCGGGAGCTGGAACTGACGGCCTCAGCGGAAATCCTGTTATGGGACGATTATTATGCGCCGGGCTACGGTACGCCAAACGAAGAGGGCATGGAGGCGGTAAAACTGCTGGCGCGCCTGGAAGGCATTTTGTTGGATCCGGTGTATACCGGCAAGGCGATGGCGGGTCTGATTGATGGCATTAGCCAGAAGCGCTTCAAAGATGAAGGGCCAATTCTCTTTATTCATACTGGTGGGGCGCCTGCGCTGTTTGCCTACCATCCTCACGTGTAACGACCAGGTAGAAAAACGCTAATGCATGAAAGTATCCAACTGGTGATTGATTCTCTGCCGTATCTGCTCAAGGGCGCAGTTTTTACGCTGCAACTGAGTATCGGTGGGATGTTCTTTGGTCTCGTGCTGGGTTTTATCCTGGCGCTGATGCGTCTGTCGCCGCTGCTGCCTGTGCGCTGGCTGGCGCGCTTTTATATCTCTATCTTTCGCGGAACGCCGTTGATTGCCCAGCTGTTCATGATCTATTACGGTCTGCCGCAGTTTGGTATTGAGCTTGATCCTATTCCGGCGGCGATGATTGGCTTATCGCTTAATACGGCGGCCTACGCTGCGGAAACGCTGCGTGCGGCAATCTCCTCCATCGACAAAGGGCAGTGGGAAGCGGGTGCCAGTATTGGTATGACGCGGTGGCAAACCATGCGCCGGGCAATCCTGCCGCAGGCTGCGCGGGTTGCGCTCCCGCCGCTGAGTAACAGCTTTATCAGCCTGGTGAAGGACACCTCTCTGGCCGCGACTATTCAGGTACCGGAACTGTTCCGTCAGGCGCAGTTGATTACCTCGCGTACGCTGGAGGTATTCACGATGTATCTGGCAGCCTCGTTGATTTATTGGGTGATGGCGACGGTGCTTTCTGCACTGCAAAACTATTTTGAAGAGCAACTGAATCGCCAGGAGAGAGAGCCGAAATGAGTGCTATCGAAGTCAGAAACCTGGTCAAAAAATTCCATGGGCAAACGGTGCTGCATGGGATCGATCTTGACGTCAAACCCGGTGAAGTTGTGGCGATTATCGGGCCGAGCGGCTCGGGCAAAACTACGCTGCTGCGCAGCATTAATTTGCTGGAGCAACCGGAGGCGGGCACCATTAAGGTGGGTGAGATTACCATTGATACCGCGCGTTCGTTAACTCAGCAGAAGGGTCTGATTCGTCAGTTGCGCCAGCACGTGGGCTTTGTGTTCCAGAACTTTAATTTGTTCCCGCATCGCACGGTGCTGGAAAACATTATTGAAGGTCCGGTGATTGTTAAAGGCGAACCGAAAGCCGAAGCGACAGCCCGAGCGCGCGAACTGCTGGCGAAAGTCGGGTTAGCTGGTAAAGAAACCAGCTATCCGCGGCGTTTGTCCGGCGGGCAGCAGCAGCGCGTGGCTATTGCCCGGGCGTTGGCGATGCGACCTGAGGTTATTCTTTTTGATGAACCGACCTCCGCGCTTGATCCTGAACTGGTTGGTGAGGTACTTAATACCATCCGTCAACTGGCGCAGGAAAAACGCACCATGGTGATTGTGACGCATGAAATGAGCTTTGCGCGCGACGTTGCCGATCGGGCGATATTTATGGATCAAGGACGGATAGTGGAGCAGGGGCCAGCTAAATCCTTATTCACGCATCCGCAGCAACCGCGAACCCGTCAGTTTCTTGAAAAGTTTCTGATGCAATAAATAGTGCATGCAGCACTCGTCGAAATTGTTTTTTGGCGAGTGCTGTTCGCATAACTATTTATAATTATTGCTTTATTATTAACTCCCAATACTGTTACTTCCTGCCGTTGTTGAGTAATGCTCAAGTAATTGTTCATTTGTCCGATAATTTGCATATATAAAATACATTTATGTGTTAGCTTGTTTCATATGTTTGGATGATTATCAATCTCAGGGGTATTACCACTTAGTATGCAGGGTCATGATTTCTTCACCTGGCGACGGAGCATGCTGTTACGCTTTCAGGAAATGGCGACGGCAGAGGATGTCTATAATGAATTACAACAACAGACGCAGCATTTAGAGTTCGATTTTTACGCGCTCTGTGTTCGTCATCCCGTACCTTTTACCCGACCTAAAACGTCGCTTCACACGACCTATCCTAAAGCATGGGTGGCGCATTATCAGTCCGAGAATTATTTCGCTATTGATCCGGTGCTGAAGCCTGAAAACTTCAGTCAGGGGCATTTACCCTGGAACGATACCTTATTTCGCGATGCACAGCCCCTGTGGGATGCCGCGCGCAATCACGGTTTACGTAAAGGGATGACGCAATGCTTAATGTTGCCTAATCGGGCGTTGGGTTTTTTATCGGTATCGCGTGCGAGTGTCCGTAATAGTCGCTTTGCAAACGATGAGGTAGAGCTCAGGATGCAACTGCTGGTGCGGGAAAGCTTGTCGGTACTGACGCGGCTGCAAGATGACATGGTCATGGCGCCAGAGATGCGCTTTAGCAAGCGGGAAAAAGAGATATTGAAATGGACGGCAGAGGGGAAAACCTCTTCAGAGATAGCGATAATTCTGTCGATTTCTGAAAATACCGTTAACTTTCACCAGAAAAATATGCAAAAGAAATTTAATGCACCCAACAAAACGCAGATCGCCTGTTATGCTGCGGCAACCGGGCTGATCTGAGTAAATTATCGTTCTGAGTGTCAGACGCAAACCCGGCTGAGAGCATCGCTGTCAGCCGGGTTCTTATTACTGGCGGTAGGCCTGTTTAATTTGCTTAACAGTGCTGGAAAATACCGCAGCCTGTGATTGATCTTCAATCAGCGCGATCTGTTTTTCCATTTTAAGAATCACGCGCCCTGCATCGGCTTGGCCCATTGCCTGCAGCATCAGCGTTAACATGGCTTTCAGGCAGGTGACTTCGTTGGCCAGTTCCTGGTTATTCTCAGCAGTGGAAAAGTCAGGCGTACTCATTTATTTTCCTCGTTATGTTTCAATGAAAAAGTGCGATGTCAAATCTTAAGGCGCCGGAGTATACCATAAGCGAGGCTAAAAATATCAGCGGTTGTTTTCTGCGCAAACCTAAGTCGCGGACATTAAAATAAACAACATGTTGCGCTGCATATATTTTCTCCACCTGTTGTTTATTTCGAGTATTTTACTCGTTAATTATTGTTACAACTTTAGCTGCCTATTTTGCATTCAACGGACGAATATGAATTTTTTGTCACTATTCTGAAACAGCTATGCAGATATAACCGTGGCAAAAGGTTGCCATAACAGAAAGTTTCCACTCGTCGTACCTTCTAATTTCCAAAAACGAGAGCAAAATCGAAAGACGGCGATTTTTACATTTCAAAGTTGAGATAAAACCCGTTAACATAGGACCGATTAACTATCGGTAGCGTTATCCCTATTCTGGAGATATTCCTTTGATCAACGTTTTTCTTGTTGATGACCACGAACTGGTGCGCGCAGGGATACGACGCATTCTTGAAGATATAAAAGGCATTAAAGTTGTCGGCGAGGCGTGCTGCGGTGAAGATGCGGTAAAATGGTGCCGCTCAAATTCCGTTGACGTTGTGCTGATGGACATGAATATGCCCGGTATTGGTGGCCTTGAGGCAACGCGTAAAATTGCGCGTTCAACGGCTGACATTAAAGTGATCATGCTGACTGTCCATACCGAAAACCCGTTACCTGCAAAAGTCATGCAGGCGGGAGCCGCGGGCTATCTCAGTAAGGGGGCTGCGCCCCAGGAGGTCGTGAGTGCGATTCGTTCGGTTTATTCTGGCCAACGTTATATTGCCTCCGATATCGCTCAGCAGATGGCGCTTAGCCAGATTGAGCCTGAGAAAACGGAAACCCCGTTTGCCAGTTTGTCTGAACGTGAGTTGCAGATTATGCTGATGATCACCAAAGGTCAGAAGGTCAATGAGATCTCAGAGCAACTGAATCTTAGTCCTAAAACGGTGAACAGCTATCGCTATCGAATGTTCAGTAAATTAAACATTCACGGCGATGTTGAGCTGACTCACCTGGCAATTCGCCATGGCCTGTGTAATGCGGAGACATTAACAAGCCAGTGACCGATCAGTTTGATGCCAAAGCGTTCCTGAAAACCGTGACCAGTCAGCCCGGCGTTTATCGTATGTATGATGACGCCGGGACGGTCATCTACGTCGGGAAAGCGAAAGACCTGAAAAAAAGGCTTTCCAGCTACTTCCGTAGCAACCTCGCATCGCGTAAGACCGAAGCACTGGTCGCGCAAATACAGCAGATTGATGTCACGGTAACGCACACCGAAACCGAGGCGTTATTGCTTGAGCACAACTACATCAAGCTGTATCAGCCGCGTTATAACGTTTTGCTGCGCGACGATAAATCCTATCCTTTTATTTTCCTCAGCGGCGATACCCATCCTCGCCTGGCAATGCATCGCGGGGCCAGGCATGCCAAAGGCGAGTACTTTGGACCGTTTCCTAACGGCTACGCCGTACGCGAAACGCTGGCGTTGCTGCAGAAAATCTTCCCTATTCGTCAGTGCGAAAATAGTGTTTATCGCAATCGCTCACGGCCCTGTCTGCAATATCAGATTGGCCGCTGCCTCGGTCCGTGTGTGGCGGGCCTTGTGAGTGAGGAAGAGTATGCGCAGCAGGTTGATTACGTTCGTCTGTTCCTGTCCGGGAAAGACGATCAGGTATTAACGCAGCTGATCGCCCGGATGGAAAAGGCCAGCCAAAATCTCGAGTTTGAAGAGGCTGCCCGCATTCGTGACCAAATTCAGGCCGTACGCCGCGTGACCGAAAAACAGTTTGTCTCTAATACCGGAGACGATCTGGACGTCATCGGCGTGGCGTTTGACGCCGGCATGGCGTGTGTGCACGTGCTGTTTATTCGCCAGGGTAAAGTGTTAGGCAGTCGTAGCTATTTCCCGAAAGTCCCAGGTGGAACAGAACTCGGCGAGGTCGTTGAAACCTTTGTCGGACAGTTTTATCTGCAGGGAAGTCAGATGCGCACCTTACCCGGTGAGATCCTGCTCGATTTTAATCTTAGCGATAAAACCCTGCTGGCAGACTCTTTGTCTGAGCTGGCCGGGCGGAAGATCAACGTTCAGACGAAACCGCGAGGCGATCGCGCGCGGTATCTGAAGCTGGCGCGTACCAACGCGGCGGTGGCGTTAACCACAAAACTTTCCCAGCAGTCGACCATTACTCAACGCCTGACGGCGCTGGCATCAGTACTCAAGTTACCCGCAGTGAAACGCATGGAGTGCTTTGATATCAGCCACACGATGGGCGAGCAGACGGTAGCCTCCTGCGTGGTATTCGATGCCAATGGACCACTGCGCGCCGAGTATCGCCGCTATAACATCACGGGTATTACGCCGGGTGATGATTATGCGGCAATGAATCAGGTTCTCCGCCGGCGCTACGGTAAGGCAATTGAAGAAAGTAAGATTCCGGACGTCATATTGATCGATGGCGGGAAAGGTCAACTGGGGCAGGCGAAAGCCGTGTTTGCTGAACTGGACGTGCCCTGGGACAAACAGCACCCGCTTTTGTTGGGCGTGGCAAAAGGGGCCGATCGTAAAGCTGGTCTGGAAACGCTGTTCTTTGAGCCGGAAGGTGAGGGCTTTAGCCTACCGCCGGATTCGCCTGCATTGCACGTTATCCAGCATATCCGCGATGAATCTCACGATCATGCGATTAGCGGGCACCGTAAAAAACGGGCGAAGGTGAAAAGTACCAGCACGCTGGAGACTATTGAAGGTGTCGGGCCGAAGCGTCGGCAGATGTTGTTGAAATATATGGGCGGTTTGCAAGGTCTTCGTAACGCGAGTATTGAAGAAATTGCAAAAGTGCCGGGTATTTCGCAAGCTCTGGCAGAAAAGATCTTCTACTCGTTGAAACATTAGGCCCTCTGTAGCAACATAGGGGTAATTTTACTGACAACAGATAGTTATCCGTCATATGCAATTTAATATCCCTACGTTGCTCACGCTGTTTCGCGTCATCCTGATCCCATTCTTTGTATTGGCTTTTTATCTGCCATTCACCTGGGCTCCCTTCGTTTGTGCGCTGATATTCTGTATTGCGGCGGTCACCGACTGGTTTGACGGCTATCTGGCGCGTCGCTGGAACCAAAGCACGCGTTTTGGCGCCTTCCTCGATCCGGTGGCTGATAAGGTACTGGTGGCTATCGCGATGGTGCTGGTGACCGAGCACTATCACAGCTGGTGGGTAACGCTTCCTGCCGCCACGATGATCGCGCGTGAAATTATTATCTCTGCGCTGCGTGAGTGGATGGCTGAACTGGGTAAACGTAGCAGTGTGGCGGTGTCCTGGATCGGCAAAGTGAAAACCACTTCGCAAATGGCCGCGCTCGCATGGCTGCTGTGGCGTCCAAATATTTGGGTAGAGTACGCCGGGATCGCACTTTTCTTCGTCGCCGCGATACTGACGTTGTGGTCAATGTTCCAGTATTTGAGCGCTGCGTGGGGAGATTTGCTTGAACAGTGATCGTTTCGGCGCAAATTTCAGCAAACGATCGTCAGTGGTGAAAAATATCGTTGACTCATTGCGTCAGGTAAGTAGAATGCAACGCATCGAACGGCAGCACTGATTGCCAGACGATAACAAAATCAAGTGATTAACAAAGTTACTTGGTGATGCGGGAATAGCTCAGTTGGTAGAGCACGACCTTGCCAAGGTCGGGGTCGCGAGTTCGAGTCTCGTTTCCCGCTCCAAAT
>NZ_JAOWCV010000039.1:0-135004 GCF_030336805.1 Citrobacter sp. Cb023 | reverse complement strand
ACTCCGGGTACCATGGGAAAGAATAGAATAATCAAAGCAATAAGCAGTGTCGTGAAACCACCTACGGGTGGTTTTTTTGTTTTTGTGCTAAATGTTCACCATTGTTTCGCCATTCAGCTTTATCCGTGACACGCTGAATACTGCTATTGATAAAGAACTATCCCGCACGACCGATGATCGTTTGTTTCTCGCTTTGCGCAGTGTGAAGTCTGATCTTAACAACGACATAAAACACCGCCTGATACAGACCCAAAAGACCGTTATCAGAACGCCTGATGAGGTAACTCCTGCACTGGTTCTGGCGGCAACCTGGTTCGATAACGCTTCACGGGAGTCTGACATTGTCAGGCGCAATGCTGTGGCTCACCCGGGCTTTGTGCCGGTAGCTCCGCTGAGGGTTCCTGTACGATGAACGATAACGTGACTCTCCGTGTTAACGGTCGTGAGTGGGGGGGCTGGACGTCAATTCGTATTGGTTGCGGGATTGAGCGTTTGGCCCGAGATTTTAGTGTAGAGATTACCCGCCAGTGGCCCGGTGGTGATGGTGTTGCGTCACTTCAGCCCAGGGTTAAAAACGGCGACAAGGTTGAAGTTCTAATCGGTGCTGACCTGGTGGTTACCGGTTGGGTTGAAGCAACGCCGGTTCGCTATGATGCGCGATCAATTAGTGTCGGAATTAGCGGGCGTAGTCTGACCGCCGATCTGATTGATTGTGCTGCTGAGCCGACTCAATTCAATGGGCAATCACTCGTTCAGGTTGCCTCGGCGCTTGCCAGACCTTTTGGCATTGCGGTGATAAACGCTGGCGCGCCGGGTGGTGTTATTCCCGGCGTGCAACCCGACCACGGTGAAACGGTTATTGAAGTCCTGAACAAGATGCTTGGACAGCAGCAGGCGCTGGCCTACGACGATCCGCGTGGAAGGCTGGTAATCGGCGGCATTGGTACCACGCGCGCTCATACAGCTCTGGTGCTGGGAAAAAACGTTATTTCCTGTGATACCGAAAAAAGTATTCGTGAACGTTTTTCCACTTATCAGGTTTCTGGTCAGCGCGCCGGAAATGATGATGATTTTGGTGCTGCTACCACGACGGCTCTTCGTGCAAAAACAACAGATGCCTCAATTGGCCGTTACCGCCCTATGGCAGTACAACAAACAGGGCAGTCCACTGGCGCCAGTTGCATTGCGCGCGCCGAATTCGAGGCGCGACAACGCGCTGCACGTACCGATGAAGCCACGTACACGGTGTGGGGCTGGCGACAGGGGGATGGTTCTCTGTGGCAGCCAAACCAGCGGGTTATTGTTTTCGATCCGATCTGCGGCTTCAACAACCGCGAACTCCTCATCTCTGAAGTCTCATTCACTAAAGACAATAACGGCACCCTGACAGAGTTACGCGTCGGGCCGCTGGATGCCTATCTTCCTGAGCCCGAAGAGAGCAGTCAGCAGCGTGCTAAAAAACGCAAAGTCAAAGAGGACCCGTTCTAATGGGAGTAATGCAAAGCCTTCAGAGACAGGTTCTGGGACTCATTGGACGCGCTGTTGTGAAGAGTATCAACGCAGCTTCCAAGTGCCAGATGATAGATGTTGAGTTACTGGCTGGGCAGCAAAAGGCGGGTATTGAGCACCTTGAACCCTATGGCTTCACTTCTCGTGCACAAGCGGGGGCTGAGGCTGTTGTTTTGTTTCCTGATGGTGACCGTTCTCACGCCGTTGCGATCACCGTGTCTGATCGTCGCTATCGCATGAAGGGGCTCAAAACGGGGGAGGTTGCTCTCTACGATGACCAGGGCAGTCAGTCACGCTGACACGCGCCGGGATTGTTGTTGATGGTGGTGGCAAGGTGATTACGTTTAAAAACGCGCCTAAAGCCCGCTTTGAAATGGATATTGAGTCAACGGGCCAGATCAAAGACCTCTGTGATACTTCTGGCCTGACAATGTCGGCGATGCGTGTTGCTTATAACGGGCATAAACACAGAGAAAACGGGCAGGGCAATAACACCGATACACCTGATAAACAAATGGGGGTGTGATGGAACTCTGGCTTACGGTAAATGGGAAACGGGTAAGCGCCGGTTCTCAGCTTGATCCGCTCACCCGCGCTGTAGTGATTTCTTTATTCACCCACCGCCGCGCCGATCCTGATGATAACGTTGATGTACCGATGGGGTGGTGGGGCGATACCTGGCCGGTTGTCGCGAACGACCGTTATGGTTCGAAATTGTGGCTACTCCAGCGGAGCAAGCTCACGAACGCCCTGGTGAATACCGTGCGCAACTATCTGCGTGAAGCTCTTCAATGGATGTTGGATGACGGTGTGGTATCTCGTATCGACATTGATATCCAGCGAACCGGTATTAATGAACTGGGGAATAAGATTGTTCTCTGGCGCCGGGATGGTCCGGTAACGATTTCTTTTAACGATCTGTGGAGTGTAATCACCAATGGCGGACAGTGAATTTCAGCGGCCAACATTGGCCGAAAACATCAGCATGATCCGCACAGACCTTTTTGCACGCCTTGACATCAATGATGAGCTTCGCCGCATGGATGAAGATGTCAGGGCCAAGGTTTATGCCGGTGCGCTGCATACGGTTTATGGCTATATCGATTATCTGGCGATGAATATGCTGCCTGACCTGTGCGATGAGTCATGGCTTTATCGGCATGCTGCTATGAAGCGATGCCCGAGAAAAGATGCCGTGGCCGCATCAGGTTTTATGCGCTGGGATGGCGTAACGAACGGGCTGAAGGTGAGCGCCGGCTCGGTAATTCAGCGTGACGATCTCGTCCAGTACATCGTTCAGGCAGACGCAACAAGTGCCGGTGGCGTGCTTCGTGTACCCATTGTCTGCAGCATGACAGGTATGACCGGAAATATGGATGATGGTGAGGCGCTCTCACTGGTTACGCCGGTTAACGGACTTCCTTCCGGCGGCATGGCCGATACGGTCACTGGCGGTTTTGATATTGAAGACCTTGATGTCTGGCGTGCCCGTGTCCTGGAACGCTACTACTGGACCCCGCAAGGCGGCGCTGACGGAGATTATGTTGTCTGGGCAAAAGAAGTGCCCGGCGTAACACGCGCGTGGACTTACCGGCACTGGATGGGGACGGGAACGGTCGGCGTTATGATTGCCAGTAGCGACCTGATTAACCCGATTCTTGATGATGCAACAGTTGCTGCGGCTCAGGCACATATTGAACCGTTGGCGCCCGTAGCGGGTTCAGACCTCTATGTATTTAAGGGGACGCCAAAAACGGTCAACTACACCATTGACCTGAACCCGGATACTCCTGAAATACGCGCCGCAGTTGAGGCCGAGCTTCGTTCATTCCTGCTGCGTGACGGCTATCCGGAAGGGACGCTTGAGCTGTCCCGTACAATGAGGCGATTTCTATCGCTGCCGGTGAGTACAGCCATAAGCTACTTTCTCCAACAGTTGATACGCCAGTTGCAAAAAATGAACTGGCTGTACTGGGGGTGATAACGTGGGCGTGAGTAATGATGATTATGTCCAGTTACTGAGTGCGCTGCTTCCACCCGGACCTGCATGGTCAGTTGACGATGTTGCAATAAGTGGCGTAGCGCCTTCTTTGCTCAGGGTGCATCAGCGTGCTGATGAACTCATGCAGGCGCTTGATCCGCGTACCACAACAGAACTTATTGACCGATGGGAGCGGTGCTGCGGTCTGCCTGATGAATGCATACCATCAGGCACACAGACGTTACGGCAGCGACAGCAACGGCTGGACGCAAAAGTTAATCTTACCGGAGGAATCAACGAAGATTTCTATCTTCGTCAACTGGCCGCTCTGGGGAAGCCCGGCGCCACTATCACGCGCTATAACAAAATGTACGTCGTCGTGTATGGATGCGACCTATTCAACTGAATGGCGTTATTACTGGCGGGTAAATATGCCTGCTTCAACGGACGCCACCTGGATGACCTGCTCAGACAATTGCGAAACGCCCATTCGTTACTGGGGCGATACTGTTGCCGAGTGCGTTATCAATTAACTGTGCCCGTCCCATACCTACGTAATATTCAAATATCCGTAACCGGAGACATTATGCATCGCATTGACACACCTACTGCGCAGAAAGATAAATTCGGCGTGGGCAAGAATGGCTTTACTGCAGGTAACCCCCAGACAGGAACCCCGGCCACAGATCTTGATAACGATTATTTTGATATGTTGCAGGAAGAACTGGCGGGAGTTGTAGAAGCAACCGGCGTTAATCTGGATAAATCAAAACATAACCAGTTACTGACAGCGCTGAAGGCATTATTTCTCAGTCGCGCTCACCCGTTCGCTGATATTAGAGCTGACGGTGCTGCTACTATTGCTGAGGCTCTCTCAAATCTTGGTTTGAAAGACGTTGTGTTAGCGGGCACGATGACAGGTGTTTTTGATACTAATGGCTATCTTACAATTCCTGCAATAATCGGTGGTGATAAACGTACACTGATCATTCAGTGGGGGCAGGGAAACAACACTGCTTCAGCAACATCGCAAACCAATTTCCTATTCAGTTTCCCACTAAAGTCTGTCAGGTTGTGGCTTCTGGTTACCAGGTCGCCGCGAATATTCAGGCGTACGTAACACTAAATGGAATAGGACGGATTATTTTACATGGCAAGCCTTTTACGCTAATGGAGGTTCGGTCCCTTTGCTGGCCTCTATAGCCGGACAGGTTATTTGTCGTTATTTTGCAATCGGCTGGTAAGGGGGTTAGTTCAGTGTATAAATATTCACCTTCACGCGATACATTTATTCGCGGAGACTTACTTTCTGCATACGTTTCAGCTGACAACTTACCTGATGATTTAGTCGAAGTTACCGAAGATGTTTTTCGCGAATTTTCACGTACACCAGAGCCAGGAAAAATAAGAGTTTATATGGATAACTGTTTGAACTGGACTAATGCACCCCCACTTTCTATTGAGCAACTTATAAATATTGCTGAACAGCAACGTCTAATTTTGCGTTTACATGCTGATTCAGAAATACCCTGGCGACAGGATGCAGTAACTGATAGTTACGCTAACGAAAATGAAACTGAAGAACTAAAGGTATGGAAAAAGTACCGCGTTCTTCTTATGCGTGTTAATTTATCAGAAGCTCCTGATATTGAATGGCCTGTTGCTCCATCAGACTAAATTGTATGCGAACGTACTTTAATAGCATGCAAATAAAGAGCTTAGCTGATTCCTTTAAATATATCCATGAGTTATTAAGTTATCAAGGTTAAATGTTACTAACACTGGGTAGGTATATATGAATACATAAATGCTGCATATCTCATGCAGCATTTATGTTATAGATGGCTGTCTATTGTGAGATTTGTTAATCGCCACACGAGCCGGGTGCGATATATATATATACCCCACTAGGTAATGTAGTGGAATTTATTTTTTTATATTTCTTTTCAATGTGGTCCATTAGGTCTCCATATGTGTATTTTAGCTTCAGTCTTTCAAGTCCATCTACAGTTGCATCAGGAGAAATTAATATGACCTTAACTTTAGATATTGCGTTAATATGACGAAGCTGAAATTCTGAAGATCTCTGATATAAATAATACATTTCCCAAAATGGAGCTTTTAGCCCTAGGTATGCGTAAATGCCGGGGAATTGTGGCAAAGCCAAAAATTCATTATCAGATACTTCGCATTTTTGCGTAATTTTGCGAACCTCGCTGAGGATATTAGCTTGGGAGCTATTTATCAAGAATTTATTATTACCTATCTGATAGCTAACAATGGAGCCAGGAAGCGAAGTTTCTGCTCTTAACATTCTTGTCATTGGTAAGGTAGTAACCCAAGCACTGAGACAAACTATTAATGAAAGAATACAAAAAATGTAAGATGCAATACGGAATCTAGGATGTTTTGAAAACTCGCATATCATTGCCGCTATTGCAATAAAAACAGGCAAAATAGACTGTGCAATGTGTCCAAAATCAGCTCGGTCGAAAGCTTGATGTAAATAAGGTAGCCCCGCTAACGATGCCGCACCTAATAGTAAAACGGTATGGTTTTTTGATCCTCTCTTAAATGAGGTTATAAATAAAATGAATAACCCGATTAAATAAATAAGTGGGGCTAAAATACAAACCAGACCAACGGAAAGATAATTTATTGTATCGAAATTAACTCCGGATGAATAGTTCATCCTCCAGAAGAAGGGGATCGGTAATGAAAGTTGCCAGTTAAGGACCGATAACACGGAATCTATAAATTCAACCCTGAATTGTTGGTCGAAGGAGATAATTGACAATATTGGCAGATAACCGACAATAATTCCCGCAATGTAACATAAAGCTAAATTGCGTGGACTCTTGAGAGTTTTATCTATCCAGAGGTATAAAACTAAGATTAATGCAGAAATAACAAAGAAAACACCATGATTTCTACCGAAAAATGCAGCTATACCAGTAAGTATACCAAAAAAGAACCATCGTTTAATCGAACTAGGTGAAATAAGAATAAAATAAATTATTGAAACGAGTATCAGTGACAGAGTTTGCTCATAGACTTTATGTCTTGGATAGCATAATGCAATTGCTATAATGATTGCAAAGGTTAGACGCCATGGGAAAGTTATTTTTGCAACCCCCATAGTGTACCAAGATGTGACCAAACCAACACCACCAAATGCCGATGCTGCTATCAGTAAACTGTTTAGTCCTGAATTACCAGTTAGATAAAAGATAAAACTATTCCAAAAATACCGTCCTGGATCATAAGCAAAAAAATCTCTTATGGCTAATTCCCCGACGTGCGTTCTCTGAGATGCATACCACAGCAATCCTTCATCTTCAAAACCAAAACCGTATTTTGAAAACAATAAGAAAAGGAGTGAGCAAAGTAATATCGAGCCGGATAATGCCTCTATAATTAGATGGTTTTTCGAAAAGATTTTCATTTTTAAATTACATATAGTGAATGAGATTTCATCGCTGCCATTTCTTTTGAATAAACCGCAGTAGGATGAATACTCCCAAAATGGGGCGGTAATAAATAGTTATGCTTCAATGGGATATGACCTTCATCAGCAGGCAATATAATCACGGTTTTTCTGCCACACAAAAGACAGTCAGTCCAGCTAAGCGATTGCTTGAAAAGAATGGCATTTCGGCGGAGCACATTGCAGTCAAAAATGCATTGACCAAAGGGTGGTGGTTGGATAATTGTGAGTGCGCTTTACTATGGTCACGTTGTACCAGATTACTCGCTAGGCGAATTGTTGATGCTATAGGGAAAACTGCACCAAAAAAATAAGCCCCATGGTTAACGGTTAAGCCGGACTGACGAACAACGTCTTCTAGTTGGGTCAAACGGTAGCGTCGTTTGTGTTCCAAAAATATATCATGACCACTCCACAAAAATTGGAAGGCAGGGACAGATATTAAAAAACGTGCTCCACTGGGGACTTTGGCGATATATTCTTTCAACAGGCCAACGTCATCATCAACATGTTCCAGAACATCCATTAGGAGCACTAGGTCTGCATCTACTTTATCAATTGATTTTCTATAGTGAATAGGCTTCCCAGCCTCTAACGCATCAGAATCGGCTTTGTAGCTAATATCTACACACCAAACTTCTTTTGCTGCAGTTTCCGATAGCAATTTTTTCGAGAAGAATCCTGAACCAGCTCCAATATCTAGGATGGTTGAAGGGGATGCACCAGAGATCAGGCGAGTCATCGCATTTGCCTTAGATTTGTAGTACCAATGTTTCCCTATATTGGAACCAAGAATATCAATTTCTTTCAGATCCATATTTTAATCCTTCTTAGAGTAAATTCGTCTGACAAGGTAAATTGGACGCCTCTTCGATTCTATATAGGATCGTCCAAGGTACTCACCAATAATTCCTATGCCAATTAGCTGTAAACCGCCAAGAAATGTCACTGCAACTGCAACTGAGGCATATCCTGGAACATCTATTCCAGAAATTAGTACCTTTAAAACCAAAAAAATAGCAAAAAGAAAAGATATAAAGGCAAACACTCCCCCCAAGTATGTCCAGATTCGTAAGGGGTCAGTGCTAAAACTGGTTATTCCTTCAAGTGCAAAATTCCATAGTTTCCATCCGTTGAATTTTGTGTTCCCGGCAACGCGTTCAGGTCGCGTATACTCCACTTCAACGGTCTTGAACCCTACCCAGGCAAAAAGTCCCTTCATAAATCGTCGTGACTCTGGGAGTTCTTTCAATGCCTCCACAACCAAACGGTCCATCAGCCTGAAATCACCAACATTTTCTGGTATTTTAGTTTCCGAAATTTTGTTATGAATACGATAAAACCAAGATGCAGATTTCTGTTTGGCCCACGTATCAGAGTCGCGATTAATTCGTTTTCCAACTACAACGTCATATCCTTCGCGCCACTTTGCAATCATTTCAAGTATGAGTTCGGGTGGATCTTGTAAATCGACATCAATCGGGACCACAACGTGCCCGGATGCAATGTTCAATCCTGCAGTGAGTGCGGCCTCTTTGCCAAAGTTACGACTTAAGTCAATTATACTGACTTCTGGATTCTGTTTTTGTAACGCAAGGAGTCGTGAGAGAGTATCATCACTGCTACCATCATTTATAAAAATGATATCGAGTTTAACGTTAGTATGCTTGCTGAAAATCACCTTAACGGTATCGGTGAATATCGAGACTGTTTCTGACTCATTAAAAACAGGAACAACGAGCGACAATTTAATGTTGTCAATATTTCGAGTCTCTATAATTTCTTCCAATGAATCAGAATATCGCATCACTTCTTTGTCCCGAACAGTTGGTTATCTTGATACACACATTGTTCAATGTTGAAATCATGGGGGCTGATATATTACCCAGCTTTTTGGTACAAATCCACCGAAGAAGGGGCTGATCTCCTCCCTGAAAACAGTTCCATATCTGTACCAGGGTAAATACACATTAATGCCAAACTGACATACACTGCCGCTCTGCCCCGTAATAGCTTTGCCGATGCTGTCAATCCAGGCAATCCCACCTCGATTTACGAAAGCCAGCAGTCGGAAGTGCTCTGACTTGCTCCCCGTTGATTCCTCAGGGTTCAAGGTGCAAAAGATATGAAGCTTATGTAAGCATCCTAGTGAAACCTGGGTTAATGGCAACAACTGTCCAGGGCAACAGTCCCTCATCGCTGATAGCGAGCCTTAGTGGTTGTAAATCCTTCACCATTGGGGTGGTTGGTAAGTTTTAACTTTCTGAATTATATGAATAGTAATTTATGAGTCAATGGTGACAAAGCGCAGCAACTAATTGATTCGTCAGGATAATACGCATGATTTAAAATCCCTCGGCGTTCGCGCTGTGTGGGTTCAAGTCCCACTCCGGGTACCATGGGAAAGAATAGAATAATCAAAGCAATAAGCAGTGTCGTGAAACCACCTACGGGTGGTTTTTTTGTGCCTGAAATTTCTCGCTTCTCGCTCAGCGAACCTTCAAGCTCAGAAATCCCCTGGCTTTCATTCTATGTACATCACAGGCATTTGGGGTGTAACGCAAGCATATCACCCTGACGGGCTCAACATAGATACGCCAACGCTATTGCAACTCTTACCGGTCTTGAACTAACAGGTTAGATGAAAACAAGCAGAGTTACTATCAGCGTGCAGCATGAGCTCTTAAGGCCTTTCAGCCAGTCGTTGAGATAGATTTTCTGATACATATGAAACTCTCCCTGTTTTGAAATTCTCTTTTATGATTCCAGAAGTCAGGAGGGGCGGCTACAGGTCATGAGAGATAAACGTTCGCAGCCGAGGGGCCTCGAAGACCATTTATTCGACAAAACTCAACGCGTAATCCGGGGATGAGTACTTCTGAGTCACGGAGACTTAAGGCTGAAATGTGAAGCTGTACATCTTTGCGACCATCGGAGGGGGAGATAAGGCCTTTACCGCTCTTGCAGTCAAAGGCTTTGACAATTCCTGTCATTTTACGAGACAAAAAAATTCCTTAAAGCTAATAACGTGTTGCACTATACACATACCCCTGGATAATGCCAGAAATATTTTTCAGCAATCGTGAGATCTGGATAGCTAAAATAAACATTGATTATTATATACGCCCGTGCGTTAATGGTCGCGTCGGTTTGAAGAACAGACAAAATACAAAGTAGTTTACTAAAGCAGTTCTCATTTCAGGTGTTTTATATTTATCCCTTCTTTGAGTCTCCCCACTAAGCACTAAGTAGTTTCTGTAATAAAACCATGTTCGCCGGAAGGCCAAATTAAGGAATACAAAATGTCAAAAAAGATGAATGGTTTAGTAAAATGGTTTAATGCCGATAAGGGATTCGGTTTTATTTCTCCTGTTGACGGTAGTAAAGATTTATTTGTACATTTTTCTGCTATCCAGAGCGATAATTTCCGCACCTTGTTTGAAGGGCAAAAAGTCTCTTACTCCATTGAGAATGGTACTAAAGGTCCGGTTGCTGGCAATGTAGTTATTACAGAGTAAATCCTTTTTTTGTCTGTATGCGATAACGAAGAAGGCTAAAGCCTGAGTAGACATACTGACAGAAGCAATGGATGTATTGTTAGGTCAGTAGAGATGAAATGTTACTGATCCGGCATTCAGGGCAACGGTCAGCATATTTCATCTCTCTTTTGCATGAGAAAGTATGCTGACCATTGTGAGTACGTGTAGGTTCGCTGCACGAAAAGTCTAACCACTTGCTTTGCACGACAACATACGCAAGAAGATAGCTTTTCCCAGATATCACCATATTTTTTATTTTTAAATATGAAAATACTAAACCCGCAGCCAGCGGGTTTTCTATTATCTGTAGCTTGATAAATCTTAAAATACAGATGTGTTGATTCTGTTCCAGAAATAGAGTCTAAAACGGATTCAGGCTGCTTCTTTTTGGTTTGTCTGGAATACTTTATTGCAATGAGGACAGATTAAAAGAGAACCTTTTTGTACTCTTGAAAAACTGTGTTCAGATTGTTGGGTACAGTTTGGGCAGGTGCATTTGACAAGATAGTTGCGGCGTGATTTAGAGTCTTTACGTTCTGACATAGGCTTTTCCTTGAGTGGATGAACTTCAACCATACCCTAATTCGTCCAAAAAATCTTAACTTTATGATGTTTTGGATATGTAAATATAAAGAAAAGGTATCGCAAAGAGCCTGATGATAAGGGCTGCTTCCCAAATTTATTTCTGTAATCCTCAATCTCCCTGGCTGCGTGGTTCTAATGAAAATACGAAAAGATTGCTCAGACAGTATTTTCCAAAAGGAGCTGGCTTATCGGTTCGCAGCCAACAAAGAATTAACATTGTTGCATCCAGCGGTTGAACGCCCAGCAAAAAGCGGACGTTTTTGAGCTCAGTAAAAAAGGCCGTTATATTTTGGCCTGATTGACGCGAGATGAAAGCTCCTGATGGCTCTCTTTTCGTTCGCTGTAGCGATCGGCAAGGTAATCGGTTTGCCCCTTGAGCAGCAGCGTGATTTTAAACAACTCCTCGGCGACATCGACGATACGATCATACCAGGACGAAGGTTTCATTCGCCCGTTCTCATCGAATTCTTGCCAGGCTTTGGCTACTGAGGACTGGTTAGGGATCGTGAACATCCTCATCCAGCGCCCAAGGATACGCATCTGGTTCACGGCGTTAAAAGACTGCGACCCGCCGCAGACCTGCATCACCGCCAGTGTTTTTCCCTGTGAAGGGCGAACGGCCCCTTCGCTTAAGGGTATCCAGTCGATCTGTGCCTTCATCACCGCACTCATTGCCCCATGCCGCTCTGGGGAACTCCACACCATCCCATCACACCATCTGACCAGCTCGCGCAGCTCGGTGACTTTTGGGTGCGTATCTGGGGCATCATCCGGCAGGGGTAAACCTGAGGGATTAAACAGTCTTACTTCCGCTCCCATCGCCGTCAGCAGGCGTCCCGCTTCTTCTGCGGCAAAGCGACTGTAAGAACGCTCTCTTACCGAGCCATACAAGATCAGTATGCGTGGCGGCTCCTGGAGCTGCAGGCGTTCAGCAATCTGCTGATCGAAGCAATCAGCATTCAGTGCAGGAAAGTGTTCCATTTTCTACTCCTCCGGGAGGTTCCGTGATTTCAAATTAAACACATATGATTTATCATATGTGTATTCTAAAGGGAACGGAGTAAAAAATGCTACAGCCTGTTCAGCTTTTTAAAATCCTGTCGGATGAAACCCGTCTCGCCATTGTTATGCTTCTCCGGGAATCCGGCGAACTGTGCGTGTGCGATATATGCGCGGCGACCTCTGAATCACAGCCTAAAATTTCTCGCCACATGGCTATTCTGCGTGAAGCAGAGCTGGTGTTTGACCGCCGGGAAGGCAAATGGATTCACTACCGTCTGTCTCCCCACATGCCAGCGTGGGCCGCTGAGACGATCACGACGTCCTGGCAGTGTCTGAGGAAAGATGTGGGTGAATGGCTGAAAAAATCAGCCTGCACATCCTGTTGAGAGAATTTTTTACATACACATAATCATATATAAAGGAATCTAAAATGCTTTTGGCAGGGAGTATTTTTATACTAACGCTGGTCCTGGTCATCTGGCAGCCCAGAGGTCTCAGCATTGGCTGGAGCGCAAGTATCGGAGCCTTACTGGCACTGGGGACGGGGGTCATCCACATTGATGATATTCCCGTAGTCTGGAATATCGTCTGGAACGCAACAGCGGCATTCATCGCGGTGATTATCATCAGCCTGCTGCTCGATGAGTCCGGTTTCTTTGAATGGGCCGCGCTGCATGTCTCCCGCTGGGGTAACGGGCGTGGTCGCCTGCTGTTTACCTGGATAATACTGCTTGGCGCTGCTGTTGCTGCGCTGTTTGCTAACGACGGTGCAGCACTGATACTGACGCCGATTGTGATTGCGATGCTACTCGCCCTGGGGTTCAGCCAGGCGACGACGCTGGCCTTTGTCATGGCTGCAGGATTTATCGCAGATACAGCCAGCCTGCCGCTGATTGTCTCTAACCTGGTCAATATTGTCTCGGCGGATTTCTTCGGCCTGGGCTTTACACAGTATGCCTCCGTGATGGTTCCTGTGAACCTGGCGGCCATTGCTGCCACGCTGGTCATGCTCCATCTCTTCTTCCGCCGCGACATCCCGGCCAGTTATGACGTTTCACTGCTCAAGATGCCTGCCAGTGCGATTAAAGATCCGGCGACGTTCAGGGCGGGCTGGATTGTTCTGCTGTTCCTGCTGGTCGGTTTCTTTGTTCTGGAGCCGCTGGGGATCCCAGTAAGCGCGATAGCAGCAGTTGGGGCTGCGGTGCTGTTCGTGGTAGCCAAGCGTGGCCACGCCATTAATACCGGGAAAGTGCTGCGCGGGGCGCCCTGGCAGATCGTGATTTTCTCGCTGGGTATGTATATGGTCGTCTACGGCCTGCGTAATGCAGGACTCACCGAGTATCTTTCTGCTGTACTCAATATGCTGGCAGACAAAGGTTTATGGGCTGCCACGTTCGGTACCGGCTTCCTGACTGCCTTCCTGTCGTCTGTGATGAACAATATGCCGACGGTGCTGATTGGTGCATTGTCCATTGACGGGAGTGCTGCGACCGGCGTCGTCAAAGAGGCGATGATTTATGCCAATGTGATTGGCTGCGATTTAGGTCCTAAAATCACCCCGATAGGCAGTCTGGCAACTCTGCTGTGGCTTCATGTGTTGGCACAGAAAAATATGACCATCACCTGGGGATATTACTTCCGCACTGGCATTATCATGACTCTGCCCGTGCTGTTCGTCACTCTGGCCGCGCTGGCGTGGCGGCTCTCTGTCACTTTGTAATGAGATACTGATATGAGCAACATTACCATCTATCACAACCCGGCCTGTGGCACCTCACGTAATACGCTGGAGATGATCCGTAACAGCGGTAACGAACCAACTATTATTTATTATCTCGATACGCCCCCGACTCGTGATGAACTGACCAAACTGATTTCAGATATGGGCATTTCAGTACGCGCATTGCTGCGCAAGAACGTTGAACCTTATGAGCAACTGGGTCTTGATGAAGATAAGTTTTCTGATGAGCAGTTGATCGATTTTATGATTCAGCATCCGATCCTGATTAATCGACCGATTGTTGTGACGCCGCTTGGCACGCGTCTTTGTCGTCCCTCAGAAATTGTGCTGGATATTTTACCTGAAGGTCAGAAAGGCTCTTTTACCAAAGAGGATGGCGAAAAGGTCATTGACGAAACGGGGAAACGGGTTAAGTAATCTTTCCGCTTAATATTATCGGGTGCCTGTTGACTTCATACCGGTGCCAGCTCTTTGCTGATAACCCTCGTTAACGACTGGAGAAGCTGATTTGCGGGGGTATCAAAACAGGTTCATTAGCCTGCCCACTTGCCAGAAGAGACATTTGTCTCACTCCGAATGCATTTCGTTTATCAATTATTGAAATAAATATATACATAATAGTTTTTGATTAGCAGAACTTACCGATGCAGGTCAGTTGAGGCAATTTCATTTCCCTTAGGGTAAGAGTCAAAAACTATCATGAAACAAGAGCTTGTATTGACAGATGAAGACTTACTTGCACGAGGTAACGATCGTTACGTCTTTCAGCATCCACAGGATAGTAACCTGCTGATCAAAATCGTTATTTCAGATATTGCGAACTATAAAAGCAAGTTACGGGAAGTCTTCCGGGACCTCAAAGAATGCAAGCCTGGTCATCAAACAGACTCTCTTTATATGCAAAAGATCGAAGGTCTTGTTGAAACAAATAAAGGTCTAGGGCAGATCACTGTGAAGGAGTGCGATGAGCATGGCAACCTTGCTCAAACTCTTTATCAGCTTGCTCTCAAAAACGAACTCGATGACAGCAAATTGCAGAAGCTGAATGCTTTTTTAGCATGGTTTGTCAGCACCAAAGTCATTATTAACTCCCTGCATTGTAAAAACATTGTTTATGCCTGGGATAGCGAGCGTCAGGATTATCGCTTCAAAGTCATTGACGGGTTTGGTGACAAAACGTTTTTTCAACTCAGTAAGCTTTCGCAATCAGTTCGCGATAAGAATAAAATCAAATGTCTCAAGCGGATGCTTAACGATTTGAACGGTCTGCAACAAGCTTAACCACGCAGGTTAAAAATAATCGAATCACCAGTTTTCTGTTGCCGGACTTCCGATCCCGCATACCTGATTAACAAAGGTGTTTACGCAGAAGTAAGTTACATATTAACTTCTTGAAAAATATTCTGAACTGCTCGGCGTTCGTGCTGTGTGGGGGCAAATCCCACACCGGAACCATGGGAAAGAATAGAAGAATCAAAGCAATAAGCAGTGTCGCGAAACCACCTACGGGTGGTTTTTTTGTGCCGGCTTTTGACGAACCATAGGTATTTTGCGTCAAGTAAGCCTGCCAGATACGTTAAGCCGCCCGCTACACACTCCCCATTGCCAATCAATCTATCGACGAATCGGTGCATTAAACATAAACCTTCCCCGGGCTGGGTTGTTGATAAAGCCATCCCGGGCGGGGTTATAGTTGTGGTCCTGAAAACCATTCATCATGATGGGATCGCCTATGCCATCCTGAATCGCCAAATGTCTGTGGATTCGGTTACGTGTCCTGAATGTGAAAGCGAAATCATCCGTCCCGCCAATGATGATGACGCCATTTCCTGCAAGAAGTGCCGCGCTTAACTCTTGCTCTCTTGCGGCCTGGTTTTGTAACGCGCTGGCTGCGGCAGACGATGACGCCAGCAGCAATACGAGGACGGCGCATGAAAATACCGATGGCAGTTTCATGATTAATACCCATTAAAAGTATGGCTATTAAAGTATAGTCTTATACCTTCATCTCATCTGAATAGAAAATAAACAATTTAAGCCTGTTGCCTGTACGGAGTCTGAGGGGCCGGGAGAAGAGTGGCGCACAATTAAGAACTATAATAAAAACAGTCGACAGCTGATGACTCCAGTTTACAGATAGTACCGATACAGGGGGCGGTTATGCGCGTCTCATTTTCTCCGCGAGTTGCGTTCACCGTATTGCTTATTTTTAGCTTTGCAGTATCCCCGGCGGAAAAAGGAGGGCCATTTTCGCCGTACGCCAGGAGCGCGGATCCTGTTGCATTGTCGCAGCAGTCATTCAATCACATGACCTCTTACCAGGTTATGATGCGATCCTCATCTGCGCGGGATGAAAATAAAATCATTCGCTACAGTTATCAAAAACCCGGCTACGTGCGAATGGATTTTACCCAGCCACATTCAGGCGCGGTGCTTATTTTTAATCCTGTCAGCGGGAAAGTGACGTTATGGCCATTTGGTGTGGGTATGTTGCCCGTTTTGCACCTGTCGCCCACCAATTCATTGATCCAGGATGAGCGAGGTCATCGGGTGGATCGCTCTGATATCGGCGTGTTGTTGGGCAATGTTCGCCATCTGCAACGCGGGGGAACAACTACCATTGTTGCTAAGGAGCGCCTTGCGGGACGGGAGACGACACACATATCCGTAATGGGGCCAGGAAAACAGACCGTAGATGGCGTTCACCGCTACGACATCTGGCTGGATAATTATCACGGACTCCCTGCCAAAGTGATCAGCTATGCGCCAGATGGGCAGCGATTAGAAACTGTTCTTCTGGATGCTATGGTTATCAACACCCGTTTCCCCGTCAATTTTTTCACGCCTTGAGGGAGCCTGCACTATGGCTGACTATCAGTTTTCCACAGTCTGGCGGGTTGAGGCTTCAATTCAGGAGGTATGGGATGTTTTTTCCCATCCGGACAGGTGGCCTGAATGGTGGGGAAGTCTGGAACGCATCGTTGAGATAAGGAAAGGGGATTTACGGGGTATTGGGGCGTTGCATCGTTATACCTGGAAAGGGGCGCTTCCTTATCGCTTAACCTTTGATATCAATGTGTTGAAAATACGGCCTTGCACACTGCTTGAAGGACAAGCCAGCGGTGCGGTGGAAGGGCGAGGGGTATGGTCTTTTACTGCCAATGGTACAGCGACTATTGTCAGATATGACTGGAATGTGCGTACCACGATCCGCTGGATGAATTATCTTGCCCCGCTGGCAGCACCTGTATTTCGCTGGAATCACAACACGGTCATGCGCGAGGGGGCAAGAGGGTTAGCCCGCAAACTGGCAACGACTGTGTATATAGTCTGAACGTATCTCCGCTGCTGTACTTTTTTGGCTGTAAATGGCTTAATAGCGACCTTGCAGTTTCTCACTTCATTCACAGTTAACAGGTCTGTTATTGATGAATAATCTCCATCGACTCGCCTTTTTATGCCAGCCTCTGTCTGCTGTGATGATCGCGTACGGTTTCCCCTTTAGCCGTAGCTCAACTCTTACAACCTGGACAGACAGCAATGCAACGTCGTCAGTTTCTCAAAAATAGCGTTCTCCTTTCCGCCGCCGGATTAGTCGGCCCTGCAGTCATTAGCCAGACGGTACGTGCCGCGGAGCCATCCGTTGCGCCAATAGCTCGTCGACGCTTTGTCTTATCTCAAACGTATAAACTTAATCCTCCTAAGGGATCGAGCGGCGTGGTGAAACTGTGGATCCCGCTACCGGTGGATACCGCGTTTCAACAAATGACGGCGCTTGCCTTTAGCGGAAACTATAAGCAGGCGTACGTCACCACCAATAATACCTACGGCGCGAAAACGCTGTTTGCCACCTGGGCTGACTCGCAGGGTGAATTGTTGGTTAACGTTGATATCGACATTGAAACCGCCGACTGGGAACCGCTGAAGCAGGACGCGCTGAAAAACTGGCAGGCACCTGAGCAGATTATTTATCCGCTGGATGTAAAACCGTATCTGTTGCCGACGGCACATACCCCAGTTGATGGACTGGTCCTGGAAACCGCGCGTAAAATCACCGGTAATGAGCAGGATCCGCTGAAAAAAGCGCGCCTGATTTACGAATGGGTCAGCAGACATATGGAGCGTGACAACGACGTTATTGGCTGCGGCACGGGGGATGTGGCGGAGATATTAAAAAGCGGTAAGCTCAAAGGAAAATGCACCGACATGAGCTCCGTTTTTGTTGCTCTGGCGCGGGCCAGCGGTATTCCGGCGCGCGAACTGTTTGGCATCCGTCTGGGCAAGGCCAATAAGCTCGAACGTTACTCGAAAAGTGCTTTTGGCACAGCCGACAGTGCAGGCGTTGCCAATGTGAGCGGCGGTCAACACTGCCGTGCTGAGTTCTATCTGGCAGGTTACGGTTGGTTACCGTGCGATCCTGCTGACGTGACCAAAATGCGTCTGGCAGAGAAAAAAACGCATCAGGATGCCGATGTCCAGGCGGTTAACGCTTACCTGTTTGGTAACTGGGAAATGAACTGGGTTGGATTCAACTACGGACGTGATTTCGAGTTGTATCCGGCAACGGAGCAGGGGGCCATGAATAACTTTGGTTATCCTTACGCTGAAGTCGATGGCGACCCGATCAATTTTTATGATCCTAAAGCGTTCTCCTACAGCTATGTCGCCACAGAACAACGCTAAAGGTGCGGGGCTTACCCTGTTGACGGCTGCTGCGGCCGCCGTCACCGCTGGCTTATGCTGTGTTGGACCGCTACTTTACCTGCTGTTTGGTATTTCGGCGGCGAGCTTCGCCGTTTTCACCCGGTTTGAGTTTTTGCGAACTCCTCTGGTACTGCTGTCCCTGGGATTATTACTGCGTGTCTTCTGGCGGCTCTATTTTTCCAAACGGTTGTGGTGCTCCGGGTGGTTAACTCTGAAGCAAGCGCGCGTTCTCTACTGGTGCGCGCTGGCATTGATTTTGCCGGTGCTATTTTACCCAACGCTTGTTGCCTGGTTTTATGAGGTATTTGAATGAAGATCTTCGCGTTAGTTGCATGCTTGCTGTTGCCGCTGTGGGCTCAGGCGGCCAATCAAAAAGTGGTGCTGGATATACAAAATATGACCTGCTCGTTATGCGTTATTTCGGTCAATCAGGCGCTACGTGAAACCGACGGCGTGATTAAAGCAAAATCCTCTCTCAAAACCCGGCAGGCAGAAGCCATCGTGCCAGAAGGTTTCCCAACCGATACTCTACTTAACGCAGTAGCGAAAACGGGCTATACCGCAACGCTCAACCGTATTGAACAACAGTAAACCACCTGCGGGTGGTTTTATTGTGTTTTCCCGGTATGATGCCCGGCGGCTTAGTGTTCTCTTTTGTGCGTTAACTACCGGAATTCCCCTCTTTTCCTGTTAACCTGAACAGGCGGCTGCTGTAAGCCGCAAATGCCCATTTATATCTGTTATCCCTCCAGCCATGTAGGATGATCACAGGCAAGATTTTTTGACTAAGGAAAAGCGTTATGAAAACGGGACCATTAAACGAGAGCGAACTGGAATGGCTGGATGATGTACTGACTAAGTACAATACAGATAAGGCTATTCTGGATGTGTCAGAACTGGATGGTTTACTGACGGCGGTACTGAGTTCACCGTATGAAATTGAACCGGAGCAGTGGCTGGTCGCTATTTGGGGCGGCGCGCAGTATGTTCCTCGCTGGTCCTCCGAAAAAGAAATGACGCGTTTCATGAACCTGGCGTTTCAACATATGGCGGATACGGCCGATCGCCTGGATGAATATCCTGAGCAGTTTGAGCCGCTGTTTGGTTTGCGTGAAATTGACGAGCATGAACTGACCATCGTTGAAGAGTGGTGTTTTGGTTATATGCGCGGCGTCGCGCTGTCGGACTGGTCCGCGTTACCAGACTCGTTAAAACCGGCGCTCGAGGCTATTGCGCTGCACGGTACGGAAGAAAACTTTGCGGTCGTTGAGAAAATGACGCCAGAAGCGTTCGAAGATAGCGTGGATGCCATCCGCCTGGCGGCGCTGGATCTGCATGCTTACTGGATGGCGCATCCTCAGGAAACGCCGGTTAAAGTACCGGTCAAAGTGGATGCCAAGGTAGGGCGCAATGACCCTTGTCCGTGCGGTAGCGGTAAAAAATATAAGCAGTGTTGTTTGCATTAAGAAAAAGGGGCGTTAAGCCCCTTTTGTTTTAACCCACTTCCGGTAGTAATCCTGCTACAGTAGAAAACTGTACGGCTATCACCACAATGCCGCACAAAAATACCAGCGCCAGCGCCGGAGCACCCCCTGCCACGCGATATTTAGCCTGTGGATTCTGTTTTCTGCTCTGCCATGCCAGCATCGAGGGAATGAGCAGCGCCAGCACCGCCAGGGCAACGCCCGCATACCCCAGGGCCATGACGAAACCACGCGGATAGAACAGCGCGAATGCCAGCGGCGGCAGGAAGGTCACCACGCCGGTTTGCATTCTTCCTGCTACGGTATTGCGGCGCTGGAAGAGGTCGGCCAGGTAGTCAAATAATCCCAATGCGACGCCGAGGAAAGAGGTTGCCAGCGCAAGGTCGGCAAACAGATGCACCGCCAGTTCGACGTGCGGCGAAGCCACGACTTCACGTAATGCTTGTAATAAACCGTTTAAACCAGCGTGGTTGGCTAACAGCCCCATGAACGTTGAGGAGTTAATACTGCCAAGCGTGGCCAGTTGCCAGAAGATATAGGCGACTAGCGGAATGGCACTACCGGTGATAAACACCCAACGCAGTTTACGGATGTTACCGTTCATATAGCTGACGATACTGGGGACGCTGCCGTGAAAACCGAACGAAGTGAAGATAACCGGGATTGCAGAAAGTGCCAGCCCCTGCTGAAGCGGCAACGTAAGCAGGTTTACTTTATGGATATGCGGCATTAACAGGGCCAGCATCACCACCAGAAAGATTATCTTGGCACTGAACAACAGGCGGTTGAACAGATCGACCAAAGATGTGCCAACGCAAACCACGCCACCGGCAACAAAGGTGAACAGCAGTACGCCTGTTGTCGGGGAGAGCGTTGTCCCGGTCCAGTCGCTGATGCTGGAAGCCAGCAACTCACCAGCGCCACTGATATACGCTGCCGTCAACGCGTACATTAAAAACATCATGCTAAAGCCCGTTACCCATTGTCCGTAGCGACCAAGATAACGTTTTGCCAGCGTACCCAACCCGGTGTCTGCCGGTACGTGTTGATACACTTCAAGCAGCAACAGCGCGGTGTAGCACATTAGCGCCCAAAGACTCACTAACAATACCAGCGTGACGCTAAACCCCACGCCTGCCGCGGCCAGCGGCATTGCCAACATACCGGCACCAATCGTGGTTCCCGCCACGATAAAAATACTACCCAGGGTTCTGTTTTTCACGCTTTCCTCTGTCCCAGAGATAATCAACGGTTATATCTGCGGCGCAGGTTAAGGCAAAACGCTATTTTCGTCAAATCACCGTTACAATGAATGTACATTAATCTTTACGATGTTTGGCGCGTTAAGATGTATCACAAATGATATTTATCTGCGGGTAAACCTGCGTTAGCGCAAAGCAAGGCCGTGCCGTTCACATTAGGCTACGGACTTTATTGAGGAGGTAGTATGGAATCTATTCACGGTCACGAAGTGCTCAACATGATGATTGAATCTGGCGAGCAGTATTCAAATGCCAGCCTTGAAGCGGCGATAACGGCACGGTTTGGCGAGCAGGCTCGTTTTCACACCTGTTCTGCGGCGGATATGTCGGCAGCTGAGCTGGTGGCGTTTTTAGCGGCGAAGGGAAAGTTTATTGCAAAAGAAGACGGCTTCTCTACGCACGAAAGCAAGATCTGCCGTCACTGATTTTAGCGGGTAATGATGGCGGGTTGCCTTCATTACCCCACAACATTAATTCTGTGTATCAAGCGTAGCCAGTTCTTTATCGATGAAATAAAGACCTTCGCCACTTTTCCCTGCCAGCGATAACTTATCAATGACAGATTTAAATAATTTTTCTTCTTCATGCTGCTCGGCAACATACCATTGCAGGAAATTAAACGTCGGATAATCCTGGTGGGTCATTGCCGCGTGTGCCAGCTCATTAATTTTCTGGGTGATCAACTGCTCGTGTTCGTAAGTAACACGGAACAGTTCGTCCAGAGACGCATATTCAGCAAAGGGGGAAGGAACGGTGTTAATACACGGCAAGCTGCCGGTATCGGTCAGGTAGTCAAACAGACGCTGCATATGCGTCATCTCTTCCTGGGCGTGACGGCGCAGGAACGCGGCGGCACCTTCAAAGCTGTGATAGCTGCACCACGCGCTCATCTGTTGGTAGAGCAGAGATGAATATAATTCAAGGTTCATTTGCTCATTCAGTTGGTCGATCATTTCTGTTTTCAGCATGGTTGTGCTCCACAAACGTTATTATATATTAGCGTGGCGTCACTATAATTTGTTATTTAATTATTTGCAAAAGGTAAAATAATAAATTTATTTATTAAAAATGCGAATGGGAATAAAACGCATTAACGCTATTAAGCGGAGAATATAAATAATGAAAAGGCAGAAGACCAGCAATAATGTGCTGGTCGAAAATATTAATAATTGAAGGCAGGCGATTGGGATACCGCAACGCCGTGACACTGCCAGGCGAGCGTGATTTTGGTATTTAAACACAGAGAACCGGCATATACGCTACAGGTTGATACCGGCTGACCAAACGCCATTGCGTTGGCATAACCCAGGCGCTGACACTCTTTGGTGGCTGTGCCTTGGGTCACGTAATCATCGGTACGCGCCGTTTGTAGCATGGCCTGGTTGTAGGTCAGGCGAACGACGCCGGTGATGGCACTGGCTTCGCTGACCTGCGCCTGTTTAGTAATAGTGCATCCTGTCAGCACGAGCGGCAAAAGGGCAAGGATAAAGGTCTTCATGTGATCGCTCTGAAAGTTCGGAGATAGGCTATCATGGCATATGTGGTGGCGCATCAATGGCTTGAATAGCCCGAAGATCACCTGCGATTAATCGCAACGACGTCATTTTATTGAGGCTATTCTGAGCTGTCTCAGGAAAAATGTGAGCACCTCATTATTTTATAAAACAAAATTTCATTAAATTTGAAAGTGAGTTTGCAAAATAGTAATGTGGCCTGAATGTTATGACTTTCAGCGGGCCTCCGCAGCGCATTCAGGAGATTACAGAATGAAAATTGCATTGATGATGGAAAACAGCCAGGCAAGCAAAAATGCCATCATTCATAACGAGCTTAAAGCCGTTGCGGATGAGAAAGGTTTTCCAGTGTATAACGTTGGGATGAGCGACGAAAATGACCATCATCTGACCTACATCCATTTAGGGATTATGGCCAGCATCCTGCTCAATTCCAAAGCCGTGGATTTTGTGGTTACGGGGTGCGGTACGGGTCAGGGGGCAATGATGTCACTGAATATACATCCGGGCGTGGTGTGTGGTTACTGTCTCGATCCGGCAGACGCATTCTTGTTCTCTCAGATCAACAACGGGAATGCGCTTTCTCTGGCATTCGCCAAAGGTTTTGGCTGGGGTGCTGAGCTGAATGTGCGCTATATGTTTGAAAAAGCATTCACTGGTCGTAACGGCGAAGGGTATCCACCAGAGCGTAAAGAGCCGCAGGTGCGTAACGCGGGTATTCTGAACCAGGTGAAAGCGGCGGTGGTAAAAGAAAACTATCTGGACACTCTGCGCGCTATCGATCCTGAACTGGTAAAAACCGCCGTATCTGGTCCGCGCTTCCAGCAGTGCTTCTTTGAAAACTGCCAGGACAAAGCGATCGAAGCGTTTGTACGCGAGATAGTTGGCTAAATCCTGTTGGCCCGGCGGTGTTCGCCTGCCGGGCTATTTGCTCTTGTTAGAAACCGCGCTTCCAGCATCATGGGCAAGCCGCAGCGTATCAACCATACCTACCAGACAAATAATCGCAATAGCGACAAAGGCCAGCCGGAAACTGATACCCGGAATATTGCCTAACGCCAGCCATTCACTCACCTCATCGCCGATACGAATTCCGATAGCGGCCAATGAAATGCCCAAGCCTACCGCTAATTGTGTTGCCGTACTGAACAGCGTATTGGCGTAGCTCATTTGTGGTCCGGGGACGTCCGCAAAGGCAAGCGTGCTGATACCGGTAAACTGAATTGAGCGGAACACGCCGCCCAGATACAACACCAACAAAATAACCCACACCGGGGTCTGCGGCGTAATTAATGCACAGGCCAACAGCGCCAGGACGTTTAGCGCACCGTTGATTAACAGCAGTTTCTTAAAGCCCAGCCAGCGTATCAACGGCGTGGTGGCAGGTTTTATCGTCAGATTGCCCACAAACACCGCCAGAACCAGCGAACCCGCGTGAAAAGCGTTCATGCCAAAACCGACCTGGAACATTAACGGCAGCAGAAATGGTACAGCGCTAATAGAAGCACGAAATAGTGACCCGCCGTACAGGGTGACGCGAAAAGTAGGGACGCTCATGGCATCAAGACGAATCATCGGCCAGGTAGTGCGACGAAAATGATGCAGGGCAAACAGAAAGGTCACGGTTCCTAGCGCCAGCAGCCCGGCGGTTAGCCAGCCCTGCGGCTGCTGGGTTCCCAGTAACTCCATGGCATACACCAGGCTAACCATCGCAACTGAGGTCGCGATAAAACCCGCTATATCAAATGGACGGCGCTCGTCGTCATGAATATCCGGGATGAAACGTAGCGCCAGCGCGATCGCCAAAACTCCCAGCGGTACGTTAATAAAGAAGATCCAACGCCAGTTAGCATAGCTGGTAATGAATCCTCCAAGCGGTGGTCCGATGATAGGCGCGACTAACGCGGGCCAGGTCAGGGTCGCTATGGCGGTGATCAACTGATGTTTAGGCGTGGTGCGCAGTACCGCGAGACGGCCAACAGGAACCATTAGCGCGCCACCCACACCCTGTAAAATTCGCATTGCTACAAAGCTCTCAAGGCTTTCGGACAAACCGCATAAAACTGAAGCGAGAGTAAAAATCGCCAGCGCCAGGGTAAACACTTTTCGGGCGCCGAAGCGATCCGCAATCCAGCCGCTGGCGGGGATAAGCACCGCGAGGGTGATCAAGTAGGCGCTGATACCAATGTTCAGGTCTACCGCCTGTACGCCAAAGCTTTTGGCCATGTCGGGTAGGGCTGTGGCAATCACCGTGCCGTCAATAAATTCCATAAAGAAAGCCCCGGCAACAAGTAATGCTGCCGGGGAAAGACCGCGTTGGTTCTCAACCGCTAACTGTTCACTCATGTTGTGCTTGCCATCTCAAAAGAAACTGACTGGATCTTTTTTATTTTCAGCGCATTTGTAATGTGTGCGCGGCTATCGTTTCGATCGCTGAATAGGTACTATGACGACCTTTCTATAAGGAGCTCACTATGTCCCAAACATTGAATGCCGATCAGGAACTGCTCTCGGACGTTGTTGCCTGTCAGCTGGTTATCAAGCAAATTCTGGATGTTCTTGATGTTATTGCCCCGGTAGAAGTTCGGGAAAAAATGTCCAGCCAACTGAAAAACATCGATTTTTCCAGCCATCCTGCAGGGGCCGATCCGGTCACTATGCGCGCAATACAAAAAGCGGTTGCCTTGATCGAGTTGAAATTCACGCCGCAGAATGAATCCCACTAAAATAAACCGTTGTTTCAGGTTTTAGAAAGGTTTTTTTGCGCCTCGCAGAATGGGAGGCGCGTGCCAGGGAAAATCAGAGGTTGACCGGATAAGGTGCGCAGCATCGCTATCCGGCATTAACGCGATGAAAACTGAAGATTAGTGATGCTGGTAGTTAACGACGTTGAGCAAGTGCTTATCGGTTTGCGCCATGCACAGCCCCGCGCGTTTGGCGCTGCGGACTTCATCAAGAATCGTCTGTAACAGCACGCCATCCTGCTGCTGCTCTTTTTCCAGGTCGTGAAGAAAATCAATGGTTGGCGCATCGTTTAATGCTTCAGCTTCATTGGTTAAACGCGAGAGCTTACTCGAACGCTGCTGATATTCATCCAACGTTTTCTGAAACAATTCTTCAAGGGAACTCAGTTCATCACCCGGCACATCCATGGCCTTGACGATGGGATTAGCCCCGGCACTTTTCATAAAATTGAACATACGCATCATTTGAGTCACGTTACCCTGCGCCTGCGTGCGTAGAAACGTGGCTGTACCTGTCAGGCTATGCTCGTAGCACCATTCGCTGAGATGCAGGTAAAGATTCGAGGCGTAGAACTCGAGATTCATTTGTGTATTGAGTTTATGAACAATTCCAACTGCAGCCATATCAATATCCTTATTTCCAGAAAGGGGGATGTACGTTACTCACGCCAGTACAGCGGGCTGCCGCTGCACTTCACCTCTACGTACAATTAAAACTGTTAGCAGAATAAATCCGTTCCGCCGGTCCTTTAGTGATCACGAATTATATTCGCTCCGATCGAGATTCAGCATAACGCTTGCCCTGGTATAAGAAAATCCTTAAATCTGCGTATTTATGTTTTTTTACATATTGTCATAACAGTATTCATGCTTCTGCTGTTTTGGCATATAGATGACATGAATGTAAGTGGTTGAAATTTATGTCATTAAATGATTTTCATGATAATGAAATGGTGTTTCATATCACAAAATTAAATTCCACAATAAGGTATTGTCTGGCATCTGATGATTATCTGCCCAAGTTGAAAGGCAATTTCACGATCGGGATGGATTAGTGCAAATTATCTGATGGCTAATTTTTTGCGCCAGATCAGTTTTAATCAAATCGAGAAATTTAACAGTCTGCACTGGTCGTCATTAATTGTTTCGTTTATGTGGATTAAGCAAGGAGTTACATATGAAGAAGGTTGCGGTGCTGCTGGCACCCGGTTTTGAAGAGGCGGAGGCGATTGTTACCCTGGATATTCTGCGTCGCCTGAATATCGAAGTCGAAACCCTGGCCTGCGCAGAGTCACGTGCGGTGGTGAGTTATCATGACGTACCGATGGTGATGGATAGCACGCTGGCCGCGCGCCAGACGTATCTCTACGATGCCGTCGTATTGCCAGGCGGACCGCAGGGCAGCGTTAATCTTGCCGCCAGTGAGGCGGTCATCCAGTTTGTATCTCGTCATGATCAGGCAGGAAAGCTCATCTGCCCGGTATGTTCTGCGGCCGCGCGTGTGTTGGGCGGCCACGGTCTGCTGAAGGGGCGTCGCTATGTTTGCTCAGGAGATCTGTGGCAAAACGTCACGGACGGGGAATATATCGATGCGCCGGTTGTTGAAGATGGCAATCTGATTAGCGGCAAAGGATTAGGGCATATTTTCGATTTTGCGTTGACGCTTGCGGCGCGCCTGCTGGGAGATGACATTCCGGTTCGCGATCACGCTGACCACATTTATTACCGATGGTAATCATGTTCCCGAATGCTTCGGTATTCGGGAACAAGGATTCGTTGGCTGATGTTATGGATTAATCTGCTATCCCTCTTTTTTCCCGTCGACAAAACCGCGTTTTTTTATGTCATTTCCCGCTGAATTTATGTACGCAATTACTGTAATTCTGTGGTGTGATGCCGCTCTCTTATGGAGAATCAATTTCCCGCTAAAACTACTCTCAGCACTGGCATTGATCTTATCACTAAAAGGTAATGCCTTGTTTTACGTCCGAATTACAAAAAATCGTCTGATTTTACCCTACATAAAAGAACGTTAAAGCTGGAGTTAACCATGCACAAATTCACTAAAGCGCTGGCTGCCATCGGTCTGGCTGCCATTATGTCACAATCCGCTATCGCTGAATCCATGAAGCTCGGTTTCCTGGTCAAACAACCGGAAGAACCGTGGTTCCAGACTGAATGGAAATTTGCCGATAAAGCCGGTAAAGACCTTGGCTTTGAGGTGATTAAAATTGCCGTCCCGGATGGTGAGAAGACCCTTAACGCCATCGACAGCCTGGCTGCAAGTGGCGCAAAAGGGTTTGTGATTTGTACGCCGGACCCCAAACTCGGGCCTGCCATTATGGCCAAGGCGCGTGGCTACGATATGAAAGTCATTGCCGTCGATGACCAGTTTGCTAACGCCAAAGGTAAGCCGATGGATACCGTGCCGCTGGTGATGATGGCTGCAACCAAAATTGGTGAGCGCCAGGGCCAGGAGCTGTATAAGGAGATGCAAAAGCGCGGTTGGGATGTGAAATCCACAGCCGTAATGGCCATTACCGCGAATGAACTCGATACCGCGCGTCGCCGTACATCGGGTTCAATGGAAGCGCTTAAAGCCGCTGGCTTCCCGGAAAAACAGATCTACCAGGTCCCCACTAAATCGAATGATATCCCCGGGGCATTCGATGCCGCTAACTCCATGCTGGTTCAGCACCCTGAAGTCAAACACTGGCTGATTGTCGGCATGAACGACAACACCGTGCTGGGCGGCGTACGTGCGACCGAAGGGCAGGGCTTCAAAGCGCCGAATGTGATTGGTATCGGCATCAACGGCGTTGATGCCGTGAGCGAACTCTCCAAAGGCGAAGCGACCGGGTTCTACGGTTCACTCCTGCCAAGCCCGGACGTTCACGGCTACAAATCAAGTGAGATGCTCTACAACTGGGTAACGAAAGGTGCAGAGCCACCAGCGTTTACTGAAGTGACGGATGTGGTGCTGATTACCCGCGATAACTTTAAAGAAGAACTGGCGAAGAAAGGCTTAGGCGGTAAGTAACACAAATGCCGGATGCGACGCCAACGCGTCTTATCCGGCCTACGAATTGCGTACTCAGTAGGCCGGATAAGGCAAAGCCGCTATCCGGCATAAAGATCTGACTCACGGAGACGTTATGCAACAGTCTACCCCGTATCTCTCATTTCGCGGCATTGGCAAAACGTTCCCCGGCGTTAAAGCGCTCACGGATATCAGTTTCGACTGCTATGCCGGTCAGGTGCATGCGCTGATGGGCGAAAATGGCGCCGGGAAATCAACACTATTAAAAATTCTCAGCGGCAACTATGCGCCAACGACGGGATCTTTGGCGATCCGTGGACAAGAGGTTTCGTTTGCGGACACCAATGCCGCGCTGAACGCCGGTGTTGCCATTATTTACCAGGAACTGCATCTCGTCCCGGAAATGACCGTTGCCGAGAATATTTATTTAGGGCAGATGCCGCACAAAGGCGGGATTGTGAACCGCTCGCTGCTGAACTATGAAGCGGGGCTTCAGCTCAAGCATCTGGGCATGGATATCGATCCCGATACGCCGTTGAAATACCTCTCCATTGGTCAATGGCAGATGGTGGAGATTGCGAAAGCGCTGGCGCGCAACGCCAAAATTATCGCGTTTGATGAACCGACCAGCTCCCTTTCAGCGCGCGAGATTGAGAATCTGTTTCGCGTCATCCGTGAGCTACGCAACGAAGGGCGCATCATCCTGTACGTTTCGCACCGTATGGAGGAGATCTTTGCCCTTAGCGATGCCATCACCGTGTTTAAAGATGGTCATTACGTCAAAACGTTCACGGATATGCAGCAGGTCGATCACGACGCGCTGGTGCAGGCGATGGTCGGGCGCGACCTCGGTGATATTTATGGCTGGAAATCCAGACCTTATGGTGCAGAGCGCCTGCGTTTGCATGAAGTCAAAGCCCCTGGCGTGCGTACCCCGATCAGTTTATCGGTGCGCAGTGGTGAAATTGTCGGATTGTTTGGACTGGTGGGCGCCGGACGTAGCGAATTAATGAAAGGTCTGTTTGGCGGCACGCGTATCACGGCAGGCCAGGTGTTTATCGATGAACAGCCTATTGATATCCGTAAACCGAGCCACGCCATTGAAGCGGGGATGATGCTGTGCCCGGAAGATCGCAAGGCTGAAGGGATCATTCCGGTCCATTCGGTGCGTAACAACATCAACATCAGTGCCCGTCGTAAACATGTTCTGGGCGGATGCGTGATCAACAACGGCTGGGAAGAGACCAATGCCGATCACCATATTCGCTCGCTCAATATTAAAACGCCGGGCGCGGAGCAACTGATTATGAACCTCTCCGGGGGTAATCAACAGAAGGCTATTCTCGGCCGTTGGTTATCGGAAGAGATGAAAGTGATTTTGCTGGACGAACCTACACGCGGTATTGATGTGGGCGCCAAGCATGAAATTTATAACGTGATTTATGCCCTCGCGGCGCGCGGCGTGGCCGTGCTGTTTGCTTCCAGCGATCTGCCAGAAGTGCTCGGTGTCGCCGACCGTATCGTGGTGATGAGAGAAGGCGAAATTGCCGGTGAGTTACTTCATGAACAGGCGGATGAGCGCCAGGCGTTAAGCCTTGCTATGCCAAAAGTTAGCCAGGCTGTAGCCTGAATAAGGAGAGAATGATGTCTTCCGTTTCAACATCGGGTTCAGGTGCTGCAAAGTCGGCGCTAAATCTTGGTCGTATTTGGGATCAATACGGGATGCTGGTCGTGTTCGCCGCGCTGTTCCTGGTTTGTTCCCTCTTTGTGCCTAACTTTGCCACTTTCATCAACATGAAGGGGCTGGGGCTGGCGGTATCGATGTCGGGTATGGTCGCGTGTGGGATGCTGTTTTGCCTGGCATCCGGTGACTTCGACCTGTCCGTTGCCTCCGTGATTGCCTGCGCCGGGGTTACTACAGCCGTGGTCATTAATATGACCGAAAGCCTGTGGATTGGCGTGGCTGCCGGGCTACTGCTCGGTATTCTATGTGGTCTGGTGAATGGGTTCGTGATTGCGCGGCTGAAAATTAACGCCCTGATCACGACCCTTGCGACGATGCAGATTGTGCGTGGTCTGGCCTACATTATTTCCGACGGTAAGGCGGTAGGGATTGAAGACGAGCGCTTCTTCACTCTCGGCTACGCCAACTGGTTTGGTCTGCCGGCACCTATCTGGATCACGGTCGTCTGTTTCATCGTTTTTGGCTTACTGCTCAATAAAACCACGTTTGGTCGTAACACGCTGGCCATTGGGGGGAATGAAGAGGCGGCACGTCTGGCTGGGGTTCCGGTCGTTCGTACCAAAATTATTATCTTTATTCTGTCCGGGCTGGTATCCGCCATCGCCGGGATTATCCTCGCATCTCGTATGACCAGCGGCCAGCCAATGACCTCAATCGGCTATGAGCTGATCGTGATTTCCGCGTGCGTGTTAGGGGGCGTTTCGCTTAAAGGCGGCATCGGAAAAATCTCATATGTGGTAGCCGGAGTGTTGATTCTGGGAACGGTTGAGAATGCAATGAACCTGCTGAACATCTCTCCGTTCGCACAGTATGTCGTACGTGGTCTGATCCTGCTGGCGGCGGTGATCTTCGACCGTTACAAGCAAAAAGCGAAGCGTACTGTTTGATGATTTTAACCCCAACTTTTTAGTCTAGCTTTAGCTCATCGCCAGCCGCTACCCGGCTGGCGATTGTTTTTCCAAATGGCGAGCATGGTCACACTGTCTATACTTATATCCGTCATACATCATATATACGGCGCGATCCGCGCGGCGTACAGACCATGATGAGGAGGATAACCGGGTGACAGCATCACTGATCTTACCCCCTGAACAATCTGCAAGCTGTGCTTATTTTTTTGATCTCGATGGAACACTGGCTGAGATCAAACCTTATCCAGACCAGGTCGTTGTCCCTCAGACAATCCTGCAGTTATTACATCAGTTGGCGACGCATAATGCGGGTGCGCTGGCATTGATTTCAGGGCGCTCGATGGTCGAGCTTGACGCGCTTACCACTCCCTTTCGTTTTCCGCTCGCCGGAGTGCATGGGGCAGAGCGCCGTGACATCAATGGTCAAACTCATATAGTGCGCCTGGCTGCGGCAATAGAGCGCGAAGCAGGAGAGCTATTAAGTACCGCCTTGGCGACGATGCCGGGTACAACGCTTGAAGCAAAAGGGATGGCGTTCGCACTGCACTATCGCCAGGCCCCGGAACATGAAGCGGCGCTAATTAATCTGGCTGAGCGCATCACGCACAGATGGCCGCAGTTGGCTTTACAGCACGGAAAATGCGTTGTGGAGATAAAACCAAAGGGTACGAACAAAGGTGACGCAATTGCCGCATTTATGCAGGAAGCACCTTTTGCCGGACGGATCCCCGTTTTTTTTGGTGACGATCTGACGGACGAAACAGGATTTGGCGTGGTTAATCGCGCAGGGGGCATTTCCGTGAAGGTGGGGAATGGAGCGACGCAGGCGACATGGCGTCTGGATGGCGTGAGTGATGTCTGGCACTGGCTGGAACAAATTAACTCTTCGCAGCAAGAATCGAAAGCAACGAATAACAGAAGAGGTGGCTATGAGTCGTTTAGTCGTAGTATCTAATCGTATCGCCTCACCAGATGACAAAGGGAGCGCAGGTGGGCTTGCCGTCGGTGTGCTTGGCGCGTTGAAGGCTGCTGGTGGCCTATGGTTTGGCTGGAGTGGCGACACGGGTAATGAGGACAAACCATTAAAAAAAGTCACGCGTGGCAATATTACCTGGGCTTCGTTTAATTTGAGTGAACAGGATTACGAAGAGTATTACTGCCAGTTTTCTAATGCGGTTTTATGGCCTGCATTTCATTATCGCCTCGATTTGGTGCAGTTTCAGCGTCCTGCATGGGAGGGCTATCAGCGGGTGAATGCCTTGCTGGTAGATAAACTGCTGCCGCTGCTCAGCGATGACGACATAATCTGGGTTCATGATTACCATCTGTTGCCGTTTGCCAGCGAGCTGCGTAAACGCGGCGTGAATAACCGTATCGGTTTTTTCCTGCATATCCCTTTTCCGACGCCGGAAATCTTTAATGCCTTACCCCCACATCAGACGCTACTTGAGCAGATGTGTGATTTTGATTTACTCGGTTTCCAGACCGAGAACGATCGTCAGGCTTTTCTGGATTGTCTGGCAGCCCAGACTCAGGTAACCACTCAGAGCGAGCAGCACCACCGCGCATGGGGAAAAGCGTTTCGTACCCAGGTCTATCCCATCGGTATTGAGCCGGATGAGATCGCCCGCCAGGCTTCCGGACCTTTGCCGCCGAAGCTGGCGCAACTGAAAGCAGAACTTAAAAATGTGCAGAATATCTTCTCCGTTGAGCGTCTGGATTATTCTAAGGGTTTGCCGGAGCGCTTTCAGGCCTATGAGGCTCTGCTGGAACACTATCCGCAGCACCACGGTAAAATTCGCTACACCCAGATAGCGCCAACTTCGCGTGAAGAGGTGCAGGCCTACCAGGATATTCGGCACCAACTGGAGACTGAAGCGGGGAGGATTAACGGTAAATATGGGCAGTTGGGCTGGACGCCGCTCTATTATCTGAACCAGTACTTTGATCGTAAATTGCTGATGAAAATCTTCCGCTACTCTGATGTAGGGCTGGTGACGCCGCTGCGAGATGGTATGAACCTGGTTGCGAAAGAATTCGTGGCCGCGCAGGATCCCGCCAACCCCGGCGTGCTGGTGTTATCGCAATTTGCCGGGGCCGCGAATGAGCTAACTGCCGCGCTTATTGTTAATCCTTATGACCGCGACGAAGTGGCTGGCGCATTAAACCAGGCTCTGACGATGCCGCTTGCTGAGCGTATCTCCCGCCACGCTGAGATGCTCGAAACTATCATTAAAAACGATATCGACAACTGGCAGGCGAGGTTCATTTGCGATCTGGAAAAAGTCATCCCACGTCAGAGTAAACAGCCATTGCCAGACAACGTTTCTCCCTGCACTAAACTGGCGTAACGCTCAGAAAACGCAGGTCAATCTCCAGCCAGTGGAACCAGCAGAACATCCACGTGGCTGGCACCGATCACGCTTTTTGCTGAGCAGGACGCGCGCGAAAAGAAGCTGTGGTTATGGTTGCCATAAATGACCAGATCGACCGCGTGTTTACGGCATACATCCAGAATATGTTCATTCAGTGCCCCATAGGTAATAAAGGTATGCTCAATGGGGTACTGTGCCTCTTTGCTGAGCTTGTCGATAAAATCCTGAGTCTCCTCTTGCATCACTTCACGCAGGTCCTCCAGCATAGGTGCTGCAAACTGATTATAAAGTTCAGGGTCTGAGACCAGGGTTATCAGGCTAATACGAGCGTTGACAGGGCGAGCGATTGAAACCGCCTTGGCTAACAACTGCTGGCTTTCAGGGGTGGCGGCAACGGCCACAAGAATGTGTGTATAGCTCATAACTCGCTCCTTTTTTCAAGAATTATGAGAGGGTTTCTCAGCATTGCTCGGCTTACTCCATACTGCAACGTTTCCTTCCCGGATAGTGTGAATGTCATCATGGTTATTCATTAATTATTCTTATAAATAGAATAATTGCGCCATATAACTTGTAAATACGTTCAGCTTACTTAAGTAAAACTCACCGCTAATGAAAACAATGTGTTAATTAAAAATTAACAAAAGTTAACATTTAATGGGTTATCACTACCCGGTATTAATTAATCACCCTTAATATTTAAGTCATTGTTTATAAAGGATTTAATTGAAATGGTGTTTTAGATTAAATATGTGATCAAGCTCGCTATTTCACAAGGTGATATTAACGTTTGTGAACAAAATACTATTCGCTTTTATTGCAAGAATATTCGTATGTCAGGAATTGAAATGGCGAATTTGAGGTTAAAAAATAAGCAAAGTAAAAGCTGTGCTGATGGATTTATGTTAAGTGTTTAGCTAGTTTATGTGATCTATGTCACATATTCTTCAAATTCGCTGCATAGCTACGTTGTATGTGTAACGGGCGGCGGGTAGAGTTGCGTCGAATTAGGAAAAATCTTAGACATTTGTAAGAATTGATGTGAGCTTGTAAGGGGCGCGGCTTTCTGAAAAGGGAATGTTTAGACAACGCGTAAGTGCCGTCACGCTGCTATGTATTTGACCTTTTGCTTTTTTTTACCGGGCCTTCCCGGCGACATCACGGGGTGCGGTTTCACCGCATGAAAACAATGTTGGTTATTATGGATGCAAATAATGCATACATCCGAGTTGCTGAAACACATCTATGACATCAATTTGTCATATTTATTGCTTGCACAGCGTTTGATCGTTCAGGACAAAGCATCTGCGATGTTTCGCCTTGGTATCAGCGAAGAAATGGCGGACACGTTGGCAACATTAACACTTCCACAAATGGTCAAACTGGCTGAAACAAACCAACTGGTCTGTCATTTCCGTTTCGACGATCACCAGACCGTTACTCGCCTGACGCAAGACTCCCGCGTTGACGATCTTCAGCAAATTCATACCGGTATCATGCTTTCAACGCGACTGTTAAGCGACATCGATGAAGCAGCGCGCAAGAAAAGGGCTTGATGATGAGCGAAAAAAGCATTGTTCAGGAAGCGCGTGATATCCAGCTAGCGATGGAATTAATCACATTGGGCGCCCGTTTGCAAATGCTGGAAAGCGAAACGCAATTAAGCCGTGGCCGACTTATCAAGCTGTATAAAGAATTACGCGGCAGCCCTCCGCCAAAAGGGATGCTGCCTTTCTCCACCGACTGGTTTATGACGTGGGAACAAAACATTCATGCTTCGATGTTTTGCAACGCATGGCAATTCCTGCTCAAAACTGGTTTGTGCAGCGGCGTGGATGCCGTGATCAAAGCGTATCGTTTATATCTTGAGCAGTGCCCGCAGCCAGAAGAAGGGCCACTGCTGGCGTTAACTCGCGCATGGACGTTGGTGCGTTTTGTCGACAGCGGATTGCTGGAGTTGTCCCGATGCAATTGCTGCGGTGGGAATTTTATTACCCACGCTCACCAACCCGCAGGCAGCTTTGCCTGCAGTTTATGCCAACCGCCATCACGCGCCGTAAAAAGACGTAAACTTTCCCAGAATGCTGCCGATATTATTCCACAACTGCTGGATGAACAGATCGAACAGGCTGTTTAACTGATACGGTGTGGACAAACACTCCAGCAGCGGTAAGCGATTACCGCTGCTTTTTTTTGTCCTGACCTCGAGTTAACTGCCCGACTGCGCATCCTGTCATAGTCAATTGCGAAAGGATGATGTCGTGCTTATCTTATTAGGTTACCTGGTTGTTATTGGTACAGTTTTCGGCGGTTACATGATGACCGGCGGACACCTTGGGGCACTCTATCAACCGGCTGAGCTGGTGATTATCGGTGGCGCGGGTATTGGGGCATTCATCGTCGGCAATAACGGGAAAGCCATTAAGGGGACGATGAAAGCCATCCCGATGCTTTTTCGTCGTTCAAAATACACCAAAGCGATGTATATGGATCTGCTGGCGCTGTTGTATCGCCTGATGGCCAAGTCACGTCAGCAGGGCATGTTCTCGCTTGAACGCGATATCGAAAACCCCAAAGAGAGTGAAATTTTCGCCAGCTATCCGCGCATTCTTGCTGATGCCGTGATGCTTGATTTCATTGTCGATTATCTGCGTCTGATCATCAGCGGCAACATGAACACGTTTGAAATTGAAGCGCTGATGGATGAAGAGATTGAGACTCACGAAAGTGAGGCCGAAGTCCCGGCCAACAGTCTGGCGATGGTGGGGGATTCATTACCGGCGTTCGGGATCGTGGCGGCGGTCATGGGGGTTGTCCATGCGCTGGCTTCTGCCGATCGTCCGGCGGCTGAACTGGGTTCGCTGATTGCACATGCCATGGTAGGGACATTCCTCGGTATTTTACTGGCCTATGGATTTATTTCTCCGCTTGCCAGCGTTCTGCGCCAGAAAAGCGCTGAAACCACCAAAATGATGCAGTGTGTGAAGATAACTCTGCTCTCCAATCTGAATGGTTACGCGCCGCCAATTGCCGTCGAATTTGGTCGTAAGACTCTGTATTCCAGCGAACGTCCATCGTTTATCGAACTGGAAGAGCATGTTCGTGCGGTGAGAAATCCAACTGCGCAGCAGACGACCGAGGACGCATGAAAAATCAGGCCCATCCCATTATCGTTGTAAAGCGACGCAAGCATAAAGGTCACGGTGGTGGGGCGCATGGTTCGTGGAAAATCGCCTACGCCGATTTTATGACCGCGATGATGGCCTTCTTTCTGGTGATGTGGCTCATTTCCATCTCTAGCCCTAAAGAATTGATCCAGATTGCCGAATATTTCCGTACGCCGCTGGCTACTGCGGTAACCGGGGGAAATCGTATTTCGAATAGCCAAAGTCCAATTCCAGGCGGCGGGGATGATTACACCCAGCAGCAGGGAGAGGTGAACAAGCAGCCGAATATCGATGATCTGAGAAAACGCATGGAACAAAGCCGCTTGAGCAAACTTCGCGGCGATCTCGATCAGTTGATTGAATCTGACCCCAAACTGCGTGCGCTGCGCCCGCATTTGAAAATTGATTTAGTTCAGGAAGGGCTGCGGATACAGATTATCGACAGTCAGAATCGCCCGATGTTTAAAACCGGTAGCGCTGAGGTGGAACCGTATATGCGCGATATCCTGCGAGCCATAGCGCCAGTGCTTAACGGCATTCCTAATCGAATCAGCCTTTCCGGCCATACGGATGATTACCCTTACGCCAATGGTGAAAAAGGGTATAGCAACTGGGAGTTGTCCGCCGATCGCGCTAACGCGTCGCGTCGCGAACTGGTTAGCGGCGGTCTGGATGATGGAAAAGTATTACGTGTGGTAGGTATGGCCGCCACGATGCGTCTGAGCGATCGCGGTCCTGAAGACGCTATCAACCGCCGTATTAGCCTGCTGGTTCTCAATAAGCAGGCGGAAGAGGCCATTTTGCATGAAAACGCTGAAAGCCAGAATGAGCCGGTAAGTGTCTTACAACAGCCAGCGGAACTCCCGCCGGCAAGCGTTCCCACATCGCCACCAGCCAATCCGAGGTGATAGCGTGAGCATGGATATAAGCGATTTTTATCAAACATTTTTTGATGAAGCTGACGAACTGTTGGCTGACATGGAGCAACACCTGCTTGATTTGGTTCCTGAAGCCCCTGATTCCGAACAGCTGAATGCAATTTTTCGTGCTGCGCACTCGATAAAAGGCGGGGCGGGCACCTTCGGCTTTACCATTTTGCAGGAAACGACCCATCTGATGGAAAACCTGCTGGATGAAGCGCGGCGTGGCGAGATGCAGCTCAATGCCGACATTATCAACCTGTTTTTGGAAACGAAAGATATTATGCAGGAACAGCTCGACGCCTATAAAAACTCAGAGGAGCCGGATGCCGCCAGCTTTGAGTACATTTGTAATGCGTTACGACAGTTAGCGCTCGAAGCGAAAGGTGAAACCGCACCGGCAGTCGTCAACACCGCAAAACTGAGCGTTGTTGACAGCGCTGCAATGCAGGAAGAGGCGGTTGCACAGCCTGAGTCCGCAAGCGAAGAGAGCAAGAAACGCATTATTCTCACGCGCCTGAAAGCCAATGAAGTGGATTTACTGGAAGAGGAGCTGGGGAACCTGGCGACCTTAACCGATGTGGTGAAAGGGAGCGACACGTTGTCAGCAACGCTTGATGGCAACCTCGCGGAAGATGACATCATCGCGGTGCTGTGCTTTGTGATTGAAGCTGATCAGATTGAATTCGAAACCGTCAGCGCAGCGCCCGCAGCCGTTGAAACTGAAGCTGAAGCTGAAGCTGAAGCTGAAGCAGAAACGGTAGCCGTTGTCGCGAAGCCGCAGCCGGTTGCCGTTGCGCCAGCGGCGAAAGCCGCCGCCAGCGAAGCGCCAAACGGACGCGCGGAACGCGATAAACCCGCCCGTGCCAGCGAGTCAACCAGCATCCGCGTAGCGGTTGAGAAGGTCGATCAGCTCATTAACCTGGTCGGTGAGTTGGTCATCACCCAGTCTATGCTGGCACAACGTTCTAACGAACTGGATCCCGTCAATCATGGCGATCTCATCACCAGTATGGGGCAGTTACAACGTAACGCCCGCGACTTGCAAGAGTCGGTGATGTCGATTCGTATGATGCCCATGGAGTATGTGTTCAGTCGTTTTCCGCGTCTGGTGCGTGACCTGGCCGGTAAGCTGGGTAAACAGGTCGAACTGACACAGGTGGGAAGCTCAACCGAACTCGACAAGAGCCTGATTGAACGCATCATCGATCCGTTGACGCACCTGGTGCGTAACAGCCTCGATCACGGTATTGAACTGCCGGAAAAACGCCTTGAAGCCGGGAAAAGCCCAATCGGTAATCTGACGCTTTCCGCGGAGCACCAGGGCGGGAATATCTGTATTGAAGTCACCGATGATGGCGCCGGTCTGAACCGTGAACGAATCCTCGCCAAAGCTATCTCCCAGGGGATGCCGATCCACGAAAACATGAGCGATGACGAAGTCGGTATGCTGATCTTCGCCCCGGGCTTCTCGACCGCTGAACAGGTGACGGATGTCTCTGGCCGCGGCGTGGGTATGGATGTGGTGAAGCGAAATATCCAGGAGATGGGGGGCCATGTTGAGATCCAGTCCAAACAGGGACAGGGGACGACTATCCGAATTCTGCTGCCGCTGACGCTGGCGATCCTCGACGGCATGTCCGTGCGCGTGGCCGACGAAGTCTTTATTCTGCCGCTGAATGCCGTTATGGAATCACTGCAACCGCGCGAAGAAGATCTCCATCCGCTGGCCGGAGGAGAGCGCGTGCTGGAAGTGCGTGGCGAATATTTACCGCTGGTTGAGCTGTGGAAAGTCTTTGAGGTTGAAGGCGCAAAAACCGAAGCGACTCAAGGTATTGTGGTGATTTTGCAAAGTGCAGGGCGTCGCTACGCGCTGCTGGTCGATCAGTTAATTGGTCAACACCAGGTGGTCGTCAAAAACCTGGAAAGCAACTACCGCAAAGTGCCAGGTATTTCTGCAGCAACGATCCTCGGCGACGGCAGCGTCGCGCTGATTGTCGATGTCTCTGCATTGCAGGGATTAAACCGCGAACAACGTGTGGCGATCACAGCCGCCTGATTGAGTGAGAAGGGAATAATATGACCGGTATGAGTAATGTAACTAAACTGGCCGGCGAACCGTCAGGTCAGGAATTCCTCGTGTTTACGCTGGGGGATGAAGAGTACGGTATCGATATCCTGAAAGTGCAGGAAATCCGTGGGTACGATCAGGTGACGCGTATTGCTAACACGCCTGCGTTTATCAAAGGTGTCACCAATCTGCGCGGTGTGATTGTGCCGATTGTTGACCTGCGCGTGAAGTTTAGCCAGAGCGATGTGGACTACAACGAAAACACCGTGGTGATTGTGCTGAATCTGGGCCAGCGGGTGGTCGGGATTGTGGTCGATGGCGTCTCGGATGTGCTGTCGCTGACAACGGATCAAATCCGTCCGGCACCGGAATTTGCCGTAACGCTGTCGACGGAATACCTGACGGGACTGGGGGCTCTGGGTGACCGGATGCTGATCCTGGTTAACATTGAGAAGCTGCTCAATAGCGAAGAAATGGCGCTGCTGGATATTGCCGCCAGCCACGTCGCGTAACCGCTATATCATATCCGGCCTACAATGATTGCTGTTGTAGGCCGGATACGCGTAGCACATCCGGCAGATTTCCCCTTACGCTTCCCGCTCAACCAGCTCCGGTTCTTCTTCCAGTAAACCTTCATCTTGTGCCAGCATCGCCGTTGCAATCCCGTTACCTAATACGTTGATTGCTGAACGTCCCATATCCAGGAAGTGGTCAATACCCATCAGTAACAGAATCCCGGCAACCGGAATATTAAAGCTCGGAATAGTTGCTGCCAGCACCACCAGCGCAGAACGCGGCACGCCGGCAATCCCTTTTGACGCCAGCATCAGCGTCAGCATCAGGACGGTGATTTCTGCAAAGGAGAGGTGAATGTTATAGGCCTGCGCGATAAACATCGAGGCAAATGAACAGTAAACCATCGAGCCGACCAGGTTAAATGAATAACCGATAGGCAATACAAATGACACGATGTTAGGCGAGCAACCAAATTTGGTTAATTGCTCCAGCGTTTTTGGATAGGCGGCTTCCGAGCTGCTGGTAGTAAATGCGACCAGAACCGGATCTTTCAGCATGCTTACCAGACGAAAAACCTCTTTTTTCAGCATGACATAACCGACCGCCAGCAGAACCAGGCAGGTCAGCAAAATAGCCACATAGTAGCCGCCGATGAACGATGCATAGTTAAGCAGGATCCCCAGACCCTGGGTGGAGATAACGGAGGAAATGGCGGCGAAAATGGCCAGCGGCGCAACGTACATCACGTAGCCAGTCACCTTAAGCATAATGTGGGAGACCACATCCAGCGCGGCAACCAGCGGGGCATTGAACTTCTCACCAAGGGATGCGCCACCAATACCGAAGAACATCGAGAACACCACAATTTGCAGGATCTCATTGTTGGCCATCGCCTCGGCTATGCTGGTTGGGATGGTGTGAGTCAGGAAACCTTTCAGGCTCATGCCGCTCACGGCCAGGCCGGTATCAGTGGCTTCCAGCGGGATCGCCAGGTTCAGGCCGCTGCCGGGTTGCTCAAGAGAAACCACAAACAGACCGACCAGAATAGACAGTATGGAAGAGCTAATAAACCAGATCATCGCTTTGCCGCCTACGCGCCCGATGGTAGACGTTTCCCCCAGGCGCATAATACCGACGGTCAGGGTGCTGAATACTAAAGGTGCGATCACCATTTTAATCAGGCGCAAAAAGATGTCGGTGAGAAGCGTAATATTATCGGCCCAGGCGGTCACTACGCCGGGGGCGGCATACGAGTGGATCACCGCCCCTGACAGGATCCCCGCCAACATGAAGATCACGATAAACAACGTGAGTTTGTTTGCATTTGCCACTAAAAAGCCCTCAGTAAGGATTTAACATTTATTGTTCGGTTACTCATTTTTTATATTTATTAATTGGTAACTAAGTATTCATCATATAAATTGAATTAAAGCGCCAGCTGATACAACTTTTTTTAATTTTTTATCCATTTTGTTGTGGTGCAGAGGATATGTATTTGTGATCCTGGTCACGAAATAATGACTATTTCATCCAATATGACCGCGCCCACAGATAAATTTGAATGTTATTCACATGATAATTGTGACGTTTTTATGTGAATGATTTGTGGTTGCCGTACACCCGTTTTCCCCTCCTTCCGCGAGGCTTCACGTCCCTTCAGGATTTCCTTTTCGCAAACGTAAAGTTATCTCAGCGACTGCCGATAACGTTGATAACTCGTTTTCAGGAAGGTGCCTTATGTTTAACCGTATCCGCGTTGTCACAATGCTGATGATGGTGCTGGGGGTTTTCGCACTGCTACAGCTTGTTTCCGGTGGTCTGTTGTTTTCTTCATTGCAGCAGAATCAGCAAAGTTTTGTTATTTCTAACGATCTTCGACAGCAGCAAAGTGAACTCACCTCAACATGGGATCTGATGCTGCAAACACGTATCAATTTAAGCCGTTCTTCTGCACGCATGATGATGGACGCGTCCAACCAGCAAAGCAGCGCGAAAAACGATCTGCTGAAGAATGCGAAAGCATCGTTGGCGCAGGCCGAAACACATTACGCAAAATTTAAAAACATCACACCGTTACCCGAGATGGCAGAAGCCAGCGGCAACGTTGAGGAGAAATATCAGCAGTACCATGCGGCCTTAACAGAACTGGTTCAGTTTCTGGAGAACGGCAATATGGATGCCTATTTCGCGCAACCGACTCAGGGAATGCAAAACGCGCTCGGTGAGGCGCTGGGCAAGTACGCCAGCGTTAGCGAAAAGCTTTACGCTCAGGCATTCGATAAAAGTGCGCGGGATTACCATTTCGCCCAATGGCAGCTTGGCGTGCTGGCCGTAGTGCTGGTGCTGATTCTGGTGGTGGTGTGGTACGGCATCCGCCATACCCTGCTTAATCCTCTGTCTCGCGTCATTGCCCATATTCGGGAAATCGCCAGCGGTAACCTGACCGCGACCCTGGCCGTCAGCGGTCGTAATGAAATCGGCGAGCTGGCCAGTACGGTTGATCATATGCAGCGCTCGCTGACGGAAACCGTCACCCTGGTGCGTGAAGGTTCTGATGCGATTTATTCCGGGACCAGCGAAATTGCCAGCGGGAACACCGACCTTTCATCTCGTACTGAACAGCAGGCCTCTGCGCTGGAAGAGACCGCAGCCAGCATGGAACAGTTGACCGCAACCGTGAAGCAAAATGCGGACAACGCGCGTCAGGCCTCGCAATTAGCGAAAAGCGCCTCCGATACCGCACAGCATGGCGGCAAAGTGGTTGATAGCGTGGTGAACACCATGCACGAAATCGCCGATAGCTCGAAGAAAATCGCCGACATCATCAGCGTTATTGATGGTATTGCTTTCCAGACCAACATTCTCGCACTGAACGCGGCGGTTGAAGCGGCGCGTGCCGGTGAACAAGGCCGTGGCTTTGCCGTGGTTGCGGGCGAAGTGCGTAATCTGGCAAGTCGCAGTGCGCAGGCAGCGAAAGAGATCAAAGCGTTGATTGAGGATTCGGTTTCCCGAGTGGATACCGGGTCCGTATTGGTAGAAAGCGCAGGCGAAACGATGAACGACATCGTAAATGCCGTAACGCGGGTGACCGACATTATGGGCGAGATTGCCTCGGCCTCCGACGAGCAAAGCCGGGGGATTGATCAGGTGGCGCTCGCGGTATCCGAGATGGATCGCGTTACGCAGCAGAACGCCTCGTTGGTACAGGAATCGGCTGCCGCTGCCGCTGCTCTTGAAGAACAGGCCAGCCGCCTGACGCAGTCGGTGTCGACTTTCCGCCTTGCGTCACGTCCGGCGTCGGCTAAGCCACGCGATACACGATTACCTGCAACGGCGGCCGCATCCTATCCGCGCCAGAACAATGAACAAGATACGAATTGGGAAACATTTTGACTGATAGTTAAACCGCGGCCAGTGCCGCCCAATGGGAGCGTTGATGTTTAATCGTATTCGAATTTCGACCACGCTGTTTTTGATTTTAATCCTCTGCGGTGTTTTGCAGATTGGCAGTAATGGCTTGTCCTTCTGGGCATTTCGGGACGGTTTTCAGAACCTGAATCAGGTCGAACGAAGTAATCAGCAACGCGCTGCGCTGGCCCAAACCCGAGCTGTGTTATTACAGGCCAGTACGGCCCTTAATAAGGCAGGGACGCTGACCGCCCTGAGCTATCCGCCAGAGGATATCAACACGCTGATGACCCTCGCACGTGATAGCCTGGCGCAGTCTGAATTGATGTTTAAACGCTTTATGGCGACATCGGATACAACGGCACAAGGGAAGGCGCTGTTTGGCGCAACGGAGAAAAGTTTCAGTCAATGGCACAGCGCTCTCGCGCATCAGGCCACCTGGCTTGAAAACAATCAGTTGTCAGATTTTCTGACCGCGCCGGTGCAGGCTGCTCAGGATGCTTTTGATGCAAATGTGAATGCGTGGCAGAGCAACATCGATCGAGTGTTGCAAACGGCAGGAGAGCAGAGCCAGCGAAATTACCATATGTCGGGGGTGATTTTCGCCACCATGGTGGTACTGGCGGCACTGCTCACCAGCGGTGCGCTGTACTGGTCGCGCAAGATGATTGTCCAGCCGCTGGCGATCGTGGGCAGTCATTTCGACAGCATTGCCGCGGGTAATCTGGCCCGGCCGGTAGCGGTTTATGGGCGCAATGAGATCTCAGCCATTTTTGCCAGTCTGAAGAAGATGCAGCAGGCACTGCGTGAAACGGTAAGCGAAGTACGCCAGGGCAGCTCAGCCATGCATAGCGGTATTTCAGAAATCGCGATGGGTAATAACGATTTGTCTTCGCGCACTGAACAGCAGGCGGCCGCGCTGGCGCAAACGGCAGCCAGCATGGAACAACTGACCGCAACCGTAGGACAGAATGCGGATAACGCGCGCCAGGCGTCAGGAATTGCCAAAAGTGCGGCAGATACAGCGCATAAAGGCGGCGAACAGACGTCCCGGGTCGCCAGCACCATGCATGAGATTTCCGCGAGCTCGCAGAAAATTGGCGACATCATCGGCGTGATTGACAGCATTGCCTTTCAGACCAACATCCTTGCGCTGAATGCTGCGGTTGAGGCCGCTCGCGCGGGTGAGCAGGGGCGTGGTTTTGCCGTGGTTGCGGGCGAAGTGCGCAATCTGGCAAGCCGTAGCGCACAGGCGGCGAAAGAAATTAAGGGGCTCATTGAGGAGTCTGTCACCCGAGTGCATCAGGGCTCGCAGTTGGTTGATATGGCAGCGCGCACCATGACGGAAATTGTCAGCTCGGTTACTCGGGTTAACGACATCATGGGCGAGATTGCCTCTGCGTCTGATGAACAGCGCAGAGGCATCGAGCAGGTGGCGCAGGCCGTCAGCCAGATGGACTCCGTGACGCAGCAAAACGCCGGGCTGGTGGAAGAAGCCGCATCCGCCACCGGACAACTTGCCATGCAGGCCGATAATCTTTCTGCCTGTGTCGCATTTTTTAAACTTGAAGAGCTAACCGTAGCAAAACAAGAGTTGGCGCAACCGCAGGTTGTGCCCGTTGTATCCTGAATGTGATTGAGAAGGCGCTATGACATCATCTCTGCCCCCTGGGCAAACGTCATTATTGTTACAGATGACCCAGCGCCTCGCGCTGTCTGACGCGCATTTTCGTCGGATATGTCAATTAATCTACCAGCGTGCGGGGATCGTACTGGCCGACCATAAGCGGGACATGGTTTATAACCGCCTGGTCCGCCGTCTGCGAACCCTGGGACTGGATGACTTTGGTCGCTATCTCAGCATGCTGGAAGCTAACCAGAACAGTGCTGAGTGGCAGGCTTTTATTAACTCCCTGACTACCAATCTGACCGCGTTTTTTCGCGAAGGGCATCATTTTCCAGTGCTGTCAGATCATGCTCGTCGGCGCAGCGGTGAATACCGTGTCTGGAGCGCGGCGGCGTCAACCGGAGAAGAGCCGTACAGCATTGCGATTACGCTCGCCGATACCTTAGGTATGGCTCCGGGCCGCTGGCGTGTTTTTGCCAGCGACATTGATACCGAAGTGCTGGAAAAAGCCAGAAGCGGCATCTACCGCCTTGATGAGCTAAAGACGCTGTCACCGCAGCAGCTACAGCGTTATTTCATGCGCGGCACCGGACCGCATGAAGGACTGGTACGCGTTCGGCAGGAACTGGCGGGGCATGTTGAATTTTCCAGCGTGAATTTACTGGATAAGCAGTACAACGTGCCAGGCCCCTTCGATGCCATATTTTGCCGTAACGTGATGATCTATTTTGATAAAACGACGCAGCAGGACATTTTGCACCGTTTTGTTCCACTTCTTAAACCAGATGGGCTGCTGTTTGCAGGTCATTCAGAAAACTTTAGCAACCTCGTGCGCGAGTTTAGCTTGCGTGGACAGACGGTGTATGCGCATGCGCCAGGTAAGGATAAAGCATGAGTAAAATCAGGGTTTTATCGGTTGATGATTCTGCACTGATGCGTCAAATCATGACCGAAATTATTAACAGCCACAGTGATATGGAAATGGTGGCGACGGCGCCGGATCCGTTGGTTGCCCGGGATTTAATCAAAAAATTCAATCCCGACGTCCTGACGCTGGATGTGGAAATGCCGCGCATGGACGGCCTCGACTTTCTTGAGAAGCTGATGCGTCTGCGTCCGATGCCAGTGGTTATGGTCTCTTCGCTGACCGGTAAAGGTTCTGAGGTCACGCTGCGGGCGCTGGAGTTGGGGGCGATTGATTTTGTCACCAAACCACAGTTGGGGATCCGTGAAGGGATGTTGGCCTACAGCGAAATGATCGCTGAGAAGATCCGCACCGCGTCGCGGGCAAAACTGGCGGCCCACAAACCCATGACGGCACAGGTGACCTTGAAAGCGGGGCCGTTACTCAGTTCTGAAAAACTGCTGGCGATTGGCGCCTCAACCGGAGGAACAGAGGCAATTCGCCATGTACTCCAGCCATTGCCGCTTTCAAGTCCCGGTATTCTTATTACCCAGCATATGCCGCCAGGATTTACCCGCTCATTCGCCGAGCGTCTGAACAAACTGTGTCAGATCACCGTGAAAGAGGCTGAGGACGGGGAGCGCGTGCTTCCAGGGCATGCGTATATCGCCCCTGGTGACAAGCATATGGAACTGGCGCGCAGCGGGGCGAACTACCAGATCAAAATTCATGATGGTCCACCGGTTAACCGGCATCGACCTTCAGTGGATGTGCTGTTCCATTCGGTGGCAAAACATGCGGGGCGTAATGCCGTGGGAGTGATCCTGACGGGTATGGGCAACGATGGCGCCGCCGGAATGTTAGCGATGAACCAGGCGGGTGCCTGGACCATTGCGCAAAACGAAGCAAGTTGTGTGGTGTTCGGCATGCCGCGCGAGGCCATCAATATGGGTGGCGTAAGCGAAGTGGTCGATCTTAGCCAGGTAAGCCAGCAAATGCTGGCGAAAATCAGTGCCGGACAGGCAATACGTATTTGAATCAGGAGTTTATTTTTTATGGCGGATAAAGAGCTTAAGTTTTTGGTTGTGGATGACTTTTCCACCATGCGTCGCATCGTGCGTAACCTGCTCAAAGAACTGGGTTTCAACAATGTTGAAGAGGCCGAAGACGGCGTGGACGCGCTGAATAAGCTGCAGGCTGGGGGATTTGGTTTTGTCATTTCCGACTGGAATATGCCGAACATGGATGGCCTGGAACTGCTGAAAACCATTCGTGCTGATGGCGGAATGTCCGCCCTGCCGGTGCTGATGGTTACGGCGGAAGCGAAGAAAGAGAATATCATTGCGGCGGCACAGGCTGGCGCCAGTGGCTATGTCGTGAAACCGTTCACGGCGGCGACGCTAGAAGAGAAACTCAATAAAATCTTTGAGAAACTGGGCATGTGAGGGTGTGATAATGATGATGCAACCACAAATTAAACCTGCTGACGAACATTCAGCCGGGGACATCATCGCGCGCATCGGCAGTTTGACCCGAATGCTGCGCGACAGCCTGCGTGAACTGGGGCTGGATCAGGCTATTGCCGAAGCGGCAGAAGCGATTCCCGATGCCCGCGATCGTCTCGATTACGTTGTGCAGATGACCGCACAGGCGGCAGAGCGCGCGCTGAACAGTGTGGAAGCTTCGCAGCCGCACCAGGACGCGATGGAAAAAGGGGCCAAAGACCTGACCAAACGCTGGGATGAATGGTTCGAAAATCCGATCGAGCTGTCTGACGCCCGTGAACTGGTCACCGATACCCGCCAGTTCCTGGGTGATGTGCCAGGGCATACCAGCTTTACTAACGCTCAACTGCTGGACATCATGATGGCGCAGGATTTCCAGGACCTCACCGGTCAGGTCATCAAGCGCATGATGGATGTTATCCAGGAGATTGAACGTCAGCTGCTGATGGTTCTGCTGGAAAACATTCCAGAGCAGGGCGCTCGTCCAAAACGTGAAAACGAAAGCTTGCTTAACGGCCCGCAGGTTGACACCTCAAAAGCCGGCGTGGTGGCAAGTCAGGATCAGGTTGACGACCTGCTGGATAGCCTCGGGTTCTGATCCGTAGCGTTTTTATTTGCTGGCCCGGCAGGCGCTCGCCGCCGGGCATTCTAACCGATAACGGCTTGCGCGTTATCCAGCCTACAGATACCTATCGTTCTCTTTATTTACTATCCATTTTTACGGTGAAGTTGCCAGAACGGGTTCGCTCGCTGCATACCGAGCGCTGCGCTTCTCTGGATCCCGCAGGGTTTTTGGGCCGCCAGTCGGCACAATGTGCCCTGCACTATGATTCGTACCCGGTTGAATGCCTGGATGAAGTGGGTTCATCTGCACGGCGTATATCCTCTTTTTTATGCCATAACTTGGCGGTTATTTACCGAAATGATGCTGAGGTCACAGCAGGTTACGCCTGAGTGACAGTGCGATATATAGACTTGTCATAATAATTGCAGTTAAATGGTTATCAGTGCAAGGCAATATATTATGTCAGTAGGTTATTTATCGATATCCCGAGTGTTTTTACTCGAATAGCGGCGGGGGAGATATGCGAATTTTACGTGAGAATGATTTTTTTCATTCAGAGCAACATGCGTTTTGTCTTTTTTCGATGAATAACCAATTAATGGAAGGTGTGCACGGGCATGATTTTGATGAACTGGTGATTGTCCGTAGCGGTAGCGGGTTTCATATTATTAATGACTTGGTTCGTTTTATCTGCCAGGGTGACTTTTTTTTAGTGACCGCTAACGATACCCATAGTTATGTTTCAACTAATAATCTGTCGGTTATTAATATATTGATTCGTCGCCCGCGCAGTTTTCATTTTTTACAGCACATTGATAATTTGCTCGATTGTATAAAAGAAAAACTTCTACAGCCTACCGCGCTGGCGTTAACTCAGGGAGCGCTGGCGCGTATTGAGGTATTGAGCCAGGAGATAATCTCACGTAACGAGAGTAACTATGACGTGCTCTATTTTTCATTGTGTGAAGTCGCTTTGCTGAACATCATCAACACACTTTGCCAGTGCGACCGCCAAACTGGGGCGCTTAGCCCTGATGAGCGAGGGCGAGCCAACCTGATCCGTATGCTCAAGACCAGTAGCTTGCGTCATTTAGACTGGAATGTGTTGAGTGATGATAACGGTGTCGCCAGGCGCACGATGTATCGCTTAATTAAGCGAGTGACCGGTTATACTCCGGTTAAATTCCAGATGTTGTATCGTGTATTAAAAGCTCAAGAATTACTGCGCACTACGGATAAAACCATCAGTGAAATTGCGGCACGTTGTGGTTTTATGAATGCGATCAGGTTGACTGAATCGTACCGACGGTATTTCCATTATCCTCCAAGCCATGAACGTGTACTTCATTCACGAGTTTTAATAGCGATTTAATTGTTAGGTTAATAACAATAAAAAATTATTACTACCATCCATCGTGACGGGGGTAGGCCATACGCTTATTTCTCGCCTTACTATCTGTAAATTTAAGGGAATCGTTATGTCAAAAAATAAAACACCTAACCCTTGGTATATTGGGGTGGTGTCTGGAATGGCATCATATATTGATTCGGCGGCTATTGTTTCCAGTGGTACAGCCTTAGTCATTTATCAAAAAACAATGGGTATTACTGCACTACAAATTGGCATTTTATCTGGATTATTAACGCTGAGTATTGCCGCTGGGGCTTTTGGTGGCGGTCGTCTTGGAGACCGTATTGGTCGTCGTAATGTTTTTATTATTACGATGGTGATGATTTTTATCGGCACGCTGGCGCTGGCCTTTGGTTTGAACTTCCCGTTCCTGGTGCTGGGCACACTCTTGGTGGGGCTGGCGACAGGGGCTGATTTACCCGTCTCTCTGGCGACTATCTCCGAAGCGGCGAACGATGAAAACCGCGGCAAGATTATCGGCTTGTCCAATTTACTCTGGCTGGTGGGAATTGGCGCCACGATGGGGATCTCCGCTATCGTCGGCGACTGGGGGCTGATTGGCGCGCAAATCATGTATATGCACGTTGGGCTGGTGGCGGTTGTGCTGATGATCCTGCGTTGGTCTATCCCAGAGTCGCCGCTGTGGTTGGCGGCAAAGGATGAACTGCGTCGTGGCATCGCCACCGTTCGGGCGCAGAAAACCGGCTGGCGCGATCTGCTCGAAGGCAAATACCTGTGGCCGTTTATCTCGCTGTGTATCTTTTATACCTTCACCAATCTGGCGGCCAATACCGGCGGGCAGTTTGGGGCTTATGTAGCGGTAAATGTGGTGGGCATTTCCGTCAGCACACACTCGCTGTGGGGGCTGTTGATTCTGCCAGTGAGCGTGGCGTCTGGGTTGATGTTTATGCGCGTCGTTGATACCTCAAAACGGGTTCCATTCTTTATTTTTGGCGCGGTGATGATGTCCGGTGGTTATTTCGTGCCGGTACTGTTTAATTTCTCGCCGCTCTCCTGGTTCTGCTGCCTGCTGTTTACCAATATCGGCACAGGATTTGCCTTCGAAGGCATCATGAAAGTGTGGGCGCAAGAGTCATTCCCCACCATGCTACGCGCCACCGCGCAAGGGGTGATTGTCGGTGTCGCCCGTCTGACCTGCGGCTTGTTGGCGTTCGTCACTCCTGTTCTGTTGAGCGCGGGGCCAGTGGTTCTTTATTGCCTGCTGACGGCGATTGTGGCGATAGGCATGGTTATCGGCTGGCTGTGCTTCCACGGCAAGCAACGTAATGAATTTAATGCAGAAACAGAAATGGTGGCGACGCCTGATAACGGACAGGCGTCGCACGATACTTTGCGGGCCAAAGCCTGAATATGAGCCACTGAGGGAAAAATTATGTTGGCAGTAGAAAAGATTACGCTCAACTATGAAACCACGCTGACGGGCTGCGAAACGCTGCCGGTTTTCGGCTGGATAATCACCAGTACCTTGCGCGATGTACAGCAGCGTAGCTGGCGTTTGCAGCTGTCGGCGCAAGAAGATTTTGCCCAATGCGTGTTTGACAGCGGCGAAATGCACGATGACCGCTCCAGTAATATCGAATTGCCCGACGTCGCCTGCCAGCACTCGACGCGCTATTTTGTGCGGGTGCATATTACCGACAACCACGGTGAAGAGAGCGGCTGGAGCCCGGCGGCAACGTTTATTACCGGCCTGCCAGCGCGAGCGTGGCAAGGGGTGTTTATCTCGGCTGAAACGCCGCAGGATAAAGACAACTCAAAAGGCACGTTGTTGCGCCATGCGTTCAGTTTGCCCGACGGTGATGACATTGTTTCGGCGGTGGTACATGCCAGCGCGCTGGGGTTGTATCAACTGTGGATCAACGGCGAAAAAGTCGGGCGTGATGAGTTATCGCCCGGCTGGACGAGCTACCACCACCATCTGTTGTATCAAACCTGGGATGTGACCGAGCACCTGCGAGAAGGCGAAAACGTGATTGGCGCGATGGTGGGAGCGGGTTGGTATAAAGGGGATATGAGCTTCAACCGCTATCGCAACTATTACGGCCAGCAGACGGGGTTTATTTGCCATATGGTGGTGACGCTCCGCGATGGTAGCCAGCGGATAATCGCCACGGATGCACACTGGCAGGGCTGCGATGACGCGATTTTGTTTGCTGAAATTTATGATGGTGAAGTGTATGACGCACGTCGGGAGCAGCGCGGCTGGAGCGAGCCTGCGTTTAGCGCCGGGCATTGGCGCGCGGTGACGACGCTTGCGGCAGAGACTTCGGTGCTGCAACCGCAAACGGCCTGCCCGGTACAAGAAATAGAACGGCTTGCGCCGTGCTCAATCATCACGACGCCAAAAGGCGAGACGGTGCTTGATTTTGGCCAGAACCTCAGCGGCTGGGTGGAGTTTCGGGTGCGCGGTGCGGCAGGTGAGCGCGTGGTGCTGCGCCATTTTGAAGTGCTGGATGCCGAAGGCAATGTTTATCTGGCGAACCTGCGCACCGCCAAACAGTGCATTGATTACACCTTACGCGGCGAGGGTGAAGAATGTTTTCACCCGCATTTTACCTTTCAGGGTTTCCGTTATGTGCTGATTGAACGTTGGCCTGGCACGCCGACGCGGGATGATTTTGTCGCGGTCGTGCTGCATTCCGCGATGACGCCGACGGGTCACATTGAAACCTCAAACGCGGATCTCAACCAACTGCATCACAACATCATGTGGGGGCTTAAGGGCAATTTCGTCGATATCCCAACCGACTGCCCGCAGCGCGATGAACGTCTGGGATGGACGGGCGATGCGCAAATTTTCTGCCGCACCGCCAGTTATCTGATGCAGACGCGCACTTTTTTTGCCAAATGGCTGACCGATCTTCAGCACGACCAAACGCCGGAGGGCGGTGTGCCGCACGTCATCCCCGATATCCTTACCGGCAAATGCGACAACGACCGCTTTTTATCCCACGGGCGCACCCATTCCGCCGCAGCCTGGGCCGATGCGGCGGTGATTAACCCGTGGACGCTGTACCTGATGTACGGCGATAAGCAGACGCTGGCCCGCCAGTACGACAGCATGAAAGCCTGGGTGGAGTTTATGCATGACAACGCTGTTGAGAATCAGTGGTCGTGGAAACTGCAGTTTGGCGATTGGGTTGCGCTGGATGCCAAAGAGGGCAGCTATTTTGGCGCCACGCCGAATGAACTGACCTGCATGGCCTACTATGCGTTGTCCACGCTGCTGCTGGCGAAATCAGCCAAAGCACTGGGAAATGACGTTGACCACACCCATTATCAGGCGCTGCATACCGCGATTGTCGAAAGCTTCCGCAATGAGTTTTTTACCGCCACCGGGCGGCTGGCGGCGCGCACGCAAACGGCGCATATTCTGGCGCTTTACTTCCAGTTAGTGCCGGACGCGCACCGCGAGCGCACCGTGCAAACGCTGCTGGAACTGCTGGCGGAAAATGACGGTCATCTGGTGACGGGGTTTGTCGGCACCCCCTATTTCTGTCACGCATTGAGCGAAAACGGACAGGCCGACGCGGCGTGGCAATTACTGATGAAAGAGGACTTCCCAAGCTGGTTGTATCAGGTAAAAGCCGGGGCGACGACGATTTGGGAACACTGGGATGGCGTGAAACCGGACGGCACAATGTGGAGCCCGGACATGAACTCCTTCAACCATTATGCCTACGGGGCGATCGGTGAATGGCTGTATCGCGTGGCGGCGGGAATAAATACCGAAGAACACGCGCCGGGCTTTAAATCTTCGGTACTGCGGCCTATTCCGGGCGGTGGCCTGACATGGCTGAAAGCGCGATACGGCTCGGTATATGGTGATATTGCCGTCCACTGGACGCAGGAACCGGCGCGCGATGGCTTACAGTCCATCACCCTTGAGGTAGATATTCCGCCGAATACTCACTCAATGGTGATCCTTGATGGCGCACAAACGCTGCTCGATACCGATGGCCTCGACTTCGCGCCAGTAGACGGCGGCTATAGCGCGCAGGTGGGATCGGGCCATTATCGCGTTATCTGGCAGCGCTAACCGCGGGGTTGTCACGGCAGCGTTCGCGCTGTCGTGACAAACGAACGCTCGAATTCCTCTGTTTTCGTTTCGCTATTCGACGCATTGGCAATGGTTGCGGTCGCGATAATACTCGTGACCGTGACGACGAGAGTAATGCCGTGGCAGAAGAAAGCGACGACGACAAAACAGAAGCCCCCACACCCCACCGACTTGAAAAAGCACGGGAAGAAGGGCAAGTCCCCCGATCCAAAGAGCTGACCTCACTGCTTATTTTGCTGGTGGGCGTGTGCATTATCTGGATTGGCGGGGAGTCGCTTGCCCGCAGACTGGCCGGTATGCTGTCGGCCGGATTACGTTTTGACCACAGTATGGTCAATGACCCTAACCTGATCCTCAGCCAAATCATCCTGCTGATTAAAGACGCGATGATTGCGCTGTTACCGTTGATTACCGGCGTCGTTCTGGTGGCATTAATCTCCCCGGTGATGCTTGGCGGCTTGATTTTCAGCGGTAAATCTCTGCAGCCCAAGTTTTCTAAGCTGAATCCGTTGCCGGGCATTAAACGCATGTTTTCAGCGCAAACCGGAGCGGAACTGCTCAAAGCGATACTGAAGTCCACGCTGGTGGGGAGCGTGGCCGGATTTTATCTCTGGCATAACTGGCCGGCGATGATGCGTTTGATGGCGGAATCGCCGATTACGGCGATGGGCAACGCCCTGGATTTAGTTGGCATGTGCGCACTGTTGGTGGTGCTTGGCGTTATTCCGATGGTGGGGTTCGACGTTTTTTTCCAGATTTACAGCCATCTGAAAAAGCTGCGCATGTCGCGTCAGGATATTCGTGACGAATTTAAGCAAAGCGAAGGCGACCCGCACGTTAAGGGCAAAATACGCCAAATGCAGCGCGCGGCCGCGCAGCGTCGCATGATGGCGGATGTGCCGAAAGCAGACGTGATTGTTACCAACCCCACGCACTATTCGGTGGCGTTGAAGTATGACGAGAACAAAATGAGCGCGCCGAAAGTTGTTGCCAAAGGCGCGGGGCTGGTGGCGCTGCGCATTCGTGAGATTGGCGCTGAACATCGAGTCCCTACGTTAGAAGCGCCACCGCTGGCGCGTGCGCTATACCGTCATGCTGAGATTGGTCAACAAATACCGGGTCAATTATATGCCGCCGTTGCCGAAGTGCTGGCATGGGTATGGCAGCTAAAACGCTGGCGTCTCGCCGGCGGCAAGCGTCCACCACAACCTGAAAACCTTCCGGTGCCTGAAGCACTGGATTTCATGAACGAGAAGAATACTGATGGCTAATCTGGTCGCGATGTTGCGTTTGCCCAGCAACCTGAAATCCACGCAACTGCAAATCCTTGCCGGACCGATCCTTATCCTGCTGATCCTGTCGATGATGGTGTTGCCGTTGCCGGCTTTCGTCCTCGATTTGCTGTTCACGTTTAACATTGCGCTGTCGATCATGGTGCTGCTGGTGGCGATGTTCACCCAGCGTACGCTGGAGTTTGCCGCATTCCCGACGATTTTGCTGTTTACCACATTATTACGCCTCGCCCTGAACGTTGCGTCGACGCGTATCATTTTAATGGAAGGACATACCGGCGCGGCGGCGGCGGGAAAGGTGGTTGAAGCTTTTGGTCACTTCCTGGTGGGCGGTAACTTTGCGATCGGTATCGTGGTCTTCGTTATTCTCGTCATTATCAACTTTATGGTTATCACCAAAGGTGCCGGGCGTATCGCCGAGGTTGGCGCGCGCTTCGTGCTGGATGGTATGCCCGGCAAGCAGATGGCGATTGATGCGGATTTGAATGCGGGTCTGATTGGCGAAGATGAAGCCAAAAAACGACGCTCGGAGGTGACGCAGGAAGCGGATTTCTACGGCTCTATGGACGGTGCGAGTAAATTCGTACGTGGAGATGCCATCGCCGGTATCTTGATCATGGTGATCAACGTGGTCGGCGGTCTGTTAGTCGGGGTGTTGCAGCATGGTATGAGCATGGGTAGCGCAGCGGAAAGTTATACCCTGCTGACCATCGGTGACGGGCTGGTGGCGCAAATTCCTGCGCTGGTAATCTCCACCGCGGCGGGGGTTATCGTGACCCGCGTGAGTACCGACCAGGACGTAGGCGAACAGATGGTGACCCAACTGTTCAGTAATCCTAGTGTCATGCTGCTTAGTGCGGCGGTGCTTGGTCTTTTGGGTCTGGTTCCGGGCATGCCGAACCTGGTGTTTTTGATGTTTACCGCCGCGTTACTGGGTCTGGCCTGGTGGATGCGTGGTCGTGAGCAAAAAGCTCCCGATGAGCCGCAGCCGGTGAAAATGCCGGAAAACAACTCCGTGGTGGAAGCAACATGGAATGACGTACAGCTGGAGGATTCCCTGGGGATGGAGGTAGGCTACCGCCTGATCCCAATGGTGGACTTTCAGCAAGATGGCGAGTTGCTGGGGCGAATTCGCAGTATTCGTAAGAAATTTGCCCAGGATATGGGTTTTCTGCCGCCGGTGGTACATATCCGCGACAATATGGATCTGCAGCCGGCCCGCTATCGTATTTTGATGAAAGGGGTGGAAATTGGCAGCGGTGACGCCTATCCGGGACGCTGGCTGGCCATTAACCCTGGTACTGCCGCCGGGTCACTGCCGGGCGAGAAAACGGTCGATCCGGCTTTCGGTCTGGACGCTATCTGGATTGAAAGCGCATTGAAGGAACAGGCGCAGATTCAGGGCTTTACGGTTGTTGAAGCCAGTACCGTTGTCGCCACGCACCTTAATCACCTGATTGGGCAGTTCGCTGCTGAGCTGTTTGGCCGTCAGGAGGCGCAACAGCTACTGGACCGCGTCTCGCAGGAGATGCCAAAACTGACGGAAGATCTGGTCCCGGGCGTCGTGACGCTCACTACGCTGCATAAAGTGTTACAGAACTTACTGGATGAGAAAGTACCGATTCGCGATATGCGCACCATTCTCGAAACGCTGGCTGAACATGCACCGCTGCAAAACGATCCGCATGAGCTTACCGCGGTGGTACGTGTTGCGTTGGGACGCGCCATCACTCAGCAGTGGTTCCCGGGTAATGAAGAGGTTCAGGTTATCGGCCTTGATACTCCGCTCGAACGTTTGCTTCTGCAGGCGCTGCAGGGCGGCGGCGGTCTGGAGCCGGGGCTTGCAGACCGACTGCTGGCCCAGACTCAGGAAGCGCTGTCCCGTCAGGAAATGTTGGGTGCGCCGCCGGTCTTACTGGTTAACCACGCGTTGCGTCCGTTACTGGCACGCTTTTTACGTCGCAGCATTCCGCAACTGGTGGTGTTATCGAACATGGAGCTGTCTGACAACCGCCATATCCGTATGACGGCGACTATTGGAGGTAAGTAATGCGTAAATTACTGTGGTTGTTGTTTTTTCCTCTGGTAGCGCAGGCTGCCGGAGAAGGCGCCTGGCAGGCCAGCGGCATGGGGATTACTTTAAATCACCGCGGCCAGTCAGCCTCGTCTTCACCTCTGACGCCCAGCCAGCCGATCTCGGGGTTGATGACGCTGGTGGCCTGGCGCTATGAGCTCAATGGCCCAACGCCCGCGGGTTTACGGGTGCGTTTATGTTCTCAGTCCCGCTGTGTTGAGCTGGACGGGCAAAGCGGGACCACCAACGGATTCAATAATGTTCCCGCCATCGAACCGATGCATTTTGTCTGGGAAGTACCCGGTGGCGGTCGCCTGATCCCCGCCTTACAGGTTCAGAGCAATCAGGTGATTGTGAACTATCGTTAACGCCTCCCTTCATTCCGGCCAGCAGCAGAAACTGCTGGCTGCTTCGCAATTCTAGTCCACCTCTTTGATTAAATAGAAACGCTGTTTTATAAAATAGGTGACATACGTTGCCGGACTCTTTGTGCTGTTGCCATTTCACGAATACCCCTGGCAAAAATAGAAAGGTTTCACTTGCTGTTAGCTTTTACTGTGGCCCTGTAAGGAGGCCCAATGTCAAAGCGAGGATTGCGGGGCCTCCCAATAATGTGCAGGGGTAACGGCAATGAATACACGTAAAATTGGGTTGGTTAACTATTTTGCCTACGGTTCGGGGGATTTTTTAGGCGCAGGCACCACGGCGTTAACCGCGGCCTGGCTACTCTATTTTTACACGACGTTCTGTGGCCTGACGCCAATCGAAGCAACCTTTATCTTCGCTACCGCCAGGGTGTTGGATGCCGTTGTTAGCCCATTAATGGGTTTTTTAACCGATAACTTTGGCTCCACCTGGCTCGGCAAACGCTTTGGGCGACGCAAGTTTTTTATTCTGTTGGGGATACCCTGTGTCTTTAGCTACTCACTAATGTGGGTGGGTGATATGGGGTTCTGGTACTACCTGCTCACCTATCTGATTTTTGACGTGGTCTACACCATGATTCTGGTGCCATACGAAACGCTGGTACCCGAAATGACCGATGACTTTAAACAGAAAACCAAATTCTCCGGCGCGCGCATTTCGATGGCGCAAATGTCTGCCATTCTGGCCTCATTCTTACCTGGCGTTCTGCTGACGCTGTTTGGCAAGGACAACCCCGTCTCTTTTTTCTACGCCAGCCTGGTGTTTTCTGTGCTGTGTGCACTGATGCTGACCTTCGTCTGGTTCTTTACCTGGGAACGCCCACGGGAAGAGTGGACTGAGGCGGCGCTGCGAGCCGAAGAAGAGAAGAAAAGCCTGACCTTGAGTCAGAGTATGAACCGTTTATTTGTGGAACTGAGTTCAACACTGCGCATCCGTATCTTTCGCCAGCATTTAGGAATGTATCTTGGCGGCTATATTGCCCAGGACGTCTTTAACGCCGTCTTTACTTACTATGTGGTGTTTGTGCTGATGCAGGAAGCATCGATGGCGTCAAACCTGCTGGGTACGATGGCTATCTTCCAGTTTATTGCCGTTATCGCCATGATCCCATTGTGCATCCGTTTCGGACCTGCGCCGTCTTATCGCATGGTGGTCGTCCTGTTTGGCCTCAGTTCACTCTCCTATGCGGGGCTGTATTACGCCGGATTAAGCGATGTTTATTCTCTGTTGCTATTGGTTTCCGCCGTTGCGGGTTTAGGACGCGGTGGTATCAACTACGTTCCCTGGAATATCTACACCTATATTGCTGACGTTGACGAAGTGATTACCGGTCAGCGTCGGGAAGGGATCTTCGCCGGCATTATGACGTTAACGCGTAAAGCGTCGCAGGCGGGAGCGGTGATGCTGGTGGGGATTGTCATGCAGTTGTCTGGTTTTGTCTCCGGTCAGAGCGCACAGCCCGCGGCGGTCAGCCATACCATCCTGTTAATTCTGAGCTGCGGAACGCTGATTGTTCTGGCGATGGGTTTCCTGGTTTCCTTGCGCTTCAAACTGAACCTGCAAACGCACAGCACCCTGCGTGAAGAGACAGCAAAAATGCGTGAGTCCGGGCAACCCGTGCTGGAAGGACTTTCCGCTAAAGGACGCGCGACCGTAGAGATGCTATCGGGCATGCCTTATGAATCACTTTGGGGTAACAACAATATTGGTTACCTGAATCGTAATAAACCAGCGGCACCAAAACTGGAAAAGGGTGCTGTATTGAATTCGACATTGACAGAGGTTAAGTAAATGATTGTTTATCCGGTTAAACACAGTCCATTGTTGCGCCAGCCAGAACATTTTATTGCCAGGGATGAATTAAAAGCGTTGATCAAAAAGGTGACGCATAACCTGGTCAATATTCATGATGAGACCGGCGAGTTCTTGCTACGTCTGGATGATGGACGCGTTATTGATACCAAAGGCTGGGCGGGATGGGAGTGGACGCACGGCATCGGCTTGTACGGGATGTATCAGTATTATCAGCAAACCGGCGATGCCGCGATGCGCGATATTATCGACAGCTGGTTTGCCGATCGCTTTGCGGAAGGTGCAACGACTAAAAACGTCAACACCATGGCGCCGTTTTTAACGCTGGCATATCGCTATGAAGAGACGCGTAATCCCGCGTATCTGCCGTGGCTCGACAGTTGGGCTGAGTGGGCAATGCATGATATGCCGCGTACCCAATTCGGCGGTATGCAGCACATTACGCTGGCGGAAGAAAATCACCAGCAGATGTGGGATGACACGTTGATGATGACGGTCTTACCGCTGGCGAAGATTGGCAAGTTGCTCAACCGTCCCGAGTATATTGAAGAGGCAACCTATCAGTTCCTGCTGCACGTGCAAAACCTGATGGATAAAGAAACGGGGCTGTGGTTCCACGGCTGGAGCTATGAAGGACAGCATAACTTCGCCAACGCTCGCTGGGCGCGTGGCAACAGCTGGTTAACTATAGTCATCCCGGATTTCCTCGAATTAGTTGATTTGCCGGAAAACAATGCAGTGCACCGCTATTTGGTGCAAGTTTTGAACGCGCAAATCGCGGCGCTGGCGAAGTGCCAGGATGAAAGCGGACTGTGGCACACCTTGCTGGACGACCCGCAGTCGTATCTGGAAGCTTCGGCAACCGCCGGATTTGCCTATGGGATCCTCAAAGCGGTACGTAAACGCTATGTCGGGCAAGACTATGCGGCTGTAGCTGAAAAAGCGATCAGAGGCATTGTGCAACATATTTCGCCGGAAGGTGAATTGCTGCATACCTCGTTTGGTACCGGGATGGGCCACAATCTCGATTTCTACCGCAACATCCCCCGGACCTCCATGCCTTACGGTCAGGCGATGGCGATGCTGTGCCTTACCGAATACTTGCGTAAGTATTTTTGATATCGGTGTCCGATGGCGTTGCGGCTATCGGACCCGCTTGTGCGTCGTCGTCCTGCGCAGCAAACAGATGATCCATGATTTGACGCATGACTGGTGCGGCGGTGACGCCATCGCTGCCGCCGTTTTCCAGAATTAACGCTATGGCGACTTTTGGGTTCTTATATGGCGCAAATGCGGTATAGAACACGTGGTCGCGCAGACGCACGGGGATCATTTTCGCATCGTAGGTCTGATTTTCTTTCAGGCTAAAGACCTGTGATGTGCCACTTTTCGCTGCAATGCCGTAAGGCGCGGTGTGAAAGAACTTATAACCGGTACCGTTTGGCTCATTCGCCATGCCGAACATCGCTTGACGCACCAGTCCCCAGTAAGGGGACGAAGCAGAGGCAATTTGTGACGGTGCTTCGGGAGCCTGATACGGCGTGATGACTTTTCCGCTCTCTTCATCACGTAGCAGGTGAGGGGCGATAACCTTGCCGTTGTTAATCAGCGCGACCATGGCTTTAACCATCTGGATCGGCGTGGCAATCCAGTATCCCTGGCCGATGCCAACCGAAATGGTATCTCCCTGATACCAGGCTTTTTTATGCACTTTCTGCTTCCATTCGCGGCTCGGGAGCAGGCCGTTATACTCCTCACCAAGATCGATGCCGGTCGGTTTGCCATAGCCAAACTGGCTGAGCATGCTGTTAATACGGTCGATCCCCATCATATACGCCACCTGATAAAAGAACGTGTCGGCAGATTCTTCAATTGCTTTGGTGACATCCAGCATACCGTGGCCCGTTTTTTTCCAGTCACGGTAATGTCGCTCCGTGCCGGGGAGCGTCCAGGTGGGGGCGCCGAAGAAACGGGTCTGCGGCGTGATCACGCCGTCCAGTAATGCTGACATCGCCATATACGGTTTGACCGTGGAGGCGGGAGGATACAACCCCTGCGTGACACGGTTGATTAACGGCAGGTCCTTATCCTGAAGCAGCTTGTTATAGTCCTGATAGCTGATACCTTTGACAAACGGGTTGGGGTCATAGCTGGGGTTCGAAACCATTGCCAGCACGGAACCGTCATGCGGATCCTCAACCAAAACGGCGGCCCGCTGGCCCACCAACAGACTCTCAATATATTGCTGTAAATGGAGGTCCAGCGTCAGGTGGATATCTTTTCCGGCAACGGGCGGCACATCTTTGATCAGGCGTACGATGCGTCCGTGGTTATCAACTTCGACCTCCTGATAACCGGTTTTCCCATGCAGTTCATTTTCATAGTAGTGCTCAATACCCTGCTTACCGATGTTGTGATCGGCGGCGTAGTTCTCTGTCAGGCCTTTTTGATCCAGCGCATTCAGGTCGTTGTCATTGATTTTTGACACATAGCCAAGGACATGCGCCAGCGCTGCGCCATAAGGGTACTGGCGGTCTTCATAGCTATTGATATTGACGCCGCTGAAATGAAACTGGTTAACCGAGAAGCGGGCGATTTCCACATCGGTCAGCGCATTTTTTAGCACGACCGGGCGATAGCGGCTGCTGGCTTTCAGCGCATGGCGAAACTGGTCAATGTCATCAGGAGTGAGGTCAATGATAGGCGTGAGCTGCCTGATCAGGGAATTCATATCACTGATTTTATAAGGCGTAACGGAAATGTCGTACCAGGTTACGTTGCGCACCAGCGGGATGCCGTTGCGATCGTAAATCATGCCGCGCGTCGGGGCCACGGGCAGCATTTTGATGTCGTTTGCATTCGAGCGGGTGGTGTAATACTGGTGCTGACAGATTTGTAAGTTGTAGAGATTGTAAATCAGGATGCCAAAGCAGATGACCACCAGGCCAAAGGCCACCAATACACGCCGCTGGAAGAGTTTTTCTTCCGCCTCAAAATCTCTGAATGTCATTGACCCGTACCCGATTAATTCGCCGCCTCATGATACGGAGGCTTAAACGGGATGACAGGCAAAAAATGTTCCATATCTCTACGGAAATGTGTCATTCCTTGTGAGTTGTTACAGATGGCCTGTTACAGAAATAAAAAAGGCCTGAGTCCGAATTTCGGAGTCAGGCCTGATAGGTGAGCTGATTTACATACGTTCTACGGTTTCGATACCCAGCGTATCCAGACCCAGCTTCAGGGTTTTCGCCGTCAACTGTGCCAGTTTCAGGCGGCTGTTACGAATCTCTTCGTTTTCAGCGCTGAGGATAGGGCAGTGCTCGTAGAAGCCGGAGAACAGACCGGCAACGTCGTACAGGTAAGCACACATCACGTGCGGCGTACCTTCACGTGCAACAACGGTCAGCGTTTCTTCAAACTGCAGCAGACGCGCAGCCAGCTGAGCCTCGCGATCTTCACTGATAATCACCTGCGCATTTGCCAGCGCGCTTTCGTCGATATCGGCTTTACGGAACACGGACAGTACGCGGGTGTAGGCGTACTGCATATACGGCGCAGTGTTCCCTTCGAACGCCAGCATATTGTCCCAGTCGAAGATGTAGTCTGTGGTACGGTTTTTGGACAGATCGGCATATTTCACCGCGCCGATACCGACCGCATTTGCCAGTTTTTCCAGCTCGTCGGCAGGCATGTCCGGGTTCTTCTCCGCTACCAGACGGCGTGCGCGTTCCAGCGCTTCATCCAGCAGATCGGCCAGTTTAACCGTGCCACCCGCACGGGTTTTGAACGGCTTGCCGTCTTTACCCAGCATCATACCGAACATGTGGTGTTCCAGCGGCACAGAATCCGGCACATAACCGGCTTTACGCACGATGGTCCAGGCTTGCATTAAGTGCTGATGCTGACGGGAGTCGATGTAATAAAGTACGCGGTCGGCATGCAGCGTTTCATAACGGTACTTGGCGCAGGCGATGTCGGTCGTGGTGTAGAGATAGCCGCCATCTTTCTTCTGAATGATTACGCCCATCGGTTCACCTTCCTTGTTCTTATACTCATCAAGGAATACGACGGTAGCGCCTTCGCTTTCAACAGCCAGGCCTTTAGCTTTGAGATCGGCCACGATGCCAGGCAGCATCGGGTTGTACAGGCTTTCACCCATGACGTCGTCACGGGTCAGGGTGACGTTCAGGCGATCGTAGGTTAACTGGTTTTGCGACATGGTGATGTCGACCAGTTTGCGCCACATCTCACGGAAGTACTCGTCGCCGCCTTGCAGCTTCACGACATAACTCCGGGCACGTTCCGCGAAGGCCTCATCTTCGTCGTAATGTTTTTTCGCATCACGGTAGAAACCTTCAAGGTCAGCCAGCGCCATCTCGCCAGCATTTTCCTGCTGCTGTTTTTCCAGCCATGCGATGAGCATACCGAACTGAGTACCCCAGTCGCCGACGTGGTTGGCGCGGATAACATTGTGACCGAGGAACTCCAGCGTACGCACCGCAGCGTCACCGATGATGGTGGAACGCAGGTGACCAACGTGCATCTCTTTCGCTACGTTAGGTGCGGAGTAATCAACCACAACGGTTTGTTTAGCCGGTTGGGTGACGCCCAGACGATTGGAAGCCAGCGCCTGCTGAACGTGCTGCGCCAGAAATGCCGGATCGAGAAAAATATTGATAAAGCCCGGGCCTGCAATTTCAACTTTGCTGGCGATCCCGTTGAGATCCAAATGAGTCAGCACCTGCTCAGCCAGTTGTCGCGGCGCCATACCCAGTTTTTTAGCGACAGCCATCATGCCGTTAGCCTGATAGTCGCCGAACTGTACTTTTGCTGACTGACGAACCTGCGGTTCGCAATCTGCAGGCGCGCCTGCAGCAATCATGGCCTGACTGACTTTTTCTGAGAGAAGAGCCTGAATATTCACCGGAATACCTTACATTTATGAAGCGGCTTAAAATGCACCGCACCAGTTTAAGAATTAAGGGCGGGAGTATACTGCAAATGCCCGTTGCCGTCAGCATTGCGAGTATCGCCAGCAGCCTGAAATATAAACATTGTCATTACGTATAATTATTCATATTGCGCTTAAGAAAATCAGCAGTTGGTTGGGGCTGCGCAACAGGGTAAATTAGCGGCTTTGAATATGGATATGAGCTTTCATTATGGCGAACTGGCAAACAGTTGCAGAACTGCATGATATTTCCGCAGATTTACCGCATTTCATTCAGGCGTTAACGGATCTTTCCACTCGCCTTGGGCTGGATATCTCATCGCTTGAAGCCGATCACATTTCTCTGCGTTGTCATCAAAATACCACCGCAGAGCGCTGGCGTCGTGGGTTTGAACAGTGCGGCGAATTGCTGTCAGAAAATATCATCAATGGCCGACCGATTTGCTTGTTCAAACTCGATGAGCCAGTTTGTGTGCAACACTGGCAATTTACTATCGTAGAACTGCCGTGGCCGGGCGAAAAGCGTTATCCGCATGAAGGTTGGGAGCATGTTGAAATTGTTCTGCCGGGTGAGGTGGAGACGCTGAATGCACGAGCGCTGGCGCTGCTTTCAGATCACGGGCTGAGCCAGCCGGGCATATTTGTAAAAACCAGTTCGCCAAAAGGCGAGCGTGAGCGTTTACCGAATCCAACGCTGGCGGTCAGCGATGGCAGTGTGACGATAAAATTCCATCCGTGGTCGATTGAAGCCATTGTGGCAAGCGAACGTCAGGAGTGAGTATGGCATTACTGGAAATCTGCTGTTACAGCATGGAGTGCGCGCGCACGGCGCAGCAAAACGGCGCGGATCGCATTGAGCTTTGCTCGGCGCCCAAAGAGGGGGGCTTAACGCCGTCCCTGGGCGTCTTGCGTTCGGTTCGCCAGCATATCTCGATTCCGGCCAATCCCATTATTCGCCCGCGCGGGGGCGACTTTTGTTACACCGACGGTGAATTCGCTGCAATGCTGGATGATATTGCGATGGTAAGAGAACTGGGGTTCTCAGGGTTGGTAACCGGCATTTTAGATGCAGAGGGTGATGTCGATATGCCGCGCATGGAGAAAATAATGATTGCGGCGGGACCGCTGCACGTCACTTTTCATCGGGCCTTTGACATGTGCGCTAACCCACTCAATGCGCTAAAAAAATTAGCTGATTTGGGCGTCGCCAGAGTGCTGACTTCCGGGCAAAAATCAGATGCGGCGCAAGGTTTAACAAAAATTATGGAACTTATTGCGCAGGTGGATGCTCCAATCATTATGGCCGGAGCGGGGGTTCGCGCCTCGAATTTGTCCCTGTTCCTTGATGCTGGAGTGCAGGAAGTCCACAGTTCTGCCGGAGTATGGCTGGCTTCCCCCATGCGTTATCGCAATTCGGGGTTGTCGATGTCTTCGGATGCACAGGCGGATGAGTATTCACGCTATGCAGTAGACGGGGCGGCGGTTGCGGAAATGAAAGCAATCATTGCACACCACCAGGCCAGCTGATTTTTACCGTTGCATCATGTCGCCCAATATGATGCTTGCTCGTACCAGGCCCCTGCAATTTCAACAGGGGCCTTTTTTTATCCTGCATATTTCAAGCCGCAGCGGAGTTGTCTGCCTTGCTGCAACTTGAACTATTTTGCAGAAAGAGTGCTATCTGGGAAAAGTAACTACGGCTTACGTGCAATCAATACCGCGCGTAATGGGGCCGGGTAGCCTTCCACCGTTTTGCTGTGATCGTTCGGGTCGAGGAAGTCGGCCAGTGATTCGGTTATCATCCACTCGGTGCGGCGCTGCTCTTCGGTGGTGGTGACGCAGACATCAGCAATGCGCACATCAACAAACCCACATTTTTCCAGCCAGTTTTTTAACGCCAACGCAGAAGGAATAAAGTAAACGTTACGCATCTGCGCGTAGCGATCGCCCGGTACCAGTACGGTATTTTCATCACCTTCGACGACCAGCGTTTCCAGTACCAGTTCGCCATCTTTCACCAACTGATCCTTCAACTGCCACAGGTGTTCCAGCGGTGAACGGCGGTGATAAAGCACTCCCATGGAGAATACGGTATCAAAGGCGTTGAGCGCCGGAAGCTGCTCAATACCCAGCGGCAGCAGGTGAGCGCGCTGGTCATTGCCCAGCAGTTTACGTACTGCCTCAAACTGGCACAGAAACAGCTGGGTAGGATCGATGCCAACCGCCAGATGCGCCCCCGCGCCAATCATGCGCCACATGTGATATCCACTCCCGCAGCCGACATCAAGAATGGTGCGCCCGGTGAGGTCAGACAAGTGTGGCAGAACGCGATCCCATTTCCAGTCCGAGCGCCACTCGGTATCTATATTGACGCCGTACAACGAGTACGGCCCTTTACGCCATGGCATCAGGTTACGCATCAGGGTGTCGATACGTTTGAGCTGACCGTCGCTGAGCGGCTCATCGCTTTCGGCGGTAACGCTATGCAGTAAGTCCAGGCGATGCGGCGTCAGCTCGGGCAGAAACTCGACCGCATTTGACCACTGCTTAAACAAGCCGTGCTGATCGCGCTGCCAGGTCGCGATTTGCGCCGGGAGCGTTTCCAGCCAATGAGAAAGGTGATTTTTGGCAATCAGTTGATAAAAGTTACCAAAGTCGATCATGCGCTAACCTCAGCTTTCAGTGCCACCAGAGAACCAAAGTTAAAGCACTGGAACCACAATTCGCTGTGTTCAAAGCCCGCCTGATGCAGTCTCGCTTTGTGCGTTTCGACCGAGTCGGTCAGCATCACGTTCTCCAGCATGCTGCGCTTTTGGCTGATTTCCAGCTCGCTATAGCCATTTGCCCGTTTGAAATCGTGGTGCATGTTGAACAGCAGCTCGCCAACGTTAGCGTCTTCGAAACTGAATTTTTCAGACAGTACCAGCGCGCCGCCGGGGTTAAGCCCCTGATAAATCTTATCCAACAATGCCTGGCGCTCAGGTGGCTCAAGGAATTGCAGGGTAAAATTCAGCACCACCATCGAGGCGTTTTCGATAGTAATGTTGCGAATATCGCCTTCGACAACGTCAACCGGTGTCGGCGCTTTATAGGCGTCAATATGACGGCGGCAGCGCTCAACCATGGCTGGGGAGTTATCAACGGCAATAATTTTGCAATTCTCGTGATGAATATTGCGACGCACCGAGAGCGTCGCCGCGCCCAGAGAACAGCCCAGATCGTAGACCTGTGTGTTGGGTTGTACGAAACGTTCGGCCAACATCCCAATCATAGAAATGATATTGGAATAGCCAGGAACGGATCGCTGGATCATATCCGGGAAGACTTCAGCTACCCGTTCATCAAAGGTCCAGTCACCCAGACTGGCGATAGGCGCAGAAAAAAGCGTGTCGCGGTGAGACATAACGTAAAAATCCGGGAAAAATAAAGTGGCGTATTGTGCGCTAATGCAGGGAGAAAACCAACTCCCAGGGCATATACCAAAGATTCGCCAGCACCATTAGCAACAGCGAACACCAGGTCGCGCTCATGCCTGAACGTCGCCAGCGGAAAAGCCGGTGGTGGAATCCGTAATAATGCATCAGTCGTCCGGCAATCAAAATCAGCCCGCAAATATGCACCATCCACGTTTCAGCGCCGTTCATTTCCATAAATAACAGCAGCACCAATGCGACGGGAATATATTCCACCGCATTACCGTGAATGCGGATAGCGCTTTGTAGTTCGCTAAAACCTCCGTCACCATATGCAACGCGGTATTGCATGCGCAGGCGAACGACGTCAAAGGAGAACTTAATTAACAATAACGCACCCAATACGGCATAAAGCGCGCTTACCATACAAACTCCCTTTTAAAATGGCTGATGGCATTGACTATGATAGGTGGCATTTTCAGAAAAGAGAAGATTGCTGTGGAATAGACGGCGCTGATCCGATCTCTGGCAGGGCGCTGCGTAAATTTGCCCATAACGTATCGACAAGCTCCGGGGCCTGCGCGATATCCGGGGTATGTAAAAACAGATACGGCGTTGTGGTTTGTTGCCATTGCGACAGCTTGGTCAGCCAGACGGCAAAAAGCGCGCTGTTTTGTGCCATATTATCGCTGCCGATAAAGCGTACCATCGGATGGTTTGCCGTCACCACCGCATGCACCGGAACCTTTGGCTTCTTGCGCTGGGCGTCGCGTATCGCTTCAGTATGTGGTATGGCGGCATGTACCGGTCGACTGTCCAGAATCACCCGATTTACCCCGCGCTCATGTAGGCCTCGATTGAATAGCTGCTCTGTTTCGCCTTTGGCAAAGAAGTCCGGATGGCGAACTTCCACACCGTAGGTAAAGGATTTGGGGAGCGCATCGAGAAACTGCCACAAGGCTGGCAGGTCGTGCGGGCCAAAAGTTGCGGGTAATTGCAGCCAGTATTGTCCAATGCGTGATTCAAGTGGCGACATGCGCGTGAAAAACTCTTGTACCAGGTCATCGCAATTACGCAGCGCGGCCTGATGCGAAATAGTGGCCGGAAACTTAAAACAAAATCGAAACGCATCGGTAGTCTGCGCATGCCAGCGGGCCACAATGTCGGCTTTTGGCAGCGCGTACAGCGTGGTATTGCCCTCCACACAGTTAAAGTGGCGGGCATACTCTTCAAGGCTGGTGATCCCCAGACGCACCCATTTGGGATGCGCCCACTGGGGTAAACCGATATAAATCATAGCGCTTGCAGGATCTCATCCACGCTGCGTACGCGTGCGATACGCGGGAAAATATGCGTCATGCTGCCCTGATGTTGCTCAGCGCTGGCGGCACTACAGGCGTTTTCTGCAACGATCAGATTAAAACCCAGCTCCCACGCATTTCGCGCCGTTGACTCCACGCCAATATTTGTGGAGATTCCGCACAGGACGATGGTCTCGATGCCCCGACGACGCAGTTGTAATTCCAGATCGGTGCCGTAGAAAGCTCCCCACTGGCGTTTGGTCACTTCGAGGTCGCTGGCGCATTTACCCAGAGCGCTCGGGTAATTCCACCAGTTTTCGGGTAACGCTTTGGCCGGAGCGTGAGCATCAACTGGCTGTTTCAGTGCTTCGGCATAATCGTCAGACCAGCCGACGCGCACCATTACCACCGGGGAACCGTGGGCACGGAATTTTTCCGCCAACTGCGCGGCGCGGGCAACCACGTCGTTTGCCGAGTATGGGCCGCCAGCGAAAGGCAGGATACCTTCCTGTAGATCAATAACAACAAGAGCGGTTGTTTTTGCGTTCAGTTCCAGCATGATCACTCCAGTAAAAAAAGAATTCCGTTACACCTTAATCGCGAATCAGTGTGAAAGGGACGACAATTTTTGTTATTTTTTGTGAGATTACGCAATGCCCGTCCAGGAAACAGGCGTACAGTCAGTACCGGACTTATCGTGCGGCAGAATTTCCAGTATAATAGCCGCCTTTTTTCATTCAGTTGTGACATTCAGCTAAAGCTGCGACTTCGTCACCTGCGAGACAGGTGACAATCCGCCTGCGGCAAAGTTAAGGGATATCTCATGCGTACAGAATATTGCGGACAGCTACGTCTGTCCCACGAGGGGCAGCAGGTGACTCTGTGTGGTTGGGTCAACCGTCGTCGTGATCTTGGTAGCCTGATCTTTATCGATATGCGCGACCGCGAAGGTATCGTGCAGGTATTTTTCGATCCGGACCGTGCGGATGCGTTAAAGCTGGCCTCCGAACTGCGTAATGAGTTCTGTATCCAGGTTACGGGCACCGTGCGTGCGCGTGACGCGAAAAACGTCAACGCCGATATGGCGACTGGCGAAATTGAAGTGCTGGCCTCCGATCTGACCATCATCAACCGTTCAGACTCGCTGCCGCTGGACTCTAACCATGTAAACACCGAAGAAGCGCGACTGAAGTATCGCTACCTGGATCTGCGTCGCCCTGAAATGGCGCAGCGCCTGAAAACGCGTGCAAAAATTACCAGCCTGGTGCGTCGTTTTATGGACGATCACGGCTTCCTCGACATCGAAACTCCGATGCTGACCAAAGCTACGCCAGAAGGCGCGCGCGATTACCTGGTTCCTTCTCGTGTTCATAAAGGTAAGTTCTACGCGCTGCCGCAGTCTCCTCAGCTGTTTAAACAGCTGCTGATGATGTCCGGTTTTGACCGCTACTATCAGATCGTAAAATGCTTCCGTGATGAAGACTTACGTGCTGACCGTCAGCCTGAATTTACTCAGATCGACGTTGAGACTTCCTTCATGACCGCGCCGCAGGTGCGTGAAGTGATGGAAGCGCTGGTGCGTAACCTGTGGCTGGAAGTTAAAGGTGTGGATCTGGGTGATTTCCCGATCATGACCTTTGCCGAAGCCGAGCGTCGTTACGGTTCTGATAAACCAGACCTGCGTAACCCGATGGAACTGGTTGACGTTGCCGATCTGGTGAAAGGCGTTGAGTTCGCCGTGTTCTCTGGTCCGGCGAACGATGCGAAAGGCCGCGTGGCTGCCCTGCGTGTACCGGGCGGTGCGAGCTTAAGCCGTAAGCAGATCGACGATTACGGTAACTTTATTAAGATTTACGGCGCGAAAGGTCTGGCTTACATCAAAGTCACCGAGCGTGCGAAAGGCCTGGAAGGCATCACCAGCCCGGTTGCTAAGTTCCTGAACGCAGAAATCGTAGACGCGATTCTGGAGCGTACTGGTGCGCAAGACGGCGACATGATTTTCTTCGGTGCCGACAACAAGAAAGTGGTGGCCGACGCGATGGGTGCGCTGCGTCTGAAACTGGGCAAAGACCTGAACATTACCGACGAAGCCAAATGGGCGCCGCTGTGGGTTATCGACTTCCCGATGTTTGAAGACGATGGTGAAGGCGGGCTGACCGCGATGCACCACCCGTTCACCGCGCCAAAAGACATGACTGCCGCTGAGCTGAAAGCTGCGCCGGAAGACGCGGTTGCCAACGCGTACGATATGGTCATCAACGGCTATGAAGTGGGCGGTGGTTCCGTGCGTATTCACAACGGTGATATGCAGCAGACCGTATTCGGCATTCTGGGCATTAACGAGCAAGAACAGCGCGAGAAGTTCGGCTTCCTGCTGGATGCGCTAAAATACGGTACACCGCCGCATGCGGGCCTGGCGTTTGGTCTGGATCGCTTGACTATGCTGCTGACCGGTACTGACAACATTCGTGACGTTATTGCCTTCCCGAAAACCACCGCTGCAGCGTGTCTGATGACTGAAGCGCCAAGCTTTGCCAACGAAGCTGCGCTGGCGGAACTGAGCATTCAGGTTGTTAAGAAGGCTGAGAATAACTGATATGAGATACAAACAGCCTGTCTCGGTGTTAGTCGTGATTTATGCAAAGGACACCGGGAGAGTGCTGATGTTACAGCGACGCGACGATCCTGATTTCTGGCAGTCGGTCACCGGCAGCCTTGAAGAGGGTGAAACCGCGTCGCAAGCCGCGATGCGCGAAGTAAAGGAAGAGGTCGCCATTGATGTTGCGACTGAGCAACTGACCTTAATTGACTGTCAGCGCACGGTGGAATTTGAGATTTTTAGCCATTTACGTCATCGCTATGCGCCGGGAATTGAGCGTAATACTGAATCCTGGTTTTGCCTGGCACTTCCCTCTGAACGAGAGATCGTGTTCACCGAACATCTGACCTACCGTTGGGTTAATGCGCACGAAGCCGCGCAGTTAACCAAGTCGTGGAGTAACCGGCAGGCGATTGAAGAGTTTGTAATTAACGTCGCCTGAGAAGGCGCGCTTTTTGGAGAGATTATTTATGGCAGGTCATAGTAAATGGGCCAACACCAGACATCGTAAAGCAGCGCAGGATGCTAAACGCGGTAAAATTTTCACCAAAATCATTCGTGAGCTGGTGACGGCAGCCAAACTGGGCGGCGGCGATCCGGATGCTAACCCACGTCTGCGCGCCGCGGTTGATAAAGCGCTGGCAAACAACATGACCCGTGACACTCTGAACCGTGCAATCGCGCGTGGTGTTGGTGGCGACGATGATGCGAACATGGAAACCATCATCTATGAAGGTTACGGCCCTGGTGGAACAGCCGTTATGATTGAGTGTCTGTCTGACAACCGTAACCGTACCGTTGCGGAGGTGCGTCACGCATTCACTAAAACGGGCGGCAACCTCGGTACCGACGGTTCCGTAGCTTACCTGTTCAGCAAAAAAGGCGTGATCTCTTTTGAACAAGGCGACGAAGACGCCATTATGGAAGCGGCACTGGAAGCGGGCGCTGAAGACGTTGTGACCTTCGACGACGGCGCGATTGACGTTTACACCGCGTGGGAAGAGATGGGCAAAGTGCGTGATGCGCTGGAAGCGGCTGGTCTGAAAGCGGACGCGGCTGAAGTGTCTATGATCCCCTCCACCAAAGCGGATATGGATGCAGAAACGGCACCGAAGCTGATGCGTCTGATCGATATGCTGGAAGACTGCGACGACGTGCAGGAAGTTTACCACAACGGCGAAATCTCCGATGAGGTTGCTGCAACGCTCGAATGATGTGGTTAAGCCATAAACTAACAGGAGATGCGTGATGTCTATCATTCTCGGCATTGACCCGGGGTCGCGCATCACCGGTTATGGCGTAATCCGTCAGGTCGGCAGACAGCTGACCTACCTCGGTAGCGGCTGCATTCGCACCAAAGTCGACGATCTTCCATCACGTCTGAAGTTGATTTATGCGGGCGTGACGGAAATCATCACCCAGTTCCAGCCCGACTATTTTGCCATTGAGCAGGTCTTTATGGCGAAGAATGCCGACTCGGCGCTAAAGCTGGGGCAGGCGCGCGGCGTGGCAATCGTTGCGGCTACCAATCAGGATCTTCCGGTCTTTGAATACGCGGCCCGCCAGGTAAAACAGACCGTGGTGGGTATCGGCAGCGCGGAAAAAAGCCAGGTTCAGCATATGGTACGCACGCTGCTAAAACTCCCGGCAAATCCGCAGGCGGATGCCGCGGATGCGCTGGCGATTGCTATTACCCATTGCCACGTCAGCCAGAACGCCATGCAAATGAGCGAGTCGCGGCTGAATCTGGCGCGAGGTCGGTTACGTTAGTGACAAATGAGGCTGGATATCTATCCAGCCTTTTTTTATGATAGCGCATTACCTTTTAGCCCTTAACGCAGGAGCGTCACGTGATAGGCAGACTCAGAGGCATCATTCTTGAAAAACAACCCCCGCTGGTCCTTCTGGAAACCGGCGGAGTAGGCTATGAAGTCCATATGCCGATGACCTGTTTCTACGAGTTGCCGGAAGCCGGGCAGGAAGCGATTATCTTCACCCATTTTGTGGTGCGTGAAGACGCTCAACTGCTATATGGTTTTAACAACAAACAAGAACGCACGCTGTTTAAAGAGTTAATCAAAACCAATGGCGTCGGGCCGAAGCTGGCGCTGGCGATCCTCTCCGGTATGTCTGCACAGCAGTTCGTTAATGCCGTTGAGCGCGAAGAGCTTGGCGCGCTGGTGAAATTACCGGGCATAGGTAAGAAAACCGCAGAGCGTTTGATTGTGGAAATGAAAGACCGCTTTAAAGGCCTGCATGGCGATCTCTTCACGCCGGCGGCGGATCTGGTCCTGACCTCTCCGGCCAGTCCTGCAACGGATGACACCGAGCAGGAAGCGGTTGCTGCGCTGGTGGCGTTAGGCTATAAACCACAGGAAGCCAGCCGCATGGTGAGCAAAATTGCTCGCCCTGATGCCAGCAGTGAAACCCTGATTCGTGAAGCGCTTCGCGCGGCATTGTGAGGTAAAGGATGATTGAAGCAGATCGCCTGATTTCGGCTGTCAGCACGACCCCTGAAGATCTGGTGGATCGCGCGATCCGCCCCAAATTGCTGGAAGAGTATATTGGCCAGCCTCAGGTGCGTTCGCAAATGGAGATTTTTATCCAGGCGGCGAAGCTGCGCGGTGAAGCCCTCGATCACCTGCTGATTTTCGGTCCTCCAGGTCTCGGTAAAACCACGCTTGCCAATATTGTTGCCAATGAAATGGGCGTTAATCTGCGCACCACTTCCGGTCCGGTACTGGAAAAAGCGGGCGATCTGGCGGCAATGCTCACCAACCTTGAACCGCACGATGTGCTGTTTATCGATGAAATCCATCGCCTGTCACCGGTGGTGGAAGAGGTGCTGTATCCGGCGATGGAAGATTATCAGCTGGATATCATGATTGGCGAAGGACCAGCCGCACGTTCGATTAAGATCGATCTGCCGCCGTTTACCCTGATCGGGGCGACGACGCGCGCCGGTTCGTTAACGTCTCCGCTGCGTGACCGCTTCGGTATTGTACAGCGCCTGGAATTCTATCAGGTGGCAGACCTGCAGCACATTGTTGGACGCAGCGCCCGCTTTATGGGGCTGGAAATGAGCGATGAAGGCGCATTGGAAGTGGCACGCCGCGCCCGTGGTACGCCGCGTATCGCCAACCGTTTATTACGCCGGGTACGCGACTTCTCCGAAGTGAAGCATGACGGCACAATTTCAGCAGATATCGCCGCTCAGGCACTGGATATGCTCAATGTGGATGCGGAAGGATTCGATTATATGGACCGTAAGCTGCTGCTGGCGGTTATCGATAAGTTCTTCGGTGGACCGGTAGGACTGGATAACCTGGCGGCGGCGATTGGGGAAGAGCGTGAAACCATTGAGGACGTGCTGGAGCCGTATCTGATTCAGCAAGGTTTTCTGCAGCGAACTCCGCGTGGACGTATGGCAACGGTGCGGGCGTGGAACCACTTTGGTATTACACCGCCGGAAATGCCATAAGACTCAATAATCCCTGATGGCGCTACGCCTGGCAGGCCTACGATATGATGCAGGCCTGACAGGCGTAAAACAGATTACTTCAGTTCATCAACCATGGTGACGGCGCGACCAATGTAATTGGCCGGCGTCATTGCTTTCAGGCGTGTTTTCTCGTCTTCAGGCAGCGCCAGACCGTCGATAAACTGCTTCATACCTTCGGCGTCAACGCGTTTGCCGCGGGTCAGTTCCTTCAGCTTCTCGTATGGTTTTTCAATGCCATAGCGACGCATCACGGTCTGGATCGGCTCTGCCAGCACTTCCCAGTTATGATCCAGTTCATCCAGCAGATGATCGCGGTTCACTTCCAGTTTGCTCACACCTTTCAGCGTGGACTGATAAGCGATCAGCGCATAGCCAATCCCCACGCCCAGGTTACGCAGAACGGTAGAGTCCGTCAGATCGCGCTGCCAGCGGGAGACCGGCAGTTTGCTCGCCAGATGCTGCAGAACCGCGTTAGACAGGCCCAGGTTACCCTCGGAGTTTTCGAAATCGATTGGGTTCACCTTGTGCGGCATGGTGGAGGAACCAATTTCACCCGCGATGGTTTTCTGTTTGAAATGGTTCAGCGCCACGTAACCCCAGACATCGCGGTCGAAGTCGATCAGGATAGTGTTGAAACGGGCGATGCAATCAAACAGCTCGGCAATGTAGTCGTGCGGCTCAATCTGCGTGGTGTACGGATTCCACTGGATGCCCAGCGAGGTGACAAATTCTTCGCTGAACTGATGCCAGTCCACTTCCGGATAAGCGGCGATGTGGGCGTTATAGTTACCGACTGCACCGTTGATTTTGCCGAGAATTTCGACCTGATTGAGCTGGCGGTACTGACGCTCCATACGGTAAGCCACGTTAGCCATTTCTTTGCCCAGCGTAGACGGGGTGGCTGGCTGACCGTGGGTACGGGAGAGCAGAGGAATATCGCGATACTGCACGGACAAATCTTTCACCGCGTCGATAAGCTTGCGCCAGTACGGCAGAACTACTTCGTCACGGGCGGTTTTCAGCATCAGCGCGTGAGACAGGTTGTTGATGTCTTCTGAGGTACACGCGAAGTGGATGAACTCGGAAACAGCGTGCAGTTCCGGGATATCCGCCACTTTCTCTTTCAGGAAATACTCAACTGCCTTCACGTCATGGTTGGTCGTACGCTCAATGGTTTTGATACGCGCAGCATCTTCTTCATTGAAGTTAGCGACAATCGCATCAAGGAAACCGATTGCGTCGGCAGCAAAAGCAGGAACTTCCTTGATCGCTGCGTGCGCGGCCAGTTTTTGCAGCCAGCGTACTTCAACTTGTACACGGAATTTCAGCAAACCGTATTCGCTGAAAATCCCGCGCAGCGCGCTGACTTTATCGCCGTAGCGTCCATCGACAGGGGAAACGGCGGTCAGTGAGGATAATTCCATAGATCACAACTCCGGGGTTAAATGAGCAAGAATTTGTTTAGCCTGAGTCGTCAGGCGATTACGAGAAAACATGAGTTGCAGACGGCCTCCACCAACCTGATGCCAGAGCACGGCAGCGCGAATGCCAGCCAGCAGGGAAGCGCGTACTTTAGCCTGAACCTGGGGGCTCTGAAGGATGGCTGGGGAGCCCGTAACCTGAATACGTGGGCCGAGTGGGCTGATGACGTCAACATAAATGCCTGCCATCGCACTCATCAACGTTTCTGACTGCAAATCAAAATGGTCCAGTTGGCGCTGCAAGCCGTTGATACGGTCTCCCAGCGTGTCCATAGCGCCTTTAGCGGCTGACAGCTTACGCTCCAGCACCATCAGGCTTAACGTATAGCGGGTGAGTTCCGCGTTCAGCCCCTGACGACTGCTGGCGTTGAGCACGCCGAGCATCGTTTCCAGACCTAAACGCAGGTTGGCCTCGCTGCCGCCAAACACGCCCAGCGTAGAGCTGGGATTCATGTCGATGACACTGTTCAGTGAAACGTGCAATGCATCGGCATCACAATGCCCCTGGTGCGCCAGTTCCTGCACCAGGCGTGCCGACTGACAAATGCCTGCCAGAGCGAGGGTGATGTCATAATAATTCTTTGCCACGTTCACTGCTTCCTTGTATTAGATGTGTAAGTAATTATACCGGCAGAGGCAATCGTTGTTCGATAATGCCGCCGCCGAGGCACACTTCGCCATTGTAAAAGACAGCCGACTGACCCGGCGTTACCGCCGCGACTGGCTCGTCGAAAATGACTTCAATACGTTCAGCATCCAGCGCCTTAACGGTGCACGGAATGTCGGTCTGACGATAGCGGGTTTTCACCGTGCAGCGCATTGTGCCGGTGAACGGTTCGCGATCGACCCAGTGCAGCTGTTGCGCCACCAGGCCAACGGACATCAGACGCGGGTGTTCATGACCCTGAGCAACAACCAGAATGTTGTTCTCGACATCTTTATCCACCACGTACCACGGATCTTCCGTGCCTTCTTTCGTCCCGCCAATGCCCAGACCTTTACGCTGACCCAGCGTGTGGTACATCAGGCCCTGATGCTGGCCAATCTCTTCGCCATCAACGGTGATGATTTTGCCAGGCTGAGCCGGCAGGTAACGACCGAGAAACTCGCGGAACTTACGTTCGCCGATGAAGCAGATACCGGTTGAGTCTTTTTTCTTGGCCGTAATCAGACCGAGATCTTCGGCAATTTTACGCACCTGCGGTTTTTCCAGTTCGCCTACCGGGAACAGGCTTTGCGCGATTTGTTCATGACCGAGCGTGTAGAGGAAATAGCTCTGGTCTTTATTGCCATCGAGTCCACGCAGCAGGCGGCTTTTGCCGTCGACGTCGGCGCGGCGCACGTAGTGACCGGTGGCGATATAATCGGCACCTAAATCTTCGGCGGCAAACTCGAGGAAGGCTTTAAACTTGATTTCTTTATTGCACAGAATATCGGGGTTTGGCGTACGGCCCGCTTTGTACTCTTCAAGGAACAGTTCAAAGACGTTGTCCCAGTATTCTGCAGCAAAGTTGACGGTATGCAGTTCAATGCCGAGTTTGTCACAGACAGCCTGCGCATCTGCAAGATCGGCGGCCGCTGTGCAATATTCCTCGCCATCGTCCTCTTCCCAGTTCTTCATGAACAGGCCTTCTACCTGATAACCCTGTTGTTGCAACAGCCAGGCAGAAACGGAGGAATCGACACCGCCGGACATGCCGACGATCACTTTTTTTGGGCTTTCAGACATAGGAATACTCACGACATTGAACTTCAAGGCGGCATATTCTAGCACGCAGCCCCTTACTTGACACCCTCTGTAAACGGCCAGTTAAATTCGCCGATCATCGCCAGCGGGTAGCGCTGTCCGCTCTGATAGCAACGAATACTCTCCGCAACCAACGGTGAACGCAGATTTGGCGCTGAGAGAACCTCTTCTGCGCTGACCCAGCGACAGCAATCTATATCGCTGTCATGAGGTTCAGTAGCGCACATATTGGCAAGCTCGATAGAAAACAGAAAACGTAAAAAGGGCGTTTTGTCCGGCGCAATCCATTGATGCATCCGGATGAAGTGTTGCGGCTGCGCTTTGATGCCCGTCTCTTCCCACAGTTCGCGAGCGGCGGCTTGCACCAGGGTTTCATCCGCTTCCAGATGTCCTGCAGGTTGATTCCACAGGGCTTTGCCATTGATTGTTTCCTCAACGACTAAGAACTTATCTTCTGCATGCACAATGCAGGCGACCGTGACGTGCGGTTTGAACATACCTGTTCCTTATTCAGTTAGTTGCATCCCGCCATTGACCGTTGGCGAGATTTTCCAGCGTGTAATCTCCCATGGCATAGCGGATGAGGCGCAGCGTCGGGAATCCAACATGCGCTGTCATACGACGTACCTGGCGGTTACGGCCTTCATATAAAGTAACTTTCAGCCAACTGGTGGGGATATTTTTCCGTTCCCGAATAGGCGGGTTTCTCGGCCACAGCCAGGTGGGTTCCTCTACTATTTCAATACCTGCGGGCAGCGTGGGACCATCATTGAGCGTCACCCCGGTACGCAGCGCATCCAGCGCTTCTGCTGTCGGCTCGCCTTCGACCTGGACGTAATAGATTTTCCCCGTGCGCTTGCCAGGTTGCGTTAACCGCGCCTGCAGCGCGCCGTCATTGGTCAGCACCAAAAGTCCTTCGCTGTCCCGGTCGAGTCGGCCCGCAGCATAGATTCCCGGCACGGGAATAAAATCTTTTAACGTGCTTCTGCCCGCCTCGTCAGTAAATTGTGGCAAAACATCGTAGGGTTTATTGAACAAAACCACGCGTTTTGGCTGGTTTTCTTTACGCTGCCTGGTGACTTGTCGTGAGCTGAATCGCTCAACCCGGTGATTTCTAAAAGAAGTTTTTTGCATGGTATTTTCAGATTATATCAATTGCCGCATTATAGCCTAAGAACGAGTGTCTTTCATGGCGACGAACATTAGGGTAGTATTGACATGCTCATTACAAAACATTAACAAAAAATTGCTCTAACGCATTCGTGCAGCAGGACGCAAACGCACATGCAGCGCGATGACAGACGAGCAGAACCAGAAGCGCTCGAAGGAGAGGTGAATGGAAAGCAAAGTAGTTGTTCCGGCGGAAGGTAAGAAGATCACCCTGCAAAACGGCAAACTCAACGTTCCTGAAAATCCGATTATCCCGTTCATTGAAGGCGACGGTATCGGCGTTGATGTAACCCCACCGATGATCAAAGTTGTCGATGCTGCTGTCGAGAAAGCCTATAAAGGCGAGCGTAAAATCTCCTGGATGGAAATCTACACCGGCGAGAAATCCACTCAGGTTTATGGCCAGGACGTCTGGCTGCCTGCTGAAACCCTTGATCTGATTCGTGAATATCGTGTTGCCATCAAAGGCCCACTGACCACCCCAGTTGGCGGCGGTATTCGCTCTCTGAACGTTGCCCTGCGTCAGGAACTTGACCTGTATGTCTGCCTGCGCCCGGTGCGTTATTACCAGGGCACGCCTAGCCCGGTTAAGCACCCTGAACTGACCGACATGGTCATCTTCCGTGAAAACTCCGAAGATATCTACGCAGGTATCGAATGGAAAGCGGACTCTGCAGATGCCGAGAAAGTGATTAAATTCCTACGCGAAGAGATGGGCGTGAAGAAAATCCGCTTCCCGGAGCATTGCGGTATTGGTATCAAACCGTGTTCTGAAGAAGGGACTAAACGTCTGGTTCGTGCGGCGATCGAATACGCCATCGCTAACGATCGTGATTCTGTTACCCTGGTACACAAAGGTAACATCATGAAATTCACCGAAGGCGCGTTCAAAGACTGGGGCTACCAGTTAGCGCGTGAAGAATTCGGTGGTGAACTGATCGACGGCGGTCCGTGGGTGAAAATCAAGAACCCGAAAACCGGCAAAGAGATCGTGGTTAAGGATGTTATCGCCGATGCGTTCCTGCAACAGATCCTGCTGCGTCCGGCTGAATATGATGTGATTGCCTGTATGAACCTGAACGGCGACTACATCTCCGATGCGCTGGCCGCACAGGTTGGTGGTATTGGTATCGCGCCGGGCGCGAACATCGGTGACGAATGTGCGCTGTTCGAAGCAACCCACGGTACTGCACCGAAGTATGCAGGTCAGGATAAAGTGAACCCAGGTTCCATTATTCTGTCCGCTGAAATGATGCTGCGCCACATGGGTTGGACCGAAGCGGCTGACTTAATTGTTAAAGGTATGGAAGGCGCGATCAACGCGAAAACCGTAACCTATGACTTTGAACGTCTGATGGACGGCGCTAAGCTGCTGAAATGTTCAGAGTTTGGTGACGCGATCATCGAAAACATGTAATGCCGTAATTTGTTAAATTTATTAACGGGAGCGTAACGCTCCCGTTATTTTTTGTTAGGCTGCTAACGGTTATCAAAATTTTATCAAAATAAGTTATCAAAACCCCCTTGGGAGTTTGGAGTAGGCTGGTCGGTCAGATGGCAGTTCTATTGCCAGGTCCCCATTTGACATTCCTCAGCTTTTTATTATTTCTGGTAGACGCTCGTTAATATCTAGCTTCATTCTGTGCCAGGAGCAGACGTTGCTTACATCGTGCTATATTTGTTTGTGAAGAAGATCCGGTCAAATAATTAATTAGTCAATTTGGGGATTGTTATGTTTTATCATGTGTAGCATGTTGCTACTGCAGACAATAATCTATTTTTAGCAAATATTTAAATCTCTGTAATAAGGACATAAGGTCGATGGACATAAAAAAAGTGGGTGGTGCTGGACTTCACGCAAGTGAGCTCAGAGCAATCAGTAAAATGGAGCAGCACTTCCAAAGCAGCTGGCACGGATTTGCGGGATTGGTTGCTTCGGATGCGCAAGGCGCAATGGAAATTGATTGCCTTATCATTACCCATGACCGTTTGCTTTTAGTTGAGCTCAAAGAATGGAATGGGGTAATCGAATATGACAACGGGATGTGGATCCAGAATGGTCAAAATCGTGGAAAAAGCCCTTTTGCCATCAAACGAGAACATGCTCTGCGCCTACAAAAATTACTTGATAGAGAGTTGTCGCACAACCTCGGTTATTGGCTCACAGTGGAAGCTCATGTAGTACTCTGTGGAAGCGCTACTCCAGACAATCTCCCTCAGATAGAAAGGCCTTTTGTACACTCACTCGATGAATTTCTTGCTATTCGGTCTCCAGAAAAGTATGACAATCTAGTCGCAAATAAAAAACTGGCCGGATTCTTCAACAATGGAAAAGCAAGACCAAACTCCGAAAAGTCTTTGCAGGTCATCTACAGATTTATCGAAGGACCAAAGATTCGGAAAAAAGAGCTTGTTGTTGGCAACTTTCAGGCGCACACAAACAAGTCTTGGTTTGCTCACCGGAACTCAATCTACAAAGAATATTTGGCTCAAGATAAAACAATGCCATCAGCGAAAGGATTGATCCGTCGCTGGGACTTTAATCAGTTGGGTACCATACATGCCTTACAGGCTACTTGGTCCGATATTGCTCTGCGCGAAAATCGGATAGGGAAATTTATTCGTGATAACAGCAATATGCGAGATTATCTGCTTAGGTATGTCAACGATGTTTCAGCAGATGACATCACAGAGGATTTTTGTGAGTTGTATGAGTTACCTCGAAATACAGAGCGTTTGGATGAGGTTATAGCAAGTGATTCTGCATCATGGTCTAAAGAGCAACGGATTGATAGGGTTCGAGCTCTACTAGCCCCTTTTGGTGACTTACATGCATTGAATATTGCTCACCGCGATGTAGACCCACACAACCTCTGGTATGCCAACAACCACGGTAGTATTTTGGCATCAGGTTTCGGTGCTGCGTTTTTTCCTGAAACAGGAACAGTGGTCGAACATCGAAAATTACTGCAAAGTTCACCAGTCGCACTGCCTGAAGATGCTATGTCTGAAGGCGAAATCATTGACGCTTTTCGTATCGATGTATTCCTGCTGGCATCTGTCGCTTATCAGATTTGTTTTAATCAAAAGCTTGAGCAAGTGGATGGTGTTCCCGAATGGACTCTTCCTGTAAACGATCCTTTCGATGGACTATTGAACTCTTGGTTTGAAAAAGCCTTATCTTGGGATGCCTCAGAACGTTTTGACGGCGCCCACAGCATGCTAGGAGAATTCAACTCCCTTACCGGAACATGTCCTGAAGAAGATAAAGAATCACAACAGATCTTTGAGCAGTTACTGCATAGTCCACACCGACGGCAAGAACTAACACCATACTTAATACTCCAGAATTTCCCACCATCCCCAGAGCAACTACAGCAAGCCTTCGAGGCTCTAGCCAGCGTAAGCAGTAAGAAATCATTCTTGGCTCATAAAGACAATCGGGAAATTCTAGTAAAGTTATGGGATAATGTTCAGATCTCTCAAAACCAGCCAGGCTCCAATCGTCGAGTATTGCAGTTTCTAAAACGATTGGAAAAGTTCCAAGAAGCAACTCTCGCAACTCCAAAAGTAATAGACTTTGGTCTAATGAATCCCCAAGGCTTATTTGTAGTCACAGAATATGTGGAGGGTGAAACCTGGTCACATTACTTGCTCGATTTAACTTTGTCTCAAGAAGAGAAGAGGGAGCTTGCAATTAATCTTATTAGTACTGTAATGGATTTCCACGAAAAAAGATTTGCCCATGGAGATTTGCATCCAGAGAATATTCTTGTGAAAGACAGCAATGCTGAACTGATCATGCTTGTAGATGTGGTTGATTACGGTAGTGAAACTGAGGCATTTAATACAGATTATGGTCCAGTAAACCCAGCCATTACTGATGCATATGGGAGAGACCGTTATGCTGTATTCAAGATTGTTGAGGAACTTTTCTCGGGAGACTTGCCAACACAAGTTCAAGAAGAACTCATTAGAGCTCGGGACAATCAAACACAAATTCCAATCGCCCTTGCTCCATTGCTCAATTCGCTGCATGAAGCTCTAGAACCAGAAGAATCAGAAGAACCAGAGGTTGAAGAAAAAGAGCCGATATTGTTGAGTTGGAGGGGTAACCTTCCGAGTGCTCCCACACTTTTGGATCCAATCGACGGCGGTTATTATTTCAACTGCAAATGGATTGATAGTCGAGTTAGTAATTCAAGTAATGAACTTGCTTGCTTTATTACAGGTAATACCGCTTATCTAAAAATTAACGTGGATGTTGAAGCACGTATCATTACCAAAGTCCGGTATACAACCTCCATTCCGCTAAGTGATGTTGTCAGCGCTCAACGACGTTCTGTTGGAAAAGTATCACAACTTATTGCTCTGAAGAATGGCCCTGTGGATGAAAGATGCTCTTTGGTGGATGAAATCCTAAGCATGGAAGCTGTCATCGATGCTATTATTGAGCGCTTTAATCTATCTGTAGACGTTTCAGACAGTCCTTTAACAGATGAAGAGCGCAAGGAATTATCTCCAGAGAGATTATGGAAGACATTAGCTGATTCAGAAGGGCAACTTCGTCAAACCTTCCAAATTGAATCGAATGCAGAGGATAAAGTGAGCGATAGTGGGTATCCAATGTACCCATATTCGTGTCTCGATGGACGGGACCTGCAGATAGATGTAGATGAGACCTACTACATCTATCAACCTAAGTCCGATGAAAAGCTTGGAGAACTCGTCGTCAACGAGACGAGCAGCAGTTTTGTAGCTATACAACCTGTCAACAATTGGGCCAATAAGCAGTTCACGCCTGGTAAGTCGTTTCAACTTGAATCCATTCGTAGCAAATCGTCAAGAGATCTTAGACTCAAGGCTTTGAACCGAGTTATGACTAAAAAATCGGTCATACCCAACTTGATTGACTACTTTGATGCCAGACAATCTCCTGCACTCAGGGAAATGACAGAGCGTCCATCCATCCAGAAGCTGCGAGAGTTATATGATGTACCTGGCCAGGAAACAAATAGCAAGCAACTCGAGGCATTTCAATTTTTGGTAGGACAAGGTCCTGTTGGAGTGCTTCAAGGTCCCCCTGGTACAGGGAAGACGACTTTCGTCAGTAAATTCATCCATTATCTGTTTGAGCATGCTGGTGCGAACAACATACTCCTGGTAGGACAGCAGCACTCTGCGGTCGATAATGTCGCAATAAAAGCCCGTGAACTATGTGCTGACAAAGGCCTGGAACTGGATACTATTCGAATCGGTAGTGAATCACTAATCGATGATCGTATGCTGCCAACACATAGCCGAGCTTTGCAACAAAAAATCCGTCACAAATTTCACAGGGAATATGACATACGAGTTAATGCTCTGTCCTCAAGACTGCAGCTACCACATGAACTTATTCAAGATGCAACACGAATGCACCGCAACCTAGCTCCCTTGCTAGCACAATTAGGACAGTTCCAACGTCAGCGAGAAAAACTTGTACGCACTGGTGGAGATTCCAATGAGATCCATGTAAACCAGTTAACGGAATTAATGCATCAGCGAAATCAGACGTTAGAAACAATTGAAACTATAATCCGACAACAATTCAACGGGGCGTTTGGCGAGTTGCCAACTGATAGTGAGCTTCTACTGGACAAGCTACTACAGATATTAGCTCAAAGTCATGGAGTGAATAATCCCGTTAAGGTAGACCGCCTACATCGATTGCTATCCTTAAGCCAAGAATGGCTTGATGTATTGCGCTCTGGAGAAGCTGGCTATGAACGTTTTATGTTAAAAACAAAACAATTAGCTTGCGGCACTCTAGTGGGGGTTGGACGTCGCAGTTTAGAGCTGGAGCAGACCCAATTTGATTGGGTTATTGTCGATGAAGCTGGTCGCGCCCAAGCCAGTGAGCTGATGGTAGCATTGCAAAGTGCGAAACGCGTTCTATTAGTGGGCGACCATAAACAATTACCTCCGTTTTATCAGAATGGGCATATAAAGCACGCAAGCAAACTACTTGATGTAAACAAAGAAGCTTTTCGAGAATCCGATTTCGAGCGAGCATTCAAGGCATGTGGTGGAGTAACACTGGATACACAATATCGGATGATTGAACCCATTGGTGACCTAGTCTCAGCATGTTTTTATGCCGACGATATCGGCAAATTACACACTGGGCGAGGACCAGTAAAATACTGGTACGACGAATTACCTTTCCCATGGAATAAAGGTGTTAGCTGGATAGATACCACCTCTGAACGGGGTGAGAAAGAGGCTAAACCAGGCTACATCAACCAACATGAAATAGATCTGTTATTACAGTCATTACGCGTTCTCGTTGAGACAGATGCTGTGGAACATCTGCAAAGAACGGTCACCAATGAACAACCTTATCCAATTGGAATTATTACCATGTACAGGGCGCAGAAAAATGAAATTGATACTCAACTCAATCAAGCTGAATGGATGGGACCGCTGCGCCATTTGATCCGAATTGATACCGTTGATTCCTACCAGGGTCAAGAAAACAAGATCATAATCCTTAGTTTAGTGCGAGATAATTCCGACGCTCTGCAGGGTTTCTTAAGGGATGCCCCCCGAATCAACGTAGCTATTTCTCGTGCTCAGGAGCGCTTAGTTATTCTTGGAGCAAGCAAAATGTGGCGTAAAGACAACAATGACTCTGCATTGGGCTCAGTGTATGAATACATCGCAGAGCAAGCAATACAACACAATAGCCATTACCAGATGATTACGACTCTTGAATTCAATAAGGAAGCCACACCACTATGATCCCGCTTTCGACAGAAACTAAAGCTCGTGTAGGGAATCGCATTACCATCCTTATTCCTGCTAGAAAATACATCATGAACTTAGCCTGGACTGAAGAAAAGCCGATGCCTGCTATTGAGCTATTTGCTTGTCGACTGCTCATACTCTTTGAACGAATGTTACCTCTCGAGTTACGTGAGTTCTTCGGACTTTCAGAACGCGAAGAGGAAGAATTACTAAATTCATTAGAAGATAAACGCCTAGCTACATTGGATCACCAGGGTTATCTAGTCCCGAGTCCACTGTTAAAGGGCCAAGTCGGCGATGGTGATGGTGTACCAATGTTGGTTAAATATAATGAGCAGACAGAACATGTGGTACTTGACGCTTTTGCTTTGTCTGTCCGTAAAGAACAAAGATTGAGTCGATTGATGTTTGGTTTGCCGGAACTTGCAATGCCTGAATCCCTAAAAGAATTAGGAATGGATAAAATCATTGAAGAGTTCAGTCGACAATTCCGCAGTTATCTTGAAATAACTCGCAACAACGAGCATGAACGTCAACGAACTCAACTTTATAAAGTGATGGGCTGCAGTTCAAGTGAAGTGCTACAGTTAGCAGTTGATATTGAATTCACCTATCTGCAGGCTAAGAGTGAACCAAAACAGTTTATTTGCTCTGTTGAACGGCTAGGGCCAAACCAAAGTCGCCCCCTCAATAGTAAGCTAGAAGCCCATATCGCAGATTTTCTAGGATCAAATTACATAGAAGAAAAAGGCACTGATGCGGAAACATACTGCCAACTAGCCGACGATCATATACTTAAGCCTTTCGTAAATGGCTACCGGGTAGATTATTCTGGTTGGATGCATGCTAGAGATGAAAGCAAGACTGGTTATGGCTCACCAGATACTCGAGGTGTTTTTGGGCCCATATATCTAGTTGAAAATCGACGTGATGCATTGCAATGGATTCGAAAAACTCTACACGAGCATAATGACGTTACTGAGCTAAAAGCACTATGGATGCCGAGTAACGTTCCATTGTGGGGAGCTAATTCGGAGGACATAGAGCACTTTGTACAAGGTCTAAAAAATATTCTTGAGCAAAGAGACAACGATGCAAAAGTATCCCTAATCCATCAAGGAAAAAAATGGGATGTTAGCCAGTACTTGATAAATATTTTCCCATATGGATTATCCACTCCACTAGAGCTGGATAGACTTGAATTGTTTGTTATTCCTGGTATTTTCGGTCTTATACAGTATCATGGTCAACCTAATAGTGATAGCGGAGTTAGTCTGCCCATTGGCTACATGACCAAAGATCCGGAACGAATTAAGTCTCTAGAGTTATTATTCCAATCTAGAATCGGAGACCTCAGCAAATTGAATAGTACATGGGGCTCTTCCGGAGAGTCCAAATCGCCAGCAAGCGAACGAGATCTTCTACCACAAAACTGGCTAACTAGGACTACCACCAGACCTATTCTTAGCCTGAATCGCTAACATCAAAGTCAGTTACCATAACTGGTAGCTGGCGTTTTAGTGATGTAATTAATGGACTGGTTTTCGGAGTAATTATTATATCGCCAGCCCCTTTTGATCAAAACCTCTCAATATAAGTTATGCCTTACTGACTTCCGCTCCTCGTTCAGAGCGGACTTTCATGTGTGGTGAGAAATTCAAGGTGGCGTTGAGACGCTTAAAGTTTCACAACGCTACTTTGCTCCATCCTTTACCTCGATCATCATGATAACGATCGGTTTGTTGTTGTGTTTTATGACTAAGTAGTTTTTGTGTGTCTAACCCCTGTTCTTTGTACAGACGTTCAGATAAAGACCTTTGTTCATGGAATGTTGCGGGCGAACCATCACCCCAGTCGATTCCTGCCAAATCCCTCGCTTTACTGAAATTCATCGTCAATGTGTTAGATTTAACCTGTGCCCCGCGTTCAGCCTGTGAAGTCGTACGGAAAAAATGTACAAGGTATGGGCTGACTGCATAGTCACGGCAGCGGGCTACTACATCGCGTAAACTCCAGTTAATCGCATTGAGGTGAAGAGAAAGAGGAATTGCGATTTTGCTCCCGGTCTTTTCCTGAATGACATGGAGATGATCATCCCAAATATCGCTGAATTTCATTTTAGATATATCCCCCAAACGTTGACCGGTAACCAGCGCTAACAACATTGCATTTCCCATGTAACGATGACTGGTGTCTGCGATATCGAATATTTTTTGCCATTCTTCTAGGCTGAGGCGTTGACGGGTAATTTTCCTTCTGGGTTGCTTCGTCGCAAGAGCAGGGTTATACCCAGGCGGAACTTCGCCATAATGCTGTGCTTCCTTAAACACATCGATCAATACAGACCTTACGACTTGGGCCATTCTCGGCTGTCCCGCAGAGATATACTCTTCAAGCAATTGTGCTATATCTCTGACATCAACGGTCGAGATCAACTTCATTCCTGCTCGTTCCCTGAGCAAGGATACTGGTTTGGCTTTTTGCTTATAGGTATTGAGTCTTATATCACCACTTTTGAGCCTGTCATCCTGGATCGCTTGATAGCGATCTAACCAGGTTGACGTTGTGATCGCTTTTCCTTTGCTGGTTGCGATCCTGTCACTGATGGCCAGAATCTGCCGGGTTCTTTGTTCAGCCAGGCGCGTATTGGCTTCAGTGGCAATAGCGATAGCTTCAGCTTCGTTTGTTCCCAAAGCATGGAATTTCCCTGTTATTGGATGCTTATACCGCCAATAGACTTTATTTACCTTCCGACTATAAAGTGGATATAAGTTAGGGACCGAAACATTATTTTTACGCGGTCTGGCTGCCATCACTCAAAATCCGTTGCAAAATTAATGAGTCATTTTTCTTAATTACTGGCGTTACCAGCTCTCCAACTAACTCGGCATCCTCACGCACTCGCCATAACCGACCTTGTTTCATGGCCGGTGGGCAAAATAAATTCTGCTTAGCATAACGACGCAATGTGGACACACTTGGAGGATTACTTCTGTATTTTTCAGAGGCCCATTCTTCAAGAGTTAACATTTGAAGCATATGCGATCACCTTGTTACTTCACTAACTGTTCAGTCTCTGCATATCGACCCTGCAAGGTCGGTTAGTTTCTCCACAAAACAGAGAAGAGCATCAGTGGCCACAACTATCAGGATGGATCGGGTTATGACCCCGTCATCCGGGAATACTTTTCTCTGTTTTGTAAAAAGGGCGGTACCAGAAAGGACTAAGGAAAAAACTGGTACCGCCAAAGCAATGGGAGTTGTGGCGGGATTGCCACTCAGGCGTATGGTCAACCTGACAATCCGGTGTCCTCAACTCGGGAAAGCGTAACACGGCCATACTTACCGCCGCGCCATTTCGCGGATTACCACAACGCTGAGAGCACTTAGCCAGTTAAGGCACCACATTTGTTGCGGAGCCATAAATGCTCTCATCGTTGCATCCTGGTCTCTTCCCAGGCGTCAAACCGAATCGCCACGCTGGTTAGGCGCCCTATACGTACCCTCATTGGCTTGCACATTCCGGCTACCTGACTTGTTCGCCGAGATAGGGGAGGTTTGCCCCTTTAGCGTTGCCAGACCGCTAACGACGCATGTGCCATACGCCGTGTTACAACCAAAGTTTCTTTGGCGTTTCGCCTGTTCGTTTGTCTGTGGGGAAAGATAATATGAAATTGCGCAATATGCAAGTGTGCATATTGCGAGATATGCAATTTACAGAGTAAAAAAAAGCCACCTATTGGTGGCTGATGAAGAGTATGCTGGCTTAATTGTGTCGCTTTAGGGTTTGCGACTGACTGATTAAGACCTTTCCAAAGACCATGAATCGGTGTTCATTTTCGCTGGTGATTCCCCATTCACGATAAATCTGGTTATCAGAAATTACCAACAGTTTGTCTGGGATCATTTGCAGTCGTTTAACGTATATTTTGTCGTCAAAACCAAAGACATAGATACCATCACCATCGAACTGATTGATGCTGACATCAACGAAGATCAAATCTCCAGGCTCAATGGTTGGACACATACTGTCCCCACGAACGTTGATGACTTTAATGTGATTGGCAGGCCGGCCGCCAAACATCGATAAAGCATTATCAGTTCTGTATTCGATAGCATGAATCACATCAATGACATCACCACCTTGGATAAGGCCATTTCCCGCACTGGCACTGACATCCAGCAATTCAATACGGAATACATCCTTCACCTGCTCATCACCCTCACTAACACTGTTTTTACATACAGTATTATTTTTGAGCTCAGAGGTAAAGAGATCAGCAATTTCAACATCTAAGCTCTTGGCTATATTGCCCAGGGCTTGCTCGGTAAATTGCTTCTGCTTACCTGTTTCAAGGCGTGAGATATTTGCCGAATCCACACCAATGGCTTCAGCTAGGTCGGCAATTTTCATGTTCTTCGCTTGGCGAAGTTGTCTAACTCGGTTTCCTATGCTCATGCGTTTATTACATTTCTTTATTGCGAGTTAAGCAAATCAACTTGCGCAATTTACTTGCGCAAAATAACATGCGAATGGCGCAACAATTGGAGGGTGTATGCAATCACCATTACGAAATGTGCGTAAGGCGCATGGTTTTACATTACAGCATGTAGCTGAGTGTGTTCATGTCAATCAGGCGACGTTAAGCCGCATTGAGAGACTGGAGCAGGTCCCATCTATCGATCTCGCGGAACGTCTCGCCAATTTTTTTAAGGGGGAAATTAGCGAAATGCAGATTCTCTACCCAGCTCGTTTTCAATCTAGCCAAAACCAGAGTGAGCTGAAACCACAAGAACAGGAGGTGAGCCGTGGGTAAACATCACTGGAAAGTAGAAAAACAGCCTGAGTGGTATGTGAAGGCTGTCAGGAAAACTATCGCGGCGCTGCCAGGGGGATATGCAGAAGCTGCTGACTGGCTGGATGTAACAGAGAACGCGCTCTTTAATCGCCTCCGCGCAGATGGCGATCAGATCTTCCCACTTGGTTGGGCAATGGTTTTACAACGTGCTGGTGGTACTCACCATATTGCTGATGCTGTAGCGCAATCTGCGAATGGTGTCTTTGTATCACTTCCGGAAGTTGAGGAAGTGGAGAACGCTGATATCAACCAGCGTCTGCTGGAAGCCATCGAGCAGGTTGGAAGCTACTCAAAGCAAATACGTTTAGCAATCGAAGATGGGGTGGTGGAACTTCATGAACGGATAGCCATCAACGATGAGCTTTTCCGGGCTATTACGAAGCTGCAGGAACACGCCACGCTGGTATACAAGATTTTTTGTGCCCCAGAAAGTAATGACGCCCACGAGTGTGCAGCTCTGGGCGCCGTGGCGTGTCGTGACTGTGGAGAAACTAACGCATGAACAGTTTAACGGCAAATAACTTTGTGTCGCAACAGCTGGTGAAGGCGATTACAGCCAGAACGGTTTCGGCGGCAGTCTCGAAGCAGGTAAAACTATCAGTCTGAATGAGAATACCTGGGCGCAGCCATACGTGCGGACAACGGCATTCCGGGCGGATACGAAGGATATCAGCCTGAATAATGGCATGAAAGCCAGTATCGGTGCGACCAAGTCTCTGCAGGCTGAGGCTGGAGTGAATCTGGGGATGACCCTTGACGCTGGAGGAAAAGAAGTCAAACCGTACCTGTCGGCGGCGGTGAATCATGAATTTTCGGACAACAACAAAGTCCGGATTAATGACAGCTACGATTTCAGGAACGACATCTCCGGGACGACCGGGAAATACGGACTGGGTGTCAGTGCGCAGTTGACTCCAAATGCCGGCGTCTGGGCTGAGGCACGTTATGAAAACGGGAAGCATACCGAGTCTCCGGTCACGGGTAGTGTCGGGTTCCGTTTTAATTTCTGAGCCATATCCTGAATACTGCAGGAATTAAACCATGCGCTGCGGGCGGAAGCTGAAAGGCTTCTGCCCGCGTTTATTTATATCAGAAAGCTTCTGTCTTGTATGATCGTTAACTTATGAATTATTAGTGAAAAAGAGTAACTTGCTGGTAATTATGTAAAACAGGCATGATTTAAAATCAATTTTTTGTGAAGTATCTAATAGATGCTGGCGGTTGTTTACACGCTAAAACGGTTATCAAAAATAAGAATTATATATTGATAATCAATAGGTTAAGAGGTGGCTGAAAGGCAGGGTATTAACAAGGGATTATTCATATTACTGTTATTTATCAGATGGTTGTGATTTAGGCATTTATCTACTGCTGCGCCACATGGGTTGGGTAGAAGCGGCTGACCTGATCGTTAAAGGTATGGAAGGCGCAATCAACGCCAAGACCGTAACCTATGACTTCGAACGTCTGATGGATGGCGCTAAGCTGCTGAAATGTTCTGAGTTTGGTGACGCAATCATCGAAAACATGTAATCCAGATTCTGGGTTGTGTGAGAACGGGAGCCGAGAGGTTCCCGTTTTTTTATGCCTGAACTCGCGGTTGCGTAATACGTAAACCACTCACAATTGCTGCCAGCGAGGCCAGAATGCCTGCGGCTATCAGCGAGACGTGCGTTCCACTGTCGCCAAACTGGTTTAGCATCAGCGCGACCAGCGCGGCCCCGGTACTCTGACCCAGCAAGCGCGCCGTCCCCAGCATACCGCTCGCCCCACCGCTGCGTTCACGCGGCGCGGAGGTGATGATGGTGTGATTATTTGGGGACTGGAACAAGCCAAAGCCCGCGCCGCACAGAATCATCGGCCAGATGATATTAAAATCGGAGGGGGAAACGGGCAGCAGCACCAGCGAAAACAACCCGCTGGCCATCAACGCCATGCCCAGTACGCCCAACAGCCCGGCGTGAACGCGTTCAATCAGATATCCCGCCAGCGGCGCCATCACCATGGTTGCCAGCGGCCATGGCGTCAACAGCAGGCCTGTTTCGACCTCGCTGCGTCCGAGCACCGTTTGCATAAAGAAGGGCAGGGAAACCAATGCCAGCATTTGTGCGCAGAATGAACATATCGAGGTACAAATCGAGAGTGAAAACAGTGGAATGCGTAACAGGTCAACCGGCAGTAACGGCACCTCCAGCGCGAGCTGGCGTCGGATAAAGAAAAAACCCACCACCATAAGCGCCACAAGCTCGGCACCAATCAGTTTTAGCGACTGTCCTTGTGCAAAGCCGCTGAGCGCCGTAATTAACAAGCCAAACGTTAAGGCATTCATTACCGCACTGGGCAGGTCAAAGCGTGGTTTAGTGCCGCGGGACGCATTGGGCGGCAAAAAGCGCATCGCCAGCAACAGGGCGACTATTCCCAGCGGGACGTTAATCAGAAACAGCCATTTCCAGGAGGCAAGAGAAAGAATTGCTGCGGCAATGGTCGGACCCGCGGCCGAGGAGACCGCGACGATAAAAGAGTTAATCCCCATCCCTCGCCCAAGCTGACGCTGGGGATAAATAAGTCGGATCAATGCCGTATTCACGCTCATTAGCGCCGCACCGCCAAAACCCTGGGCGACGCGAGCCAGCGTCAGCATGTGCAACGAATCTGACAAGGCACAAAATAGCGATGCAAGCAGGAACACGACCAGGCCACACTTATAAATGCGCCGGTAACCGAACATATCGCCTAAAAAAGAGAGGGACAGGAGCGAAACGACGATCGCGATTTGATAGGCGTTCACAATCCAGATTGAGCTGGCAGGTGAGGCCTGAAGATCGGCGGCGATAGTTGGCAGGGCCACGTTCGCTATTGCACCGTCGAGTACTGCCATAGAAATGCCAATAACAATGGTTAAAATTGCGCCATATCGCTGGGGCAATGGCAGACCATCGGCCTGAATTTTTTCCATAGAAAGTCGATATTTGTGGAATTTATGATGAGAGTATTAATTTTAGCATTGATATTCAGGTGTTAGGTCGCAGATTTGTAACTAAGTGAGCAAAGAGCGATTGCGAGGGTTGGTACGTGAAATTATAATAAAAACCGGTTCTGATTTTTATAAAACACTCGAAAGGGGTGATAAATGGCAATCGCAGATCTGGATAAGCAACCCGATTCTGTATCTTCCGTGCTGAAAGTTTTTGGCATTCTGCAGGCGCTGGGTGAAGAGCGCGAAATTGGTATTACCGAGTTGTCGCAACGCGTCATGATGTCGAAAAGCACCGTTTATCGCTTTTTGCAGACCATGAAAACGCTGGGTTATGTGGCACAGGAAGGGGAGTCTGAGAAATACTCACTGACCCTGAAATTATTCGAGCTGGGCGCGCGCGCGTTGCAAAACGTCGATCTTATCCGTAGCGCTGACATTCAGATGCGCGAACTTTCGCGCCTGACTAAAGAGACTGTACACCTCGGTGCGTTGGATGAAGACAGCATTGTCTACATTCACAAAATCGACTCTATGTACAATCTGCGCATGTATTCCCGCGTTGGTCGTCGTAATCCGCTGTACAGTACGGCTATCGGTAAAGTTCTGCTGGCATGGCGTGACCGCGATGAAGTGAAGCAGATTCTGGATGGCATTGAGTACAAACGCAGCACCGATCGTACCATTACGAATACTGATGAATTACTGCTACTGCTGGATAAAGTACGTGAGCAGGGTTACGGCGAAGATAACGAAGAACAGGAAGAAGGCCTGCGCTGCATCGGCGTACCGGTGTTTGACCGTTTCGGCGTGGTTATTGCGGGGTTGAGTATTTCATTCCCAACGCTGCGTTTCTCAGAAGAGCGTTTACACGAGTATGTGGCAATGCTGCATACGGCAGCGCGCAAGATTTCAGAACAAATGGGCTATAACGACTATCCGTTCTAATCTGACGTAATCGCGAATGTTAAAAACCCCAGGTATTTTGTACCTGGGGTTTTTATGAACAGTCATAACGTTACCTGGCGTAAAAAACGTATCGAATGTAATGTTGCATTATTAGCCGTTATCGATAATGACCGTGCTTTTCCTTAACAAGGGACAATCCGACAGGCCAATGATACCGCTACTGGTGTGGACGTACTGTGCCGTGCTGGTTCCACGGGCAGTCAGATATTGGCATTGCAGACCCAGACCGGCAGCATTCTCCTTACTTCCAATCAAAATTCCATAGCCGCTCAATAATAAACCGATCCAAACCAGAGCTAACAACACAATAGCGCGGATAATCAGACGCATTACAACCTCTTATCTTTTCTCATTGTTATTAGATTAGCCTGTACACGGTATGAAACAAGTCAATCATTCCTAAAAAGATTGAATGCCTATACAGTTAACGCTGGGTTTAGGTAACGCATGATAATTTATAGACATAAGATGTGGAGTTGAAGAGTGGAGCTGGAGTGAAAAAAATACGCTGGGTAGTGCTGATTGTTGTTGTACTGGTATGCATACTGATGTGGGCGCAGGTGTTCAACATCATGTGCGATCAGGACGTACAATTTTTCAGCGGTATTTGTGCCTTCAATAAATTTATTCCCTGGTAAGCGCATTTTCGCAACAGTTGATTACCTTCTTGTGCGGCAGTGGTAAACTACACTGTCTACATTGAGGTGGTAAAATGAACGAAGTTTTGAATTCTGGCGCGTTGAGTTTTGCGTCTTTAGCGGTATCGGTGGTGGTTCTGATTGTTGGGCTTGTTCTTTGGTTTTTTATCAATCGGGCAAGTTCGCGTACTAACGAGCAGATTGAGCTGCTTGAGGCATTGTTAGATCAGCAAAAAAGACAGAATGCTTTGTTACGTCGCCTTTGCGAAGCTAACGAACCCGAGAAAGCGGCAGAGCCTACTGCACTGCCCATTAAGGATGAAGACGATGACATCATCCGCCTGGTAGCTGAGCGGTAAAAAAGGTATGGCAGGATGAGGAAAGGCTGTTGTTGTTCTCAGTTGCTTCATCCTGTCGTCAGCGCGTCAGATTATTTTCTTCTGTCCCCGTCGTGTAATTGGCGGCCGGGCAGTCATCTATTCTCAGTGTTTTCAGATGCTCCGCCTAATTAATATCTTATCCCCAGTATGATATAAATATAATCTTCCATACGTAAAAAATATGATTATGTCATTTTTGTGATAACGATCGTTTTATTAACAGCGAAACGTTTCTCTTACTTTTTTTGTGCCTTGTCATCATTCTTTCATTATTTTGGTGCAAAACCAGAAGGCGGATCTCATTTTTACGCTTGTGACATTTTATGCATTACTAAGCATAAAAAATGATATCTGGCAGAACTCGTAACAGATAACCTGGAACAACTGAACCTATTGAGCTATGGTAGAAATATCCCGGCTATGGCGCAAGTCAGGCGGGGATAGGGGAGAGAGGCGGGAATATAATTCTACTCGATCTGGCGCATAACTGTGCAGTTGCTGTTTGATGGACGACGGGATTTGTGCGACCGATCGAGACACGTTTAAAAATGGCTTGCCATTATTAACGTTGTATGTGATAACACGTTTTGGGTTAAACGAGGTACAGTTCTGTTTATGTGTGGCATTTTCAGTAAAGAAGTCCTGAGTAAACACGTTGACGTTGAATACCGCTTCTCTGCCGAACCTTATATTAGTGCCTCAAGCAGTAATGTCTCAGTTTTATCTATGTTATGCCCGCGGGCGAAGAAAATACTCTAAGGAATTTTGCAAATGGCAAAGATTAAAGGTCAAGTTAAGTGGTTCAACGAGTCTAAAGGTTTTGGTTTCATTACTCCGGCTGATGGCAGCAAAGACGTGTTCGTACACTTCTCCGCTATCCAGGGTAACGGTTTCAAAACTCTGGCTGAAGGCCAGAACGTTGAGTTCGAAATTCAGGACGGCCAGAAAGGTCCGGCTGCTGTTAACGTAACAGCTATCTGATCGACACCACTGATTTGAAGCGCTTTTGCGCATCCATCTCAGATATAAAGCCTCGCTTATGCGGGGCTTTTTAATTCAAATTACGTCAAAATATTACTGAATGCCCATCCATTAGCGCTTTGTTGCAAAGGCGTGAGGTTCGTAGCATAGTTTTCCCCGCTTTCTTGCGGCATTTCCCGTTAAATCAGACACCTGAAAAACTATCTTGTTGGAGATCGGGTGAAAAAGAAAAACGACGGCGATGCGCGCAATTTTACTCCCGTACGTTTTGCCCTGCTTTGCGTGGCAATATTATTGAGCCTTGGATTGCTGCTGGGGCGGGTTGCGTGGTTGCAAATTGTCACGCCGACGAATCTGGTAAAACAGGAAGACATGCGTTCTTTACGCGAGGTGTCCATCGCTTCGCCACGCGGAATGATAACCGACAGAGAAGGGCGACCGCTGGCGGTAAGCGTTCCGGTTAACGCCGTCTGGGCCGATCCGAAGACGATTATCAGCAAGGGTGGCGTTGGCTATAACGAACGTTGGCAGGCGTTAGCGAAGACGCTGCATATTTCTCTCAGCACGCTGGCTGAACGCGTTAACAGCAATCCAGCCGGGCGGTTTATCTATCTGGCGCGCCAGATCTCTCCTCAGCAGGCAGAATGGGTCGACAAACTGGATCTGCCGGGAATCAACCTGCGTGAAGAGTCCCGCCGCTTTTATCCCGCCGGACATGTTGCGGCCAATCTGATTGGTTTCACTAACATTGACGGTCAGGGGATTGAAGGGCTGGAGAAAAGCTTCAATAGCCAGTTGATGGGCAAACCCGGCTCCCGCCTGGTACGGAAAGACAAATTTGGCCATGTCATCGAAAATATCACGGAAGTGATGCCGGTGCCGGCGCATGAATTACAGCTCAGCATTGATGAGCGTTTGCAGACGGTTACTGAAGACGCGCTGGACAATGCCGTGACATGGAATAAAGCGGAATCAGGGGCCGCAGTGCTGGTCAACATTGCCACCGGCGAAATACTCTCCATGGCAAGCTTTCCCGATTTCAATCCCAATAACCGTGATGGCGCGGTACTGGATGATTTTCGTAATCGTGCAATTAGCGATACCTTTGAACCCGGTTCAACCGTAAAACCACTGGTGATTATGACCGCTTTGCAGCAGGGGATAGTACAGCCTGACAGCGTGATTGATACTCATCCTTTTATTGTTGATGGCCATCGCATCCGCGACGTTGGATTTTACCCGGAGCTATCGCTGACCGGGATTTTGCAGAAATCGAGCGATACCGGCGTGTCACACCTTTCGCTGGCGATGCCGGTACAGAAATTACTGAATACCTATAAAAGCTTTGGCTTTGGCGATCCAACCGGACTGGGTTTAACCGGGGAAAGTCGCGGATTAATGCCTCAACGCCGCTACTGGAGCGATCTGGACCGGGCAACCTTCGCATTTGGCTATGGATTAATGGTGACGCCGCTCCAGCTGGCGCATGTCTATGCCACCATCGGCAGTTTTGGTATCTATCGACCCCTTTCTATTACACGTATCGATCCGCCGGTAATAGGTACGCGAGTGATGCCGGAGGCGCTGGTTCACCAGGTTGAACATATGATGGAAAGCGTCGCGCTACCCGGCGGCGGGGGAACCAAGGCCGCGGTCAGAGATTATCGCGTCGCGGTTAAGACCGGAACGGCAAAGAAAATTGGCGATGACGGCAAATATGTCGATAAATATGTGGCCTATACGGCGGGCGTTGCGCCAGCGAGCGACCCAAAGTTCGCGCTGGTTGTGGTTATAAATAACCCGCAAAACGGTGCTTATTATGGGGGGGCAGTCTCCGCGCCGGTATTCAGCCAGATAATGGGCGATGTCCTGCGTCTGGAAAACGTAAAGCCGGACGGAATGCCTCCCGGCTCCGATCATCTGCTGGTAATGCACGGCAGCAACGTATCCTCGCCGTCGCTGTAAGTTATTTTCCCAGGGCGCAATTCGCGTTACACTTGCGCCCTTAAGTCACCTGCCGGAGTTGTCATGTCGTTTTCCTGTCCTCTTTGCCACCAGGCTCTTACTCAAGCGAATAACAGTTTTGTCTGCCCTGGGCGGCACCAGTTTGACGTGGCGAAAGAAGGGTATGTCAACTTACTGCCGGTTCAGCACAAACGGTCGCGCGATCCGGGTGATAGCGCGGAGATGATGCAGGCGCGCCGGGCATTTCTCGATGCCGGACACTATCAGCCGCTGCGCGAAGCAATTGTGGATGCGCTCACCCAGAGGTTGAGTTCAGAAGATGCGGCGATCCTGGATATTGGCTGTGGGGAAGGGTATTACACCCATGCGTTTGCCGATGCGCTGACGGGCTGTACAACCTTTGGTCTTGACGTTTCTAAAGTGGCGATTAAGGCCGCAGCCCGTCGTTATTCGCAGGTGACCTTTTGCGTTGCCTCCAGCCATCGCCTGCCGTTTGCCGACGAGTCAATGGATGCCATCATCCGGATCTACGCGCCCTGTAAAGCGCCGGAGCTGGCTCGCGTGGTCAAACCGGGTGGCTGGGTTATTACCGCCACGCCGGGTTCGCGTCATTTAATGGAGCTGAAAGGGCTGATTTATGATGAGGTGCGTTTGCATGCGCCACACACTGAGCAACTGGACGGTTTTGTTCTGCAAGAGAGTCTTGCGCTGGGGTATCAGATGCAGCTCAAAGGTAGCGAGGCCGTTGCGTTACTGCAAATGACGCCGTTCGCCTGGCGGGCAAAGCCGGAAGTGTGGGAAACGTTAGCCGGAAAAACGACGTTTGACTGCCAGACAGACTTTAGTATTCATATCTGGCAGCGCCTGAATTAACCGTGGAAGTGTGCCCAGAGGATCTGGGCGCCAATACCTATCAGTACCACCCCGCCCAAAATTTCAGCTCGCTTGCCCAGCATCGGGCCAATGAAACGACCGATCATCATGCCGAGCGTAGACATAATCAACGTGGCGCAGCCGATGGCCAGCGCTGTGGCAATAATGTTGACCTGCAGGAAAGCCAGACCCACCCCGACGGCCATTGCGTCGAGACTGGTTGCAATGGCGGTGGTGACCAGCAGCCAGAAGCCATGGCGGCGCTGTGGCTCTTCATCTTCATCCCCGTCGTCGCGAAAACCTTCTATTATCATTCGTCCGCCTAAAAAGATCAGCAGAATGAAGGCGATCCAATGGTTCCACTCCAGTACAAATTTGCTGGCGAGCATACCCATGCCCCAGCCAATGAGCGGCGTAAGCGTTTCAACGGCGCCGAAAATAAGGCCGGTGCGCAGTGCTTCAGAAAATTTGGGTTTATGCAGGGTGGCGCCTTTGCCAATTGATGCAGCGAAAGCATCCATCGACATGCCGAAAGCAAGAAGAACAGTAGCGGTGAGATTCATAACAGCGTCCTGACCGGGGTATCCATAATACACATCACTGCCCCCAGTAACCATGCATACAGGCTGGAATCACTGTAAATACAGCGCCATTCAGGTATGCATCGCAGTTGATGTGCCTATGGTCTCGCCTGACTGAATCTGTAAGATCAGTCCGTACGCGCCACGTTTTTCAACGAGTATGTTGACACGTACATTTCCGGAATCTGGAAATCGGCTACTCCCCAACGACGGGCGCAACCTTAACATATTTTGAGAATATAAAACAAGAAACGCAGAAATAATATTTGGCCTCTAATTGAAAACGATTTTCATTTAGATTTATTTATAAATAAAACGTTAAAATAAATAACATTATGAGCAGTAGGATATAGCCTTAGCTATGTTTATTTTTGAATGGATATATAAAAAACATAGTTCAGGCTATATTTGTAACTTACTGATTTGAAATTAAAAGTTTATATATGTTTTCGAGATCGTCTATATTACGTACGCGAATCAGTAATCTTCGATGTTCTAATTGCATCACCAGGACACCGTCTTCAGATAAATTCATCTCTTTAATCCGGTTATATTCAATCCAGACATTGGCGAAAAAAAAGCCTTTCTGTTTGAAGATGATTTTTGGCGTACGGATCCAAAACAGATACAGTCCCATCAATACCAGTGCACATAATAACCATGTAGTAAATTGCGCGCCGTGGCTGGTGATGTTGTTGTAGATAAGAATAGCAATCAAGCCAAGGAAGATAACGCTGTCGACTCTGCTACGAGGAAGCAGGGCGACAGACAACAGAGTAGGGCCATTACGGCGGGGCATGATGAACTGATCGTAAATGGCATACGCCAGCAGCGAAAAGATAAAAAGAACCAGCACCAGGTCCGTGATAGTCATGAATCCTCAACCCTCTAAATAGAAAAACCGGGGGCAAGCCCCCGGCGGTGTACAACAGTCTTACAGGCCGAGCAGTCCGACAGCGTAGCCCGCGATACCGATGACGAAGAAGCCAACGATGATCCACAGCGGGTTCACTTTTTTACGCAGCAGCCACATACAGGCGAAAGTCAACAGCAGAGGAACCAGACCCGGCATCAGCTGGTCAAGGATAGTCTGCACAGTGGTGACGCGAGTCTGACCATCCTGACCGGTGATGGTGGAAACCACCAGCGGGATGTTTACGTGCGTCCACTTGTTAACCAATGCCCCCATGACAAACAGGCCGAGGATTGACGCCCCCTCAGTCAGTTTCTGCAGGAAGCCGCCGCCCATATCTTTAACGATATCGATACCTTTACGGTAGCCGTATGCCACACCGTAGTAACGGGTTGCCAGACGAACCAGGTTAAACAGGATGAAGAACAGCAGTGGTCCAAGCAGACTGCCGCTCATCGCGATACCTGCGCCAAGTGCGGCGAATACCGGACGTACGGTACCCCAGAAGATCGGGTCGCCCACGCCTGCAAGCGGTCCCATCAGACCAACTTTGATACCGTTGATGGCACCATCGTCAATCTCTGCGCCGTTTGCACGCTGCTCTTCCATCGCCAGCGTAACTCCCAATACGGGGGCCGCTACGTACGGATGGGTATTAAAGAATTCCAGGTGACGCTTAATAGCCTGCTTACGTGCGTCGTTGTTTTCCGGGTACAAGCGGCGGATAGCCGGCACCATGGAGAAACAGAAACCCAGCGCCTGCATACGTTCGAAGTTCCAGGAACCCTGAAACAGGTTAGAACGAAGGAACACGCCACGAATGTCACTCGGAGTGAGTTTTTTCTCGGTGGTAGTTTTAGTCATATCAACCATTTCGCTCACCTGCTAGTCCAGTTCGTTATCGAGATCGTTATTGCCAGCCGCAGCAGCAGGTGCACCGGCTACGCGGTTATATTTCGGGCTCAGCTGAATGTAGAGGATAGCCATTACTGCGCCAATCACACCCAGAGCAACCAGGTTGAAGTTAGTAAATGCCGCGGTGACGAAGCCGAGGTAGAAGAATGGCATCAGGTAGCCTGCGCGCATCATGTTGATGACCATCGCATAACCAACCACTACGATCATACCCCCTGCGATGTTCAGACCGCCGGTCACAACTTCCGGAATGGCATTAAGCATGCTCTGAACTTCACTGGTACCAACAGAAATCGCCACGATTACCGCCGGGATAGCGATACGCATAGCCTGCAGGAACAGGGAGGATACGTGCAGCCAGGAGATCGCCGTTAGGTTACCGTTTTCTGCCGCCTTATCCGCTGCGTGCTGGAATGCTACGGTGATAGTACGAACGATGATGGTCAGTACCTGGCCTGCTGCTGCCAGTGGGATAGCCAGCGCGATACCTGCACCAATGCTTTGGTGACCCGCGATAACCAGAACGGTAGAGATAATTGAGGCCAATGCGGCATCAGGTGCAACCGCAGCACCGATGTTCATCCAGCCCAGGGCGATCATTTCCAGGGTACCACCGATGATGATACCGGTTTTCATATCACCGAGAACGGCACCAATCAGCGTACAGGCCACCAACGGACGGTGGAACTGAAATTCATCGAGTACCGACTCCATACCCGCGATACATGCGACGATGAACACCAGCACAATCTGAAGAGTGGTAATCTCCATTGTACTTCTCCTATTGCTATACAGACTTAAGTGTGAAAACTAAGTAAATGCCAGGGCGTTATTTCACCTTGGCAATCAAATCCATCATTTTCAGTTTCTGATCGGTAGAAACCTTACGAGCCTCGAGCTCAATACCGCGTTCGTTGAGTTTCTTGAAGGCTTCGATGTCTTTTTCATCGACAGAAATTGCGTTGTTTACCTGCGTTTTACCCTGACGGAAAGCCATACCGCCAATGTTTACAGAGGTAATTTTCACACCACCTTCAACGATACGTTCTACGTCGGTCGGGTTGGTAAACAACAGCATCACACGCTCACCTGCATATTTCGGGTTGTTGTAGACGCGGATCATTTTCGCGACATCAACCACATGCGCCGTCACACCCGGAGGTGCAACCTGGGTCAGCAGCGTTTTACGCACGGTATCGGCGGCAACTTCATCACTGACGACGATAATGCGTGTTACGTTGGTTTCTTTGGTCCAGCGAGTTGCTACCTGACCATGGATTAAGCGGTCATCAATACGCGCCAGGCCGATCTGCATATAATCGTTCGGCCCCATCGGTTTGGCGGGAGCTGCTGCTTTTGGCGCCGCGACTGGGGCTGGAGCGGCTTTCTCCACCGGTTTTGCTTTCAGCGCTTTCACGCCTTCGCTACCGGTTTCAACGGCCAGTGCTACTAATTCATCGAAGCTGGGGTTGTCATCACGCGCCATGAAGGTTTCAACCAGCATGGGAATGTTCACACCGGCGATGACTTCGTAATGCTCTTTATCGACGACAATGCGGCTCGCAGCGTTAAACGGGCTGCCTCCCCATGTGTCAACGAGAAACAGCACGCCTTTACTGGTATCGAGTTTTGCCAACTGAGCGTTGTACTTTTCAATCAGCGTTTCGGCATTTTCGCCTGGAACGAAATCGATCCAGCCGACGTTTTCCTGCTCGCCTAACAGCATTTCTGCTGTCTTAAGTAACTGCTCTGCAGCCCAACCATGTGTGCCTATTACAATAGCAATGGTCACTTGCTACCTCCTTTATTATCGTTAACACATCAACGTGAAGATGTATTTGAATCGTCGTCCGCAATCGAATCGATTCAGATAAGGGTTACAAAGAAAAACCTATGATTTTCGTGAATTATTTTAGATATCGAAAAAAATATTTTATGTGATGAAGATCCGTAATTTAACTTCCGATAAAAAGAAATTTCGAAGGGTAAAATATCTCCGAAACAACTTATTGCAAAGGAAGGTAAATCTTTGCTAAAAAACGGTTGTCTCTGTTATGTTTAGCATCGGTTTAATTACTCAGGAGTATAGGGCAGTAGCTCACCATATGGATCGTCACCGACGTCATTTCACTATCAGGCCGTATCAAGCCTGTCAGATTGGCACTTTTTGCCACAAATTTTCTCTGCATATCGCTTCAACGCCTGAGATCCTCAGCGCGCAGTTTGGTCATTCCTTAAGCAGGAGCTTGTCATGGAATTATTAATGGACCCGCAGATTTGGGTGGGTTTGCTCACGCTTGTCGTTCTCGAAATTGTTCTGGGTATTGATAACCTGGTCTTCATTGCGATCCTGGCTGATAAGCTGCCGCCAAAACAGCGAGATAAAGCGCGTTTAATCGGTTTGTCACTGGCACTGGTTATGCGCCTGGGCTTGTTGTCCGTGATTTCGTGGATGGTGACGCTAACTAAGCCGCTATTTACGGTAATGGACTACTCGTTCTCGGGGCGCGATCTGATCATGCTGCTGGGGGGGATTTTCCTCTTGTTCAAGGCCACGACAGAGCTGCATGAGCGGCTGGAAAACCGTGAACATGATACCGGCCAGGCAAAAGGGTATGCGAGTTTTTGGGTTGTTGTGACGCAGATTGTCATCCTCGATGCGGTGTTCTCGCTGGATGCCGTTATTACGGCGGTTGGTATGGTCAACCATCTGCCGGTGATGATGGCGGCGGTCGTGATTGCTATGGCCGTGATGCTGCTGGCTTCTAAGCCGCTGACACGATTTGTGAACCAACATCCGACGGTGGTGGTGCTGTGTCTGAGCTTCCTGTTAATGATCGGTCTGAGCCTGGTTGCCGAAGGGTTTGGCTTCCATATTCCGAAAGGCTATCTGTATGCGGCGATTGGCTTCTCAATCATCATTGAGTTGTTTAACCAGATTGCCCGTCGGAACTTTATTCGCCACCAGTCGACGCTGCCGCTGCGTGCGCGCACTGCCGATGCAATCCTGCGTCTGATGGGGGGTAAAAGTCAGGCCAGCGTGCAGATGGAATCCGACAACCCAGTGCCGGTTCCCGTCCCGGAAGGCGCATTTGTGGAAGAAGAACGTTATATGATCAACGGCGTCCTGTCTCTGGCGTCGCGTTCATTACGCGGCATTATGACGCCTCGTGGCGAAATTAGCTGGGTTGATGCAGACCTGAGCGTGGAGGAAATTCGCGAGCAATTGCTCTCGTCACCACACAGCCTGTTCCCGGTGTGTCGTGGCGAACTGGATGAAATCATCGGTATTGTGCGTGCAAAAGAGCTGCTGGTCGCGCTGGAAGACGGTGTGGATGTGGCGGCCATTGCCTCTGCGTCTCCGGCTATTATTGTCCCGGAAACGCTGGACCCTATCAATCTGTTAGGTGTTCTGCGACGCGCTCGCGGCAGCTTTGTTATCGTCACTAACGAGTTTGGTGTAGTCCAGGGTCTGGTCACACCGTTGGACGTATTAGAAGCTATTGCCGGTGAATTCCCTGATGCCGATGAAACGCCTGAAATTATTGCTGATGCAGGCGGTTGGTTGGTGAAAGGTGGTACCGATCTGCATGCGTTGCAACAGGCGCTGGACGTGGATACGTTAGTGAATGAAGATGAAGACATCGCCACGGTGGCAGGTTTAGTCATTGCCGCTAACGGCCATATTCCACGCGTAGGTGATGTTATCGATGTTGCACCGTTGAGCATTACGATTGTCGAAGCCAATGACTATCGTGTGGATTTAGTTCGCATTGTTAAAGAACAACCCGCTCACGACGAAGACGAGTAAGCGGGGTTAGCGAAACGGCATAACGTGCATACTGTGTCGCCCGTTATGCCGGGCGGGCGGCGGCGTGCTGCCCGCCAGCCATTTGGGAAAATCGCGCAGCGGCATCGGCTTTGCATACAAAAATCCTTGCAATAAATGTACGCCGTGTCGGCGCAAATGCTGTGCCTGCGCCTGTGTTTCAACGCCTTCCGCCACCAGTTCTATATTCAGTTTTTTCCCCAAAGCGATAATGATGTCTGTGACGGTTGAGTTCACGGCGTCTGTCCCGATTGCTGAGGTAAATGATTTATCTATCTTCAGCACATCCGGGCGAAGCTTTTCCAGCCAGGAGAGCGAGCTGTTGCCGGTGCCGAAATCGTCAATTGCCAGCTTTACGCCAAGCCGATTTAACTCGCGCACGACCCGATAATCCACATCCAGCAACGCATCGCGCTCGGTGAGTTCGATAACCAACTGCTGAATAGGGTGCTGGCTGAACCAGTACTGGTTGAGATCTTTTAGCAGCGTACCGTTACGAAAATGGCTGGCGGCAACATTTATCCCAATATGAAACTGGCTGCTCATCGGGAATACGTGCCGTTGCTGAATGGTTTCTGCGATGACATGACGGGTAAGCGGCACAATCAGGTTGTGCTCCTCTGCGATGGGAATAAACACTTCGGGAGAGATCCAACCCTGGCGCGGGTTATTCCAGCGTAAAAGGATTTCCACTCCCATACATTGCTGGGTTTGCGCATTAAGTAGCGGCTGGCAAAACAGCTCGAATTCCCGTGCAGCAAGGGCCAGATTTATCTCCCAGGAGAAGCTCATTCTGCTGGCGGTCGCCAGCCATGCCAGGTAGCCCACTAAAAAACTTAGGATCACCGCCAGCGGCAGTTGTGTTGGTAGATGTTTTATAGCCAGTTCGCTGGCACCCGGACCGGTGACGCTGATAGTAAAGGGGAAATGTTGCGATGAGAGCTGGTAGCGTTTTTCATTATCCAGTTCAGGTAGCGTATCGACAACACCCTGTCCATATAGCAAATGGCGATTACCGACGGTTAAGCTGGCATGGGTAATTTGCGGTGGCTGGGGTTCAAGCAACATGGACGATAATAAATCAATGTTAACGATTTCCAGCACGCCATCTGAGCCATCGGCAGATGCTGGATACCATTGCGTCAGAATCGGACTGCCCTTAATCAACGAATGGTCGGTAGACAGCAGCAATTGCGGCTCCCGACTGGGTAATTCAGGCTCCAGTTGGCGAATAGGCACATTGCGATAGCCAAAAATGCTGGAACAATAAAGGACCCCGCTCTGAATCAGGCTGATAGAACGTACCGTTTGCAGTCTGGCTGCATGCTTACTCAGAGGTAAACGCGCGACTGAGCAGGGAAGCCCAATCAGCGGTAGCAGTACATCGCGTCCGGTCTGTAGGGGCAAAAGCACGTCATCCAACTCTTCAACGGCGTGGTTGGCAAAGGTAACGGTATTGCGATGATTTAAATTACGCTCCGAAATAAATCGGACAGTTAATGTGAGAATGAGCGTCAGTAGTGCACATAGTGTGCAGACGATTAAGCGATTCCGGCGATAGTTCTTGATGATCCTTTGCGCTGTTTGCATGCGGGCCGCCCGATAAGCCGTTGGTCACAGTAGCCAACAGCAACAGAGCAAGTGTAGTGGGGAAAATTACGCCAGACGAGGGAGAGGGGGCAAATTCGCCCATCTGTCGCAGATGGGCGAAAAATAAGTATTAGTCACATTGAACTTTGATTGCCAGGCCACCGCGTGACGTTTCACGGTATTTGGCGTTCATGTCTTTACCTGTTTCGTACATGGTCTCAATGACTTTATCCAGCGAGACGCGCGGAGCGCTGGTACGGCGCATTGCCATACGCGCAGCGTTGATCGCCTTCACTGACGCAATGGCATTACGTTCGATGCACGGAACCTGTACCTGTCCCGCCACCGGATCGCAGGTTAAGCCGAGGTTATGTTCCATGCCGATTTCAGCAGCAACACATACCTGCTCAGGGCTTGCGCCTAACAGTTCAGCCAGACCCGCGGCAGCCATGGAACAGGCTACGCCCACTTCACCCTGACAACCCACTTCTGCACCAGAGATAGACGCGTTCATTTTATACAACGCGCCAATCGCGCCGGCCGCCAGGAAATAACGGGTATAGATATCCGGGCTGACGGACTCGATGAAATGATCGTAATAGGCCAGTACCGCAGGCACGATACCGCAGGCACCGTTGGTTGGCGCAGTAACTACGCGACCACCCGCGGCATTTTCTTCGTTAACGGCCAGCGCGAACATGTTCACCCAGTCGATCACGTTCATCGGATCGTTGGACAGCTTGTCGCTGGAAACCAGCATACGACGCAGGGCTGAAGCACGACGAGGAACGCGCAGCGGACCCGGCAGCACGCCTTCGGTGTTCATACCACGATCGATACAAGCCTGCATGGTTTGCCAGACGTTACCAAAGTATTCTTCAATCTCTTTTTTACTGTGCAGAGCAAGTTCGTTCTGCATCGCCATGCCAGAGAGAGACAGGCCGGTGCTGTTGCAGTATTCCAGCATTTCGGTGGCGGATTTGAACGGGTAAGGCACACTGACCTCGCCCGCGGCATCCTGACCAAAATGTTCTTCATCAACGATGAATCCACCGCCGATAGAGTAGTAGGTTTTGCTGTAAATGACGGTTTCGCCACTGTACGCGTGGATCTGCATTCCGTTTTCATGCAGCGGCAGGTTGCCGTTGTGAAAACGCATTCCGTCATTCTGCGGGAAATCCACTTCGTGCTGACCCTGCGCAAGCAGCAGGCGTCCACGCGTTTCCACGTCGCGGATAAATCCGGGGATGCTGTCAATATCTACGGTAGCAGGCTCATTGCCCGCCAGACCCATAATAATGGCGATATCGGTATGGTGACCTTTACCCGTGAGCGACAGTGAACCATACACGTCGACGGCGACACGAGTAACGCTGTCCAGTAATCCTTTTTCGACCAGGTCATCGACGAACTGTTTACCCGCCTTCATAGGCCCTACGGTATGGGAAGATGAGGGACCAATCCCCACCTTAAACATGTCGAATAGACTAATCACGATAATACTCCTACAGGGCGACTGGGGTTTCCAGTAACGATGTTATAACTGCGCATAGTGTAAGAGGGAACGCGGCGATCGGCTTAACTATTCACATGAATTAAACTAATAGATAACCGCGGTTTTACTAATGTTGTGACCTGAGTTTCAAGTTGTCTATGGTGTGCGTAAAGATAAGTATAGTCAGGGCTTGACGCCAATTTGCAGCGCCAGCTCACGAATTATTCCGGCGGTCATTCCCCAGACGAAATATTGCTCATACCAGGAAAGCCATACACGATGTGAATCGCCGCGACGGTAGATATCCAGCGGGTGATAACGACCTAAATGCAGGGCTTGTGCCAGCGGCATTTCAAACACGGCGGAAACTTCATCAACACTTGCGCGATACGGCAAATTTGGCGGGATAATGCCTACCACCGGCGTGACCTGGAAACCGGTCACACTGTCGACCGGCGGCAGAACGCCAATTACCTCCACGCAGGATGGTGGGATCGCCACTTCTTCCTGCGCTTCGCGAAGGGCGGCGGCAATTAACGAGGCATCGCTGCTATCCACCGCGCCGCCGGGAAAGGCGACCTGTCCGGCGTGCTTGCGCAGATGAACGGAACGCTGAGTTAACAGTAACCCCGGCTGTGCACGACGCACGACGGGGATCAGTACGGCGGCCTGACGCTGGTTTAACGCAGTATGATTAACCTGCGGGCGCAGGAGTTGAAAGCGCGATAAAAAATCATCAAGCGTCAGGCTGCTGTATTCCACGTGTCAGTTCTCCAGTTGGTGCAAAATACGATTCACTTTATCAAACGTTTCCTGATACTCCGCATCTTCCTGGCTGTCCGCCACAATGCCACCGCCAGCGGAACAATAAATGCGTCCGTTGGTGGCTGTGAGCGTGCGAATGGTGATGCTGGTATCCATATTGCCGCAAAAGCTCAGATAGCCAATGCTACCGCACCAGGCGTTGCGTCTTTGCGGTTCCAGTTCGTCAATAATTTCCATTGCCCGCACTTTTGGCGCACCGGTAATAGAGCCGCCGGGGAAGGCGGCGCGCAGCAGGTCAGTGGCGTGCAATGACTCTGGCAGACGCGCGGTAATGGTGCTGACCAAATGATGAACGGCAGGGAACGGTTCGACAACGAACAGTTCCGGAACCTGTACCGAACCGGGTTCGGCAACGCGGCCGATATCATTACGCATTAAATCGACGATCATCAGGTTTTCCGCCTGATCCTTTGGGGAGTTCGCCAGTGATTGAGCCTGTAGACGATCGGCATCGGCATCTTCAAGTCTGGGCAGCGTGCCTTTAATCGGGCGCGTCTGGATGTGCTGGTTTTCCAGCAGAATAAAACGTTCAGGTGAAAGGCTGAGAATCGCCCCTTCCTCAAGACGTAAAAACGCACTGAACGGGGCGCGGTTCGCATGGTTGAGACGTACAAACGCCAACCACTCATCTCCTTGATAATGCGCCTGAAAACGCTGGGCAAGATTGACCTGATAGCAATCGCCGCTGTGCAGATAACGCTGCACCTGACGGAACTTTTCACCATACTGCGCACGGGTCATGTTGGACTGCCACGAGGATGTTAACGAAAACGGTTCGCGCACGGGTATCTGTTGATTTTCCAGCCAACGGCGTCGTGCCTGTACATCGGAGTGGCTAAGTAGCGACACCCTTTGCAACTGATGATCGACAATCAGCGCCCAATCGTAAATGCCAACCGCCATGTCCGGTAGCGTGATATCCTGTTCGGCTTCCGTTGGCAGAGATTCAAAACGACGGCCTAAGTCATAACCGAACAGACCCAATGCGCCTCCCTGGAAGGGAAAATCGGGATTATAATCGGGCTGAATAGTCAGCGATGTCAGCGCCGAACGTAAAACCGTCATCGGATCATCAACCGTTTGCATAGTGCCGTGATGGTCATGCAAAACGGTCTCTTCTGCATGTGTGACCAGCGTGGTAATGGGGTCGGCGACCAGAATATCAAAGCGATTATGCGGATGGTCGGCATGGCCTGAATGCAAAAGCATTGCCCAGGGCTGGTGGCTTAATGTGGCAAAATAGTGCTCAGCGGCGTCCAGACGCCAGGGGAGTGTGATTACAGCGGGAGATAACGTCTTCATCAGTCCTGACTCGTTGCTACTTCACTGGCTATGTGCCGGGTAGCATGAAATAATTAGCGCTAATAATTTAGCAGGAGTTCACCATGATTGCAGGTTTACCTTCACTCACGCACGATCAGCAGCAACAGGCGGTTGAACGCATTCATGAACTGATATCCCAGGGGATGAGCAGTGGCGAGGCGATTACGAAAGTGGCTGCTGAATTACGCGCCAGTCATACCGGCGAGCGGATCGTGGCGCGTTTTGAAGATGAAGACGAATAACGCCGCTTATACCGCAGCGATAATCTTAATTTCAACTTTGTATTTCGGGTTCATTAACCCGGCCTGAACGGTACAACGTACCGGCGCGTGACCAGCAACAACCCATGCGTCCCAGGCTTTGTTCATGGCGGCAAAATCATTTTTGTCCGCCAGGAACAGGGTGGCATCAAGAATACGTGACTTGCTGCTGCCCTGTTTTTCCAGCACCGCATCAATTTGCGCCAGCGTATTTGCCGTTTGCTCAAAGGCGTCGGCATCCAGATTTTCCGGTACGCCGGTGTAATACAACGTGTTGTTGTGGATAACCACGTCGGACCAACGCGCTTCGGCATCAATGCGCACAATCGTCATAAATCATTCCTCATTTACGTTTTTTCATAATGGCTTCGGGTTGCGCCAAGACTGCCATAATGTTGTGTCCACGTCACCTCTTCAACTGGCGAAAGAGCCGCTGGCCTGACATAATCCCTGTTCAAATGAACAGGGGGCAGTGTGACGGACGATTTTGCAGCAGACGGTCAGTTGGCTAAAGCGATACCCGGTTTTAAACCGCGTGAACCACAGCGGCAGATGGCCTTCGCCGTCAGTCATGCTATCGAAAAATCACAGCCGCTTGTTGTCGAAGCCGGAACAGGAACGGGTAAAACCTACGCTTATCTTGCCCCCGCGCTGCGTGCCGGAAAGAAAGTAATTGTCTCCACGGGCTCGAAGGCGTTGCAGGATCAGCTATACAGCCGCGATTTACCCACAGTAGCGAAGGCTCTGGAATTCACGGGTAAACTGGCGCTACTGAAAGGGCGTTCAAACTATTTGTGTCTTGAGCGTCTCGAACAACAGGCGCTGGCGGGCGGTGACCTGCCGGTACAGACTTTAAGTGACGTCATTCTGCTACGCTCCTGGTCAAATCAAACCCTTGATGGTGACATCAGCACCTGCGTCAGCGTGGCGGAAGACTCTCAGGCCTGGCCGCTGGTGACGAGCACAAATGATAATTGCCTTGGGAGCGACTGCCCGCTGTACAAAGAGTGCTTTGTCGTGAAAGCGCGCAAGAAGGCGATGGATGCAGATGTCGTCGTGGTAAACCACCATCTGTTTCTCGCTGATATGGTGGTAAAAGAGAGTGGGTTTGGCGAGCTGATCCCGGAAGCTGAAGTGATGATCTTCGATGAAGCGCATCAGTTACCGGATATCGCCAGCCAGTATTTTGGTCAATCGCTCTCCAGTCGCCAACTGCTGGATCTGGCGAAAGACATCACCATTGCCTATCGCACCGAGCTGAAAGACACTCAGCAGCTTCAAAAATGCGCTGACCGACTGGCGCAAAGCGCGCAGGACTTCCGCCTGCAACTGGGCGAGCCGGGCTATCGAGGAAACTTGCGGGAACTGCTGGCCGACCCGCGCGTACAGCGCGCGTTTTTGTTGCTCGATGACACGCTGGAGCTGTGTTACGACGTGGCGAAACTGTCTCTCGGACGTTCCGCCTTGCTGGATGCCGCGTTTGAACGTGCCACGCTTTACCGTGCTCGTCTGAAGCGCCTGAAAGAGATCAACCAGCCAGGTTTCAGCTACTGGTATGAATGCACCTCGCGCCATTTCACCCTTGCGCTGACGCCGCTCACGGTGGCGGATAAATTCAAAGAAGTGATGGAACAGAAGCCGGGCTGCTGGATTTTTACCTCCGCGACGCTGTCGGTAAACGATGACCTTCATCATTTCACCGCGCGGCTGGGTATTGAAGATGCCGAGTCGATGCTGCTGCCAAGCCCATTTGATTACACCCGCCAGGCGCTGCTGTGCGTGCCGCGTAATCTCCCGCAAACCAACCAACCGGGAGCGGCGCGTCAGCTGGCATCCATGCTGCGTCCCATTATCGAAGCGAACAACGGACGCTGTTTTATGCTGTGTACCTCGCACGCGATGATGCGCGATCTGGCGGAACAATTCCGCGCCACCATGACCCTTCCCGTGCTGCTGCAGGGCGAAACCAGTAAAGGGCAACTGTTACAGCAGTTTGTCAGCGCAGGTAATGCGTTACTGGTTGCCACCAGCAGCTTCTGGGAAGGGGTGGACGTGCGTGGCGATACGTTGTCGCTGGTGATTATTGATAAACTGCCGTTCACCTCGCCGGACGATCCGCTGTTAAAAGCGCGGATGGAGGACTGCCGTTTGCGCGGCGGCGATCCGTTTGAAGACGTTCAGTTGCCGGATGCGGTAATCACCCTGAAACAGGGCGTGGGGCGTCTGATTCGTGACGCCGACGACCGCGGGGTGCTGGTGATTTGCGACAACCGTCTGGTGATGCGACCTTACGGTGCCACTTTCCTGGCAAGCCTTCCGCCTGCACCGCGGACACGTGATATTGCTCGCGCTGTTCGTTTTCTTGCCATACCAACGACTGAGTAATTTGTTACGGAGTGTGGTAAGATGCGCGCCAAATTTATTGACCTGATCACAAACACCCATGCGAATTCTGGCTATCGATACCGCCACAGAGGCGTGCTCTGTTGCCCTGTGGAATGACGGTACTACCAAGGCTCATTTCGAGCTTTGCCCACGAGAACACACCCAACGAATTTTACCAATGGTTGAGGAAATCCTGGCCGCTGGCGATCTCACGTTAACCGATATCGACGCTCTGGCGTTTGGTCGCGGTCCTGGCAGTTTCACCGGTGTACGTATTGGGATTGGCATTGCTCAGGGGCTGGCGTTAGGCGCGAATTTACCGATGATCGGCGTTTCCACCCTGGCAACAATGGCGCAGGGTGCCTGGCGTAAGTCGGGCGCGACCCGCGTACTGGCCGCGATCGACGCGCGAATGGGCGAAGTCTATTGGGCCGAATACCTGCGTGATGAGCACGGCAACTGGCACGGTGAAGAAACCGAAGCGGTGCTAACCCCCGAGCAGGTGCATGCGCGTTTACTGCAACTGTCTGGCGAGTGGGTAACGGTCGGAACGGGCTGGCCTGCCTGGCCTGAGCTCGGTAAAGACAGTGGTCTGACGCTGAGCGATGGCGACGTTTTGCTTCCGGCGGCTGAAGATATGCTGCCTGTTGCCACGCAAATGCTGGCTGCCGGTAAGACCGTGGCGGTTGAACATGCGGAACCGGTTTATTTACGTAACACCGTGGCATGGAAGAAACTTCCCGGTAAAGAATGAATCTTAGTAGTACATCCCTGGTCAATTCGCACAGCCGTCAGTGCGCAGCATGGTGAATTGGTCGAGGCAGAAGCTAAGAAAAGGGAGTCGCAATATGGCGGTGCAAAAGCAGTTATTGAAAGGTGTGTTGGTGGGCGCATTCGCGTTAATGCTTAGCGGTTGTGTCACCATCCCGGACGCGATTAAAGGTTCGAGCCCTACGCCGCAGCAGGATCTGGTGCGGGTGATGAATGCCCCGCAGCTGTATGTCGGACAGGAAGCGCGTTTCGGCGGTAAAGTGGTGGATATTCAGAACCAGCAGGGGAAATCCCGTCTGGAAATTGCCACTGTTCCTCTTGATAGCGGGGCGAGACCGGTGCTGGGCGAAGCCTCCCGCGGGCGAATTTATGCTGATGTAAATGGCTTCCTCGACCCGGTGGACTTCCGCGGTCAACTGGTTACCGTCGTCGGTCCGATTAGCGGTACTGTGGATGGAAAAATCGGTAATACGCCGTATAAATTCATGCTGATGCAGGTAACTGGCTACAAACGCTGGCATATTACTCAGCAAATTGTTATGCCGCCTCAGCCGATCGACCCCTGGTTCTACGGTGCGCGTGGCTGGCCTTACGGTGGCTACGGCGGATGGGGATGGTACAATCCCGGCCCGGCACAGGTTCAGACCATAGTAACTGAGTAACTCTTTGTTTTATGAGTAAAAGAAACAGCGGCTCGTCCGCTGTTTCTGCATTAACGTGGATATAAGAAAAATAAATAGTGACGTGCTTCGCAACCTTGTCGTTGTGTAATAAACAAACTGGTACGCTGAGTTAATATTATGTTAACAGTTTGTTTATTGCCTGGGGTTGTGATGACGACGAATACGCATTTTAGAGGTGATGTATTGAAAAAGGTTTGGCTTAACCGTTATCCCGCTGGTGTTCCTGCGGAGATCAATCCTGACCGTTATCAATCCCTGGTGGAACTCTTTGAACACTCAGTAAGACGGTATGCCGATCAGCCCGCGTTTGTAAACATGGGGGAGGTGATGACCTTCCGCAAGCTTGAAGAGCGTAGCCGGGCATTTGCGGCCTATTTGCAACAGGGACTCGGGCTGAAGAAGGGCGATCGCGTCGCATTGATGATGCCGAACCTGCTGCAATATCCGGTCGCACTGTTTGGGATTTTACGTGCCGGCATGATCGTCGTGAACGTGAACCCGCTGTACACGCCTCGCGAGCTGGAACATCAGCTCAACGACAGCGGCGCGTCGGCGATTGTCATCGTGTCTAACTTTGCCCACACGCTGGAAAAAGTCGTCGACAAAACGTCGGTGCAACACGTGATTCTGACGCGTATGGGCGATCAGCTGTCGACCGCCAAAGGGACGTTGGTTAACTTCGTCGTCAAGTATATCAAGCGTCTGGTGCCGAAATATCACCTGCCGGATGCCATCTCATTTCGTAGTGCGCTGCAAAACGGTTATCGCATGCAGTATGTGAAACCCGAAGTAGTGTCGGAAGATCTGGCGTTCCTGCAATATACCGGGGGGACTACCGGTGTGGCGAAGGGCGCGATGCTTACGCACCGTAACATGCTGGCTAACCTTGAGCAGGTTAACGCCACTTATGGTCCGTTGCTGCATCCGGGTAAAGAACTGGTGGTGACGGCCCTACCGCTGTATCACATTTTTGCGCTGACGATGAACTGCCTGCTGTTTATTGAGCTGGGCGGTCAAAACCTGCTGATTACCAACCCGCGTGATATTCCGGGACTGGTAAAAGAGCTGGCGAAGTATCCGTTCACCGCCATGACCGGCGTCAACACGCTGTTTAACGCGCTGCTGAATAACAAAGAGTTCCAACAACTGGACTTCTCGTCACTGCACCTTTCGGCTGGCGGCGGGATGCCGGTTCAACAGGCGGTAGCTGAACGTTGGGTGAAGCTGACGGGTCAGTATCTGCTGGAAGGCTATGGCCTGACGGAGTGTGCCCCTCTGGTGAGCGTCAACCCTCACGATATCGACTACCACAGCGGCAGTATCGGGTTACCGGTTCCTTCCACCGAGGTCAAACTGGTGGATGACGACGATAACGAAGTGCCGCCGGGAGAACCGGGCGAACTGTGCGTGAAAGGTCCGCAAGTGATGCTGGGCTACTGGCAGCGACCAGACGCCACCGACGAAATCGTCAAAGACGGCTGGCTGCACACCGGCGATATTGCGGTGATGGATGAAGAAGGCTTCCTGCGTATTGTCGATCGTAAGAAAGATATGATCCTGGTGTCCGGCTTTAACGTCTATCCAAACGAAATTGAAGACGTGGTTATGCAACATCCTGGCGTACAGGAAGTGGCTGCGGTCGGCGTTCCGTCGGGCAGCAGCGGTGAAGCGGTGAAAATTTTCGTGGTGAAGAAAGATGCCTCGTTAACTGATGAGGCGCTTATCACTTTCTGCCGTCGTCACCTGACGGGCTATAAAGTACCGAAGCTGGTGGAGTTTCGCGACGAGTTGCCGAAATCTAACGTCGGTAAAATTTTGCGACGAGAATTACGTGACGAAGCGCGCGCCAAAGTGGACAATAAAGGCTGAGCGTTAAGTCAGCCAGCAGAAAACGCCGGGTAAACCGGCGTTTTTTTTGGCGCAAACCTAAGAGAGCACGATTTGAATTATCAAATGATCACCACGGACGACGCGTTAGCCACGCTGTGCGAAGCCGTCCGTGAATTTCCGGCGATAGCCCTGGATACCGAATTTGTTCGCACACGTACCTATTATCCGCAGTTGGGGCTGATCCAGCTGTTTGATGGCAAACACGTTGCTCTGATTGATCCACTAGGGATCACCGACTGGTCGCCCCTGCGCGATATTCTGCGTGATACCGCCATCACCAAATTCCTGCATGCGGGAAGTGAAGACCTGGAAGTGTTTCTCAACGCTTTTGGCGAACTTCCGCAGCCGTTAATTGACACACAAATCCTGGCCGCGTTTTGCGGTCGTCCGCTGTCGTGGGGCTTCGCCTCGATGGTGGAAGAGTTTACGGGTGTGGCGCTCGACAAAAGCGAATCGCGTACCGACTGGCTGGCCAGACCGCTGACCGAGCGTCAGTGCGAATACGCGGCGGCTGACGTCTGGTATCTGTTACCGATCACCACAAAACTGATGGCTGAAACCGAAGCCAGCGGCTGGCTGCCAGCTGCGCTGGACGAATGCCGCTTAATGCAGCAGCGTCGCCAGGAGATTCTGGCACCAGAAGACGCCTGGCGTGACATCACCAACGCATGGCAACTGCGCACCCGTCAGCTAGCCTGCCTGCAATTGCTTGCCGACTGGCGACTGCGTAAAGCACGCGAGCGCGATCTGGCGGTAAACTTCGTGGTGCGTGAAGAGCACCTGTGGGCGGTGGCGCGTTATATGCCGGGCAGTCTGGGTGAACTGGATAGCCTGGGTCTTTCCGGGAGCGAAATTCGTTTCCACGGTAAAACGCTGATCGCCCTGGTGGAAAAGGCCCAGGCTTTACCGGAAGAGTCGCTACCGCAGCCGCTGCTGAATTTGATGGATATGCCAGGGTATCGCAAGGCGTTCAAAGCCATCAAAGCGCTGGTTGCCGAGGTGAGTGCGGAACATAATCTCAGCGTCGAACTTCTTGCTTCGCGTCGCCAGATCAACCAGTTGCTCAACTGGCACTGGAAATTAAAGCCGCAGCAATCCCTGCCAGAGCTGGTTTCCGGCTGGCGTGGCGAATTGATGTCCGATCGCCTCAACGCGCTGCTGCAGGAATACCCGCAGTAAGTCACCAGGCTCGCCGGGTCGCGCGTTTGCTGACCCGGCCTGCGCAACGCTACAGATCGAGCACCAGGCGCTTACCTTTGGCGCGCGAGCAGCAGATGAGCATGCTTTGCTGGCTGGCTTTTTCGTCGTCGCTGAAATACTGATCGCGGTGATCCGCTTCCCCTTCGAGAATCGTCGTTTCGCAGGTGCCGCAAACACCTTCCCGGCACAGGCACTCAACCCGGGCGGCTTTGTTATTTTCGATAACCTGCAAAATGGTCATCTCTTCCGGGACCACAAACTCGCGCCCGGAACGCGCCAGCACCAGGGTGAAGGCGTCGCCGCCTTTCTCTTCCACGGCAAATTGTTCGAAATGTAGCGTATTGCTGTCCAGCCCAAGGCGGGAAGCCGCTTCTCTGACAGCATCGTTGAGCACCGCAGGGCCACAGGTGTAGATATGCGTGCCGGGTTCAACATCTGCCAGCAGACGGGCTAAATCGAGGCGGGTGCCTGCGTTCGACAGGTGCAGATGAATGCGATTGGCGCTGGGGTGTTGCATGAGTTCGTCATGAAACGCGCAGGTCTCCTTGCTGGGAGAGCAATAGTGCAGTTGCCATTGCGTCTGAGATTGTTCCAGCTCCGGGAGTTGCGATAAAAACGGTGTGATGCCGATACCTCCGGCAATTAACAGATGTTTTTGTGCCTGAGGAGCGAGGGCGAAGAGATTATTTGGTGTGGAGATCGTGAGCGTGTCGCCGGGCTTCACGTTTTGATGCAGATATCGTGAGCCGCCTTTGGACGCCTCCTCCAGGCGTACGGCGATTTTATAGGCGCGCGTATCGCGTGGTGAACTCATCAGCGAGTACGCATTGCTGTACAGATTCTCGCCATCGCGCATCTGCACGATAATATGGCTGCCACCTTGAAACGCAGGCAACGGCTGGCCTGAGGTCGCCGTTAAAGTGAAGCATTTTACCTGCGCGGTAATCGTCTCAATCCGGCTGACCCGGACTTCTTGCATTTGATAATCAGACATTGCGGCCTCCCTAAAAAATCTGTCCGACGCGGCTCAGCGACGCGCCGGAACCTGTCGTAAAAGCCCCGGGTTATTCCTGAAAAACCTGGGCGACCAGATTATGGAAATGGGCAATGCCATGCTCGGAGATGCCGCTGCCGCTGGTGTCCGCCATAATGCGTCCCTGGCCGCGATACCCGCGCGATTTCAGCCCTTTTTGTACGCTTTCAACCAGACGTAAATCTTCAGGACGAAAGACGTTGCGATACCATTCGATCAGTTGTTTCTGCTCTTCGGTCAGCTCTTCGTTGGTGAAGTAGATGTCATAGTTTTGCAGCGTGGTTTCCGCATCTACCGGGAATTCGTAGATAACGGTCATCATGCCTTTGATTGGCGTCACGTTGAGCATGGTGCACGGCCACAGCCAGAAACCGTGGAAGGCGGCATCAACCCCTTCTTCGAACTTAAATGACTGCTCTGAAGGTTTGGCGAAACCGTATTGCAGCGTCCAGTTGCCGTGCATGGTATGCCAGTAACGGTCAACCTGGACCGAGTCGGAAAAACCTGGATGGGCCGGACCGCAGTGGTAGCACTCCAGATAGTTATCGACGATATTCTTCCAGTTGGCTGGGGTACGGGTAGTAAAACGTGCAGCAAGTTTCAGGTCATGCACGTCTGGGCAGGCTTCGATAACTTTGTCTGCAAGACCAGGGAGTTGTTCTTCCACGCTGCCCGCGTTCGGATCCATGTTTATAAACACGAATCCGGCATATTCTTCCAGACGTACCGGTGTAAGGTGCGCTTTTTCGCTGTCGAAGTTGGCGACGTTTTCGCAGTTACGCGCATGCGCCAGATTGCCGTCAAGTTTGAACGCCCATGCGTGGTAAGGGCAGGTAATCACATTTTTCGCTTTCCCCTCACCGCTCAACAACTGATGACCGCGATGCGGGCAGACGTTGTAGAAGGCCCGCAGCACGTTATCGCGCCCACGTACCAGCACGATATTCTCGCCAATCACTTCTCGGGTAACATAATCATTGGGTTTCGCCAGTTCGCTACTGTGGGCGACGCAAATCCAGCTTTTAGCGAACACCTTCTCTTGTTCGTGTTCGAAAGCCTGATGGTCGGTATAAAACCGGGCCGGGATAGTCCAGGCATCCTGCGGGTTGGCACAGAAATTTTGCGGCAGAATAAAATCAGGGCTCAGATTGCTCATTGGAATACCTTTAATTTGTGAGTAAGAGGATTTTTGTACTGGCGCTTAATTGTCGCCTTTGAGTAGTGTCCCGGCCGGTGGCGCGACCGGGACGTCAACTGGCGCTTCGGGAAGATGGCTTTCAATTTGATGCGCAGGAACGTGGGCATAGTCCTGCCGTACCCAGCGCAGAAAACCGCCAACCTTCACCAACAGGATGGCGAGGAATGGAAGAGCGGTCAGAACCACCGTGGTCTTCATGGTTTCCAGGGACGCGCCGGTGAACAAAATTGATAATGGGATCAGGGTGATGACCACGCACCAGAACAGACGAAGACTGCGCTGCGGATCTTCCCCTTCCTGCAGGTTGCGCGTGCTGGTGGCCGCCATGGTGTAGGCCACAGCATCCATGTGTGAGGCGAGGAATATAATCATGATCGCCAGATACGCCACCAGAAACAGTTTCCCGGCAGGCAACGACATCAACACTTGCTGTACGGCTGTCTCACCGCCCAGCGTCGCCATAACCTGCGGTACGTCGATCACGCCGTTCACAAACTGGTGAATGGAGTAGCTTTCCATCACGCCAAAGAAGAACCAGCAGCCAACAGTGCTACCGAGTATTAATGCCCAGATAACCTCTTTGATTTTGCGACCACGGGATACGCGAGTGACAAACATTGCCACGCCCGGCGTGTAGGATATCCACCACAGCCAGTAGAACACCGTCCAGTTACGGGTGAACTCACCGTTGCCAAGCGGGTCGGTGAAGAGGCTCATTTGCAAAAAATTTTGTGTCGTCAGGCCGATGGCGTTGATGATGTTGTTGGTGATGAACTCGGTCGGGCCGACGATCAGCACCAGCAGCGGCAGTAAAAACGCCCCCCAGCCGACCATTTTGCTCAGACGTTGCAAACCGTTATTGATGCCAATCCAGGAGCTCAGGCAGAAAATGCCGCCAGAGAACAGGATCACAAACGCCTGCACCGTGAAGTTATCCGGTAACCCCGTCAGGGCAGACAAACCGCGGGTAAAGGTGGCGGCGGTGACGACCAGAGAGATAGTTAACGCGCCAACTGTCGCGATCAGGAACATCAGGTCAACCAGGCGACCCCAGACACCCTGCGGATGCACGCCGGTAATGGCGGCGATAATCCCGGACAGGCTCAGTCCTTTGTTTTTACGCACATGGAAGTGGTAGGCCATGGTTAATGAGGCCAACGTGTAGGTCGCCCATGCGCTGATCCCCCAATGGAAAAAGGAGTAAGGCAGGCTGTATTCCAGCGCTTTTTGCGAGTGCGGCGCGATATTCAGACCCGGGGTCTGGTAATAATAGGCCCACTCAGCAACGCCCCAGTAGAGCGTGGAGGAGCCTAATCCGGCGCATATAAACATAAACAGCCAGGAGAGCGTGCTGTATTCCGCTTTACCTTCTCCCAGACGGATGTTGCCGTATTTACTGGTAGCCAGCCAGACGACCAGACCCATAGCCATCAGAACGAGGATCTGCACGGCGGAACCCAGCATCCGGGTAACGCCGTTAAAAAGGGTATTTGCGACTTGTGCAGACTGCTGAGGGAAGAGACTAAGTGTGGCGGCGATGAAAAGAATAGCCACCAGGCTGATGGCTATCAGCGGCATGTCTTTTTTCTTGACGTTGCTCAACATGGGATCTCCTGGGCACAGTTGCCCGCGTATGGCATTAGCCTGTCGTTGTTATCATGCTGTAGGGGTAGAATGAGTTACTTTATATTTAACAATTTTATTATTTGTTCTTTACATGAATTAAACAATTGCCCGATGCGTGAAGCAATAAAACACGGAACGGAAATAATAAAAGGTGAATTAGCGCAGGTTATTGGCTCCACAAAACGCATAAAAAAGCCGCGTCAGTGACGCGGCTCATATTTCGTGGTTTGACCTCTAACGTAGTGCCTGACAGATGGCTTCTCCCACCTGTTGCGTGGTGGCGCTGCCTTTCATATCCGGCGTTTTCGGGCCACTGGCAATAACGTGCTCAATTGCCGCCAGAATACCGTCGTGGGCAGCCTTATAGTTGGCATTACCGTTGCCAAGGAAGTCCAGCATCATGGCGCCAGCCCAGATAGTGGCAATCGGGTTGGCGATGTTTTTTCCGTAAATATCGGGGGCCGAACCATGCACCGGCTCGAACAGGGACGGGAAGGTGCGTTCCGGGTTTAAGTTGGCAGAAGGCGCGATGCCAATCGTCCCGGTACAGGCCGGACCCAGATCGGAGAGGATGTCGCCGAACAGGTTGGAGGCAACCACAACGTCAAAGCGCTCCGGCTGCATCACAAAGCGGGCGCACAGTATATCGATATGCTGTTTATCCCAACGGATCTCAGGATAGTTAGCCGCCATTGCTTCAACACGCTCGTCCCAGTAAGGCATGCTGATGGCCAGACCATTGGATTTGGTCGCCGAGGTCAGGGTTTTGCGCGGGCGGTTTTGCGCCAGCTCGAAAGCGTAACGTAATATACGATCCACGCCGCGACGGGTGAAGACCGACTCCTGGATAACCACCTCGTGTTCCGTCCCTTCACTCACGCGTCCGCCGAGAGAAGAGTATTCTCCCTCGGTGTTCTCGCGTACGACGTAGAAATCAATGTCGCCTGGCTGCTTGCCCGCCAGTGGGCAAGGGACTCCCGGGAACAGGCGTACCGGACGCAGGTTGACGTACTGGTCGAATTCGCGGCGAAACTTAAGCAGCGAGCCCCATAAAGAGATGTGGTCCGGTACGGTGTCCGGCCAACCAACGGCGCCAAAATAGATAGCATCAAAGGATTGCAACTGCTCATGCCAGTCATCCGGCATCATTTTACCGTGATGGGCGTAGTACTCGCAGCTGGCCCATTCCATTTGCTCAAAGCTGAGCGACAACCCCCAACGCTCGGCGGCTGCCTGTAACACATGAATGCCTTCAGGCAGCACTTCTTTACCAATGCCATCTCCGGGGATAGCGGCAATACGACAGGTTTTCTTCATAGCAGCTCTCACTTGTACGCCATCAAAATTGACTTTCCCCTTATCCTATAATTGACTGATTAATAGTTAATCCCCCTAACTGGTGAAACATAAAACACAGATCATGAATAATCTGCCGCTGCTAAATGATTTACGCGTCTTTATGCTGGTTGCCCGTCGGGCAGGATTTGCCGCCGTTGCCGAGGAACTGGGTGTATCACCGGCTTTTATCAGTAAGCGAGTAGCCCTGCTGGAGCAGACACTGAACGTGGTGCTGCTGCACCGGACAACGCGGCGTGTAACCATCACGGAAGAGGGGGAGCGGATCTACGAATGGGCGCAGCGGATCCTGCAGGATGTCGATCAGATGATGGACGAGTTGTCGGATGCCAGGCAGATCCCGCAGGGGATGCTACGTATTATTAGTAGCTTTGGTTTTGGCCGTCGGGTGGTGGCTCCGGCGCTGTCTGCGCTGGCAAAAGCGTACCCGCAGCTAGAACTGAGGTTCGATGTTGAAGACCGCCTGGTGGATATGGTGAATGAGGGCGTCGATCTTGATATTCGTATCGGGGATGATATCGCGCCGAACCTGATTGCCCGCAAGCTGGCGACTAACTACCGTATTCTGTGCGCCTCGCCGGAATTTGTGGCGCAGCATGGGACGCCGAAGCAACTCAACGATCTCTCCACTTTTCCTTGTCTGGTTATCAAAGAGCGCGACCATCCGTTTGGCATCTGGCAAATGCGTAATAAAGAGGGCGCTCACTCAATTAAAGTTACGGGGCCTCTGTCGTCTAATCATGGCGAAGTGGTACATCAGTGGTGTCTTGATGGGCAGGGAATTGCCCTGCGTTCGTGGTGGGACGTTTGCGACAACATTGCCGGTGGACATCTGGTACACGTATTACCCGAGTATTATCAACCAGCAAATATATGGGCGGTTTATGTTTCTCGGCTGGCGACGTCGGCAAAAATCCGTATTACGGTTGAGTATTTGCGCCGCTATTTTGCCGAAAACTATCCAAAGTTTACTTTGGAATAAATCCGCAACAGCCTGGCAAGAAACTGAAAATAAAAAAGGCAGAATAATCTGCCTTTTTTTGCAACTATAACTCACTGAGCAAAGCCGTTATTTAGACTCTTCAGCTTCAGGTAATGTCACGTTAAGTTCGAGGATAGAAATATCGCCGTCTTTTTGTTCAAGCTGTACGGTGACCATTTCGGGATCAATTTGTACATACTTGCAGATAACCTCGAGAATATCTTTCCTCAGTTGCGGTAAATAATGTGGCTCGGCGTCACTACGACGACGTTCCGCAACAATAATCTGCAGTCGCTCTTTAGCGATGTTCGCTGTGCTCTTTTTCCGCGAGAGAAAAAAATCCAGTAATGCCATAACTTATCCTCCGAACAGGCGTTTGAGGAAACCTTTCTTCTCTTCTTCAATGAAGCGGAAAGGACGTTCTTCTCCCAACAGACGGTCTACGGTATCAGCATAGGCTTTACCGGCATCAGCATTGATGTCGAGAATAACCGGCTCACCCTGGTTAGACGCGCGCAGGACTGACTGATCTTCAGGAATCACGCCAACCAGCTTGATTCGCAGAATTTCCAGTACGTCTTCCATGCTCAGCATGTCACCTTTATTTACGCGGCCAGGGTTGTAGCGCGTCAGCAACAAATGCTCTTTAATCGGATCTTCACCGTTTTCCGCACGACGAGATTTCGACGCCAGAATACCCAGAATACGGTCAGAGTCACGTACAGAGGAGACTTCCGGGTTAGTGGTGATAATCGCTTCATCGGCAAAATACAGGGCCATCAGCGCGCCGGTTTCAATACCCGCCGGGGAGTCGCAGACGATGAAATCGAATTCCATCGTTTTCAGGTCGTCCAGAACTTTCGCGACGCCTTCACGCGTCAGCGCGTCTTTATCGCGAGTCTGTGAGGCCGGAAGGATAAAGAGATTTTCGGTACGCTTATCTTTGATTAACGCCTGATTTAACGACGCATCGCCCTGAATAACGTTGACGAAGTCGTAAACGACGCGGCGTTCACAACCCATAATCAGATCGAGGTTACGCAGGCCGATATCAAAATCAATAACGACAGTTTTCTTTCCCTTCTGGGCCAAACCTGTAGCGATGGCCGCGCTGGAGGTGGTTTTGCCAACGCCCCCTTTACCCGAAGTAACAACAATAATGCGTGCCATAGAAATTCCTTGTTAAAAAGGGATCAATTCAACGGTTGAACTGTCAAAGCGTTCTCTGCTAATTGCAGACGGGCCGCTTTGCCATAAAATTCTGCTGGGATTTTATCACTCAGCCAATAAACACCTGCGATAGACACCAGTTCTGCCGTCAGATGGGTACAAAAAATTTGCGCTTCACGATCGCCGCTTGCACCTGCCAGCGCACGGCCTCTCATCATTCCATAAACATGAATATTGCCATCAGCGATAAGCTCTGCGCCCGCACTGACGTGGCTTGTAACAATCAAATCACATTGTGGAGCATAAATGCGCTGACCGGAACGAACCGGCACATTTATTAATCGTGTTTTTGTGATGGGAGTAACGTTTTGCGGCGGAGCGACGGGAGCCGGGACCTCAACAGGCGCAGGACGAATAGCTTTTTCTTTACCTTCAGTCAGTAAAGGAAGACCCATTTCGTCGATTTCTGCCTTTAGTCTGGCGTCTTTGCATCCGCTAACGCCAATAATGCGCAATCCGGTAGACGCGACAACTTTCTGCAGCGCTGACCAGTTTACCGGGCTTTCAAGACCACTCACGTTAACCACCACGGGAGCATGTTTTAAAAAAGCTGGTGCCTGCGCGATTTTGTCTTCCAACGCCTGACGAATAACCTCGGGTTCTGCTTCATGTAAATGAACCACTGATAAGGTGAAGCTACTGCCTTTAAGCTCGATTGGCGTGTTTGACATCCTGGCCTTACTCAATTTGCTATTTATCATCCCCAGCGCGGGGTGATATTCCGAAGACTATAAGGCATGTTATAGTCAGTATTATATTGAGGCAAGCCACCATTCCGTGAATTCAGAGTAAAAGATATGTTTTGTGTGATCTACCGAAGCAGCAAACGTGACCAGACCTATTTATATGTCGAAAAAAAAGACGATTTCTCGCGCGTTCCTGAAGAACTGATGAGAGGATTTGGTCAGCCGACGCTGGCAATGATGTTACCGCTTGATGGGCGAAAAAAATTAGTTAATGCCGATCTTGAAAAAGTAAAACAGGCCCTGACCGAGCAGGGCTATTATTTACAAATACCTCCGCCGCCAGAAGATTTACTTAAACAGCATTTGGCAGCGGCAAAACAAAATACACCAGATGCTAAACGTTAAACTGCATCCGGCAGCAGCACGTTCCATCGATGCAGTACCTGAAATCTATGACTACGTTAGGGGAAAGTAATGTATCAACATCACAACTGGCATGGTGCTCTGCTGGATTATCCGGTGAGTAAGGTGGTTTGCGTAGGGAGTAACTATGCCAACCATATTAAAGAGATGGGCGGAACCACCCCGGAAGAACCGGTTCTGTTTATTAAACCGGAAACCGCGCTGTGCGATTTGCGCCAGCCGCTGGTGATCCCATCTGATATGGGGTCTGTCCACCATGAAGTTGAGCTGGCTGTGCTGATTGGCGCGACCCTGCGGCAAGCGACAGAAGATCATGTGCGTAAAGCCATCGCCGGTTATGGTGTCGCGCTGGATCTGACCCTGCGCGATATTCAGGGCAAAATGAAGAAGGCGGGGCAGCCATGGGAAAAAGCGAAGGGTTTTGATAATTCTTGCCCGCTGTCTGGATTTATTCCGGTGGCGGAATTTAATGGCGATCCGCAGGATACGATGCTTGGATTAACGGTCAACGGTGAAACACGTCAGCACGGCTCCACGGCGGACATGATCCATCACATCGTTCCCTTGATTGCTTATATGAGCTGTTTCTTTACCCTCAAAGCGGGCGATGTGGTGCTAACGGGAACGCCAGCAGGCGTGGGACCTTTAAGCAGCGGCGACGAACTGGCCATCAGTTTTCACGGTCAAACGCTAACAACCCGCGTGCTGTAATCTCTGCTTGCCGCCTTTTCGGGCGGCAAAACTTGCATCAGCGTGCCAGACTGGTTATAAGGTGCAGCTTTATTGCAATAGCGGAAACCCTGATGAGCGACATACCTTTCTGGCAAAGTAAAACCCTTGATGAAATGACCGATGCCGAGTGGGAGTCATTATGTGACGGGTGCGGTCAATGCTGCCTGCATAAGCTGATGGATGAAGACACTGACGAAATCTACTTTACCAATGTCGCCTGTCGTCAGCTCAACATTAAAACCTGCCAGTGTCGTAATTACGAACGTCGATTCGAGTACGAGCCTGACTGCATCAAACTGACGCGTGATAATCTGCCGACTTTTGAATGGTTGCCGATGACCTGCGCCTATCGTCTGCTCGCAGAAGGAAAAGGGCTGCCGGAGTGGCACCCGTTGCTGACAGGATCAAAAGCGGCGATGCACGGTGAACGTATCTCAGTTCGTCATATTGCGGTGAAAGAATCGGAAGTGCGTGACTGGCAGGATCATATCCTGAACAAACCTTCATGGGCGGACTAACTCCATGAGGTTAAAGGATTTTGTTTCTACTCGTTTTGAGCATGGGGCATCTGTGGGGTATTACCTCCAAAATTCGCGTTCAATATTGCCAATTGGTTGTCATTGTTGTCTGTCATCCATTTACCGTAAACGCTGTAAACCATCTGTGCTGACGTATGCCCCATTTGAGCCGCAATGAAGTTGGGGTTGGCTCCGGCGCTTAATGCCCAGCAAGCATATGTGTGTCGAGACTCATATGACTTGCGGTGGGGAATTCCGCTCCTTCTTAAGATGTTGTTCCACGTTCCAGAGAATGACCCGGGTGAGTACCATTCACCTCCTTTTCCATTCCTTGCCGTAAGTCTGGGAACAAAAACGAATGTGCATTCATCCCGGCGAGTTCTGCCAAACTCTCTGAGGTGAACGTCTATCTGATGTTGTTTCCCCATCCTGGTATAAGCCATCTGGCTTTTCAGTGCCTCGATAGCCGGAGTGGTGAGGTTGATTGTCCGGTTACCACTTTCTGTCTTTGGTGGCGTGAAATGATTGGAAATGGCAAGGTTCCTGCTGATGCGAATCGTCCAGTTTTTAGTGTCGATGTCCTCCCATGCAAGAGCACATATCTCACCATGGCGCATGCCAGTATTAAACGCAAGCTTCCATAGGTTCCGTATCTGTTCGCATGGGCATTTCTCAAGAAAGCGATGGTATTCATCATGGGTAAGCGGCGACGGATCTGACTTAGATTTTTTGAGTGGAGTAACTGCAGCAAATGGTGATTTGCTTATGTATCCATTCAAAACCGCAAAATCAAACATTCCCTTCATGCAGGTAACATAGACGTTAACCGTCCTTACCGTCCTCCCTTTCTTCACTGACCTGTTTTTCTGGTGCGCACCGCATATCTGGTAGCCGGTCAGTAATTCCTTCCTTACGTTAAGCACATCCTCATGAGTTATAGAGTCAACCATCCGGCCGCCTCCGAGAATGTCGGTTCCGATCGTGATATACGATACATATCGGAGATGGGCGTTAAGGGTTAAGTCCATTCTCTTAAGCTCCAGCCATTTAGCTGCCAGTTCAGCAACAGTTATCCCCGGCGGCGCGATATTGAATTTCTTCAGGTTGGGTGACTGTGGGAACTGTCTGGCGTAATCGAATGCACCCGTTTTTATAGCGAAACAAACAGAGGCGCGAAGCTCTCCAGCAATGCGCCTGTTCTTTGCAGTATCAACAACGCCAAGGCTTTCCCTGACCCTTTTCCCGTTATATATGAACCATATGCGCAAAGTGCCGCCGTGGTTCTCCACTCCAGTTGGATAACCAGACATAAAATCTCCTGCGTTTGTTTAGTGGGGGAGGGTATTTAAGCAGATTTCTGGCGCGGGATCGCCGGTCGTTGACGCTCAACCCAGTTATCGACTTCGTGTCGATTGTAGAGGATAGGGGAGTTCTCCTTTGGCTGACAGTCTCCGGAATAGTGACGATACTCTCGACCCTCCATCCATGAATTTGTGCGTGCTGACTTGATCGCGTTCTTTGTCAGGCCAGTAATAGCCATCAGAACTTCTTCGGATACCCACTTATTGGGCGTCAATTGGATAATGTCGCTCATGGTTTTCTCCTATGCATACCACTTATCTATTTCGTCGTATTCCTTAACCACATCCTCATAACCAAGCGCCTTCAGAAGTTCGCAGATCACGTCGTCAGCGTTGCAATGAGCGATTTCCTTATCTCCCATCCTTTGCAAAATCTTGAGTTTGTTAATGGCTTCTTCGCGAGTCATGGTTTTCTCCAGGCAAAAAGAACCCGGCACTGTGGCCGGGTGCAGAGTTGTTTATCTGACTTCGATATCAGGAATAATTACTGATGGTTTGAATGTCACACGGTAGTGATTGACGCTGGCGTTTGTTCCGCTCAAATCCTCCATAAACCATGTGACGTTATCTGACAGGCCAAGCATGTGCTTTTTGTATACATCTGGACCAGTTTTGCAAATTACTCCCAGCGTCCGATCGGTGCTGGTATTGTCTTTCGAGCATAAGCCGGTAATTTCCAGCATGAATTCGCCGGTGATGCCGTTATAGAAGACAAAGCGGCGCTGAGATTCAAAGTTATCTGCAGCCTTACTAACGTTACGACTGGCTACGTCAGCATCATTGACATCACATGCCGAAAGCGCCAGAACGCTCAGCAATAGAAATCCTTTCTTCATTGGTTCACCTGTAAAAGAATGCCCTCACAATGGAGGGCAAATGGGGGATAACGTGGCAGTGCATTCGCACCCAATAGCCAGCTCATAACTGGCTATCAGTTGCGTCAGTCGTCTTCATCGTCCCACCAATCTTCGTCATCACCTTCGTGACAATCTGCGAGAAGTGGATTTGTAGCGGATAGCATGTCGCTTGCAGCGCCTCGGCGTTGAAGTCGTCGTAGTGCCTCGTATAATTCGAAGGCTTCAGTTCTCTCATCGCCGATTTCCAGAGAACAAGCTACCTGATGAGCCTCTGGAACTAGCTCGGCTAACTTGTTGCGAATATCCTGAATGGTGCTCATATCTCTCCTCATGCCGCACGCATAGCGCGGAGGCGTTTTAAGTGTTCTGCTGTTTCAAGTTCGGCGCGTATCTGTGCCGCCTCGTGTGGGTCTAGGTGCTCGAAGTCGTTATTAAAGCGGTCTATTGATGCGGTGTTGATCCGGCCCTGTCGCCAGTAGCGGACTATCTGTGATGTGCAGCTGTGGATGATGACGGGCCAACCGTGCTGGTCAGCGTATATCTGACCCCGTTGAATTAGCTGGAACATTGAGTGACTCCTTCATCATGAGGAATACAATCATTGCGGCGCGGAGTGGGTTTTTATCTGCTTGCGTGTAAGAGAGGAATCCGCAACTATCATCACCTTCTGCCCTCCATTCATTCCAGCGAACCGGTTTAAGGCCAATTTTCTTATCAACGATAATCGGCCAAGCGTCCGCTACGTTGTTGCACGGGTCGAAAAAGAATTTGTTACCTGATTTATTCTTTGGTTTGTCGAATTCGTACCGTCGATCATCGCTCATGAAAATATCAGGAACGACCTCTTTGCAGCCCAAAGCGAATGCCACCAACTTATTAATTTCTTGGTCACTCATCTTGCTGTAATCCATCACATCACCCTCGCTTGTCACATTTGACGCACCAACCGCCCCAGCACATACGTCCGCAGTGTTTACAGATGGGCCACATCACATCCTCCCAATCTTCTTACGCAACTCCATATTGCTCTGGCAATCCACGCACATCGTGCATCCCGGATACGCTTTCCGGCGAGCATCAAGTAACTTGTCACCGCATTCCTCACAGTGCGTTGCTGATACTGCTGAGTGATTGAGTCTGTGAGCCTGAATAGCATGGTCGCGCATCATCTCTTCGAGAGCACTGGCCTGATCGATGATTTCTGATGTCATAGTCCAACAGCCTTACCCAGCCTCTCGCTGAGTTGATAGATGTGGTCGCGTAATTCAGTGAGTGTCTGCGCTTCGGATTCCAGAATCTCTTTGTGCATTAATTCACGCACCAGGTGTTCAAACTTGCTGTAGTAACCAAGGCGAGAAAGCACTTCCTGTCCGGCGTTTTTACCTTCCTTGGAAATCTTCTTCTCGTTAAGAATCAGGTCATGCGCAGACCCGGTGACGACGTACTTATCGCCAAGTTCAATTCGTAATTTTTCGCTCATAATCAGTGCTCCATGAACTGTCGGTTAATTCGGTTGAAGGTGAACGCGAGAAAATAAAAAGGCCAACATAGCGACCTTGTGATTCGTTTGGTTAGCGTCATGCTGCGTCCCGTCGAGCGAGAAGTTTCGCTCCGAAAGTCATCAGTTCGTCCCGCTCCACAGTTGCGAAGTGGCATTGTGTACGCGGGTACGGATGCCAGATGATGAGCATCGATCCTTTATTATTTCCCGAAACCGATTTACCGGTGACCGGGTTGATAAATGCCAGTCGCCCGGCGGTGATAAAGCGAACTTCGCTGGCTGTCTCGATAGCCTCACGGAACCAGCCGACAGACGTATCAGCCGGAACCAGCATGACGGTGCCGATCTGGTTTTTGCTCTCCGTTGCTGCTTTCTTCACGAATGGCGTGATATCGCTGTATGGTGGATTCAACCAGGCGTAACCGGGAATGGTGAGGTAGTTGGCCCACGGCGTTTCCAGCGTGTTCTGATCGGCGGTAATAAACTTTCGGCACAGCGCGTTATGAGGTGCTGCGGCTGCGTCCAGTTGAAAGCAGAATTCAGCATCAAGCGCCGCGAACAATGCCGGTGGTGTACGCCACAAATCACGACGATCCGCTGGCGTGTTGCTGCCGGTATAATCGGTCATGAATCCTCCCGTTCAGGATTTCTCACATCCCATCCATTCCGCTCAATATTCACAGCCAGCCGCTTATCTCCGACCTCTTCGATACTCCTACCGGTAATCTCTGCTACTTCTGCGTTGGTGTAGCGCATGAGTATCGCTAACTCTTCCGTTGACCATTCACGCATAGTTAATCCTCCGGAGCGGGCCAGCGCGTTACGCTTGCTTCTGACTGAGTAAATGGAGCGACCGGTTGCCTTGGCTATCTCTTCCTCTGAGAACAGACCAAAGAGATGAAGCTCAGCTGGCGTCCATACTCTTCCGGTCATCTTGCTGATAAGTGGTGCGCCGATGCGTGATGCCTGGCGAGTGATTGCTGATTCGGAACGCTCAAGTTTTTCTGCGATAATCTGAACCGGCATTGATCTGCCAACTTCATGCAGGAACAGGTTTTCCCACGGTTGCCATGCGACGCTGCTCATGCCGCTTTACCATGGCATTTTATTTTCTGGATCTCAGATTCCAGATCCGCAAGAAAGCTCTTAACTTCAGATTCGATTTCTCGCGCAAGTTCTTCATCGAAATTAATACGCTTCTTGAAATACGCGAGATCAGGCGGCAAGCGATCATCGAAACTAACGAAATCACACCATTTCCGCCCGGTGCACATCATCTGTGCATGCATTTGCAGCATGTACTGGCGCTTTGGCTCACCTGTTTTCAGCGTTTCAAGATGGGTCCAAGTGTTGGGGCATTTGATTTCGATAAGCCCGTCGTCGTTAACAAGTCCGTCCGGGCTGGCTGCGAATCCATAGATGGCTGGGTGATCGATGAGTCCAACTTCAGTGATTTCAGCATCGAACTCATTTAGCGCATACATCTCACGGGCTACTGGCTCCAGTTCGGTACCTCGCATCATCGCGGCATTCGAAAACCCTTCCTCCATCTTCCCGGTCAGCCGTTGGCAAATCAGATCTGCCATGTAGTTCTGGCGGCTGGCGGAGTAGCCAGACTTAGTACGGGCCATGACATCAGCCAGGCGACTGGCTGTGACCTTGCCGCAGCGCGCAGCAAACCATTCAGGGGTGCGTTGTTCCATCATTCAGCCTCCATCTCTGCGACATTGACAGGTTCGGCACTGTCGACTGCAAGACTCATGTCATACATGCGGCGCTTCTCAACTGCGCCGATCACCTGTTTCTCTTCTCCGCTTAACGCCACCCAGAACTCCTGATACTTGACGGTACCAAGACGCGCGGCAGACTCACCTTTTGCGATTAGTTCCGGGCGACGGCTATCTGATTCATGGCCCACGTGAACCTCTGCCGTTGTTCCTTCAATAACTCTCTCTGCCTCGTCCTGATCGAAGATGCCAGCGAAACCAAAGGCCAGGCGCGCGCACTGGATAAGCGTCTTGTGGCGAAGCATGCGGGTAGGGTGGGACTGCCAGGGTTGAGTATTACGTTTACATTCGCCCATGTACTCGGTGACGATGGTCGGGTGCTTACGGTCTTTGCGGTAAATCTTGCAGGTGCATGCGCCTTCTTCTTTGTCGTAAGAGAATTCCATGCCGTCAAACTGCGGGTGCTCGTTGATAATACGCGCCCATCCATCGACGCCGACTACCGGGACAATCCCGCCTTTATCGGGGAAGGCGTAAATCTCTTTGGTCCATGGGTTCAGACCGTACTGGTTGGCGACGATCAGCAGGGCTGTAAACTGTTCGTCCGTTACGTTGCCACCTTTAAACGCTGTATTCTTCAGCGTATTCATCAGGTCTGTACCGGCATCCATTCCGAGGCGTGCTGCCAGTTTCCCGGCCATGGTGGAAAGTGCAGTGCTCATTGTTAATCCCCTCAAAAATTAAAACGGGCAGCCGGTACGGTGTTCCCAGTCGTGCTCCGCCTGGGCGTAAGCAACTGCCGAAATGAAATCGTTGTAGACCTCGCCAGCTTTATCGCTGCGAAGTCCTTCGTATGGGCTGGAATCAATCGGGACCGTGAAGTGGAAGAGGCCGGACGGCTCTTTTGGCATCATGTCAATGATTTGCTGCGCCCGGTCGTCGATCCACTTCTCTTTCTCTTCGGTGAGTTTCTGCTCAACCCATCGCCGATCTTCGATGCGGTCGTAAGTGAGGAATGCGTTCATGATTGCCTCAGTAATGGATTTTCGCGCAAGGGATCAGGTCATCTTTCAGAGCGGTAAGCACTTCGATAGCCTGTTCGCGGGTTAAGCTGGTGT